>CAWDLY010000011.1:0-115977 GCA_963803315.1 uncultured Verrucomicrobiae bacterium | reverse complement strand
GTGTTTCGCCTTCGACCAGCTCCATCGCGCAGTAGCAGCGCGCGCCGTCGGCGGAAGCGCCGAACTGAAAAACTCCGGCGATGTTCGGATGTCTCAATGCCGCCGCGGTGCGGGCTTCGCGTAGAAAACGCTCCCGCACCGCCTGCGACTTCGACGCTTCGATGACCTTGAGGGCAACGGTCCGATTCAGCACGCCGTCGTGCGCGCGATAGGTCACGCCCATCGCCCCGCGTCCCAGTTCCGACAAGGAGCCATCATCGCGGCGCTCGATTTCGAAATCGCCGAAACGCGCGGGATCGGCTGATGCCTGGTCTCCATTGAATCCGGCGCGGAGGAGACAGAGGACGCATGTTTCCCCGCAGCCGAGTGTTCTCCACAGACAACACAGGAAGACGCGGAAGCGAGAATGCCCGACATCATATCCATGCTCACCGTTAGGCATTCGAAAGCACACGGAGTAACTCCCTTAGTTCTTCGTCCACTTCCGCGTCCGTATTTACAGTGCTTCGGATTTCGGCGCGCAAGACTTCGCGATAACGCGCGCGCAGACGCGTGACGTGACTGCGCAAGGTCGACTCCGCGATGGCAAGGCGCCCGGCAAGATCGGCATAAGTTGGAAGTGGCGTGGCGCCGACAGTAAGGAAACTCTTGAGCTGCTCGAAAAGACGCTCCTTCTTCTCCGCCCTGTAGGAGGCAGCTAAACGCTCCAGAGTTGTCGCGATCAGTGTCTCCGCCCAACTGCGTTCGAAAAGACGGTCTTCATTTGCGACATCTGCGCCGGAGGAGGAATGAGTTTGAAAGAGACATTCAGTGGAATTCAATCTCACTTCGTCGAGCGGAATAAATTCGCGGCCGCCGCCGCGCTTTATTGTTGCCGCTCGGTCGTGCGCGTCGTTAAGAAAATTCTTGAACGAAGTGAGAAGAAACGAGCGGAACTTTCCTTTCTGGCGATCGGCTTGTTTGTAGATTTTGCGGACCAGCGCGTAGGCAAAAAAACTTTGAGTCAGGTCTTGGGCATCGTGCACGGAATAGCCACGCCCGCGCGCGTATGCATAGAGAGGCGGCCAATAGATCTGGCAAAGCTGCGTCAGTGCAGCCTCTGAGTTTTCTGCGTCAGCTTGCGTTTCCCTGGCGGCAATGATGACGCTCCATCGCGTGGCAGAGAAGATGTCCATGCGATCGTCGCTCGCCGCCGGGAGGGTTTGCACGCTCCTCTTATAACAAGCGCCGCCGTCACTGCCAAGTCCGTCAAAATGCAGCACGGCCCGGCAAAAACCGTTGTTATTGGGGAGACCTATGTCGTCGGAAACGGTTCAAGATCCGCATCTCGAGATCGCGCATGTGCTGTTCATCGACATTGTCGGTTATTCGAAGCTTCTGACCAATGAGCAGCGCGAACGCTTACAGGAACTGAATCGGATCGTGCGCGAGACGGGACAGTTTCGCGCGGCGGAAGCGGAAGAGAAGCTCGTCCGAATCCCGACCGGCGATGGAATGGTGCTCGCTTTCTTCACCAGTCCCGATGCGCCGGTGCGTTGCGCCGTGGCGATCGGTCGTGCTTTGCGCGGAAGAAGCGACCTGCCGCTGCGCATGGGAATTCACAGCGGCCCAGTCGACCTGGTGCAAGATGTGAACGAGAAACAAAATCTCGCGGGCGCGGGCGTGAATATGGCGCAGCGCGTGATGGACTGCGGTGATGCGGGACATATCCTGCTTTCGGCGCGCGCAGCCGATGACCTCGCGCAGTACGCGGAATGGAGGACGCAACTTCACGATCTCGGCGACGTAGAAGTAAAGCATGGCGTGCGCGTGCGCGTCGTCAGTCTCTACAATGACCGAAGCCGGCAATGCTGCCTTGCCGCGAAAATTGCGGCGACAACGACTCGTTAGGCGGCGTCGCATTGTCGCAGCCGCGACCGCAATTGCGATCCTGTTTCTGAGTGCAGGGATCGGGCTTTGGGGTTGGCAGCATCATGTCGAGTTAGTCCGGCAAGCGGCGGCCAATGCGGCTGCGCAGCGAGAGAAGAGCGTGGCGGTGCTTCCCTTTGAGAACCTGAGTAACGGAGAAGAAAATGCTGTCTTTGCCGGCGGCGTCCATCGCGAAGTCCTCCTCAATCTCGCCAAACTGGCCGAGCTGAAAGTAATTAGCCGCTCCAGTGTGATGCGTTACAAGCCGGGAACGGTGCGGAACCTGAAGCAGATCGCGGATGAGTTGGGTGTTAACTTCATCGTGGAAGGAAGCGTCCAGCGCGAAGCCAACCACATCCATGTGACTGTTGAGCTCATAGAGGCCCGCACCGACACACACGCCTGGGCCGAGACTTACGATGGCAATCTGGCTGATGTTCTTAGCTTCCAAACTGAAATCGCACAACGGATCACGAACCAGCTCGGCGCAAAGTTATCGCCGCGCGAAAGCACAGAGCTGGCGAGCAGGCCGACGAAGGATATCGCCGCCTTCGAGAGCTACATCCGTGCGCGCTCTTTGATGGAGACTCCGGATATGGAGGAAACGCACGAGCAGTTCCGGGATGACTACACCCGCGCCGTGCAGTTATTGGAACAAGCGGTCGCGCGCGATCCCAATTTCGCCGCAGCTTACTGCGCGCTGACGGAAGCTAACATTCAACTGTTCAGAAATAGTGATCCAACGAACCGGGAGTATCGCACCCGCGCGGAAACAGCTTTGAAAGAGGCGCAACGCATCGCACCGGAAGCAGGAGAGACCTATCATGCGCAGTCGCGTGTTATTTACTATGGCTATTACGATTTCGAACGAGCGCTAGCTACTCTAGAACAAGCCGCCAAGACCTTGCCGAATAACGCGGAAGTTACTCTTACCCGTGCTCTGTTATATCGTCGTTTTGGGCGCTGGCAGGAAGCCTTCGCCCAGTTTCAGCGAACCACAGAACTGAACCCGCAGGAACTGGCGAGTTACGATAACGCGGCGGAGGCGGCTGTGGCGTTGCGTTGGTGGGATGAGGCTGATCGCATTCGCGGACGCATGGCAAAACTTTTTCCCCGGATGGCCAGGAGTCTCCGCCGGGCAGAAATGTTGTCACTGCGGATGCGAGGCGAGGTGGAAGCTGGAAACAAAATCATGGAAGAACTGGCGACTGAAGGCCGGGCCGACCCGGTCATGCTTTTTCATCGTGCTTTTTGGAAACGGGACTACGAAGAATGCCGCAGGCTGGTTGGAGAAATGGCCAGGAATCGAGAGCTACAAGACGATTATTGGGACAAGGAGCTGCAACTGGGTTTCGTGATTGGTTTTTCCTTCGACCAGGAAGCGGCCCGCACGGCGGAGCAGCGGATCGAGGACCGATTAAGGCAGCCAGTAGGCCGGGAAGAAGAAGGATCGCTCAAAGAGGACCTGGCTAATCTTAAGATGCTGCTCGGGAAGAAAGCGGAGGCAATTCACTTATGCGAGGAATCAGTCGCGCGACATCCGGTCTCGGAAGACGCGCTCGCCAACGTCGGGCTGCTAAAACGGCTGGCCTACTTCTATCTTTATGCGGGAGAAAATGAGCGGGCGCTGCAAACTTTCACGCGGTTGGTGCAGACCCCGGGCGGAGAGCACTATGGGATGCTCAAGTATAATCCGGTCCTGGATCCTTTACGCAAAGATCCGCGCTACGAAGCGATCCTAAAACAAGCGCAACAGCCGTTTCCGAGGTTGTGATCATTTTTTTGCAGCGCCCGCGCGGGAATCCCTTAGGAGCAATGGAAAGGAGCCATGCTCAAGCGATTACTCTTCCGGCGCGCGGTTGCAAGCGCCTCGCTTTTTTTCGCGGCCAGTCCAATCGCATTTGCACAAGATTCTTCCGAGAATGCGGCTGAAGCCGAGCGCGTCATCGTCACCGGCTCGCATATTCCAACCGCCGAAGAAGTCGGGCCCAATCCGGTTCAGGAAATCGACCGTGAGCAAATCGAAAAGGCCGGCGAACGCACCGCGGCAGAGCTGCTCCGTCGCCTCCCCAGCGATGGATTTGCCGGAATTTCGCCCGTTAACAACGCAGGCACTCCTTTCGGCGGCGCTTCCTCCATCGCATTGCGTGGTTTTGATGCCAGCAGCACCCTTGTTCTTCTTGATGGCCGGCGACTCGCTCCTTTTCCGGCAGGCGCGTTTCCCACCAGTGGAGTGACATTTGTCGACCTGAATTCCATCCCGAAAGCGGCGCTCGATAGCATCGAGATTCTGAAAGATAGCGCTTCGAGTATCTACGGAGCCGATGCCGTGGCCGGCGTGGTGAACATCAAATTCCGGCGAGATTATCGTGGCGCGGAGATCACCACCTCTTACGGCAATACCCTGGACAAAGATTCCGGCGAATATTCTGCCTCCGTCATTTTCGGGGCAGGAGACGATAAGACTTCAGTTATCGGCACGCTGAACTTTTACCATCGCAATAGTATTTTAGGTCAGGATCGCGGCTTTACCGGACCAGTCGTTTCCCGGGATGCGAGCCCGCTCAATTTGCAACTTTCCCGCGACGCCGTGCTGGCGGCAGGCGTATCGCCGGGCCAGATACCGGACGCGCCGAATTTTTTCGGTCATGCGCCGTTCCTAACGAACGGGAATAGTCCCGCCTCTGACTACACCTACACAAGGCGTCCTTCCTCTGTATTTGATCCAAATCAATTGAATGGGGCTCTTCCGGAGTCGGAACGCTATGGAGGGTTTTTTAATGCTACCCGCAAGATTTGCGGTGAGCAGCTTGTGGGTTACGCCGATTTTTTCTACCAAAATACAAAGACACGCTACGACCGAATTCCTGGGGGAACCGGTTTCTTCCAAAATCCCGGAGTCATCGCGCTCGCAATCCCGCCGCACGCGCCCGGCCCGATCGTGAGCGGACCCTCCTATTCGGAGACTGGCGTTCCGGTCGGCGCCTTTAATCCGTTTAATCCATTTCAGCAGATTATATCTGGTGGAACGCGCGCCCGGCTGTTTGAATTTGGCAACAGTATCGATAAAAACGAGACCGATGCCCTTTTCTCCACTCTCGGGATCAAGGGCGACAAACTTTTCGACGGGAGCTGGGGCTACGATGCCGGGTTTCGCTACAGCCAGATCAAAAACAATACCGCCGCCTCTAACATTTCGGTTTCCCGTTTTAACCGTATTTTAAACGCGGCCGATCCGATCTTCGACCCGACCTCGTCGCAGTTTATTGGTACGACAACTCCCTACAATCCGTTTGGCGATTACCGCCGCCCCATTGCGTCAAATTTTCCGCCGGCCGATTTTGCGGGCGTCGTCGAGCGGGACTTCAACATTTCAAAACTAACGACGTTCGACCTGAATGTTTATACGACTTCGCTTTTCAAATTGCCGGCAGGAGGTGTCGGCCTCGCTTTCGGAGGACAGTTTCGCCGCGAAACTCTTAAGCAGGCCCCGGATGACTTGGCAATCGCAGGCGATACAGTGGGAGGAGCAAGCGGTTTCGCCACCAATGCCGGAAGAAAAACTTACGCGTTTTACGCCGAAGTTTCTGTGCCCGTTGTCAGTGAAGCCAACCCGGTGCCGGGCATTCGCTCCCTCGAGTTCACGGCCGCGGGCAGATTTGAGGCTTTCCGCAATAACGACACCAACGTCCTCGTTCCGAAGGTCGGCATGCGCTGGCAACCGTTCGATGAATCTTTCACCGTGCGTGCGACGTGGGGTGAGGGATTTCATGAGCCCTCCCTGATCGAACTTTTCGGCAGCCCAATTCAGGGAATCAATACCGAAAGCGTTCAAGACCCGGTCTTAAATATGCCTGCCGGAGACTTCTCCTTTATCACGCGAAGCAACCCGAACTTGCAGCCGGAAGATTCTCGTTCATTCAGCGGCGGATTTGTTTTCACACCGAAATTCGTGCCCGGTCTCACCCTCACCGTGGATTTGTGGGACATCGAAAGCACGAGCCGGGCATTTATTCCGGACGCGCAAAACGTGATCGATCGAAACGCAGCAGGACAATCGTTGCCCTTGGAGCGGGTAACTCGGGACCCGCTTACGCACGAGATCACATTCGTGGAGTACGCATTTGAAAACGCCGGCTCACGGAAAGCGATCGGGGCGGATTTCGGACTGGCTTATCAACTCCAGACCCGCATCGGCACGTTTACCTCCGACACGCAGGTCACCTACCTGGAGTCCCTCCAGTTCGCGGAAACGCCTGACACCCCAGAACAGGAGTTGCGCGCTGGCACGTTCCTCTCGAACACCGGGGCCTTGAGATGGAAAGGCAACTCCAGATTGGACTGGGCCTGGAACGGTTTTGGGATGGATGTGACGGCATATTACCTTGACGGGTTTCACGAAACGCTTTTTCGCAATTCGACTGGTCTTCCATTTTCGCACTGGGTGTCGCAGACCTGGATGTTCGACGTCCGCGCTTCCTACACTTTTAATTTTGTTCCAGAAGCCGTTTTATCGTCCGCGTTGGATGGCAAGCAAGCCGCGCCGGCGACGACGAACGGTTCAACCGCCAGCTTTGGTTGCTCAAGTTGGAAGCGATGGCTGAATGGAACCACCATTGTTTTAGGCTGCAATGATGTGTTTGGACAGGACCCGCCAGAAGCGGCGGGCTCGCGCATCAAATACCCCGGCTTCCTCTACGACCCGACCGGCCGTTTCGTTTACGTCAGTTTAACGAAAAAGTTTTAGCACTGAGTTAGTCGGATTAATAGTAGCGCAAGTTTTCAACCTGCGGTTTGTTGGCGGGCAAGTTGAAAACTTGCCCCACTTTATGAAGAAAGCGCTCATCACTGGCATCACCGGACAGGATGGAAGTTATCTTGCCGATCTGCTGCTGGAGAAGGGCTACGAAGTTCATGGGATCATTCGGCGCGCCAGCACATTTAACACTTCACGCATCGATCATCTTTACGCTGATCCGCACATAAACGGCGTGAAGATGTTTCTGCATTTCGGCGATCTGGCAGATTCGGTGAATCTGGTGAAGCTGCTTTACCAACTCAAGCCGGACGAGATCTATCATCTCGGCGCGCAAAGCCACGTCCGCGTGAGTTTCGACATTCCAGAATACACATCCGACGTCACGGGTGTCGGGACGATCCGGATTCTCGAAGCGATCCGCGAAGCCGACTTGCGTTGTCGTTTTTACCAGGCATCAAGCAGCGAAATGTTTGGCAAGGCCCAGGAGGTTCCGCAGACGGAGAAAACTCCCTTTTGGCCGCGTAGTCCATATGGCGTCGCCAAGGTTTTTTCGTATTGGGCCACCGTCAACTACCGCGAAAGCTACGGCCTCTGCGCAAGCAACGGCATATTATTCAATCACGAAAGTCCGCGCCGCGGCGAAACATTTGTGACGCGCAAGATTTCGCGTGCCGTTGCTGCGATTAAACATGGTCTGCAACACGAACTGTTTCTCGGCAATCTGGAGGCAAAACGCGACTGGGGCTACGCGCCGGAGTACGTCGAAGGCATGTGGATGATCCTGCAGCACGGGGAGGGCGACGATTTCCTCCTGGCCACAAACGAAACGCACACCGTGCGCGAGTTTGCGGAAGCGGCCTTTGCCCATGTCGATCTCGACTGGAAGGAATACGTCAAGCACGATGAACGTTACGAGCGGCCCGCCGAAGTCGATTTGCTGATCGGCAATCCCGCGAAGGCAAAAAAGATTCTCGGTTGGGAACCGAAGGTCCGATTCAAGGAACTGGTTCAGATCATGGTCGACGCCGATCTGGAATTGCTTTCACGCACGACCGCGCAAAAGCATCTCGGAAAGTTGCCTTGAATATTGTAACCACGGCGCTGTGTCGCCGTGGTCTTCGTGTCGCCCCGGCAGAGCGGGGCCGCTACAGCCTAACGAGCAATCGCGCCGGCGAAAGGTTCGTTCATCAACGCGACACGACCACCCGGCGGCAGAATCGCCGGAACAACTTTGTGCAGAGTCGTATCCACGATTGCCACTTCCGCACCAATGCCGATCGTGTCGAACAGTTGCATGACGTCGCGCGATCGCATCCGAACACAGCCGTAACTTACCGGCGATCCGATGTTTCGTTCTTCGGGCGTCCCGTGAATGTAAATGTAGCGACCGTAAGCATTTTGATTTTGCGGTTCCAAACCGCGCAACCAAAGAATGCGGGTTACGATCGGATCGCGGCCAGGTGCATCCGGTTGAATAATTTCACCGGTGGGCCGGCGATCCTTAAAAACCGTTCCGAGCGGATAACCCGTTCCGATCTTTGATGCGACTTCGAGTTTGCCCAGCGGCGTTCCCCAGCTCCCGCGGTTGTCGCCGACGCCAAATTTCGAAGTTGAGACCGGATAAGTCGCGACGGGAATTCCTTTATCCAGCACGGCCATCTTTTGTTCCGGAATGCTGATGACGATGCGATGCGTTGTGTCGGGCGCGACGCAGGAACTGAGCAATAGAAGAAGACTCGCCAGAATGCAAAGGTGGATCGAGCTCTCTGAGCTCGATGCTAGTTTGGCGGCCCAGCCGCATATTTTTAACAACGCGTTCGGAGAACGCGTTCCACCTTTCATCATTTGAACCGGAAAAATTTTTCCGCGGTTTCTGTAGTGGCTTCCGCGATTTCCTGCAAGGGCAAACCGCGCGCAGTCGCAATCGATTCTGCAACCAAACGCGTGTGCCACGGTTCGCAACGTTTCCCGCGAAACGGTACCGGCGCCAGATAGGGGCAATCTGTTTCCACCATGAATTTCCAAAGTGGGATTTGTGCCGCGACTTCGCGAACGTCCGCGCCGTTCTTGAAGGTAACAATGCCGGTGAAGGAAACGAGATGGTCCAGTGCGAGCACTTCGTCGGCTTGTTCGCGCGGTCCGCCAAAACAATGAAAAACGCCGCGTACCTTTCCGGCGTACGGCTTCATGATTTCGAGCGTGTCGTCCCACGCATCGCGCTGGTGGATGACGACGTTCAGGCCAAGCTCCGTTGCGAGATCGAGTTGCTGCTCAAACAAGCTCGCTTGTTTGGATTTGTAAGCGCCGTCGTGAATGTCGGCTTCGATTTCGTCTTCAGTCGAAGTTTGCAACGCCTTCGCGAAAACTTGCGTTGTGCGTTCTTTGGATAATTCGACGCTCGGCAATCGATGATAGTCCAAGCCGGTTTCGCCGATCGCGACGACGCGCGGACTTTTTGCGAGCTCGCGAAGCGGCGCAATGACATCTTCTTCCGCTTCCTCTGCGTAAGTGGGATGAACTCCAATTACGGCGAAAATGTTCGGATATTTTTCGGCAAGAGCGACCGCGCGCTTACTGCTTTCGACTGATGTGCCGATTGTGATGATGCGCGTGACGCCGGCGTCATTCGCGCGTTGAAGCACGTCGCCGAAATCGTTTGCGAAGTCCGGATAGTCGAGGTGTGCGTGTGTTTCGATTAGCATTTTGTCATTCCGAGCGAAGTCGAGGAATCTCTTATTATTTGCAGCGGTCGAGTAGTAGCAAGAGATGTCTCCCGCCGCGGCGGGCAAGCTGTTCCTTCGCTCGACATGACAAGGAATCGGTAACCGCGCAGTCCAGGCGCTACCATTCGATCACCGTGCTCGCCCACGTTAACCCCCCGCCGAACACGACCATGAGAATGTAATCGCCGGCCTTGATGCGTCCCGTGCGATTCGCTTCGTCCAGAGCGATCGCAACTGCCGCTGCGGAAGTGTTTCCGTAGCGATCGAGATTTACATAAAATTTCTCGATCGGAATTTTGAACCGATCGGCGATCGCTTCAATAATCCGCACATTAGCCTGATGCGGAATGATGCAGGAAATGTCATCGATGGTCAGGCCCGCTTGATCGAGCACTTTCTTCGAAGCGTTCATCATTGCGATGACAGCCTGCTTGTAAACTTCCTTGCCCGACATGTGAATTGTCTGCAAGTGATCGTTCGCGTTTTCGCGCGTGATGGGGGTTTTGCAACCGCCGCCGGGCATAAATAAAATGTCGGCGTATTGACCATCGCTGCCAATATGGGTGCTGATTATGCCGTGCGCTCCGCCCTCGCGATGGCGAAGGATTGCAGCGCCAGCGCCATCGCCGAAGAGCACGCAGGTGTTGCGATCCGTCCAGTTCGTGATCGAGGTCAATTTTTCCGCGCCAATTACGAGAACGGTTTCGTAAGTGTGCGAAGTGATAAACTGTTGCGCGATCTCGAGGGCAACGAGAAAGCCAGCACACGCCGCGGAGACATCGAGGCAGGCGGCTTTCGGTGCCCCGATTTTCGTCTGCACGAAACAAGCTGTCGCCGGAAACACCATGTCGGGTGTGGCCGTCGCGACGAGAATCAGATCGATCTCACTGGCTTTGATTTTGGCTTGCTCGATCGCTTTCAGCGCCGCCTTTGCCGCCATGTCGCTGGTGAATTCATCTTTCGCAGAGATGCGACGTTCCTTGATGCCCGTGCGCGTGGTGATCCACTCATCGTTCGTGTCGACGATGCGCGAGAGGTCGGCGTTGGTGAGAACTTTCTCCGGCACGTAACTGCCGGTGCCAATGATCGAAACGGTGCGGCGTTTAGTGGATCGCGGGCTCGAGCGGGGCTGTCGTTTCATTGTAACGGCGAATCTCCTCGACGATATGCGGGTTCACCTGTTGTTCAATCGACTCCGCTGCGACGCGCAATGCATTTTGGATCGCGAGCGGCGTGCTGGCGCCGTGCGCGATGATGCAAATCCCATTCACGCCCAGGAGCGGACTGCCACCGGTATCTTCCCAATTTGTTTTCTTGTGAATCGCCTTGAACGCCCCTTTTGCCATGGATGCGCCGAGCATGCGCGTCGGGCTCTTCTTTAATTCATGCTTGAGCCAGGTGAAAATTGCGTGCGCGATCGCTTCGCAGGTTTTCAAGACAACGTTGCCGACGAATCCGTCGCACAAAACGACTTCGCACGGATCTTCGAACAAATCGTGGCCTTCGATATTGCCGCGGAAATTAAGAGAACTTTCGCGGAGAAGTTTAAAAACTTCCTTCGTCAGGCCACTGCCTTTCGCGTCCTCCCCGCCGATCGACATCAGACCGACCGTCGGATTTTCATAACCGAGCACGTGTCGCGAATAGACTCCGCCCATGATTCCGTATTGCACGAGATGCATCGGACGCGCGTCGATATTCGCTCCAGCGTCGATGAGGACGAAAACGTTTGTTTCAGTCGGGACAAGGGAGGCGATGCCCGGGCGTTCCACGCCAGGCAACATGCGGAGTTTGATCGCCGTCGCCGCCACGGCTGCGCCGGTGTGACCCGCGCTGACGATCGCATCCGCCTTTCCGTGCTTGACGAGATCGACTGCGCGATTGACCGAAGAATCTTTTTTTCGCCGCACCGCTTCCACGGCAGCATCGCTCATTTCCACAACCTGCGACGCGTGCACAATTTCAATGCGCCCGTCTGTGCAGCCATGTTTCTTGAGTTCCGCTTCGACCTTGGCCGCGTCACCAACGAGAAAGAGTTGTGTGATGTACGGATAGGCGCGCAGCGCCATCGCTGCGCCGGCAACGAGATTTGGCGGACCAAAATCGCCACCCATAGCGTCAAGCGCGATTCTCATCGAGGCGGGAAGTTTGCGAATTTACCTCAACGAATGCAAAACGAAAATATAGATGTAGCTGCCGCCGTCGCCGACGGCAGTCCTATGAAGTGCAATCAGCCTCTGCCGCCAGCGAAGGCGGCAGTTACACTTACTTCGCCTCAACAGTAAGAACTTGCCGGCCTTTGTAATAACCGCACGAAGGGCAGGCCGTGTGGGAGGCGACGCTGCTTCCGCACTGTGGGCATTTGTTTAATTGTGGTGCGCGCCAGCGATGCGATGCCTTACGCGTGCGCAATCGCATCTTCGAGGTTTTGCGTTTTGGAACTCCCATACGAGCGCATTAGGAAAGCAGGAAATCGGGAAAAGACAAATCGTGATCGAGAATCGAGCGTACGGCCCGTCCAACGATTCACGAATCTCGATTTTACGATTCTCGGATCTTCAGCCGATCCAGCGCGCTCCAATCCGGCTTTCGCTCGGAAACTTCCGCGGCAGAGATTTTGGCCGGCGCCTTGCACACGCGGCCGCCATCGCGATCGCAGCGCGGATAGGCCGGCAGATTCAGCAGCACATCTTCGCGGAAAAACGGCATCAGATCGACCATTTCCGGGCCGTGCAATTCCGTGTGCAGTGCAAAAGCCGGCACGTTTATTTCGAACACAAATTTTTCCAGACAGGCGACGCAGCTTACTTCGACTGCCTGCTTTAAAGTCCCGTTGGCCCATAGCGCCCCCGAAGAAATGCCGACATCCAAATTATAGCGCAACGGTCCGGCGCAGCGGATTCCTTCTGTCGCAAGCTCGGGAATCGGGCAATCCTCTTCGCCCTCCAGGTGCAATCCTTCTGCCGGGATCTGTTTGAGATGAATTTTCATTAAACAAAGGATTCAGGGTTCGGATTTCAGGGTTCCCGATGCGCTCCGAGTTTTTCGAACCCTGAAACCTACTGCTTCAATTTTTTTCCAAATGCTTCCGCAACGCAAGCGGGCACGAACTGACTGATATCGCCGCCGAGCCGCCCGATCTCTTTTACGATCCGCGAGCTTAGATACGTGTATTCCTCTTTCGGCATGAGGAAAATCGTTTCGACGCTAGCTTCCAGCTTGCGATTCATCAGCGCCATTTGAAACTCAAATTCGAAATCGGAAATAGCGCGCAGTCCACGAATGACGGCGGTGGACTTCTGCGCGATGGCAAAATCAACCAGCAAGCCATCGAGCGGCTCTACTCGTACGTGGTCGCGATCGCCAATGGCTTTCCGCAAAAGGTCGAGACGCTCCTCCAAAGTGAAGAACGGTTGTTTCTGGTCGTTATGCGCGACCGCCACAACGACTTCGTCGAAAAGTTTGCGGGCTCGCTCAATGACATCGAGGTGGCCATTCGTCACGGGATCAAAGCTGCCGGGATAAATTGCGCGTCGTCGCATGGGCGTGAGATTCGCAGAGGAAAGCGCAAATGAAAAGCGCAAGGTCTTTTGCTTAAACTCTTCCTCTTCCTCCGCTTCCTCTCAATCTGAATCGGTGAATGAGCGCGACAGATTAAGATGAAGAGGGAGAGGAAGAGGAAGAGAAAAAGAGGAGGGATTTGCCCAATCTGCGCAACGCTTCACATTAACTGCGCGTTTATGAGCTCCAAAATTTCATATCGCTCCATCGCGGTGGCCAGCACCTTTTCGCCGCGTTTTGTCCAGGTCCTCGCAGAAGGGAAACGGATCCGCAACCGGTTCGATGCCGATCTGAGTTTGATTTACGTCGGCCAATGTAACGAGGAAACGACCAGGAAATTTAGCGGCGCTTTGACGCAACTCGCTCTTCCGGCGGACACCAAAATTCATTATCAGGAAGGCGAACCTGCGACGGCGATTCTTCGGGCCGCTGCTGCCAATAACATTGATCTCATCGTGGCCGGCGCTTTGGAAAAGCAGGTGATTCTGCGGCCGTTCCTCGGAAATGTGGCCCGGCGCCTGGTGCGCGATGCAGACTGTTCCATCATGCTTTTTATCCATCCCGAACATGAGCCGAAGCGGATGAAGAAAATAGTGTTCGTCGCCGACTATTCGGAGCAGGGAGAACGCGCTTTTCGCATGGTGCTTCATCTTGCCCAGCGCGAACATTGCGAACGTCTTTACGCGATTCGCGTTTACACGACTTTTGACGAAGCGCGCGCCTCTCGCCGCGCCAAAACTTTGGACCCGCACACGCCTGCCCGCACCCTCGAGGAGGAAGAAGCAGCGCTGGAGGAGTTCATCCTCGCCGCTGGTCGGACCGAAGTCCCAATCGAGGCGCGCTGTGTTCGTGGTAACACCTCATATGCCGCCTCTGATTTTGTGCAGGCGGTGGAAGCGGATTTGCTCGCGGTCCCGATTCTTCCGCAACCCGGCACGGAGAAGAAATTGCCGGCGCAAACCGCGTGGGTGACGGATGTGATTCCCTGCAATCTTTGGGTGATTCGGTAGGCTCACATCTGTCATGTCGAGCGAAGTCGCCCACCGCGCCGAAGGAGAATGGAGGCGGAAGCCACTGTCAGGTAGGGGCGGTTCACCGAGCCGCCCGCGGGCGATTGAGGTCAATCGCCCCTGCCTCCGCTCGAAATGACAACACGCGATGAATGAGGCACCGCCGCTAGAGCAATTCGGCCCGGCGCATCTTTGCGCGATTACTTTGACGCTCGGCCTTCCGATTTTTTTTGCGATCGCGTTTCGTCGCACGAACTCAGTCCTGCTCGATCGAACAATCCGCTTTTTGCTGATCACGTTCTTGATCTGTAATTACGTTGGTTACGTCGTTTATCGTTGGCGAGACGGTTATATCGATTGGCGCGAAATGTTGCCGATGCAGCTGTGCGATTGGACGATGATCGCGGTTGTCATCGCTTTGCTGAAAGAAAATCGAAGGCGCTGGCTCGAAGTCGCGTACTTCTGGGGAATTGGCGGCAGTCTTCAGGCGATTTTCACGCCGAACTTGCAATTCGGATTTCCGGATTTCCGGTTCTTCACTTTCTTTCTCGATCACGGCGCGATCGTGGCCGGCATTATCTATTTAATGCTCAGCCGAAAATTTCGGCCGACGCTTACATCCGTCTGGCGCACGTTGTTGTGGTCGGAGATTTATTTGGTGGTGGCGCTCGTAGTAGATCAGGTGACTGGCGTGAACTACGGTTTTCTTTTGCACAAACCGGAGGCGGCATCGTTGCTCAGCATATTATCTGACTGGCGGCCGCTCTACATTTTGCAGATGAATCTGGTCGCGATTTTCTTTTTCGTGCTGCTCTACGCGCCATTCGCGATTGCGGATCTGGTGCGCGGAAACAAAATGCGACGGTCGCAGACCGCCGCTACAGTTTAGAGATGGCTAAATCGAAAGCGCTTCGCATTGGGCAAGTGGCCATCGGAGGGAAGGACCTCGCGTTTATTCTCGGCCCGTGCGTAATCGAGTCGGAGAAATTCGTCTGGCGCATGGCGCGGCGGATCGCGGAAATTTGCGCAAAGGAATCTGTTTCCTTCATTTTCAAAGCTTCCTACGACAAGGCGAATCGCACATCGGTGCGATCTTATCGCGGAATCGGCGTGGTGGACGGCTGCAAGTTGCTGGCCGGGATTGGAAAAGACCTGAAAATTCCGGTGACGACAGATGTTCATTCTCCGCGCGAAGCCGAGATTGCCGGAGAAAAAATAGATGTGTTGCAGATACCGGCGTTTCTCTGCCGGCAAACAGACCTGCTGCGCGCCGCCGCCGAGACCGGCCGCGTCATCAACGTGAAGAAAGGGCAATTCCTTGCGCCGTGGGATGTGCGCAATATCGCGGAGAAACTCACAGCCTTTGGCAACGAAAAGTTTTTCTTCACCGAACGCGGCACCACTTTTGGCTACAACAATCTCGTGGCCGATATGCGTTCGCTTCATTGGATGCGACAAGCCGGCTATCGCGTGATTTTCGATGCGACGCATTCGGTGCAGCGACCCGGCGGCGCCGGCGATGCAACATCGGGGGACGGTGAATTAGCTCCGGTCCTCGCACGTGCCGCTGTTGCTGCAGGTTGCGACGGAGTTTTTCTCGAGGTGCACGAAAATCCGGCGGGCGCGCTTTCCGACGGGCCGAATCAGATTCCGCTAAAGCAGTTGCCGAAGCACCTTCGCATGTTAAAAGCTATTCATGCTACCGTTTCGTAGCGGTCGCGTTCGCACCGGACGCGCGCTCCTTGTCTTGGCTCTCATTTGTGCCCTTGGCTCGACCGCTCCCGGCGCGGGCAGAGGAAAGAAGAGCCTGAAGAAGGGGGCGGAAACCGCAGAACAGAAAGAGGAAGACAGCGTTCCGCTTCCTGTTGGCCATGAAGCAAAAGGTCTCGTCCTGCCTGATTACGATAGGCGCGGTTACTTGCAGAATCGCTTCGAAGCGGGGATCGCGAAGCGTCTCGATGTCGATCATATGCAGATGCGCGATCTGAACCTGACCACTTACAATGCACAACAAAAACCAGATTTGCGGATTCGAATGAGCGATTCGATTCTCGATTTGAAAACCAAAGTCATCAGCTCAAAAGAGCGATCGACGGTTCGGCGGACGGATTTTGAACTTGCCGGCGATACGATGCAGTTCGACACGGTCGCACGCCAGGGCACAATGTCGGGAAACGTGAAGATGGTTATCACCGGACAGGCCGAACTGATGCCGAAAGGAAAATAATGAGATTCGTTAGGGCGAGCGTCGCGGTTGTTTGCGGGATGACGAGCGTTTCCCTTTTTGCCCAGCAACCAGCAAAGGAAGCATCACCCAAACCCTCCGCTTCGCCCGCGGCAGAAAAAACAAAGGCCGGCGCCCCCGCCGAGAAGTTTGATTTTTCTCATCCGACCCAGCCAATCACCACGGAAATTTACGCGGACGATGCTTTCTTTGATTCTGGAAAAAATATCGGAAAATTTACCGGCAACGTGAAAGTGAACGACCCGCGTTTCGCCATGCAATCGGAAAAGTTAACGGCTTACATCGCCAAAGAAGACAAGGGATTGGAAAAAGCTGTGGCGGACGGTCACGTCGCCGTCGTGCGCAATCGAGCGGACCCAAAGGGCGGCCCTCCGCAACAATCGATCGGCTTGTCGGACAATGCGATTTACACGACAAGTGACGGAATCATACAGTTAACAGGAAACCCGCGCGTCCAGCAGGGAACAAATATGCATATCGCCACCCGTCCCGATACCGTGATGATCTTGAATCAAGAGGGTCAACTGACGACGCACGGACCCAGCCGCACCGAAATCCGGCAGGAACCGTCACCCTCGCCATCACCATCTGCCTCGGATTCGGCCGCACCTTCAGCTTCGCCCACGGAAACTCCCAAGAAATGACGAGCGGAACATTGCCGGCATCTTCGCCGGTTTCACCAGCGCGAAAGTCCCCCGTGGTCAGAGATGTTCTGGTCACCGAAGACCTTGTGAAAATTTACGGCGGCCGCGCCGTTGTTAATGGAATCAATATCAACGTGCGTAGCGGCGAAATTGTGGGATTGCTCGGCCCCAATGGCGCGGGCAAGACGACGAGCTTTTACATGATCGTTGGACTCGTTAGGCCAAATAGCGGCGGCGTTGTTTTCTCCGGGACGGATGTAACGAATTATCCGATGCATAGACGCGCGCGGCTTGGCATGGGCTATCTGCCGCAGGAGGAATCAATCTTCCGGAAGATGACCGTTGAGCAAAATATCATGGCCATTTTGCAGACGTTAAAGCTGAGCAAGGTGGAACGGCGGAATCGTTGTGACGAGTTGTTGCATCAGTTTGGGATCGAGCGCATCGCGAAAAATCAGGCGCTGACTTTAAGCGGCGGCGAAAAACGAAGGCTGACGATTGCCCGTTCGCTTGTGACGGAGCCGAAACTGCTCATGCTCGACGAGCCATTCAGCGGCGTCGATCCCATCGCGGTTTATGATGTGCAGCAAATCATCGTCAACCTGCGCAAATCCGGGCTGGCGATCATGATCACGGATCACAACGTGCGCGAGACGCTTTCCATCGTCGATCGCGCGTATTTGATTTTTGAAGGACGCGTCGAGAGCGAAGGGACAAAAGATTTTCTGATCAACGATCCTATCAGCCGCCAGCTTTACCTTGGCGAACGTTTCCGCATGTGAGAGAGAAAGGAGAATCGTGTGCTAACAACGAACGCTCATCCACCGGTTAAAATCACTGGTCGGCATTTGCAGATCACCGCCGCGATCAACGATCACGTCACAAAAAAGATCGAGAGCCTGCATCTTGATTATCCCAAGATCATCGAGGCGCACGTCATCCTCGAAGTAGAAAAATATCGGCATTCCGCGGAGGTCGTTCTGGTTTGCTCGAATCACATCACGATCGAAGCGTGCGAAGAATGTGACGACATGTACGCGGCGATCGATCAGGTCGCGGACAAGGTGGCGCGCCAGATGCGCAAATATAAGACGCGTCTCATGCGCAAGCATCGGCCGCGCAAAGGTGTCGTGGAACATCTCGAAGAGCAGGTGCTGCATCCCGAGCCGGTGGAACATGAAGAACATCCGCAACATCCGATCGTGCGGACGGAACGTTATCCGGTGAAGCCGATGTACGTGGATGAAGCGGTGCTGCAATTAGAGATGTCGCATCGGCAGTTTTTGGTTTTTCGTAATGCGCAAAGCTCCCGCGTGAATGTTCTGTATCGCCGGAATAAGACCGGGGATTTTGGCCTCATCGAACCCGCCGCAGGCTGATTTTCTTGCTCATTCTCCTGCTCCTGCTCTTGCTCCTCCCCGTAATTGAACTGGATCGAGCAGGAGCCAGAGCAAGAGAATGAGTAAGAGGAAGAAGAGAGAATGCGTTCTGGAATTCCAACTGCTCCCGCGATATTACTGAAACGCGCGGAAAGCCCCGGCGATGACGATCCAGACAATTACTTCCAGTAGCGATCACAGGAGGAATGTTCCGATCGTTTCGGTCGAAACCTTTTACAACGCGCATGCCGAAGGGCTGCAACTCAAACTCGAAGGCAAACGTGTCGGTTTCAATCGCAAGATTCGTGAGCCGACAATCAATCGCCCCGGTTTGGCGCTCTCGGGCTTCTACACTTATTTCGCCGAGAAACGCGTGCAGGTTCTCGGCGCGGCGGAGCAGTCGTATCTGAAAAGTTTGTCGCCGAGGCTGCGGCGGCAACGTTTCCGCTCGCTTTGCGCACAGAAGATTCCGTGTCTCGTCGTATCACGCGGATTTCATCTCGCACCGGAATTGCTCGAAGTGGCGGACGAAACGGGGATCGCCGTTTTTCGGACCCCGATGATCACGATGAAATTCATCAATGCCGCGACCATTGCGCTGGAACTGGATTTTGCTCCGACGGTGACCGAGTTCGGCAGCATGGTCGACATTCTCGGCGTTGGCGTTCTCATTCGCGGCGAGAGCGGCGTCGGGAAAAGTGAATGTGTGCTGGGATTGATCGAGCGCGGCTACAGTCTCGTCTCCGACGATGTCACGCGCATCAAATCGCTCGAAGGCCGCGAGCTGATGGCGACCTCGCCCGAGCTGACGCGTTATCACATGGAAGTGCGCGGCATCGGCATCATCAATGTCGTTCCCGTTTTCGGCATCGGTTCGATTCGAACGGAAAAGCGTCTTGACCTGGTTGTCACATTAAAGGACTGGCAGGAGCTGGAAGAGGTGGATAGAATTGGGCTTGATCAGGAATTTTACGAAATCCTGGAACTGCAAGTGCCGCACGTCACAATCCCTGTGCGGCCGGGCCGCGATATCGCGCGTTTGATCGAAGTGGCGGCGATGGATCAAAAGTTGAAAGGGCTGGGGCGAAACAGCGCACTTGGAATTCAACACAAAATTGCTGGAGTTAATGGAAAAAAGTTGATGGGCCTTTTGAATCGCAAGAGCGCTGGAGCTGACCAGGGGCGAAAAGTAGAAAAAGATATCCCGATCGTGAATCGTCTCGGGTTGCACGCGCGGCCTGCGGCCATGTTCGTCCGCATCGCGACGCGGTTTCGTTGTGAAGTGTGGGTCGATAAAGAAGGCGAGGAGGTTAATGGCAAAAGCATCATGGGTTTGATGATGCTGGCCGCAGGGCAGGGTTCCAAATTGCATATTCGCTGTGAAGGCGAGGATGCGGACAAGGCGATGCACGACATCGAGGAGTTGATCAAGGCTGGCTTCAACGAGGATTAGAGAACGTCGTCGTTAACAGGTAGGGGCGATTGACTCAATCGCCCGCCGAGTTCGCCTCGATTCGTCCCACGGGCGATTGAGTCAATCGCTCCTGCCCAAGCAGACAAAAATGCCTCTCGTGCCTCTTCTTGACATTTGCGCTACTCTCCCAGCCAGATGAGTAAGGAGCGCACCGAACAGGAAATTCGTTTTCGAGGTGTTGGAGTTTCTCCTGGCATCGTGCGTGGACGCACACATGTCGTACGCGACGAAGTGGACGACGTGGCGCGTTACGGAATCGAACCGGCGCAGGTTCCCAAAGAAATCGCACGTTTCGAATCCGCGCTCATGCAAACGCGCGCGCAAATTCTCGAGATGCAACAAAGCATCGCGGAAGCGATCGGGGCCAAGGATGCGAGCGTTTTCGATGCGCATTTACTCGTGGTGGAAGATCGCACCTTGATCGATGAAGTTTTACGCAAACTCGAAGCGGATCACTGCAATGTGGAATATATTTTTCAGGAAGTATCCAGGCGTTACGCCGATACCCTGAGCAAAATCGACGATCCCTATCTGCGCGAGCGCGCGGTCGACATCCAGGACGTGACGCGGCGCGTGATTCGGAATCTACAGGGCAAAACGCCCAAGGCGTTTTTGGCCGTAAGCGAGCCGCATATTTTGGTGGCGCACAATCTTACACCGTCCGACACCGCTACGATGGATCGCCACCGCGTCCTCGGGATGGCGACCGACCTTGGCAGTCGCACTTCACATACCGCCATCATGGCGCGTTCGCTAAGAATTCCCACCGTCGTCGGGCTGCACGACATTTCGGAAAGGCTCGAAACAGGCGACGAGGTGTTGATCGATGGCTACAACGGACTCCTTATTCAGAATCCGACGCCGGAAACGCTGCGCGACTACGATGAGCTGGAAGCGAAAAAGGAACGCGTGGTGGAGGCGCTCGTCGAGCTACGCGAAACAAAATCAACGACGCGCGATGGCCGGCACATTGTGCTCTCGGCCAATATTGAATTGCCGAGCGAGTTGGCTTCGGTGAGAGAAAATGGCGCGGAAGGCATCGGTCTTTACCGGACGGAATTCCTTTACATCAACCGTTCCGACATGCCGTCGGAAGAAGAACAGCACGAGGTTTATCGCAAGGTCGCGGAAAGCGTCGCGCCGCATCCGCTCATCATCCGCACCTTTGATCTCGGCGGAGACAAGATCGCCGAGGCGATCGAAGCGGATGACGAGCTGAATCCGTTTCTCGGGTGTCGCGCGATCCGTTTTTGTCTCGATCACCCGGAAATTTTCAAGGTGCAATTGCGAGCCATTCTGCGCGCGAGTGTTTCGGGCAACGTGAAGGTCATGTTTCCCATGATCTCGGGAATCGGCGAGCTGCGGCGCGCGCTCGCGGTCCTGGCCGAGTGCGCAAAGGAAATGAAGTCCGACGGCATTCCGTTCGACGAGGATATGCAGGTCGGCGCCATGATCGAGATTCCGAGCGCGGCGATCTCAGCCGACACGCTGGCGCGCGAAGTCGACTTTTTCAGCATCGGCACGAACGATCTCATTCAATATGCGATCGCGGTCGATCGTGTGAATGAGAGCATAGCGCATCTTTATGAGCCGACGCATCCGGCCGTGCTGCGTTTGCTGAAAATGATTGCCGACGCGGCGCATGCGAACGGAATCTGGGTCGGTGTTTGTGGGGAGATGGCGGGCGACATTGTGCTCACGCCGCTCCTGCTCGGATTGGCCATGGACGAATTGAGCGCCAGCACATCGCTCGTTCCACGTGTGAAGCTGGCGGTGCAAAGTCTAAGCGTTTCGGAGTGTGAGACGCTTGTGCAGGAAGCGTTGCAGATGGAGACGCCGGCGGAGATTTTGGATCGGTGCCAGGCGATGGCGCAGGAACATTATCCGCACTTGTTGTAGCAAGGTGATGCAGACAATCCTGTCTGCGCGGAGCGTTACGAGCGCGCGTTCTGGGGAACGCAGACAGGATTGTCTGCGTCACGAGCCTACATCATTCTTCTTCGCTCGATTCGGTTTCCGGGTCGGGCTTGAGACCTTCCTCTTCCATCTTGCGCAGGACATCGCTCATATCATCGACTTCGTCCCACACTTCCTGGCTCACATAAATGGGCGCTTTTTGCTGCGTCGCCATCGCGATGCAATCGCTCGGTCGCGCGTCCAGCTCGATGATTTTTTTCTGCTGCAGCTCGTTTTCGGCGCGGATAATGATCCGCGCATAGTAAGTCGCGTTTTTCAAATCGTTAATGATCACACGCTCGACGCGCGCTCCCACGGCCGTCATCAAATGCCCCATCAAATCATGCGTCAGAGGTCGCTCCTTGGTTACCTCGCGCATGAACATCGTGATGGCGCTGCCAACCGTCTGATCGACGTAAATGATGAAAACCTTATCGTTATTCCCGAGAAAAACAGCGCATCCCCCGCTTGTGGGCAAGACTGCTCGCACTTGCACCTCAATCACCGTTTTATCCATCCCGGCGAAACGGTATGCGAGCCGATGCGAAAAACAAGGCGTGCATCGTCGCTGCCCTTGTAGCGTCCGCATCGCAGCGGGCGAAGGAAACGCAGTTCAGCCAAAGCCATCAAGGAGCGGCGGTTTTCAACCGCCGAAATTTATAAAGGGCGCTTACAAAGCGCCCCTCCTTGATTGCGCTGTGTAACATGCAGCTCGATCCGATATGCAGTTCCAACCTGTGAATAGGCGCGCGCAATTTTTTTCGTCCGGCTACTTGCATGTTGGTTGCTCTAATTGATGGTGCGCATTGCCAACGTGCCTGTGCCTGAGAAAATGAAAAACGAATGGGACGTGGAAGCCGCCATCGCGACTTACAATGTTGACCGTTGGGGTGGCGATTATTTCACCATCAACGAAGCCGGCAACGTGGTCGCGCGCCCATTGCAGGAGAACGGCGGATCGATCGATTTGCTCGCAGTAGTCAACGAAGCGCGCAATCGCGGGCTTGGTTTTCCGCTCGTCGTTCGGTTTCAGGATTTGCTGCGCCATCGAGTGGAAGCGGTTAACCGCGCGTTTCAAAACGCGATGACCGAATTCAATTACAAGAATGCGTATCGCGGCGTTTTTCCGATCAAGGTTAATCAATTGCGCGAAGTGATTGAGGAAATCGTCGATGCCGGTGCGCAATTCCACTTCGGATTGGAAGCCGGCAGCAAACCGGAACTGGTGGCGGCGCTCGCCATGCACAAAGACCCGGAGAGCCTGATCATTTGCAACGGCTACAAAGATCGCGCTTTCATTCGTATTGCACTTCTCGGACGCAAACTGGGCAAGTCGGTTGTCATCGTGGTCGAAAAATTGGAAGAACTCGAGCAGACGATTCGCGCCGCGAAAGAAGTCGGGGTGGAACCGCATATCGGCATTCGCGTTCGTCTTTACAGCAAAGGCCGGGGCAAATGGTCGCCGAGCGGTGGCGAGAATGCGAAGTTTGGGCTGGATACGACGAGTCTGGTCGCAGCGAGCGAGATGCTAAAAGCGGCTGGACTCGCGCATTGCCTTAAGCTTGTCCATTTTCATGTCGGCTCGCAGGTGCCCGACATATCCACGATCAAACGCGCTGTGCGCGAAGCGGCCCGCTATTATACGAAACTGGCGAAGCTCGGTCATGAGCTTGGTTATCTCGATGTCGGCGGGGGGTTGGGCGTCGATTACGATGGCTCGCGCAGCGATTTCGATAGCTCGACAAACTATTCGCTTCAGGAATACGCGAACGACGTTGTCTGGAACATCGCGGAGGTTTGCAATTCCGAAGGTGTTCCACATCCGGTGATCGTGAGCGAAGGCGGGCGGGCCATCGTCGCACATCACTCCGTCCTGGTGGTGGAAGCATTTAGTTCAATTGAAAAAACTGCCCCGAAACTGAGGGTCGAAGCGGCTGAAAAAGACCACAAACTTGTGGCCGATATTCTCGAGGTGAAACAGCGCCTCAAGCGAGGAAATCGCATCGAGAGTTTGCACGATATCCAGCAGATCAAGGAAGAATCGCAGCAAACGTTCGATCTCGGCCTGCTCGATCTCGAATCGAAAGCGAAGATCGATACCGTTTACTGGCAGCTCGCGCAGCAAATTGTAAACATGCATCGCGGTCTGCGTTTTGTTCCCGAGGAAATCAAGGAACTCGAGACCTCGTTAGGCGATCAATACATCTGTAACTTTTCCGTTTTTCAATCGCTTCTCGATCACTGGGCGCTGGGTCAGTTGTTTCCCATCATGCCGATTCATCGCCTAACGAGTCCGCCTGATCGCAACGGCATGATCGTGGACATTACATGCGACTCCGACGGCAAAGTCTCGAAGTTTATCGACTTGCAGGACGTGAAATACACCCTGCCGCTCCATCGCATCACGCCGGGCGAACTTTACTATCTCGGCGTTTTCATGGTCGGCGCTTACCAGGATATCATGGGCGATCTGCACAATTTGTTCGGACGCGTAACGGAAGTGCATATCTTCCTCGATCCGGATGAAGAATCCGGCTGGTACATCGAAGAAGTCATCGAAGGCAGCACGATCGGAGAAGTTCTGGCCATGACGCAGTGGGACAAAGTCGAGCTGATGCGCCTTCTCAAGACGCAGGTCGACAGTGCGATCAAAACCGATTGGCTGAAACCAAATGACGCGATGAAGCTTCTCTCGGATTACGAGCGATTGCTGCAGGAGTACACTTACCTTTCGCTCAATGGTACCAAGCCGGCGCCGCAACCGGGAAACTGGTTGCCGCTGAGCTAAGGCGACTCGTTAGGCCTCTTGTCATGTCGAGCGAAGTCGAGACATCTCTTATCGATGTCGGACTAGAGTGGTTTCGCTCGGAATGACGCCAATGTCAGGCCCAGCTCAGTAAGTCGGAGCGTTGGTCCAGAAAACGGTCTGAGCGGTGCTGGTCTTGGCCTTGCGAATTACGATTGCACTTCCCGCCGGTATCAGATCGTTGTCGTGATTGGTCAGGCCGTCGCCTGAGAGTTTCCAGCCCGCAGCTTTGCCGACCGCGTTCAAATAATAATAGACGGCGCTCGGCGATTTACCGATTACCGCCTGCGCGTTATCGAAAAGAAGAAGCTGATCTTTGAGCGCCACACCGCCGTTGTTCCTTGCGCGTGGGGAAAGTTCGCTGGCGACAAACGAACCATCAGTCGGGTTTAGCCCGGATGCATTCAAAGCCACATCCACCGGCCGAATCATGGACACCGCGTTATCGCGCGCTTGCATCGCGGAGGTGACCAATCCAATCGCGAACTTCTTTGTTAAGACGGAGCCGATGCTCGTTAGGGGAAGTGTGGGCGCACCGTTTGCATTTCGGATTACGAAATAACTATCCGGCGGCAAAATATCGTCGCCGCGATTAGTCGTATTATTGCCGACAACCCGCCAGCCGACATTCGAACTCGTGCCATCGACGTTGTTGCTGAAAAAATACGCCGGTAGAAAAGGCAGATTGATGCCGCCGGCAGTCCTGTCCGGAATCAAAATTTGCGTCTTATAAGTTGCGGTGGAAGTCGTGGCCGTGAAGGAAACATTTGCATCAGTGGCCGGAAAAACCGTGGCCGGCGTCCAATAGGGAATAACAAGGACCTGGGTGTTCGCGACGATGCCGGTTAGATCATCGGCGGCCGTGGTGGTGACAGTGAGAGTATTGGTACCGTTATCCGTAATAGGATAATAATGCCCTTCCTTTGGATTGGACGCGCCGCCGCCACCGATGAGCGCGTAATAATGATTCGCTTGGGTGCCGGCCACATAGACGAATTGCTTGGGAGAAGTCGTCCAGTTTGGCGAACCGGAAACCGTGATGATATTTCCGGCAGCGCTCGAGATTCCTCCGACAAACTCGGGCGCGCGCGTAAACGGCAGAGAGACGAAGGTGTCGGAGTTACTCAAGCAGGTGGTTGTCGTAAAGCCGACGGGCTCGCTCGTGGCGGTGGATTGGGCGGGGCTTTGAGAAGCGAGCAGCAACAAGCCGGCGAAAAAGAGCGTTAGAGCAAACAAAGTGCGCATCGAGAGATTCACTTCGACCGAGGATAATCTGCGACCGTAGGGCGAACAAGAAAAATTCGATGATAATTGGCTCTGAGAAAAACGAGCGCTACGGATCGGGAAACGTTCGACCGATTTCCCGCAACTGGAAGGCATTCAGAAATCCGACTTCAGAAATGGTGAATTGGATGACTTGCATGGCGGAATCAGCGGTGAAAGTGCCGATGGCGACTGGCCCAAGCCTCCCTGGGCGTGCCCGGCATTGCTGTCGAGTTCGAACATTCCGCGAAGCGGCCGCGATTCTCCGGGAGTGGCCTGCTCGGGGGGGACTTGAACCCCCATGCCTTTCGGCATACGCCCCTCAAACGTACGTGTCTGCCATTTCACCACCCGAGCGAAGTCCTGAAAATTGAATCAGGAAAACAGGAACGCAAGAACGCGTTTCTGGTTCCCTCATGATCTTTCTCATGCTCTTGCTCTTGCTCTTGCTTGGGAGGGATCGATTAGGAGCAAGAGCATGAGCAAGAGAAAGATTAAGTCGAAGCCGAACGGATGGAGATGAAAGGACTGAGTTCTGCTCTTACCTTACTCTGTGACTTTGGAACAAGGTGCGGCGGAAGGGGACGATTGGATCAAGCTGGATTTGCATATCCACACCCTCGACGACCCGAAGGACAAGCTCGATTACACCGCGCATCAACTGCTCGAACGCGCGCACACTCTTGGATTCCACGTCCTGGCCATCACCTTGCATGATGCTGTTTTTGATCGGGCCGAAGTTTTCTCCGATGCGAGAGAAATGGGGATTTTGCTGATTCCCGCGGCGGAAGTTCGGCTGCAAGGAGCGGATGTTGTGCTCCTCAATGTGAATGTGGACGAAGTCGCGCGGCTTCAAAATTTTGACGATCTGCGAAAATTACGCGCGGAACGCGGCTCCTCGCTTTTCACCTTTGCGCCACACCCGTTTTATGTCTTGGGTGGATCGATTGGGTCGCGTTTGTTTGATGAGATCGATTGCTTTGATGGAATCGAGTGGTGCCATTTTTACAAGGGCTGGTTCAATCCGAACCGGCGCGCGAGAAGAATCGCCACCGAACACGGCAAACGTCTGATCGCTGCGTCCGACGCGCACAAGCTGAATGCTTTCGGCTCGCACTATACCAGCGTTCCGCGTCCAGCTGAACTGAACGTGGAGAGTGTCTTGCGCGCTCTTCGCTGCGGTCCGATTCGCCTAACGAGTCCACCTTCAACGTTGAAGGACATCGTGAGCACGTTCTACTTTGTCTTCGTCAAACACCCCCTAAAGCGGCATCCCGCTTCTTCCATGCGTTTGCCCGCCCAACGGGCTTGCGCACGTCAGTCTTGAATCAATCGGCTAAACATGGCAGACGGTTACGAAGGAGCTGGAACATCTATGAAAACTATCCTGTCTTTTTTCTGCGTCCTCGCGCTGGCCTTGTCCGGTTGTGGTCTTTTCCACAAGCACGAGTCCAAGAAGGCTGCGAAAAAGAAAGCCGAGCAGGAAACGCCTGACCAAAGTGCACAAGTCGATTTCCAGGCTTTTGTCGGTCGTTTGCGCAAAGCGGTAAAAGCGCACGACGCAAATATGCTGGCCTCGATGATGACGCCGAACTTCGGTTACAAACTTGGGGCAACCCCGGCGGAGGATCGAAAGGGCGAAGGAGTCTTTCAATACTGGGATGACAATTATCTTTGGGAAGAACTCGACGGCATCTTGTCGGAGAAATTTGTTCCGAAAGGAAATTACATGGTCGCTCCGCCGCAGTTTGCGGATGAGAATTTGAACTACGATGGTTACCGCGTTGGAATTACGCGCGTGAACGGCAGCTGGAAATTTGCTTATTTCGTTAACGGCTAGTTTGTCATTCCGAGCGAAGTCGAGGAATCTCTCGCTGTTTTTTTATCGATAAGAGATGTCTCGACTTCGCTCGACATGACAAAGGGAGATTTCGGCGTGACGACTCGCGAACTCGGCTTGCCGCATCGGCCTCCGTTTGTTTTCGCGCGCGAACTTATCGCCTGCGACGAAGGCGAATCGGCCGAGTGTGCGACAACCTTCGCTACTGATGATCCAGTTTTCGCCGGACATTTTCCCGGCAATCCACTCGTGCCGGGTGTAATTCTGACGGAGGCGCTGGCGCAGACTGCGGGCATCGCGGCCGCTTCGGGTTACCCGGAAAATGCGCGTCCGCTTTTTCTTCTTTCCGCCATTCGTGCTATGAAATTTTTTCGAGCGGTGCGACCGGGTGAGCGCATTGTTTTGCGCGCGCAGAAGCTGGCGCAGGTTCATGATCTGCTGCAGTTCAAGGTGGAAGCGATTGTCGACGAGTCGGCGGTTGCGCAAGGGGAACTGGTCCTCAGCATCGCCGGGAATTTGCCGAATCGTAATGAAGATTAATCAGGTTCTCCTGCTAACGGTGTCGCTTTTGCTTGGTGCCTGCGGTTTGTTTTCCAGCAAACCTTCGTTACCGAAAGAAGCGGCAACCGCGTCTCCCCCGGATAACGCAGACAAGTGGATGCTCGCGGTGCAGCATGCGGATATAATTTATTTTCCCGTGGAAGCGATTGGCCCGGAGTCGGGCGACCAACCTTCCATGAAAATTGTGCAGGCTTTGAAAAATAGCGGAACGCCTTTTTCCATCGCATGGCAAGGCATCGAGCATGACAGGAATGTTCCAGGCGAGCCGCGCTGGACTTACACTGGACGGCTGCGCGATCGTTGCCGGACCGTCCTCCGCCAAACGATTGATGCGCGTCATCTCTTTGTCGGATTGCCCGGAGCGATTCGCGCAAAATTGCAGACCGGTTCTGTTCTTGACGAGAACGAAAGGGGATTGATGCCTCGCGGCTATCGGACGCCGGCAAACGGATTGGAGGATTTTGCCGAGCAGCTCGCGGCGGTGCGAGGCTTACAGGAGCGTGAAATCGAAAACTTGTATCGCGCGCACGTCGTGGCGGAACAGTTCGCGGCGGAGGAAATTGTCGCTTACCTGCGCGAACACCCGGGCGAGAAACTGCTCGTCTTCGCGCGCCGGCGCGAACTGGATGGCGATCTGGGTTTGCCTGGCTTTGTCGCTCAGAAACTGAAATTGCGGCAGATCAATTTCGAACTGCAATATGTGCGGAAGGCGCAGCCGCGCCTGGTCAGCTCACCGCGAACTGGCGGAAGCATCGGTGGGATTCAAGTCGTAGATCTCGCCCCAGGTGCCGGAGGCTACGGGGTGCATCGTTTTTTCCCACGGGCGAGTGCTCGCACCGTAGTTAGTGCGTTCTTCGCGACCCCAGAAAAGATATCGTGCCTTTAGCCGGCCGGCGATCTGACGCCAGTCGGGTGCGCCGTTCATAAGCGCAGTGAGTTGATCGTTCACCTTCGAATAATCGAAGCCTTGCGTCCAAAGGTGTCCAGGATAACCGGCCACGACTTTTCGTCCGTTGAGCAAGAGCGGATGATTGTAAGTGGGAAATGCCGCGAAGCGCGCTGTGACCGGTAATTTTTTCAATGCTACAGCTACTCCATCGATTTCACTGCGAGTAGCAAATCCGTATCCACCGGCAGCGAGGCCGCCGAAAAGACTAACAAATCCCGAACCGAAGAGAATGATGCATACACCAATCCTGACTTCCCTGGGCCAGGGCGCGATCAGGTCCTTCCAGAGAAATGGGAGGATCATAAAGTACGACCAGATCATGAGTTTCGTGTTGTCCCATTCCCAAGGTGCGAACTTTATACAACACGCGAGCGCGAAGATGACCGCGGCCGGTATAAGAAAGGCAAGGGTTGTGGGCACCCGGAATGGAAATTTCGGACCACTTTTCCAAAAGCCCCAGGCCCACAGACCCAGGAGCAAGAGTGCGAGCACAAGTGTGAGGCCGAAATTGACGAACCAGAACGCGAAGAACGGTCTTGCGAATTCGTTACCCGAAGCTTCGGGTTGCACCCAGCCGATTTTCCAACTGAGGACAGAGCTAGCTTGAAAATGGTCGGTTATAAGCCAGACAAGAAAGGTGGCTGGTAACGCGGCGCACCCGACAAGGAGTAGAAGTTGTTTTCGGACGGTGGCGTTGCTGATAATAAACCAAAAGCCCAGCATCGCGGAAAGCGCGATGAATGTGTGCAGATGGAACAAAGGCATCGTCGCATAGAGCGAACACTCGACCCAGAATGGCAGCGGAGGATCGGAGGGACGCGCTTCCGCGTGTCCAAGGACGTGCGGAAGCGCGTCCCTCCGGAAATATTTTGCGCGCCATTGATATAACAAGAGGACACCGGCAGGAATGGCGTAAAGCAAACCACGCTGCGTAACAAACATGGCCAACGGGATGCTTTTCCATGCGATCGTTGCGTCGCCCTGGTAATCAAGCCACTTTCCCGTGCTGAAAAGTTGAAAGCCGGCAATACCGCCGTTGAAGAGGAAAGCTGCGACACCGAAAGTGCCGGCCCATCGCTTGAAAGCATAAAAAGTAGCGAGCGACGCCAGCAATCCTACCCAGATCAAACCGTGACGAAGCCCGACGCCGATGAGCAAAAGCAAGCCATTGAAGAGATCGATCCCAGCGGGATAACGCACCGAGCTTAAGACATAAATCGGGTTTTCCGGCCACAGCGGCACGCCACTGGCAAAGTTTCGGATGTAAGTGATGTGCAGAGCAAGATCGCCCAGATTATTTGGCGATTGGATGCGCAGTTGATCGCTATCAATGTAGAGAAGCCAGCAAAAGGATCGGATGGCAAACATCGCAAAACAAGCTGCCACCAGCCAAAGCCAGATTCCCTTGTAACTCCGCGAGTTAGTCTCTTTCTCTTTCTTTTGGGAGGTCTCGAAGCGTTCTCGATCTTGTGTTGTAATGAAGGCCAGGACCGCAAATGCGCATCCCAGGCAGATCGAGAGTATCGCCGTCCCCTTGCCGAGGCCGCCGGCGATCATTCCAAGAAGCAGGCCGCAAAGAGTGGCGAAGTTAACGAAAGTGAGTCCGCCGCTTAACCACTTCATCTCTTGTCGCTACTTCTATTGAGAACCGCGAAAATCTGGCGCACGACCCGGGAAAAACCCTTTAAATGTTTTGGCATTTAGAAAGAGCTTGGAGGTGTCCTGATATGGCCGAATCGTCAGCGGCATCGTGAAGTAGGATTCGTGCAGTTTCTTTTCTACCGCATCAACCCGGTCCTGCTGTACGAGCAGAAAGTCGGCGTCGACTTTGTCCGGCAAGTTGTCATGTTCGTAATAGCCGATGCGGGGAAAATCGCCCAGAATCCACGGGAAAGGATACGCGCTCTCCCGGATCATGTGTCCAATAAGTTGATAGTAAATGGGGTTGCGATGAGCGAGCATCAGGAGCGGGACCGTTAATTTATTGATGTCTTCGTAAGTCTGCACGTAAACGTACGGCTCGGTATCCTTCGTGAATCGAAAATAATTCAGCCAAATGGAATAGCCTAACGAAACGCAGAGAACCAGCGTTGCAGCCACGTTGCCGATCATTCGATATTTCGACGGGATGGCGAGAACGGCGGCGCCAAACAGAAATAAAAACGGCCAGGCAATGTTGATGATACACCACGGGGTTTTGTAGCTCACAATGCTGTAGGCCACGAGCGTACCGACACTGTAGATCGTGAGGTAACGCAGGCTCAGATCCTTGAAGGTCTGACAGAAAAGACAGTACGCCAGCCCGATGAGAACGGGAACCTCGTAGCGGGCCATGAGCATCAGCCAGTAGTACCATGGCTTTTCGTGGCCGTTGCCGTTCTTCCCGGTTTGGAACCACGTGGCAAAGGTCTGGTAAACGCCTTTAACGCCTGGCCAGTTAAAGAACGTGCCGGAATAGAAGAATACGATTAGAGCGACGCCGGCAGCTACAACCACGAGCAGATCGACTGAGGTCCAACGCCGCTCCGCCGGTTCAAGCTTGGGAATCGGCGTAATTTTGTGCGAAACCCACGTCGCGGGAACGGCCAGAACGGCACAGGCCAGATGAAGGATATAAGTTTCCTTCGTCAGGACCATTCCAGTCACGCCCATGCCGGCGAACCAAAGATAGTTCGCGGTTCCGAATTTCCAGAGTCCGAAAAGTCCGAAAAAGAAAAGCATCGAGAATAAAACCAGCCAGACTTCGTGAATGGAATAACGGCCGTAAAAGACAAAGCCGGGCGAGATGGCCATGGCAAGCGCTGCGAGCCGCGCGACATTGCGACCGAAAAATCTTTCAAATTTCAGCGTCAGATAAATGCAGCCGATGCTCACCAGCACCACCGGCATGCGCAAAGCCCAAAGGTTCCGGCCAAAAAGCGTTTGCGAAAGAAAGAGAACGTAAAAGTGCAGCGGGCCGTGATAATTGGTCGGGTCGTATCGGTAAAAACCGCTCTTGGTCATTTGATCGACAAACCAGCCGTTGATGCCTTCGTCGAAATGCGGCGGTTTGATCCCGAGCAGAAGAATTCGCAGGAACGCGCCGCAACCGATGATGAGCCACGGCGTCCAATCGATCTGTGCGGCGCGCGTCTGCCAATCGCGCAAGCGCTCCTGGAGCGTGGGAAAATTTGCTAGCGCGACCTGCGTTATTTCGATTGGTTCAGATGTCTTTCTCACAAAGGACACAAAGGTTCACAACGGTCACAATTCAATGTCGAGAGGTTTGTCATCATCTAGCTGGCCGTTGATGACTCGTTTGATTCCATCCTTTAGATGGGATTGCCCAAAATTTGACCAATAGACCGAGTTTCAATCCGCTCAAACGCAACTGGGTGAGAAGTTGCTGGGCGTGAACCGGCAATAATGCCGCGACCGATTTTAGTTCGGCAATCACTTTTCCATTCACAACGACATCTGATCGAAAAGCCTCATCAAACCGGATACCATCATACACAATTGACATCGGCTTCTGTCGCTCAACCGTCAGGCCTTTTTTTCGTAGCTCATGCGCCAACACCACTTCATAGACCGATTCAAAAATGCCGGGCCCGAGCTTTGTATGAACAACGAAGGCCGCATCCAGTATGTGCTTTGCAATTTCATTTTCACTCATTCTTTGTGCCCGTTGTGATCCTTTGTGCCCTTGGTGTGAAAAAGAAAATGGAGTACCGCAGTCTCGTCTGGCTTTGCTTGAAAAGGAAAATCCGCTAGCGCGGTCCGGTCACTGCTGCTAGTACGCGCAGCGATGCGCATTTTAGTAACCGGTGGCTGCGGATTCATCGGGAGCAACTTTATTCGCTACATTTTGCAACATTACAAGCCGGCTTCGGTCACGAATGTCGACGTGCTCACTTACGCCGGCAATCTGGCCAATCTCGATGGCGTTACCCAGGAACATGGGGAGCGTTACGAATTTTTCAAAGCCGATATCGCCAACGCCGACCAAATGGATGCGCTTATGACCGAGCATTCATTTTATGCGGTGATAAATTTTGCGGCGGAATCGCACGTCGACCGCAGCATCAACGATCCGCAGAACTTCATTCACACGAATGTAGTGGGGACGAGCGTATTGCTCGATTGCGCGCGGCGTCACGGCGTGCAGCGTTTCGTGCAGATTTCGACGGATGAAGTTTACGGGTCGTTAGGCGCGACCGGAAAATTCACCGAACAATCACCGCTCGATCCAAGCTCCCCTTATTCCGCGAGCAAAGCCGGCGCCGATCTGCTCGCGCTCGGTTGTTACAAAACCTACGGGCAGGAAGTGCTCGTGACTCGTTGCTCGAATAATTACGGTCCGTATCAATTTCCGGAAAAGTTAATTCCGCTCATGATCATCAAAGCCATGCGCGACGAGCCGCTCCCAGTGTATGGCGACGGCATGAATGTGCGCGATTGGATTCACGTGGAAGATCATTGCGCCGGTATCGTCGGGGTGCTGTTCGAGGGAAAGCCCGGCGCTGTTTATAATTTTGGCGGCGACAGTGAGATGCCGAATCTGGAGACGGTGAAGTTGATTCTTGATCGGCTGGGCAAGCCGCACAGTCTCATCTCGTTCGTCGCCGATCGCCTGGGGCACGATCGGCGTTATGCGATCGACTCATCCTTCGCCAAGCGCGAACTGAAATGGAAACAACTGCATAACTTCCGCGAAGGCATTGAAGCAACCATCGATTGGTATCTCGATAATCGCAGTTGGTGGGAGCCACTGCTGGAGCGCGCCGGTCGCTACTAACCCATACTCTTCGAATGTATTAACGGTGAAGTTCAATTCGGGCACAGCGTTGCCGTAGATTCGGAACGTTGCCCGTAGTCTGCCACCTGGTCTGCATTGGTGAACTGGCACCAGCGCCCGTTTTGGATTGACTAATGAATTTCGAAAGCAGACGCTCGAGTCCGGCAAACAGTAGAGGAGGTTTACCAATGCAATTCGAACCCCAGAAGCGACTCTGCAGTGTGCAGGAATCTTGCGCGCCCCGCACCACACCGAAGGATAAATCTGGCAAGAGTAGACTAGCTGGTTTGGTCGCGATCGCCTTGTCCGCGGCGGTGTTACTACTCTGCATTGCAACCAGCTATGCCGGAAGCGCGACGTGGGATGCGAACCCGGAGAACACAGATTGGAATAATCCTGCTAATTGGACGCCACAAACGGTGCCTAATGGTCCTAATGACACAGCGACTTTCGAGATAACTAGCCAGGGCGGCATTTCGATCTCTGCTAATACGGAAGTCAACGGTCTTATTTTCAACCCGAGTACGCACTCTTTCGTCTTCCTTACTAGCTCGGGGTTCACAATCAGTGGTTCGGGAGTCGTCAACAACTCGGGACACATCGAGAGTTTTATCGGCTCTGTTGTGTTTACTAACTCCTCAGGTGCCGGTAATGAGCTCGTTAACTATTCCAACGGCGCCAGGTTCTATGATTCGGCCACTGCGAGCACGGCCACGTTTAATGGTAGCGCATTCTTCTACGGCTCCTCAACGGCCGCCAACGGTACCTTCACGAAGAATCTGAGCTTCTTCGACTCGTCCAATGCGGGTAGCGCCAACGTTACGCTGGCGAGTGGAGTGAGTGTTTCCTTTGCAGGTAATTCAAGCGCAGCGAATGCTCAGTTTGCAGCCAATGGTGGACAGTCCCAGTTCACCCACGGTGCAACAGTGATGTTTGCTGAACATTCCAGCGCTGATAACAGCATTCTTATCGCTAATGGTGGCGTCAATGGCGGAGAACCGGGGGCGATTGCATTCTCCGACAATTCTGCGGGAGCAATGGCGCGCGTAGAGTTATTCGGTAACGGAAACCTGAATATCGCGGCCCACATCGCTCCCGGCATATCAGTTGGCTCGATTGAAGGCGATGGGAATGTAACGCTGGGAACCAATCGGTTAACTGTAGGCGTGAACAACATTGATACGACCTTCTCCGGGCAAATCCACGACAGTTTCGGAAAGGGTTCGTTAGCTAAGACCGGTTCGGGTACGCTTGTTCTGGCTAACTCGAACACTTATGGCGACACTATAATCGACCAGGGCGTTCTACGTGCGTCGCATGATGGCGCTTTCGGAACTCCTTTACAAGGCGGTACCCAGGTTATCGTTGAAGCCAGCGGAACGCTTACGCTGGATAGTGGCGCGACGAACAATTACATCGACGACAAAGTCAATCTCCAGGTCGTTAGCGGCTCGACGATTAACCTTAATTTTGCCGGAGCGGGCGATAGAGTAGCAAGCTTGCTCGTGAACGGGCTGCCGCAACCTCCGGGCGTTTATGGAGGAATGATCAGTGGTGCTCCCAATCAACTGCCGCAGTTCACCGGTACGGGAACAATTATCGTGAGGATGAAGGCTGTCTCACGCAAGGTGCATGGAGCCGCCGGTACTTTTGATATCGATCTTCCACTGGCTGGACCGCCTGGGATTGAATGCCGCAGTGGCGGGCCGAGCGGCGACCACCAGATTGTTCTTACCTTTTTCAATAACGTGACTTTCAGGACCGCTACCGTCACCTCAGGCACCGGATTCGTGGCGAGTAGCAGTGGTAATGGCACAAGGACTGTGACGATCAATCTCTCGAATGTAGCGAATGCTCAGACGATCAAGGTTGCGCTGGTTGACGCGAATGATGGCACGAGCACCAATAGTTTCCCTATTCCGCTAAGTGTGCTGGTCGGCGACATAAATGGTAGCGGCTCGGTAAATGGCTCCGATGTTACCGCGGTGAAACATACGAGCCAAATGGTGGATGCTTCCAACTTCCGCGCTGATGTTATCGCCAACGGTGTCCTGAATAGTTCGGATGTAGCAATCGTAAAATTCAATTCAGGCACAGCTCTGCCATAACCATCGCTCGAACACATCGGTGCTTCGATCGGGCCGTTAAGTTAATTCTAAATCTTTAGGAGCGCGAGGAAAGTATTGAAGTTGTAGCCAGAGCGCGGCGCCTGCACTGAGCGGAGCCAAATGTGTCGCCGTGTCGTAAGCTACGATCGGACGCGGCGCCAGCGCGCCAAAATTGTTGCCGCGGCAGGAACGAACAGCGTGGAAAAAAACTCGACTCCTGTCGCCACCGGCGCTACAAACGCAGATATGCGCTCCTCCATTACAAATCATATCTCGCGCGGCTTTTTCTTCACTGTCGCCAAAAGTAGGTTCAGAAAAGGCGGATTAGTCGCTTTCACGACTGCTATTTTGTCCTCGGCATTATTGCTGATCTGCATCGCCACCAGCCACGCTAGCAGCGCGACCTGGAATGCGAGTCCCGCTAACGCAGATTGGAACAATCCTGCCAATTGGACGCCAATGACGGTACCTAACGGCCCCAATGATACGGCGATCTTTCAAACGACCAGCCAGGCTGGTATTTCGATCTCTGCCAATACCGAAGTAAATGGCATTGTTTTTAGCCCGAGCACGCAGGTGTTCACCATTACCAATGGCCCGTCGCTCGTGTTTACAATCAGTGGCGTAGGCGTCACAAATAACTCAGGCTTTGCGGAGAGCTTTGCGATCTCAAGTCTTCCGAACGGATCCGGCAGTCTTGTCTTCACCAATAGCGCAAACGCCGGCGAGAATATTACCTACTATACTGGTAGCGATGCTACGACCAGCTTCTTTAATGCAGCCACTGCTGGTAATGCCACATTTGTTAACTATCCCTCCGCTAAGGTCAACTTTCTTGGCTCGTCGACTGCCGGCAACAGCGCATTTATGGGCCTGAGCGGTTCGAAGGTCACCTTTTCCAATTCTTCAAGTGCAGGAGCTGCACACTTTACGCTGCAGGCGATGCCATCCGGCATTTTCTTCGACTTGATATCTTTCCAAGGCAGCTCTTCCGCGGCGGGCGCTTACATTATGATCGGCGGCAGCGATTCCGCGAGCTATCAAGGTGCCAGCGTGGGATTTGCTGAAACGTCAAGCGCAGATAACTGCACACTTATCGCCAGCGATGGCACTAATGGCGGGCGCGGAGGCTCAATTTCGTTCTCTGGAAATTCTAGTGGCGAGATGGCGCGCCTCGGAATCTTCGGCACTGCTAGTCTCAATATTAGCGGACACGTTACTCCGGGCGTGTCCGTTGGCTCGATCGAAGGCGATGGCAGCGTAAATCTCGGAACCAATCGACTGACCGTAGGAGCGAACAACATCGACACGACCTTTTCCGGACACTTCCTGAACAGCAGCGGAGGCGCTTCGTTAGGTAAAACTGGCGCAGGCACATTTGTTCTCACTAACACGAATAATTTTACGGACACAACAATCGACGGGGGTAATCTCCGGGCAACGCATGACGGCGCTCTCGCGAACTAGCGCCCAAAGCGGTGCCTATATCAGCGTTGCAGCAAACGCGGCGCTTACGCTGGATAGCGGCACTACGAATGACTACATTGGCGATAGAGCTAGTCTCAAAATCGTCGATGGCTCGATGGTTAACCTTAACTTTGCTGGCGCGGCGGACAGACTACGAAGCCTGATCGCGAATGGGATCTCGCAGCCGCCAGGGATTTATGGCGGATTGATCAGTGGCGCTCCCAATCAACTGCCGCAGTTCGCCGGCACGGGAAAAGTGATCGCGACGACCAAAGCTGTCTCAAGGAAGGTGCATGGAGCTGCCGGTAGTTTCGATATCGATCTTCCGCTTGTGGGAACGCCCGGAATCGAATGCCGCAGCGGCGGAGCGAATAAGGACTACCAGATTGTTGTTACCTTTTTCGATAACGTGACTTTCAGTAACGCCACTGTCATCTCGGGCACTGGCTTCGTGGCGAGCCGAAGCGGTAACGGCACAAACACCGTGACGATCAATCTTTCAAACGTGGCCAATGCTCAGACCATTAAGACTGCGCTCTTAGATGTAAATGATGGCACGAGCACGACCACGTTTGTTATTCCGCTAAGTGTGCTGGTCGGCGACATAAATGGTAACGGCGCAGTAAACGGCACCGATATTACTTTGGTCAAACACACCAGTCAGACCGTCGATGCTTCCAATTTCCGCGCTGATGTTATCCCTAATGGCGTGCTTAACAGTTCGGATGTCTCGACGGTGAAATTCAATTCCGGCACAGCATTGCCGTAGGAGCGGCGTATCGGAACGCAAGAATCCTGCCCTTTTCAGCACGCATAATAGCTTGATTGAAGGATCACCTCCGGAGTGTAATAGCGACGTGCCTCCATGAGTGCAGTTGTTTCTCGTCAAAGCGCCGAGGGCGGCGCGAATGCCTTTCTCACAACGCATTGGAGTGTGGTATTAGCTGCGCAGGGAGAATCCGAGATTGCGCGCGAGGCGCTGGAAAAACTTTGCCGCAGTTACTGGTGGCCGCTTTATGGATTCGTTAGGCGGAGCGGCTATGGCCCCGAGGAAGCACAGGATCTGACTCAGGGTTTTTTCGCACTCCTTCTGGAACGTCGTGACTTGGACGCGGTTCGCCGTGAAAAGGGGCGCCTGCGTTCTTATCTGCTCGTGTCGCTCAAGAATTTCCTGGCGAAAGCGTGGCGTCGCGAGATGACAGTGAAACGCGGAGAAGGTCGTGCGCTTGTTTCGCTGGATGAACTCCTCGCGCGCGAGCGCGCCGATCTCGAGCCAGTGGACATGCTCAGCGCCGACCGGATTTACGAACGCCGTTGGGCGCTGACGTTATTAGAACAAGTGCTGGTAAGACTCGAAGAAGAGTATCGAGCTGCCGATAATGACACGTTGTTCGCCCAGTTAAAAGAACTTCTCGCGGACGAACCCGATCGGCCGTCGCAAGCAGAGATTGCCAAAAGTTTGGGCATGACAGAGAACGCGGTGAAGCAGGCGTTTCATCGATTACGCAAGCGCTATCGCGAATTGTTACGCGAGGAGATTGCTCACACTGTTGCGGTGCCGGGCGACGTCGAGGACGAATTACGCCATTTCATCTCTGTATTGCAGGCGTAACCTTGAAAAGAATTTCGAGCAGGTACACGTCGAGATCGATTTGGGACGATGATGACTAAGACCGGCAGAGTGTGCGCAAAATGCGGAGCGACCGTTTTTGCGGACGCCCCTCAGGGATTTTGTAGCGTTTGCCTGTTCCGAACCGGCCTTGGCTCACTCGATGATGAGGATAAGGAAACGCCTGAACCTGAACGAATGCAGGTGGATTTTGGCGATTACGAATCGCTGGAGGAGATCGGGCGCGGCGGACAGGGCGTCGTTTATCACGCGCGGCAGAAGAGTTTAAATCGAACGGTCGCGCTGAAGATCATAGGTCTTGGCCACTGGGCAAGCACGCCTCATTTAAAGCGTTTTCGCCACGAAGCTGAGGCGGCGGCGAGTTTGGATCATCCACAAATCGTTCCGATCTACGAAATCGGTGAACGTGATGGCTCCTGCTACTTCAGCATGAAGTTTGTCGAAGGCGGTCAGCTTGACGAAGTCGTTAGGCGCGAGCGGATATCGACTCGGCAAGCGGCGGAGTTGCTCGTGAAAATCGCGCGCACGGTCCAATTCGCGCATGAGCGCGGGATCCTGCATCGCGATATCAAACCCGGAAACATCCTGCTGGATAAAAAAGGCGAACCGCATTTGACCGACTTTGGACTGGCGCGACTCATCGAACAGGAAAGCACGATCACAAATTCGTTCGATGTTCTCGGGACGCCGAGCTTCATGTCGCCGGAACAAGCTGCCGGTCATGCGAAAGATCTTACCCCCGCGACCGACATTTACTCGTTAGGCGCGGTTTTCTATCAGATGCTCACCGGCCAGCCACCATTTGCCGGCGGCACGACGTACGAAACGATTCGATTAGTCATGGAAGCCGAGCCGCGGAATCCGCGGCTGTGGAATGCAAGAGTGGATGTCGATCTTGCCACGATCTGCTTGAAGTGTTTGGAGAAAGATCCACGGAAGCGTTACGAAACGGCCGAAGCACTGGCGCAGATGTCGAACGCTGGCTTCAGCACGAACCGATTCGGGCGCGACGCGCGGGTGTCATCACGCGGAGCCGAAAATGGGTGCGACGCAATCCAGTGCTCGCAGCTGTAACGCCGCTGGTGGCCGCGCTCGTCACGATTGTTGCCGTACCGTTTTGGAAAAACGCAGCCGAGCAAACCCCAACTACCGGTGTGGCCGTGCTGCCGTTCGAAAATCTGAGTGAGGACAAAGACAACGCGTTCTTTGCCGATGGCGTGCAGGACGACATTTTGACCAAGCTGGCGAAGATTGCCGGGCTCAAGGTGATCAGCCGGACGAGCGTCATGGAATATCGCGGCGCCCGGAACATTCGTCAGATCGGTGATGCGCTTCGTGTTTCTCACGTGCTGGAGGGAAGCGTGCGCAGGAACGCGGGCAGGATTCATTTCAATGCCCAGTTAATCGATACACGCACCGACACGCATGTCTGGGCGGAGGAATATGACCGTGATGTCGATGACATGTTTGCAATACAGAGTGAGGTTGCGCAAAAGGTCGCGGAGCAGCTCCACGCTAAAATCTCACTCGCCGAAAAATCGGCGATTGAGCGCGCCCCTACGACTGATGTTGGCGCTTTCGATCTCTACACTCGCGCCAGGAGCATTTTCCTGGCGGCGACCAACAGCAACAGCGGAAAGGAGGATTTGCTCGAAGCCGCCGATTTATTGAACCAGGCGCTCGCGCGAGACTCATCTTACTTCGAAGCATACTGCCAACTTGGTGGCATTCATGATTTGCTTTACGTCCTCGGCCACGACCACAGCCCTCGTCGTCTTAGTCTGGCTGAGGCTGCGGTGGACAAAGCGCTTCGTCTCCGGCCCAATGCGGGTGAGGCACACCTCGCGCGCGCTACCCACTTTTACAGTGGGTATCTGAATTATGACGCAGCCCTGGCTGAGCTGGAAATAGCGCGCAAGAGACTTCCTAACGACTGCCGTGTCTTCGAGCTCGTGGGTTTGATCCAAAATCGGCGGGGCAAATTTAAAGAAGCCCTGGCCGAATTGGAACACGCCATGGACCTGGACCCGCGCAATGTTTACAGGCTGGAACAAGTCACGGCGCCTTACTGGTCTTTGCGACGTTATCCGGAAGTAAGAAAGATTTACGACCGCGCGCTGGCCATTGATCCAAATAATGTTCAGCTAAAAATATTTCGCGCTGATCTTGATCTGGCCTGGAAGGCGGATACTCGCGCCGTGCATCAGGTGATTGAGTCCCTTCGCGACAATAATCCGCGCGCGATCCACCAGATTGCCGACAGCTGGGTTTCTTGCGCGCTGGCTGATCGCGACCCGACAGCCGCAAAAGCTGCGTTGATTGCGGCGGGTGAGAACACACCATTTAATGAGAACGCGGTGCATTTCGGTCATTCGTTCCTCGAAGGCTGGATCGCACGACTGGAGAAGGATGAGTCGAAGGCGCGTCTCGCGTTTGAATCGGCGCGCTCAGAGCAGAAGAAAATTGTTGAGGCGCAACCAGACTACGCGCCTCCGCTGTGCGTTCTCGGAGTGATCGATGCTGCCTTGGGTAGAAAACAAGAAGCCCTGAGCGAGTGTCGCCACGCGGTCGAACTTCTGCCGGTGGAGAAAGATGCCCTCAATGGGCCGCTGATGATTCAATGGTTTGCAATTAGCGCAGCGTGGGTTGGCGAGAAGGACCTCGCCTGCGAACAGCTTGCCACCGCCGTTCGCTATCCGGGCTCGCTCAGTTATGGCCAGTTGAAGCTATTGCCGTTTTGGGATCAGCTGCGTGGCGACCCTCGATTCGAAAAAATCGTTAGTTCGCTTGCCCCAAAGTAGTCGATTCGTCTTCTAACCGCGCCGTAGCCTCGGCGAAGGCGGGTCGCCTCCCTCGCGCCGAAAGGGTAGCGCCGCTCACGATTTTATTGCTTAGCGGTTTTCAAAAGGTTCCGCGTAACCTCGCGGCCAATTTGGGACTGTACCCCTCGGGAGGCTCCGCAGGACCGCTGGTCACAGGGAGCCGGAAGACCAACCGCAGGAGGAAATCGTGAATAGACTGAGCCGCAGAGTTGTAGTTTTTGTCATCGGCGCGGCCACGCTTTGGGCCGTGCGCTGGTCGCCTGCAGCTATCTTCAACATCGCCGATGGCGATGTGGCGGCATTGAAGAGTGCGATTATGACCGCCAATGCCAATAACGCAGATGACGTCATCTATCTCGCCACCAATGGCACTTATGTCCTGAGCACGATCGATAACTACACAAATGGTGCCAGTGGGCTGCCCGTAATTACCAGCGACAACAATCACTCCGTCGCGATTGCGGGCAATCGTACGACTGTTACCCGCGATGTGAACGCACCGGCTTTCAGAATTTTCGCGATGGGGGCTCAGTTTGTCACAACGCCGAGCGGTTCTGTTGAACTCGATAGCCTCACTATCACAAACGGAATTCCCGCGATTGATGCTCAGGGAATCAAGTTAACCGTTAACAATTGCATGATCAGCGGTAATCAGGATGGTATTTACGCTGACCAGGCGGTCCTGACGTTGAATAATTTAACCTGAGCAATAACTCAGGTTACTTCGGAGCTATTTGGGTATATGCCAGTGATCACAACTCGTTTTCGAGGGCTGATTTATACAACTGCACGCTCAGTGGAAATAGAGGGACTACAACTGGAGGAAGTGGAGCGGTTACTTGCTTTCACTCATCCGACAGTAGCACATTCGCGACTCTTACCAGCTGTACCTTGGTTGGGAATGGCATTTATGTCAGGGGAGGATCTTTTTGCGACTTTGCCACACCGACGGATGCAGAAGTCGATCTCGCTAACTGCATTTTGATGGATTCCCCTCTGACCGCCGACGGCTGCTATCCGGCGGTGCGGCTGCTTTCATATGGATACAACTTGAGCAATCAGGATGGCGGCGGCTACCTTTATGCTTCTACTGATCAGTTAAATACCGACCCTGGACTGGATCCTCTAGGATTACACGATAATGGCGGGCCGACACAAACGGTCGCGCTTACTTATGGCAGTCCTGCGATCGATAAAGGCAAGCGTTTTGACTTGCTAAGCGACCAGCGTGGAGTGAACCGCCCCTATGATAACCCGTCGATTCCAAATGCGAGCGGCGGCGATGGCAGCGACATCGGCGCCTATGAAGCACCGCAGGATGCGACTCAGGCCGGTCCCGGATTGGTTGTCACGACGACCGACGATCATAATGACGGCGTCTGCGGTGGCGCAGATTGCAGCCTGCGGGAAGCTATCGCGCGAGCGAACAACCTGCCGGGATCGAACACGATCATTTTCGCCAGGAACCTCAGCGGTGCCATTACCCTGACGATGGGTGAACTGGTAGTAACGAACTCGCTTACTATCACTGGGACACCAATTGGGACGATCAGAAACAATAGCTCTCCGCCATTGCACCCGCGCGTTTTTAGTTTTACGGGCGGCAGTAGCACACTCATCGGCTTAACCATTCAGAATGGCGTCAATCAGATTAATAATTTCCTAGGCCAGACTAATACGGGTGGTGGCATCTACAACAGCGCTACGCTGTCTCTCTACGGTTGTACCTTTACTAACAACCATGTTGTTGGTGGCTATAACGCCGGGGCGGCCAGTGGCGGTAAGGGAGAAGGCGGCGCGATCTATAACTTGGGAACCTTGTTGGTGGATGGTTCGAGTTTTAGCCAAAGCAATGAAGCAATCGGCGGGGGCGGTGGAAACGGAAATTTCAGTCATGGCGGTGTTCCCAGTGGCAGCGGAGGAGCAGGACAGGGCGGCGCCATCTTCAATGACACGGGCGGTTCTTTAACCGTGACGAATTCCACCTTCAGCCAAAACATGGCGATAGGTGGTAACGGCGGGAGCGGCGGACCTAACGGCGGTAATGGTGGAAATGGTAATGGCGGCGCGATCTTTAACCTGGGCACGATGACCATCACGAGCGCTACCATTGCTGCTAACTCAGGTAGCAGCGGAACTCCCGGCACCGGAACTAGCAACGGAGTCTTAGGCTCGGGCAGCGGTGGCGTTGTTGCCGCAGGAAGCACTGCAACGGTGGGGAACACCATTATCGCCCGCAATCTGGGCAGCAACGGCGGCGCCAACGACGTGCAGGGCGCATTTATCTCGAATGGCTACAATCTTATTGGCATCGGCGATTTCAGCACTGGCTTCAATGCCATGGGCGATCAAGTCGGCACGACCGCTGCGCCGATCGATCCGAGACTCGGACCTCTTCAGAACAATGGTGGCCCGACCGATACAATGGCGCTGCTGACTAGCAGTCCTGCAATCGATCAGGGTAAGAGATTCAGTCTCGCCATCGACCAGCGTGGTCACGAGAGACCATTTGACGCGGCGAATATTTCGAACGCCAGTGGCGGTGATGGCAGCGACATCGGCGCGTTTGAACTTGGGGGAACTCTTGTGCCGATCAAAGCTGTGTCTCGTAAGATACATGGCGCAGCCGGCCCATTCGATATAACGCTTCCACTTATTGGGAGCATCGGCGTGGAATGCCGCACAGGCGGAGCGACCGGCGATTATCAAATCGTTCTGACCTTTGCCGCTCCAGTCACTGTCACTGGAAATCCGCAAGCGCAGATTACATCAGGAACCGCGCAGATAGGCTCGGGCGGAGCCTCCAACGGCGGTGCCGTAACGGTTAACGGTGCGACTGTGACCGTGCCGCTAACGAACGTTGCCAACGCGCAGCGGGTCACGCTAACTCTTTCTAATGCGAGCGACGGAGCAAACACGAACAACGTAAGCGTGCCCATCGGGTTCTTGCTTGGTGATACAAGTGGGAATGGAATCGTTAACTCTTCCGATGTTAGTCAGACGAAATTGAAATCGGGTCAAGCTATCGATGTCTCCAACTTTCGCGAAGATGTTAGTGTCAATGGTGTGATCAACAGTTCGGATGTCTCGACTGTAAAACTAAAATCGGGCACAGCCTTGCCGCCATAATAGAGGTTTATCGAATGCAGGGAACAAGACTCGTGCGCGTCCAGCGGGTTCTGTTAGACAAATTCCCAGGACACAGCTTCAGAATCGCGGAACCGAGCACACTGTGTGGCTCGTTGATTGGAATTGCACTGCTAATCCTGGCAGCGCAACCTGCGTGTGCTACTAACCGCACCGTCACGAATCTCAGTGACAGCGGTCCTGGTTCGCTGCGCGATACGATCGCGGCCTCAGGTGATGGTGACACAATTAATTTCTCCGTCACGGGCGCAATTGCGCTGACAACCGCGGAATTGTTTATCGCTCAAAACATCAGCGTTAACGGTCCCGGTGCGAATGTTCTGACGGTCACGCGAAGCTCGGGCAGTTTTTTTCGCATCTTTAGGATAGGGAGCGGGACCGTCAGTATCTCGGGTCTTACCATTACCGGCGGCCGTCTCAACGTTAGCAACAACAGTAACGGTGGCGGTATCTACAATGAGGGCACGTTGACTTTGAATAACTGCGCTCTGAGTGGCAATTCAATCACTGCTGCTGCCGTCGATAGCGGTGGAGGAATCTATAATAGCGCGATCCTTACCATGACCAATTGCACGGTCAGCGGGAATTCGGTGGGCGTCGTTAATGCCCCCATAAACTACGGCTATGGTGGCGGAATTTATAACAGCGGGACACTGGACATGACCAATTGCACACTCAGCGGAAACTCTGCTAGTGGATCTACTTCCACCAACAATGCTCAAATTGCCGCCGGCGGCGGGATTTATAACGCCAACACCCTGACCCTCACCAATTTACGCTGAGCGGCAACTCCGCCAGCGGGGGTATTAGTAATAGCTACGTTTCCGGCGGGGGCATCTTCCAATTGTCGTCGTTTGACCCCAGCATTCGGAACACGATTGTCGCTGGTAACACTGTTAGTGCAACCGGCGGCACAATCGCCGCCTATCCTGATGCATTAGGGGGCTTCAATAGCCAGGGCCACAATCTTATCGGTAATACCAGCGGTAATTCCGGATGGGTAGCAAGTGACAAGACTGATGCGAATGCGATGCCACTGAATCTGGGAACACTTCAGAGTTTTGGCGGTCAAACGCAAGTGCGTTCTTTGCTCGCCGGCAGCTTAGCGATTGATGCCGGCAATGATTCCGTCACAGGACCGCCGCTCAATCTCGCGACTGACCAGCGCGGCCCGGGATTTCCGCGCAGCCTCGGTGGCCATGTCGATATCGGAGCGTTTGAATTTAATCCACTGTTTATCGTGACAACTACTAGCGACGGTGATGACGGAGCCTGCGATTCCAATTGTACGTTGCGGGAAGCAATCAACGCCGCGAACACAGCCCCGGGCGATAACACGATCACTTTTGCGCCCGGAGTATTTAGCACGAGTCAACTCAGCAGCGCGTTACCTAATCTGAGCACGAACATGACCATCCAAGGTCCAGGTCCGAGTGTCTTGACGGTTCGCCGCATTACTACCGATAATTACCGCATCTTTACGATCGACAACGGCACCACCAGCGGGCCTACCGTGAACATCAGCGGCCTGACGATCTCCGACGGCGCGGCGCCCGGTAGCGGCAGTCTCCCGGATAGCGGAGGCGGTGATATCCTTGGGTATAACTCCACCGTGAACGTAAGCAACTGCATTGTTACCCGCGGTACTGCCCGCTATGGCGGTGGCGTTGCCAGCATTCGCGGAACACTAACAATAAGTAACAGCACTATAGATGCGAACCAGGTGACCGATTCCAGCGGCGCTCTTTATAACTACGGCTCGGACGGAGGAGGCAACCTGACAGTCACCAACAGCACCTTCAATGGCAATCTCGTTACCGGCAGCAACGGCGGTAGCGGTGTCATGGAAAACTATGGCGGCACTACTAGCTTCACCAATTGCACGTTCTACAACAATATGGCAACCGGGTCCAGCGCCGGGGCCGGGGCCATTTACAATAACGGCATCGGAGTAGCGGCGAGCGTGACCTTACGAAGCTGCACCTTTAGCTTCAACAGCACTGGTAATTCCAATTCCGGCAACATTCTGAACTCTGCGGCCTTTGGCGGCACTGCGACGTTGACGATGAGCAGCAACATCTTCCAGCCGGCCTCAGCGCAAGTGCCGAATTTCGTGAACAGCGGCGGCGCCGTAATCTCGCAGGGATACAACTTGAGCAGCGACGCCGCTGGCGGCGATAGCGGGACCGGTCCCGGCGGTTTACTGAATGCTACCGGGGACATCCGCAACACCAATCCCATGTTAGGTGCGCTGGCCAACAACGGCGGCGCTACTCTAACCGTAGCTCTCCTATCCGGCAGTCCGGCCATCAACCACGGCGATCCGAACGCTCCGTCGCAGGATCAACGCTACTACTTACGCTCGGGTGTGCCCGCATCGGCGCGTATGAGTTTGGTGGCACACTCGGACCGATCACTGCAGTATCGCGAAAGACGCATGGAACTTCCGCCTTCGACATCCCGCTATCTCTTACCGGAACAATTGGAGTCGAGTGTCGCAGCGGTGGCGCCACGAATGATCATCCATTGGTCGTTACATTTCCCACTTCCGTCACAGTCACGAACGCACAGGTTACGGCCGGAACGGGTAATGTCTCTGGACTCGATAATGATGCGCACGGGCAACTGACCGTTCACCTCACCGGAGTAACTAATGTGCAAAGGATTGTTATTACCCTTTCCGGCGTGAGCGACGGAACGAATACGGCCAACGTCACCATTCCAATGGGAGTGCTACTTGGGGATACAACCGGGAATGGCTCGGTCAATGCGTCGGATGTTAGTCTGACAAAACTGAAGTCGGGTCAAACTATCGATGCTTCTAATTTCCGCGAAGACGTTAGTGTTAATGGTGTCATCAACAGTTCGGATGTATCGACTGTAAAACTAAAATCGGGCACAGCCTTGCCCCCGTAGAGAGGAAGCAGAGTTATGAAACCGAGCACACTGTTTGGTTCCTTGAGTGGAATTGCGCGCTCTTTCTGGCAGCGCATCCAGCTGCTGCGACGACCCGCACTGTCACAAATCTGAACGACAGTGGCGCCGGCTCGCTGCGCCAGGCGATTATCAATTCCGCGTCGGGGGACACAATCAATTTCGCCGTTACCGGTATAATCTACCTGACCAGCGGTGAGTTGCAGATTAATCACGATCTCACCATCACCGGACCAGGGGGCCGCGAATCTTACCATAACGCGCTCCAGCTCGTTCCTTTTTCGGATTTTCTTCTTCGACAACGGGACCTGGACTGTTTCTGGCTTAACGATCAGCAACGGTCATGATACCGATACGGGCGGCGGTATCTACAACGGGAATGGAAACCTGACGGTCACCGACTGTATCATCAGCGGCAACTACTCTAACTCGAGCGGCGGCGGCATTGCGAATAGCCCAACAGCCTTTCGAATAACGCCACGGCAACGGTGCGGAACTGCACGATCAGCGGCAACACTTCGACTGACGGTGGCGGAATCGCGAACGGCATTGGAACCCTGACGGTGAGCAACTGCACATTCACGGGCAACAATTCGAATCATGGGACGATCTCGAATAAGGAGATCGGCGCAGGTACAGGGAACTTACGGTTAACAACTGCACATTCAGCATACGTTGCTGATTTGTGTGGGTTACACGGAGGGCCTATGACGGTGACTAACTGCACCTTCAAGAACAACGGCGACGCAGCTAGAACGGGAGCTGGCGGCGCCATTCGCTGCAGTGGCGGGACAGTGACCAACTGCACTTTCAGCAATAACATAGCTACAAAGGGCGGCGCGATCTATAGCAGCGGTAGTCTGACTGTTCTGAAGCTTAGCCTTTAGCGGCAACACTGCTAATCTCGGAAACTCTATTGGTATTGACGGAAGCACGACGGTTCTCCATCTCGGTAACACGATTCTGCAGTCTTCCGGCGCCAATTTCTTCGTCGACACGGGCGTAACAGCGCTAGTTCGGATGGGTTACAATTTAAGTAGTGATAATGGTGGCGGCTTCTTGATGGGCCTGCCGATCAAATCAATACCGACGCGAAGCTCGATACCTATGGCCTCCTGAACAACGGCGGGCCCACGCAGACGATCGCTTTAACTCCGGATAGTCCTGCCATCGACCAGGGAAAAGCTTTTGGCCTGGTCACGGATCAACGCGGCCAGCCCCGAACGATTGATGATCCGGATATCTTTCCGGCCGTAGGTGGCGACGGAACCGACATCGGCGCGTATGAATTGCCGGCGACCCTGTCCAGTGCACCATGACTTTGGTCGTAACCACAACAGTCGATCACGACGATGGGGTTGCTGGGGTCAGGGACTGCACCCTGCGCGAAGCGATCCAGCGAGCGAATGTCTTACCCGGCTCTAACAACATTGTCTTCGCCGCTAACGTGACTGGAATGATTCCGCTGCAAACCGGATTGGGAGAACTGTTGATAAGCGACTCCACTAACATAAACGGTCCGGGTGCGCGTATTTTGGCGGTCAGTGGTAATGAAGCGCACCGCGTCCTCCACTTCGGCGCCGGTACGAGCACCGTTTCCGGCCTAACGATTCGTGATGGCTTTAATACAGCTACCAGCGGAGGAGTTACTCTTATGGGTGGCGCTATCTACACGCAGGCTGTTTGTCCCTGAGCGACTGCATGTTTACGAACAACTACGTTCAAGGTGGAAATAACAATGATGGCTTTGGCGGGGCCGGGGGCTCCGGGTTAGGCGGTGTGATCTATAACGCGGGCAATTTGACCTTAAATCGTTGCACCTTTTATGGCATTCTTTCTCCCAACATAGCTGGCGGCGGGCGAGGCTCGGACACAAGTCAGGCTACTATTTCCGGCGGCCCAGGTGGCGACGGCGAAGGAGGAGCTATGTTCAACGCTGCGGCCGCGGCCTTGACGCTCAACAATTGCACTTTCGTCGGCAACCAGGCCCTCGGTGGAAATGGCGGGAATGCACCTGTCCGTAACGGCGGCAACGGCGGCGCGGGTCGGGGCGCGACTATCTGTAATTTCGGAACGATGACCGTGAACTCGACGACGATTAGAGCTAACCGCGGCACAGGTGGCACTGGCGGGACTGGCAGTCACGGTGGTACCGGAGCGAACGGCGTGGGAATAGGCGGTCTGGCTTCAGCCGGTGGCAGCACGACAGTCGGAAACACAATCTGCGCCGGTAATTTCGGCGGCAACGGGGGAGGCGGTGACGTTGACGGAGCATTTAGCTCCATTGGTTATAACCTGATTGGCAATGGTGATTTCAGCCAGCGGGTTCACTGGACCGAGCGACCAAGTCGGGACGACGGAGCTTACCGATCGATCCTAAACTTGGATCGTTGAAAATAATGGTGGCCCGACCGATACCATGGCGCTGCTGGCTAATAGTCCTGCCCCGATCAGGGGAAAAGCTTTGGCCTAACGATTGATCAGCGTGGTGACGAACTGTCCCCTCGACGTTCCTCAATTTTCCAACGCCAGTGGCGGCGATGGCAGCGACATCGGCGCATTTGAACTAGGAGGAACGTTCATGCCAGTCAGTGCGGTATCTCGTAAGACCCATGGAACCGGTGGCCCAATTCGATATAGGTCTTCCTTTAGGCGGTGCCCCGTCGGCGTGGAATGCCGCACCGGCGGAGCGACCGGCGATTATCAAATCGTGCTGACTTTTGCCGACCCGGTTACTGTAACTGGAACTCCGCAAGCGCAGGTTACATCGGGGATCGCAGCAGTAGGGACGGGAGGAACGTCCAATGGTGGTGTCGTCACCGTTAACGGTGCGATCGTGACCGTGCCTCTTACTAATGTTGCCAACGCTCAGAGGATCGCGATCAGACTCTAGATGCGAGCGACGGAATTAATACGAACAGTGCTGGCATTTCGATGGGCGTCTTACTTGGTGATACGACTGGCAATGGCTCAGTCAATGCGACCGATGTTAGCCTAGACGAAATCAAGTCGGGTCAACCGGTCGATGCGTCGAATTTTCGCACCGATGTTACCCTTAGAACTCATCAACAGTTCGGATGTTTCGCCAGTAAAATCAAAATCGGGTACGGCGTTGCCGTGAGCAGCGCGGAATTGAGGGCGCGCTTTGCCTACGAATGGAGCCGATGAGGAATTGGTAATCGATCTAGAATAGAGACTTTAAGGCGAGGAGTCGGTCATCAACATGAATTCAGATTCCACTAGAACAGATTTAACGAGCGAAGCGGCGAGCGAGTGCGTGACAAACAGGAAATGGTTGATTCTCGCGGCAGTCGCGCTGATGACGCTTCCTTTAACCAGGCTGGTGAACGCGCAAGCCGGCATCCTCTATTCCGTCAACACCACCAGTGATACAGTCGTTGTTGGCGCGTGCCAGAATGGCGACCCTGGCTGCTCCCTGCGCGGCGCGATCCAGACGGCGAACAGCCACCCTGGCGCCGATGGGATCTCGATCGACATCCCCACGTCCGATCCCGGTTACAACGGAATATTCTGGACCATTCGCCTGACTGCAGCGTTACCCGACTTGACCGAAGGCGTTGATATTTCTGGCCCTGGGGCAGACAAACTCGTTGTCCGGCGGGACACCGGCGGCAATTACCGGATCTTCAATGTCACAACGACGGGTCTTGTGTCTTTGTTCGGTATGACCATTCGAGATGGGAGCTTGGGCGGTATCGGCGCCCGCGGTGGGGGAATCTCGAACTCGAACGGCAGCGCAACACTTCAGGTCACCAACTGTGCTTTTCTCAATAACGTTGCTCCGTTCGGCGGTGGCATTTACAACGCAGGCACACTGATTCTCACTAATTGCACGCTGAGCGGTAACTCTACGAACCTTACTGACGGTGGCGGCGTCTACAATTCGGGCAGCAGCATGACCGTCACCGCCTGCGCGTTTAATAATAACACTGCCGTGAGCAATGGCGGTGGCATCTACAGTTCGGGCGGCATCATCGGCGTTACTAACTGCACGTTGAGCGGTAACTCTTCTCACTCCACTTCCGTTGCGAGCCCCGACGCCCGTGGGGGCGGTCTTTTCATTAACAGCGGTAGCGGGACTGTTAGTAAATGTGTGGTCACCGGTAATTCTGCTACGGGACACACGGGCAGGACGCCGATGGCAACGGCTTTGGTGGCGGCATCTATGTTAACGGCGGCACCATGAATATTGTCAATTGCACGCTGAGTAATAACTCTGCCACCGGGTTCGGCTCGATCTCGCGGGGTGGGGGCATTTTTAATCAAGGCGGCACTGTCAACATCACTAACAGCACACTCAGCAAGAACTCTGGTCAAAACGGTGGCAGTGGCGCTTTTAACAATCCCGGCGGCACAACGAACATCAAGAGCAGCATCGTCGCCTTGAATATGGTCGGGCCCGGCCCGGACTTAAGTGGGACATTCACTGCCCAGGGTTTTAACTTGATTGGCAAGAACGACGGCGCCGTCGCGAGTTTTCCCGCCGGAAATCCGAATGGCAATAACGACATCGTCGGGACAAGTGTGTCGCCGATTGATCCAAAGCTCGATCCAAATGGCCTGCAGAATAACGGTGGCTCGACACTGACTGTCGCATTGCAATCGGACAGCCCCGCTCTCGACAAAGGAACCAGCAACGGCTCGACCGGTCACCTAACCACCGATCAACGCGGGGTGGGATTCGTGCGCACTGTCGACGATCCGTCTATCGCGAACGCCGCTGGCGGTGACGGCACGGACATTGGCGCCTTTGAACTCGGGGCCCATATCGATGTCGTGTCGCGGAAGATCCATGGCGCCAGCCCACGCGATATTAGTTTGCCGGTAAGCGGGACACCTGGAATAGAATGCCGCACTGGCGGCGCCTCGGGCGATCATCAAGTAAGAATGACTTTCCCGGTATCAGTCACAGTTGATGCCGTCTCTGTTACCAGCATTGATGGCATTGCAACAGCAACCAAGAGCGTGAGCAACCAGCTAGTTATTATCGACCTTCACAATGTAACAAACGCTCAGACGCTCCTTATCACTCTTACAAACTTGAGCGACGGAACTAATACCAATTATCTCAGCTTTTCCATGGGCGTGTTACTGGGCGATGTGACGGGAAACGGTTCGGTGAGTGCCTCGGATGTTAGTCAGACGAAACTAACTGTGGGTCAAGCTGTCGATGCCTCCAATTTTCGTGGAGATGTTAGTGTCAATGGTGTGATCAACAGTTCCGATGTTTCGACGGTAAAATTACAATCAGGCACGGCGCTGCCATAGTAACTGGTCGAAGGTGGTGCTGCCTTGTCTCAAATCGGCAATCGATGGCTTCGCCCGCCGCCGTCGATTCGACCGGCAGCGAATCGTTCTGTTTCAGAAGCGCGTCGGAAGGGCGCGGAATTGCTACGACGCACAAAGGCGTCGCCGACAAAAAATCTTGACAGCCTAACGATCCTTTATAGGAACGATCTCGATTACGTTCCCCGACGTTTCAACGCATCTTCGGCCGGGCTGAGTTGCTCGTGGGGCTGGACCTTCGCTGGGACGCCGCTTTACGCGATCTCCAGGTCCAACTGGAGCCCCGAGTCAGCCAACGTGAGGCCGCTCTTCTTGGAAGCGGCTCGTGAGGAAAGTTCCCGGTTCCGCGTGGCATTACCACTATGCGATCACATCGAAACAAATCATCGCAAACAGCGGGTCCGATTTGCTAAGCTCGCCGGGCATGAAATCCTTCTGCCTACATTCTTCCTCTGCGCGTTGGATTCTTCTCTAAGCTCTGCGTCTGTCCAACGCGTAAAAACTTATTTTTGAACCAACGCGCAAAAAGATTGGTCAGTAAATTAGCGGTTTTCAATGAATATCCCCGATTCACTTTGGGGGCTGTAATGAAGGAATTCTGAATGCGAAGCAAACGGTTGGTGGTTCTTGCGAGTATTGCGCTCGCGTGCAGCCTCCCGGTTGACCGCGTCGCGGCGCAGGCAACGGAGGATGTGTCGGTAGTGACGATCCGGTTTTTGCCTACGGTCGATGGTGTCTATCTCGATCGGACGCGAGCGCCGGATTATTGGTATATCGATCCCATTACGCTGGCGGAAAAAAATGCCGAGTTGGATCTGACGACGCAAAGGATCAAGTTTGCGCTTACCGAGGGCAGTAGATTTCGCGGTTACAATCACCCGCAGGCCGCGCCCGCGCTAAACTATCGCATTGTCGATGAGCTTGTATTTTACGATGTCCCTCCGGCCAGTTCGGTTTTTTTCAGTCCGTACGACCAGCATTTTCCGGCTCTGGATTACTACGCCATTCTCAGCATGATCAACGCTCAGCACTACGTGAACGACCTCGGGGTTAAGGAATTTTGGGTCTACTATAACACGTGCGATCCGAGTTATCCGAGCTGGCAGCTACAGCCGGGAGCTTACAATGCGGCAAATAGTCGTTGGCTGGTGGAAACGAATATGGCTAGTCCCACTACGGGCGATATATCGAATAGCATTCGAACTTCGAACGATCTGCCGATCTATAACAAGACCTATGTCGTTTATGAGTATGGCCTGATCAGCGACATGGCGGATTTCGTCCATGAACATGGGCATCAGCTTGAGGCGATGTTTAGCTACGCCGCCATCCAGCAAGATGGAAGCGACCGGCTTTTCTGGAACGATTTCGCCGGCCGAGTTAGCGAACCGGGCCAGCCTTTTGTCATGGGCACGGGCCGTTGCGGCTCGACCCATTATCCGCCGAATACAACGGTGGATTACGATTACTCCAATCCTAACTATGTGAACAGCGACATCGAGGACTGGCGACCGGATCATTCCGGCCAGCAGATGCCGGTTAACAAAGATACGTGGCTAAACGTCCCGTACCCGTGGCCGCAGCTTGGCACGCAACCTTTCAAGTTTCCGGACGCGCAATGGTATGTCTTCTGGATGCAAGCCATGCCCGGATGCGGCAACACGATACCGAAAGACGGTGGCGAGATGACTAACTGGTGGCGATTCATCTCCCGTTGGGATGAGATGGTGACAGCCAAAGCTGGTCTCTACACTAATCCGGCCCCGTTCGGCGGAGGCAACTTCTCCGCCCAGGGGACGCAGGGACATTTCTTTTCCTACCAATTGACGGCCGCAATCAGTTCCCCGCATTATGCGGCGGTTGGCTTGCCGGCCGGATTAACGATTAACGCAACGACCGGACTGGTCACAGGCACACCCCTTCCAGCGGGAGCGTTCCCGGTCTTGGTCACAGCGACGAACGGTACGACCACCGCTTCGACGAAGCTATCTGTGACGATTGCTCCCGACACGCAGCTTGCCTCGGCCGTTTCACGGGCAACCCATGGCGGCGCGGGAGACTTCGATATTAATCTGCCGCTCGTTGGCGAACCGGGTGTGGAATGCCGCTCGAGCGGCGGCAATCACACGCTTGTCTTCACCTTCAACAATAACATCGTGATTGGTAGCGCGAGCGTGACCAGCGGCGTAGCCAGTATCGTGGGCAATCCCAGCTTTGCCGGGAACACCATGACAGTAAACCTGACAGACGTTGCTGACGTTCAGAAGATCACGGTTACTTTGAGTAGCGTAACGGATAGCTTTGGCCAGACTCTGCCGGACAAGACCGTAAGCGTGAATATGCTCATCGGCGATACCAGCGGGAATAAGACGGTAAATTCTACCGACGTTAGTCAGACCAAGCTGCAATCGGGACAGACGGTCACAAATGCGACTAATTTCCGCGAAGATGTTAATGTTAACGGCTCAATCAATGCGACCGATGTCTCGCTGGTGAAATTGAGATCGGGGACAGCGTTGCCGCAGAATCGCACTCACTTGTAGGTCAGTGCTGAGTTAGCTGCGCATCAGACGTCTGCGGTGAAGAATTTCGGCGGTGCCGGTTTCTTGCTGATCAAAACGACTGTTCTTGGAACGGGAGCGGCTTCTCTAGCGCGCGAAATGCTAATAATCGCATGAAAATCGCGGGCCGCGACGACGACATCGCCAATTTGTATTTGAAAGGAACATGGAGACGCACGTGATTGAAGAGACCATTAGCGCTTCTCAAAAGCGCAGAGATCCTTTGTTTTTATGAAAAAGAAATTTGCTTCAAAATCTGCCTTCTTTAATCCGCGCGTCCTGATCGGGTTTTTTCTTTGCGCGAGCGGCGCCGTCATGGCCGTGATTGCCTTAAGTCTTTATTCGACCCCGTCTGCTCTTGCGCAAAAGCCGAGGCAGACTTCCAAGAACGCCGACGCGCCGAGGCTGATTCGGATGGTGGGCCCGATTTCTCAAAACAAAGATCTGCGCAACCTTCCGTATTACCCGCCTAACCAAGAAAACGAGGAAACTCGTTTGATGCGACATTCTAAATTCAAGGCCGTGGGGAAAGCAGATTTGTTCGCACCGGTGAGGCAGGCAGCGCAAGTGGTGGCGATGCCGACTCCTTCGGCCACATATCCCGGTATCACATCAGGGCAGGGCGGCTGTGGCTGTCTGCCTCCTGATACACAGGGCGACGTCGGCCCGAATCATTACATTCAGGCCGTCAATTCGAGCATTAAGATTCTCGATAAATCAGGCAACCAACTGTTGGCGCCTACGACCTACAACTCGTTCTTTGCTCCTATGGGTGCGCCTACTCCCTGCGGCCTGAGTCAGAATAGGGGCGACGGTTATGTTTTCTACGACCACCTGGCCGATCGCTGGGTGGTGAGCGATTTTGCCTTTCCTTCGTTTCCCGGCGTCTCGTTTTATCAATGCGTCGGCGTATCCAAGACAAGCGACCCGGTCGCGGGCGGCTGGTGGCTTTACGCTATCCAGATTGATTCTGTGAATCCGACGTACTTGGGCGATTACCCGAAATTCGGCATGTGGCCCGACGCTTATTATTTCTCGGTCAACTTGTTTTCCAACAACACGACTTTCAATGGCGCGCGTGTCTTTGCGCTTCCTCGTAACAGTATGATCAACGGAACCGGTGCTCCGAATGCCGGCGCGATTGCATTCACAGTAGATCCAGGAACTCTCGGCGATGCTTATAGCTTGCAGCCTGCAGGCTTTCGGGCAGGTAACCTGCCACCGGCGGGGACACCTGAATATTTTCTGGCGGTGGATAGCCCTGGCTCATCGGGCGTTATTCAAACACAGGTCCATGTCTGGAAGTTTCACGCGGACTTCAATACACCCGCGAACTCTACCTTCGGCATTGGCGCAAATCACGCGCCCGATGGGAACATCACAGTCAACGGATTCATCAATGCGTATACCTCGAGTGCCACGATCGTACCGCAAAACGGAACCACGGTTAAGCTCGATACGCTCGGTGACAAAATAATGTCGCCGCTCGTTTATCAAAACCTCGGTGGAACAGAATCGCTCTACGCTTCACAAACCGTAAACAACAATCAAGGCGGCACCGGACCGACTGGGATTCGCTGGTATCAATTCAATATCACTGGTTCGACCATTCCCGCGACCGCGGTGCAACAGCAGACCTTTACCAACGAGGCGGACGCTCTGTGGCGCTGGATGCCGAGCATCGCCGTGGATGGGCAGGGGAATATGGCGATTGCTTATGCCACTTCGAGCAGCACCTCGGAACCATCAATCAGGTATGCCGGACGCCTGGCGAGCGATCCGCTGAACACACTTGCTCAAGGCGAAGCTGTGATGCAGGCGGGAGGCGGTCATCAGACTAGTTCGAGTGGACGCTGGGGAGATTACAGCGCGCTCGGCATCGATCCGGCCGATAACGCCACCTTTTGGCATACCCACGAATACTACTCGGCGACGAGTAGCTCTTCCTGGAATACGCGCATCGGCAAATTTAAATTCCCATCGGCACCGGCTGTTGTCAGCGCAGTCTCTCGGAAAACTCACGGCGCGGTGGGAGATTTCGATATCGATCTACCGACTACCGGTAATCCGGGAATCGAAGATCGCATCGGCCCGGTCGCGGGCGAGCATCAGATCATCGTGACTTTTGGAGGTAGCGTTAGCGTAAATTCAGCGTCGGTATCTTCCGGAACTGGAAACGTCGCCAATGTTTCTGCGAACGGTGGCCAGATCACCGTGAATCTTTCGAGCGTGGCCGACGCTCAACGCATTGTCGTAACGTTGACCAACGTAAACGACGGAGTGAACTCTGGAAACGTGACTATTCCGATGGCGATCTTGGCGGGCGACACGACTGGGAATGGAGCTGTGTCTTCTTCCGACGTCAGCCAGACCAAATTGCTATCAGGCCAACCGGTCACGGCCAGTAATTTCCGCGAGGACATCAACGTAAGTGGTTCCATCAATGCGACGGACGTTTCCATGGTGAAAGCAAGATCCGGGACCGCTTTGCCGTAAGGATTACCCGGCTGATCAACCTGGGCCGCACGATGCGATGGGCCTTGTTAGTGCCGCTCGCTCCTGATAGGTACGGGCATGACGAAGGGCTGTCTTGGCCGCAGGGCACTCCGAACGTGGCCTTTGCTGCATGGCACGCTCGCGATGCTGGTATTCATCCTGCCGGTGAGAGCGACATATGCGTTCGGACAGACTTTTTGGCAAAATGCCTCGTTAGGCGATTGGTTCATCGAGAACAACTGGCTTGCGGTGCTGCCGGATTCGCAGACTGATGCGATCATCGCGAACGGCGGGACGTCGTTGATCACGGTGCCGGGCGCGCACGCGCAAAATGTTTTCCTCGGGGTCTCGACCACCGCCGGGAGCACAGGCACTCTTACGTTGTCCAAACCCGGCGCCACCGCGGGCAGCCTGACCGTGGCCAATGCGATGTTCATTGGCCGATCGGGTGCCAGCGCGGTGGGCAACGGGACATTAAACCTTTCCGGCGGGGCGTCGGTCGTAACCCAGGGGCCTGACGGCATTCAAGTGGGCGCGTTCACGAACGGGCCTTTTGGTAATGTGAGCGTGAGCGGTCTCGGTTCCGCCATTAACACCGCGCGACTCACACTCGGGAACGACACCGGACACGCCACGCTTACGGTGCAGAGCGCTGGCCAGATTTTGTGCAATGACGCGTCGATCGCCGGGACGCCATTCATCGCCGGCGGAAGTTCCACCACGGGTTCGGCGACGGTCACGGGCGTAAGTTCGCTTTGGTCCATTGACACCGCGACCGCCTTTAACATTGGCTATCTCGGCACTGGATCGCTCACCATTTCCAACGGCGGTACGGTAATCGCGAGCCGATCGACTATCGCAACCATGCCCGGGTCTAATGGCACTGCGACGATCACCGGCAATGGCTCACTCTTGTCGCAAGTGGGCGGCGACATCTATGTCGGTGGCAGCGGCGATACCAGTGCCAGCGGCGGGACGGGCGCCTTTCATGTTCTGAGCGGCGGCCAGGCGAAGGCGGCTTTGTTGAAGGTATTTAGTGGAGCCACCGCGGAGATCAACAACGGCTCAACCACGGTGCCGGGTATGCTGATTTCCGGCGATGTCCCGTCGCACGTTGGCGGCGGCAGTCTGGGCGATCTCACCGTCGGCAGTACCGGTCTTGGACGGATGGAAATTCGCGATGGTGGTGCGGCCACCAGTTTAAGAGGCTATATCGGTTTCGGCTCGGGCTCGGAAGGCTACGTGCTCGTGACCGGCGTGGGCAGCTCACAGGTCTCGCTCTGGCAGTGCACCGGCTCGATCTGGGTGGGCAACGGCGGCAATGGCACGTTGGAAATACGCGATGGCGGCTTTGTGGCCAGCGACAACAATGGCTATATCGCCTTCGGCAATAACACCACGGGCTACGCCATCGTGAGCGCCGGAAACTGGGGCATAACGCAGAATCTTTACGTCGGCGGCAACGGCGGCGGGCCGGGCGGCATTGGCACTTTGCAAATCGAGAACAGTGGGGCCGTGAGCGCGGCCACGACCACCATTTACGATACCGGGGGGCTGGCGCTCGGCGGCGTCGCGAATCTCTACGGTGCGACCACATTTCTGGGCGGCAGCGCGACAGATGTTGAGCAACACCAATTTCTCCAGCGCCTTCATCCTCGGAACAGGTGGCATCCACATTTACACGAATTACTTCGACGCGACCTTCAGTGGCGCCATCTCCGGTGCCGGGGCCCTGGATAAGGCCGGCGGATTCACCATTGGTCCCGGAACGCTCACCCTGACGAATATCAATACCTACGGGGGCGGCACGACCATCACCGCTGGCCGGCTTCTGGCGAATAATGCGAGCGGCTCGGCCACGGGCACTGGGGCTGTTTCGGTGAGCAACGGCGCTGTTCTCGGCGGCACGGGGACCATCAGCGGACCGGTGACGGTGAGTTCGGGTTCGTCCTTGTTAGGCGGCGGCGGCGCAGTTGCGAGCGGAGCGCTGAAGATCGCGAACAACATGACCCTAAACACGGGCGCGAAGATTCAACTCGTGCTCGATTCCGGCGGCGCACATTCGACCCTCACGCGCACCGGCGGGACCTGGACCTTCGCCGCCAACCAGGCTTTCACCTTTATCGACGCCGGCGCGCAGCCGGGATTCTACGACAACATCATCACCGGCCTAACGAGTGCTCCCGCCGGCGTCGGTTCCTGGACGATCACGAACGCGGGCTTCGCTGGCACCTTTAGCTACGACGGCTCGGGCAACATCGATCTCAACCTCACCGCCGTCCCGACTCCGCCCTCGATCGTTGGTTGCGGCTGGAGCAGTGGGACGGTTTACCCGGTGAACATCATCGGTAACGGCGCGGCCACGGTCGGCAATTTTCTCTACAGTTTCGGAGGCGCTATCGGCAACACCGCGATCACGAACTCCTACAAGTTTGACGGCGCCACCTGGACGGCGATCACGCCCTTGCCCGCGGTACTTTACGGAGCAGGGGTCGTGAGCAATGGCACTTCAGTCTACATTTTTTCCGGGACCAACAACTCCGGGATTTCTCAGACCGCTCTCTACCGTTACAATCCGGCGAGTAACACCTACACGACTTTGGCGCCTGCTCTGTTCGCCACCTATAACAGCGCGGCGGCGATCCTGAATGGCAAGATCTATAAGATCGGCGGCTATGACTCGAACGATCAGACCGACTAACAAAGTCGAAGTCTACGACATCGCCACGAATGCTTGGAGCACGGCGACCAACTATCCCGTCAACGCAGCGCTCCTCTCCGCCTTCGCGCAGAATGGTTTTATCTATGTCGCCGGAGGGACGGATAGCTTGTTTGTGGGACTAACGAAGACCTATCGCTATGATCCCGGCACTAACACTTGGTCGGACGGAGCGATCGCCGATTTGCCGGCGTCACGCTTTGGTGCTGCAGCCATGCGCTACAATAGTTCACTCGTGCTCGCAGGCGGCTATCTCGCCGGCGGGAATCCTACGGCCAATATCTCGACCTCCGCCATTAGCTGGGACGCCGCGACCAATACGTGGTTGAACCTGCCGGACATGTTGCAGGCGCGTGCGCAGACGTCAGGCGCACTCCTTAGTGGCAGTTTGTTTGTGATTGGCGGCCATCCGCCGGTCGGCACGTTTGTCGGCTCGAACGACAATCAGAAGTTAACCTGCCCCCCGCCCACCTTCACGGTCACAACGGTGGATGATCATAACGATTCCGTCTGTGACGCCGCCGACTGCACTTTGCGCGAAGCGATCACCTCGGCGAACGCGCGAACCGATGATGTGGTGCTGATCAATTTCGTCCCCGGCCTGAGCGGAATCATTCAACTCACCGCCGCTCTCCCCAACCTGAGCAGCAACATCACCTTGCAAGGACCCGGTGCGAATATCCTGACCGTGCGGCGCAACACCGGCGGAAACTACCGCATCTTTACCATCAGCTCCGGTGCGGTCGTGAATCTAAACGACGTGACGATTGCCAACGGCAATACGCCTGGCCAGTCGGGCGGCGGAATCAACAACGCCGGCACGCTCACGCTCGCGAACGCCGCCGTTTCCGGCAACACCGCCAACACCGCAGGAAATGGCGGCGGCATTTTTAGCAACGCGACCCTGACGATTAACAACAGCACCATCTCCGGAAATTCCGTTAGCAGCGCTATCGGCGCGGGTAGCGGAGGCGGCATTTTCAATAGCGGCGGGACGTTGACGATCACAAACAGCACCATCTCGGGCAACACCGCCATCGGTCCGGGCGGTAACAGCGACAGCGGCGGCGGTATCTTCAGCAACGTCGGCATCGTCACGCTTACCAACACCACTTTCTCGGGCAATTCCGGCGACATCGGCGGCGGCTTTCGCAGCCTTAACGGCGCGGCCGTCCATGTGCGGAACACCATCATTGCGCAAAATACCTCGCCGAGTGGTCCCGACATCAACGGCACTTTCGTTTCCGACGGTCACAACCTGATCGGCAACGGCAGTGGCGGCACCGGCTTTGCCAACGGTGTGCTCGGCGATCAGGTCGGCGTCGCCGATCCGAAGCTCGGCTCCCTGACGAACAATGGCGGACCCACAAACACTGTCGCCCTTCTCGCCAACAGTCCCGCGATCAATGCCGGCGACGATGCTCTCGCTCCTTCGCGTGATCAGCGCAGCTACGCTCGGATAGGAGTCAGCGACATCGGGGCATATGAATTTCAAGCGACGCTGATCCCGCTGACCGCAGTCTCACGAAAAACTCATGGAAGCGCCGGAACGTTCGATATTAACCTGCCGCTGAGCGGTAATGTGGGAGTGGAATGTCGCAGCGGCGGAGCAACCAATGATTACCGAATCATTCTTACATTCGGTGACGCCGTGACATTCAGCGGCGCGTCGGTGACTTCCGGAGTAGGAAGCGTCTCCTCTTCCGGCGGCAGCGGCACGACTACCGTTACTGCCGATCTTACTGGCGTGATTAACGCGCAGAAAGTTACGTTAACCCTCGCTAACGTGAATAACGGATTGAGCACAACGGCCGTCAATGTTCCGATGGGCGTGCTGCTAGGAGATACTTCCGGGAATGGAACAGTAAACGCGACAGATGTTAGCCAGACAAAATTACGATCCGGTCAGACGCTCGATGCTTCCAATTTTCGCAGCGACGTTAACGTGAGCAATTCGATCAATGGGACCGACGTGAGTACGATAAAATTGAAAGTCGGGACCGCCTTGCCATAGCTCGAGTTGCATTGGATCGCTGCATGAGAGATCTGCTGCTCATCCGAACGACGACGCGGCCAAGGGAAGTAGGGCCACTCTATCAGGCGCAGCAATTTTGCGAAAACACCTTCGAATGGAAGCGAAACAAAAAATTGTGATCGTGGGCGCAGGCGGGCGGCTGGGCGCTGCGTTACTGCGCAGGTATCGCGAAGATTTCGACGTGATCGGATTCGATCACGCACAGCTCGATCTCGGCAATCTCGAACAATTACGCGCGACGCTATCGCAACGGGACTTCGATGTCCTGATAAATTCGGCGGCGCAAACGAATGTCGATCGCTGCGAAACGCATCAGGACGAGGCGGTGCTTCTGAATGCGGAAGCGCCCCACGTTCTCGCGCAGATTTGCAAAGAGCGAGATGCGAAAATGATTCACGTGAGCACCGATTACGTTTTCGACGGCGAGAAGCGTGAACCGTACACCGAGGAAGACCCGGCGGAACCGATCAGCGTATATGGCGAATCGAAGCGCGAAGGGGAACGGCGCGTCCTCGTAGCGAGCGATCAGCATCTGGTCTTGCGCGTTTCCTGGGTTTTCGGGCCGGATCGCCCGAGCTTTATCGATAATATTTTGAAACGCGCTCGCGAAAACGAAGAGGTTGCGGCCGTTGCCGATAAATTTTCAACGCCAACTTATACGAAGGATGTGGCCGAAGCATTGCCGGCATTTTTTTCCTCCTCGAGTCGCGTCGGGAATTCTCCATTTCGCAAACAACGGCGCGTGCAGTTGGCAGGAATACGCGCAATGGGCGCTCGACTGCTGTCACTCCGTGGGCGTGCCGATGCGCGCGACCAGAATCGGCGCCCTGAGCCTGCGCGATATGAAGAATTTTGTAGCGAAACGGCCTGTTCATTCTGTTCTTTCCAGTGCAAAATATGAAGCCTTGGCCGGGGCCAAACCGCGAGCTTGGCGGGACGCCGTCGCTGAGTATGTTACCGAGTTTTATTCCAAACCATGAACGTCACCAAACATCTTTTCACTCTCCTCACCGGGTTTTGCCTAACGAATCTCGCTTATGGCGATCTGAAATTCGAAAAAACCGAACTCGACCTCCATCCGTCTCCGGCCGATGCCACCGCCGTCGCGCACTTTAAGTACGAGAACACCGGCACGAAGCCGATTCATATCGCCAACGTGCAAACTTCCTGCGGCTGCACCGTCGCTACTTTGAAGAGCAATGACGTCGCGCCCGGGGACAAAGGCGAAATCACCGCCACGCTCAACATTGGCAATCGCACGGGCATGCAAACCAAGGCCATTACCGTGAACACGGACGACCCGGCGCATCCGCAGACGATTCTCACGCTCAAGGCCGACATTCCGACCTTATTGGAGGTTCAGCCGATCTTCGTCTTCTGGAAGCAGGATGAGGAACTGAAACCGAAGGTGATTACGGTCAAAGCGCCCAAGGATTCTCCCGTTACCAAAGTAACCGTGACCTCATCCGACCCCGAGATTGTGGCGACGATTGAGAAAGGCGATAGCCCGAAGGAGTGGAAACTGAATGTTGTGCCGAAGGACAAAACGAAATTGCACAACGCGACATTGACAATTTCTCCTAACTATCCGGCGAATGCACCGAAGCTTTTTTATGCGACCGTGCGCGTGATTAATCCGACCGGAGGTTAATAAATAGTGCGCCAATTTTTGCTCCGGCAAATTCTGCTGCTCCTCGCCTTCGCTTTTGTGCCGGCGATCGGCCAGGCGCTGTATTTCCGGAATAGTATCTCCAAGGAAGGGCCTATTCCGGCTTCAGAACGTGTAAGTGTGGAAAAGGCGAAAGGCTGGGGAACAGGTGCGCTTTGGATCGACGCCCGCCCTGATAGCGACTTTGAAGAGGCGCATTTTCCCGGAGCGTTGTCTCTGAACGAGGATCATTTTAACAAGCAGTTGCCCAATATTCTCGCAGCCTGGTCGCCGGATAAGAAGGTGGTGGTTTACTGCAGCACAAAGAGTTGCGGCACGAGTCGTATCATCGCGGGGCGCTTACGTGACGAAGCGAAACTAAAAGACGTGTATGTGCTCGAAGGCGGTTGGGAAGCGCTGCTCAAGGAGAAATGAAGAAAACGTCCAACGTCCAACGTTCAACATTCAACGTTGAAGGCCGCAATCTGATTCCGCAATTGAACGTTGGACGTTGAACGTTGGATATTTGCTTTAAGAGATGGATTTCTACTGGCGCAACATCATCTGGCGCATTGTCGATTTCATCATCGGGGGAATTTTCATTTACGCCGGCGTCGTGAAGGCTCTGGATCCCATTCGTTTCGCCGGTGATGTCGATAATTACCACATGCTTCCCTGGATGTTCAGCGTGCGACTCGCGTTCTATTTGCCGTGGCTGGAAATTTTTTGCGGTCTCGCGCTGATCCTGCGTCGTTTCTACGCGGGAGCAATCGCCATTTTTATGGCGCTCATCGTTATCTTCATTGGCGCCAATGTCGTGGCGAAAATGCGCGGCCTCGATGTCAAATGCGGATGCTTTGGGCATATCAGTGACAATCTCGGTTTTGCCTCCCACATGGCATTGAACGTGGCGATCCTTCTCGGGCTCGTTTTGCTCATGCGAAGAACGAAAACTGCGCCGTAACGGCGCTCGCAAATGTCGGGCTCGGATCGGCCGGCGAGGACTCCTTTTGCGTTGTTTTGGAAGGCTTTCCGCGAATTGCCGCAGAATCGCCGTTGGAAACTGCTTAAACAACTGCTGCCGCTGCTGCGACATGAACCGCCAAACTCATCTGCGGAATCGTGCGTCTTTGCCAGCCTCGCAAATTATCCATTGGATTATTCTCGGCTCGCCGCACTGTTAGATCAGCCAGGGAAAACTCCGCCTCGGGACGAAGTCGAATTTCTTCGGTCGATGTTAAACCGGCCAACGCATTATTACGGTGCGATTGGCGTAAGCGATTTTTTATTCATCACCGCATTCGCCGGTATTCTCGCTCCCATTCGCGTGATTGAGATTGGAACGTCGACAGGGTTTTCCGCGGTTATTCTTGCCGCCGCGTTACGACGCCGGCACGGCAATGATGGCCTTGCCAAAGTCGACACAATAGATCTCCGCCAAAAGTGTCTCATTGATGAAAACCAACTAACCGGGTTCGAAATTCCAACGCTGGTGCCCGACCTGGCACAAATGATCCGTCTGCATGTTCCGCACGATTCAAGTCTCGTCGCGGAGCTGGCACAGCCTAACGAGCTACCGATGATTTTTGTCGATGCGGACCATCGCCACCCGCGTGTCTTGCTCGATGTCTTGCGAGTTGCGCCTTACGTGTCCAACGGAGGATGGATCGTGCTGCATGATATTCGATTAGGCACGATCGGGGAAGAAATGAGGGCAGCGGGAAAGCCGATACCGTCGAGGATGCCCTACGGAGCGCAATGGCTCTTTGATAGATGGCCTTTCCGAAAAATCGAAGGTGGAAATGTCGGCGCGATCCAGCTCCCTAACGACCGAAAGGCGCTCATTCCATTTGCATTGCGTTTCATGTCGGTTCCGTTTGAGCTTGAGGGCAAGGCCGAGACCCGCGCGTGTCGCGCCCTCTATCAAGGCCTCGGTGAATTGACCTAAGCTCGCAGGCCTTTCACGAAGCGCATGATTTCGGCTGCGAGTTCGTGAATGCGCTTCGTAATCGTGCGGTCGGTCATCGTTCCGTCACCAAAGGCATCGCCCGTCGCATAAACGAATCGCGGAACAATGGTGCAGCGGAAATCGAGCATCAGGCTGTTCGCGTAAGCCATCACCGACATGTAGCTATTTTGCCCACCCGCCGCGCAAAGAAAGCCAACGATCTTATCGTTCCAAGCTTCGCCGGTTAATTCGATCATGTTTTTCGCCGCTGCGCTCACATCGAAATTGTAAACAGGCGCTGCGATCAAAATTCCATCGGCGCCTTTGATCGCGGCGGCGAATGTTTTCACGGCCGGATCAGCGTAACAAGTATCGGCATCGCAAATCGGCAGATTCAGCTCGCGCGTATCGAGCCACTGACAATCGGCGCCTGCTTTCTTCAAAGATTCATAGGCCAGCTGTCCCATTTTCCGGCTGTTGCTGTCTGGATTTGCACTCGTACTGATAACAAGAAATTTCATGGAAATTGATTCTTCACCGGAAAGATTAAGCCGCGATTAATTAAATCGATGCTGAACATTCGACCAGCGACAAATAAAGATCACGACGCCATCTGGGAAATTTTCCATGCCGTTGTCTCACCCGCCGATACGTATTCTTTCGATCCGCAAATGTCGCGCGACGATGCGCTCGCGTATTGGATGCGAGTGGCCGATACGCAGACCTACGTTGCGGAACAGAATCGTGTCGTTGTCGGCACGTACATCATTAAGGCGAATCAGCCGTCGGGCGGTGCGCATGTGGCCAATGCGGCGTTCATGGTTGCGTCGAGTGCGCGCGGCTTCGGTATTGGCCGCGCCATGGCGGAACATTGTCTGAGCGAAGCGCGCCGTTTCGGTTTTCGGGCGATGCAATTTAACTTCGTTGTTTCAACTAACGAATCGGCGTTGCGACTCTGGCGAAGCCTTGGTTTCAAAATCGTGGGGACTTTGCCCGGAGCGTTTCGGCATCCCGCGAGAGGCTTCGTTGATGTTTATGTAATGTTTCGGTCGCTGGTGGAAGTTTGAGCCGGAACAAAGCAACGCTTATCGATTCCGTTCCTTAACGTATTTCTGGTCTCCGACGGCGTACGCTTCCTTGAGCCAGCGTGCGACATTGGCATCCAACTCGGTGACGGAACGCACGGGCAAATGGTAGAGGTAACAGTGCGGGCTGAACTTCAGGACTTTTCGCAGGCGCACGCTTTTTACTTCGCGCGGAAGGATGAACGTGCAAAGCAGATGCGATTTGCGTGGCATCGCGCCGGCGAAGCGCATTCGCGTTTGAAAAACGACGCGCGTTTTTTGCGGAATCATATGCGCCGGTCCAGTGTTCCGGACCATTCGTGCGAAGGCGCGGAAGATCACCAGCACCTGCGGCTCACTGCGCGCAAACAAATCTGCGAGGGAAAACTTTCCGCACGAATGCCACATCTTGCGCGTGACGAAACGCTCGCCGCATTTCGGACACTTCCACAGCGGGCGCGGTTTTCGCAAATGGCAGGCCCTTACGCGTCACTCCCACTCGATCGTGCTCGGTGGTTTACTCGAGATGTCGTAGACGACGCGGTTAACGCCTTTGACTTCGTTGCTAATGCGGTTGGATATGCGCGCAAGAAGTTCGTACGGAAGTCGCACCCAATCGGCGGTCATGCCGTCGAGACTCTCGACAACGCGCAAGGCAATCGTGTTTTCGTAAGTGCGTTGATCGCCCATGACGCCGACCGATTGCACGGGCAGTAGAACGGCAAACGATTGCCACACGCGATAATACCAATCGCTCGCTTCCATTTCGCTGGTCACGATCGTGTCGGCTTCGCGCAAAATGCGAAGGCGTTCCGGCGTGACTTCGCCAAGAATACGCACCGCGAGCCCTGGGCCGGGAAATGGTTGGCGATCGACGATTTCCTTCGGCAATCCCAGCTGCCGACCTGCCTGGCGCACTTCGTCCTTAAATAACTGACGCACGGGCTCAACTAGTTCAAAGTGCATCTTCTCTGGAAGCCCGCCGACGTTGTGATGGCTCTTGATTACGTGCGCGGGATTTCCGCCGATGGAAACGCTTTCGATCACGTCGGGATAAAGCGTACCTTGCGCGAGGAAACGATATCCACTGTGTTTGTTCTGGTCGTCCGCGAGCAATTCCTCGGTCGCGTGCTGAAACACGGCGATGAATTCGCTGCCGATAATCTTGCGTTTCGCTTCCGGATCGGTCACGCCTTTGAGCGCGTTCAGAAATCGCTCAGAGGCATCAACGTATTTGAGTTTGATGTGAAAATTTTCGTCGAAGACACGCTGCACCATTTCTTCCTCTCGCGCGCGCAACAAGCCATTGTTAACGAAGATGCAGGTGAGCTGGTCGCCAATCGCCTTGTGCAAAAGCGCAGCCACAACCGACGAATCGACGCCGCCACTTAAACCGAGCACAACTTTTTCTTCGCCGACTTGTTGCCGAACGCGTGCGCACGTTTCTTCGATGAACGAACCCATCGTCCAGTCCATGGCGCAGTGGCAGATGTGGAAGACAAAATTCTGCAGAATTTCTTTTCCGCGCGGTGTATGCGCGACTTCCGGATGAAACTGCAGACCGTAAAGTTTTCGCGCGGGATCTTCGATCGCTGCGAACTCGGAATTTTCCGTGCGCGCCACCGTGTGAAAACCCGGTGGAAGCGCCGTGAGTTTGTCGCCATGACTGCTCCAGATATCCATCTGCGGCCCAATGCCGTCGAACAATTGCGAATCGTTCGTCACTTGCAGATTGCCGGCGCCGTACTCGCGCCGCGCACTGAACTCGACCTGCCCGCCAAGATGGTGGGCCATCAGTTGCACACCGTAGCAAATGCCCAGAACCGGAACGCCTAACGAGAAGACTTGCGGATCAATTTGCGGAGCGCGTTCGTCGTAAACGCTTGCCGGCCCGCCCGACAGGATAATTCCGTTCGGCTTCGACTCGGCTACTTCTTCAGCTGTGATGTTGAAACGAACGATTTCGGAATAGACCTGACACTCGCGCACGCGGCGCGCGATGACCTGCGTGTACTGCGAGCCGAAATCGAGGATGAGAATTTTTGAATGTGCGGCGACCGCGCTTTTCTTCACGGCTGCGGAGGCGTTTGCGGCAACGGTCGTGGTTCGGGCGCACCCGGCGAATCATTTCGCAGGTAGGGATCATCAGAACGATCGCGTGGCCCGAGCGTGCCTTCCCCTCGAATCCCGCGGCCGAGACGCTGGCTTACTTCTTCCGTAGTTGGTTGCTCGAGTTCATCCGCGCAACCGCCGAGCGCGAGCGCGCCTGCCACAGTTAAAGCAGCAAACGCGCGTTTCATTCGCTAAGATTAGAGCACGCCGTTTGATTGGCAAGAGCGGGAACGCGAGTGGAGTGGTGGAGAATTGGAGTGATGGAAATGGAACGTCGCGATTTGTTTAAGCTCGTCAGTAATCCATTACTCCATTACTCCAGTTCTCCACTAATCCGTCACTGAGTCCCATGATTGAGCCGGAACTTTTGCTCGAAGGTTACAGGCTCGGTGTTTTTCCGATGGCCATGGAAAACGGCGCGATCGAATGGTTTTCGCCGGAACCTAGGGGCATTCTGCCGTTGCGCGCTTTCCATGTGCCGCATGCCTTGGAGAAAACGCTGCGCAAAAACATTTTCGAGATTCGTTTCGACACCTCCTTTGCCGAAGTGATGGAGGCCTGCGCGAAGCGGCCCGATACGTGGATCAATGACGAGATTCTCGAAAGCTACGTGCGTTTGCACGAACTCGGTTACGCACACTCCGTCGAGGCATGGGCCAATGGCAAACTGGCCGGCGGACTTTACGGTGTTTCGTTAGGCGGCGCTTTTTTCGGCGAATCGATGTTTCACAAAGCCACCGACGCTTCCAAGGTTGCGCTCTGCGCTCTAGTCGAGCGTTTGCGCGCGAAGAAATTCGTTTTGCTCGATACGCAATGGCTCACCCCGCATCTGTTGCAATTCGGCGGTGTCGAAATCCCGCGAAATCAATACCTGCACTTGCTCGGTCGCGCGGTGCAATTATCGCGCAGTTTCCTATGACGGTAGGGCGCGACGGCCCTGTCGCGCCGACGGATTCCTTTGTTGCCCACTTCATATTGTCAGCGCGATTGACGTCAAGTGTTGAAGGCCTGCCACGCCGCGGTAAAGCGAAGGCGGGTTGAGCGTTGGACGTTTTCTGCTTTACTGACCACCCGCGCGACTGAAGGTCGACATCAACTTTTGGCTGGATAGCTCAGTTGGTAGAGCAGAGGACTGAAAATCCTCGTGTCGGGGGTTCAATTCCCTCTCCAGCCACATTCTCAGGTAGGGGCGGTTCACCGAACCGCCCGCGGGCGATTGAGTCAATCGCCCCTACCTATTCAGTGCGCAACGCCGTCATCGGACTTACTCGCATCGCGCGACGCGCCGGAAGAAAACAGGCGAGAAGTGCGGCGCTGGAAAGCAGCGCCGCCGAGCCAAGGAGAGCGAAGGGATCGGACGGACTGACTTGATAGAGCATTTGAGAAAGGACGCGACCGGCTCCGAGCGCGATCAAAATTCCAAGCCCTAACGCGCATGCGGTTTGCAATACACCTTGCCGCATGATGAGCGCGAAGACATCGCTGCGATTCGCGCCGAGCGCCATGCGAATGCCGATCTCGCGTGTGCGACATGCGACGGCATACGCTTTCACACCGTAAACGCCCACCACGGCGAGAAGGAGGGCGATTCCGCCGAATACGCCGAAGAGAACCGCGCCCAGCCTAACGATCCAAAGGCCGACGCTCTTTTCCATGAGATCGCTGAACGGCGCCATGCTCAAGATCGGCAGATCGGGATCGACCTGACGCAAAGCCTGGCGAAGCGTCGGCATGAAATTGACGAGCGCTCGCCGATCTTTGCTGGCGAGGCGCACGTGCAAATAAGCCTGACCGCTGTACTGCTGCGCGAGTGGGACGAAAATGCGGCGATTGAGCGTATCGCTTTGCACATCGTGCCGGTGAGCGGCGACCACGCCGACGATCACGATGTCGTTAGGCGTACCATCGCGTGGCGGATTCGTGTAACGGATGTGCTGTCCGACCGCTTCTTCGTTAGGGAAAAGTTTTTTCGCCATCTCGTCGTCGATGATGGCGACAAGCGGTGTGTCTCTATTTTCCGCTTCAGCTTGAGTGAAATCGCGGCCGCGCAAAAGCTTCACGCCGATGGCGTCGAAATAACCGGGCGTGATGGATGTGTAGAGTCCGCCGGCTCCGGGATCGGGCGCTTTCGGATCTGTCGGCATCGCTTGCTTCGTCGACATGATGCGGCGGGTGTTGGTGAAATTGCCGTAGGGCAACATCGTTCCGATCGCGGCGACTTGGACGCCGGGTAATTCCTTTGCGCGCTGAATCGCGGCAAACATTAAGCGCTTGGCTTCGGCTGTATCTTTCTTGATGAGTGAAAAATCGAATTCGGTCACGAGATCGCCGGCCGGCTGAAATCCGGGATTGAGGCCGCTCGCTTTGAGCGCTCCGCGGAAAAATAAGCCTGCGCTAAATAGAAGCATGAGCGAAAGCGCGATTTGCGCCATGACCGAAATGTGGCGCGGCGCGAAGAAGCGGCTGACGCGACCGATGCGCGCGGGTTCGCCAACCTGCTGCTTGAGATCGTTCACCAAATCCGCCCGTGTTGCTTTCAACGCGGGGCCGAGGCTGAATAGCACGGTCGCGAAGACACAAAATAGAAACGTTACGATAAGAATGGTGGCGTCAGGGTGCAGATCGACGACGAACGAAAAATTCATCGAACTCAGCAGCGTGCTCATTGAATGAAGCAGAAGATCGTTGCACCAAACGCTGATGATGAGACCGACGACACCGCCGAGAATGGCGAGAAGTAAACCTTCGCAGAGTAATTGACGCACGATTCGCCAGCGCGATGCGCCGAGGGCAAGCCGGAGAGCGATTTCTTTCGTGCGCGCCGTTCCGCGCGCGAGCAACATATTCGCGAGATTCAAACTCGCGATGAGCAGAACTGCGCCGGCCATCGCCATGAGCAACGTTCCAATGAGTGTAACCGGCCCATCGTCCTGTGGCGTTGTGCTGATGCTGAAGCGCGAAGGCGTTTGTATTTGCAACTCGCGCGAACCCTCCGCATCCGGCGGTTGAATCGTGTTGAGACGCTTTGCCAATACTGGCAAGCGCGACTTCGCAGTCTCGATCGTTAGGCCGGGCTGCAAACGAGCGGTGAGATTGAGTGCGTAATTTTTTGGCTCGGCCAGATCGTGCAAATTTTCGGAATCGGCAAACGCAGATCCGAGTTGCGCATGCACGCCGAGCGGAAGCCAGATATCGGGTGCGACCAGCGCGCTTACGCCACTGAATCCATCCGGTGTGATTCCGAGCACGGTGTAGGGTTGGCCATTGATCTGCAGAGTGCTCCCGACAAAGTCGGCGCGACCGCCCATGCGTTTCCAGAACGCGTAACTCGCTACGACCACCGGCACGTTCGCGTTTGGCCGGCATTCCTCCGCATTATAAAATCTTCCGCGAAACGGTTTCGCGCCCACGAGCGAGAAGAAATTTTCCGAAGTCAGAAACGCGAAGCTGCGGCGCATCTCGTGATCGCGACCAATGCCCGCCACAGCGAATTCAAGCGCGGCAACATCGGCGAAAACATCGCGGCCATTTTCGCGCAGCTCGCGATATTCGTTGTAGGAGAACGGCCGGTAATCATGGCTCGCATTTTGACGCGCGGTGAAAACGTTTACGACTTCCTGCGGCTTCAACGGAATCATCGGCCGCAGCACGACGCCATGGACCAGCGCGAACATGGCGGAGTTCACCCCGATGGCGAGGGCGAGCGTTAAGACTGCCACCGCTGTAAATCCCGGCGATTTCAACAGCTGCCGGAGAGCAAACTTAAAATCTTGAATCATATCGGCGCCTTTTCAGTGAGATGCCCGGCGCCGGTGATTTGGATTCAATATTTTGAGTGCTGTCTGGGGAGCGCACGCGACTCGCGTGCCTGTTTCGCCGACTCGCCGAAACTGCCCCGTCTAGGGAATCATGTCGCCCGGCGAATAAGTTCGCGAAGGCGAGTCGCCTTCGCCAGCACGCGAGTCGCGTGCGCTCCCCAGACGATTTATTCCGTGCGCAAGGCGCGCATCGGATTAATACGTGTAGCGCGACGAGCCGGGAGCCATGTTGCGCCGAGGGCCGCAACCGCGAGCAATAACGGCGCGACCGTAAACGCGATCGGATCGAGCGGGCCTACCTGATAGAGAATTCCGCTGAGAATCTTTCCGGTCGCGATCGCCAGCAGCAAACCGAGTATGACGCCGCACAAAAGCATGATCGAGCCTTCGCGCATGATCATGCGCAGGACGGCGCTACGCTGCGCGCCCAACGCCATGCGAATTCCAATTTCACGCGTGCGTCGCGCGACTGAATACGCCTTCACGCCGTAAAGACCCACGACTGCCAGGCCGAGTGCGAGCGCACCGAAAATGGAAAACAACGCTGCGCCCGCGCGCACGATCCAGAGTTGCAGGTTCGCATCGAGATGTTGCGAAAACGTTCGCAACGAAATGATCGGAATGGCGGGATCGACATCGCGCACAGTTCTCCGCAGCAGATCGGCAGTCGCGGCCTCAGTTCCCACCGGCAGCGAGTGAAAGCGAACGAAGAACGAAACATTGCTCTGAAATCCCTGCGCAAACGGCAGGTAAATCGAACCGCTTGGATCCTTTTCGAAAAGCGCGTGCCGTGTCGCGGGCACGATGCCGACAATCTCGATGGATTCGTCGGGTTTGACTTCGCCACTCAGGTCTTCACTCATCCCCATGTGATTGCCGCCGCCGCTTTTCGCACGCGGCGCGTTGTCAGATGCGAATTGAATCCGCTGGCCGAGTGCGTCGCCCTCTGGCCAAAGTTTTTTCGCCAGCACCTCATCGACGATCGCGACTTTGGCGCCACCGGATTGCGTCGCTTCCGATTCATTGAAAGCGCGGCCGCGCACGACCGGCAAACCGACCGTCTTGAAATAATCCGCGCCGACGCTGTCCCAATCGGCATTGAAAGCGAGGCCTTGCGCAGCCGTGGTCGGTTTGTCGTCCGGTCCTGGGCGGAGGCCGGCGCGTTGCACATTTTTGCTTAGCGAAATCATTCCGAATGGAACTGTCGCACTGATGCTTACGTGTTCGACGCCCGGCAAAGCAGCCAGGCGTGCATTCAAGTTGCGATACAACTCTTCCGCACGTTTCGGTTCGTAGCCGGCGAGGCTGGCGTCTGTTTCGAGAAGAAAACTCGCGCCCGGCTTCAATCCCGTATCGACTGACGCCGCTTTGCCTGCGCCGCGAATGAAGAGCGCTGCCGCTGTCAGCAGCGCGAGCGAGAATGCGATCTGAATCACGACCAGCGGATGGCGCGGCAAAAATTTCCAGCGGCGCGTGACGACATCTTCACCCGCTTGTTGTTTCAAATCGCCGATCACGGCGCGACGCGAAATTTTCAATGCCGGCCCGAGCGCGAAAGCCAATGTGCCGAGCAAACAAAATCCAAACGTCGCCGCCAGGATCGCCGGATTCGGTCCGCTCAACCAAACGATATCGAGCGGCATCAAACGCCGGAGCGAGCCGACAAGCAGATCGGACGACCAGAGACCAAGGATTAGTCCGCCGACGCCACCGAGTAACGCGAGCACGAGACCTTCGGTGAGAAGTTGTCGCACAATTCGCGTGCGACTTCCGCCGAGTGCGAGACGAATCGCGATTTCCTTGCGTCGCGCCGTGCCGCGCGCGAGCAACATGTTCGCGAGATTCAAGCACGCGACCAGCAGCACCACGATCGCCATGCCCAGCAATAAGGGCATGATTTTCGACAACTGCCCGTCGTCTGGTGGACTCGTGCTCACGGAAGTGCGCGAGACGGGAGCCGTCCGGAACGTTTGATCCTTTTGTTCAACCGGAAATGCTTTTTCCAAGTTAGCCGCCAGTCCCTTGAGTGCCGGCTCGGCTGCGGCGGCGGTCATTCCGGGTTTGAGTCGCCCGATGATGAGGAGTTGTTGCCCGGCACGATCGCCCATCGCCATTTTTTTCTCATCCGATTGGAAATCATTTTGCACCGCGTCGTAGACGCTCAGCGGCAGCCAGACTTCCGCGGAAAAGATTTGCAACGTTCCCGTGAACCCCCTGGGTGTTACGCCCACAATTTCAAACCGTTTTCCGTTAATCAGCAACGTCGAGCCGAGCGCCGGCCGATTATGTTTTAGCCAGTAACTATTGCTCACTATCGCCACCTGCGCGTTGCGCCCGGGCGTTTCCTCTTCCGGCAAAAACGTGCGGCCTTGCGCCAACGGCACACCGAGAACGGAGAAGTAGTTTGCGCTCACGATTGCCGCAAACGCCCGCCGCGTATCACCCTTTTGCCCGAGGCCAACGAGCGCAAGGTTGTAGGCCATCGCATCGGTGAAGACGCTGTTCTGCTCGCGAATATCGCGATAGGTCGGATAGGAAAAGCCACGATAAGTCTTCGGGTTTTTCTTGTCCTGCGAAAATACCTGCACCAATTCGTTAGGCTTCGAATACGCTGGTGGCGCGAGAAAGAGCGTGTGCACCAGACTAAATACCGCCGTGTTCGCGCCAATCCCCAGCGCTAGCACGATCACCGCCGCAGTTGTAAATCCCGGCGCCTTGAAAAGCTGCCGGACCGCAAACCTCAAATCTTGAATCATCGAAGAATCCTCCGCTGCATTTCCCTTATGATGCAGGAAACACGCTGCTTGGATTCACAATTTTTTGGGCAGTCAGCAGGCCTCTTCAACGAAGGACGAATCATCCACAGATTTCGCAGATTTACACAGATTACAGAATGGGCGGGCGAGCAGGGGAGCGCGAAGAGGATGCTTGGAAAATCTTAGGCTCTCTTGAAAAAGTACAGTTCTGTCATGTCGAGCGAATTCGAGACATCTCTTACCGTTCATTCATCCCTAATGACAAAGAGAGATTCCTCGACTCCGCTCGGAATGACAGAGCTTTCCACAGAGCCAAAGTCTGTGCACAGGAAGAACTGTTCCGCATATAGCAGTTGCTTTTCTCAAGTGATACAGTAAACTGTCTCAGTTGATAAGTTTATGGCAACAGTGGCATTGAAACGCGCACAACCAATGGCGACCATTCATGCGCAGATCGGTCGTATTCAAGCGGGTTTGAGTTTTCGTGCCGTGCAGAATTTGCAAAAGGCGCTGGCGATTCCGATGGAAACGCTGGCGGAAGTGCTCGGCATGTCGCGCGCCACGCTGCATCGCCGGAAAATTCAGGGAAAAATCGATAAAGGCGAGTCGGAGCGGCTTGTGCGCTATCAGCGCTTGCTCAAAAAGGCGGAGGATGTTTTCGGTGACGGATCCAGCGCGCGAGAATGGCTGACGCATCCGCAAACCGGATTGGGCAACGCGGTGCCGCTTGATTTTGCAAAGACCGAAATCGGGGCGCGCGAAGTGGAGAATTTGTTAGGCCGGATCGAGTACGGCGTTTATTCCTGATGGCGACAGTTGTCGGCTGGCGCATCGTCAAAGAAAAACACGCCAAGTCTGCTTTCTCCGGCGAAGGCGCGCGCATCTTTGAAGGCCGCTGGAATTCTGCCGGTGTGCGCATGGTTTATTGCAGCGAACATCTCTCGCTCGCCGCGCTGGAAATTCTCGTGCATACGCAGCCGGTCATGATCCGCGATAAGTTTCACGCGTTTCAGGTCAGATGGGACGAATCACTCATGACTACAATCGATCCGAAGAAATTACCGAAAGGCTGGAATACTCAGCCGCCCGGGCCGGTTTCAAAAAACATCGGAGACGAATGGATTCGATCCAAGCGTTCGGCTGTGCTGGCCGTGCCGAGCATCATCGTTCCCCAGGAGCGAACGTTTCTTCTCAATCCGAAACATACCGATTTCGCAAAAATCAAAATCAAGGACACCGGCAGATTTATGCTCGATCCGCGATTGCGTTAGTTTTGTCGGCGGAATTTTGAACACGCGAGTTCTTATCGTGGGCGCGACGCCTTTCGGGCTGGACGATTACATCGGTTTGCTTCAGCGGCCGCTTCCGGAAGAGGATCTGCGAAAATATTTGTCTAGGATTAGTTAGGCAATTTCGGCTATTCAATGCGCCGTATGGCCGACATACAACCGCCACCGCCGTTACCAAAATCTCAACCGTCTTTCGCACGACGGCACAGCACGATCATCAAGCTGATCGGAGTCGGTGCGCTCGTGCTGTTATTGTTGGTTCCGCTGGCAATGATCACCGGTGTGTTGAACGAGCGGCTCTCGCGGCGCAATGAAGCTGTGGCCGACATCACGTCTTCGTGGGGCAAGGAGCAGAACGTGATCGGACCGGTTCTCGGGATTCCGTATCAATACAAATTCCGAACGATGAAGGAGATTCCGCTCGGGGGCGACAAGGTCGAGCGGCGGGAAGTGGAAGAGACTGCAATCGCGAATGCTTACTTTCTTCCCGAAACGCTAAACATCACGGGCGATGTGCAGACGCAGACATTGCATCGCGGAATTTATGACGCGGCGGTTTTTCGGGCGCAGGTGAAACTGAGCGGCAAATTTGCGCCGCCCGATTTCGGGGCGCTCAAGATCGACCTCAAGGATGTGCAATGGAAAGACGCGTTCGTCACGATCGCGGTGAACGATTTGCGCGGGACGCGCGAATCGATCGTGATCGACTGGGGCGGAATGAAGCGTCCGCTGCTGCCGGGATCGCAAATTCCTGGATACACTACGGGTGCGACGGCTTTGCTGGTGGACGATCAACCGATCGCACAAGGGGTGGAGTATTCGATCGCTCTCGATTTCAACGGCAGTGGTGGAATCTTTTTCACGCCGTTCGGCGTGCAAAACGAAGCGACGCTGAAATCGAACTGGGCAGATCCGGGATTTCGCGGTGCATTTTTGCCCGCGGAACGATCGGTGCGGTCGGATGGGTTCGATGCGAAATGGAAAATCTCGTATTACGGGCGCGATTATCCGCAACAGTGGACAGTCAAAAATGGAAACGAGCGTTTCAACACCACGACCGTTTCGAATTCATTTTTCGGCACGGAATTTCTCTCGATCCTCGATGCGTATCGTTACGTCGAGCGCTCGATCAAATACGGCGTGCTGTTTCTCGTGCTCGTGTTCACGACGTTTTTTCTCTTCGAAGTGACAGCACGCCAAAAAATTCACCCGTTCCAATATCTGATGGTCGGCGCGGCGCTCTGCATTTTTTATTTGCTCTTGTTGTCGGTGTCGGAGTTCATCGGTTTTGGCTGGGCTTATTTGATCGCGGCAGTGGCGTCGACCGGTTTGATCACATGGTATTGCCGATTTTTCCTCGGCGGTGGAGTGCGCACGTTAATGGTTGGCGCCGGTCTCGCGGGCGTTTACACTTTTCTCTACATCACGCTGCGCCAGCAGGATTATGCGTTGCTCATGGGCGCAATCGCATTGTTCATCGTGCTCGCCGTCGTGATGTATGTCACGCGCAAGGTCGATTGGTACGCGCGCGACGCGAGTTAGTTTGTGTGCTGGCCTGCCGGCGCGCCGAGGATTTCATCCACGGTGTGCAGGAAACGCGAGACGTCGATTGGCTTCGTGAGATAATTGCGCGCGCCCGAGGAGAGAAGTCGCTCGATCTGCGTCCCAGTTGCGTCCGCGCTGATGACCACTACCGGAAGGCTTTCTGTTTTCTTGTCGTTGCGCAGTTGGCGTAAGACTTCCGAGCCGTGCATGTCGGGCAAGTTTAGATCGAGCAGGATCAATTCGGGGTGATGCTCGCGCGCGTGAGTGAGACCTTCGCCGCCATGTTTGGCAAAATGAAGTTTGATGTCGCTGCGTTGTCCGAGAATGCGCTCGATAAGTCGGGAATTTGCGGCGTTGTCTTCAATGCAGAGGACGTCGTGGGAGTCGCGGCCTGATGATTTCGCCCTGCCTGGTTCTTCTCCGGCGACAGGATTTGCAGCGGTCTCCGGCAGTTCGATCGGCTCGCTCTCAGCGATCACCTCCGCCATGCGGTTAGCCGCCTCATAAATTTCGTCGATGGCTTCAGAATCTCCGAAGGGCGAGGATTTCAGAAGCTGGGCAAAGCCGAGCACCGTGTTTAACGGTGTGCGCAATTCCTGCCTCAGCGACTCAGCCCCGCGCAATTGCTCTTCCATGCGCGCAACTTCTTCTTTCGTTCGACCGCTATCCGCTTGCAGCGTTATCACTTGATCAGACATGGGCAACTCCTGCGCGTGGCTTTTCTATTGCTAATTTTGGCGCGGCTACTCCAGTGTCCAGCGACAAGCCGGAGGGCGCTTCGACGTGAGCATTTCGCAGCTTTTTGATCATATCGAGATCGCGGCGCATCTTGTTTTTTAGCGTGCAATAGAGAAGCGCCGTTTCCTCCTCGATGAGATTTTGTTCATAGGCTGTGACCAGTTCCTGATCGAAGCTGTGCCAGCCGAACGTGCTGCTCGCCTCGATGATGTCCTGAAAGGTTCGTCCATCCTTTTCGCCGTACATGATCGCTTCGCGCGTGCTGAGGTTGCTTCCCATGATCTCGGTGACGAGATGGCGGCCGCCTCCGACTTTGCCGACTAATCGCTGGCTTACGATGTAACGGACCGTTTCCGCGAGGCGTTGACGTATCATCGGCTCCTCGTCCTTGTCGAACATACCGACGATGCGATTGATGCTCTGGCCGGCGTTGACTGTATGCAGTGTGCTGAAAACAACGTGGCCGGTTTCCGATGCGGTCATCGCGATTTCCATCGTCACGCGATCCCGGATTTCTCCGACAAGAATGACTTTGGGTGCTTGTCGCAACGCGGCGCGCAGACCGCTCGAGAACTCGTAAAAATCTTTCCCCAGTTCGCGCTGGCTGAAAATTGAAGTCTTGTGCGGATGAAGAAACTCGATTGGGTCTTCCAGGGTCACGATGTGGATGGCCTGCGTTTCGTTTAACTCGTTAAGCATGGCGGCGAGCGTGGTCGTCTTGCCGCTGCCGGTTGCGCCTGTTACAAAAACGATGCCGTTCTTTTCCTTGATCATCTCGCGGAAAATCGGCGGCAGATTGAGCTTCTGCAGAGTCGGGATGTTGGATTCCAATTTGCGCATGACGATCGCGGGACGGGCGTTCTGGCGAAAAATGTTCACGCGAAAACGCGCAGTCGGGATGGCATAGCTGCAATCGCACGAGCCGTTGGAAGTGTAATCGGTGCGCAGACGCTCGTTGTTGTTGATAAAGAGATCGGCGATCTGATCGATTTGTTCTGTGGTTAAACCCACGTCTGGAGGGTCCGTCGCCATCGGTTTGAGTTTGCCGTAAATCTCGATGTGGGGCGGCTTGCCTACGACAAAGAGCAAGTCGGAAACGCCTTCACCGCTGCGAATCATGGCGGCGAGCATGTTGTCGACAAAGTCTTTGTTCATTGCGGGCGATAACGCGGGCCTACCCCAAGCAGCTAGGAGCGTGCCCATTCGGGAAGAAGGAACGCCGCGAGAGGGGCACGATCTTAGCTCAATATCCTGCCCGATCGGGCTGACGGAGAAGGCTCCTGATTTGAGGCAAAGAGCTCACTGAATTAGTTGAAAACTACTGCTGCTGAAAACAACTCCCTGCCGTTGTCCCAATCCCCGGAGACCAAAGCGAGAGATTTCGCCCGGACATGCCTTGGCGCCGGCATCACGGTCGTCGCGATTGGCGCTTTTGTTCTGATCGGCTGGACTTTCAAGATTGAGATACTGAAGCGGGTTGCGCCGGGCTTGGCCGCGACGAATCCCGTTAGTGCGTTGCTTCTCATTCTGGCCGGTGCCGCGCTTTTGCTCGTTCGCCGGAAGGCCGATTTGATGGATTGGCGCAAGAGGACTGCGCAATTGGCGGCTACGATCGTGGCCGCGGTTGGCGGGCTTAGACTGCTCGCGTTCATTTCCGGTTGGGATTTTGGAGTGGATCGATGGCTCTTCACTGTGCAATTAGCCGATTCGCATGGCGGGATTCCGAACCGCATGGCACCGAACACCGCGCTAAATTTTGTGCTCATCGGTTGTGCGTTGCTTCTGATCGATACACGAAGTCGCAAGGGCCATCGTCCGGCCGAGTTTCTGGGAACAATCTCGGCCGCGAGTGGGTTGCTCGCGCTGTTGGGCTACGCGTATCGGGTGCCGAGCTTCTACGGCATCGCGTCTTTTGTCCCGATGTCACTTTGCACGGCGACTGCATTCATGTCGCTGGGAGTCGGAATTTTGCTCGCTCGCTCCGATTCGGGAATCACCGCGGTGATCGCGAGCGACACGGCGGGCGGCATCGTGGCGCGACGATTATTACCGCTCGCAGTCCTACTCCCGGCGGGCCTCGGAGCGCTCATTCTCGAAGCCGGGCGTCGTGGTTCGTTCGAAAGCAAGTTTGTCGCGGTCATGCACGTCACCGCTATGATTCTGCTTCTTCTTGGGCTGATCTGGTGGATGGCGCGTTTGCTCTATCGTCTGGACTCAGAGCGAAAACATCAGAAAGGCGTTCGCTTGGAAAATGAAGAACGCATGCGCGAGATGGCGGAACACATCGGCGATGTTTTCTGGATGCATTCGCTCGACGGTCAGCTTCTTTTCGTTAGCGCCGCCTACGAAAAGATCTGGGGCCGGCCTTTGCGCGAGCTTTACGAAAATCCGTGGCAGCGCATGGAGGCAATTCATCCGGACGATCGCGAGCGAGTCGTGCAGTCATTTCTCGAGCTGAGCGCGCGGGGCGAATACGCCGAAGAGTATCGAATCGTGCGGCCGAACGGCGAAGAACGCTGGATCGCCGATCGCGGTTTTCCTGTGCGCGATAAAGCGGGCGAAGTCTATCGCATCGCCGGTATCGCCTCGGATGTGACAAAGAGAAAGCGGACGGAGGAAGAAGTTCGAGAGACGCGCTCTCTCCTCAATTCAATCGTAGAAAACATCCCGCACATGATTTTCATCAAGGACGCGAAACATCTTCGCTTCGTCCAGATCAATCATGCGGGCGAAAAGATCCTGGGCCTTTCCCGGTTCGAGTTAATGGGAAAGAATGACCACGATCTTTTCCCGAAAGCGGAGGCGGACTTCTTAGTCGCGAGAGACCGTGCGGCGTTGGAAAGCGGCAGACCGCTCGACATTCCGCAGGAGCCAGTCCAGACCGCCGAAGGAAACCTGACGCTGCACGCACGAAAGATCCCGTTGTTCGGCCCGGATGGGAAGCCGCAATATTTGCTCGGGATCGGTGAGGACATTACCAACCAGATCGAGGGGCAGGAATCGATCAGTCAGGCGAAAGATGAAGCCGAAAGGGCGAATCGTTCGAAAAACGAATTCCTGTCGCGCATGAGTCATGAATTGCGCACGCCGTTGAATGCGATCCTCGGTTTTGGGCAGTTGCTGGAGCTGGAGAAAAATTTGAGCGAAATGCAACTGGAAAGCGTGGGTCACATCATGAGCGGTGGCCGACATTTGCTCGGGTTGATCAATGAAGTCCTCGACATCGCGCGCATTGAAACCGGTCGCATGGCGGTATCGCTCGAACCGGTGGCGCTGCCAGATTTGTTGCGAGACGTTACAGAGCTGCTCGATCCAATAGCGCGCGCGCGCGAAATTCAAATCTTTCAACCGGGGGAAACTGCAGTCGGTGTGCTCGCATACGCGGATCAACAGCGATTGAAGCAGGTTTTGCTGAATCTTTTGTCCAACGCGATCAAGTACAATCGCCAGGGCGGCGAAGTTCATTTCGCCGTGCGGCGCTTCCGTGATGAAGCGACGCGGACTCATAAAGTGCGCGTGGAAGTAGTCGATTCCGGAATCGGTCTTTCCGCGGGAGAACTCGGTCAACTCTTCACTCCGTTTCAGCGATTAGGCGCCGAGAAAACAGATGTCGAAGGAGTTGGTCTCGGGCTCGCCCTTTCGAAACGGCTCGTGGAATTAATGAATGGCGTTATTGGAGTGCAAAGCACGCCGGGAAAAGGGAGCACATTTTGGGTTGAGCTGCCGGCCGCCGATAACCCGCTCGCGCGAACGCAAAGAACTGGTCTGACCGCGCCGATCGCCTCGGGAGGTGCGTCCGCCACCGTTCTTTACGTGGAAGATAATCCGTCGAATCTGCGACTGGTTGAGCGCATCCTTTCGCAGCGTCCTGGGATTCATTTGCTCTCGACGCCACAAGGCAGAACTGGGATCGATCTCGCTCGGAAACATAAGCCCGATCTCGTATTGCTCGATCTGCATCTGCCCGACATTCAGGGACACGAAGTGCTGACGAATTTGCGCGGTAACGAGACGACTGCGCAGATTCCCGTCGTCATCATTAGTGCGGACGCAACTCCGCGACAAATGCAACGGTTGAAGGAAGCGGGCGCACAAGCTTACCTGACGAAGCCGATCGCAGTAGGGCGTTTTCTGCAGGTCCTGGATGAAACGCTCAAAGGTGTCGAAGTGCGAAGCTGACCTTCTTTGGCAACGTCTACTCCGCCGGAACATCCAACCGAACAAGGGATTTGTTCGGAGGGACGCCGCGGCGAGTCCCTCTGCTACGCTGCCAGCAGAGGCGTGCGATCGATCGGCGCTGAAACGCCGTGAAACTTTGAGTAGAGGAATCTCGCGACGGAGGTGTTGCTGCGCGTCATCGCAAAGGCGCGCGTAACTCCCGCCTCCTTGAGCGAGTGAAATGAATGTTCGAGCAATCGAGAACCAAATCCCCGATTGCGATATTCCATCGAAATACAGGGCCCGGGGGATAAATGATTGTCGCTCGCCGGATCCAGAGACAAAACGGACGCGCCAATGATGCGCGCGCCATGACGCAGCGCGAGACATGTGTGTCGATCGGATTGCAACGCACGGCCGACCCAGGCTTCGATCATTTGCAAAGTTTCATGCAAAGCCGGACTCCACACGGGATCAAGGCGGAAGCATCTTGAAATCACCTGACGCAAAGGTTCTTCATCCTCGGCTGTCGCGGCTTCGATGCGATAGTGCGGCGGAAGCTCCAAATCGAGCGCCGGCAAGTTTGCAAAGTCCCAGCTGAACCGCACCCACTCAATGAGCTTCATAGAAAAAGTTGCCCATCACTATGACGCGTGCGGAATTGGACTCAACAGATTTCATGAATAATTCCTACCAGGTTTGTCTGCACCTCATGGAGACGGTGCTGGAACTCCGGCGCGAGCCGATCGCGCGCGAGCTGGAGAAAATTCGGCACAAGCATTCGATGTTGCACATCGACGTGCTGCTCTTGCTTTACTATTTCGCCAAGACAACGACGGGATCGATTTTGGAAATCGGATCGTATCTCGGCGGCGGCACGATCGCGGCCGCATGGGGCGTGCGCGATTCCGGAAAACGGCGCGCTATCGTCAGCATCGAGCCGGGTGGAGCCTGCGAACATCCGCGATTGCCGACGAAAAATATTCTTAAAGATTTGAAAAAAAATCTGGGGAAACACGGCGTGTCGGACCGGGTCACATTGATGGAAGGGTTCTCGCGTGACAAGAAAATTGTCGCAGCGGTAGCGGAAATGGTCCAGCCCGGCAGCGTTGATCTCCTTGTCATCGACTCGGATGGCGACGTTAAAAGGAACCTCGATCTCTACGGCGCGCTCTTGTCGGAAAACTGCTGGGTCGTGCTCGACGATTACTATTGTCCTGCGCCCGGAAGCAAGGATGTGATCGTCAGGCCGCAAGTTCACGCCCTGGTTGATGCTGGCCAATTGGAGACACTTGGCTTTTACGGTTGGGCCACCTGGGTCGGCCGCTGGCGTGGTGTCCAGCCTTTGAATCAAACGGTCTGAACGGCTTTCAACGTGTCCTGGAACGGATGGTACATTTCGCGGAATTGCGCAACGCCGCGACGCAAGACCGGCTTGAGATTCGCCAAATCGGCGATGTTGATAATTTGATCGACGCTGTGAACGAAGGCGCTCATGGCGTCATTCGTCGCGAAGCGGTGACTGAGCAGGACAACAAAATGTTCGCGCCGAATATTCCCGGATTTTTGCGTCATTTCGCGCAGGATCGGATTGGTCTGCAGACTCGAGCCCTTAAAGTTTTCGTAAATGATCACGACGTTGTAGGCGTAGGTCTTTAGCTTCAGCAGCACGTCTTCTTCGTAGAGACCGAGGTGCACTTTATAATTAATGTCGATCAACTGCGGGACCACGAGCTTTTGATATTGCTGGTGATCGACGCAGACGAGCGACGTGTTATCGCCGACATCGAAGAACGTGCTTTCCTGTTCCAAGTCCATGGTGCGTTTAGCGGAATGCGTTGGTATGAACGTCGAGACGCAGGCCGGATTCGAGATCGCTGTCGACGCCGCGTGCTTTCTGGATGAGATCGATCCCGCGAGAGATTCTCCCTTTTTTCGAAGCAAAAAGCCGCGCGGTTTCTTCCGTGATGAGATCCTGTTCGTAGGCGTTCAAGATCGATTGATCGAACGTCATCCAGCCGAAGGGCGAGCTGGCCTCGATGATTTCGTAGAAGCTGCGATGCTCCCCTTCGCCGATCGCGACCGTTTCCTTGGTGCGCAGATTGTTGCCCATAATCTCGGCAATCAGTTGCCGGCCGCCGCCGACTTTCGGCGCGAGGCGCTGGCTGACGATATACCGCAGAGTGTCGGCAAGCCGGACACGAAGCTGTTGCTCTTCGCCTAACGAGAAGAGACCGAGGATGCGGTTGATGGATTGCCCGGCATCGACCGTGTGCAATGTGCTCAGGACGAGATGCCCGGTCTCTGCCGCCATCAGCGCCACTTCCACCGTGGCGCGATCCCGCATTTCGCCTACCAGAATGACCTTCGGCGCCTGGCGCAGCGCGGCACGCAAGCCGTTGGGATAATTGTTAAAATCGTGTCCCAGTTCGCGCTGATTGAAAGTGGCTTTGCGGGTGGGATGCACAAACTCGATCGGATCTTCCAGGTAACGACGTGGACCGATTGCGTTTCGTTAATTTGGTTGAGAATAGCGGCGAGAGTTGTCGTTTTGCCGCTGCCCGTAGCGCCCGTGACCAGAACCAATCCGGTTTTTTCCTTCGCTATTGCCTCGAAAATGGGAGGGAGGCTCAAACTTTGGATCGTCGGGACGTTGCCCTCGAGTTTGCGCATTACGATGGAGAAATTGCCCTGCTGGCGAAAAATATTTACGCGGAAGCGCGCCTCCTCGTTTAGCGAGTAGCTGGAATCGCACGAGCCGCCGGTCAGAAAATCGTAGATCAAACGTCGATTCCCCTGCATCAAGGTGAGCGCAATCTGCTCCGTTTGATAGGGAGTGAGAGCGTCAATAGGCGGATCGACAAAGACCGGTTTGAGTTCGCCAAAATCTTCCACCTGCAACGGATGCCCGACGGAAAAATTCAAATCGGAAATGCCCTCGTAGGTCTGCAGCATCGCTGACAAAATCTTGTCGAGATCAGGAACTCTCATGTGGTGCCTTTATTCATCCGACATGTCGGCCGGCGGCTCTTTCAGGAATGGCCGGAATTTTTTCTTGTCGATCGCCTTGTCGTACGCTTCCTCTGGCGAGATGCGCGTGTGGCGCAGGTGATCCATGATCGCGTCGTCCAGTGGCTGGTTGCCTTTCTTTTTGCCGACTTGAATCATGCCGGGGATTTGATGCGTTTTGCCTTCTCGCACCAGGTTCGCAATGGCCATGTCGACGACCAGAATTTCCAACGCTGCGACGCGACCCGGTTTATCGATGCGCTTGAAAAGATTTTGCGCGATCACGCCTTTCAACGATTCCGCGAGCGTCGCGCGAATCTGATTTTGCTGGTTTGTTGGAAAGACATCGATGATGCGATCGACAGCCTTGGCGGCACTCGAAGTATGCAGGGTTCCAAACACCAAATGGCCGGTGGCGGCAGCGGTGAGCGCAAGCTCGATTGTTTCCAAGTCGCGCATTTCACCCACAAGCAGGATATCGGGATCTTCGCGCAATGCGCCGCGCAGCGCGCTGGCAAACGATCGGGTGTGCACGCCCACTTCGCGATGTTGCACGAGGCAATTTTGGCTCCGGTGCACGAACTCAATCGGATCTTCCACCGTGATGATGTGATCGTGCCGTTGCAGATTGGCGTAATCCATCATGGCCGCGAGAGTCGTGGACTTGCCCGAGCCGGTTGGTCCCGTTACCAAAACGAGACCTTTTTTTAGCAGCGGAAACTTTTTCAGAACCGGAGGCAGATTCAGATCCTCGACCGTCAAGATTTTGGATGGAATCAAACGAAAGACGGCGGAGATGCCGTATTTTTGCTGAAAGAAATTGGCGCGATAACGCGCCTGGTCCGGAACCTCGTAGCCGAAATCAACATCGGAGGTTTCTTCGAAATGCTTGATCTTCCCTTCCGGCGCGATCTCATAAACCATCGCCTTGAGATCGTCGTTCTCCATCGGCGGGTAATCGACGCGGACCAGCTCGCCGTTGATGCGCAGCATGGGAGGATTGTTGGTCGCCAGGTGCAGGTCCGAGGCTTTCTGCTCGGCCATCAATTTGAAGAAAGCGTCAATGCGAGCCATGAGCGTCTTCTCCTGGTGAAGCTAAATCAGTGCCACCGGGTCGGATTCTTCCGTCCCCGCTGTGGAGATAAAGCCGGCGAATTCCTATCGCGCCGGTTGGCGCGTGACGTCGAGAGTGGAACGGACTTGCTCGAGCAATTTTGCCCTTGAATACGGTTTGGGAATAAACCCGCGCAAGCCTTGTGCGAGCATGTTGCCGAGCTTGCTTTGCTCGGCGAAACCGCTGCTCAAGACGACCGCGATGTCGGGGTTAATAGCCCGCAATTCGTCGAACACCGCATCGCCATCCATGACAGGAAGGAAAAAGTCGAGAATCACGAGTCCTATCCGATCGCCCATCTCTTGATAAATCCTCAGAGCTTCAAATCCATCGTGTGCGACGATGACTTTGTAGCCTTCTTCAGCCAGCATTTCCCCAGCGAGTTCGGCCACCTGCGCTTCGTCATCCACGATCAGGATCAGCTCCCGCTTTCCATGCGGATTTTTGATTTGCTGTTTGCCTGAAGACTTCGCTCCGTTCGTCGATTTTGCTCGGTGCGGAAGTAAGTCGGTCAATCTCGACAGAGTGATGATGGGTACCGCTTTTTCCGGAGGTGCAGGCGGCGCGGATTCCATCGCGGCGCGAACGACACTAAACGGCGTGCCGGTGGGACCCAGCGTCAGTTTTGCCGTTGTGCTCTCGAGGATTTTTGAGGTCACGCGATCGAAGATCGATTGCGCGGTTTTGGCGGCGGCTTCGACCCGCTCCCCAAGAATGCTGATGTAGTTGTATTCTCCCTTATGTTGCCGCGCGAGGTCGGAGTAACGCGAGATTTGTTGAAGCATCGCGTTCAGCTCGGTCGAACTGGAAGCAAGCCACTTTAGATCCTCGTTGTTTAACATATCGCGCGGCAATTTTATGTTTCGTCTCGATCGTTTATGGAGGCCCAGCAGATACAGCCCAGCACGGCCAGGAGAGTGACAGCAAAAGAAAGCAGCGGGAGCATAATAATCGGAAAGGTTCCTTAGAAATCAGCACGCTTCGTGCCGTTCAAAAACTCGTGCTGTTGGCCGCTGTGGCGCAGGACGCCGCAAATTGGAATGAACTCGAAGTGGTTTATCTTCGAGAGTGAGTTTCACTTTTCGCGATGGATTTATTGGTGGCGCCGTCGTCGCTGTTGGGTTTGGGGTCTATTTGGTCTGGCTTTGGCGGCCGGATCATCAAGTGGAACTTCACGCCGGCCATTTCATACGTGCCATCGAAGAGCGTGATTGGAGCGCTGTGCAGAACGCCGTTGCCGCCGATTATGGTGATGACTGGGGAGATAACCGCGAGCGATTGCTTGAGCGCATGCGCGAAGTGCTGCAATTCACCCGCCACATGCGAATTCGGTCGATCGCGCCGATTACGTTAATCGAAGATTCGCGCGGATCGTGGATAGCGAGAATCGAAGTCGAAGGCGACGAGAGCGAAGTGATGACGGAGATCAAACAACGAATCAATCCATTGACGACCCCCTTCAAACTCCAATGGCGCCGGCAATCCGGAAAACCATGGGATTGGAAATTAGTTCACGTCAGCAATCGCGAGTTGACCCTGTAACCGCTTCGCTGTGCGAGGCGAAGTCGCCTCTTTTGTCATTCCGAGCGTAGTCGAGGAATCTCTCATTAATTCAGTCGCACATCAGGCAGCAAGAGATGTCTCGACTTCGCTCGACATGACAAAGTCGTGTCGCGGCCTGAGTAAACTTGCGGTGATGAAAGCTTAATGCGTCGGCCCGTTATTTCCCGAGCGCTGTGCGCAGCTGGGTTTTCGCCGCGTCCACGTCGCGCTGGCTTTCATTGCAGAGCAGAATCGCGCGGAGCCTGTCTCCCAGATAATAGCGCGCCGTAAATTTCTTTTTCGCATGAGCGCCGCGCAAATCGATGCGCGTCGGGGCGATCGAAAAATCGCCAACCAGATCGAGCTTGAGATCGAAAAACTCAGTCCAGAAATACGGGATCTGTTCGTAACGAATGCGTTTTTTCCCCGTCATGTTCGCGCCGGCCACGAGGCCTTGTTCGCGCGCGTTTTCCCAATGTGTTTGGCGCCGCATCCCGCCCATCAAACGATCGGGATAAAATGCGAGATCGCCGATGGCGTAAATTCCCTTTTCCTCCGTTTCGAGATAATCGGTCACCGGCGAACCGTGCGGGCCGGAGAGCGGGGTATTGCGCACGAGATCGAGATTCGGTTCGGCCCCGCAAGCCACGACCGCGACGCCGGCCTGGACCCGATTCCCGCTTTTGGTTTGGATGTTGCGCAAAACCGTCTTGCCTTCGAAGCCGTTCAGACTTTCGCCCATCAGCAACGTGATGCCGTGTTTCGCAAAATAAGTAGTGACCCACGCGCCGGTTTCGGGATCGAGATAGCGGTTCAGCAGATTCGGATGCCGATGCATGATCGTGACTTTAACTTTCATCTGCCGCAGACTGGCCGCCGCTTCACACGCAAGGAGTCCGCCGCCGACGACCACGACCGTTTTTTCCAGCGCTGCCATTTCGCGAAGCGCAAGGCCGTCACGAATCGTGCGCAGATAAATCACGTTGCCTAATCCCACGCCGGCGACTGGCGGACGAAAGGCGCGGCTTCCCATGGCCAGACACGCTTTGTTGAACTCGATGGTTTCGCCGTTGCTCAAGACCGCAAGACGGCGATCGATATTAAATTGCGTCACCAGCGTGCCGGAGCGGATCTCGATTTTGTGCGCGGCGTACCACTTCTCGTCGTGCAGCGGAAGTTTCTTGAGAGGCGCTTGCTTCTCGCGCAAAAACGTCTTGGAGAGCATCCAGCGCTTATAGGGCTGGAAAATTTCTGCGCTTACCATGGTGGCGGTGCCGCGTTTGTCATAACGACGAAGCCCTTCACATGCGCTGGCCGCACCGATGCCCGCCCCGACGATTAGATAATCACGTTCAATCATGCTTCAAAAACGTGACCATAGAAAAGCAAGTTGCCGGCTGGCGAGGGAAAAATTCTCTAAATTATTCGTTAGTTTCCCGGTCGTGGCGCGAGGAGCGTTCTGCGAGCTGGTAGTTCGTCCCAGCGCCGAGTCCCGCAGCGCCATCAAGGAGGGGCGCTTTCTAAAGCGCCATGCAATTTTACGGCGGTTGGAAACCGCCGCTCGCTGCTGTTACAAGACCGCGCGGCAGATAATTACCGATGCGATCACACCCGTTGCATCCGCCAAGAGCCCGGCCGGGATCGCGTGCCTCGTTTGCCTGATCCCAACCGAGCCAAAATAAACGGTCGCGACATAAAACGTCGTCTCGGTGCTGCCATAAACTGTCGCCGCCATCAGGCTGACGATGTTATCCGGACCAAGCCGATGTACGACATCGGTAAACAGCGCGAGCGTTGCGCCGCCGCTGAGCGGTCGCATCAGAGCAATGGGCAGAAGGTCCGGCGGAAAATGGAGCGGGCGGAGAATCGGTGCGAGTGCTCTCGTGAGAAGATCAATTCCACCGGCGCCTTTGAACATGTTGATCGCAACCAGCATGGTGACGAGGAAGGGTATGATTTTCAAAATCACACCGAAACCTTCCTTCGCACCTTCCACGAATTCGTCGTAAACCTTGATACCTCGAACCGCAGCGTAGAGCGGGAAAAAGCTCAGGAGAAAAGGAATCGCCAGAACGGAGAGCGCGTTCACGCTGCGAACAAATGCGTTCTGATTCGTGGCAGCTGCATCTGCCGGCAAACTAAACAATTGCGGGAACACCATCTTTACGAAAAGACCCGCGAAGAAAATCACCAGCACGATCAGGATTATCGATCGCCAAAGTGGAACCGGTTTTCTTCCCGGGACGTCGTCGTAGCTGGGATCGCTGACCCCGGGCATTTCCTCTCTTGCGGATGATGTCGCCGATCTAATTTCCGGGCCGCGGTCAGCGACTCCGGCTACAGCAGCGAGTCGAAACCACGGTAATTTTTCGAGCAGCTTCACCGAAATGATCGCGACACTGGCGGCGCAAAGCGTCGCGAGTAATGCCGTGCCAACAATCGCAGTCGGTCGATGCGATCCGGCCGCGACAAGAATTGCAATCGCGGTCGTTGGGATGAGCTGCACCGAGCTCGTGTTGATGGCGAGAAATGTGCACATGGCGTTTGTGGCGATGCCCGGACGCGGATTTAATGTTTCAAGGTCTCGCATGCCGCGTAGGCCGAGTGGCGTGGCGGCATTGCCGAGGCCGAGCATGTTTGCCGCCATGTTCATCAGCATCGATCCCATCGCGGGATGTTCTGTCGGCACATCGGGAAAAAGACGTCGCATGATCGGCCGAAGCGCGCGCGCGATGCGTTGCACAAGTCCGGCGCGTTCTGCCAGCCGCATGACACCGAGCCATAGGGCCATGATGCCGATCAAACCGAGCGCGATGGTGACGGCGGTCTTCGCTCCATCGAATGCGCCATCGGTCACATCTTTCAGCCGATCGTTCCATCCGCCGATCGCGACGGCGAGAAGAACGAGCGCCAGCCAAATATAATTCAGCACGCACTTCTATAGCCGAGCCGCTCAGAGCCGAAAAATATTTTTATACGCCTCAAGGAGGGGCGACTTCCAAGTCGCCCATTTTTGTATCGGCGCTCTGGAGAGCGCCGCTCCCTGGTGGCGCAGCCAGTTGCGATGTCCTATATAACTTCATGATCGCGCAATTTCCCAAGGAACAATCGGAATCTGGCGAATTTCAACGGCAGGAAGATGCGTTTCGTGAATGGATTTCCGCGGACGGTTCGACACCGTTTCCAGCGGTCGCCGGGCGGTATCATCTTTACGTCTCGCTCGCATGCCCTTGGGCAAGTCGCACCGTGATTATGCGAAAGCTCAAGGGTCTCGAAGAGGCGATCGGTATGACGGTCGTCGATCCCGTCCGCGACGAGCTCGGATGGGCCTTTCGCGATGGTCCTGGTTACAGCGCCGATCCGGTCAACGGCTTCAAGTTCTTGAGCGAAGCCTACACCGCGACCGATCCGAACTACGACGGTCGGGTCACGGTGCCGGTGCTTTGGGATAAGGAAACGAAAAAGATCGTCAACAATTGCGAAGACGACATCTGCATCATGTTTAACAGCGCGTTTAATGACGTCGCGGAAAAGAAGGCACTCGATTTTTTCCCGAAAGAAATCGCCGCCGAACAATCGGAACTTTCCGATTTCATTTATAACAACGTTAACAACGGAGTTTACAAGGCCGGCTTCGCTACGCGCCAACGTCCCTACGAAATTTCGTGCCGAAAACTTTTCGAAGCGCTCGACGAATTGGAAAATCGGCTCGGCACCACTCGCTATTTGTTAGGCAAGCGTTTGGTCGAAACCGATTGGCGGCTCTTCGGCACCCTCGTTAGGTTCGACGTGGTCTATTACATCCATTTCAAATGCAGCGTGCGTCGGATTCTCGATTATCCGAACCTGCAAGGCTATTTGATGGATTTGTATCAAGAGCCTGGGATCAGCGAGACCGTTAATTTCGACCACATCAAGCGTCATTACTACATGACGCACGCTGAGATTAACCCGAGCCGCATCGTGCCGATCGGTCCCGTGCTCGATCTTACTCGACCGCACGATCGCGACAAACGATTCGCTTAGCGCGTGTTGCCCAAACCTGCGGTCGAAAGGGCATTGTAATTGCTAGAAAAAACGCGGCGGCGCGGGGTTCTCATGCCGCGGAAACAGGTGTGAAAGTCCCTAACCGTTTTGCGCGCCCGCGCGTTGGAATGATTACCCGTAACGCTCTGCAACAGAAAGACGAACGTTTCCGCCTCTTGGTGGAAAGCGTTCAAGATTACGCCATTTTCATGGTCGATCCAGACGGCTACGTGTCGACTTGGAATTCCGGAGCGCAACGCATCAACCGCTACACCGCGCCCGAGATCGTCGGCCAGGACTTCTCGGTGTTTTATACTGAAGAAGAAAGAAAGGCGGGTCGGCCGCGCTGGGATCTCAATTGCGCGCGGGTTCAGGGCCGCATCGAGGACGAAGGCTGGCGTGTGCGCAAAGGTGGGACACGTTTTTGGGCTTTCGCTGTCATTACCGCAATGCGCGATGTGAAGGGCAAGCTGATCGGCTTCGCTCTCGTCACGCGCGACCTGACTGAGCGCAGGGAAGCGGAGGAAAAATTGCGCGCCAGCGAAGAGCAATTCCGGCTGCTGGTGGATGGCGTGGATGAATACGCGATTTACTTGCTCGATTGCATGGGAAACATCGCGAGCTGGAACCTGGGCGCGCAGCGAGTCACCGGCTATGAAGCTGCCGAGATCATCGGAAAAAACTTCGCCTGCTTCTACACCGCGGAGGATGTCTCGGCGGAACGACCGCAGGAGAATCTCGCGAAGGCGCGGACGCACGGACACGTGCGCGATCAGGGTCTGCGGGTCCGCAAAGATGGCTCTACCTTTCACGCGGAAACGGGGCTCACTGCATTGCGCGATGAAGCGGGAAACCTGCGCGCGTTTTCCAAAGTTACGCGTGACATCACCGATCACATTCAACGGCGCGATGCCGAAACGGCCATGATCGCTGCGGAGAAGGCAAACAAGGCGAAAGATGATTTTCTCGCGGCGCTCAGTCACGAATTGCGCACGCCGCTTACTCCGGCGCTCGCCGCCGCAAGCTATCTTGTCGACCACTCCGAGATGTTGCCTTCGGAATTCAGCAGGGAATTGGACACAATCCGGCGCAACGTGCAGCTCGAAGCGCGTTTGATTGATGATTTGCTCGATCTCACGCGTATGACTTCCGGGAAGGTAAAATTGCGTTTCGAGTGCGTAGATGCGCATAGCTGCGTCCGCAACGCGATCGAAATCGCGCAGAGCGCTATTACGGAAAAGGGGCTGAAGCTTTCCACCTCGCTCACCGCGAAAAATCACCACATCTCAGCCGACCCAGTCCGCATGCAGCAAGTGTTCTGGAATTTGATTAACAACGCACTCAAATTCACCGGACCGGGCGGCGAAATCGAGATTCGCACTTGCAACGATGAGAAGGGTCGTTTCGAATTTGCGATCACCGACACTGGCATTGGGATCGAAGCGGAGCGGCAACGCTCTTTATTTACTGCGTTCGACCAGGGCGAGGGCCCGCTCGCGCGACAATTTGGCGGGCTCGGCCTTGGACTTGCTATCTCAAAACACCTAATCGATTTGCACGACGGCACGATCGCGGTAGAGAGTCGTGGTCGGAGTTATGGATCAACTTTCAGAGTCACACTCGATACAGTGGCCGACACGGTGAGCGACGATCAACCAGTATCGGCGCCGCACAAAACGGCGAAAGCGTTGCGTATCTTGGTGGTGGAGGACCACGGCGATACACGCCGCACTTTGTCCCGTTTGCTCACGCATTTTGGCCACGACATTTCGGTCGCCGATTGCACCCAAAGCGCGAAGGAAATTGTGGACGCGCAACAGTTCGATGTTGTCCTAAGCGATATCGGTCTGCCTGATGGCAGTGGTTACGATGTCATCATGCACGCCAAGCGGAAACAATCCATCAAAGGCGTGGCTCTCACCGGATTCGGAATGGACGAAGACATCCGGCGCAGCAAAGAAGCCGGCTTCGATTTTCATCTCACCAAACCGGTGGACTTCGCAGAGCTGCGCACCGTTCTAGGCCAGTTGGCCTAACGAATTGCCTAGGAAGTTGCGATCGCAATCAGGTAGGGGCGGTTCACCGAACCGCCCGCTGGGGTGAGACATGGGCGTGAAATCGCAGACGGGCGATTGGGTCAATCGCCCCTGCCTTTCAGCAACGTCGCTGCGTGTCGCAAGGCGGATTCCGTTTGTCCGCCGAGCATGCGCGCGATTTCTTCCCGGCGCGCTTTGCCGCTGACCTCGTGCAATTGCGTGTAGGTGCGCCCGCCCACGACTTCCTTCGTGACGATAAAATGCGACGAAGCCGCAGCCGCGACCTGCGGCAGATGCGTAATGCAAAGTATTTGATGATCGCGCGCGAGCGTTCGCATCTTCTCACCCACAGCGTTCGCGATTTCGCCGCCGACATTGGCATCGATCTCATCGAAAACTAAAAGCGGAATCGCATCGTGCGCTGCGAGCGCGGACTTGATCGCCAACATCAGTCGCGAAATTTCGCCGCTGGAAGCAATCGCACGCAAAGGTTTCAGCGGTTCGCCTGGATTGGGAGAGAAAAGAAGCTCCACCGCATCAAGCCCCGTCGGACCCGGCTCGGGTAAAGCCGACATCTGTGCTTCGAATTCCGATTGCCGGAACCCGAGGTCGCGCAGATTGCGGCGAATTTGTTCGGATAGTTTCGGCGCATTCTTTTTGCGGAAAGCGCGAAGCGATTCGCCCGTGCGCAGAATTTCCTTTTCTGTCGCAGCGATTTCTTTGGCCAACCGGTCCAGCTCGGCATCGCGTCCCTCGATTTTGCGCATGCGCTCCGTTGCGCGGTCGCCGAACGCGATGACTTCGGGAATCGAACCACCGTATTTGCGCTTCAGCGTTTCAAAAAGCGAGACACGCTGCTCGAGTGCGGCTAATTGTTCCGGATCGAGGTCAAGTTGCTCGGCGTAACGGGCAAGGGCGCGTGAAATCTCAGAAAGTTCCAGCACGCTTGCTTCATGTGGCTTTGAAAATTGCGCGATCGAACTGTCGATCTTCTCCAGTTCGCGCAGCAACCGTTGCGTTTCCGCCAGTTGCGTCAGAACGGAGTCGTCCGCTTCGGAGAGTCGGTGCGCGATGGCGCTTGCAAGTTCGATTAAGCGTTTGCTGTTGCTCGCACGTTGATAACGCGAAGTGATTTCGTCTTCTTCGGCGGCATCCAATTTCGCAGCCGCAATCTCATTTACCTGATGCCGCAACAGATCGAGCTCCTGTTCGCGCACCGATTCCGCCGTGCTCAGGCTCGCGTGTTCCGCGCGCAACTTCTGCAGTCGCCGATAATGTTCCTGATAGTCGCGCAGCGTCTCGTCTGTCCGGGCGAATCCATCGAGAAGCGCGAGCTGACGCTCCGGTGAGAGCAAAGATTGATGATCGTGCGGTCCGTGCAGATCGACCAGTTCATCGCCAAGATTTTTCAAAACGCTGAGCGTAGTTGGCGAGCCATTGATGAATTGACGATTCGCGCCAGCCGCGGAAAAGCTGCGCTTGAGCAAAAGATCGCCGTCACCTGGTTCGACCCCCGCTTCTTCGAGCCGACCATTGAGCTGTTTCAATTCCTTGCCCGCGAAAATTCCTTCCACCGTGCAAGCATCCGCGCCGGTGCGAATGAGCGATTTGTCGGTGCGCTCGCCGAGCAACAATTGCAGTGCACCGATGATGATCGATTTGCCCGCGCCCGTTTCACCGGTAATGGCGACAAATCCCGGCGCGATTTCCCATTCGAGATCTTCCACCAATGCGAGATTTTTTATCCGCAACAGATTGAGAACAGCGGGCATCGGGGAAGTTGAGAGTTGATTGTTGAGAGTTGAGAGTGGTCGCTCGTGCCTGACGTTTTGGACTCTCAACACTTAACTAACAACTCTCAACTTTCTCTCACTTTTCTCGGGACCGGTACATCGCAAGGCGTGCCGATGATCGGATGCGATTGCGCCGTCTGTCACTCGCCCGATCCGCGCGACAATCGCACGCGCTCTTCCATCTTTGTGCAAACGCCGGAGTGCGCTTTTGTCGTCGATACCGGAACGGATTTTCGCACGCAGGCTTTGCGCGAAAATATTCGTCATCTCGACGCAGTTGTGTTCACGCATTCGCACACCGATCACATCATGGGTTTCGACGATCTGCGCCGCTACGGTTGGGAGCGCGGCGGCTCGATGCCAGTCTACGCTTCCGCAGAAACGATGGCCGATCTCGAGCGCGTTTTTGAATTTGCGTTTAAGGCGCTCAATCCATTCCCTGGTTACTTGAAACCGGAGCCGCACGTTGTTTCGGGACCGTTTCAACTTGGCCTAACGACCATTACGCCACTGCCAGTTCCGCACGGAAACTCGCAAGTGAATGGATTTTTGTTTTCGCGCGACGGTGTCAAACTCGTCGCCTACCTTAGTGATTGCAGCGCTGTTCCCGATGAAATCGCACAAAAAATCACGGACGTGAAGGTCTTGATCATCGACGCGCTGCGGCATAAACCGCATCCGACACATTTGAGCGTGGAGCAGGCAATCGAAGTAGCAAAGCGTGTTCGGCCTAACGACACTTACTTCACGCACATCGCGCACGAGTTGCCCCAATCGGCCGAGACGGACCTCCCTCCTCATACTCACATCGCATACGATGGATTGAAATTGGAGCTGTGAAGACAAGAGTACGATCCCGTAGAGCGACTTTGCTCGTCTGCGTTCTGGCGCTCTCGCTTTTTGTCTGTCAGTGGGCGCGTGCGGACGGTTCGCTCGCGGCGGCGACTGTCGTTGTTTACAATGTTGATGCGCCAGGATCGGCCGAGCTGGCAAAATTTTATGCGCAGAAACGCGGCATCGCGCGCGATCATTTGATCCCGTTGCATTGCGCGAACGACGAAGAAATTGGTCGAGGCCAATACGACACCACCATCGCGGAACCGCTGCGCGCCGCGTTTATCAAGAAACATTGGTGGGTGTTGCTCGATGACAACAATCCCCGGCTCGGAGTCATGTCGAGTTCCATTCGTTTCGTTGCGTTGATCAAGGGTGTTCCGTTGAAAATCCGCAGCACGACGGACTATCCTGGCGATAAACCGAGCCAGTCGCCCACTGATCGCAACGAAGCTTCGGTCGATTCCGAGCTGGCAATCCTGGCACGATACTCCCGCCAAATTTCCGGCCCGATCAACAATCCATATTTTCAAAGCCACAGCCCGATTGCGGCGTTTGGAGATTACTCTTTGCTTCTGGTTTGCCGTTTGGATGGGCCGAGCGTGGAAACGGTCCGGCGCATGATCGTTGATTCGATCGCCACGGAAAAAAATGGATTGTGGGGTCGCGCGTATGTGGACGAGTCGAAAAACACTTCGCCGGGATTTGATGCCGGCGATAAATGGCTCGAAGAAATTGTTGGGCAACTGCACAAAGTTGGGATTCCCGTTGTGGAGGAGGACACGCCGGCGGTGTTTCCCACGGGATTTCCCTTGTCCGACTGCGCCCTTTATTACGGATGGTATGCGGGGGCCGTGACCGGTCCATTCGCCCAGTCCGACTTTCGTTTCGTTCCCGGCGCGGTCGCTGTGCACATCCATTCTTTCAGTGCCGCGAGTCTGCTGGATGCTAATGCGAACTGGGTTGCGCCGCTCCTTGCCAGAGGTGCCGCTGCGTCGCTCGGGAACGTTTACGAACCGTATCTCCAGCTCACGGCCAATCTGAACATTTTCAACGATCGCTTGCTGAACGGATTTACTCTGGCCGAAAGCGCTTACATGTCGCTCCGTGCGATTTCCTGGATGGCTGTCGTCGTAGGCGATCCGCTTTATCGGCCGTACGCGTCGTGGTCCCAGACCGGTGGCAAGAAAGATGTTTCGAAGTCAGACTCGAATTGGAAGGCGTATCACGACTTCGCGTTGCAAAATTCCGAAAAGCCGGACGAAGAATACCGAACGCTCGCGCGGCGAGTTGCTTCGCGTTCGGCAAATTGCCCGATGCTGGAAGACATTGGTTTGATGGTGGCGCACGATGGAAATTGGGCCGACGCCGCGAGCTATCTTGAGCAAGTGCGCGCCTGCTATTCAAAGCGAGACGATATTTTGCGCGCGGTCCTGGAAGAAGCGAACGCGTGGGTCAAACAGGAAAATCCGAAGCACGCGCTCGCTCTTATTCGCAACGCCTTGCGTGTCATTTCGGAGGGCCCGACCGCCGATCTCTTGCGCCAGAGGGAACGTGAACTAAGCCCGCCGACGCCGACCCCTTCGCCGATCAAGCCGTAGCAGCGCCCGAACCGCCTAACGAATAATCCGTCTGCTAAACGCATGTCATCCCGAGCGCAGCGAGGGACCTCGCGAATTTCTGATTAGGGCAGCTCTCGTTACTTCGTGAGGTCCCTCGCTACGCTCGGGATGACAATCGAGGGAACGCCTAACGAATAATTCCCCGCTCGCTCTTTTCGATGAACTGTATGATCTCCTTGATCTCTTCGCTCGGCGGCAAATCCTTCCGCATCGCTTCGATCGCCTGACGCGTGTTCAATTTGGCCCGGTAGATCAAACGGAACGCCTCCTTGATCGGTTTCAAATTTTCCGCAGGAAAACCTTTCCGCTCCAAGCCAATCAAATTTATCCCGCGCACTTTGGCGGGATTGCCATCCGCTATCATGAACGGCGGAACGTCCTGCACGATCTTCGAGCAGCCACCCGTTATGGCAAAACGACCAATGCGGCAGAATTGATGCACTGCCGTCAGGCCACCAATCACAGCGTGATCACCGACCTGCACGTGCCCCGCGAGCGTTCCGTTGTTCGAGAAAATCACGCCGTCCCCCACCGTGCAATCATGTCCAACGTGACTGTAGGCGAGAAAATTTCCGCAATTACCAATGCGCGTTTTGCCTTCGCTCGATGTGCTGCGGTTGATCGTGACGAATTCGCGAAAAGTATTGTCCTCGCCGATCTCCAGATACGTCGGTTCACCTGCGTACTTTAGGTCCTGCGTCTGCTGCCCGATCGAGCAATAGGCGTAGAATTTATTCCGCGCTCCCGCGCGCATCGGACCACTGAGCGTAACGTGATGTTGCAGCCAGCAATCCGGACCCAGCGTCACTTCCGCCGCGATCACACAATACGGTCCGATGATCGTACCCGCTCCAATCTGCGCCTTCGCATCAACGATTGCGGTTGGATGAATCTGCACGTCGCTCATGAGGCGTTCAAACTAGTGAAGGGACACGCGCCGTCGTGTCCCATTTTTCCGGCGCCGACAGCGCGGCGCCCTCCAGTCGATTGTAGCGACGTGGTGATTTCCAAAGCTCATTTATCGAGAAACGTGAACATCAATTCGCCTTCGGAAACAACAGCATCGTTCACCATGCAACAGCAGCTTGCCTTGGCGATGCGATTGCTACGCGCTTTCGTCAGCTCCGCTTGAATGAAAAGCATGTCGCCGGGGAAAACCGGTTTGCGAAATTTCACGCTATCGGCGCTCATGAAATAACCAATGCGACTCGCGCTTTTCGCGATGCGCATCAACAACACGCTCGCCACCTGTGCCATCGCTTCCACCTGCAGCACGCCCGGCATCACCGGATGTCCCGGGAAATGTCCCTGAAAATACGGCTCGTTGATCGTGATCGATTTCACACCGGTGCATTTCGTTTCCCCCTCGAAACCGAGAATGCGATCGACCATCAGGAACGGATAGCGATGCGGCAAAATCTGCATCACTTCGCTAATTTCGAGACCGCCTTCGCCCGGCGGGAATTGTCGCGGCGCTGACATCGCGATGGTTTTGGCCTGTTCCTTCACGATCGCGCGCGCGAGATCTGCGTTGGCCGCATGTCCCGGCTTTACCGCGACGACATGGCCGCGAATGCGTTGTCCCGTGAGCGCGAGGTCGCCAACGATATCGAGGATTTTGTGCCTAACGAATTCATCTGGAAATCGCAACGGCTCCTTGCTCAGCACGGCATCGCCGCGAACGACCACCGCGTTTTCCAGACTGCCGCCCTTGATCAGGTTCTTTTCCATCAGCGGCTCGACGTCTTCATAGTAAACGAACGTTCGCGCCGGCCCGATCTCGCGTTCGAAAATCGCGGGCGAAATTTCTGTGGAAAGGAATTGCGTGAACCGTCCGTTTGGTCCCGCTTGCGTGCAGGAAATGCGAAACTTGTCGTCTGGAAGAAGAATCATTATCGCGCCACTCTTCGATTCGACATGAATCGGTTCGCGCACGTCGAAATATCTTCGCGGCGTTTCCTGCGTCACGACACCGGCCTTTTTTACCAGCTCGACGAACGGTTGCGCGCTGCCGTCGACAATCGGCGGCTCGTTCGCATCCATTTCTACGACAGCGTTGTCGATTCCCATGGCCGAAAGCGCCGCCAACACATGCTCGACTGTGTGCACGCGTACCGAACCTTCGCCGATCGTCGTCGCGCGCTCGACCGTCTTCAGATTTTCGATCCGCGCATCGACCGTCGGTTCGTCCTGCAAATCTTTGCGCCGAAATTTTATGCCCGAATCAGGCGGGGCGGCGTGGACTTTCAGCGTTACCTTTTCGCCGGTGTGCAGCGAGGTCCCGCTCACCGCAGCGGATTTCGCGAAAGTCATTTGTGGCTCAGAGGTCGAAGGCATAATGGCCTAACTAACAAAGATTTTGGGTGATGACCAGCGGCGCATTAGGGACCGCCGTGGTAATCAGTATCCGTGTCACGAGACGCTGCCAGGGAGGGGCGCTGGGGAGCGCACGCTTGCAGCGTGCGGGTGATCGCATTCTGCGATCACGAACTTTGGTGCCGCAAATATGCGGATTTAGCGCTAATGGAAGTCCGTCTCCGCAAAATGCGGAGACCAGCACGCTGCAAGCGTGCGCTCCCCAGAAATCGCCCTTGATGATTTTAGTTCGGCGACTGGGAAGTCGCCGCTCCTTGATGGCTCCTTTTTATTTACAGCTTCTCTTGCATGTTCGTTCGATTGAAGAATTAAGCCGAGGGAATCGCTCATGAGAAAAACGGATTTTATTTGGAAGGGGATTTTTTTTCTCGCGGCGTTTGTTGCGAATGTTTCTCTGGCGCAACTGCCACGCATTGCACTCGGTCCTGTCAGTGTCGAAGTGCAATCGGTCGCAAACGGTTTATCCGCCCCGATTGATCTCGTTTCCGCGCATGACGGAACAAATCGCCTCTTCGTCGTCGAACAAACGGGCCGGATTCGCATTTTGAAGAATGGTTCGCTCGTCGCCACGCCGTTTCTTGATGTCAGCGGAAGAATCATCGCGAACGGTGAGCGCGGGTTGCTCAGCATGGCGTTCCATCCCGGTTTCAATGACTCGGCGAGTCCGGGATTTCGAAAACTATATACCTACACGAGCGAACCAGTTTCCGGCGCGGCGGATTTTACCGTGCCGATATCGGGCGCATTCGATAATCAGGGAGTGCTCGCAGAATGGACGGTGTCGACCGGAAATCCCGATGTCGTCGATCCAGCTTCGCGACGCGAAGTATTGCGGCTCGATCATCCACAATCGAATCATAACGGCTGCAAGCTCGCTTTTCGCGCGAGCGATCATTATCTCTACATCTCGATCGGTGACGGCGGCAACGGCAACGATGTCGGCGACGGTCACGCAGCAAATGGCGGCAACGGACAAAGCACAGCCACCGTGCTCGGAAAAATTCTGCGCATCGATCCGCTTGCGCCGGCAGCCACGCCGGGCAGCGCGGATGCGGCAAGTGCGAACGGAAAGTATCGTGTGCCGCGGACGAACCCATTCGTCGGCCAGGCGGGCCTCGACGAAATTTTCGCTTACGGTTTCCGGAATCCGTTTCGCTACAGCTTCGATCCGAACACCGACCAACTCATCGTCGGCGACGTCGGCCAGGGTTCGGTCGAAGAAGTCGACATCGTTCAGCTCGGAAAAAACTACGGATGGAATCGCAAGGAAGGCAGTTTCCTCTTTAATCCTGCCAATGGCTCCATCTCGCCCGATACAAATCCGAATCCCGCTCTGATCGATCCGATCGCGGAATATGGGCACGACGACGGGACTGCGATCATCGGCGGATTCATTTATCGCGGCACGGGCATTCCGGCGCTGACCGGGAAATATGTCTGTGGAGATTTGCGCGATCCCAACGGAACCGGGCGCTTATTTTATTCCGATCTTTCGACACACGTCATTCAAGAGCTGCGTATCGGAGCGGTTCCTCACGAACTGGGAACTTTGCTTCACAGCATCGGCCAGGACGACGCGAATGAACTTTATGCGCTCGTCTCTTCGGGAGAGTTGCTGAAAATCATTCCGATTCCAGCCGCACCCGCGTTTGTCAATCTTGCCACCCGCGCACGGGTCGACACCGGCGAGAATGTTCTCATCGGTGGTTTTATTATTACTGGCAGCGCGCCGAAAAATGTTGTGCTGCGCGCGCTCGGCCCGTCGCTCAACGTCCAGGGCCAACCTCTCGCAGGAAGATTGGCCAACCCGACTTTGGAATTGCACGACAGCGCCGGAAGTTTGATCTCGAGCAACGACGATTGGATGACCAGCGCGCAACACCAACAAATCATGAACCTCGGTCTGGCGCCGCCGAATGCACAGGAGTCGGCGCTCCTCGCCTCGTTGCCGCCGGGTTCGTATACCGCAATTGTGCGCGGAGTCGGCGGCGTCGGTATCGGGCTGGTGGAACTTTACGATGTCGATCAACCAACGCCCGCGAATGCGGTCAATATTTCATCACGCGGCCGTGTGCAAACCGGCGACAACGTCATGATCGCCGGATTTATCGTTGGCGGAAATCAATCGCGTCGCGTCATCGTGCGCGCGCTGGGGCCGTCGCTGACTGCGCGCGGAATTGCCGGCGCTCTGGGAAATCCCACTTTGGAATTGCGCAATTCCGCCGGCGCCCTGATCGCCGCGAACGACAATTGGCGCTCCGATCAGGAGTCAGAAATCACTGCGACTGGTCTTTCACCCACGAATAACAGCGAGTCGGCCATCGTTAGGACGCTCGCTCCCGGAGGCTACACTGCAATTGTGCGCGGCGTGAATAATTCCAGCGGCGTCGCATTGGTTGAAGTGTATCAACTCGGCCCCTAACGAGTCGCGCTTTCGAAGTCGACTGCAATCTCCCTTTCTTGCTTGTCATTCCGAGCGAAGCGAGGAACCCCGCGAACTACCGTGTGCGCTGGCAGCGGATGGACGCGCTCAATGACTCGTGAGGTCCTTCGCTTCGCTCAGGATGACAGCACGTTTTTTGCGGCGTGGTGCGATTTAAACTTCGTCGAGGTGCGCCCAATCGATTTGCACGCGCTGTTTCTGCGCAAACCGATCGTGAAAGAATAATTCTTTGTGCCGGCAACCGTGTTCGTGCACGAGTTTTGTAACCTTAACATCAAAGCAGCAGTATTCCGCGATTTCCAGCAAACGTCCTTCGCGCCACCACCGGATCGCATCGAGACCGGCCGCAGTTTTTTGAATACCGAGCGTCGCCTGCGCCACAGCATCGAGCGCAAGACGATGACCGAGGCGTTGCTCCATATCGAGCATCAGGTCCGCCGTGGGCAGTTCTGCGCACAGATCGAGCACCGTGTAGCCCATGAGAACGTGATAATCGAAATTCAAAAGATTGAATCCCACTACGAGATCGGCGCGACGCAGCCGCTCGATCAAATCATGCACGCGTGCTTCGCTGAAAACTTCGTAGCGGCCAGTGGTGGTGCTGAAGATCACGCCGACCGACATCCGCATATCGCCTTTGCGCATCCAACCGCCGGCGTCGTTCGCCGTGCGTTGTGTTTCAAGATCGAAGTAAACAATCTCGCGCGGCATCCTCTTCGATGTCGCAAAGCGCGCATCATTTCAATTCAAAATTTCTGAACGATTTGGTGCGTTACATTTTCCGGGGAGCGCACGCTTATAGCGTGCGGGTTTTGGCATTCTGCCAAAACAGGCTTTCTCCTCTCGCAAGGGAAGGCAAGTTCGTGATCGCAGAATGCGATCACCCGCACGCTAAAAGCGTGCGCTCCCCAGGCTCAGGGACCTCGTTGCTTATTGATGTTCGATTGCGCGAGTTCGAAGCAGATCGCCCCAAGGAGGGGCGCTTTTCAAGCGCCCTTTGTTTTATTTCAGCGGTCAGAAACCTGAGGGTTTATCTCAATTCAAAACTTCCGCAATCGAAAGCGATCATCTGGTCGGCGCCGGAAATGCGATACTGTTCGACGACAGCGCCGTCGTCTTGAAAAACATCGATCGCTTTGTCGCCGTGCAGGACGAGCACCGCACGCGCAAGATTGGGCGTGTCGCTGATCGTTCGCAGCGGCAAGCCATCGCTCGTTTTCAAGTAACTGCCATCTTGATCCAACCCGACGGCGACCTCCACGCTGCCCGGCATGTCGCGTCTCAGCGGATTCGGGCGCAATCGCAACGCAACTTTTTCTGGCGTCGGTTTTCCTCCCGTCGTGATGGGCATCCCGTTTTCGAGCGAAAAATCTTTGTGCGCGATAATTTTCTTTTCGAAATCAACTTTCCAATCGGAAACGCTTTGCTGCTTCTCCGCGTCCATCTTCGTTTCGAGTAGGGTGAGCGCGCGCACCTGCTGAAGAAGCGCGTTTTCCTCGAGCACAACAATCTTGTCTTCACGATCCGACGCGGCGATCGCTTTCGGTTGCGGATCATTTGGCGCATACGCAAGACGGCGCAGGATTTCGTTCGTGGATGAAAGTTGTTCGATCTCGGCATTAACGATTACCCAGCGCGTATTGTCTTTCCCGCGTCCGCTCTCAGTGGGAAGAGGAGAGACGCTCTCGCTGCGGGTGAGGGCCTCGGTCACAGGGTCGTAAACGATTTCGGCGTGTTCTCCCGAAGCGAGTTCGGTCGTTAGGCGCAGATTGTTTCCCATGAGAGAGAGACTCTCGATGCGTTTGAGATGCGGAGAGTTTTCATCCGTTACCCAATCATTAAAAAAATAGTCGATACCTTCAATCGCGAGCGCGCCAACCATGTAACCGCGCGCGTTGTATTTCCCGGCCGGTAAATCCTCCCCCGCGTCGTTCTTCCCGTCCCATTCCGTCATGAGCGCATCGTGGCCGATCGTGAATTCGTCCGTGTCCGCTTCGCGATGGAGAACTCGAACGAGTTTTCCGCTCGGATCATAAATCCCGAGGCTGATAGTTCCTTCGATCGGTGGCGGGACGAAGCTGAGGCGAACGCTGCGCGCGGGTGAAGGAGTGGGCGTCGGTAGTTGGGTTGGCGAAACCAGCACTGTCGGCGAGGGTATTGGTGTTGGCGACTCTTGTGCGAGGGCGGTCGCAGATGTGCACAACAAAAAGAGCGCGGCGACACCTCCTGTCATTTCGAGCGAAACGGAGCGAAGCGAAGTGTAGTCGAGAAATCTCTTACTGTTTTGCATTTCGCTTTCGAACAATAAGAGATGTCTCGACTTCGCTCGACATGACAGGGACTTCGCTCGACATGACAGAATTGGTCAAACGTAATAGCGCCAGTTCACGTTCGGGAAAAGATTATCGCGCGCTTCGCATTCGGAGAGAAAACTCTCGTCTACTTTCCCGGTGACGAATTGTTCGTGCAACTGGTTGAAGCGGCGGACATGTTCGGTGGTGCGTTGTGTTGCGTACTCGCGCGCTGTTCCCGTTTTCATGAGGAACGCCCAATCGCTCGACTGCGCCAACAGAAGCTCGCGCGCGAGCTGTTTCAAAATGCGATCGGAACCTGAGTCCGCATCGTGTTCGTGCGCACGCGCGACGTCGACCATACGACGCGCCGCTGCGTGCAGATGCGGATAAATCCAGGAATTCGTCTTATCCAGCCACACTTCAAAATATCCTTTGTCGCCCCAACTCGAAGCGGCGGGTGCGATGATCTGTTGGTCCGGATGGCGCGCGAGATATTCACTCGGTGTCGTCATGACAAAATCATTTTGATCGTGCGCTGCTTTGCGAATGAAGAGGTCGAGAAATCGCGGCCCTTCGAACCACCAATGACCAAACAGTTCCGCATCAAACGGCGTGACAACAATCGGATCTGAATTGAATTCGCGAACTTTGGCAAACTGCGCTCGGCGCCGCGCAAGAAAATCGTTGGCGTGAGCATCGGTGGTTTTTTCCGCCGACGGTTTGTCGTAAAATTCCTTATCTCTTCCGCGTCCGGTTACGCGATGATATTTCAGTCCGCTGAATCGCGGAATATGGCTGCGCGATTTAGACCAGAGATAATCCGCCGGCAAATCGTAACCGATATCGCGATAGAAATCGCGATAGGACGGATCGCCTGGATATCCTTCTTCGGCGCTCCAGACCTGGCGGCTTGATTCGCCATCGCGGCCGAATGCGGCTGGTCCAGCAGCGGTAAAATACGGCGCGAAGATCGCACTTCGCGGCGGTGGCTCGCCGAACATCACGCCGTGAGTGTCGAGAATAAACCAGCGCAGGTTTGCTTGCTGCAAAATGCTTTCTAGCCCTGGAGCGTAAGCGCATTCCGGAAACCAGAACCCGGCCGGCTCTGTGTCGAAGGCGTCGCGAAAAACATCGCAACCAATCAGAATTTGTGCGCGAACCGCTTCGGGCGATTGCTGAAGAAGCGGAAGAAGACCGTGCGTTGCCGCCGAGGCAACAAGTTCAAGCGATCCGCTCTGTTGCAGTTTCGCAAAAATGGAAACGAGATCGCTTTTCCATTCTTCGACGAACAGATGGCGGCATTCGCCGAACCGTCTGGAGTAAAATTCCGACAGGAGGTGCAATTGCTCGTTATTCCTGTTTCGCTCGATCTCCCGCAGCGAGAGCTCGATTCGATCTTCCAGATAACGGACGTAACGATTTTGCAGCAGCGGATCGCGCAACATCGCGCAAAGCGTCGGCGTGATCGACATCGTGAGCTTAAACGAAACGCCGTCGCTCACGAGCCGCTGCATCATGAAGAGCAACGGAATGTAACTTTCCGTTATCGCTTCAAAGAGCCAATCTTCTTCCAGAAACTCTTCGTGTTCGGGATGCCTAACGAATGGCAGATGAGCGTGAAGAATGAGCGCAAGCGAAGCAGGCATCAGGGTTCAGGTTTCCGATTTCAGGTTCAGAAACCAGAGGCTGAATCCTGAACCCTGAAGCCCGAAACCTTTTCGGATTAGAGCGTCCGGCAAAAATCCTGAAAGCGATCGAGACCTTTTTTGATGATGTCGATGCTCGTCGCGTAGCTGAGGCGAATCGTGCGATCGTCGCCGAACGCCGCACCGGGAACAACGGCGACATTTGCCTTGCTCAAAAGCCGATCGGCAAAATTCTGCGAAGTCAGTCCGAGTTGGCTGATGTTTACCAAAATGTAAAACGCACCCTGTGGCTTGACCGCGGTGATGTTCGGAATTTTCGAGATGCGATCGTACATGTAATTGCGGCGCATATCGAACTCATCGTGCATGTCCTGCAACGGTTGCTGATCGCCCTTGAGCGCGGCGAGCGCACCGCGTTGCGCGAACGAGCACGGATTCGAAGTGCTATGGCTTTGGATCGAATCGACCGCTTTCGCGACCGCTTCCGGCGCCGCCAGATAACCCAGGCGCCATCCCGTCATCGCGTAGGCTTTGCTGAAGCCGTTCACGGTTATCGTCAGATCGTACGCTTCCTTCGAAATGGAGGCCACGCTGACATGCTCCGCGCCTTCGTAAACGAGCTTCTCGTAAATTTCGTCCGACAAAATGTAAATGTCCTCTTCCGTCGCAACGTCGACGATGGCCTGCAATTCTTCTCGCGTGTAGACCGACCCCGAAGGATTGCCCGGGCTGTTCAGAATCAGCATTTTCGTGCGCGGCGTCATCGCGTTCTCGAAATCTTCTGCGCGCATCTTCCAGGAATTACGTTCGGTTGTCGGCACGATTACCGGCTCCGCGCCCGCAAGCTTCACCATGTCGGGATAACTGACCCAATATGGCGCGGGAATAACGACCTCGTCGCCCGGTTGGCAGGTCGCGAGAATTGCGTTGTAACAGGAATGCTTCGCGCCGTTGCTCACGATGATCTGACCTGCGCGATAATTCAGTTGGTTATCGGCCTGCAGTTTTTCCGCGATCGCCTGTCGCAATTCCGGAATGCCGGAACTCGGCGTGTATTTCGTAAAGCCGGCTTGAAGCGCAGCGATAGCCGCCTCCTTAATGTGTTCGGGCGTATCGAAATCCGGTTCGCCCGCGCCGAATCCGCAAACATCGATCCCTTCCGCCTTCATCGCCTTGGCTTTGCTGTCGATCGAAAGAGTGAGGGACGGAGTTAATTGAGCGGCGCGCGCGGAAATTTCCATGGCTGAAGGGTTAAGTGTTTCCAAAATGGGAGCGCAAGCTATGGGCGCTTGTAAAAGTTTTCAATCAAAGGTTTGAGATTGTTTTCTTCCACCTGCACGATCGCCATCTCGCGTTTCGCATTGTCGGCGGAATCGGAAGCGTGCGCGGCGTTGACCATGATCGATTGGCCAAATTCTTTCCGGATCGATCCGGGCGGCGCTTTGCTCGGATCAGTCGGTCCAAGAACGTCGCGGATTTTTCGCACGGCATCTTCGCCTTGGTAAACGAGTGCGATGCATTTCTCGGTTCCCGGTGCGTTGCGTTTGTCGCCACTGACGGCGCTCGGGCGTCCGCCCGACATGAATTCCGCGATGTCTTCCCACGCGTTGCGTCCTTTTTCGGGGCCAAGTTTGTCCTGCAAAACCGGCAGGACGGGTCCGTAAAAATCTTCCGCCTGCGAGACGCTCATGCGATGGACTTTGAACCCGATGATGTAGAGACCGGTTCGCGAAAAAACTTCAATCACACCGCCCGGCCGCAGATTTGGAAACTTGAAGTTGTCCGGTTTGATCAGTACGAGCGTCTTCTCAACGTTTTGCGCGTTTGGGTAAGTAATGACGCGATCGAGAATGCCGCCGTCACTGTCGGAAAATTCCGTCCACAGTTTCAGTCCTTGTTCGACTGATTCGTTACCGAAAGCTGCGATCACGCCCGGCTCGAAGTAAGTCACCTTACCGGATTCATCCGTAATGTAGTCGCCGTACGTGTCGCGAATCGTTTCGCCGCTGGTGCGTTCGTGCACGATATGCCCGACCACGCGATGCATTATTTCAATCGCATCCGGCCCGCGGAAAACCAGCAGGAGCACACGCGGACGTTGTCCGTTCACATTGCCGGTGAAATTTTTCCTTACGTAATCGCGAATGAGTTCCTGCGTCGCGCGATGGCGTGGCTCCGTCGCTGTCACGATTGTATCGGCATAACGCCGAACAAGTTCATCGCTCGGCGCGAACATTCTTCCCGCGACGAGATCGAGACCGGTGCGTGAAATTAGACGCGAGACAATTCCACCCGTGCGCGATTTGCGCATCGAGTAGGGTGTGACGATGACGTAGGAAAGTTCTTCTGCCTGCATTAATTAAAGTGGCGCAAGCCTCTGGCTTGCAGGTTAAATCATACGCAAGGCAGAGGCTTGCGCCACTCTTGCGCATAAGGCGACCCATTTTCCACGTTGACGAACTTCCTGGATCGCAAAATTGGACTTGCGCAGTCTGCGAAGGACTTCGCGCCGCTGATCGCGCAGAATTCCGGAGAGAATCAAAATGCCTCCCGTCTTCAGGCGCAGCTTCCAAATCGGAATCGCTTCGATTAGCAGCTCACTGAAAAGATTTGCCACGATCAGATCAACCTTTCCACGCCCATCCGGCTTTTTCGCATCGGCGATTTCAAATCGAATTCCGCGAATTCGATTTAAGCGCGCGTTGCTTTTCGCAATCGCGATTGCTCGCGGATCGTTGTCGATTGCGATCACGCGATCTGCTCCAAGACACCTGCCGGCGAGCGCGAGAATTCCGCTTCCAGTTCCTGCGTCGAGCATAATCCAATCATTGCACCATCGTCGCGTGACTCTTTCGATTAGACGTAAACACATCGCGGTAGTCGCATGCTCACCGGTTCCGAATGCACCGGCCGCGGGAATTATTAGATGCCGACGACTGCCCCAATGAGCGTGGCTCCGTCCATCGGTGATAACGAGCCGGGTGCCGACCTTAAGCGGCTTAGAGCGAGGAAATGAAAGCGTTCGGGGAACGCGCTTGAATGCTCCACCAAAATTCCTGGTGAGTTTTTCTACTTCTCGACGCGTCGCGCAAATCTCGATGATAACGCGTTCGCATCCGATCCGTTCGATGATGGCGACGCGCTCGGCGAACAACTCGAGCAAGGTCGTTTCATTTTTTTGTAACCACGCGTCACCCGCTTGTCGTTGCCAAAGATACTGGTGGCGCATGTTAATTTTCAAAGCAGCCAATGGCGGTTGAACTATTCCACTGTGTCGGTTGTCTAAACGAAACTCGTGGGCGCGATTCAAATTACCGTCAACGGCAATCAGCGGGAAGTCGACGTCGATGAAGACATGCCGTTGCTTTGGATGCTTCGCGACTCGTTAGGCTTGACGGGTACGAAATTCGGCTGCGGTGTAGGCGTGTGTGGTGCCTGCACCGTACTGGAAAACGGAAACGCGATCCGTTCCTGCCAAATTCCGGCGAAAGAGGCCGATGGTCGCTCGTTTGTCACGATTGAAGGATTGTCGGCGGATGTCAGTCATCCATGTCAACGCGCGTGGATGGAGGAAGATGTGGCGCAATGCGGGTTTTGTCAGCCGGGGATGATCATGAATGCCTGCGCGCTTTTGCGGGAGCATCCGGAACCAACGGATGAAATGATCGATAACGTGATGTCCGATTCGGTTTGCCGTTGCGGAACGTATCCACGCATGCGCAAAGCCATTCATCGTGCGAGTGCGCTCATGCGCGAGAAGGCGAAATGAAAACTTCGCGCCGAACTTTTTTAAGAACCGCTACGCTTGGCGGCGCTGCGCTCATTATCGGATTTGATGGCAAACGCTTCCTGCGCGCTGAGGAAGCGAATGTCGTCGCCGACTTTCTGCCTAACGGATGGATTCGAATCGATGCGAAGGGCGCGGTCACGTTGACGCTTGGAAAATCGGAAATGGGGCAAGGCGTGCGCACTGCGTTGCCGATGATTTTGGCGGATGAACTTGGAGCGGATTGGTCCCGAGTCGCAATCGTCCAGGCGATGCCGGGTCCGAACTTCAAGCGTCTCGGCACCGGCGGGAGCGGAAGCGTGCAGGGGAGTTGGAAGCCGTTGCGCGAAGCGGCGGCCGCCGCGCGCGAAATGTTAACGAATGCTGCGGCGGCGCGTTGGAAAGTGGATCCGCAAACATGCGCAACTGCGAACGGCGCGGTCGTGCATGCCGAAAGCGGACGCCGATTGGAATTTGGCACGCTCGTTAGCGAAGCATCGAAGTTACCGATTCCGCAAACACCGCGTCTCAAAAAGGCGGAGGATTTTAGTTTGATCGGCCGGCGCACTGCACGCGTTGATGCGCGCGACATTGTGTCGGGCAAAACCAAGTATGGCATCGACACGCGCGTGCCGGGAATGCTCTACGCTTCGATCGAACGTCCGTCGCCGCTTGGAGCGAAACCGCGCAAGTGGAACGAGAAGAAAGCGAAATCGATTCGAGGAGTGCGAGCAGTTCTGCCGGTGACGAGCGGTGTTGCCGTCGTAGCCAATTCGACTTGGGCGGCGATGAAAGGGCGAACGGCGCTTGCGGTCGATTGGGAGATTCCGAAGGGCGAGCGCTTCGATTCGAAAAAACATTTCGAAAAACTCGAGAAGGCTTCTCGCGAACCGGGCATCATTTTGCGCAGTGAGAAATCGAGCGAACAAAGGAGCGCAATTACCGTTGAAGCGACCTATTTCTATCCGTTTTACGCGCATGCGCCGCTGGAGACGATGAACTGCGTAGCCGCAGTAAAGCCGGGCGGTTGCGAAATTTGGGCGCCGACGCAGGCGCCGAATAGTTTGCACGAAGACGCCGCCGCGGCATTAAAGCTCCCGCTCGACAAAGTGAAAGTGCACGTGACCACGATTGGCGGCGGGTTCGGGCGTCGTTTGTCGAATGATTACGCGATGGAAGCGATCGAAATTTCACGCGCGGTAAAAGCGCCCGTGCAAGTGCTTTGGACCCGACCGGATGATACGCAACATGGTCACTTCCAAGCGGCATCTGTTCATCGCTTGAGCGCCGGTTTCGATGACGCTGGAAAATTGATCAAGTGGCGTCACACCGAAGCGGGATCGTTGCACAACCTCGACGGCGTGGAGAAACCGCCGACGCCGAATGACGCTGCTTTTTATCAAGGCTATGCCTGGGGCGTTTACGATTTGCCTTATGCGGTGCCCGATCTCGAAATGGCTTACGTGCCGGTGGATTTGCCTGTGCGACATGGGCCGTGGCGTTCGGTCTTTTCGCCCTCGAGCGTTTTCGCGCGTGAATCTTTCATAGACGAACTCGCCTTCGCGCGCGCAACGGATCCACTCGCGTTTCGTCTGGGATTATTGCGTGGCGCGGATTCTCTTAAAGCTGGTGATTTGACGATCGATCGGCGCCGACTGCGCCGCGTGTTGGAGGTTGTGAGGGACAAATCCGAGTGGACTTGGAGCAAGAAGTCGGAACGCGGGCATGGTCGCGGGGTTGCCTGCAATATTTATGATGCCGACACGCATATCGCTTACGTGGTTGATGTGGTTGTGGAAGACGGGGAAGTTCGCGTCAAGCGAGTTGTAGCTGCCGTGGATTGCGGATTAGCAGTCAATCCGATCGGAGTCGAACAGCAAGTCGAAGGCGGAATCATCTGGGGATTGTCGTCGGTCCTGAAGGGGCAAATCACGTTTCGCGATGGCGACAGTCGAGCAGCACAATTACGGCGATTACGAAGTCGCGCGCATGCGTGACGCGCCAGTGATCGAAACACACATTATCCCAAGTGATGCGGGCCGACCGTTTGGCATGGGCGAACCACCCGTCCCGCCAATCGCACCGGCGATCGCGAACGCGATTTTTGCTGCGACGGGCAGACGCATTCGGCGGCTGCCGGTGCGGCTGGAAGATTTGAAGGGCTTAGCGTTGAATCGCCCCGGAGCCCTCAAGGAGCGGCGGTTTTCAACCGCCGAACTAAACAAAGGGCGCTTGAAAAGCGCCCCTCCTTGGTGGCGGCTCGTGGAATAAACGCCGCTGGGCAATGCGTCGCGCTGGAGCGGGTGACGAGACTCGAACTCGCGACGTCCTCCTTGGCAAGGAGGTGCTCTACCACTGAGCTACACCCGCGCTAAAGCGAGCTAGGAATAATGGCCATGCCCTCCTCCGGCGCAAGGTCTTAATTGCCTCGGGAAATTCCTTCCGAGATGCTAAATTCTTGAATCCAAAACGCCTCCAGGCCGCATCTCACTCCCAAAGGACACCTATGAAAACAAGATTACTCATTTGCCTGTGCGCGCTGATCGCCACGATCCCCGCATGGAGCCAATCGCCTACGATCTCGCCGGAGCCGAGTGCGCCCTCCGCGATTGTCGCGCCATCCGCAGCGCCAACGGCTTCTGTAGCGCCCATTAATTCGCCCTCCGCGACGATCTCAATCACTTCAGATCCCGACGAGGATATCGACAACGCGATCGAAAAAAAGATCAAGAAACACCTCAACTTCACGATCGACGGAGACCATCACAATGCCAACGACGATGTGCCTTGGATCGCGATCCCCATCGTCTTCATCGTCTTTCTCGCCATCTTCGGAACGCCGATCATGATCGTCGCTTTGATCATGTATTTCAGCTTCTCAAAATCGCGCGCCATGCATCGCACCGTGCGCATGATGGTCGAAAAAGGCCAACCGGTTCCCGAATCCCTCTTGAATCCGCCGCCGGTAATCCGGCAACGCTCGGACCTGCGACGCGGCGTGGTGCTGCTCATGGTCGGCTTGGGCCTGATGGTTTTCTTTGGCGCTTGCAATGACTGGGAGGGTGGTGCCTGGAGCCTCGGCATCATTCCGTTTCTCATCGGCGCCGGTTACCTTCTTGTTTGGAGATTGGACTTCCGCAGAGGAGAATCTTTGCCACCGCCGCCGCCGCACAGAGACTTCCCCTAAGGTGTAGTGTCGGTACGTGCCACTAAATGATGCCGACCTTGTCGCACGCGTCCTACTCGATGATGACCACCATGCTTTTGCGGAACTGGTGCGGAATCATCAGTCGACCGTGCGCGGGTTGTTGCGGAATCT
>CAWDLY010000010.1:0-311452 GCA_963803315.1 uncultured Verrucomicrobiae bacterium | reverse complement strand
ACGCTTCCTTCCACGATGAAGTTAACACCCAACTCATCCGCGATCTGCTTCAGGTTCCGCTCCGTTCCCGGCTGGTAACGCATCACACTGGAGCGGCTGATTACTTTCAGCTCGGCCAGTTTGGCGAGATTGAGGAGGACTTCGCGATGGACGCCGCCGGCAAAGACAGCGTTTTCCTCTTCGTTGCTCAGGTTCTCAAAGGGAAGCACCGCCACGCTCTTCTCTCGCTGCGCAGCCGCATTAGCCGCCGCTTGCCGGACCAACTCGACATGATGCTGCCAACCCCAAAGCCCGATCCCTGCACTCAGAAACAGGATCGCAATTGCGGTCGCGGCTGCAACAATGCGACGCCGCCTAACGAGCCGTTGTCGCCGCAATTTTCGCGGCAAGGCAGCATTGCCGGCTTCGGTATTGTAGAGACTGACGACGCGCACGCGCACGCCATGCTTTACTTCTACGTCGCCGAGGTCGTGAAGTTGCGTCCTCCATTCCGCGTACTGTGCGAGGTCATCGGCTGCTCGCGCCGAAAGCAGGATATGGCCCGCATCACCGCAGTCCATCACGCGCTGCGCCATATTCACGCCCGCGCCCGCGAGATTTTGTTTCTCGTTCACATCTTGCACCAGATCGACTGGGCCGCTGTGAATCCCCATCCGCAGCGGCAGGTCGCTTCTTCCGCGCAAAGCACGACCGATCGCGACGGCGCAACGCACCGGCGCATCGGGACTGGTGAAAAAAGCAAGCACCATCCCATCGCCGGTCGGGATTCGAACGAGCTTCTCTTCCGCTTCCGCCGCGCGAAACTGTCCCGTCTCGCGCACTATCCGATTCAATTCCTGTAAGCGTTCGCGCTGCTCATTGGTCAAAAGCTTCGAATAACCGAAATGTCGATGAACAGCACATGCGCGATTTCGAGTTGCGGATCTTGAACTGTTTCCGACGACATAGGTTTCCTTAACAACAACGGTTTTTGTCGGGCCGTGCTGCATTTTGAGCGAACTTGGCAGTGACGGCGACGCTTGTTATAAGAGACGCGTGCAAACCCTCCCGGCGACGAGTGACGATCGCATGGACGTCTTCTCTGCCACGCGATGGAGCGTCATCGTTGCCGCCAGCGAAACGCAAGCTGACGCAGAAAATTCACAGGCTGCACTGACGCAGCTTTGCCAGATCTATTGGCCGCCTCTGTATGCATACGCGCGTGGGCGTGGCTATTCCGTGCACGATGCTCAAGACCTGACTCAAAGTTTTTTTGCCTACGCGCTGGAACGTAAAATCTACAAACAAGCCGATCGTCAGAAAGGAAAGTTCCGCTCGTTTCTTCTCACTTCGTTCAAGAATTTTCTTAACGATGCGCACGACCGAGCGACAACCATAAAGCGCGGCGGCGGCCGCGAATTTATTCCGCTCGACGAAGCGAGGCTGAATTCCACCGAGTGTCTCTTTCAAACTCATTCCTCCTCCGCTGCAGATGTCGCAATTGAAGATCGTCTTTTCGAACGCACTTGGGCCGAGACACTGATCGCGACAACTCTGGAGCGTTTAGCCGCCTCCTACAGGGCGGAGAAGAAGGTGCGTCTTTTCGAGCAGCTCAAGAGTTTCCTTACGGTCAGCGCCACGCCGCTCCCGACTTATGCCGATCTTGCCGGGCGCTTTGGCATCGCGGAGTCGACCTTGCGCAGTCACGTCACGCGTTTGCGCGCGCGTTATCGGGAAGTCTTGCGCGCCGAAATCCGAAGCACTGTAAATACGGACGCGGAAGTGGACGAAGAACTAAGGGAGTTACTCCGTGTGCTTTCGAGTGCCTAACGGATGAGCATGGATATGATGTCGGACATTCGCGCTTCCGCGTCTTCCTGTGTTGTCTGTGGAGCAACACTCGCTGCGGGGGAAACATGCGTCCTCTGTCTCCTCCGCGCCGGATTCAATGGAGAGCAGGCATCAGCTGATCCCGCGCGTTTCGGCGATTTCGAAATCGAGCGCCGCGATGATGGCTCCTTCTCGGAACTGGGACGCGGGGCGATGGGCGTGACCTATCGCGCGCACGACAGCGTACTGAATCGGACCGTTGCCCTCAAGGTCATCGAAGCGTCGAAGTCGCACGCGGTGCGGGAGCGTTTTCTACGCGAAGCCCGCACCGCGGCGGCATTGAGACATCCGAACATCGCCGGAGTTTTTCAATTCGGCGCTTCCGCCGACGGCGCGCGCTGTTACTGCGCGATGGAGCTGGTCGAAGGCGAGACGCTCGAAGCACTCGTTAAGCGGGAGGGGCCTTTACTCCCGCAGAGCGTCATTGAAATTGCGATACAGGTGACGCGCGCGCTTATCGCCGCAGCGGATCGTGGACTGGTGCATCGCGATCTTAAGCCCGGTAACATCATGCTCGCATCGAACGAAGGAGCGGGTCGCTTCGAGGTAAAGGTCATCGACTTCGGCCTGGCCAAAGCGGTAAGCGCGGCCGGTGAAATGGAGCTCACGCATGGCAATTTCGTCGGCACACCCGCATTCGCCAGCCCGGAACAATTTGCGCGCGGAGTAATCGACGCACGGACCGACATCTACGCGCTTGGGGTGACGATGTGGTTTGCGCTTACCAGTCGACTGCCGTTTCCCGGTACCTCCATCGAGGAGATTCGCGAATGTCAATCGCGGCAAGCACTCCCACTCAAGCAACTCCGCTCAGGTGCTCTTTCCCGAGCGCTGATCGAGTTGCTCTGCTCATGTCTTTCGTTTAATTCGGCGGAGCGCCCGGGATCAGCCCGCGAACTGATGGCTTTACTGGAAAACTGTCGCGCGCGGATGACCAGCCGACGCCGCAGACATCTGCTCGCCTTGGCAGCATCTGTGATCGCGATTGCGATATTCGCTGCCGCTTTCTGGTTTTCCAAAGCCGGCTTGTTCACGCGTGATGACACTGCGGCTAGCCTAACGAATCCCATCGCCCCGGCCAAACCGACGGAGAACGCCCAGGCATATTTGTTTTTTCTGCGGGCGCGAGAGACGGAAATAAATGAGCAGCCCATCGATTCGGCGCTCCCGCTGTATGACCAGGCGATCGCGCTTGATCCCAAGTTCGCACTGGCGCGCGCACGCGCTTCCATCTGCGCGAGTATGGCGGCTTACGAAACTGACAACGCGGCGCTGCGGCGCAAAGCCAGGAACGAAGCCGACGACGCGATCCGTCTCCAGCCTGACTTGGGCGAGGCGCATTTGGCGCTAGCTCATTGCTACATTGCCTACCGCGATCCGGAGCGGGCCCTCGCTGAATTGAAACGCGCCGCCCTGTTTCTACCGAACTCGGCCGAGGTGCAGCTCGCGACGGCATGGGTTTTCAAACAGAAAAATGAATTCCGTGAGCGTATCGCTGCACTGCGTCGCGCCGAAGCCATCGACCCGCGCTCTGGTCAGGTCCACTCGTTTCTGATCCTGACCTTCCGCTGGGTCCGGGATTGGAGGAATGCTATTGACGCACTCGATCGTCGCACAATCGTTTCACCCAACGGATCGGAGCTCTCGGCCTCGCGGTGGGGCCGCGCCAACGATGCGTTCCGGTTGAGCGGCGATATTAATGCGCTCAAAGAAGGACTCGCCCAGGAAGAACATTCTCCGGCCGCGATCATTCCTCCGGAGCGACTGAACTATGAGCGATTCGAGATCGCGATGCTCGAACGCGACTTCACCCGCGCCCGCGAATCTCTCAGTAAAATTCCGCCGGACAGCTTTGTACCTTCCAATCTTTTTCTGTCGGAAGTCGCAGGCCATCAAAAGCCGTTTTACGAAGCTCTCCTCGCGGTCGCAAGCGGTGCTGATTTGGATGAGAGACGGCGAAGCCTGGTCCGCGCGCAAAATGCATTCGCCGAACCTCGGTCACACCCGCGTACATTTGATGAAGCCTTACCGGCAGTCGACTTAGCGATCATCGACGCGTTCTCCGGGCGCAAGGAGGAAGCAATCCGCACGGCGCAAACCGCGCCAGCGGGTCTGGGCGGGTTAAGTCTCGTCGAAATCAACGATCTCTCCTCCGCGCTTGCCCTGGTTTATGCGCAGACTGGTGAACCCGACAAAGCAATCGACTTAATCGAGCATCTGCTCACGGTCCCATGTCAGTTACAATGCGGCGCCATTTACAACATGACGCTGGTTGATTTGAAATGGCGCTGGATCTGGGATCCGCTGCGCAGCAATCCGCGCTTCCAAAAGCTACTCGCCGGACCCGAACCGAAAACAGTTTATTAACGATGTCGCGCCTTCATAAGCGACGGCTAATCAGGCCGCCCGTAATTCGTTAGGCTATTTCGGTCCGACCATTAAACGTGCCAGCACCGCACGCTGCGCTTCGATCAACTGCGCTATCCCTTTACGGCCAAGTGCGAGCATTTCGGTCAGTTGCTCGTTCGAGAACGTTGCTTCTTCGCCCGATCCTTGCACTTCAACGAATTCGCCGTCCTCCGTCGCAACAAGATTAAAGTCGACGGTGACAGCCTTGTCTTCTTCGTAATTCAAATCGAGCACCGCAACGCCATTGAGTACTCCGGCGCTGACCGCAGCGACAATTTCCTAATCGGTGGTGCGTCGATTTTTTTCTCATCTGCCAATTTTCGGCAGGCCATCGCGACCGCCAAACTCGCGCCGGTAATCGCCGCGGTCCGTGTCCCGCCATCCGCTTGCAAAACATCGCAATCCACCCACATCGTGCGCGACCCCAGTTTTTCCAGATCAACGACGGCACGCAAGGCGCGGCCGATCAACCGTTGAATCTCCGTGCTGCGCCCATCGAGTTTTCCTTTGCTGATATCGCGCGGTTTTCGCGTCCCGGTCGAATAAGGCAACATCGAATATTCGGCCGTCAACCAGCCGCCGCTAACATTCTGTTCCCTCATCCAGCGCGGAACCGTCTCTTCAATCATCACTCCACAAATCACACGCGTGTTCCCCATCGCCACCAAGACAGATCCGCTGGCATGCGGGGCGATGCCGAGCTCGAAAGTAATCGGACGAATCTGATCGGGCGCGCGACCGTCGCTGCGTTGGTTAGGCGAATTCAAAACGTCCGCAGATTACGCAGATTAGCGCAATTGTCAGGTAGGGGCGGTTCACCGAACCGCCCGCGGGCGATTGGGTCAATCGCCTCCACCCGTTTGTAACCCGACGTCTTTGGCACGACAAACACGATGGAATGCTCCCAAGATCTCAACCGGTCCCCTTCCAAGCACATGCCCAGTTGAAGAAAATTAATTTTCCAAGTTGACGTCCAAACTTATCCAGCTAATTTCTCGATCCCGCCTGACGCGGGACTCCTCTAATCAAGGAGTTCGTTCTTGTACATTTGGGACTGCAAATTGAGCTCAATTTTGTCCCGGCATGATTTTCGGAAACGAAATCTTCCCGGCGCCAGATTGAGTTTTTTTGTCGCCCGAATGTCGCAGAAACGTTGGTTCTTTGATATCTACATACAGGGTAGTAAATACAACTTTTTAGAGCTGAGTCTGAAATTAACGGTTTGGAGGTTAAGATCTCCAGACCCGTGAGAGTTTCAGTTATCAAAAAATCTCTGGTCGAAAGACCGGAACAGATTGATCAAGCTACAAAGAGCGCATAATGGATGCCTTGGTGCCAATAGGCGATGAAGGACGTGGTAAGCTGCGATAAGCTACGGAGAGCGGCAAACACGCTTTGACCCGTAGATGTCCGAATGGGATAACCTGAGTGAGGTAATACTTGCTCGAGTTCCTGTGAATTCATAGCAGGAACATCGCGAAACCCGGCGAAGTGAAACATCTCAGTAACCGGAGGAAAAGAAAAAGAAATTGATTCCGTAAGTAGTGGCGAGCGAAAGCGGAAGAGGCCAAACCACCAGCTTGCTGGTGGGGTTGTAGGAGCCCGACGTGGTAGTGCAAAGGTTAGGTGAAGCTTCTGGAAAGCTGCGCCATAGAGGGTGAAAGGCCCGTAACCGAAAACTGGAGCACGCCTAGGGATTTCCTGAGTAATACGATGCACGTGAAACTTCGTATGAATCTGCGCGGACCACCGCGTAAGCCTAAATACTAATTGGCGACCGATAGTGAACAAGTACCGCGAGGGAAAGGTGAAAAGAACCGCTGTGAGCGGAGTGAAATAGTACCCTGAAATTATGTGCTTACAAGGTGTCAAAGCCCCGCAAGGGGTGATGGCGTGCCTTTTGCTTAATGAGTCTGCGAGTTAGTGTCAGTGGCGAGCTTAAAGCGTTCTGCGCTGGAGGCGAAGCGAAAGCGAGTCCGAAATGGGCGACCATAGTCGCTGGCACTAGACCCGAAGCCGAGGTGATCTACCCATGAGCAGGTTGAAGATTGCTTAACCGCAATTGAAGGACCGAACCCGTGAAGGTTGAAAACTTCTGGGATGACTTGTGGGTAGGAGCGAAAGACTAATCAAACCCGGTGATAGCTGGTTCTCCCCGAAATAGCTTGAGGGCTAGCCTCGTGTGCTGACCTGCGGAGGTAGAGCACTGGATGAACTAGAGCCCATACCAGGGTATCGAATTCAATCAAACTCCGAATGCCGCAGGGTGTAACACGGGAGTCAGTGCGTGAGGGATAAGCTTCACGCGCGAGAGGCAAACATGCCAGACCAGCAGCTAAGGTGCCCAAATACCGTTCAGTGGAAAGGATGTGAGGTTGCTTAGACAGTGAGGATGTTGGCTTAGAGGCAGCCATCATTTAAACAGTGCGTAATAGCTGACTCATCGAGCGATCTCGCGCCGATAATGATTGGCGATAAGCGGTATACCGAAGCTCTGGAAGACGTTTGGTTTCGACCAGACGGATTGGTAGGGGAGCGTTGTAGCGACATCGAAGCGGGAGCGGAAGCAACCGTGGAGTTTCTACAAGTGAGAATGCAGACATGAGTAGCGACAAGACAGGTTAAATTCCTGTCCGCCGTAAACCCAAGGTTTCCTGGGGAAGGTTCGTCCTCCCAGGGTTAGTCGGGACCTAAGTCGAGGCCGAAGGGCGTAGACGATGGACAGCAGGTTCAATATTCCTGCACCGGCTGTGGTTAAGTTTAGTTGTGACATATGAGTAGAGACAGTCCGTCGATTGAAAGTGACGGTCCCTGCCGCAAGGCGGGGGACGTGGAGGCCTCGGCTGAAGCGGATCTGTTAAAACTTGTATCAAGAAAAGCAATTAAATGTTCCCACGGTTGCCCGTACCGTAATCCGACACAGGTGGGTGGGTAGAGTATACCCAGGCGCGTGAGTGAAACCTCGTTAAGGAACTCGGCAATCTAGCCCCGTAACTTCGGAAGAAGGGGTGCCCGCTGCATTTTGCGCAGGCAAAATGCAGCGGAAGTTCCAAAACCCAAAACCCAAATCCCAAACTGATTTGTTTGGTGCTTGGAGTTTGGTGCTTGGGATTTCTGCTTTTGAGCTCTGCTCAAAATGCAGCGGGTCGCAGTGAAATGGGTCAACCGACTGTTTAACAAAAACACAGCACTCTGCCAAGTCGTAAGACGACGTATAGGGTGTGACACGTGACCAATGCGGAAAGATTATGGTAAGTGGTTAGAGGAGCAATCTTCGAAGCTACGAGCCGAAGTCCCCGTGAATGTCGGCCGTAACTATAACGGTCCTAAGGTAGCGAAATTCCTTGTCGGGTAAGTTCCGACCTGCACGAATCGTGTAACGAGTTGACCGCTGTCTCAACGAGGAGCTCAGCGAAGTTGTAGTGGCGGTGAAGATGCCGCCTACCCGCAGTAGGACGGAAAGACCCTATGCACCTTTACTACACGCTGTTACTGTTGTTTCGATTTTGATGCTTAGCGTAAGTGGAAGACTTTGATTGCTGCCTTTTGGGGTAGCATGAGTCGCCAATGAAACACCACCCTTCGGAATTGGAATAACTAACCTTTGCCCGTCTAACCGGGAAAGGGACACTGGCAGCCGGCTAGTTTTACTGGGGCGGTATCCTCCCAAAGAGTAACGGAGGAGTACGAAGGTTGGCTCAACCTGGTTGGCAATCAGGTGACGAGTATATGGATATAAGCCAGCTTAACTGTGAGACACACACGTCGAGCAGGTACGAAAGTAGGTCCAAGTGATCCGGTGGTTGAATGTGGAATTGCCATCGCTCAACGGACAAAAGGTACGCTAGGGATAACAGGCTGATCATGCCCAAGAGCTCATATCGACGGCATGGTTTGGCACCTCGATGTCGGCTCATCACATCCTGGGGCTGGAGAAGGTCCCAAGGGTCCGGCTGTTCGCCGGTTAAAGTGGTACGCGAGCTGGGTTCAGAACGTCGCGAGACAGTTCGGTCCTTATCCACTGTGGGCGCAGGAGAATTGAGGGGTTCAGACCTTAGTACGAGAGGACCGGGTCTGACGAACCGCTGGTGTTCCAGTTGTCGTGTCAACGGCAGTGCTGGGTAGCTATGTTCGGAAAGGATAAGCGCTGAAAGCATCTAAGCGCCAAGCCTATCCCAAGATGAGTTCTCCCTGAAGGGTCGTGGTAGACCACCACGTTGATAGGTTACTGGTGTAAGCGTAGTAATACGTTCAGCTAAGTAATACTAATAACCCGTTTGGCTTGATCATTTCCTTTTCTGTTAACCCGTTGCCTTGGAAACGAGGCAACGGCACACAGAGGAGACAAATGATCTCAAAATAAAACGAAGCTTTAAGAAAGCACTGTGTTTCACTTCCTGTATGTAGTTATCAGAGAATCAAAAGTTCTTTGGCAGTTGAACGTGAATCGTTAAATCGAAAATCGTGAATCGGATGAGGCCGTCGCGCGGGTGATCCGATTTAACGAATCTCGCTTCTCGAATCACGCACCAGAAATCTGCGCCGAAGAATTCGGCTCAGATTTCTGGTGATAATAGCGCAGTGGCACCACCCGTTCCCATTCCGAACACGGAAGTTAAACGCTGCAGCCCCGATGGTAGTGCGACGATAGGTTGTGCGAGAGTAGGACGTCGCCAGAACAAAAGCCCCGCTGCTGGGAAACCGGCCGCGGGGCTTTTGCTTTTTTAACGCTCTTAGACCGTTTAGTCCAAACGCGCGAAATTGTAATTGTCCTTTACGTGATTCCAAAATGCGCCAGCTGACTCCGCTTTCAGCAGCTCCCGATAGACAAATTCAGGCACACATGAATAGCGATAGGTTTCTCCCTCCCGAAATTCGACATCCAGCGTGAACTCTTCCTCATTATACCTAACCGCTGCGATTGCCGCCGAACCAAGTCGAACACGTTTCATTTGAGCGTGAACCATTACTAGACTAAAACAAAGAACACCAACCGAAAGGTCCTTATGCTCACCAGCAAGAAAGTCATTAACGCTATCAACGAACAGATCGGATACGAATTCAGCGCCTCGATGCAATACTACGCAATCGCAGCTCATTTTGCGGCGGAAGCGTTGCCGCAATTGTCGCAGCATTTCTTCAAACAGGCCGAGGAAGAGAAGGGTCACGCGCTGCGATTTATCAAATACGTCGTCGATGCAGGTGGGCGCGTGGTGATTCCGGCGATCGATGCGCCGAAAGCAAATTTCAAGACGCCAAGAGACGCGGTGAAACTTTCCCTCGATCAGGAAGTGCAGGTCACGAAGCAGATCAATGCGCTTGTGGGATTGGCCCGAAAGGAGGACGACTACATCACGATAAATTTCCTGCAATGGTTCCTGACCGAGCAGCTCGAGGAAGTTTCGTCGATGGACAATCTGCTCAAGATTGTCGAACGAGCCGGTGACAATCTCTTGCAAGCCGATGAATACCTGGCGCGCGTGGGTGTGAAGACGATGCCGGAACCGTCGGGAGAATAGAGAAGCAAACGTTCAACGTCGAACGCTCAACGTTGAAATTGGAAATGCCGTTGAGATAGCGGCGAGCTGCTACGGTTCGCGCCGGCGCCAGGCGCCGAGGACGATGCCGCTGATGGCGAAGGCGACGAAAGGCCGACCCATATTGATGAACACGAGGGGCCATGGATTGGTCTCGAAAGCCGAGAACACGGCGATAGTCGCGTACTGCGCAAATAAAAATGCGAACCAGCAAATGAGCGCGATCTTTAATCCGGTGAGGGCGTGGGCGACGTGCAATTTCGCGAAGAGCCACGCCAGAGCGTAATTGACCAGGACCGCTGATACAATTGCCGTCAAATACGGAAAGGCGCTGTGCGGCGGTTCGATGTCGGTCATGGTGCGGGCGTTGTAGTTCAACCACGCCTCGCCAAAGAGCGCGTACCACCCGAGTCCGACGAAGAAATGGATTACAACAAGAACCCAGACGGCGAGATGATGGATTTTATGGTTCATCACTGGCGCCGGATTATCCGGGCGTTGCAGTTCTGATTGCAAGCGCATTTCCAAAGTCTGACGCGCGGCCAATGGATGACCTTCGACGCGCGCATCAATAAACTACGTGCCGTAGCCGCGATCGGTTCTGGGGAGCGCAGGCTGCCAGGCTACGTCCCCAAGATTTGAACCGGCGCAAAAGGCTTGAATACTTCGCGGGCGCTCCGTCTAATCGATAAACCTATGAAAACAAATATTGCATTCAGTTTAATTGCCGCCGCGAGCCTTGCGTTGAGCAGCGTGGCATTGGCGGGTAGCACGAAGACTTATCAAGTTACTGGTCCGGTGCTCGAAATGAACGACAGCATGATCGCGGTTCAGAAGGGCACGGCTCGCTGGGAAATTGCACGCGATTCCAGCAGCAAAGTTCCAAGCGATCTCAAAGTCGGTGATAAGGTCACGATCACGTATACGATGACCGCGACCGACGTTGAGATGAAACCGGCCAAAGGCGCTAAGACCGAGAAGATGGGCGCGCAGAAAAAAGAATAAGGAATAACGCTTGTCTGTAGCCGGGGTCAGCGACCCCGGCGACAACGGCGGGCTTAGTAACGTCGACGCCCGCTGCCGCCGAGCAATCCGCCCAGAACACCGCGAATCAATTGTCGGCCGAGTTGGCTGCTCGCCGCGCGCATTGCTGTTTTGGCCATCGATTCGGCCACCGAATCGTGGACCGCGCCGCGCGGCCCGATCTTTGGTTGAAATATCGTGCCGAAAAAAGATTCCTTCGCCGGTTCCGGAACTGAGGCGCCCGGCGTAGCCGCAGGTGCGCCGGCTGCAGTAGTTTTCTCGGCTGCTTTCGCCTGCAATTTCTCGTAGGCGGATTCGCGATCGATTGCGTTCTCGTAATGCCCCGCGATGGGGGACGAACTTATGATCTGCTTGCGTTGCTCGGCCGTGATGGCTCCCACCTGACTGCGCGGTGGAACAATTTTCGCGCGCTCGACGACAGAAGGGATTCCGCCTTCATCGAGCATGGAAACGAGCGCCTCCCCTACTCCGAGTTCGGTCAATACCGTTTCGACTTTCAACTTCGGATTTTGCCGAAACGTTTGCGCGGCGGCTGAGACAGCTTTCTGATCGCGCGGCGTAAAGGCGCGTAACGCATGTTGCACCCGATTCCCAAGCTGACCCAACACGACATCCGGGATGTCGAGCGGATTTTGGCTGACGAAATAAACTCCAACTCCTTTCGAGCGAATCAGACGGACCATCTGCTCGATTTTTTCTTCCACTGGTTTTTCGATATCCGAGAAGAGCAGATGAGCTTCATCGAAAAAGAAGACGAGCTTCGGTTTGTCGGGGTCCCCCACTTCCGGAAGGTTTTCGAAAAGCTCGGAGAGCAGCCAGAGCAAAAACGTGGCGTACACTTTCGGCGATTGCTGCATCAGTTTGTCGGCGGCGAGAATGTTGATCACGCCTTTCCCGCCTTGCGTCTGAATCAGGTCGTCGAGATTCAGCGCAGGCTCGCCAAAAAATTTGTCCGCGCCCTGCGTTTCCAGCGCGAGCAAATTGCGTTGAATCGTGCCCGCGCTCGCAGCCGAAACATTTCCATACTGCGTTTTGAATTGGTCCGCATTATCCGCGACGTATTGCAGCATCGCGCGCAAATCTTTCAGATCGAGCAATAGCATTCCGCTTTCATCCGCGATCTTGAAGACCATGTTGAGCACGCCTTCCTGCGTGTCGTTCAGCTCGAGCAAACGTCCGAGCAACAGCGGACCCATCTCAGAAACGGTGGCGCGAACGGGATGACCGTTTTCACCAAACACATCCCAGAAAACGACCGGCGATGCTTCCCCTTTGAAATCAGTGATGCCGAGTTCCTTCGCGCGCTCGACAATTTTCGGATTATTTCCGCCGGCCTGACTCAAACCCGCCAGATCGCCTTTCACATCCGCCATAAACACAGGGACGCCACGTGCACTGAAATTTTCCGCGAGTGTTTGCAACGTCACCGTCTTTCCTGTCCCAGTCGCACCGGCGATGAGGCCGTGCCGGTTTGCCATTTTCGGCAGAAGGAAAATCGCTTCCTCGGCCTTAGCGATGAGAATCGGATCATTCATAGGATTGGGAATTTTGCCGCTCGTTCGGACGGTTGTCGAGACGGCCTTGCAACATTACTTCCGTCGAACGGCTAGAACGATAGCTGCTTCGGTAGAGGTTGTGACTCGTCGTGGATAACGATGTCTCGACAATAATTGGAAATGAACACGATTCCTCTCATCAACATTTGGCTCGCGGTGCTCGTGATCTGCCTGTGCGGATTCGCGCTCATGAGCAAATCGCCTTCGGCAAGCCGGAAATCACTCTATGCCATTCTGGTGGTAATGATCGCTCTCGCGGTGTTGCTGACCGCGATTATTTTCGCTCCGCACCTGCGCTAATTTCAGCTGGCCGCAACTTCCTCGATGGGAATTTCCGCCAGCGCAGGATCGGCCGGCGTCTCATCGATGGGCGCGGCTTCGATGGAGATGATCGCGAAACGACCACTCCCGTGATCCGCAGTAAGCGTCACCACTTCGCCTAACGAGTGTCCGAGCAGCGCCTGCGCAATTGCGGCTTGATAAGAAATAATGTTGCGATCGGGATCGCCGTCCCAGGCACCGAGAATCGAGTAGGTTTCTTCAGCACCGGAATCCGCGTCGCGCAACGTCACCACCGTGCCAATAGAAACACGCGTTGTATCCGGGCTTTGGAAAGCGGTGCCGCGGGCGTTCAGCAGCATTTGCTCAAGCTCGGTCTTGCGTCGCATGAGCACGGCCTGCATCTGCTTGGCCGCTTTGAATTCGAAATTCTCGCTCAGATCGCCGTACGACCTCGCAAGTGCAATCTCCTTCGTGTTCTCCGGAATTTTCTTTTTGATCAGCTCTTCGTATTCGGCTTTGCGCTTGTGCAGGCTGCTCCACGAAACGACCAGCGCCTCGGTTTTTTCTTCCGCCTGAGCGCCAGTAATCATGGCTCCGAGTTCCGGATAAAGCTTGATGATTCGCGCGAGGAGCGATCGTTTCGTTAGATCGTCAAAGACCGGCGTAAGCATCAGTCGCCGCATCGAATCACGCGCCGCATCCATCTCGGCATCGCGAAACATTTCCGGAATCAATTCACGATCATCGAGCAGCAAGTCGCGCAATCTGCTACCGCGCGCGTTTTCGTTGTGCTGATCGCGTTCCATCGCACCGAGAGCCGCAGCGAGCAGGTCCGGCGATATCAAATCCTTCCAAGTCTCATTGCGTTCCTTGCACAGCCAAAACAGCGTCTCACTCGTCGCGGAATGCTCGCGAATACTGCGTTCAAGCGCGGTGTGTAACGCCGGTTCCTGCCCAGTTTCGGCGAAGATCTTCGGGATCTGCGAGACCATGCGCGCATGCCGTTCCTGCATCAACAGCAACGCCCGCTCGGTCCAGCGCGGTCCCAAAGCCGCGGGTAGTGTTTGCAACACGCGCCGCTCTTTGGCCGAAGACACATTTGGCAGAATCGTCGCCAGCCGCGATTCTTCATCGAGAATCAAACGCGACAGCGTCAAATCGGGATTCGTCGTCTTGAGTTCTGGCAGCCGTGCGAGCAAGTCGTCACGCGAAACGACTAATTCAAAAGTCAGCGCGGGATTCAGGCGTTGATTTTTCGCCGCGCTTTCCTCGATCGCTTTCACGATCGGTTGTAATTTTTTTTCCGGCTCGCTGATCTCGTTGTGGAAGCGGACGATCTGATCGATCGCGGCGATCTGCTCTTTCGGTTGTCGCGCTTGTTTGAAGAAAGTGAGGAGCTCATCAGCGCGTGAAACTTTTTCACCGCGCAACCTTACAGGCTCAGATTTTTTCGTCGGAATCTGAACGTAACCTTCCTTTTTCAGAATCTTCTTGGTCGATTCCCACCAGCGCTTCCATTCGGCTTCCGTGAAAAGGTCGCCGAGAAACATCTCGCTGATCTGCGTTTGCGTCGCGGCCCCGCCGAAATCCCTCCAAAATATTTCTCACCAACGCGGCCGGATCCTTCTTGATCTGATCCTTTACGGTCGCGAGATCGGTCGCCTTGCGCGCGAGGAAATGTCCTTCGGGAATGACGGTGAGATTTTCCGCCGCGTACTGCAGTTGCATCGGATGTCCCTTTTTCCCCTTAAAATCGATCAAGATCTGGTTGAGCAGGAGATTCCATTCCGCGACGCGGCCGAATCCCCAGCTTTTGTGCAAACAAAAAGTGCCGGGCTTTAGTTTTTCCAGCTGCTCAGCAGCGGGCGCGGTCAGTTTCCCCGATTCGACAAGTTTCAGCAGTTCCGCATCCATCCAAAGAGTCGAACAAGCTACCTAGAACGTCGCGCTTGGCGAGTGGAAAACTCACACTGACACACCTTTTGCGTTGCGGGAGTCAATGCCCCATGAAACGCTACGCGCCGTGCCGACGAACATCTGGTTCTGGATCGCATTTCATGCCGGAGTGTTCATCGCCATCGCGATCGACCTGAAGAGCTTCAAACTGCGCGACCGCGAACTGAGCATGCGCGCGGCGGCTTTCCGCAGCGTCGTCTGGGTGGTGCTCTCACTCGGTTTTAACGTCCTGGTCTGGAAAACACGAGGCGCCGGTCAAGCGCTCGATTTTCTCACGGCTTATCTCGTCGAGTATTCGCTCAGCGTCGACAACATCTTCGTCTTCGTTCTTATTTTTTCGTATTTCCGGGTCCCGCCGATACCGCAACATCGCGTTCTTGTCTGGGGAATTGTCGGTGCGCTGGTCATGCGCGGGATCATGATCGGGCTGGGCGTGGCGCTGGTCTCGCGTTTCCATTTCATTCTTTATCTCTTCGGCATCTTTCTCCTCGTCACCGCGGTGCGGATGTTTTTCGGCAAACAGGAAGAGCAGGACTTTGGAAAAAACTGGCTCATGCGCCTGTGCCGCCGGTCCGTTCACGTGACGAACGAATTTCACGCCGAACATTTCACCGCGCGCATGAACGGAAAATTCATGCTCACTCCTCTCGCGCTCGTGCTGATTCTAATCGATGTCATGGACCTCGTTTTCGCGGTCGATTCCATCCCGGCCGTCTTCGCCATTACCCAGGACGTGTTCATCATCTACACCTCAAACATCTGCGCCATTCTCGGGCTGCGTTCGCTTTACTTTCTGCTCGCGAAACTGGTCGATCGCTTCGTCTATTTGAAAACGGGTGTCGCGATCCTGCTCGGCTTCATCGGTCTGAAGATGATCTCGGCCGATTTCCTCCGGATACCGAATTTGATTTCGCTCGGTGTGATTATCACCGTCCTCACCATCACCATTACGGCTTCCATGATTGCAACGAAAAGAAAAGGGAACGCCGCAAAATGAAATCTTGCGCGTGCCGTTGGTGGGCGGTTACGCTTATATGCGCATGAAAACTCTGCTCACGATTGCTCTCGTGGCGGGATTCGCGGCGATTGTTTGCGCCGATATTCAAGACCCGCCTGCAAACGATCACGGACCGACCCGCAAACTTGGCCGTGGCCTTTCCAATGCCGTTTTCGGTTGGTCGGAGCTGCCGGTAACGGTGGCGACAATCAATGAGCACGAAGGGAATGCGGCGGCGGCCGGCTACGGCGTTGTGCGCGGTGTCGGGCGCAGCTTCGCGCGATTTGGTGTCGGACTTTACGAGCTTTTGCTTTTCCCTTTCCCAGTTAATCGCGGCACCTATCTGCCGATTCTGCCCAGCGATGTTCACCGCATTCACGCTGGCTATTCGGAATTTCCGCCCGAGCTCGGAAACGAGTCGAAATATCGTTACGTCCGAACTTACTAATCTTCCTCTTCTCCTCTCTCCCCGCAGATAAGAACGACGAGGAAGACGCAGCGGAAGAGGAAGAAAAAGGAAGAGTGGAACTCCAAATTGTTGATGTTGCGTTTGGCGGCAAAGGTGTCGGACGCGAAGGCGGCAAGGCGGTCTTCATTCCCTACACGATTGATGGCGAACGCGTTTCCGCTCGCATCTCGCGCGAGAAGAAAAATTTCGCCGAAGCAGAGCTGGACGAAGTGCTCGAAGTTTCGCCGCATCGCACAACGCCGGAATGCCCTTACTTCGGGCGATGCGGCGGCTGCGCTTATCAGCACATCAACTACAACCATCAGCTCGAGATCAAGGCGCGACAGGTCGAACAAGCGCTAAAGCGCATCGCGCATCTCGACGTTGTGCCAATGCGTCCGATCGTTTCGTCTCCGCAGCAATACGGATATCGAAACCGCATTACGGTGCATTGCGAAGACGGCGTCATCGGATTCTACCAGCGCGACGAGCATCGACTCATCGATATCGAGCACTGCCCAATCGCGATGCCAGAAGTAAACGCGGAACTGAAACAACTGCGTGGACGTCATCCGCGCGATGGCCATTACACCCTGCGCGCAGGTGGATTGGCTTTTTCAAACGCGTCCCGCCATTTCTCGCAAACAAACGACGCCGTCGCCGAACTGCTGCTCAAACACGTGGACGATCTCATTTCGGAACCCGGCGCCCTGCTCATCGATGCCTACTGCGGCGCAGGTTTTTTCGCCAAACGTCTGCTCGATAAATTCGATCGGATTATCGGGATCGATTGGGACAGGTTCGCGATTGCGGAAGCGAAGAAGACAGCCAGCGAGAAGGAGTCTTATATCGCGGGCGACATCGAAACAGAGCTAGCCCAGGTAGGGGCGGTTCACCGAACCGCCCACGGGCGATTGGGGTCAATCGCCCCTACCCTCATCGTCGATCCGCCGGCCACTGGCCTAACGAATGCAACTCGAGATGCGATTACGGATCTCGCCCCAGACACTTTCATTTACATCTCCTGCAATCCGGCAACGCTTGCGCGCGACCTTGCGGACTTGCAGCGCCGCTTCACCATCGAATCGGTCACGCCTTTCGATATGTTCCCGCAAACCGCCGAAATTGAAGTAGCAGTAAAATTAATTGCGCGCTCGCGTTAGAACATCTTGCCGTGCTCTCCGCTTCGCGTTTATAACCTCCGCATATGGATCGAGGAATCATTGCCACACTAGTTATCGGTTTGGTTGTCGGAGCGATCGCAAAGCTGCTTATGCCAGGGAAAGATCCGGGCGGTTGCATTATCACTATTCTGCTCGGCATCGCGGGCGCATTCGTCGGCACATGGATCGGACGCATGTTTGCCGGCGAAAGCTACATCGCCGGTTGGATCATGTCCGTAGTCGGCGCGATGGTGCTCCTGCTGCTTTATCGAGTGCTTTTCCACAGGAAATCGTAAAGCGAGCAATTCATGCGGTCGCTTCGATCGGAAGCTGCATTGCTTCGCCGATCGGGAGGCGAATCGAAAAACGTGAGCCGCCGCCCTCGCGATTCTGCGCGACGATCTGACCGCCATGTATCTCGACTAATTGCCGCGCGATGGAAAGGCCGAGGCCGAGTCCACCCGCAGGAGTTCCAGGGCCACGATAAAACTTTTCGAACACTTTGTTTTCTTCACCCGGTGCCAGACCAGGGCCATGATCGCGAACGGAGAAAACTAGTGTCTCATCGTCACGCGAAACGCTCGCTTCGATTGGTCGCTCGGATTTTCCATGAGCCGCCGCGTTCGAGAGCAAGGCCGCGAGCGCTTGTTCGATGAGATGGGCATCGACCGAAATGGCTGGAAGTTTTTGTGCGATGGTGAGTTTAACGTTCTCGCTACGTAAGCCGGCAAGCGTAACTGATTCGCGCAAGAGCTCGCCAGGATCGCACCATTCAAGGGCCGGCCGCAAAAGCCCGGATTCAAGACGCGTCGCATCCAGCAAATGATCGACTGTACGCGTGAGTCGGCGGACAGCTTGTTGCAACTCTGCGGCGTCGGGATGCGGCTGCTGCAGCGCCACCGACATTGCCGCCAGCGGTGTCTTCAATTCGTGTGAAACGGAATCGAACAACGTCTTTTGTAATTTCTGCGATTGGCGCGCCACCTGCGCCGCGCGGCTTTCTTCCAAAGCACGTTCCTTATTGATGAAAAGCGCAAGTTGGACGGCGAACGCATCAAGCAGTTCGCGGCGCTCGAGTGTGAGCGGTTGCGGGATGCGCACCGTGAGCACGCCTTCCGCGCGATCGCCCGTGACCAGCGGCAAGTGCAACGCTTCTGCATCCGGCAAGGTGTCCGTGGTTTTGCCCGCGTTTTGTTTTTTTTGGAACACCCACACCGCGACACTCTCATCCTTGCTCGACCCAAGGAATGTGCTCGCCGCGTGTTGCGAAAGTCCGTTCTTATCGCGCAACCAAACCGCCGCGTCGGCATGAAACGAATCTTTGATCAAAGAAAAAACTTTCGGCAACGCTTCATCGAGACTCCCGCTTGCGGCGAGCTCGCGCGTAAAACGATAAAGCGCGGTGGCGCGTTCCTCACGACGCCGCTCGGATTGCTCCCGTTCGCGCAATTGCGAGGCGAGGTGGCCGATGATGATCGCGATTACAAAATACGCACCGAACATCATGAAATCGTGCAGATGAGTGATGTAAAAAGTGAATCGCGGCGGAATGAACAAAAAATTCCAGAGCATCGCGCTCAGCGCCGCGAGTAATAACGTCGGCCAGCGTCGCAGGCGTGTTGCGGCAAGAACAACCGCGAGCAGATAAAACAACGCGACCGCCCAATACCCGGTGTATTTGAAAGTCGCAAGGCAAAGCACTGTGACACCGCCTGCAATCAGAAGCGCATATCCAAAATCCGCCCACGGCGCGCGCGCGAGGCGTTCCGCGACTGGTTCGCGGTGTGCCTGCGCGGATTCATCGGACGGGATAATGTGGATATCGACATTGCCGCTGTGCCTAACGAGCCAGCGGAATGGCGAACTGCCTTTCCAGAACCAGGGCCAGTGTGTGTTGAGCGGTTTGCCGATAACGATTTGCGTGACGTTATGCTGGCCGGCGATGCGAAGCAGCGCGTCGCCGACATCATGCCCCGGCGTGGAAACAACTTCGGCGCCGAGCTGACGCGCGAGCGCAAGATAACGCGTCAATCGAGCTTGCTCTTTCTCGGAAAGCGGATGCGGTCGCTCGATGTTTGCGACGATCCACGACGCTTCCATCGACGCCGCGAGCCGGCGCGTGTAGCGAATCAATTTTTCCGAATAGGGACTCGCACTCACCGCGACGAGAAGCCGGTCGCCGCTCTTCCACGGACCGGAAATTTTTTGCTCCTGCATGATGTCGCGCAAATCGCGATCGACATGCTCGGCGACAAGGCGCAACGCCATTTCGCGGAGCGCGGTGAGATTGCTCTCACGAAAGAAATTCTCCGCGGCCGATTGCGCGCGCTCGCCAAGATAAACTTTTCCTTCAGCCAAACGCGCGCGCAGTTGTTCTGGCGTCAAATCGATCAGCACGATTTCATCCGCCAGATCGAGAACGGAATCAGGCACCGTTTCCTGCACAGCGATACCGCTGATTTGGCGCACGGTGTCACTACGACTGGCGACATGCTGAACATTTAACGTCGTGTAGACATCGATACCGGCGTCAAGGAGTTCGAGAACGTCTTGATAACGCTTCGGGTGACGCGACCCCGGCGCGTTCGTGTGCGCGAGCTCATCGACAACGGCGAGACCGGGATGCCAGGTCAAAATGGCGTCGAGATCCATTTCATTCAGCGTCGTCCCGCGATACTCCACCTGCGAGCGCGGCATGATTGGCATTCCTTCAGTCAACGCTTCCGTTTCTTTCCGCCCATGCGTTTCGACGATGCCGATCACGACCTCGATGCCTTGCTGCAACTTAAGTTGTGCGGCCTGCAACATCGCGTAGGTCTTCCCTACCCCCGGCGACATACCGAAAAAGATCCTGAGCTTGCCACGCGTTGCCGCGGCTTCCTCGCGCTTCAACTGCGCGAGAATCGAGTCGGGATCAGGCCGTGCGGCCTCGCTCATGGCGTAATTCTATCCTGCGATGGTTGCGCCTGCATCTCAAGAAGCGGCAGGCGAAATCAATGAAAGCATTATTACAGTCGGCATTTTTGATCGGCTCGTTAGGGCAATGCGTCCATCGCGATGTTCAAGGTGAGCACGTTAACGCCGGAATCTCCGAGAACGCCGAGACTTCGACGATCGGTATGGCGCTTGATTAGATCGCGAATGTCCCGCTCGCTTAGGCCGCGCGCTTTCGCCACGCGAGCCAGTTGAAGTTCAGCGTTACGCGCACTGATGTGCGGATCGAGGCCGCTGCCTGACGCAGTGACGGCATCCGCCGGGACGAAGACACTCTCCGCAATACCATTTTCCTTCCGGTAAGCGTCGATGCGATCTTTGATTGCATCTCGCAACTTTTGCGAAGTCGGTCCGAGATTGCTGCCACCCGAGTTAACCGCGTCGTAGCCTGTGCCGGCAGCGGATGGACGCGGATGAAAATATTTTGGATTCGTAAATCCCTGGCCGAGCAGTCTCGATCCGCGGACAATTCCGTCCCTGCTCAAAATCAAACTCCCGTTGGCCTTATCGTGAAAAAATGTCTGGCCGAGACCGAAAATCAAAAGCGGATAAAACCCGCAGCAAACGACGGCGAGAACGAGAGTCGCCATCATTGCGCCGCGAATCTCGGAAAAGAATTCCTTCACACTAGGCGAGCCTCAAGGCAGTGATGACGACATCGATGAACTTAATGCCGATAAAAGGAACGACGATGCCGCCCAGTCCGTAGATAAGCAGGTTGCGCTGTAACATTGCGAGCGCGCCGATCGGTTTATAGGCAACGCCTCGCAACGCGAGCGGAATGAGCGCGATGATGACAAGCGCGTTGAAGATGACCGCGCTGAGAATTGCGCTGGTCGGGCTCCGCAGATGCATAACGTTAAGCGGCGCAATCGCGGGGAATGTGGTCATCAACATCGCGGGAATGATCGCGAAGTATTTCCCCACGTCGTTCGCGATGCTGAACGTCGTTAGGGAACCGCGTGTGATCAGCATCTGTTTTCCGATCTCGACGATGTCGAGCAGCTTCGTTGGGTTGCTGTCGAGGTCGACCATGTTGCCGGCTTCGCGCGCGGCCTGCGTGCCGGTGTTCATGGCAACGCCGACGTCTGCTTGCGCGAGCGCGGGCGCGTCGTTGGTTCCATCGCCGGTCATCGCGACGAGATGTCCGTTCGCCTGCTCGTCGCGAATGCGTTTTAGTTTTTGTTCGGGTGTCGCCTGCGCCATGAAATCGCCGACGCCTGCTTCCGCAGCGATGGCAGCAGCGGTGAGCGGATTGTCACCCGTGATCATGATGGTGTTGATGCCCATCTTGCGCAGCTGCGTGAATCGCTCCTTGATTCCACCCTTCACGACATCTTTCAGCTCGACGACTCCGAGCGTGAGCACATCGGAAGCGACCACGAGCGGAGTTGCTCCACGCTGGGAAATCTCATCGACAGTTTTCTGCACGCCGCCGGGAAACGCACCGCCGGATGACTCGATGAAGCCCTGCACGGCGCGCGCCGCGCCTTTGCGAATCTTGACTGTGGATTGAGCGTCGTTCGCATGCAGATCGACGCCGCTCATGCTGGTCTGCGCGGTGAAAGGAACAAACGTCGCTTCCAGTTCGTGCATTTCCCTGGCGCGCAATCCGAATTTTTCCTTCGCCAGCACGACGATGCTGCGGCCTTCCGGCGTTTCATCGGCGAGAGAACTTAGTTGCGCCGAAGCGGCCAGATCTTTTTCGTCAACACCCTGCGCCGCGTGAAACGCAACTGCCATGCGATTGCCAAGCGTGATCGTCCCGGTCTTATCGAGCAGCAATACATCCACGTCTCCTGCGGCCTCGACCGCGCGTCCGCTCATGGCCAAGACATTGCGTTGCAGAACGCGGTCCATGCCGGCGATGCCGATCGCGCTAAGAAGTCCGCCAATCGTCGTCGGAATCAAGCAAACGAGCAACGCGATCAAAACCGGAATTGAGAAAACCGTAGCGGAATAAATTCCGAAGGACTTCAACGTCACGCAGACGAGAAGAAAAATAAATGTCAGCGCAGCGAGCAGAATCGTCAGGGCGATTTCGTTAGGCGTTTTTTGGCGTTGCGCGCCTTCGACGAGCGCGATCATGCGGTCGAGAAATCCGTGGCCTTTATCCATCGTTACCCGAATGACGATGCGATCGCTTAGCACGCGCGTGCCGCCAGTGACCGCGCTACGATCGCCACCGCTCTCACGAATTACCGGCGCGGATTCACCAGTAATTGCGGCTTCGTCGACGCTCGCGATTCCTTCGATGACATCGCCGTCTGCCGGAATCACATCGCCAGTTTCGCAAACGACGGTGTCGCCTTTCTGCAAATCCGCTGCGGGAATCTTTTCCTCGCTGCCGTTGCGCAATCGGCGCGCCATCGTCGTAGTGCGCATCCGCCGCAACGCCGCCGCCTGCGCTTTGCCGCGGCCTTCCGCCATTGCTTCCGCGAAATTAGCAAAGAGCACGGTGAACCAGAGCCAGATTGCGAGCTGCAAAACGAAACCGCGCAGCGCAGCCTCAGCGGTGAAGATGCCGGTGACCGTGAGCGCCGCACCGACCATCGTTACAAACATGACCGGATTCCTGATCATCAGCCGCGGATTGAGTTTCTTAAACGCCTCGACGATCGCCGGCCCGATAATCTTCCAATCGAATAGAGAACGAGCTTGTTGCTTCATGAAATTCTCAGCGCCGTTAGAAAAGTTTTCCCTGGAGCGTGAGGAAATGTTCCACGACGGGCCCAAGCGTAAGCGCCGGAAGAAAATTCAAGGCGCCGACCAATAGCACTGTGCCCAGGAGCAGAACGAGAAACGTGCCGCCGGAGACTGGAAATGTACCCGCACTCGCGGGCGCGATCTTCTTCCGCGCGAGCGAACCGGCAAGCGCCATGATCGGAACGATCATCAGGAAACGCCCGAACAACATGTCCAGGCCGAGCGTTGTGTTGTACCACGGCGTGTTCGCCGAAAGACCGGCGAATGCGCTGCCGTTATTTCCCGCGCCGGAACTGTAGGCGTACAGAATTTCGGTCAAGCCGTGCGGGCCACTATTATTTAATCCGGCCAATCCCCATTTGCTCACCGCCGCCCATGCGGCGAATCCCAGAATGGAAATCGCGAGGATGAGCAATGAGAGCATTGCCATCTTCACATCGTAGGCTTCGATTCTCTTACCGAGATATTCTGGGGTGCGGCCAACCATCAGGCCCGCGATGAAAACGGCGAGCACGACAAAGACGAGCATTCCGTAAAGGCCGGCGCCTACGCCGCCAAAAATAATTTCGCCAAGTTGAATGTTGAACAACGGAACGAAGCCGCCCAGCGCGGTGAACGAGTCGTGCATCGAATTCACCGCGCCGCACGAAGCGTCGGTGGTGATCGTGGCAAAAAGCGCGGAGTTAAATATTCCGAAGCGAACTTCCTTACCCTCCATGTTGCCGTCGGCCGTTGAGACACCGAGCTGCTGATGAATGGGATTGCCCGCGGCTTCCGAATGCCAGGCGAGCAGCAGCGCCGCCGATAAATAGGAGCAGCATCGCCGTCCACACCGTCCAGCCGTGCTTCTGGTTCTTCACCATCCGGCCGAGGTAGTAGGTCAATCCGCTGCCGATCGAAAAGATCGACAACATCTGAATGAAATTCGAAAGCGGTGTGGGATTCTCGAATGGATGCGATGCGTTGGCGTTCGCGTAACCACCGCCGTTTGTGCCCAACATTTTGATCGCGACCTGTGACGCCATTGGGCCCTGCACAATCGTTTGTTCGGTAACAGTTTTCTCCTCCGTCACCGGCGTCCCCATCGCGTTCTTGATCGTGTCTCCCGCGTCGTTCTTTTTCTCCACCTGCAACTTCATTGGCTCGACCAATGTTGCTTTGGTGTAAGGCCGGAAGTTCTGGATCATTCCTTGCGAGATCAGGAACACCGCAAAGACGATGCATATCGGGATGAGCAGGTAGTAAGTCACGCGCACCAGATCGACCCAGAAGTTGCCGATGGTTTTAGCCGAGTGGCGCGCAATTCCCCTAACGAGAGCAGCAGCGATCGCTATTCCAGTCGCCGCGGAAACAAAATTGTGAAACGCCAATCCCACCATTTGCGAGAAATACGACATCGTGGTTTCGCCGCCGTAGCTCTGCCAATTGGTATTGCTGGTGAAACTGATGGCCGTATTGAAAGCGAGATGTTCGCTCAACGGACCGAGCTTTTGTGGATTCAGAGGCAACAGATGCTGCAGTCGCAGAATCGCGTAAGTGAAAAGACAACCCACCAAACTGAAGAGCAGCATCGCGAGCGTGTATTGCTTCCAATCGTGCTCTTTGCTCGCATCGACGCCCATCAAACGATACGTCAGCCGCTCCAACGGCCGCATTACCGGGTCAAGCCACGTGCGTCCATTCGCATCGAGAACGCGCAGCAAATACAATCCCATCGGCTTCGTGATCAACGCGAGCGCGACGAGATAGAGAGCGAATTGAATCCAACCGGAGGCCTGCATCGCGATGTCTTAGAATTTTTCCGGCCAAATCATCGCGACGAAGAGGTAGATGAAGAGCAACAGAGCGACGAAGACTGACAACAATTGTTTCCATGGAGTTCTCTTAAAGAAGCTCGCAGAACCGCACGTAAAGCGCGCTCGCGGCGAAAAACACGACAATGATTCCGACGAAGATAATGTCGCCCATTGGATTGTTTGATCGGCCTGGCTTTTCGTACGAGAGCCGTTCTTACTTCCGCCGGCACCGTGCTTCTAAGCCGCTGGCCTACCCCGCCATCCGGCCGCGCGGGTTTTCGATGAACCACGTCCAGAACGGCGGCGTCACTTCATCGCGCTCCGAGGACGTGGAACTGCGGTTTGTTCTTCGGGCGCCTCCATCGATGGATTCTTGCGACCTGTCGTTGATCGACCCAACGCTCGCTTGTTCCGCCGACGGCTCGGCGTCACGCTTCGGGACGCCTATAACCACGATCGTTTGCATACCCAAACGTGGTCCAAGCTCCATCGCGACCGTTAATTAAAATCTGCCCGTAAAGCGCTAAAAGATCATTAACGCCAGGGACCGCGACGGATTACAACTTCTCGGTCGATAATCGATAACCGATGCCCACTTCCGTTTTGATCAGGCTCGGCGCGTTCTCGTTGGTTTGCAGTTTCTTTCGAAGATGCGTGACGTAGACCCGAAGATATTGGGCCTGGCTCTCGGCCTTTTCTCCCCAGACGGTCCGCAACAATTGCCGGTGCGTCACCACTTTCCCGGCATTCTGAACGAGGACGCGAAGGAGCGCATATTCGGTGGGCGTAAGTTTGATTTCCGAGCCGCCGAGCTTCACCTGGCGCGCTGAGAAATCGACGCAGAGCGATCCGGAATTAAAAACAGGTTCACCCGTTTCGGTGAGCGAACGGCGTTGTGCAGCGCGCACACGCGCCAGGAGTTCTGCGGTATCGAACGGCTTCGTCACGTAATCGTCCGCCCCCGCGTCGAGCGCCTCGACCTTTTCCTCCGGATCGTCGCGAACAGAAAGAATCAGCACCGGCACATCGGACCATTCGCGTAAACGGCGAAGCACTTTGACGCCTTCCATGTCCGGCAAACCGAGATCGAGCAAAACGATATCGGGCCGGCGGTTGACGATTTCCGAAAGACCGGCTTGTCCCGTTTCCGCTTCATAGACCTGGTGATCCGCTCCCTCCAATGCGAACCGCAGGAGCCTGCGAATCTGCTTCTCGTCATCAATGATTAGTGCGGTGTGTGCCGATTTCACGAAGTCGCTTCCAATGTATTCGCATCCGTGACCCGAACCGGCAGGCTGATGATAAAGCGCGCGCCGCCACCATCGCGATTTTCTGCCGTAAGTTTGCCGCCATGTGCTTCCACGAATCCGCGCGCGATTGATAATCCAAGCCCCAGTCCACCCGCTTTGCGACCATCGCCGCGATAGAATTTTTCAAATACGCGCTCGACAGATTCAGCGGGGAATCCCGGGCCACGATCGCTCACAGAGATAACCAGCTGACCGTCTTTATCTCCATATTCAGCATCGATTTCGATCGGCAATCTCGACGGCGTATGACTTCCCGCATTCGCAAGCAGTTTCGCCACCGCTTGTTCGATCAACGTGTGGTCGACAAGCGCCAGAGGAATATTTTCCGGCACGTCCAATCTGACATCGCGGCCGTTAATCGAGTCGTGCTCGATTTCGATTGCGGACTGCAGCAGCTCGCGCACGTCGCACCATTCGCAATTCGGCCGAATCACTCCGCTCTCGAGTCGATTCATGTCGAGAAGGTTGTTGACGACACGATTCAGGCGGTGCGAGCCGTCGTGAATTTCACCGGCGAGTTCTTTCAGCATTTCAGCGTTGTGAAGGTTTGGTGACAAACGCAACAGTTCCTGACTGGCTGCGCCGATCGCTGCGAGCGGCGTTTTTAATTCGTGCGAAACGCAATCGAGCAACGTTTTGCGAAGTCGCTCCGAGTTTTTCGCAAGCTGAACCTGAGCAGCGAGATGCTCACGTGCCTTCAATTGCGCAGTCAAGCTGCCAACTGTGAGTGCGATGATGAAGTAGGTTGCGAAGGTCAACGCGTCTTCAAGTTTGGCGATGTGCAAAGTGAACCGCGGTGGGATAAACAAAAAATTCCAGGAAACCGCGCTGAGTGCGGCGACAAGCAAAACCGGCCCGCGACTTAGGACCATTCCGGCGAGCAGAACGCCGAGCAGAAAAATCAGCGAGATCGCGGCGTAGCCGGTGAACGGAGTGAGGAGCCAGCAAGCGACTGTGAGAACGGAAACGCCGACAACCGCCGTCACATACTCCTTAAACGGCGCGAAGGAGCGCGATTCGGATTCATGAGCTACTTCCGACAGCAATCCGTCGGAGAATGGCTCCTTCACTTCGTGCGAACTGGATGTTTCCAGCACGGGACAATGTAGCGCATCCAACCGTGCGGGAAATGCGCGGTTTACAGATTTTAGTACCGTTTTAACTATTCTGCGTCTACGGCCAGCTTAAAATCGTAACCACGAAGTGAATTCTGGGCCGCCAACGTTAATTCCTGCCGTCCCAGAGACGGCAACGCATTTGCCTTCCGTTGATCCAGCGCATCGCAAAAGTCGACTGGTCTTACTTTGCCTGGCGAGTCTCGGGATCGTTTACGGCGATATCGGCACCAGCCCCCTTTACGCGTTGCGCGAATGTTTCTACGGACTCCATGGCATTCGGCCCACGCCGGCAAACGTCCTGGGCGTTCTCTCGCTCATCTTGTGGTCTCTCCTTCTCGTTATTTCAGTCAAGTATCTGATCCTCATTCTGCGAGCAGACAATCGAGGCGAAGGCGGAATTCTCGCTCTTGCAACGCTCGTCGGCGATGTCGCCAAGCGAGGCAAATTCTTTTTCCTGCTCGGACTTTTCGGCGCAGCCCTGCTTTACGCCGATGGAATGATTACTCCTGCAATCTCGGTCATGGGCGCAGTCGAAGGCTTACACATCGCCACACCGCTGTTCACTCCTTACGTCGTTCCGATCGCCATCATCATACTGATCGGACTTTTCTTCTTCCAATCACGGGGCACTACGGGCGTAGGAAAAGTTTTTGGACCAGTCACAATACTTTGGTTTTTCGCGATCAGCGCACTCGGCATTCATCAGATCGGTCGTGCTCCCGAAGTGCTCGCGGCGATCAATCCCTATCACGGATTCGAATTCTTCGTGAACAACCGCTGGCATGCCTTTGTTGTATTAGGCGCGGTTTTTCTCGCGATTACCGGCGGTGAAGCGCTTTACGCGGACATCGGCCACTTCGGCACGAAACCGATTCGCCTGACGTGGTTCGTAATCGTGCTTCCGGCATTAACGCTCAATTATTTCGGTCAGGGAGCGCTTCTTCTGGTCGATCCAACGTCAACGATAAATCCGTTTTTCCGCATGATCCCTTCCTGGGCCTTGTATCCAATGGTGATTCTTGCGACAGCGGCGGCGGTGATTGCGTCGCAGGCGATCATCAGCGGCGCGTTTTCGCTCACGATGCAGGCGATCCAGCTCGGCTACATCCCGCGTTTGAAAGTCAATTACACTTCCGAGCGCGTCATCGGACAGATCTACGTACCGATTGTGAATTGGGCCTTGATGCTTTGCTGCATCGGACTCGTCCTCGGCTTTGGATCGTCGAGTAATCTCGCAGCGGCATACGGCGTTGCGATCACAACGACGATGCTGATCACAACGATTTTGTTTTACGTCGTGGCGCGCCGGCGCTGGCATTGGCCGGCCGCGGCGGCTCTGCCCGTAGCAACATTTTTCATTATGATCGATCTCGCCTTTTTCAGCGCGAATATGCTGAAGATTGCGCACGGAGGCTGGTTTCCGCTGCTCGTCTCGGGCGTCATTCTTTTCCTCATGCTGACGTGGAGAAAAGGTCGCCGCGTTCTTCGCGCGCATCTGAGCGATATTTGTATTCCGCTCGAAGAGTTTCTGCCCGAACTGAAAGGCCAGACCATCCGTCGTGTCCCCGGCACGGCCATTTACATGTCCGGCAATCGATCTGGAACGCCACTCGCCTTGCTGCACAATCTCAAACACAATAAGGTGCTGCACGAGCAAGTGGTGTTGCTCACCGTGCGCACTGCGGAAGTCCCTTATCTTAACAACGCCAAAGACCGTGTCGCACTTGAGAAAATGGATGAGGGATTCTGGCGCATACAAATTCATTTTGGCTTTATCGAGAAACCTGATGTGCCGGCGGCGCTGGCGCGCGTGAAAAAAAGCGGACTGCGCTTTGACCCCATGCGGACAACCTATTTCATCGGCCGGGAAACGATTCTCGCCACGCGCAAGCTCGATCTCTCCGCATGGCGCGGTTCGATCTTCGCCTGGATGACGCGCAATGCCGGAGACGTAACTTCCTATTTTTGTTTACCTCCGAATGGCGTCGTGGAACTCGGTGCCCGCGTGGAGGTTTGACCATCTGCTTGTAGCGGCGGTCTATGACCGTCGCACTCTATTAGTTAAGCGTGTTTGCCTTTTGGAAATAATGCGACGGTCATAGACCGCCGCTACAAATCATGAATTAAGAAACCACTTGCCAGCGACCAATCAGGCCAGCGACATTCCCCACCGAATGCGATGGCTGATGTAACTCTGGGTCAGGCAGGGGCAGTGCATCGCCCGCGTAATGTCGATTGGAAGCGCGCTGCTGCACTCCTTTACGGCGATTGGGGGACGAGCAAGGCGTACGTTCTCGGGCTCGCGTTTGCCGCGGCGGCTTTCTCTTCGTTCCCAATCATTCTCGCCGTCTGCCTTCTCACGGCCGTCGTCGGCTACAACTACATCATTGTCTGCGCCCATTTTCCCGATGGCGGCGGAGTTTATTCCGCGGCGCGAGAGCAAAGCCGCTTTCTGGCTTCAGTTGGCGCGCTGTTGCTAGTGGCCAATTTCATCGTCACTGCGGCCTTGAGCGGTTGGTCGGCGGTGAGCTATTTGGGCGTTTCGGATACAAATGCGCGGATCGCGACGATGGGACTCGTGATCGTGGTTGGGATCATTAACTTTTTTGGACCAAAGCACAGTGGAAGTGTTTCGATCTGGTTGGCGATACCAGCCGTCTCAGTGGTAATCGTAATTATCGCGCTGAGCACTTCACATTTGAACACCGCGCATTTGGAGCCGCGCCACGCCGATCTCGGCGTCGTTTGGGTGCAATTCGTCGGTGTAATTCTTGCCCTCAGCGGCGTGGAAGCCGTCGCCAACATCACAGGTGTGATGAAACTCGATCCGGATTCCACACCAGAGAAACCAAAGGTCACGCGCACGGCCGCGAAAGCGATCATCCCGGTCGCGATCGAAGTCGTCGTAGGCACCGCTCTTCTTGGATGGGCAATGCTTTCGGTCCCAAAAACATTCGCGCCCGAGCTCGCTTCCCACAAGGAAGACATGCTGCGCTTTCTTGGAGAGCACTACGGTAGTCTCACGGTCACGCCCGCATTTGGCGAAGTTCTCGGGATTGCGGTCGGCGTGGTCTTTGGACTTTTGCTTTTCAGCGCGGTCAACACCGCAGTCGTGGCGCTGATCGGCGTTGTTTACATGATGGCGCAGGATGGCGAGATGCCACGCCAGCTCGCGCGCTTGAATCGCCACGGCGTTCCGTTCATTCCACTCGTCGCCGCCGTCGCAATCCCGATCGTCGTTTTGGCGGTGACAAAAGATTTCGAAGCGCTTGCCGGCTTGTACGCCATCGGTGTTGTCGGAGCGATCACGGTCAATCTCGGCTCTTGTACTTTTAACAAACGACTAGCTCTTCCCTGGTATCAACGCCTGATAATGGGCGCGACTTTTGTCGTGTTGTTCGCAGTCGAACTCACTATCGCGAAGACTAAACCGGACGCCCTTTTCTTTGCGATTTGCGTTCTCGGCATCGGTCTGGCGCTGCGTGCTTACTCGCACAAACTCTCCGGACTCAAGACTCTCACCCTTACGCGCAAAGTCGCGGAGATGGTCACGCCGGACTTGCACACGACAATGGAACCGCGTTTGGAAGAAGGCCAGAAAATCCTGGTCGCGACGCGCGGCATCAATCCGGTTTTGAATTTTGCGCTGGAGGAAGCGCAATTGCGCAAAGCGGTTCTTTGTGTGCTCTACGTAAAGGAAGTGGTGGTTTATTTTTCCGCCGCGCCCACTGCCATTGGTCGCGCGAAATGGCAGGATGATCCCGAAGCGAACGCCATCATGTCGCTCATGTTAAAAATGGGCGAAGAACGCGGGATTTGCGTCATCCCTGTTTACGCAGTGAGCGAAGACGCAGCCGCCACCATTCTCGATCTTTCCGCCACCATGGGCGTCGACTATTTGTTTATCGGCGCGTCGCAGCGACCCGCTCTTGCGCATTTGTTGCGAGGAAGTGTCGTAACGAATGTGGCACAACAACTGCCCGATTCGATCCGGCTGGTCATTTTTGGCTGATATGAAAATGCATTCATTCTGGGGAGCGCACGCTTGTAGCGTGCGGGCGATGGCATTCTGCCATCGCGAACTTTCCCAAATGGCTGCGGGATGGGACATCGTTCCGATAAAGGGAAGTTCGTCGTCGCAAAATGCGACGACCAGCACGCTACAAGCGTGCCCTCCCCAGAGTTACTCATGACGCCGAAAGTGTTGATCGCCGATTCGATTTCCGCCCGCGGCATCGAAGAACTCTCGCGCGACGGCGCGCTCGAAGTCGTTACGCAGACCGGCTTGCCCGAAGCCGAGCTTGTCAAAATCATTCCTGAGTTCAGTGCGATCGTCGTGCGCAGCCAAACCAAAGTGACGCGTTCAATCTTGAACGCGGCTTCCAAGCTGCGCGTCGTTGGTCGCGCCGGTGTCGGTGTCGACAACGTTGACGTCGAAACCGCGACCAAGCGCGGCGTAATTGTCATGAACGCGCCCGGCGGCAACACCGTTTCCACCGCCGAACATGCATTCTCGCTCCTGCTCTGCGTCGCGCGAAAAATTCCCGCGGCTGATGCAATGGTTCGCACCGGTAAATGGGACCGAAAAAATCTCGAAGGCGTCGAGCTTTACAACAAGACGCTCGGCATCATCGGCATGGGGCGCATCGGCAGCGAGCTGAGTCGACGCGCGATCGCCTTCGGCATGCGCGTGCTCGCCTACGATCCTTATCTTTCCGCCGCTCGCGCACGCACGCTTCAGGTCGAGCTCCTCGAGGAAATTGATGATGTTCTGACTGGCGCGGACTTCATCACGCTGCACACACCGCTTACGCCGGAGACGCACCATTTGCTCAACGCCGATCGGCTCGCCAAAACGAAGCGTGGCGTGCGCGTGATCAATTGCGCGCGAGGCGGATTGATTGATGAAGGCGCGCTTGCAGATTCGTTGCGGACCGGACACGTCGCTGCCGCGGCGCTCGATGTTTTCGAAACCGAGCCATTGCCTAACGACTCCCCGTTGCGCGCAGTTCCAAATCTCGTGCTAACTCCGCACCTTGGGGCATCCACCGCTGAAGCGCAGGAAAGCGTTGGGATCGAAATCGCACAATCGATTCGCGCCGCTCTGCTTGAAGGAACGATCCGCAACGCGGTCAACATGCCGAACCTCGATGCCAAGACGCTCGCGATTGTCGGACCGCATTTGCTTTTCGGAGAAAAACTCGGGCGTTTCCTTTCACAAATTGCCCCACGTCGCGCGGAGCATTTGAACATCAACTACAGCGGCAAAGTGAATGAAGTCGACACGACCGCGATTACGCGCTCGATCTTAAAAGGATTCCTGCAGAGTGCCGGGGGAAGCGAAGTCAACGAAGTGAACGCGCCGGCGTTTGCCGAAAGTCTCGGCTTAAAAATCACGGAAACACGGCTGAGCGCCGCCGGCGATTACACGGACCTGCTTGAACTCTCAGCTGCCGGCGAAGGAAAAAATGTCTCCGTTGCGGGCGCATTTTTCGGAGTTACGCCACGGATCGTAAACATCAACAGTCGCCCGGTCGAAGCGCGTCCACATGGCGTCGTACTCGTGCTCGAGAATACCGATCGCCCGGGCATGGTCGGCCGCATCGGGACATTGCTCGGCAGTCACGGCGTGAACATCGCAACCATGTCGCTCAGTCGAAATCAAGCCGGCGGAACCGCACTCACCGTTTTGAATCTGGATACCGCGCCCGATGCCGCACTACTCGCGGAAATTCACGCCAGCGAAGACATTCATTCCGCACAGGTGATCGAGTTGTAGGTCGTCGCTCGCCTCTTCTTGTCATGTCGAGCGAAGTCGAGACATCTCTTGCTGCGGGCAGAGTGAGAGATTCCTCGACTTCGCTCGGAATGACAAAAGACGGCAAGGGGCAATAACACGCTTGTCGGACCTCATACGCACAGCAATCTTTCCCCGATGATTTCCGCAACGCCGATTAAAGACGCGCTCAAAAGTTCCGCGCCAGCTGATTCCATTCTCGTCAGGGGCTGGGTGCGCACACGTCGCGACTCGAAAACATTTTCCTTCATCGAGCTCAATGACGGCTCGTCGCTGCGCAATCTGCAGGTCATCGCAAACGATACGTTACCGAACTATGCCGATATTCAGCGCCTAACGACTGGTGCATCACTCTCTATCCATGGAAAATTGATCGCATCTCAGGGAAAAGGCCAAAGCTGGGAAGTCGTCGCGACCGAAGTCGAAATCATCGGCGCGTCCGACGATAGCTACCCCCTCCAGAAAAAAGGACATACCCCGGAATTTCTGCGCGAGATCGCACATCTCCGTCCGCGCTCAAATTTGTTCGGTTCGGTTTTTCGCGTGCGCAGCCGCCTTGCCTTTGCCATTCATCAATTTTTTCAGGACCGCGGCTTCTTCTATCTCAACACGCCCATCATTACGGGCAGCGATTGCGAAGGCGCGGGCGAATTGTTCCGCGTCACATCCATCGATCCGAAAAATCCGCCGAAGACAGCGGAAGGAAATATCGACTACACGAAAGATTTTTTCGCGCGCCAGACCTATCTCACCGTCAGCGGGCAGCTCGAAGCCGAGGCTTTCGCCTGCGCACTTTCAAAAGTGTACACCTTCGGTCCGACGTTCCGCGCGGAGAACTCGAACACCTCACGCCACGCTAACGAGTTCTGGATGATCGAGCCGGAGATCGCGTTCTGCGATCTGGAAGGCAACATGGATCTAGCGGAGGAGACCGTGAAATATTTGATTCGAGATATTCGCGCGAAATGTCCCGATGAACTCGATCTGTTCTCTAAGTTTGTCGATAAGGAATTGCTGCCACGCCTCGATTTCGTCCTGGAGCGACCCTTTCAGCGAATCAGTTATACCGAAGCAGTCGACTTGCTGAAAAAGAGTGGAGAGAAATTTGAATTTCACGTCGAATACGGGACGAATCTGCAATCGGAACATGAGCGCTGGCTGACGGAGAAACATTTCAAATCGCCCGTCACCGTTTTCAATTATCCGAAAGAAATTAAACCGTTCTACATGCGCTTGAACGACGACGGTAAAACCGTCACCGCGATGGATGTGCTCGTTCCGGGAATCGGCGAGATCGTCGGCGGGAGCCAGCGCGAGGAACGCCGCGAAGTTCTTGAAGAAAACATGCGTCGCCACAAGATGGATCCAGCGGATTACAAATGGTATCTCGACCTGCGCCGCTACGGCACGGTGCCGCATTCCGGATTCGGTCTCGGCTTCGAACGCATGCTCATGTTCGTCACTGGCGTGTCTAATATTCGCGACGTGATTCCTTTCGCTCGCACGCCGGGCAGCGCGGAGTTTTGAGGTGTAATGGCTCTGTTGAAAAGCTGCATTCTTGTCATGTCGAACGAAGTCGAGACATCTCTTACTGTTCATTCGCGGCTGGATAATAACAATGAGAGATTCCTCGACTGCGCTCGGAATGACAGACCTTTTCAGATAGTTGGTGCAATTAAAACGCCCAGTCATCCCGAGCGCAGCGAGGGACCTCACGAATAACATCAGGCGTAGATCGCGAGGTTCTTCGCTTCGCTCAGAATGACAGAATGCTGCGATGCGGCTTCAGAGAATTTTGAGGAGGTGGAAAAGAATGACCATTCATGAATATCGCCGCATCGCACTCGCGCAGCCGGAAGCGATTGAGAGCTCGCACATGGATCATCCCGATTTCCGAGTGCACAATAAGATTTTTGCAACGATTCCTTCGGTCGCGAAGGATGAAGGAATGGTAAAACTTACGCCCGAACAACAGGAACAGTTTGCGCAAGAATATCCAAAGGTTTTCTCCGCGATCCCCGGCGGTTGGGGCGTAAGAGGCGCGACGCTCGTAAATTTGCCGCCAGCAACGAAAGAAATAGTGAACCGCGCCATGCGCTGCGCCTGGCGCAATGCTGCGCCCAAGCGCTTGATTGCTCAGATTGACGACGAGTCCTGACGCGAAGGTGATGCGAATCGCAATCGCAGGCGGTGGCGCCGCCGGATTTTTTGCCGCGATTGCGACCGCGCACGCAAATCGCGATTGCGAAGTCTCATTATTCGAGCGGAGTTCGCAATTCTTGTCGAAGGTGCGCATTTCCGGCGGCGGCCGCTGCAATGTCACGCACGCGTTGTTCGATCCGCGCATGTTCACCTCACGCTATCCGCGCGGCGCCCGCGAATTGATCTCGCCGTTCCACTGGTTTTCCGCGCAAGACACCGTGGCCTGGTTCGAATCGCGCGGTGTTCCGCTGAAACGAGAAGATGATGGCCGAATGTTTCCGATAACGGACTCATCGGAAACGATCGTGAAATGTTTGATCGATGAAGCGAAGGCTGCGGGTGTGCGGCTTTTCTCGCGCAAAGGAGTTGAGAGCGCACGAGTTCGCGCGGATGGCGGCTTCGATTTGAAATTGAGCGATAAGAGTTCTGCGGCTTGCGATCGACTACTTCTCGCGACGGGTGGCGCGCGCAGCGTGATCGGTGCTGAGATCGCTCATTCGCTTGGTCACACTATCGAACCGCCAGTCCCGTCGCTTTTCTCGCTTCATATCAAATCGACATGGTTGCAATCATTGCCGGGCGTAGCGGTAAACGACGCAGGAGTATCCGTAGGTAAACTGCGCGAGCGCGGTCCGCTCCTCATTACCCACAACGGAATCAGTGGCCCTGTTGTGCTTCGGCTTTCGGCTTGGGGGGCGCGCACATTGCACGCGATGGATTATCATTTCCCGCTGCGCGTAAATTGGATTCCGGAAATGAAAGAGGATGCGCTTCGCGCGAAATTCCAATCGCACCGGGAAACACAACCGAACAAGCGCGTGATTAATTCGCCGCTCGATGGATTGCCCTCCCGACTTTGGGAAAAGTTGGTCTTAAACGCTCACATCTCTCCCGACACGATTTGGACCGCGCTGTCGCGCGAAGGGATCAACTCGCTCGTTAGGCAATTGCGTGAGACCGAGCTCGCGGTTCACGGCAAATCTCTGAACAAAGATGAATTCGTTACTTGCGGTGGCGTGCGCTTGCGCGAGATCAATTTCAAAACCATGGAAAGCCGGATCACACCTCATCTCTATTTCGCGGGAGAATTGCTTGATATCGATGGCATCACCGGCGGCTTCAATTTTCAGGCGGCATGGACAACCGGTTGGATTGCTGGACACGCCATGTCTGGCGTCGAACCCACTTCGATCAAGTGAACAGACAAAATTTGCGGACCGCAGTGGCGGAAGTTCATCAAGTATATGCCGATCTTGCGCAACGCCCGATCGAACGAAACTGCACGCGCCAAACCGAATGTTGTCACTTCAAAATAACCGGCCGCACGCCTCACTTGACGAAAGGCGAAGCAATCGTCGCCGCGCAAGCGTTTCGCGCGACCGGCCGCAAATCACTTCCGCAGAATCTCGACGGCTCCTGTCCCATGCTCCACTCCGCCACCGGCAATTGTTTGATCTACAACGATCGCCCGTTCGGCTGCCGCACACATTTTTGCGCTGCGGCGGGCGGAGTGGTCGCACGTCACGAGGTTCTCGATCTCATCCGTCGTCTCGAAAAGATCGACTGCGATCTGGGAGGAAAAGGCCCGCGTATTTTGCAAGCTGCCGTCGGCGACGCCCTGCGAGAGGTGCGCTAACAGCGACGTATCGGAAGAGAAACCGAACGAAATCTCGTTACGCCTCGCTCTGCGGTATATCACGATTCGCGAAATTTCGATCAGGAACGATAATGGAAACACGCAACCCCGGCGCGAGTTGTATTGGCGGAAGTCCGATGGGCGTGTTTCCTCAACCTGGGAAAATGAGGAGAGACGTGCGTCGTCGCAGCTGTTCGTGGGGGCTCTCAAATGCTCGCCGACGCTCAGGAGCAGCAGGAAGCCGAGCATCAACGACGTGGTGCCTTGAACGCAGAATGATCGAACACGCTTTAGCGAACTCTCCATCTTTTCGCCACCGGTTTGGCCGTGGTGATTCCCTTGAGCGAAAGCGGAAGACGCATGTCCAATCCAATGCCGTATGTCCGACGAATTAACAAAACGGACGTTGCAAGAAATCGTCCAGCGCAAGCCGCAGGTGATCGTGCTTGCGCTGGCGTTGGCTCTCGTGATCGGCGTCTTGGATTACGCGACCGGGCGTGAACTGATAGTTTCGCCGTTCTATCTCGTGCCGATTTGTTGGTTGACCTGGAACGTGGGGAGGAAGGCCGGATTGCTTTTGTCGGCGGTCTGCGCGGTGATTTGGTTGGTTGCCGAGTTGGCGGCCCGTTACAGCTATCCTCATCCTGCAATCCCATTTTGGAACTCATTCATGCTATTGGTGATTTATGCCGTTGTGGCGTGGTTGCTGGGCGCATTGCATAATGCGAACGATCGTCTGGAGGAAACGGTCCAGCGAAGGACTGCGGCATTGCAGGTGGAAATAGCCGAACGCAAGCGCATCGAAATAGCCAAAATCCAAGGCGAGCGCCTCGCAGCAATAGGCACGATGGCCGCCGGGGTGGCGCACGAAGTTCGCAACCCGCTGGGCTCAATCGTTCTGAATCTCGACCTGATCCACAAGGAGGTTGAACAACTCGCCGGCACGAGCCAGCATTCACCGGAAGAAGGGCGCCTGCTTGTGAACGAAATGCGCGTGGAAATTCGCCGCATCCAACAGGTGCTTGAGGATTACCTGCAATTCGCCCGGATGTCGAAGCCGGAGCGGAGATCACTAGGCTTGAACGACTTCCTCGACGAAAAACTGGCATTCATGCACAGTGAATTCGCGCAAGCCGGCGTGGAATTGCGCACCGCTTTCGATCCATCGTTGAAGACTGTGGAGGCCGACGGAGAACAGCTCTGGCAAGCGACATTGAACCTGCTTCGCAACAGCCTTGAAGCGATGCCTGACGGCGGCGAACTGGCGGTGAACACCCAGCGCGACGATACGCATGTAATGGTGCAGGTCTGTGACAGCGGCCAGGGTATGACCGCGGAACAACTCAAGCAGGTGTTCGCGCCTTTCTTCACCACTAAGAAAGCTGGCACGGGTTTGGGTTTGGCTCTCGTTCAACAAATCGTGACCGAACACGGCGGCCATGTGGAATGCGAGAGTGCCCACGGAAAAGGCAGCACGTTCACAATCTATCTGCCGTTCACGCGCCAATCCTGACATGGCAACAAAACCAAATATCCTGCTGGTGGACGATGACGAGCGATTATGCACCGCCGCAGGCAAAGTGCTTGCCGGCCAATGTTACCGCGTCGGCTTCGCTGCTTCGGGTCGCGAGGCGTTGGACGCGCTGAAACAACAGAGCGTCGCCTTGGTGATCAGCGACCTGCGCCTGCCGGACTTGGACGGCATCGCTTTGTTGAAACAGATCCGCGAACTCCGGCCGGAGGTCGAGGTCGTGATGATCACCGGCCACGGCAGCGTCGAGAAAGCGGTCGAGGCGATGAAGTTCGGTGCTTATGATTTCATCGAGAAGCCGCTGGATAGCATCGCGCTCTTGAAGACAGTCGCCAAAGCTCTCGAAAAACAACGGCTCGCCAGCGAGAATCGGCAGCTTCGCAGCCAGCTTCGGCAACGGCACGGAATCGACGCGCTTATCGGAGACAGCCCGGCCATGATGGCGGTCAAACAAGTTATCGGTCAAATCGCTCCCACTGACGTCAATGTGCTCATTCAGGGCGAGAGCGGCACGGGCAAGGAAATCGTGGCCGATGCACTCCACGAACTCAGCGATCGTCGCGACAAACGTTTTTTGAAAATCAGTTGCGCCGCGATTCCCGAAACTTTATTGGAGAGCGAACTGTTCGGCCACGAACGTGGCGCGTTCACAGGCGCAGCCGCGAGCAAACCCGGCAAACTCGAACAGGCGGACGGCGGCACTCTACTCCTCGACGAGATTGCCGAGATGAGTCCGCCCTTGCAGGCGAAACTGCTGCGCGTGTTGCAGGATGGAAAATTTCAGCGACTCGGCGGGACGCGCGATCTTCAGGCCGACTTCCGGCTGCTATGCGCAACTCACACCGACATTCCAAAGGCCATCGATGAGAAACGATTTCGGCACGACTTGTATTACCGGATCAACACCGTTCAAGTCGTACTGCCACCGTTGAGAGAACGCCGCGAGGATATCCCGGTGCTGGCGGCTTATTTTCTCCGAAGATTTGCAGCTGAGATGGGCAAAGACGTTCGCGACATCGCCCCGCCAGCGCACGATCAACTGCTCGCTCATTCCTGGCCAGGTAACGTTCGCGAACTCCAACACGTCATTCAACGCGCCGTCGCGTTGAATGATGGCGATACCATAGTTAGTTTTGCCTTTGCGCCGGCAGTTTCTGGTGAGTCGACTGCCGCAGCGCGCGAACGGGATGGCTCGATCGTTTCCATTCCCATTGGCACAAGCGTGGACGAAGCAACCAAACGACTTGTGCAAGCAACCATCGAACAATGCGCGGGCAACAAACTCCAAGCCGCGCGGGTTCTTGGCATTCCGCCGCGCACGATGTATCGGCATTTTTCGAAGCCTGGGCAGTGATAGTGCTCGGCCAGAATGGCAGCGTGAAGACTGCCCTTATGGCACAAATATTCTAAGGCGCCATTTCCGCAAAGTAGCTTTCCATTTCAGAAGCGCTTCCCACACAAGCGCTTCCAGCGCGGATTCTTTTTCTGGCATTGCCTGTGCGAAGAAAACCAGGTGGCGATGGGACGTATCCGCAGCAAATCCATTCTGGTGGTTGACGACGACGCAGGCATGCTTCGCGCGCTCGAGAAAGTTTTGCGTAGTGAAGGCGCGGTAGTTACCACCGCAAAATGGGCGGGAGATGCGATTGAGGTTCTAACCCAACGTCAAAAACAAATCGATCTCGTTATTACGGACCTGATGATGCCGCAGATATCTGGTCCCATGCTGGTGTTTGCGATCCATGATATTTTTCCGGCGCTGCCGGTCATCGTGCTGACTGCATTCGGCGCTCCCGACGTGAAGGCTGCATGTTACGAGCAGGGCGCGGCGGCGTTCTTGGAAAAGCCCTTGGACACCGGGCAACTGCTCGCCGCGATAGAGAGCGTGTTTGCCCGGCAGACGAAACATGAAGAACCAAATCAAGTGAAAGGATGAGCAAATGAAAATGAATCAAATCGCAAAACATCAGCCGGCCGTGGTGTTGCGAAGCATTAAGCAGCTTTACGGAAAAAAGCTCAGCACATCTGGCGGCGAGATCGGCCATGTGAAGGACTTCTATTTTGATGATCAACAATGGGCTGTCCGATATGTTGTCGCCGACACAGGTTCATGGCTATCGGGTCGCTTGGTTCTGATCTCTCCTCATGCTTTTGGAGATCTGTATCAAGACGGCGACTACCTGCGCGTGAATTTGACCCGGCAACAGATTGAAAAGAGTCCCGCGATTGAGTCGCACAAGCCAGTCTCACGACAATATGAAGAGGATTACTATCGTTACTATGGATGGCCGTCCTACTGGAACGGACCTGGAATGTGGGGCGTTGGTGCTTTCCCAGTAGCTCCGCCGCCGCATCTAATTTCGACTAAGGAAGCAAGCCGAGGTAGCCGTCCCCAAAATGTCGACGATCCTCATTTGCGAAGCGCACAGGCTCTTAGCGGCTACCACATCCAAACCAGCGAAGGAGCGATCGGTCATGTCGTTGACTTTCTGATGGACGACAAGAGTTGGGCGATTCGACATCTAGTCGTCGAGACCGGTCACCGGTATTCCGGCAAGGAGATCGTGATTTCACCGACGCAGATCGACCGGATCAGTTACGAGGAATCCAAGGTGTTTGTGAACGTGACTAAGGAAGCCATCCAAGAAGCACCGGAATACCGTGTGCCTCCGCTTGGCGCGGCATGTCACGATACACGGAATTTCGATGATTGAATTTACAACATGATCAAAAGATCGCCCGATAGGACGTGCTTGAATGACGCACATGCCTCTTGCTTCAGTACGCACCAAACCAGGACCTAACGAGCTATCCGGGTTATTTTCGAAATACAAACATGGTAAAAATGAAAGAAATAGTATGAACAAGAACGATTCTATCGTGGCGATCTATCCATCGCACACGGCCGCCGAAGAGGCGATCAAGGAACTACAGCAGTCCGGTTTCGATATGAAGAAGCTATCGATTGTCGGACGCGACTATCACACGGACGAACACGTGGTCGGTTACTACAATGCTGGCGACCGAATGAAATATTGGGGAAAGATAGGAACCTTCTGGGGCTGGATATGGGGTTGTTTGTTTGGTTCCGCGTTCTTTTTCATTCCGGGCATCGGGCCTTTGCTCGTGGCGGGACCACTCGTCGTTTGGGTCGTCGGGGCGCTGGAGAGCGCGGTCGTGGTGGGCGGTCTGAGCGCGATTGGCGCCGGACTTTTCAGCCTCGGCATTCCCAAGGATAGCATCTTGAAGTACGAGACAGCGCTAAAGACGGATAAGTTTCTCGTGGTTGCCCATGGCTCCCTCGATGAGATAACTCATGCCAAAGAAATCCTCGGCCGCACCGCATCGGACACATTGGAGCATCACCATCAAGAAACGCATCAAGAACTACCGATGCTAACACCCATCCACGGGGGCAATTGAGATGAAACAAAACAGATCGTTCGCGACGTTGATATTCATTGTGATTGTAGGCATTGGCGCGGCCGTGGCCTATGCCAGGTACAGAGTCGGAGCTAACGTGGAAGCGGCCGGGATCGGAGTCGGGAGCTTTGTCATGGCCCTTATTGTTTCTTCCGCAATTCAGGTCGCGAATCAATGGGATAGAGTCGTGATATTGCGCCTGGGCCACTTCCACGCTCTTAAGGGGCCGGGACTATTCTTTATTGTTCCGGTGTTCGATGTGATTCCTTACTGGATCGACACTCGAGTCATCACGTCTGGCTTTAAGGCGGAAAAAACACTTACCAAAGATACGGTGCCGGTGGATGTGGATGCTGTGCTGTTTTGGAAAGTTATTGACCCCAAAAAAGCGGCCCTGGATGTGGCGGACTATCAAAGCGCGATAAGTTGGGCGTCTCAAACAGCCCTGCGCGATGTGATCGGCAAGACCATGCTTTCGGATATGCTGGAAGGCCGGGACAAGATTAGCAGCGTGCTACAAAAGATTATCGATGAGCGCACCGAACCCTGGGGCATCAATGTCATTTCAGTAGAGGTGAAGGATGTCTTGATCCCCTCAGCCTTGGAGGATGCGATGTCGATGCAGGCCCAGGCGGAAAGGGAGCGTCAGGCACGAGTGATCTTGGGAGATTCGGAGCGCCAGGTAGCTGAGAAGTTTGCCGAAGCTTCCAAGAGCTACACCAACAATCCGGTCGCCTTTCACTTGAGAGCTATGAACATGCTTTATGAAGGCTTAAAGGCAAATTCCACCATTGTAATTGTTCCCAGCACGGCAGTGGAAAGCATGCAACTCGGTGGGCTTGCGGGCATGACAGCGCTGACCATGGGACTGGGGCAAGAAAACGGCAACGGCCATAAGAAGGGCGATCCTAACGATCTTCGGGCGCCGCAAGGAGAAGACCTGGGAATGCCATCGATCAACCGACCGGAAACTAGCAGATGAAGGACGCCGATCTGCGCGAGACAATTGTGATACGACTACGTAACTTATGACTATGAACAAAAATCCTCTAAACAAAGGCATCCTAACTGAGAACGCGGTTGGCATTGGCACGGTGACTCCGGAGATGGTGGAGACTCGTGCGCGCGAGCTGGCGCTGATCGCAGGTCGTGTCCCTCCGGAACCGTCCGAGGTTGATTATGAACAAGCCAAACGCGAGCTAACCGGCGGAACGGAAATGGATGCGGAGGAGATCGCTCTGAAATCGGTCGCCGAGTCGGAACGCTGGGATCCCGTCTCCGGTTCTACCGGACACCAGACGCAGGACTCGTTAGGCGAAGACGAGGATAGCGAAGGCCGAAGCGAAAGTGCGCAGCTGGTCGAGGAAGGAATCAAAGAAGCGGAGCATGATCAGATGCTTCAGGCAGCTCGGGCGGCGCAAAAAAAGGATCGACGCGACGCGTGAGTTTTTCGGCGAAACTGGAAGCGACAGCACGAGCCCTTGTGGCTCCGGGCAAAGGGATCCTCGCCGCAGATGAGAGCTTCCCGACGATCGAGAAGCGGTTCGAGGCTCTCGACATTCCATCTACCGAAGAGAACCGCGAGGCGTATCGAGAGATGCTCTTCACCACTCTGGGTCTGAGCGAGTTCATCAGCGGCGTAATCCTGTTCGACGAGACCATTCGGCAACAGACCAAGGGCGGCGTCCCGTTGCGAGAGCTGCTCGTGAAGGAAGGAATCATTCCCGGCATTAAGGTGGACAAGGGGACGGTCGCGCTGCCGAATTTCGCGGGCGAAAAATTTACGCAGGGACTGGATGGTTTGCGCGACCGGCTGAACGAATATCGTGAACTGGGGGCGTGCTTCACGAAGTGGCGAGCAGTGATTGCCATCAGCGATGGATTACCGACGGCGACTTGCATCCAAGCGAATGCGGATGCACTCGCGCTCTTTGCAGCGCTCAGTCAGGAAGCCGGTTTGGTGCCGATTGTGGAGCCGGAGGTTTTGATGGACGGCAATCATACTCTCGCGCGTTGCGAAGAGGTGACGCGGGCGACGCTCGAATGCGTCTTTGGCGCGCTGTTCGATCATCGCGTCCTGCTCGAGGGAATGTTGCTTAAGACCGGCATGGTGTTGTCGGGCAAAAATTGTCCGCAACAGGCTGGCGACGAAGAAGTGGCCGTGGCCACGATTCGCTGCCTGCGCCGCGCAGTGCCGTCCGCAGTTCCTGGAGTCGTATTTCTTTCCGGCGGACAAAGTGACGTGGCGGCGACGAAGCGACTGAACGCCATCTGCGCTCTCGGCCATGCTCCATGGACGCTGAGTTTTTCCTTCGGCCGCGCGCTGCAGGACGCTGCCTTGAAAACGTGGCGGGGATCTGCCGCCAATACGGCGTCGGCGCAAGCGGCACTCAACCATCGTGCAAAGTGCAACGGTCTCGCGGTGCAGGGGAAATATTCGTCGGAATAAGTGTCCCGAAATAGACCGGTGCCTAACTCTAACTCAACGGAAAAGACGAAGCCGAATCCCATCGGAATCAGCGCGGACCACGGCGGTTTTGAGTTAAAGGAATATCTGACCGAGAAGCTGCGCGCGACCGGTCATGAAGTCGTCGATTTCGGCGATCTCGAACTTAAGCCTAACGACGATTACCCGGACTTTGTTGTCGCCCTGGCCCGCGCAGTCGCAGCCGGAAAGGTGGAGCGCGGCGTAGCTATTTGTGGGAGCGGCGTGGGCGCCACCGTGGCCGCGAACAAAGTGGCCGGCGTGCGCGCGTGCCTGATCCACGAAAACTTTTCTGCGCACCAAGGCGTGGAGGATGACAATCTTAATATGATGTGCCTCGGTGGCGTCGTGGTCGGCCATGCGCTGGCCTGGGAGTTGGTGCAGACATTTCTCGGCGCGCGCTTCAGCGGCGCGGAACGGCATTGCCGAAGGCTGGCGAAAGTGGCGGAACTCGAAAACCCGCCAGCGAAGGAGACGGCGTGAAGATAAGTCCCCTCGCCGGAAAGCCGGCGCCGCCCGAAATCCTGGTCGATATTCCCCGGCTCATCACCGCCTATTATGCGGACGTGCCGGATCCGGCCGTGCCCGCGCAACGCGTCGCGTTTGGCACTTCGGGGCATCGCGGTTCGTCGTTCCAACGCTCTTTTAACGAATGGCACATCCTTGCGATCACTCAGGCGATTTGCCAGTATCGCGCGGAGCATAAGATCACCGGCCCGCTCTTTCTTGGGATCGACACGCACGCGCTTTCAGTCCCGGCCTGCGCCACTGCGCTCGAAGTGCTGGCCGCGAACGGCGTCGAGGTGATGCTCGCGGAAGGGGACGAATACACGCCGACCCCGGTTATCTCTCACGCCATATTGACTTACAATCGCGAGCGAAAAACGGGCCTGGCCGACGGGATTGTTATTACGCCATCGCACAATCCGCCTAACGACGGCGGCTTCAAGTATAACCCGCCTAACGGAGGGCCGGCGGATAACACCGTGACTGATTGGATAGGTGCAAAAGCGAACGCGCTGTTGGAGGCTGCACCTTGAGGGAGTGAAACGAATTCCCTACGAGCGGGCGTTGCACTCCTCGACGACGCATCGACGCGACTATCTCAACGCTTACATCAACGACCTTGGCAATGTCATCGACCTCGATGTCATTCGCGGCGCCCATCTTAAGTTAGGTGTCGATCCGCTAGGCGGCGCCGGCGTTCATTATTGGGCGCGAATCGCGGAACGCCACAGCTTAGACCTGACGGTCGTTAACAAAGCAGTCGATCCCACTTTTCGTTTCATGACGGTGGATTGGGACGGTCAGATTCGGATGGATCCTTCCTCGCCTTATGCGATGGAGCGGCTGATCGGAATGAAAGATCAATTCGATCTCTCATTCGCCTGCGATACCGATCACGACCGCCACGGCATCGTCACAAAAAGCGCCGGGCTACTTCCGCCGAATCACTTTCTTGCGGTAGCTATCTCCCAGCTCTTTCCAAACCGTTCTCACTGGCGAGCTGAGGCGGCTGTCGGCAAAACCGTCGTGAGCAGCACGATGATCGATCGCGTCACGGCAAAGCTGGGCCGGAAGCTCTTCGAGGTACCGGTTGGCTTCAAATGGTTCGTCGATGGTTTACTCGACGGCTCGTTAGGTTTCGGCGGTGAAGAGAGCGCCGGAGCAACCTTCGTCCGTCTCGACGGCAGTGTCTGGACGACCGACAAAGATGGATTCGTTCCCTGTTTGCTCGCCGCGGAAATCACCGCGCGCACCGGGCGCGATCCGGGCGAACTCTACCGCGAGATCACGCGCGAATTCGGCGAGCCTGTCTACGACCGGGTGGAGGCGCCCGCCACTCCGGAGCAAAAGAAGCGGCTGGCGAAACTCTCGCCGCAACAGGTTAAAATCACCGAGCTAGCCGGCGAGAAGATCACAACTGTTCTGACCAACGCGCCCGGCGATGGCACTCCTATCGGGGGAATGAAAGTGGTAGCCGCGAGTGGATGGTTCGCGGCGCGCCCGTCTGGGACGGAAGACATCTATAAGATTTACGCGGAGAGCTTCAAAGGATCGGATCATCTGCGCCGCATTCTAGAGGAAGCGCAAACAATTGTGAATGGTGCTCTTGCGCTGGCGGCTCTATCCCCAGCAGGTTCCAAGCAAAAATAATAAAACGGAGTTGATCTCATGAATTCTAATCGCACGCCTTGGCCAAGAGTAATCGCAGTAGTCATCTGGGGATTGTGTTTAGCGTCCTGTTCAAACAATTCATCAACTGTCCCAGAGGCGGAATATTCGACCAAGATCGTCGGGAACTGGCAAGGCACCGTTGGCCGTCAAAAAGAGACAATGTCGATTAACGGGGATGGCACTTTCGTCTGCCGAGTGCAGCCCATGGGGTTCATTGCTCGCACACTTTCTCAGAGTGTGACGGGTACGGTTTACGGGACGTGGAAAATCACCGGTGCGGTTATCACTCTGACAATCACCGGTGCTGAAAACGAGTCTTTGAAAGACAAGATCACTTCAAGCACGATCGTGGCGTTCAAGACGGACGAGCTTGTCCTAAAATCTGATCGCGGTGAAACCTCGCCGTTCCGGAGGGTGCGCGCTCCTTGATTCAAGACTTATCGGAACCCCGAAGCGGAAACATATGAGCAAACAAACACAACAGTCTGACATCGGCATGGTTGGTTTGGGCGTTATGGGACGCAATTTTGTCCTGAACATGGCCGACCGCGGTTTCGCGGTGGCGGGTTATGATAAGGACCCAAAACAAGTCGAAGCTCTGTCCCAGGAATCAGAGAAACGCGATGTCCACGGCGCCACGGATATTCAGGAATTCATTGCGCTGCTTCGAAAGCCGCGCGCGATCATGATGCTGGTGCCCGCCGGCCCTCCGGTGGATTCCGTTATCAAGGATTTGCTGCCGCATCTGGAGAAGGGCGATCTCATCATCGATGCCGGCAACTCCTACTTCAAAGATACTGACGTGCGCGCCCGCGACCTAACGAAAGAAGGTATTCAGTTTCTTGGCGTAGGCGTATCGGGCGGTGAAGAAGGCGCGCGGCACGGACCGAGCATTATGCCCGGCGGGCCGAAAGAGGCCTACGAGCGGGTTCGTCCCATCTTTGAAGCCGCAGCGGCAAAGGTCAATGGCGATCCGTGCGTAACCTGGCTCGGTCCCGGATCGGCCGGTCACTTCGTGAAGATGGTCCACAACGGCATCGAGTACGGTGTGATGCAACTTCTGGCCGAGACCTACGACCTGATGAAACGAGGCCTGGGCTTGAACGACGATGAAGTGCACGACGTGTATCACGCATGGAACAAAGGCGAACTGAACGCTTATTTGGTGGAGATATCGAGCCACATTTTCTCCAAACAAGACGAGAAGACGGGCAAACGACTGATCGACGAAATCCTCGACGTGGCCAAACAAAAAGGCACCGGCATGTGGACCTCACAAAGCGCGATGGAACTGCAAGTGCCGATTCCGACCATCGACCTGGCGGTCGCAATGCGGGACTTGTCCAAGTTCGCGAAAGAAAGAGAGCGGGCCAGCGCGATGTATCAGCAATCGCGGCCGAGTTTAGTCAGCGACCGCGATACCTTCCTCACGCAATTGGGCCGCGCATTTTATGCGGCGATGATTATCACCTATGCGCAAGGCATGGCGCTTTTGGTGGTTGCCTCGGATAAGTACAAGTATCATCTCGATCTTGAAGCGGTCGCGCGAATCTGGCGAGGTGGCTGCATCATCCGCGCTGCGTTGCTGGAAGATATCTGTGCGGCATTCCGCGTGAAGCGTGAGCTGCCGAATTTGCTATTGGATTCCAACCTGTCGCGCAAAGTGATGGAGCAGCAGACGGATTTGCGCCAGGTGGTTTCCCAAGCGGCCGAGTTAGGGATTCCTGTGCCGGGGTTAATGGTCTCGTTAGGTTATCTCGATGCCTATCGTAGTGCCTGGTTGCCGGACAATCTCATCCAGGCTCAGCGCGATTATTTCGGCGCACACACCTATGAGCGAATCGATGCCAAGGGGACGTTTCACACGATATGGGAGAAACCGTGAGAGTTATGAAAGCGGACGACCAACTCGAACCAACGGTTTTCGTTATTTTTGGCGGAGCAGGTGACTTGACCTGGCGCAAACTCGTTCCGGCCTTATTCGACCTTTCGCAAGACCGAAGCATGCCCGCCGATTTTGCGGTCATCGCGGTCGATCGCGTCGATATGAGCGACGAAAAGCTGCGCCGTCGATTGCACGATGGCGTTAACCAATTCTCGCGCTTCGGAAAAGCCAAGGCCGCACACTGGAATCAGTTCGCGCAACACATCCATTACCAGAAGGGCGATTTCAAGAAGCTCGCGACCTACACGGCTCTGGGTAAAGAATGCGCGAAGCTGGAAAAGGAATGGGGTACCAAAGTTCACCGCATTTTTTACATGGCTACACCGCCAAGCATGTTTGGCGAGATCCCGAAATACCTCGGCAAGGCCGGACTAACGCGCGACCGGAAGTGGTCGCAGATCGTGGTCGAGAAACCGATCGGCTATGACCTGGCATCCGCGCTCGCCTTGAATGGCGTTCTGGCCGCCAACTTCGAGGAGTCACAAATCTTCCGCATCGATCATTACCTGGGCAAGGAAACGGTGCAGAACATTCTCGCATTTCGTTTTGCCAATCCTCTCTTCGAGCCAATCTGGAACCGGCGATACGTGGAATGTGTCACCATCACTGCGGTCGAAGCGGTCGGCGTCGAACATCGCGGCGGCTACTATGACCACGCGGGAGCGCTGCGTGACATGGTGCAGAATCACCTTATGCAACTGCTCTGTCTCGTAGCGATGGAACCAATGGTTTCGTTCGAAGCCGACGAGATTCGGAACAAGAAAGTGGATGTACTGCACGCCGTTCGTCCGATTCATCGGGACGAGGTCCATCGAATGCGTTGTGCGCGGGCAATACGGTCCGGGTTGGGTCGACGGCAAAAAAGTTCCCGGTTACCGCGAAGAAGAGGATGTAGCGCCTGATTCGCAAACCGAGACATTTGTCGCGCTCCGGCTATTCCTCGATAACTGGCGCTGGCAGGGCGTCCCTTTCTATCTCCGCACCGGCAAGCGACTCACTCGACAGGCTTCGGAAATTTCCATCCAGTTTCGCGGAGTCCCGCACCAGTCGTTTCCTGTTGAATCTACTCTCGATTGGCAATCATCCCGGCTGGTGATGGCCATCCAGCCCGATGAAGGCATCGTGCAGCGCTTTCAGGCCAAATACCCCGGGCCGAAGATGCATCTGCGCTCGGTCGAGATGCAGTTCAACTATCAAACCGCTTTCGCCGTCCAGTCGCCCGACGCTTACGAGACCTTGCTCTGGGATGTCATGAAGAATGACGCGACCTTGTTTATGCGCGCCGATCAGGTCGAGGCCGCCTGGCGTTTACTCATGCCGGTGCTCGAAGTCTGGGCGGAAGCTCCGCCGAGTGACTTTCCCAAATTACGCGGCTGGCACCTGGGGACCGGAAGACGCTCAAGGTTTGTTAGCTCAAGGACACAGCTGGCCTCTGCCGACCGAACTCACGAGCCGAAGAAAGGAAGAAAGCTTCAAGGCCACAATGAAATCACCGGCAAAGATTAGGACGCTGTTCGTGGATATCGGCGGTGTTCTGCTGAGCGACGGTTGGCAAACCGCATCGCGGAAACTAGCGGCCAAGGCTTTTCGTTTGGATTTCAGCAAGATGGAAGAGCGACATCGTACCGTTTTCGACACTTACGAGGAAGGCAAACTGACACTGGAAGAATATCTTGCCTGGGTGGTCTTCTACAAAAAGCGGCCCTTCACACGGACGAAGTTTCGGAAGTTCATGTTCGCGCAGTCGAAGCCTTATTCCAGAAATGATAGAGCTAGTCCGCCAGCTCAAGGCAATGCATGGATTGAAGATCATTGTCCTGAGCAACGAAGCTCGTGAGTTAAATGCGTACCGGATTCACAAGTTCAGGCTGGACGGATTTGTCGATGCGTTTGTTTCTTCCTGTTTCGTCCATCTACGCAAGCCCGACGCCGATATCTTTCGGCTTGCGCTGGATATCGCTCAGACGCCAGTCCGCCGAGTACTATATATAGAGAACACAGCGATGTTCGTGCAGATCGCCGAAGGTTTGGGGATTCGCGGCATTCTTCATACGGATTACAGATCCACGCGCGCCAAGCTGGCTTCGTTCGGATTGCGGAATGACTAACGAATCGTCATGAAGCCAACCAATCCATGCCTCCTGACAATCAATGGCGGCTCGTCGAGTATCAAGTTCGCGCTTTACCAGACAGGCGAATCGCTCGAGCGAGGGCTTAACGGAAAGGTTGATCGTATCGGCCTGAGCGGAACGAATCTGACTTTCAATGATTCAGCGGGGAAACAGCTGGACAGCCGGAGAATCGCCACCGATCACAACTCAGCAGCGAATTTCCTGATTGATTGGCTCGAAGGCCAAAAGAGCTTCGAATCAGTCCGGGCGGTGGGACATCGAGTAGTCCACGGCATGCAGCACACCGCGCCCGAGTTGGTCACCCAAGAATTGCTGGATGAACTGCGTCGCCTTAGTCCGATCGACCCAGACCATCTGCCTCGCGAGATCGAGCTAATTGAAGCCTTTCGCCGGCGTCACCCAAAACTGCCGCAGTTGGCCTGTTTCGACACTGCGTTTCACACCACGATGCCGCGCGTGGCGAAGTTACTCCCTATTCCGCGTCGCTACGAGGCGAAGGGAGTTCAGCGTTACGGGTTTCACGGTTTGTCCTATGCCTACCTCATGGAAGAACTCCAGCGTCTTGGGGATCGGGCGGCGATGAAGGGTCGAGTGATCCTCGCGCATCTCGGAAACGGCGCGAGCATGGCTGCGGTCCGCGATGGCAAGAGCATCGACACCAGCATGGCTTTCACGCCCACGGCGGGGTTGGTCATGAGCACCCGCTCCGGCGATCTGGATCCTGGACTCGTTAGCTATCTGGCGCGCACCGAGAAAATGACCGCCTCGCAATTTGATCGGATGGTGAATCGCGAATCCGGGCTTCTCGGGGTTTCGGAAACCAGCTCCGACATGACGGACTTGCTCGACCGCGAAGGAAAGGACGTTCGCGCAGCGGAAGCCGTCGCGATATTTTGTTATCAGGCGAAAAAATGGATCGGTTCCTTTGCCGCAGCGCTCGGTGGATTGGACACGCTCGTCTTCGCCGGAGGCATCGGCGAAAACGCGCCGCTCATTCGCGCGCGCATCTGCGAGGGGCTGGGCTTTCTCGGCGTTGAATTGAATGAGTCGCGCAACAGGAAGACTGCAGGGGTGATTTCCACCGATACCAGCCGGGTCACGGTTCGCGTCATTCGCACTGATGAAGAACTAATGATTGCAAGGTCGGTCAGCCGCGTCCTCCGCTTTGGCGCACAGAAAAAAAATAAACCATGAATACCAACCCGCTAACGCCGGAATTGCTCGACAAGATCAACGCCTATTGGCGTGCCGCTAACTATCTGTCCGTAGGTCAGATTTATCTTTACGACAATCCGCTGTTGAAAGAGCCACTGAAACTTTCACACATTAAACCTTTGGTGGTCGGACACTGGGGCACGACGCCAGGCCAGAACTTCATCTATGTGCATTTGAACCGGGTCATCAAAAAGTATGACCTGGACATGTTTTACGTCGCCGGTCCTGGTCACGGGGGCCCGGCGATTGTGGGCAATGTTTACCTCGAAGGCACCTGGAGCGAGGTTTATCCGAACGTCACTCAGAACGAAGCCGGTCTGAAAAAGCTGTTCAAGCAATTCTCTTTTCCTGGCGGAATTTCCAGCCACGTTGCGCCAACTACGCCGGGATCGATTCACGAAGGTGGTGAGCTGGGCTACTCGCTAAGTCATGCCTTCGGGGCTGTATTCGACAATCCCGAGCTGATCGTCGCCTGCGTTGTTGGCGACGGTGAAGCGGAAACGGGTCCGTTAGCCACGGCATGGCAGTCTAATAAGTTACTCGATCCGATTACCGACGGAGCCGTGCTGCCTATCCTACATCTCAACGGCTACAAAATCAGCAACCCGACCGTCCTCGCCCGCATCGAGCATGAGGAGTTGGAACAATTTTTCCGCGGCTGCGGCTGGACACCTTACTTCGTAGAAGGTGATGAGCCGGAGAAGATGCATCAACTCATGGCCGCCGCTTTGGAAAAGGTTATCGAGGAAATCCGGCAGATCCAAACGAATGCGCGGAACAATAATGACACTACTCGTGCTCGCTGGCCTATGATCGTCCTTAAGTCACCCAAGGGCTGGACGGGACCGAAAGTGGTCGATGGATTGCAAATCGAAGGAACGTTTCGGGCCCACCAGGTTCCAATCCTGGTCGATGCCGCGCATCCCGATCATGTCGCGCTGCTCGAAAGCTGGATGAAGAGCTACAAAGCCGAGGAGCTATTCGATGAGAATGGCACACTAAGACCCGAGTTAGCAGAGCTGGCGCCGAAAGGCGACCGACGCATGGGCGCGAATCCGCACGCCAATGGAGGAATCCTACTCCGCGACCTGCGCATGCCCGACTTCTGCGACCACGCAGTGCATGTGCCTTCGCCCGGCGCGGTGGTTGGCCAGGACACTATGGTGCTTGGTAAGTTCCTGCGAGACGTGGCCAGGCTGAACCAGGATCGGCGTAACTTCCGCGTCTTTGGTCCTGATGAGACACTTTCCAATCTGCTGGGCGCGGTTTTCGAAGTGACAAACCGCCAATGGGACGCGCGAGAGGTGAGTAACGACGAGTTCCTCGCGCCCGCCGGGCAGGTCCTGGATTCGATGCTGAGCGAGCATCAGTGCGAAGGCTGGCTGGAAGGTTACCTGCTAACTGGCCGTCACGGATTATTCAATAGCTATGAAGCTTTCATTCGCATCGTTGACTCAATGTTCAGCCAGCACGCCAAGTGGTTGAAGGTGACATTGGAACTACCGTGGCGCCGGAAGATCGCGTCGCTGAACTACCTCCTCGCTTCCCACGTCTGGCAGCAGGATCATAACGGCTTCACTCACCAGGATCCCGGGTTCCTCGACCACGTCATCAACAAGAAGGCAGATATCGTGCGTGTCTACTTACCGCCCGACGCCAACTGTCTCTTGTCCGTCTTCGATCATTGTTTGCGCAGCCGCCACTACGTCAACGTCGTCGTCGCGGGCAAACACGCTTTACCGCAGTGGCTGACGATGGATGCCGCAGTGATTCATTGCACGGAAGGCATCGGTATCTGGCAATGGGCCAGCAACGATCAGGGCTCCGAGCCGGACGTTGTCATGGCTTGTTGCGGAGATACGCCAACCTTGGAGATACTCGCCGCCACTTCCATCCTCCGCGAACATTTGCCCGAGCTAAAAATTCGCGTGGTCAACGTGGTGGATCTAATGAGGCTGCAGTCCGCGAGCGAACACCCGCACGGACTGAGCGACGGCGATTACGATTCACTCTTCACCAAGGACAAGCACATCATCTTTGGCTTCCATGGCTACCCATGGCTCGTTCACCGGCTGACCTATCGCCGGACCAATCGCAACCTGCACGTCCGGGGTTACAAGGAAGAGGGCACCATCACAACTGCCTTTGACATGCGCGTGCAGAACGACCTGGACCGGTTCCACCTGGTGCAAGATGTGATTGATCGCCTGCCGCACTTGGGTTCTCAAGGTTCCTACTTGAAGCAGCAAATGAACGATAAGCTGATCGAACACAAGCATTACATCGACAAGCATGGCGAGGACCTGCCGGAAATCCGAAACTGGAAATGGAACCAGAGCACGAATAAATGAGTGCCCACCACCATCACAGGCCCGCGTCAGATAGAGGCGGCAATCAGCCTAGTCACGCGCCGTACTGGAAGCGCGCTCATACCGATTGGCGGCTATGGGTCGGAGTCGTGGTAATGTTTGTAGCGATCATTATTGGGTGTCACCGTGGCAATATGGGTTAAATCAGGGGCCGATTGTGCTGATGATTGAGAACTATCGTAGCGGCTTGTTGTGGCGATTGATGCGAAACTGCCCATACGTTGTCAGCGGCTTGCAGCGAGCGGGTTTTACGGGAGGGTGGTTATGAAGGCTTCGATACCGGTCTTTGAAACCCAGCAGAAGAAGGGTGGCCGCGTCGTCGGCGTCCCCTCCGAGCGGACGCCGACCAAAACCGGGGCTGCCGCCATCAGTCGCTTTTAAGGAACGGGAAACACAGAAGTAAAATCATGAAAATTCAGATCAACACAGACAACAACATTGACGGTCGCGAAAAGATGGCCCAGCAGGCGGAAGCCACAGTGGAGAGTATCTTGGGGCACCTCGCAGAACACATTACCCGCGTGGAGGTCCACCTTAGCGATGAGAACGGGGAGAAGGGTGGGAGCGCTGATAAACGCTGCATGATGGAAGCGCGCTTCGAAGGTCACCAACCGATTGCCGTCACGAACGAGGCGGCGACGATTGCAGAGGCCATCGACGGTGCTGCCGAAAAGTTAAAGCGCTCTCTCGATCACACTCTGGGCCGGCTGCACGATCGTTAGGTTAACCGTCAACGATCCACCTGGCGCGATGCCATAGAAACAAATTTTCGCTTCACGTTTGGCATGACCGGTATCGTTCCAACAAACCGATCATGAACTTCGCGCTTTCCCTTGCCAATAAAGATGAGGAACCTTTTCAGCGTTTCACCAAACCGCGCACGACGCGCTTGAGGGTCAGGCCTTGGGCCAGAATGGAAAAGATGACCACGAGGTAGGTCACGGCCAGCACGATTTCGCGCTCGCGGCCGGCCGGCAGCGACAACACCAGCGCGACGGAAATGCCGCCGCGCAAACCGCCCCACGTCATGATGGTGATGGTGCCGGGCGTGAATTTCCGCCAGCGACGCATCACGGTCACAGGCACGGCCACGCTCACCCAACGCGCCAGCAGAATCGCCGGGATGGCCAGCAGCCCTGCGTAAAACAGTTCGCGGGCTGGGCATGGAGGCGTATTCGTTTCATGCGCCGTTTGCGCCTGCCATCGACATTGCATCTTGCGATGCCGCGCAACGCGCCGCCTCGGTGGCGGAAATTTTTAAAGCGGCGGATGCGGCCGCGCTTTTGCGGGTGCATTACTTTGTCCTCCATCCCGGCCCGGAGAATCCCGCGGCCATATCGGCCGACGAACAATTGCCGCGAATGCAAAACGTGATCGAATCGTTGAATCGAATTGCGCAGCACTGCAAAGACCTCGGGATTCATGTGCGTGCTCGAGAACAAATTGCCGCACCTGCTCTTCGGAAACACCAGCGACATCCTGTGGATTCTGGACGGAATCAACAGCGCCCAAGTAGGTGTTTGTCTCGATACCGGTCACGCTTTTCTCGCCGGCGACATGCATGGCCTCGTCCACAAACTTTCCGCGCACTTGCGAATGATTCACGCTCACGACAACAATGGCGCGAACGACAATCATTCGCCGCCGGGCGATGGCAAAATCGATTGGGAGAAATTTCTGCGCGATTTGATCGAAGTCCGGTTTCGAGGAACGATCATACTGGAGATGGCCGGCAATAACGATCCCAACGTAACGATGGCGAACGCCCGTCGCGGTCGCACGTTTTTGAGGGAACTTGCGCGGCGCTTGGCACTCGAGTTCCGCTAGAATCACACAAACCTCCGCGCAAAATCTGCGCAATGAAAAACAAGCCGCGGTTATCGCACGGCCGCCAGCCGTTTAAGCTGGAATCGAAAAGGAGGCGTTATGAACACACACAAATTCCTCGATGCCAGAACAGTGACCCTGTTAATCGCACTGGCGATCGCGTTGGCGATTATAGTTCACCCGGCATTTCTGCTGATCGGGTTCGTGATCACACTTGTTGCGCTGATCGAAGCCGTAGCTCAGGCCGTTAGTGAGCCCGCCCACCGCGCCACACCGCAACATCGGCATCCGTGTAGATGATTCGGCCTTAACGCGAGGGCTGATTTGTCGAACAGTCCAGATGAAAGGTATGTCAATTGTAGAAAGACCGATTGTGAAAGCTTCCGAGAAATCGAGTGTCGCGAAATCTGCATACGTTGAATGGTTTCGGGAAATCGGAATCAAAGATGTGCCAACAGTGGGTGGAAAGACCGCCTCGTTAGGCGAGATGTTCCGGGAGCTGGCGCCCAAAGGCGTGAAAGTTCCGGATGGATTCGCCATTACCGCACAGGCTTACCGCGATTTCCTGCGCGAAGCCGGACTAGACCGCAAGATCGACAATCTACTGCGTGGCTTGGACACGCGAAATTTGGAGGCGTTGCGCGGTTGTGGATCGGAAATTCGCGAGGCAATTGTCTCGGCGTCGTTTTCGGCTGAACTCGAATCGGAAATCACCGGCGCATATGATCGTTTGCGCGAAGATGGCGGCGCGAAGGCGGGTGTGGCGGTTCGAAGCAGCGCGACAGCTGAAGATTTGCCGGACGCAAGCTTCGCCGGACAACAAGAAACCTATCTCAACGTGCGTGGACGCCACGCGTTGATCGACGCGTGTCGCCGCTGCTTTGCGTCGCTCTTTACCGATCGCGCTATTTCCTATCGCGCGGACAAAGGATTCGATCACGGCAAGATTGCGCTCTCGATCGCGGTGCAACGAATGGTCCGCTCCGATCTTGGCGCGTCAGGTGTGATGTTTACCATCGACACCGAGACAGGTTTTCGCGACGCGATATTGATCAATGCAGCTTATGGCCTGGGCGAGAATGTTGTCCAGGGCTCGGTGAATCCGGATGAGTACTACGTTTTCAAGCCCACGTTGAAAAATGGATTTCGTCCGATTCTTCAAAAAACAATCGGCAACAAGGAGTTCAAGCTCATCTACGACATCGGTGGCGAAAAGATGGTCAAAAATGTGCCGGTGTCTGCCGGCGATCGGAATCGGTTCGCGATTTCTGATGATGATATTCTTACCCTCGCGCGTTGGGCGTGCGTAATCGAAGACCATTACAGTGCGGTCAAGGGCAAGCCGACGCCGATGGACACGGAGTGGGCGAAGGACGGAAACACTGGGGAGCTGTTCATTGTTCAGGCCCGCCCCGAGACGGTGGAATCCCGGCGTGATCGCGATGTGCTCGAAACCTATCGATTGAAGGAGCACGGACGCGTTCTCACGAGTGGTCGCAGCGTTGGATCAAAAATCGCCGCGGGACCGGTGCGTGTGATCAAGAGCGCGCATCATCTCAACGAATTTCAGCAGAGCGAAGTGCTCGTCACCGACAAGACCGATCCCGATTGGGAGCCGATCATGAAAAAGGCCGCGGCGATCGTGACGAATCGCGGCGGCCGAACTTGTCATGCGGCGATTGTTAGCCGCGAGCTCGGTGTTCCGGCGATTGTCGGCACGGAACACGGCACGGAACTGTTGCGTAATGGACAGTTGGTCACGGTTTCGTGTGCGGAAGGCGATGTCGGTTTCGTTTACGAAGGTCAACTGCCGTTCGATGTCGAGCGAACAAACCTGAAAGGCCTGCCGCGGCCGCGGACGAGGGTTATGATGAATGTCGCAAATCCCGAGGAAGTGTTCCGGCTCTCCTTCATCCCCAACGACGGCGTCGGTCTGGCGCGCGAGGAATTCATCATCAGCAACTACGTTAAGATTCATCCGCTCGCGCTGATCGATTACGCGAAGATCGATCCGGCGGCTGCCGGACTTGTCAAAGCGAAAATCGACAAGTTGACGACCGGATATGACGACAAGTCGCAGTTCTTCGTGGACAAACTTGCACAGGGGGTGGCGATGATCGCGGCCGCGTTTTATCCGAAGGATGTGATCGTTCGATTGAGTGATTTCAAAACGAATGAGTATGCAAACTTGATCGGGGGCCGAGCCTACGAACCAACTGAGGAGAACCCGATGCTCGGGTTTCGCGGGGCGTCGCGTTACTACGACCAGAGATACCGGGCTGGCTTTTCGCTCGAATGTCGCGCGATGAAAAAGGTGCGTGAGGAGATGGGCTTAACAAACGTGAAATTGATGGTGCCGTTCTGCCGAACGGTCGAGGAAGGCCGCAAAGTCATAGCCGAAATGGAATCGAACGGCCTCCGGCGCGGAGAGAAAGGCCTGGAGATTTACGTCATGTGCGAAATTCCGAGCAACGTCATTCTTGCGGAGGAATTTGCCGAGATCTTTGATGGCTTCAGCATTGGCTCGAACGATCTCACCCAGCTCATTCTCGGTGTCGATCGTGATTCCGAAATCGTTGCTGGAATTTTCGATGAGCGAAATCCGGCCGTGAAAAAGATGATCGCTGACGTGATCGCGGTCTGCCGAAGGAAAGGCAGAAAGATCGGGATTTGTGGCCAGGCGCCGAGCGATTATCCAGACTTCGCGCAATTCCTGGTCGAGCAAAAGATCGATAGCATCTCGTTGAATCCCGACACGGTCATGAAAACTACGCTGGCGATTTTAGAAACAGAGAAGGCACAAGAGTGCACAAAAACGGAAAGGAAGAAATGAAAGCGATAATCAAACTACGGGTCATTGTCGGTTTGCTTTGGCGAGCCGTCGTGGTTGTGATCGGGTTGATAACAATGGTTAATCTGGCCAAAGCGCAAACTCAGCAGGAGCATGTGCATCACATGGCTCACAGCGTGATGCCCTTTGCAATGTCGAAGACTGTGCATGTCTTCAAAATGACTGAGCAGGGCGGAGTCATGCAGGTGGTAACACGTGAAGCCGGGGCCAGCGATCAGATACCCCTGATTCAACAGCACCTCCAGCATGAGGCGGCGCAATTTCAGAAAGGCGACTTCAGCGACCCGGCGAAGTTGCACGGTGCGACGATGCCCGGACTGAAAGAGCTGGAAGCCGGCGCAGCCAAAATCAATGTCACGTACGAGGCGCTCCCGAACGGGGCGGCGATCCGCTTCGAGACCTCAGACCCGCATTTCCTGACGGCAATTCACCGTTGGTTCGGCGCCCAGTTATCCGAACATGGAGCCGATGCCCGGGCGGAGTGACCGTGTCCTGCGACCGCCTTGCACGCTGATCAACGAGCATAGCAACTTTAGAAAAGAGAAAGCACGAAACGAAAGGCAAAACGGAAAGGAAGAAAGGATGAGAACACTACTGAGCGTTGCAATAGCAGGTGCGGTTATGATCGCAGCGTTAAACGCTGTGGCGCAGCGTAATTACAATCCGAAGACGGTCGAAACGATCGAGGGCAAGGTGTTGTCGGTGGAGAAGACCACTCCGCCCAAAAATCGCGGCTACGGAGCTCATCTCACGTTGCAGACCGACAAGGAAACCATCGCGGTGCATTTGGGACCAGCGTGGTACATGGAGAAACAAACGCCGAAGATAGAAGCGAACGATACAATCACCGTGACCGGTTCTCGAGTGATGATTGATGGGAAACCGGCGATCATCGCCGCGAAAGTGAAGAAGGGAAACGAAGTTTTGAACCTTCGCGACGATAATGGCGTTCCGTCCTGGTCGCGTGGCCGTCGAAGTCGTCAGTGATCGCGAACCCACAACCAGCACAGGGGAGCGAGTAATAATGCCGGTACAACTCGAACAAAAAGATAGCGGCAAGATTCTGGAAGTCCGAGTCACCGGCAAACTTGTGCATGCCGATTACGAACGCTTTGTGCCGGAGTTCGATCGTCTCGCAAAAAAGCATGGGAAGCTTCGTTTGCTGTTTGAGATGAGCGATTTTCACGGGTGGGAGCTTCACGCAGCCTGGGACGATTTAAAGCTGGGGGTGAAACATTTCGCCGACATCGAGCGGATCGCCATGGTGGGCGACAAGAAGTGGGAGGAATGGATGGCGAAGTTTTGTCGACCGTTTACGCGGGCAAAGGTTCGCTATTTTGAAAGTGACTCGATGGACGAAGCGCGAATTTGGTTGGGAGAATCGTGATGCGACCGGCGAGAACAACAGTCACGTCATGATTTGTGCAAATAATCGATCCACGTCTTCGCGCCGGCAAAGCTGCGTGCCGGGCATCATGACCGCGGCCGCGCCGCAGGCTATTCCGAAACGAACGGCATCTTCGATCGACATATCGCGCGCAAGTGCGAGCACAATCCCTGCGACCATGCTGTCGCCCGCGCCGACTTTGCTTTTCACGGGAACGCTCGGCGATCGAATTCTTTGGCAGCCGCTGCGGGTAGCGAGGAGCACTCCGGCCGCGCCGATTGAGACCACGACGATCTCAGCCTGCTCACTCTTCACAATCTGGAGGGCTGCGTCTTCTTGTTCGCTTTCATGAAGAAACTCCTGACCGACAAATTCGCGCAATTCACGCATGCTCGGTTTCACGAGATAAACGCCGCCACCGCGCAGCGCCTCGCTCAACGCCGCGCCCGAAGTATCGAGAACAAAACGGCTTCCTTTCTCGCGAACTCTCTTCGCAAAGCGCCCGTAAAAATCAGACGGGACATCCGGCGGGAGACTGCCGCTTCCGACACAAAAGTCCGGCATCGGATCAATATTGGCGATCCGTTGCCAAACAACTATTCCATTCTTCGGGTCTGAGGCTGCGGTCCTGGCGTGACAAAACGATATTGCTGGCCGCTGGCGCTTTCCGTGACCATGAAGTTTTCGCGTGTCCAATCTGTAATTGGGATGGCGAGATGTTTCAGTCCTTCACGATCGAGCAATGCTCCGAACATCTGACCGCTCGGTCCGCCGGCGAGGTAAAAGACCGTGGACTGGCCGCCTAAATTTTGGATCGCGCGCGAGACGTTTACGCCACCGCCGCCAGCTTCGTGAAGAACGACGCCGCAACGCAATTTGTGATCCGGGAAAACATTTGGAACGGCGCAGCTCGCGTCGATCGCGGGGTTCATTGTCAATGTTAGGATTCGTTTCATTGTGACGATAAAATACCATGAATCGAATTTGGGACGCGAAGCCGATCGGCAGAATGATCGCGCAAAAAACGAAAGTACGCTGGAGAACCGATTTGGGAGCAGCCAGTTGTGAACGACGATAAATCGAATCATTGCGGCAAAATAGTCTCCGTGCGCGGCAGCGTGGTGGATGTGCGATTCGAGGCGCATTTGCCGCCGGTCTATTCGGTGCTCCGCACGGGTGCGAAAAAAGAGATCGTTATAGAAGTGCTGGCGCAGAGGGATGCGAATCACGTGCGCGGCATTGCGCTGACGCCGACGCAAGGCCTTGCGCGCGGCATGGCGGTGGAGAACACGGGCGGGCCACTCAAGGCGCCGGTGGGCAAAGGAATTCTCTCGAGGATGTTCGATGTCTTTGGCAACGCAATTGATCGCGAACCGGCACCGTCGATGTCGAATGGCGTTCGGTGCATCGGGAACCACCGTCCCTGGCGCGACGTTCCACCAAGTCGGAAGTTTTTGAAACCGGTATCAAGGTTATCGATGTGCTCGTGCCTCTGGAGCGCGGAGGAAAAGCGGGATTGTTTGGCGGCGCGGGCGTGGGCAAGACCGTTCTGCTCACCGAGATGATCCACAACATGATCGGGCACCAGGAGGGCGTGAGTATTTTCTGTGGGATCGGCGAACGTTGTCGCGAAGGCGAAGAGCTTTATCGCGATATGAAGGCGGCGGGTGTTCTGCCGAACATGATCATGGTCTTCGGCCAAATGAACGAGCCGCCGGGCAGCCGATTTCGGGTTGGCCATGCAGCCCTAACGATGGCCGAATATTTTCGCGACGATGAACACCGGGATGTGCTGCTGCTCATAGATAATATCTTCCGCTTCATTCAGGCCGGTATGGAAGTCTCTGGTATTGATGGGCCAGATGCCGTCGCGTCTCGGCTATCAGCCCACGATGGGCACTGAGCTTTCCGGATTGGAAGAACGCATCGCCAATACGGATACCGGCGCGATCACTTCGATCCAGGCGGTCTATGTGCCGGCGGACGATTTCACCGATCCGGCAGCGGTGCATACCTTCTCGCATCTCTCGGCGTCGATTGTCCTCTCGCGCCAGCGCGCGAGCGAAGGACTTTTTCCCGCGATCGATCCGCTGCAATCGAGTTCCAAGATGGCGACGCCGGGTATTGTCGGCGAACGCCATTACAAGCTGGCGCAGGAAATCCGGCGCACGCTCGCGCAATACGCCGAGCTCAAAGACATCATCGCGATGCTCGGCTTGGAGCAGCTCTCGCCCGAGGATCGCAACGTGGTCGCCCGCGCGCGACGGCTGGAACGGTTTCTCACGCAGCCATTTTTCACCACCGAGCAATTCACCGGCATGAAAGGTAAACTCGTTAGTCTGAAAGACGCGCTGGATGGCTGTGAACGAATCCTGCGCGACGAATTCAAGGATCTAGCCGAGAGCGCGTTCTACATGATCGGCGCGGTCGATGAGGCCAAGGCGAAAGCGAAACCGAGCGCGCCCAAAGCCCCGAGGGAAACAAAACCGCAACCACAACCGGCACCGGTCGCCGCCGCACATGCAGCTTAAGATTCTTCTCCCGTTCCAGGTTTTCGCTGAGAAAGCCGGCGTATCGCGCATCGTCGCGGAGACGCGCGAAGGTTCGTTCGGGATTCTGCCGCACCGGCTCGATTGCGTGGCCGCACTCGCACCGGGGATTCTGACTTACGAAACCGAATCCGACGGCGAAGTCTTCGTCGCGGTGGACGAAGGCGTGCTCGTGAAAACCGGCGCGGATGTGCTCGTCTCCGTGCGCCGTGCGCTCGGCGGAACGGATCTTGGACAGTTGCGCGACGCGGTGAAGCAGGAATTCCTCGCGCTCGATGAAAACGAGCAAAACGTCCGCTCAGTCATGGCGAAATTGGAAACCGGCTTTCTGCATCGGTTCGCAAGCTTTCAAAAATGAGCGACCCGCCTAACGATCGGACGGAGACAGATTTCGCCGGACAAATCGGCGTGAAGGCGGCGCGCAAACTCAAGGCGCGGCGCAATCCGAAGCCCGGCGTCTGGTTCGGCCTCGGCATGATGGGACTGATCGGCTGGTCGGTGACCGTGCCGACATTGCTCGGCGCCGCGCTCGGCATTTGGTTGGACAAGCATCATCCCGGAGCCCATTCCTGGACACTCGCGCTCCTGGTCGCCGGGCTCACGATTGGTTGTCTGAATGCGTGGCGTTGGGTCGCCAAGGAAGAGAAAGCGATGCGGGACGACGACGAGGCGCCTAACGATGAATGATCCACTGCCATTGCTGCTCGCGGGCGCTGCCGGCCTTTTGCTTGGAGCGATTTTTTTCGGCGGCCTTTGGTGGACCGTGCGCAAAGGCCTTTCGTCCAGGCAACCCGCGCTTTGGTTTTTCGGCAGCATGCTGCTGCGCATGGGCATCGCACTCGCCGGCTTTTACTTTGTCGGCCGCGGCGATTGGCGACGGTTGCTGGCGTGTCTGCTCGGATTCGTCGTCGCGCGTTTCGTCGTGACGTGGCTGACCCGCGCGCCGGCCGAAGATCACAGCTCGCGAACACCGGAGGCCAGTCATGCGCCTTAGTCCCGACCAGATGATTTTCTGGCAGCACGGGTTTCTCAAACTCAACGGCACCATCGTCTTCACCTGGGGCCTGATGATCGTGCTGGCCGTCGGCGCGAAGCTCATCACGCGCAATCTTTCCACCGAACTGGAACGCACCCGCTGGCAGAACTTTTTGGAAATCATCGTCACCGGGATCAACAAACAGATCGAAGAAGTCGGTCTGCGTCACCCGGAGAAGTATCTCGGTTTTCTCGGCACGCTCTTTCTCTTCGTCGCCGTCTCCGCGCTCTGCACCATCATTCCCGGCTACGAGCCGCCGACCGCTTCGCTCTCGACCACCGCCGCGCTCGCGCTCTGCGTCTTTGTCGCCGTGCCGCTCTTCGGCATCGAGGACCAGGGCCTCGGCGGCTACCTCAAATCCTACATCGAGCCGACGGTGATCATGCTGCCGTTCAACATCATCAGCGAACTCTCGCGCACCCTCGCGCTCGCCGTCCGTCTCTTCGGCAACATGATGAGCGGGGCGATGATCATCGGCATTCTGCTCACGATCACGCCGTTCATTTTCCCGATCGTGATGACGGCGCTCGGCCTCCTCACCGGCATGGTGCAGGCCTACATCTTCAGCATCCTCGCCGCGGTTTACATCGCGGCGGCCACGCGCACGCGCCGGCCGAAACTTGAAACAGCAGCCTAACAAACAAAGGACAACACCAATGGATAATATGACACTCATCGCGGTCGCCTCGATCGTCACCGCCGGCCTAACGACCGGTATCGGCTGTATGATGCCGGCCCTCGGCGAAGGGCGCTCGGTCGCGACCGCGCTCACCGCGCTCGCCCAGCAGCCCGACGCCTCCGCCACGATCACGCGCACGCTCTTCGTCGGCCTCGCCATGATCGAATCGACCGCCATCTATTGCTTCGTCGTCTCGATGATTCTGATCTTCGCCAATCCGTTCTGGAATCACGTCATCGCGCAGGCGGCCGGAAAGTAATCCATGCTCATCGACTGGTTCACCGTCGGGGCGCAGGCGCTCAACTTCCTCATCCTCGTCTGGCTGTTGAGGCGCTTTCTTTACAAACCGATCCTCAACGCGATCGACGCGCGCGAGAAGAAGATCGCCGCCGAACTGGCCGATGCCGCCGCGAAAAAAGCCGAAGCGAAAAAAGAGCGCGACGATTTCCAGCACAAGAACGACGAGTTCGACCAGCAGCGCGCCGCGCTCCTGAGCAAAGCAACCGACGAAGCGAAAGCCGAGCGCGAGCGACTCCTCGACGAAGCGCGCAAAGCCGCCGACGCCTTGAGCGCGAAGCGAGGCGAGACCCTACGAAACGACGCGCAGCACTTGAGCCAGGCCATCAGTCGCCGAACCCAGGAGGAAGTATTCGCCATCACCCGAAAGACGCTGACCGATCTCGCCACGGCCAGCCTCGAAGAGCGGACGGCTGACGTTTTCCTGCGACGCCTGCAAGCGCTGGACGCAAAAACGAAAGCCAGCCTCGGCGAAGCGCTTAAGACAGGCGCCCGATCCCGCAGTCGTGCGCAGTGCGTTCGACCTCCCCGCCGAGCAGCAGGCCGCAATTCAAAAAGCGCTCAACGAAACCTTCTCGAGCGAAATAAAACTCCGGTTCGAGACCGCGCCGGATTTGGTCAGCGGCATCGAACTAACCACGAACGGCCAAAAGCTCGCGTGGAGCATCGCCGATTACCTCACGGATTTGGAAATGGCGTGGGCGAACTTTTGAAAGCGAAGGACCAACCGAAACCGCAGCCTAACGAGCAAAAGTCAGTCGCGAAAAGTAAATGAACGCGACGCCGGAAAGTCTGGAGAGCGTCTTTGATCGCACGTTCGCGGGAATCGAGCAGGTGCGCGAAGCGTTCAAGCCGCAACTCGCGCCGCATGAAGTCGGCACGATCATCAGCGTCTCCACTGGCATCGCACGGGTGTCCGGCCTTCCCAACGCGGGCTTTGAGGAACTGCTCAAGTTTCCCGGCGACCTTTTTGGGATCGCGTTCAACGTGGACGAGGAAGAAATCGGCGTTGTTCTGCTCGGCGAATATCAGGGTCTGCACGCGGGCGATGAAGTTCAGCGGACCGGCCGGGTCATGGATGTCGCGGTGGGGGAGGGCTTGCTCGGGCGCGTGATCGATCCGCTTGGTCGAGCGCTCGATGGCAATGGGCCCGTGGCAGCGAGCGAACGTCTGCCGATCGAGCGACCGGCGGCGGCGATCATGGATCGCGCGCCGGTGACGGTGCCGCTTCAGACCGGGTTGAAAGTGATCGACGCGCTCATTCCGATCGGACGCGGGCAGCGCGAGTTGATTTTGGGCGATCGCCGGACGGGCAAGACCGCGATCGCGATCGACACCATTCTGAATCAGCGCGGCCGCGATGTCGTCTGCGTCTATTGCGCCATTGGTCAGCGCGCGTCGGCGGTCGCCAAAGTTGTGGCCGGTTTGCGCGAGAAGGGCGCGATGGATTACACGGTCGTGGTCGTGACCGAGGGGAACGATCCGCCCGGGCTCGCTTACATCGCGCCTTATGCCGCGACCAGCATCGCGGAGCATTTCATGGAAGCGGGCCGCGACGTGCTCATCGTTTACGACGATCTCACCCACCACGCGCGCGCTTATCGCGAGCTCTCGTTGTTGCTCCGCCGGCCCCCGGGGCGCGAAGCTTTTCCGGGCGACATCTTTTACATTCACTCGCGCCTGCTCGAGCGCGCGACCCATTTGCGCAAGGAACTCGGCGGCGGTTCCCTCACGGCGTTACCGATCATCGAGACCGAAGCGCAAAATATTTCCGCCTACATCCCGACCAATCTGATCTCGATCACCGACGGCCAGATTTATCTCTCGCCTTCGCTTTTCGAACTGGGCGTCCTGCCCGCGGTCGATGTCGGCAAATCCGTCTCGCGCGTCGGCGGCAAGGCGCAGTTGCCCGCCTACCGCGCGGTCACGGGCGATCTCAAACTGGCCTACGCCCAGTTCGAGGAACGCGAAACCTTTTCCCGATTCGGCGCGCGGCTGGATGAAGAAGCGCGCAAGATCATCGAGCACGGACGGCGTATCCGCGCCTGTCTCGAGCAACCGGAATTCGCTCCGGTTTCGGTGGTCGAACAAATCGCCGTGCTCCTGGCGTTGAGCGCGAACCTCTTCGACGACGTGCCGCTCGAGCGGATGAAAGAAGCGGAGCAGGCTTTGCGCACGGCTGCCGCAAAGATCCCGGCGGAGGTGATCAAGCGCTTGAACACCGCCGATAAACTCAGCGACGAAGATCGCAAAACGATCACTGACATCGCACAACAGGCGCTGGTCGCTTTTCATCCCAAGCCCAAGACGGCGGACAAGGCAAAGAACATGAGCAATACGACGGAGAGTCTGCGCCAAAAGATCGAAAGCGCAGGCGATCTTCAATCCGTCGTGCGGACCATGAAAGCTTTGGCGGCTTCGAGCATCGGCCAGTATGAAAAGTCGGTGAAGTCGTTAGGCGATTATTACCGCACCGTGGAGTTGGGCCTGACCGTCTGCTTTCGGGCGGCCGGTCCCTCGGCATTGCTGACGGCCGACCAAGCGTCCGGGCGCAGATGCAATCGCCGCGGTCGTCTTCGGTTCCGACCAAGGGATTGGTCGGCCAGTTTAATGATGTCGTAACCGATCACGCGGTGAAGGCCCTGGCCGCCCTAACGAATAAACCGCAAGTCTGGGCCGTCGGCGATCGCGTGCACGCACGTTTGAAAGACGCGGGGCTGACACCGGTCGGGCTCTATTCGGTGCCGAACTCCATCAAAGCCATCACGCCGCTGGTCGGGAAAATTCTTGTCGAGCACGAGACGCATCGCGGGCGGAATGAAGTCACCGAGCTTCACCTCTTCTACAACCGCCCCACCTCTGGAGCGGGCTACGAGCCGGTGAGTCAGCGCCTGCTGCCCCTGGACGAAACCTGGCGTCGCAAGCTGGCCGAGATTCCCTGGCCGGCGAAGAATCTCCCTGAAGTCATCGGCAGCAGCACCGCAACATTACGCGCACTCATTCGCGAGTATCTCTTCGTCTCGATCTTCCGCGCCTGCGCCGAATCCCTCGCGAGCGAAAACGCCAGCCGTCTCGCCGCGATGCAGCGCGCTGACAAAAACATCGACGAACTTCTCGTCACGCTTCACGGCACCTTCCACCAATTGCGCCAGAGTAGCATCGACGAAGAACTCTTCGATGTTATCTCCGGCTTCGATGCGTTGGCGAACACACCTAAGGCCGCGGCGCGGAAAGAAACGAAATGAATCAGTGCCGTCCTCGCGTGCGCAACATCTTCAGAACCATCTTGCGCGCTCTTTGTCTGAACCTGATTTTGACGACTTACTCCTTCGCCGGTCCGCCGTTTTTGACCGACGACCCGGAGCCGGTGGATCTTCGCCATTGGGAAGCCTACCTGTTTACCTCCGGCATGACTTCCGGCGGCGGGAGTTATGGCATTGCGGGTCCGGCGGTCGAACTGAATTACGGGGCGTTCCCCGATACCCAATTGCATTTGATCGTGCCGCTCACCTCGGTTGACGGCCCGGGAATGCCGGCCGCTTCCGGTCTGGGCGACATGGAGTTGGGCATCAAGTATCGCTTCGTGCATGAGACGAACGAATGGCCGCAGATCGGGATCTTCCCGATGGCCGAGTTGCCGACGGGCGATGAGAGTCGCGGACTGGGCAATGGACGGACGTGGTTCCGATTGCCGCTGTGGGTGCAGAAAAGCTGGGGCCCGTGGACGACCTACGGCGGCGGCGGCGCGGTGGTCAATCCCGCGCCGGGTCAGCGTGACTATCCCTTTGGCGGCTGGTTGGTGCAGCGTAACTTTGGCAAACACCTCACGCTCGGCGGCGAAATTTTTCGCGCAAGGCGCGGACACGAACGATGACAAAGGATTTGCGGCGTTGAATTTCGGCGGCTCCTACAATGTGACCGAGCATTTCAGCCTGCTCTTCAGCGCCGGCCACAGTGTCGCCGGCGACCACCACACGCTTTGGTATTTCGGGCTTTACGAGACATGGTGAAACGAAACCGAATTCGCATTCTTCTCGGTGTGCTCGCGATCGCGATCGTGGCCGGCCTGGTCTGGTTTTGGTTTACCCACCATGGCGCCGGCGCCAACGACCGGTTGGTGCTTTACGGCAATGTGGACATTCGCCAGGTGCAGCTTGCCTTCAACGATAGCGAGCGGATCACGGAGTTGCTCGTGAAGGAAGGCGACCGCGTGCAGGCGGGGCAGGAGTTGGCGACCCTCGATAGCCGGCGCTTTGCGGCGACCGTCGCGACCAGTGAGGCCAACGTGGCCGCGCAGGAGCAAGCCGTCCTCAAGGCCGAAGCGGACAGGAACGTGGCGCAGGCCAATCTCGTCAACGCCGAGCTCACGTTTAAGCGCGTCCAGGATCTGCGCGAGAAAAAGGTCGTCTCTCCCCAGGACCTCGACAATGCACGGGCCGTGCTCGATGTGGCCACGGCCACGCTGGCGGCGGCGAAGCAAAACATCGCCGCAGCCGAAGCGACGCTGAAAGCCAAAGAAGCCGAGCTCGAATTGGTGAAACGCGACCTGGCCAACGCCAAACTTTTCGCACCGAGCAATGGCGTCATTCAGGATCGGCTGCTCGAGCCGGGCGACATGGCTTCGCCGCAGGAGCCGGTCTTCACCCTGGCGCTGGACGATCCGTTATGGGTGCGGGCCTATGTGTCGGAGACGGACCTCGGCAAAATCCGCGAAGGAATGAAGGCGGAGGTGACAACCGATAGTTTCCCTGACAAACATTACGACGGCTGGATCGGGTTCATCTCGCCCACGGCTGAGTTTACCCCGAAAACGGTCGAGACCGCCGAGGTGCGAACCAAGCTCGTCTATCAGGTGCGCGTCTTTGTCCACAACCCCAAGGGCGAACTCCGCCTCGGGATGCCCGCGGTCGTGACCATCCCGCTGAACCAGCCTCAAAAGTAGCTCGAACGCATGGACGCCTCCGGAAAAACCGAGCGGGCGCAGCGTGAGTCCGACGTTGTGCTGGAGTTGCACGGCGTGCGCAAACAGTTCGTGGCGGGCGGGCGAACAGTGGAGGCTCTCCGCGATATCAATCTCGCCGTGCGACGTGGTCGCGTCACGGGATTGATCGGACCGGACGGCGCGGGCAAGACGACGCTGATGCGGATGGCGGTCGGGCTGCTCGTGCCCGACGACGGCCAGATCACGGTGTTGGGTTTCGATGCCACGCGCGATTCGCTGGCGGTGCAGGCGCGCGTTGGTTACATGCCGCAGCGCTTTGGGCTCTACGAAGATTTGTCGGTCCAGGAAAATCTCGATCTCTACGCCGATTTGCAGGGCGTGCCGCACGCCGATCGTGCTCCCGTCTACGAGGAATTGATGCAAATGACCGGCCTGGCCCGGTTCACCGCGCGCCTCGCGGGTCGTTTGTCGGGCGGGATGAAGCAAAAGCTCGGGCTGGCCTGCACGCTGGTGCGTCCGCCGGAGTTATTGTTGCTCGACGAACCAACGGTGGGCGTTGATCCCGTTTCGCGACGCGAACTTTGGCAGATCGTTTATCGACTCGCGCAAAAGCAAGGCGTGACCGTTCTGCTGAGCACGGCCTATCTCGACGAAGCGGAACGCTGCGCTGAAGTGATCCTGATGCACGATGGCGAGGTCCTGGGGCACGGTCCGCCGCAGGAATTCAGCGAACGTTCCCGCGGCCGGACCTACATGGTGACTTCGTCCGTCGCCAACAAGCGTGCTCTCCAGGAATCGCTCTCGACCGCGCCGGGCGTGGTCGATGCGTTGATCCAGGGCGAATCCGTGCGCCTGGTCATGGAGAGCGATGTCCGCCCCGATCCTGCGAAGTTGTTGCCGAATAACAAGGACATCGCCATTCAGCCGGTGCCGCCGCGGCTGGAAGACAGTTTTGTGACGATGCTGCGCAAGCGAAAGCCAGAAGCCGCGGCGGTGAAATCGCCGGAAGCGATGAGCGGAGATTCGGTGCGCCACACCAACGGCGCCGGCCCGGTGATTGATGTCGAAAACGTCAAACGGCGCTTCGGCGATTTCTATGCGGTCAAAGGCGTAACGTTCCGGGTGGATCGCGGCGAGGTCTTCGGGTTGCTCGGCGCAAACGGCGCGGGCAAGTCGACCGTGTTTCGGATGTTGTGCGGTTTGTTGCCGGCGACCGAAGGCAGTCTGCGCGTGGCCGGACTGGACCTGCGGCGCGCGGCGGCCGCGGCCCGGGCGAAGGTTGGTTACATGTCGCAGAAATTCTCGCTCTACGGCAATCTCAGCGTCTGCGAAAACCTGCGTTTCTTCAGCAGCGCCTACAATCTTTTCGGGAAACGCCAGCGCGATCGGATGGATTGGGCGTTGAGCCAATTCGAACTCGCTCCGATGGCCGACGTCACCAGTCTCGATCTTCCGTTAGGCCACAAGCAGCGGCTGGCGATGGCCTGCGCGCTCATGCACGAGCCGGAAATCCTGTTCCTCGACGAACCGACTTCCGGCGTCGATCCGCTGGCGCGGCGCGAATTCTGGCGACGGATCAACGCGCTGGCCGAGCAACGCGTGACCGTGATGGTCACGACTCATTTCATGGAAGAGGCCGAGTATTGCGACCGGCTCGCGATCATGGCCGATGGCGAAATTCTCGCGATCGGCACGCCGGAAGAAATCAAGAAACGCGAGCGCACCGCCGAGCGACCGGAGCCGACGATGGAGGATGCATTTATCGCGCTGATTGAAAGCAAGGGAGCAGGCGAATGAGCGCGCAACCTGAACGGACCGCACGCGGTGGCGGGCAGATGCGCTTGCGCGGATTGCTGCGCAAGGAGTTCCTCCAAATCCTGCGCGATCCGAGCAGCATCGCGATCGCGTTCCTGCTCCCGGTCGTGTTGCTGCTGATCTTCGGCTATGGCGTGTCGCTCGACGCGGAGCATGTGCCGATCGCGCTCGTCGTGGAACAGCCCAGCACCGACACCGCCAGCTTCACCGGGGGTTTTCAACAGTCGCGCTACTTCGCGCCGGTCTTCATGCACAATCTCCACGAAGCCGAAGCGGCGCTCATGCAGCGTCGCGTGGATGCCATCGTTCACCTGCGCTCGGATTTCGCGCGGCAACTGCGCCAACCCGGCGGCGCGCCGGTGCAGGTGATCGTCAACGGCGTGGACGCCAACACCGCGCGGCTCATCCTTGGTTACGTGCAAGGCGTCTGGCAGCGATGGCTGCAACAGCAGGCCCTCGCGCGGGGCCAGACCTTGAACGCGCCGTTGCAGGTCGATCCACGCATCTGGTTCAACAGCGAGTTGCGCAGCCGCAATTTTCTCGTGCCGGGCTTGATCGCCATCATCATGACGCTGATCGGCGCGCTGCTTGACGGCGCTGGTGATGGCGCGGGAATGGGAACGCGGCACGATGGAGGCGTTGCTGGTGACGCCGGTGACGATGGCCGAAGTGTTGCTCGGCAAAGTGCTGCCCTACTTCGCCCTCGGCACGGGCGGAATGGCGTTGTCGGTGGCGATGGGTGTCTGGCTCTTTGGCGTGCCGCTGCGCGGGTCGCTCGTGCTTGCTGTTTGCGGCCTCGTCACTGTTCCTGCTGGCGGCGCTCGGGATGGGATTGCTCATTTCCACCGTGACGAAGAACCAGTTCGTGGCCGGCCAGGTGGCGATCATCACCACATTCCTGCCGGCCTTCATTTTGTCCGGGTTCATCTTTGATATCGGCAGCATGCCGCGCGTCGTTCAGGCAATCACCTACGTGTTGGCGGCGCGATATTTCGTGACGATTTTGCAGACGCTTTTCCTGGCCGGCAACGTCTGGTCGGTGCTCTTGCCTAACGGGCTGGCTTTGGTGTTGCTGGCGGCGTTTTTCCTCGGGGTGAGCCGGCGCAAACTGCGGAAACGGCTGGAATAGGAGACAACCATGTGGCGACGAATCCGAGCATTGATGAAGAAGGAGTTCCTGGCCCTGCTCAAGGATAAGCGGAGCCGGATCGTGGTGATCGTGCCGCCGATCCTGCAGCTGCTCGTGTTTGGCTACGCCGCGACCTTTGATCTGAATCGCATTCCGCTGGCCGTTTACGACGAGGATCACAGTCAGGCCTCGCGCGATCTGGTGGCGCAGTTTCGAGGGTTCGCCGAATTTCGATCTCGTCACGACGATCTCGCATGATGCGCAAATCGCGCCGCTGGTGGACGCCAGGAAAGTGCTGTCTGGTGCTGCACATCGGCCCGCAGTTCAGTCGCGAATTGCTCGGCGGTCGATCCGGTCCAGTGCAGGTCATCATTGACGGACGCAACTCCAATACCGCGGCGATTCTTCTCAATTACGTCAATACCATCATCGCCGGGTTCAACACCGACTGGCAGCAACAAATCGGCGCCGTGGCGACACCGGCCTACTTGGAAACGCGGGCATGGTTCAATCCGAACCTGGTCAGCCGCTGGTTCATCGTGCCCGGCATTGTGGGTTTGCTGACGCTGGTGGTCACGACGCTGGTCACCGCGCTCTCCGTGGCCCGCGAACGCGAGCAAGGCACGTTCGACCAACTGCTGGTAACGCCGTTTCGTCCCGTGGAAATCCTCATCGGCAAGGCGCTGCCGGGATTCATCATCGGCTTTGCCGAAGCGACGGTCATCATCCTGCTCGCGACGCTCTGGTTTCAGGTGCCGTTGCGCGGCAGCGTAGCCACCCTCTACGTGGGAATGTTCTTCTTTCTCCTCTCGACTGTGGGCGTGGGTTTGATGATCTCGTCCCTTTCCGTGACGCAGCAACAGGGATTGCTCGGCGCATTTCTCTTCATCGTGCCGTCGATCATTCTCTCGGGCTTCGCCACGCCCATCGCCAACATGCCGTATTGGGTGCAGCAGCTCACGCTGATCAACCCGATGCGCTATTTTCTCGTGATCCTGCGCAGCATCTTCCTGCAAGGGACGCCGTTTCATCTGCTCATCAGCCAGTTTTGGCCGATGGCAATCATCGGCCTGGTTAACCTGGCGGTGGCAGGATGGATGTTTCGGGCTCGCATGTATTAGTGAACCTGGGAAGGAAGGAATGAAGAACCTTCTAGGAGATGCACAGCTCGGAATGCAAGTTGACGCGTGATGGAAATCCCCTCTTCAGCCGCGACTGCGGTGCTGATCATTTTCGCGCTCACCTATCTCGGCATCGCGCTCGGGCATGTGCCGGGATTGAAACTCAATCGCACCGGCATCGCGCTCCTCGGCGCGATCGCGATCATCGTTTTTTCGCGGATGTCGACCACGAGCGTGGTCGGCCTCGATCAACTGGCCGACCATCCTGCTCTTGTTCGGTTTCTTCGTAATCTCGGCGCAACTGCGGCTCTCCGGTTTTTTCGGCCGGGTCGCGAATGCGATTGCCGCCCGACTCGATCGACCCGCGCGTTTTCTCTTCGAACTGATGCTGGTGACGGCGGGACTGTCGGCCTTTCTCAATCACGACATCGTTTGCTTTGTTTTCGCGCCGGTCGTCGGCGACGGCGCTGCATCCGCCGCCAGATCAATCCCGTGCCCGTTTCTCATCGCGCTCGCGATCGCGAGCAACATCGGCGCGGCCGCCACCTTTGTCGGCAATCCGCAGAACATGTTGCTCGCGGAAGTCGCCGGCCTGAATTTTGGACCGTATGTGCTCTGGTGCATCGCGCCGGTCGTGTTCGCGCTCGCCTGCGCCTACGGAATCATCTGGGCGATGTCGCGGCATCACCTGCGGCGCGCGGTGCCGATGCCAGAAGACGGGCATCGTTTTGCGCAGCCTTTTAATCGCCACCACACGATCAAGGGCCTGGTCATCCTGGTGTTGGTGATCGCGTTTTTCTTCACCCGGATACCGAAAGAGATCACGGCGCTGACCGCGGCCGCGATCCATCTCGCGAGCCCGAGGTTTCGGACGGAAGACATCCTCAGTCTGGTCGACTGGTCGATCCTGGTTTTGTTCATGGGGCTCTTCGTGGTGACGGGCGCCTTTCAAACGACGGGTTACAGCGACCACGCGGTGCAATGGCTGGCGCACGCCGGCTTGAATCTTCATCAGCCTGCCATCCTCGCGGTCGCAACCGCGGCGCTTTCCAACCTGATCAACAACTCCGCGGCGGTGCTGCTTTTGGTCAAGATCGTAGACGTCACCAACCCGACGACCGCTTACGTGCTGGCCTTGGCCAACAGCTTTGGCGGCAGCCTCATCATCATCGGCAGCGTCTCGAACATCATCGTCGTGCAACAGGCGCGCGAACTGGGGATCAGGATTTCCTTTCGCGACTTCGCCCGCCTCGGCGTGCCCGTGACGCTCGCCGCCATGGCTGGTCTTCTCGCTTGGGTGGCGCTGATGACCTAACGTGCTGAGAACAACAAACGGACGCATCGCCATGAATTACGAAAAAGAATTTCGCGTCTCACCCGGGAGCCGGGTGCGGCTGAAGCAGCTCGATCCCAATCTGACTGACAAGAACGAGAACAAGAAATCCGCCGCCCGCAAAGTCGCCAAACTCCAGCAACGCCTGGACGAGCTGCAGTTCCAGCTCTACGCCGAGAACAAGCGCTCGCTTCTGATCTGCCTGCAGGCGCTCGATGCCGGGGGCAAGGACGGCGTCATTCGTCACGTCATCGGCACGATGAATCCGCAGGGATGTCGCGTCGCCAGTTTCAAGCAACCGAGTTCCGAAGAATTGGCGCGCGATTTCCTCTGGCGGATCGAAAAGCAGACGCCGCGGCAGGGCGAGGTTGTCATCTTTAATCGTTCACACTACGAAGACGTGATCGTCGTCCGCGTGCACGATCTCGTTCCGCAGAAAGTCTGGTCGCAGCGCTACACGCAGATCAACGATTTCGAGCGGCGCCTGGTCGCGAACGGCACGCACATCTTGAAATTCTTCCTCCATATCAGCAAGGAAGAGCAGCTCGAACGCTTCAAGGATCGGCTCGACGATCCGGCGCGGCATTGGAAAATCAGCGAAGCGGATTACTCGGAACGAAAACGCTGGGACGACTACCAAACTGCCTACGAAGACGCGATCGCCAAGTGCAGCACCGAAGCGGCGCCGTGGTTCGTCATTCCCTCCGATCACAAATGGTTCCGCGACCTGGCGATCTCGCACATCATCGTCGAAACGATGGAAAAGATGGGCATCCAGGTCCCAAAACCGACCGTCGACATCGCCGATATCCGCCGGAAATATCACGCGGCGGTCGATAAGCAGAGCGCGTGAGTGTTACACCGCTGAGAAAACCGAGTTTTCCTTTATCCCAGAACGATCTCAACTTTGTGAGTTGCGCCGTCGTTCGATAAAGGAATCTGCGCCTCGCCTGGAGGTAGCGCATTGTTATCGAGAGTGAGGCTCGAAACGCCGCGGCCGGTGCCGTGTGGATTCTTCACCGCGATCTCGTAACGCGCGGAGTGATATTGGAATGTGACCTCGAAGCCGGGCCACGATTTGGGAATGCAGGGATCGATGACGAGCGTTGTTCCCTTTAGCCGGAAGCCGAGAATCCATTCGAGTCCGGCGCGATACATCCAACCGGCCGAGCCGGTGTACCAAGTCCAGCCGCCGCGGCCGACGTGGGATGGCTCGGTGTAAACATCGGCCGAGACGACATAAGGTTCGACCTTGTAGCGATAGATCTCGGCGCGAGTCCGCGCATGGTTGATTGGGTTCAGGATGGAAAAGATCTCACCGGCTTTGTCGCCGTCGCCGAGCATGGCAAAAGCGATGACCGACCATGTGGCCGCGTGGGTGTATTGGCCGCCGTTCTCGCGGATGCCGGGCGGGTAGCGTTTGATGTAACCGGGATCGAGCGGCGTGTGATCGAACGGTGGAGTGAAGAGCATGACCAGTTCGTCGTTGCGTGAGACGAGTTGTTCGTTCACGGCCGCCATGGCGGTCGCGGCGCGGGTCTTTTCCGCGGCGCCGGAGATGACGGCCCATGACTGCGCGATGGAATCAATCCGACACTCGGCGTCGGCGTGCGAACCGAGCGGCGTTCCATCGTCGAAATAGGCGCGCCGGTACCAGGCGCCGTCCCAGCCGTCGCGCTCGAGAGCCACTCCCAGCTTTGCGGCATGCTCGCCGCCATTTCTTGCTGCGCGGTGATTCACCGCGACGATCGGCCAGGGGCGCGAAAGCCGTGAGCGCGGCATGCAGAAACCAGCCGAGCCAGATGCTTTCGCCTTTGCCGCCGAGGCCGACGCGGTTCAATCCATCGTTCCAATCGCCAGTTCCGATCAACGGCAGATCGTGGGCGCCGACCGCGAGACTGGTCTCGAGAGCGCGCGCGCAATGTTCGAAGAGCGTCGCCTGTTTAGTTGAAATCGTCGGCTGAAAAAACGCTTCGTGTTCGTTAGGCTTTAATACCGGGCCGTCGAGAAACGGCACCATTTCATCGAGCACGCCGACGTCGCCGGTGACCTCGATGTAGTGCGCGGTGACGAATGGCAGCCAGATCCGGTCGTCGGAGATGCGCGTGCGCACGCCCTGGCCGAGCGGCGGAAGCCACCAGTGTTGGACGTCGCCTTCGACGAATTGCCGCGCGGCCGCGCGCAGGAGATGTTCGCGGGTCAGCTGTGGCTTGGAAACGCTCAGCGCCATCACGTCCTGCAGTTGATCGCGGAAGCCGTAGGCGCCGCTGGCTTGATAGAAGGCCGCCCGCGCCCAGACGCGGCAAACCAGCGTCTGATAGAGCAGCCAGCGATTGAGCAGGAGGTCCATCGCGCGATCAGGCGTCTTCACCTGCACCGTCCCCAGGGCTTCATTCCAAACGCCGGTCGCTTCGTTGAAGACGGCGTCGAGATCGGCTTCCCGGTAGCGTTTGATCAACGCAACTGCGTCTTCCTTCGTCGCCGTTTCGCCGAGGAAGAAGACGATCTCGGTCGAGCTGTCGGCTCCCAGTTCGAGATGCGTTTGCAGCGCGCCGCACGGGTCGAATCCACCACCTACCCTATTCGTTAGGCTCTTGCTCCCGACGAGCGCCGCGGGCCGATCGAGCGTGCCGTTGCGGCCGAGAAATTCCTTCCGATCGCCCGTCCATGATTGCTGACGTCCGCCCAGATCGGCGAAGGCGACGCGCGTCCCGAAGTTCGTGCTCCAATGATTCCGGGCGAATATCGCACGTGTCTCGGGATCGATCTCCGTCACGACAAACGGGGCCGACTCCGCGCGGGTGGCACCGAGAACCCATTCGACGTAAGCCGTAATCGAGAGACGGCGCGGCCGGCCCGACTGATTCTGGATCGTTAGGCGCGAGATCTTGATCGAATCGTAGGCGGGCACAAACTGCAGGAGATCGAGCGCAATGCCGTGCGAGGTGTGCTCGAAGCGGCTGTAGCCGTGGCCATGCCTAACGACATAAGGAAAGGCTTCCTCGCGAATCGGCAGCGCGGTCGGCGTCCAAAGCATCCCGTCCTCGTCGCGAATGTAGATGACTTCGCCCGGGCGATCGGAGACCGGATCGTTTGACCACGGAGTGATTTGGTTTTGCTGGCTGTTCTCCGACCAGGTGTAACCGCTGCCCGAGACTGAGGTCTGAAAGCCGAACGATGGATTGGCAATAACGTTGATCCACGGTGCCGGCGTCCACTGTCCGGCGCCGAGGACGGTGACATATTCGCGGCCGTCCTTGGAGAAACCACCAAGACCGTTGAAAAAATCGAGGTCCGGTCGCGGCACCGATTGTGGGTTCCCTTTGGGCGCGAAGCGACGCTGAGATTCCGTGACGGCTGTCTCCTTCTCGTCGAGGCGCCTCAATTGTTCGAAGAGGCTTCCACGGCGACTAAAGAGCACGGCGCGGGCGGCGCATTGCAGCAGGCTGCGCGCTTCTTCGGAGAGGAGCTCGGCTCGCAAAATGAAGGCCGCTCCCCGCGTGGTTTCCGCCCCTCCGGAAGGTCGCCGCGCGGCGGCCGCACGCGCCATCGCTTCCAGGGCCGTGCGCAAATCCTGCGCGTACGATTCCGGATATTCGTTCAGGATGACCAGATCGACGGCCAGCTGTTTCATGCGCCAATACTCATGCGCCTGAAGAAGTTGCCTAACGATCTGCAAATCGGCCATGTCGTCGATCCGACAGAGCACGATGGGAAGGTCGCCGGAAATGCCCTGACCCCACAAGACCGACTGTGCGGCTTCGCTCCGCACGAGCACGTCGGAGGGAGGACGCAGCGCCGCGTTTGCATAGATTACGTGGCTGGCGAGACGTTGGAACATGGTCGCTTCGTCCGCGTCGATGCCGAGGTGAAAAAGCTCAACCTGCGCCTGCGTCCAGGCGAGAGTCATGGTGCGTTCAAAAGCCGCGGGTGTGCGGTGCTTGTCGATCAAATTGAGAACTTCGCGGCGGGACGACGCGGCAAACGTCCAATAGGTTACATGTGCGGCCGCCCCCGGCATGAGGCGAATGCGTTTTCGGATGCTAAAGATCGGGTCGAGGACCGCGCCCGCAGTGTTGGACAGCGGCTGGCCATCGATCACCGAAACGGGCGTGCGGATGACCCGCCCTCGACCGAGGAAGCGGGCGCGATCGGTTTCGAATTGCACGCCTGTGACAGCGTCTCCTTCCACTACGGAGAGATGCGCCGCCCAGACTTCCGTCTCATCAGGTGAACCGCGCCGCCGCGTGGCGAGAATGGCTTCGAGATCGGAGACAAATTCTGTCTGAACGAACAAGTTTGAGAAAGCCGGATGAGCCGCGTCAGCCGCATCCGGCGCGAGGACGACCTCGGCGTAGGAAGTCAGCTCGATTTCGTGCGTGCGACTTCCCGTGTTGGAGATCGTTAGGCGACGAACTTCGGCGTCGTCCTCGGGCGAGACGGCTACTTCCAGTCGGGTCGTGATCGTTCCATCGCGGCGCGAGATTTCGACCCGGTCTTCAAAGAAGGCCGCGTCATAACTGTCGGGCCTGACTCCGCTCGGTTGGTAACCCGCCGACCAGACTTCGCCGGAGTCGGTGTCACGCAGGAAAACATAAGTGCCCCAGCAATCGCAGGTCGGGTCTTCGCGCCAGCGCGTAACCGCCATGTCGCCCCAACGACTGTAGCCCGAGCCGGCCGCAGTTATCATGACGGAGTAGCGACCGTTGGAGAGAAGTTGCGTCTGCACGGTCGCCTGGTTCGCCGAACGGAAACGACGCAAAGACGAGGGAACCAATTCGCGAACATAAGTCGCCGCCTTTGGTTCCTGCGGACGAAGAGGGCTGGTGTCCACATCGTGGGGCGGCCGTTCCTGGAGCAAAAGCTCGGTCGCCTGCACGATGGGCTCGGCGTGAAAACGGGAGCGCATCGCGCCGTTCTGCAGTGTATTGGCGAGCGCAATCAGCGTCATGCCTTGATGGTGCGCCATGTAACAACGGACCACGGCGACCTTCTCGTTTTCTGGGAGACGCACCGGCGTGTAATCAAGCGCTTCATACCAACCGAAGCGGCCACTGCCACCCGAGGCGGCGAGCCGGGTGAAATTTTGGACGGCGTCGCGTGGCGCGATCATCGCGCCCAACGCCGTCGCGTAGGGAGCGACGACGGCATCGTCGCCGAGACCGCGCTTGAGCCCGAGGCCGGGAACACCAAAGCTGGAATATTGATAAGTGAACTCGATGTCCCGCGCGTTATAAGCGGATTCCGAGACGCCCCACGGGAGCTTGCGCTTGGCGCCGTAATCCTGCTGGCGGCGCACGACGCTGCGGTTCGTTTCGTCGAGCAGACATCCCCGGGGATTCCGCATCACGAGATTCGGCATCAGATATTCGAACATCGACCCAGACCATGAAATCAATGCGATCGCGCCTTTTACCGGCGTCACTACTCGACCGAGGTGAAACCAATGTTTCGTCGGCACGTCCCCTTTGGCGATCGCGAGAAAGCTGGCCAGCCGTGCTTCCGAGGCGAGCAGATCGTAATAGCTCTCGTCGAGCGCTCCATCCGAGACGCGATAACCGATCGAGAGGAGCTGGCGATCGTCATCGAAAAGCAGGCCGAATTCCATCGCTTCGAAAAGGGAGCGCGATTTTTTGATCAATGCTTCGAGGCGCGCCTTGAGCGCTTGCGCGTCGCTGCTGGTAAGTTCGGCAAGACTTACGGTGGCGGCCTCGTGAGAGGAACTCAGAAGGTCGAGATCGCGCAGGTGGCTGAAGATCGAGATATCCAACGCGGCGGCGCAGGCGAGTAACTCCATGCTGGTCGAATCTTCCTTCCGTTCCGCGCTCAGTGTCCGCGCGATATCAACCATCGTGTCGGAAGGCGCCAGAAGCTCCTCCACTCTGGGGGGCCCGCCGCGTTCTCTTAGACTCGTTAGGGCCTGACCCAATGCGTCGAGCGCATCCTCCATGTCCTGGCGCGTGACAATGTGCGTGCGCCGATCATCGACCAGCTCCGCCAATGCATCGCGGGTGAGCTGCAATCCATCCTCGATTCCGCCCAGCCATTCCGAAGTCACGAGCGGATCCGTGATCATCTGCCCGCAGGCAGTTCCGAGCGCGATCAGGTGGCCCGCGAGATTTCCGCTGTCGACCGACGAGACGTATTTTGGTTCGAGCGGATGAAGATCGCGCGTGTCGTACCAGTTATAGAAATGGCCATGACAACGTTCGAGACTTTGCATCGTCTCCAGGGTTGCTTCGAGCCGCTCCACGGCTTCGTGCGTTCCGATCCATCCGAAATCGCGCGCTGCGACGACGGATAGCAGGTAGAGCCCGATATTGGTGGGCGACGTGCGATGCGCCAGGACCGGCTTCGGATCTTCCTGAAAGTTATCGGAGGGCAGCGCGTGGTCCTGCGCGGTCACGAACGTTTCGAAGAAATGCCAGGTGCGCCGCGCGGTCCGTCGCAAAGCACGCGTATCGGCCGGCGTAACCGGAATGGAGCCGGAGGAGCGAAGCGGCAAGCTGGCCCGGCGGGCGATCGCAGGCGAGAGCAGCCAGAGAATTAAAATCGGCGCCGCGACGAACAAGGATCGCGGATCCGCGCAGGCCACAATCACCACCACCGCGGCCGCCAACGCGACGCCGCCGCCCATCGACAAATACATTCCGAAGAGCCCGAGGTGGCCGCTCATTTTCGACTTCGCGGCCGTGACCCATTCGAGGAGCCGGCGTCGCCTAACGAACAAACGAAAGAGCGTGCGCACGATGGCATCGGACATGAGCCAGGCTTGGGAAGCGATGAGCGTGACGAGCAATCCGAGCTGCAACACCGCCATGCCAAGATCGCTCGCGACCGCATGCCAGTGCCGGCGCTGCGAGAGGTTGAGCCGGCGCGGGATGATCCCTAAAACCGCCGGAAGAAAGACGGGGATGGCGAAGGTCGCGAGAACAAAACCGCTCCAGATGGTGGCCGCTTCCAGCGGCAGCATCCACCCGACGAGCAAGGCCAGGAAAATGGCCGGCGCCGAAAGCGTGCGGCGCAAATTATCCAGCATCTTCCAGCGGCCGATGAAGGGAATTCCACGCCGTCCCGGAGTACCGCCCGATGGAAAGCCGGAGCCAAAAATCCAAGGCAATAACTGCCAATCGCCGCGCGCCCAACGATGCTGCCGCGCCGCAGCCACGTCGTAGCGCGACGGATATTCTTCGACGACTTCGATGTCCGTCACCAAGCCGGCGCGCGCGAAAATTCCCTCGAGCAAATCGTGACTGAGCAACGTGCTTTCCGGGATCCGATGTTCGAGCGCACTTTCGAAAACGTCGACATCGTAAATGCCTTTACCGCTGTAGGAGCCTTCGCCGAACAAATCCTGGTAAACATCGGAAACAGCAAAAGCGTACGGATCCAATCCGCTCCGGCTGGTGAAGACATGTTGAAAAAGCGAGCCCTCGGAACGCTTCGGTAATGAGGGAGTCACGCGCGGTTGCAAGACCGCATATCCCTCCACGACGCGGGCGGAAGCCGGATCGAGACGCGGACGATTGAGCGGATGCGCCATTTTTCCCACGAGGCGCTTGATCGTGCCGCGCGGGAGGCGCGTGTCCGCATCCAAAGTGACCACATAAGCGACGCACGGAGGAGCAACCGGTAGCTCCCCGCGCACAGGAACGAAGGTGGTATCCTTGAAGCCGCGCAGCCATCGATTCAACTCGTGCAACTTCCCGCGTTTGCGTTCCCAACCGATCCACTTGCCCTGGCCTTCGTTCCAGATTCGGCGGCGATGCAGCAGGTAAAATCTCGGGCATTCCGCGGCGGATCCGTGTTTTTCATTTAGGCGCGCGATCCCTTCGGACGCGGCCTTGAGCAGCTCCTCGTCGCCCGGCGCGGTTTCCGCATCGGCGTCCTCCCAATCCGAGAGCAGCGCGAAGCAAAGGTCCCCGTCCTGGTTCGCCAGGTAATGAACCTCGACGCGCACGATCTGCTCCTCGATGCCCGCTTGCGTCGTCAAGAGCGTGGGCACGACCACGATCGTCCGCAATTCTGCGGGAACTCCGTCGCGCAGCTCCAGCGCCGGCAGCGTCTTCGGATGGAGATCGTTCGTGATCGCGCGGTTGACGATCGCGACCGCTAAATCCGAAGCCGGGCCGAGACCAAGAACGGCGAGCAGAACGAGATCCCATCCGCCAATGCCGAACCTCGAAATGCCGACGAGCGGCACCAGCAGGATCACCGCGAGCGTCAACGCGATCCCGCCGACATAGCCGGCGATCCCCGCGTGCCGCGTGATTCGGCCCAGCCACTCGCCCATCGGAACGCGAAAACCGATCTCCTTTTCAAAAGCCCGGCGACCATTAGCGATGAGATAATAACCGGGCTCGCGCTGATGCAGAGCGCTCGCGGGATTTCCGATTGCTTGCTTCGCGGATGCGATCGCGCGCTGCGTAATGTCGAGCTCCTGTTGGCCGGATCCGCGCGCCAGTTGTTCAATCGCCTTTCGATATTGATCCCGCGTCGGGAAATCCATCGCCGCGAAATCGCTGTCGGTGCGGAGCGCCGCATCGACCAAACTCGCGCTCTCGAAAATTTTGGCCCAATCGAGCGCCGAGATCAGGCGCATGCTGGTGATGATGTTGCGCACGGTCGCGTTCAATCCCACTTCCCGCTGATGCTCCGCGCGCACGACCTCGTCGACACTCGTGCCGGTAGTCACGAGACGCTTGTCCAGCCAAACGAGCGCCGGCATCACCCGCGGATCCTGATCGCGTAGACGCTCAACCAACCGCACGATAAAGGCGGCGGGTAAGGCCATTGCATCGAATTCGAGCAGAGCCTTCTCCGGCGGCACAAGAGTCTGACCGCCGACGCCGAGAAGCCGATCCGCCAAAGCATCGCCTTCGGCACGCGCGGTCCGGGCGCTGGCGATTTGGTCGCCCGCACGGCGCAAGTTCTCGATCAGGACGATACGCAATGCGATCGCCACGGCCCAGAGTTCGCCAATCGTCAGCGGTTGCACTCGTTGATAGGCGGCCAGAAATCGAAGCAGCATTTCTCGATCGACCCGGCTATCGGTGTGAGCCACAAACGCCCATGCGATTCCGAACACTCGCGGGTAACCCTCGAGCGGCCCGCCGCCGAGCTTCGGCAGTCCGCGATAAAAGCCGAGCGGCAGATCGTCGCGCACCTGGCGAATCTGTTCCTCCGCGACAAAAAAATTATCGAGCAGCCACTCGTCGGCAGAAGTGATGTGACGCTCGTCGCGCACCGCTTTCTCGACGCCCTGATATGCTTTAAGGAGTGCGCGTCGATTCTCTTCCAGCCGCTTGTCCAGGCGCCGGCCGGCTCTCGGATTCGCTGTGACCTGCTGAGCCGCGGCGAGACTTTCGGCATGGTTCTCCAGCCGTTCGATGCCGAATAGTTCGCTGCGAATTAACTCTTCCGTTTCCGGGGGAAACACCGAGGTTCGAACCGCGAATAATCGAGTGATTAAGTGTTTCACGTTTCAGACGAGGCGGTTGAGCCCTCTCATTGCACGCCTCCCACGCCGGAAAAGTATGGCGTCTGGAGGAATTTCAACACTTCGGCCGCTTTCGGCAACCGCTCTTATTTCATACGCGCTCAACAACCGCTGCTGTGCGCCTCGGAGAACCCACACGAGTTCCACGCCAGACTCGTTGCGCCTTGAATTCTCGTAATGATTCCCTGAACTTCGGTTGGATAACTCATTGACCGCGACCCCGGATGTCCACTCAGTCCCCTCATACTAAAAACCCAGCGCGAAGCGCCGGCGGGAACTGCTGTCGATCCGCAAGCGGCTTGCGAAGTAAGACTGTTGTAGCAACTAACCGAGGGATGTATGACACGATCTCCCACAGACCCGCATAGCGGGACGCCGCAGGAATGGATGGTTCAGAAGCAGGTGTCTCCCCGTCCTGGCGCAAATGATCGGTGGTAGCGCCGCGGCCTTCTTCCTACGGACCATGTTTGGCGCCGTCGGTGCGCTGGGCGCGACTGTGCCAGGCAGCGGCGTAGGTAGTGGGACAGCGTTGACGATGGAAGTGGTGTTGACTGCCGGATTGGTGAACACGATCCTGATGTACGGGACATCCCGGAGCGGAGTTTATTCTTCGGAAGACCCTCCGGTTCTGCCATGCCTTTGATTTGGGCGCATGCGGAGTACATTAAGCTTTCGCGATCGCTTAGTGAGAGAAAAGTCTTCGATATGCCGCCGGCCCCAGCGAAACGGTACCTGGTAGAAAAAAAACATGCGGACTTTGAGAGCTGGCGTTTTATCGACAAAATCCAATTGTTGAGCAAAGGCAAAAACCTTCGCATCGAAGTGCTCGCACCCGCGACTCTTCATTGGAGCACCGATAACTGGCAGACCGTTCATGATATAGAAACGCGGGACACGAAGCTCGGCGTTTACGTTGTCGATCTTCCAGCCGATCAATTCTCATCCGAAGTGCGCTGGCAGAGTCAGTGTATCCGTTGCGATACCTGCGACGGCTTTCCCTGTTTGGTCGAGGCCAAGTCGGACGCGGACAATAACTGCATCCGGCCCATCTTCGGATTGCCGAACGTGACGCTTCTCACTGGCGCCTATGTCAGCAAGCTCACGACCAACAGCACCGGGACGGAAATCACGGGCGTCAAAGTTGAATTCGACGGCGGCAAGCGCAAGGAGACTTACACCGCCCCCATCGTGGTAGTCGCCTGTGGGGCGATCAACTCTGCCGCGTTACTCCTGCGCAGTGCGAATAGCTCTCATCCGACCGGCCTGGCCAATAGTTCCGATCTGGTAGGACGAAACTTCATGTTCCATAAAGCCGCGATCGTCCTGTCGATCGGCCTGAAGCCAAACGCGAGCAAGTATATGAAGACGGTGGCGGTGCACGACTTCTACTTTGGCGAAAACGATTTTCCCTATCCAATGGGCGGGATTCAATTAGTCGGCTCTTTCAAGTGGGAAATGATGAAGGGCGAAGCGCCCACCGTTACGCCTTCCATCGTATTAAAGACGATGAAGTCTCACTCTGTTCCCTGGTAGCTAACGACTGAAGATTTGCCCAGCCTCAATAACCGCGTGCGGTGGATCGACGGAAAAGGCATCCAGCTCGATTACACTCCGAATAACGAGCGACCCTACCAGCGCTTGATCACACGGTGGCAGGAAGTGCTGAAGGAAGTGGATGGCGGGCACACCTATATTCCGGAGGAGTTTTATCTCAAGAAATCCATCCCTTTGGAAGGGGTCGGACATCAGAACGGAACCTGTCGATTCGGAGCGGATGCGAAGACTTCGGTGCTGAATCTCGACTGTCGCACGCACGACATTGACAATCTCTACGTCGTGGACGGTTCCTTCTTTCCCTCGTGCGGCGCCGTCAATCCGTCGCTCACCATCATCGCCAACGCACTTCGGGTGGGCGATCACCTGCTGCAACGCCTCGCTTAGAAATAAGATGGCGCAACGCCGCGAAATCATCACGGTCTATGTCGCCGGTGTGATTCAAGGTGTGGCGTTGGTTACCTTTCCGGCGGCGAGCGCCGTGTTCACCAGTTCCAGCGGCTACGGCCTCTCCAGCACGGAATACGGTGGTATGTTCGTTCCGCAAGCCATCATGGCTATTATTGCGTCGCTGCTTGGCGCGGGGCTGCGAAGTCGGCTCGGCACCAAGCGCATTTATCTGTCGGGACTTACTGCCAACTTGATGGCCATGACCTTGCTTGTCGTGAGTCGGTTCGCGATGGCAGGACATACAATCGCTTACGGAATTCTGCTGGTCGCCACAGCCTGCATGGGGATTGGTTTTGGATTTACCGTTCCGGCACTCAATACGTTTGCCGCGGTCTTCTTTTCAAAAAAGGTGGACGCTGCCGTCCTGGGACTTAACGCGCTCCTGGGATTGGGAACAGCGCTGGCCCCGGTCTTTATCGCGCTGTTTGTAGGGCTGGGAATCTGGTGGGGCCTGCCCGTGCTGGTAGGTCTCCTCCTTTTTGGACTGCTGTTGTCCAGTTTCAGTCAGCCCTTGAACGAAGGCGGGCAAACTGAATCCGCACAGAAACAGAAAGCGAAATTTCCTGCGCGATTTTGGATTTTTGCTGCCTTCACGTTGCTCTACGGAGTGTGCGAAACCATGAACGGCAACTGGGCTTTGCTTTATATGACGAAACATTTCAGCGCGAACACGTCGTTCGCGTCGTTTGCCCTAACGATGTTTTGGACCACGGTAACCGCCGGACGCATCCTGTTCGCTGTCCTCGACAAATGGTTTCCCGAACGATCGGTTTGCCGCGTCTTACCGTTCGTCGTCGCCGTCGCTTTCGTTGCCAGTGCGATTGTGCCGAAGACCAACTCGTCGCTCGGTCTTCTGGCTTTTGCGCTGGCTGGGTTCGGGTGTTCGGCGTTATTGCCCCTGGCCATCAGTTTTGGTCAGAAGGAACTCGCGACCATTACTGCTTCGGTCGCGGGCGGCTTGATTGCTTTCTACCAGATTGGTTATGGCCTCGCCGCTTTTGGGGTCGGTCCTTTGCAAACATGGGCGGGCCTGGACTTGAGCAGTATCTACGGCGCCACCGCGGCGATTGCCTTCGCAATGGCAGTGCTATCCTTTGTCATTACGCGCAAATCTGTGGCGCCAGCTTAACGTTCGATTCCATTCCCTAACTCACCAGTACAGGAAACAACATCATGAATCTGAAAGACAAAGTCGCCATCGTCACCGGGGCAACAGCGGCATCGGCATGGCAATCGTATGGGAACTCGCCCGGCAAGGCGCCAACATCCTTTCGATCAATCTTAAGAGCGCATTTTTCGGCACGCAGCTCGCCGCGCGGCAAATGATCAAGCAAGGCGGCGGCGGGCGCATCATCAACATCACTTCAGTGCACGAAGATTGGCCGATGCCCGGCAACACTGCCTATTGCCTCTCGAAAGGTGGAATGCGGATGTTGACGCGCACGGCGGGAGTCGAACTCGCGCCGCATAATGTTCTCGTCGTCGGCGTCGGTCCTGGCGCTGTTGCGACGCCGATCAACCTCGGCACGACGAATGATCTGAGACTGTTGAAAACCTGGACAACGCCATTCCGCTGGGTCGAATGGCCAAACCGGAGGAAATCGCCAACGTCGTCGCGTTTCTCGCAGGCGACGGAGCCAATTACATAACGGCGACAACCATCTTTGCCGATGGCGGCATTATGCAGGGTAGTCCTGGACTTTGATCGCCTTCAAAACCAAGGCCCGCGGCTTCACGATGCGCGGATCATCGGCCGCGTGCAGTCCGAAGTCACCTCGCTTGCGAACCAAGCCGCTCATTTGCTCTCCGTGGCTCCAACATTCGCCGCTGGCACGAGCTGTTTCCGTGATTCCAGAAAAGCCGTGATCTTGGCCAGCTCTTCCGGGGTAAGCGACTTGCTGAAAGCGGGCATGTTGACGCCGCCGTTTGCGATCCGGATGACGATGTCATCGTGGGTGAGGCGGTCCCCGACCCAGGTAAGATCGGGGCCACGCCGGCCGCCGTAGCCTTCGATGAGGTGGCAGTTGAGGCATGCCTTTTCCTGAAAGAGGCAGGCGCCTTCAAACACCGGTCCGCTCGTGGCACCGATAATTTTCGGAGTGAGTGGGGGCGGGTCAAAGTTAGGCGACCAGGGAGATCGGGCACCCGCGATCCAAAGCGAACCGATCATGATCACGCTCAGGAGGACAACGGCGATCGCCCACGGTCGGCGCGAAGCCGCGCGTTCCCCGCGGTTGTTCAGTATGGGAACAACCAGTAACAGAATAGCTACCAACGCCGGGGCGAGGATCATGACATAGCCTTCCAGCGCAGGTGGAATCAGCGCCAGCACGGCAAAATACCAGAGCAGATACCAGTCAGGGCGGGGATCCGCCTTCAGGATGCTTGGATCGGGCGGTTTATCGAGAGCGGGCGGCCCGAAATAGATTGCGAGGAACGCGATGACGACGATGAGGATCGTGCCGACCACAAAATCCCGCCACGCGCCATCGGGCCAAAATGGGACGCCGGTTTTCTGCAGCGATTCGTGGTACTCCTGGCGATAGGTATCGAGATGGACGGGCTTACCCGCAACCGGCGGTTCGGAAATACCGTGGCGCAGCACGAGCCAGAGATGGAGCGCGATGAAAATGAACATCAACGCCGGCACCAGAAAAACATGGATGGCAAAAAAGCGACTTAGCGTTGCGCCTCCGATGGTCGCGCCGCCGAGGATGAAGTGCGCCAGCCAGTCGCCGATGAGCGGAACACGCCCGGCTTGTTCGGCCGCGATCACTACCGACCATGTGGCGGTTTGATCCCAACGCAGAAGCTGCCCGGTAAATCCCATCACGAGAGTGAAACCGAGGAGCAGGACCCCGGTCGTCCAATTCATTTCTCGCGGGAACTTGTAGGCTCCGAAAAGAAAGGTCTGCGCCATGTGCGCGCCGACCATCAGCACCATGGCCGACGCGCCAAAGTAGTGCATGCCGCGGAGGAAATTTCCGAAGGGCGCTTCATTGGTAATAAACTTGAGCGTCTCGTATGCCTGCGACGAAGAGGAGATGTAAGAGAAGCTCAACGCCACACCGGTGACCACCTGGACGATGAACGCCACCATCGTGGCGCTCCCAAACGTGTACCACCAGCGCGCATCGCGCGGCACAAGATGCTTGGCGGCGGGGCCGATCAGATCGGCTATACCGAGGCGGTCATCGATCCATTGCCAGGCTCGGATTACGAGCCGCTTCATAGAGTGTTCGTGATCGGAATGGGCCCGACTTTGATTTGCACCTTCCCGTTCGCGACTCGCACTTCATGGCGGATCAACGGATTTGGCGGTGGACCCGCCGCGACCGTTCCGTCCGAATAGTAAACCCCGCCGTGACACGGACACATAAACAATCCGGCGTCGGGAAGCCAGCGCACCGGACATCCCATATGGGTGCAATGGACCGAGAAGGCGATGAACTGTTGTTCGTCGACACGGCGCAACCAGGCTGCGCTTTTTGCGGTAATACCGGCCCATGGCAGCGATGAGGGGTCGACGATCGTCACGTTGACCGTTTTGCCGATTTGGAAATCAGAAACTTCGCCGATCGAAAGCCAATCGTCCGGCGCCTTGCGAAAAAGCGGGGCGATGACGAAGCCGACCAGCGGAACCCCGAGAATGGCAGCGCAAAGACCGCCCAGCGCGATTGAGACTTTCTCCAGGAAACGGCGGCGCGTCATCTCTTCCGGCGATCCCTCGCTCGACTTTGATTCGTTAGGCATGATTTCGTTCGCGGCGAATTTCGCAAATCCATCCGGCCAGCGAGGCAATGAAAAGACCGGCGCCCACCGCAAGAATGACCCCCGAGGTGATGAAGCCCCAAAAGAAGAACGTGGTGCCCATGGCCAGTCCGGCCGGAAAATAATTCGGCCGCGGAAGATGCTCCTCGGGGAGTTCGTCCCAGCCTTCGTGCGGTTGCTCAATGTTTTGTTCCATTAGATTTGTTGAGTTACCGGGCGCGCGGCAGGCGCTTCACCGAACCAGCGCGCAATTTGAGCGAAGATCGCGCCGAGATAGATTAGGCACATCGGCACCCACATGAGCAGACCACCGATTTGCTGATCTTTTTCCGGCGAAAATCCCCAGCCGGTTCGAATCATGTTCCACAATCCAAAATGATCGGTCGCTTGCAATGCGTAGATTGGACAGACGGTCACCGGCGAAAAAGTGAGAATGATCCCGAGCGCGCTGCAGGTGACGCATGCGCTGAAAAGATAAAGAACTGCGCCCGGCGGCGAAAGCCGCTCTTCCTCCCGCGGCGCGATCACCTGACTCCAAAAGAGCGTGCCGAGCACGAGAAGCGATACAGTTTGCAGGGCATAGATCGAACGCGACGTTACGGCGGCATTGCAGAGTGTCGGCCAATGCCAGAACCACATCGCGCCCACGCCGCAATCCAACCGGCCATCGGATTCGCGAGCAGGCGGGGCCGCCACGCCAGCGAAAGCGATCGCGGCAGACTGAAGAGCAGAAGGGCCGGCACGATCAGCAGGAGCACGATGTGTTGGAGCATATGTGCGCTAAAGAGATATCCATCAGCGAGCGCATTGAGCGGTGAAACGAGCGTGAGCACGAAGATAGCAAGCGCCAGGAAGAGCCAGCCGAGTCGGCGCTCCGCGCGAAAGGCGAAGAGATAAGCGGCAAGCGCAATTGCGGCGGCAATGAGAACCACCGGATTCCAAGTCCAGGCGGAGAGTAGGAATTTTTCAGTGTTCATCGGAGCCGAGGCAGGATGTAAACAACGGACAAAACAAAAACCCAGACCACATCGACGAAATGCCAGTAAAGCCCGACGGCATCGAGACCCGGCCAAGGCCGCTTCTTCGAGTCGCCTGCGAGCGCCAATCCCAGCAGGATGAGCAGCGCGATCAGGCCGACACAGACATGCAATCCGTGGAAACCAGTCAAGGTGAAGAATGTCGTCGCGAACAGATTCGAGCTCACATCGACTCCGCTTCCATATAGATGCCAGTATTCGATTCCCTGGCCGCCAATAAAAATCCCGCCGAGCACAATGGTCGCGCTCAGCCAGCCAATCATCTTTCGTTGATCGTTATTGCGCAGTCCGGTCTCCGCGCGCCAGATCGTAAAGCTGCTCGCAAAAAGACAAACGCTAAACAGTCCGGTCTTGAACAGGTCCAGGTCACGCGGGTTGGGTCCAGGATGCGTGCCCGCGTTGTAATAAAGAAAAGCCAGAATCAGGACAGTGAAGAAGCCAGTCTCCGATATGATGAAGCTAACGATGCTGGTTTTGTTCTTCTCCGGTTTGAACTGGTCAATGTCTCCTCTGCTTCCGACGATTGGATCGGGACGATCGGGATTCGCAACATCCCAGAGCGGCCGGCGGCTGCGAATCGGCGGCAAGGAATGAAAATTCTCATGCGGCGGCGGCGAAGTGGTGGCCCATTCGAGGGTCCAGGCGTGCCACGGATTGTCACCGGCCTTGCGCCCGTTGAGGAGACTAACGACTAGATTCCAGACGAAAAGAATCGAGGCCGCCGCCATCAAGAAGGCTCCAATAGTCGAGAGCATGTTCATCCAAGTCCAGCCCGGCAGATCCGCATAGGTATAGACGCGTCGCGGCATACCGGCGAAGCCGAGGAAATGCTGAATGATGAACGTCATGTTGAACCCGATCGTCATGAGCCAGAAAGTCCACTTGCCCAACCGCTCGGAGAGCATGCGCCCGCTCATTTTTGGGATCCAGTAATGAAGGGCTCCGAGGATCGTGAAGACGATCAGGCCGACAAAGACAAAGTGAAAATGCGCCACGAGATAGTAGCTGTTTTTCGTCTGCCAATCGAGCGCGGCGGAAGCGTGGCTTACACCCGTTAGGCCAGCGAGCAGGAATTGCAGGAGCGCCGCCACGCAGAAAAGCATGGGCGTTTGGAAACGGAGACGGCCGCCAATCATGGTCGCGCTCCAGTTCAACACCTTAACTCCGGTCGGAATCGCGATCAGCATGCTGGAGGCGACGAAAAATAAGTCGATAGTATGACCCAGACCCGTCGTAAACATATGGTGGGCCCAGACACCGAGGCTAAGAAAGGCGATGGCGACCGTCGAGCCGGCGACGAACTCGTATCCGAAAATCGGTTTGCGCGAAAAGACGGGAATGATTTCGGATAAAATGGCGAAGGCTGGAATGGCGACGATGTAGACCTCAGGATGTCCAAATGCCCAGAAAATATGCTGCCACATGATGGCCGAGCCGCCGGGCACGAGAAAGAAGTGGGTATTGAGCAGCCGGTCGATCAGGAGCATGACGAGCCCCGCGTTCAACACCGGCAAAGCGAGGATGACGAGGAAGGCATTCACGAAGATCATCCATGAGAAAAGCGGCAACCGCCGGAGTGTCATATGCGGCGCGCGACTGCAGAGGACGGTCACGATGAAGTTAATATTGGCGCCGACTGAGCCGATGCCCAGGACAAGGAGTGACAGTGCCCAGTAATCCACCCCGGGCTGGGAAGAGTAAGGACTCTCACTCAATGGCGCATAAGCGAACCATCCCACCGCAGGCGCGCCACCGGCCAGGAAACTGAAGTGAAGAAGAATGCCGCCAAAGGGAACGAGCCAGAAACTATAAGCATTCAAGCGCGGAAAGGCCATGTCGCGCGCGCCGATCTGAAGCGGCACGATATAATTGGCCAGGCCGAAGAGCACCGGCATCGCAACGAGGAAAATCATCGTCGTGCCATGCATTGTGAACACCATGTTATAAGTGTCCGGGTGCAGCAGTGTGTTGTTCGGGACCGCCAACTGGAGTCGGATGAGCAACGCTTCGATTCCGCCAAACACGAAGAAGACCAGCCCAGTGACCATGTAAAGAATGCCGATCCGCTTGTGATCGACTGTGGAAAGCCACGCCATTTTCCAATGCTCTCGCTCCGGTGGAGTCAGCAGGCCGGCGCGATCTAGGACGGTGGCGATTTCGTTCATCGCAATGTCTCGAAGTAATCGGCCAATTGCGTTACCTGTGCATCGTTGAATTTGTAGTCAGGCATCTTTACCCCCGGCTTAATCTGTTGCGGATCGATTAACCAACGGCGGAGATTGGTCGGCGTATTCTCGACGACCCCGGCGCCTAGAATTCTTCGGCTCGCAAAATGAGTCAGGTCCGGACCCACCCGCGCCGTCGCCGCAGTGCCGTTGATCGCATGGCAACTCGTGCAGCTCATTTGCTGGAAAAGAGCGAGCCCCTGTGCCGCGCTGCCGCTCGTCGGGACCATCGCCGGCATCAGCTGCGCCTTCTCCCAGGCCGCGAATTGCTCCGGCGTCTCCGCCACGACGAGAAAATGCATCCACGCATGCTGCGTCCCGCAGAATTCCGAGCATACCCCGCGATACGTTCCCGGCCGATCAGCCTGGATCCAGATGTGATTCGGATGATCCGGTACGGTAGCCATCTTGCGCGTCAATTGAGCTACCCAAAACTCATGCAAGACGTCTGCCGATTCGAGCCGGATCGATAACGGCATGCCAGCCGGGATGTGAATCTCGTTGGCTGTGACCACGCCTGATTTCGGATAACGCGCCTCCCACCACCATTGGTGACCGGTGATCACGATATCGGGCGTCGACGGTGCGGGCGGGTCGGAAGCGTCCATCGTACGCCACGTCAGGAGGAAAAGAGCCACCACGATCAGGCACGGGATCAGCGTCCAGACGATCTCCACCGTCTTGTTCCCGGCGAGCTGATCCGGATCCGCTTCGCCCTCGCGCCAGCGATAACGCATCAGCGCATAGACGATCATTCCGGAGACGACGGCGAAGATGACCGCAAAAATAATTCCGGCGACAATGGCGAGATGAAGAATCGCGCGTGCTTCAGGCGATTGCGGATCGAGAACAGTCAGCCCTTTCATAACGACCATTTCTGAGCAGCATTGCCCGCGGTTCTTATAGCAAAGCCAACGCGAATCACCAAGGGTTTTGCGGGCACGTGGTACTTAGCCTGTCACGTTAGCGTCAGCGGACCGCCGAAACGCGGCGCTCGATATTCTGCATACATTAATGAACATGCTGGCAGCATGCCTGACCTCCTACGGGTTGTTAGCTGCTTTCATTCGGAGCATCTCGGGCCTGACGTAAATACTTCACCTTCCACTGGGCTGAACCAGAACATTGGGAGGGAAGGAATTTGAGCATTTCCCTTTGACGACGAGATTCTGCGCTTCTGCCAGAGGAGGTGAAACTGATGAAGACCAAGGCGGAGGCGGAGGGAAAACGTTTTGTCTATCTTGGTTTGTTCTAACGACCGGGCTGCCGCCGCGATTGGAGAAAGGCGACCAGGGAGATCGGGCGCCCGCGATGCAACGCGCCGATAAAAACATCGACGAACTTCTCGTCAAGCTTCACGGCACGTTCCACCAATTGCGCCAAAGCAGTATCGACGAAGAACTCTTCGACGTGATCTCCGGCTTCGACGCGCTGTCGCCAAAGAACTAGAACAAGATCATTGGGAATTCTGGCGCAAGCGCTCTACCCCTACTTCTTCTTGCTTTCGCCAGGACGATAATCTTCTTCGGCGGCTTCGAATGCTTTCTCGAGGCCGACCATATCTTCGCCCGGACGTAAGCTATCGAAAGCTTCGGATTCGCGACGCAATTCTTCTTCGGAATAGTTCGCAGCCTTAATGGAAAGACCAATGCGGCGTTCGACTTTGTCGACTTTGATCACGCGCGCTTCGACTTCCTGTCCGACTTTGAGCACGTCTTTGACTTTCGCGACGTGATCTTCGCTCAATTGCGAAATGTGCACGAGACCATCGATGTCATCCTGCAACTGCACGAATGCGCCGAAGCTCGCGAGCTTGGTTACTTTGCCATTAACGAGATCGCCGATCTTGTATTTCTGATCGATCTCTTTCCACGGATCGTCACTCAGTTGTTTGATACCGAGACTGATTCGCTGGTTTGTCTTATCGATGTCGATGACTTGCGCTTCGACTTCGTCGTTCTTTTTGAAGACTTCGCTCGGATGATTGATTTTTCGCGTCCAGGATAAATCGGAGACGTGAATCATGCCGTCGATGCCATCTTCGAGTTCCACGAACGCGCCGTAAGCGGTCATGTTTCGAATCTGGCCGCGCACGTTGCTGCCGATGGTAAATTTCTTCTCGATCTCATCCCACGGATTTGGTTCGAGCTGGCGCAGGCCTAACGAGATCTTCTGTTCTTCCTTGTTCACGCCGAGAACGACCGCTTCGACTTCCTGGCCAACGGTCAAAATGTCGGCCGGACGCATGATGCGTTTTGTCCACGACAATTCGGAAACGTGAATGAGTCCTTCGACTCCTTCCTCCAGCTCGACGAACGCTCCGTAAGGAACAAGATTCGTGATCTTGCCCTTAACGCGTTGACCGGCCGGGAATCGCTCTTCGATCTGATCCCACGGATTCTTCTGCGTCTGCTTCAAGCCTAACGAGACGCGCTCTTTTTCCTTGTTAATGTCGAGCACGATGACGTCGAGCTGCTGCCCGACCTTGAGCAGCTCGCTCGGATGGCCGAGTCGGCCCCACGTCATGTCGGTGATGTGGAGCAAGCCATCCATTCCGCCCAAGTCGATAAACGCACCGAAGTCGGTCAGGTTTTTCACCGTCCCGTTGACGGTGTCGCCAACCGTAACGCCTTCGAGGAATTTTTGGCGCTTTTCGCTGCGCTCCTGCTCGATCAATTCGCGCCGGCTGAGGACGACGTTTTTGCGGTCGTCGTTAATTTTGACGATTTTGAAATCGTAAGTGTTGCCGACAAATTGCTGCAAATCTTTCGGCGGAATGATGTCGATCTGCGATGCCGGCAAAAACGCTTCGACGCCGATGTTCACCATGAGTCCGCCTTTGACGACGGATTTCACTTTGCCTTTGATCAACCCATCGCCGGCAAAAACGCTGGCGATTTTATTCCAATTTTGACGATAGGCCGCCTTCTCCTTCGAAAGCACGACCATGCCTTCGTCGTTCTCGAGGCGCTCGAGCAATACTTCCACTTCGTCGCCCACTTCCATCGATCCCACGTCCTCGAACTCCGCCGACGGAATGACGCCTTCAGATTTATAACCGATATCGACCAACACCTCGCGTGGACGGATTTCTAAAATCCGCCCTTTGACGATGCTACCTTCCTTAAAGTCGCGCATCGACTTGGCGAGTAAATCCTGCATTTGCAACATAACGATAAAATTCTCCTTTTTTTGGCTCTAATGGCGATTCCTGGTCATCGCCTGATGTCGGCGCCCACAGGCGAGCGCTCCCCCTCAGAAATGGGGAGGCACACTAGGCATAATTCGCTCGCAGGTCAACCGTTGTGGTGGGGGCCAAAAGGTTCGGCGTTGGACGTTCGGTGTTGGATGTTCGATGTTTAGCCGCAAAGGGCGGAAAACGCCGAACATCCAACATCGAACTCAGAACATCGAAGTTTATGAAGAAGCTCTTAACTGCGGGCATCACGTTGTTGCTCGCGGCGATCTCAAGTCTCACGCTCGCTTCCTCGACGCAGGAACAAGTCGCTGATGCAATCAAATCTCCAGATCTGACCGTCGTCCATCTCTGGGCCCCGTGGTGCTCGAATTGCAAGGCGGAATTGAAAAGCGGCGGCTGGACGAAAATGGTGAGGGACAATCCGCAGGTGAAGTTTATTTTTGTTTCCGTTTGGAATAGCGGTGAGGACGGGCGCGCAACGCTCAAGAAGTACGACCTCTCGGATCAACCAAATGTGACTATTCTCGCTGATCCCGGTCCGCGCGGCGTCGATCACATCAAGCAATTTGCCGGGATGCCGCTGAGTTGGATTCCGACGACATGGATCTACAAAGGCGGTGATCTGCGTTACGCGCTCAATTACGGCGAGATTCGTTTCCCGATGCTGCAGCAACTCTTGGAAGACAGTAAGTCCGAGTGGTAGGGCGAAAGACTTGTAGCCACGGCGCTCTGTCGCCGTGTTTGAGCCGGCGAGCGCCCCGACACAGCGGGGCGGCTACATGAAGATCGTGCCATCGCTCATTATTGTTGCTCTCTTGGCGCTGTCGGCTGTTACCGCGGTAGCAAGGGAATTGGAACCCACATCGTTGCACTTGGCCGCGAAGTACTCCGCAAAACACCACGGTCTCTCGCTCCTCGTGATTCAACACGGGCGCACATTGTTCGAGGAATCAGCTGATAAGCCACACAGAATCTACAGCGGCACCAAAGCGTTCTGGAATCTCGTGGCGCTCGCCGCAGCGCAGGATGGTTTGCTGAATCTCGATGAGCGGGTAGGCGATTCGATTCCGCAGTGGCGCAACGATTCACACAAAGCGCGCGTGACTATCCGCCAGTTGCTCGATTTTTCCTGCGGGCTCGCACCTGAGTTTTCGCTCCACAACAACAATGCGAAAGATCGCGACAAGGTTGCGATCGAGGCGCCGCTCCTCGCCGCTCCCGGACACGCGTTCATTTACGGACCGAGCGCGCTCCAAGTTTTCTACGAAGTGCTGAAGAAAAAATTGCGCGGCCAATCCCCGATTCATTATCTCGAGCGCCGCGTTCTGCGCCGGCTCGGTTTGGGACCTCAACGCTATCTATTGGATCGCGTCGGCAATCCACTGCTCGCATCCGGATGGGAATTGACTGCCCGCGATTGGGCCAAACTTGGAAAACTGGTACTGAACGGCGGCGCACCGGTTGTTTCGCGAAGCTCGCTCGCAGAAAGCTGGCGCGGCTCGGAAGCGAATCGTTCCTTCTCGTTAGGCTGGTGGAATAATCATGCCGCCCCAAACGGTCGCGAATTCGATTTCGAAAACATGCTCGATCAGAAGTGGTCGCGACAAGATTGGGACGACGCGTGCATTTGTCGCGACGCACCGCCCGACCTCGTCGCCTGCATCGGATCGGGACACCAGCGTCTTTACGTCATTACATCTTTGGAAGTCGTCGTCGTTCGGCACGGGGCGTGGGGGTCGTTTTCGGACGCGGAGTTTCTGCGGCTTCTTCTGCGGTCATCGGAATAGGCGTCGGCGCCGGCGGCATCGCGACTGGCACGGGCGCAGTAACTGCATCGCCCGTTCGCGGCGTCGCGATCATGAGCGAAGCGCGGCTTGGTTGCCATTGATAGCCGAAGCTGAAATGCAACGGCGCCGGTGCGCTGACTGCGAACCATCGCACCAGGTCCGGCTGCTGATACTTTTTGAAAATCTCGATCGGCCCCACGTATTGCCCGCAATAGCGGATGTCCCATTTGCGATCGTCGAAAAAGCGGCGCGGAATTCCGGAGTCATCCTGCAAAATCACTTTGCTGTGGGTGAGAAGAAAATTGCGCACGCGCGAGAAACCTTCCTCGTGCATGAGATAAGACGCAGCCTTGAGCAGGCTCACCCCTGTGCCCTGTTGCTCGCAGAATTTGAGGAAGCCGGGATTCGATTTGATGCCGTCGTCGCCGAGATCGCTCATGAAATAGTAGAGCGTTTGCGGCGCGCCTTCCTCCTTGGAAAAAACGATTTTCACACCGGGCGCGTTTGCTTTTCCGCTGGTGACAAAATTTCCGGAGCGATCGAGCGCCACCATCGTGACCGAATCGATCGTGTAACCGCCGCGCGCGAGAAAAACATAGAGCAACGGCAGGGTCCCGTTGAGCTGCGTCTGCGCGAGATCGACCTTCATGTTTTTCGTGATGAAGAAGCTCCAGTTGAGCACCGAATCGAGCGATTTGCGCAGATTCGCCAGCGCGGATGGCAACACTGCCGGCGGAATCGTTTGAATATTCGGAATCGGCCCGATCGGTTCGATGCCACAGAGAATGTAGGTGCTCGCATTCGGAAAAAATGCGTTCGCGTAGAGAAAATCCGGACCGCTAAACATGTAGAACATCGGGCCAGTATCCGCGTAGGCTTCGCCGAGAAATTGCGGCGCCCAGTCGCGAATCTTTGCGAGCTGCAACTGATCCATCCGCGCCCATGCGCGATCGAATTCGGCCGCATGCGCGGTCCACGCGGGATCCGCCGCGTAATTTTCCAACGAAGTTCCATCAAGTGGCATGCCGGCGAGAAATTTCGCCGTCGCATCGGCAGATGGATCGATTGCGAATGCGCGAGCGACGAATAACAAATACGCGAAAAGCAAAAGCGTTTTCATGGTAGGGCGCGACGGCCCGTCGCGCCGTCGAATTATTCGGTTCGGTAACACAGTCCTCATTTCGTCGGCGCGACAGAGCCGTCGCGCCCTACCGGTCTGGCCAGAAAATAAACAACTAATCCGAGCGCAACAGTCGCCAATCCCCACAACGATGGATCGCGCGTCGTTTTCTCAGCGAGCATGTGCCACATCATCCATCCACTGATCGCGAGAAAAATAATCGGCGTTACGGGATAACCCCATGTGCGATACGGCCGCAGCAACGCCGGTTCGCGCCAGCGCAAAACAAAAACTCCAAGCACCGTGACCGCTGCGCAAAGCGCGAGACTGAATTGCACATAATTCACGACCGCCTGGAACGTGGCCGTGAGCAACAACACATTCACGATCGCAAATTGCACAAGGATCGCGACCGTAGGAATCCCGCGCGCATTTGTACGCGCGAGCCAGCGCAAGGCGTGAAAATCCTGACCCATCGTCGCCGTCACGCGCGGACCGATCCACATCATCGCGCTCACCGCCGAGATCAAGCCGCCGCAAATAAAGAGCGCCATCACTTTTCCTCCAGCCGTTCCGAAAATGTGCTGGCCCGCGATGAGAGCGACCTGTTCTTTGCCAATCATCTCGCTTCGTGGCGTTGTGCGCATGAAGACCGCATTCAATCCGAGATAGAGCAGACTAACGAGTAATGTTCCGACGACAACCGAGCCCGGGATGTTGCGCGTGGGATTCCGCACTTCACCGACGATGTAGGTCGAGGCGTTCCAACCGGAATACGCGTACATCACCCAGTAAAGACTGATCGCGAATGGCGCACTGAGAATGAGCGCGCCGTCGCCTTTTACGGGTAAGAACGAAACCGGCTGCGTGCCTTTGACGAGAAATCCCCCGGCGATGATGACAAGAATCAGGACGACTTTGAGAATGGTTGATACATTCTGAAAAAAGCTGCCTAACTGAAGATCCTGCAAAAGAACAAATGTCGTGATCCAGACGACGGCAAGGGAGAGTAAAAGCGCATTCGTTCCCGGAAAAATATCGGCGAGGTACGTGCCAAATGGTTTCGCTGCGATTGCCACCGGCGCGGCAAAACCGACCGTCGCCGAAATCCATCCTGCAAGAAAACCGACTGATGGATGATAGATGCGGCTCAAAAAATTGTATTCGCCGCCAGATCGCGGCAGCGCGGCGCCGAGTTCGGCGTAGGACAGCGCGCCACACATCGCGCACACGCCGCCCACAATCCACACCGCCATTATCGAAAAACCGCTCGGCAAATCCCCGATCTGAAATCCCAGACTCGTGAAAATTCCAGTGCCAACCATGTTCCCGATCACGATGCAGGTGGCGGTGAGCAACGAGACCGTGCGTGGTGTTTTCAAGAGCGTATGCATAATCGCGAATCGGCAGCCTTGAGCCAGCCCCAGTTCTGGGGCAGTCTAAGTGCTTAGACCCTCTTGCCGGCAAACATTGCAAATGAAATGACTGCAGCTTCTACCGCGACGATTCCGACCCACAGCAAACCACCCGCGATTCTTTCGCTCATCGGCGACACGCCGCTGGTCGAAATCACGCGCATCGACACTGGGCCATGCCAGCTTTTCGTTAAGCTCGAAAATCAAAATCCGACTGGCTCAATCAAGGATCGTGTCGCTCTGGCGATGATTGAGGCGGCGGAACGCGAAGGAAAACTTCGGCCCGGTGGCACCGTCATCGAAGCGACCGCGGGCAACACCGGTCTTGGCCTCGCCTTAATCGCAGGCGCGAAAGGTTACCGGATCATTCTTGTTATCCCGGATAAGATGTCGCAGGAAAAAATCGCGCACGTGCGCGCGCTCGGCGCGGAAGTGCGCATGACGCGTTCCGACGTCACGCGCGGTCATCCGGAATATTATCAGGATGTCGCCTACCGCTTGGCCGAAGAAATCCCGGGCGGATTTTACGTTAACCAATTCGGCAATCCTGCGAACCCTCTCGCGCACGAGCGCACCACTGGTCCCGAAATCTGGGAACAAATGCGGCACCATCTCGATGCGATCGTTGTTGGCGTTGGTTCGGGCGGCACCTTGACCGGGCTCGGCCGATTTTTCGCGCGCGTGCGTCCCGGCTTGGAAATCATTTTAGCCGATCCCACCGGCTCGATTCTCTACGAATGGGTCAAAACCGGTAAGCTCGCTCAAGCTGGAAGCTGGGCGGTCGAAGGCATCGGCGAAGATTTCATTCCGGAAAATGCCAACATGGCTTTTGTTACCGATGCGTTCGAGATCGATGACGCGGAGAGTTTCGCCGTCGCGCGCGAGTTGCTATCGCGCGAAGGAATTCTTGGCGGTTCATCCACGGGCACGTTGGTCGCGGGTGCGCTTCGCTATTGCCGCGCACAGACCAAACCGAAACGCGTCGTCACTTTCGTTTGCGATAGCGGCAATAAGTATCTCTCCAAAATGTTCAACGATTTCTGGATGGCCGAGCAGGGATTTGTGCAACGGCCGCCGCATGGCGATCTCAGCGATCTAATTTCGCACCGCTATGAAGCTGGCGAAGTCATTTCCGTCGGACCGGAAGATACGTTGCTCACGGCATTCAAGCGGATGCGTTCGGCTGATGTTTCGCAGGTTCCGGTGGTCGATGAGCGCGGACGAGCCGTCGGCATTCTCGACGAATCCGATGTGCTCGTAAAAGTGCATCGCGAGCCGGGCCATTTTAACGAACTGGTAAAGAATGCGATGACCAATCGCCTCGAGACGTTATCGCCGAAAGCGAACATCCCCGATCTGCTCGAAGTCTTCGAGCGTGGGCGCGTGGCCATCGTCATGGATGACGATAAATTCCTCGGCCTGATCACGCGAACCGATCTGCTTTCGTATTTGCGCCTGCACATGCCGAAAGAATCGACGCCGGTCGACCGCGAGTATTCATAGGTAGGGGCGATTGACCTCAATCGCCCGGGCGGTTCGGTGAACCGCCCCTACCTAATTGTGCAATCTCTGTTAGGATTGAGACATCGATAAAATGCAAAAACGAAAAGAATTCGCCACGCGCGCGATCCACGCCGGCCAGGAGCCCGATCCCTCCACGGGCGCGATCATGACGCCGATTTACGCTACGTCGACCTACGTGCAGCAAAGCCCCGGCAAACACAAAGGCTACGATTACGCACGCTCGATTAATCCAACGCGGCTCGCTTATGAGCGTTGCATCGCCGATTTGGAAAACGGGACGCGCGGCTGGGCGTTTGCATCCGGTCTCGCGGCCATGGCCACTGCGCTGGACGCGATCGACAGTGGTTCGCATGTCGTCGTGAGCGACGATCTTTACGGCGGAACATTCCGCCTGTTCGAGCGTGTGCGTCGTCGCTCGGCCAATCTCGATTTCACCTTCATTGACATGACCGATCCGGAAAACGTCGAGCGCGCCATGCGATCGAACACGCGCATGGTTTGGGTCGAGACACCGAGCAATCCGCTGCTGAAAATCATCGACCTTGCGGCCGTCGCCAAAATCGCGCGCGCGCATAATGCGATCTCCGTTTCGGATAACACTTTCGCCAGCCCCTGGGTGCAGCGGCCGATCGAATTTGGATTCGATATGGTGATTCATTCGGCGACGAAATATCTGAATGGCCATTCGGACATGGTGGGCGGCGTAATTGTTGTCGGCGAAAACAAGGAATTGGCAGATCAGATTGCGTTCTTGCAAAATTCGGTCGGTGCGATCGCGGGACCGTTCGACAGCTTTCTTGCACTGCGCAGTCTAAAAACGCTCGCACTACGGATGGAGCGACATTGCGCGAACGCGATGGAAATCGCGCAGTGGCTGGAAGGAGAGCCCAAGGTCGAATCGGTTCGATACCCCGGGCTCAAATCGCATTCGCAACGCGAGCTTGCGCAGACACAAATGCACGGTTTCGGCGGTATGGTCACGATTCTTTTGAAAACCGATCTTGCCGGCACCCGTCGTTTTCTCGAAAACACGCATTTGTTTTCGCTGGCGGAAAGCCTCGGTGGCGTGGAAAGCCTCATCAATCATCCCGCGCTCATGACGCATGCTTCCGTGCCGAAAGAACAGCGCGAAGCGCTCGGCATTACTGATTCACTCGTTAGGCTTTCGGTCGGTGTCGAGGACGTAAACGATTTGAAGGACGATCTGCGTAACGCCTTCGCCGCGATCTGATTCCGGGTAGGGCGCGCGTCTCGCGCGCCTAGCTGGGTGTCTCGCCCAGCTTCTTAAATAAAATCAATAAAATCGCGGACGAGACATCCGCGATGGCGCGCGAGACGCGCGCCCTACCCTCTTTCTAAATCACAACGATACCGTTAGGGTATGAGCGCGATGGGCAACACATTCGGGCAACTCTTTCGCGTCACGACCTGGGGCGAATCGCACGGCGGCGGTGTCGGCGCGGTCATCGACGGCTGTCCGCCACGCGTTGAACTGAGCGAAGCCGATATTCAACACGATCTCGATCGCCGTCGCCCCGGCCAAAGCGCAATCGTTTCGCCACGCGAAGAAGAAGATCGCTGCCAAATTTTTTCGGGAGTTTTCGAAGGCCGCACGTTAGGCACGCCGATTTCTGTTGTGGTCATGAACAAGGACGCGCGACCGCAAGATTACGCGCAGATGCAATCCACATTTCGTCCATCACACGCCGATTTCACCTATGAAGCCAAATATGGAATCCGAAACTGGCAGGGCGGCGGACGCGCTTCCGCTCGCGAAACGATCGGACGCGTCGCCGCGGGCGCGATTGCAAAAAAAGTTCTGCGAACATTTCATTCGGGCTTTGAGATCATTGCGTATGTCACGAAAATTCATGAGATCGCCGCGACCATCGATCGCGCTTTAGTGAAGCCCGGAGACGTCGAACAAAACATTGTGCGCTGTCCCGACGAAAAGGCGGCGAAGGCAATGATCGAACTGATCGAGAAAACGCGCGCGGCGGGCGATTCGTTGGGTGGCGTGATCGAATGTGTCGTTAGGCAAGTTCCCGCCGGATTGGGCGAACCCGTTTTCGATAAACTCGAAGCGGATTTGGCGAAGGCCATGTTGAGCCTCCCAGCGACAAAAGGTTTCGAGATCGGTTCGGGTTTTGCTGCAACGCGAATGAAAGGATCCGAACACAACGATCCATTCGAAATGCGCGAAGGAAAAATTCGAACGAAGAGTAATAACTCAGGAGGAGTTCAGGGCGGGATTAGCAACGGCGAAGACATCGTGTTTCGCGTTGCGTTCAAGCCGACCGCAACGATCGCGCTTGAGCAGAAGACAGTCACTGCTGCAAGTGAGGAAACCACGCTATCCGCGCGCGGCCGTCACGATCCTTGTGTTCTCCCGCGCGCCGTTCCGATGGTGGAAGCGATGGCAGCACTCGTCCTGTGCGATCACGCTTTGCGCCAGCGCGCGATCGAAAATCGAAAGTAGATGCAAGCCGTTTCCGGTTCGGCTCTCTGGCAAACGATCTTTCTTTCGTTCGCATGCGTGCTGATTCTTTTTGAGGTAGTACGCGGCTGGCGCCTGGGTGTGATGCGTCAAGCGATGCGTGTCCTGGCCGTGGCAGCTGCGTATCTCTGTGCGATTTTCGGCGGCAGGATTCTGCTGCCGATCTTGCGACCGTTTTTTAAGGTGCCCGATATCGTCATCTCTTTGGTCGCGGGCGCGATTCTCGCCTTCATCGTCTATTTCGTCATCAGCGCGATCGGTTCGATTCTCTTCAAACGGACCGGGCAACAAGGCGTCGGCACGGTTCGTCTCCTTTACGGAATTTTCGGCGCGGTTGCGGGAATCTTTTTTGGTCTCTTCACTGTGTGGCTGGTGGTCATCGCCATTCGCTCGTTAGGCACAGTCGCTGATGCGCAGATCAAAGTGCAGGCCGCTGCCAAAAGCACTCCTGCATCGCAACCGGCACATCGGCTTGCAAATCGGCCGCAACCAAACGAGCCGCCGTTTGTAGATTCGCTGGCAAAACTGAAAAACTCGATCGAGCTCGGTCCGCTCGGCGAAGTCGTGAAACGCGCGGATGTCGTTCCGGATTCGACATATAAAACGCTGGGGAAAGTCGGCGAGGTTGTCTCCAGTCCGCAAAACGCGGAGCGCTTCCTTTCTTACCCCGGCGCGAAGGAACTGACTGAAAATCCCAAGATCATCGCGCTGCGTGACGATCCGGAAATCATGCGCATGATTCAACAAGGGCGGTTGTTCGACCTGCTGCAGGATTCTCGCATCATCGATGCGGTCAACGATCCGGTGCTGGCGAAGCAACTGAAGACATTTCAATTTCAACGCGCGCTCGATTACGCGACGAAGCGACAGTAGGAGCTCGCACAAAGGTCACAAAGGAACACAAAGTGAACGTTCTTCTAATTCCTTTGTAACCTTTGTGTTCTTTGTGCGAGAAATCCGCAAGGAATGAATTACGTCGCCACTATCGGTCTTGAAGTTCACGTCCAGCTCAAGACGCGCTCGAAGATGTTTTGCGCGTGCCCAGTGGAGTTCGGCGCGGAGCCAAACTCGCACACCTGCCCAATTTGCCTTGGACTTCCGGGCGCCTTGCCGGTGGCGAACCATGAAGCGGTCCGCATGACAATTCTGACCGGACTGATGCTCGATTGCGATATTGCGCCAATGAGCAAGTTCGACCGGAAAAATTATTTCTATCCCGATATGCCGAAGAATTATCAGATTTCGCAATACGATTTGCCGCTCTGTACTAACGGCCGTGTGCCGCTGCACGATCTCGCTTATCCGAAGGACGCACAGAAAAATATCGCGACCCCGGACAAGGAGGTGCATCTCGTACGCATTCATCTCGAAGAAGATGTCGCGAAAAGTTTTCACTTCGAAAATTCAACTGGAATCGATTTCAACCGCGCCGGCACGCCGTTGATGGAAATTGTGACGCAACCGGAAATCAATTCGCCGGAAGAAGCGTTCGCGTTTCTGACCGCACTAAAACAGATCCTGATCTACGGAGCGGTGAGCGATGCGGATATGGAGAAAGGCCAATTGCGCTGCGACTGTAATGTTTCGGTGCGACCGCAATCACAACAGGAGCTGGGCGCAAAAATCGAAATCAAGAACATGAATTCGATCAGTGGTGTGCGGCGCGCGCTGACGTACGAGATTGCACGGCAGATTGAAGTGCTAAAGGCAGGTGGAACGCTGGAACAGGAAACGCGCGGTTGGGATGAGGGGCGCGGCGAAACATTTCTCATGCGCACGAAAGAATCGGCGCACGATTATCGTTATTTTCCCGATCCGGACCTGGTGCCAATGAAAAGCGAAGCGTTGCTGGAGGAAGTGCGCAGCCGCGTGCCGGAACTTCCGAAGGCAAAACGCGCCCGATTTGTCCAGGAGTATGCGGTGAGCCCCTATGACGCTGGTGTTCTTGCGAATGATCTGGAACTCGCGCGTTATTTCGAAACCGCCGCCAAAGATGCACGAAAACCAAAGAACATCGCGAACTGGATTCTGAATGATCTGCAAAGCGCGTTGAGCGCAAGCAATCGAACGATCAGCGAATGTCCGATCCCGCCGACGGCGCTGGATGAACTGGTGAACCTGATCGACAGCGGAAAAATCAGCAGCAAACAAGGCAAGGAAGTTTTCGCGGAGATGTTTGCGAATGGGAGCAGCGCGGTCGCGATCGTAAAGGAAAAAGGGATCGAGCAGTTGAGCGATACCGGCGCGCTCGAAGCGCTGTGCGATGAAGTGATCGCGGCGAATCCAAAACCGGTAGCGGACTTCCGAGCGGGGAACGCGGCGTCTTTGAATTTTCTGAAGGGACAAGTGATGAAGTTATCGCAAGGCAAAGCGAATCCTGCCATGGCTGGAGAAATTCTGGAGCGGAAACTTAAGTAGCGCGCGCCTTTGGCTTGCCTTTGAGCACCGTAAGCGAGATTCTTGCGCCACCTTTATGAAAATTCTTATTGCCCCCGATAAGTTTAAAGGCTCGTTAGGCGCGCGGCAGGTGGCAGCGAACATCGAGATCGGGCTGCGCGAGGCGTTACCGAATGCGCAAATCCGTATCGCGCCAGTGGCGGATGGCGGCGAGGGCACGGCATTGGTCATCGCGGAAGCGATAAATGCCGAATGGATGGAATGCACTGCCCATGACCCGTTAGGCAGAGAAATCACAGCGCGCTATGCCTGGGCCGATCGCGAGAAGCTCGCGATCATGGAAATGAGCGAAGCCGCCGGGTTGCGCCGATTAACCGTACAGCAATGCGATCCCGCGCGTTCGTCGACGTTCGGTGTCGGAGAAATGTTATTGGATGCGACGAAGCGCGGCGCACGACAAATCATCATCGGTCTCGGCGGAAGCGCTACCAATGATGGAGGATTGGGTGTGGCGCGAGCGCTCGGTTACCGCTTCTATGATGTTCGGCAGAACGAACTGCGCCTCGACGTACCAGATTTGGTGCGGCTGGCGCGGATCGTCGCGCCCGAGAGTGTGACTTTGGCGCCAATTACAATCGCCGCAGACGTAACCAATCCACTTCTGGGAGAAAACGGAGCGACATACGTGTTCGGCAGACAGAAAGGCGCCACACCGGATCAAGCTCGAATACTCGAACACGCGTTGACGAAATTGGCCGATGTCGTGAAGGAGGATTTGAAATGCGATTTCCGCGACGAACCTGGCGCGGGCGCAGCCGGGGGATTGGGCTTCGGGCTCATGACGTTCTGTGGTGCGACGATGCGATCGGGTTTCGAGGTTGTGGCCGAGAAAATTGGGTTGGAGAAAATGATTCGAAAAGTTGACGTCGTCGTGACGGGCGAAGGAAGCCTTGATTTTCAGACGCTGGAAGGGAAAGCGCCGGCTGGTGTAGCGCGCCTGGCGTGCAAACTCGGTAAACGTGTCTTTGCCATCGCAGGATATTCAAGCGGCGACGCGGAAGTTGAAGCTTCGTTCGAGGAAGCTTTTTCGCTGATGCGCAATTCGATGACCGAAGACGAAAGCATCAAGCGCGCGCCGGAATTGCTGCGCCAGCGTGCGCGCGAACTGGCGAATATGTTGTAGAGGTGCGCCGCCGCACAAAAGGAGCAGCGATTTGCAAGTCGCCGCAACACCGACGGCAGCGTCGGATTTCCGTCGGAAATTATTTTGCCGGGCGAACAGAGCCCGCGCCAGCCACGCTTTTCCTGATCGTTTTTGGGTTACCGCTATAACGAACGTCGCCCGCGCCCTTGATCGACACGTTCAACGATTCGGTCGCGTTCACTTTCGCGTCCGCGGCGCCCATCAGCGAAATCTCAACATCTTTTGCCTGCAATGCGGCTGCGTTTAGATCCCCTGCCCCGCGCATCCGCCCAACGAGGCTGTCTACCGTTCCGTCCAAAATCACATCGGAAGCGCCATCCGATTCGAGAAAGAAACTGGCGCCGGTTATCTTGCGCGCCGTAAAATCGACAGCGCCGCGCATTCGTGCACCGCCTAACGCCTGGCTGGAGATCGTAATCTTGATGCCATGAGTTGGGCGCATTCGCTCGTTGGTTCGAATGCGAAGCTTTCCGTCGGTGACACTTGTAGTGATGTGGTCAAGCAGGTTGCGATCGGTCGTAACGCTCAAGGCCGGCGCACCTGACGACCATGCAATCTTATATGCGCCGCTGGCATCGACGGTGGAGAAATTTGCCGTGGGCCGGCTTTCTGTCGTGATGATGCCATTGCCATGTTTGCCGACCCAGTCGCATGCGGGCAAGAGCAGCACAGCCAGGAGCGCTGTGATGGCTAATCTGGGGAAAAGTGGAGTTCGTGGATTCATTTGTTGATGAGATGCGGCAGGTGGGGCGATTGGATTCATAAATTTTCCTCCGGGGATCTGGTTACTGTAGCGGCGGTCTGTGACCGTCGCACTATTTCTTGGGCAAGCGATTTCGAGCGACGGTCACAGACCGCCGCTACAATTTTAAGACGGCGGTTTGGAAACCGCCGCTCCTTGATGGCCCAATCTGTCGTCGACGCTGTCGTCTTACTCGCTTCGCAACGCGATCATCGGATCGACGCGCGCGGCGCGATAGGCGGGTAACCAGCACGCAAGTAAGGCAACGGCGGCGAGCAGAAATGCTACGCTGACAAATGTGAATGGATCGACGGCGCTGACTCCGTAAAGAATGCTTTGCAGCAAACGCGTTCCCCCGAAAGCAAGGCCAAGCCCGATGGCAGAACCAATCAACGCCAACTTCATCCCCTGCCGCAAGATCAGCCAGCCGACGCTACGGGATTGCGCGCCCAGCGCCATGCGCAGACCGATCTCGCGGGTTCGCCCAGCGACCATGTACGACATCACGCCGTAAATTCCAACGGCGGCGAGCACCAGCGCGAGGACGCCGAAACTTCCGAGCGCGCCCGCCGCAATTTTCGCGGGAAAGAGCGGGATGTTCATGTGCTCGGTCAAAGTTTTTGCATCATAAAGCGGCAAAGTCGGATCGAGCTGTTGCAGCTCGCGACGAATGGCCGCAAGCACAGTGTGCGGATCGCCCTCAGTGCGCGCCACCAGAACGGAATTGGAATCGAAATAACGCTGCGGCCGAAACATCACCGCCTTCGGTTCTTCGCCTAACGTGTTGTACTTTCCATCCGAGACGACGCCGACGATTTGCCAAAATGGATCTTTAGGTCCGGTTGAATTGTAGCGTTTACCGATCGCCTCCTGTCCTGGGAAAAATCGGCGCGCAAAAGTTTCGTTCACGATGGCGAAGCGGGAATCCTTCTTGTTTTCGGTCGGGAGAAAATCGCGTCCACGCAGCGGGATTCCCATCGTCTCGAAATATTTTGGGCTCACGGAATAGGGAATGGCTGAGCGCAAATTGCTCCTGTTCGTCGCCGGCTGCCCTTCGATGTAAACGCTCGTCGAACTGTAATCCAAACTGAGCGGCAACACATCGATGAAAGCGACGGAACGCACACCGGGAAGCGCGCGCACACGTTCTAGTGCGCGCTGGTGGAAGGCGCGACCTTTGGCATCGTCGTAACCTTGCAGGCCAAGATCGAACGAAATCGCGACGGCGTTTTGCGGATTGAATCCGGGCCGCATGCGTTGCGCCGCTTGCAAACTGCGCACGATCAGGCCTGAGCTCACGAGCAGCACCAGGGATATGGCAATTTGCGCGATGACGAGGGAGTTGCGCAAACGCGACCGCCGGAATCCGGCGATCGAGCTCTCATCTTTCAAAGCTGGAACTAATGCCGGCTTCGATGATTGCAATGCCGGCAGCAGACTAAATAGAACTCCGGTGATGAGCGAGATCACGAGCGCGAAGATGAGCACGCGCCAATCGATGCGCAGATCGAACAAGAGCGCGATGTCCGTCGGCAGTTTGATCGCGGCGACAAAGTGATTGATCCAGACAGCAAGGAGCAATCCGACCGCGCCGCCGGTGAAGGATAGAAGCACGCTTTCGGTCAGCAATTGCCTAACGAGTCGTGCGCGACTCGCACCGACAGCGAGACGAATGCCGATTTCCTTGCGTCGCTCCGTGGCGCGCGCAAGGAGCAAATTCGCCAGATTCACACATGCGAGCAGCAAGACGAGCGCACCAACCACCGCGAGCACGCCGGACAAAGCGAAAATGGAATTGCGAATGTCGGGAATAAATAATCCCGGCGGCATGAGGCGGACACCGCGTCCTGCATTTTCTGTGGGATGCTCTTTCGCCATCTGCAATGTGATGCCTTCGAGCTCGGCTTTCGCCTGCGCGACTGTTACGCCCGCTTTGAGCCGGCCGACGACAAAAAAGTTGTCGCTGTCGCGCGTGTCGAGCCAGGTGCTGCCGGGCTCGATTTGTTTCGTCATCATGATCGGCGCCCAAAATTCCGATGTGTACGCGACTTCCGTTCCGACAAAACCTTCCGGCGCGACACCGATGATGGTGAACGTGTGATTATTGAGCAAAACAGTCCGGCCGATGATCGACGGATCGCTTCCGAAGCGTTTCTTCCAGCATGCGTTGCTCAGGACGACGACAGGATGCGAATCTGGTGTTTGATCTTCCTCCGGCAGAAATGCGCGACCGAGCACCGGCTTTACACCAAGGACATCAAAGTAATTTCCCGAAACGGTATAACCCCACGCGCGCTCGTTGACGCCATTGTGGCTGAGGCTCGCGACTACGAAACGATAAGCGAGGAGTCCATCAAAAGAACGGCTGCGCTGGCGGTAGTCTTTGTAATTTGGAAACGATTGCAGCGTGAAATCGGTGCCGTTCGGTCGCGTGCCATCGACCGCGATCAGTTTTGACGGTTCGCGCACCGGCAGAGGCCGCAGTAAAACGGTATCGACCAGACTAAAGATGGCGGTATTCGCCCCAATGCCGAGCGCCATCGAGATGATGGCAAGCGCAGTGAAGATGGGGCGTTTAAAAAGCTGGCGTAAACCGAAGCGGACATCCTGCAGCAATGTTTCCATGATCGCGACCTCGAGAGTGAGATGCGATCGGCAGCTAATTCGGATTCAAAATTTCGGCGGTGCGCTGGCAATACCGATCATCCCGAGCGAACGCGAGGGACCTCACGATGCGAGAGAGGACAGTCGCGAGGTCCCTCGCTTCGCTCAGGATGACAATGCGGCTTTTGGATCAGCCCGATGGCAAATTCAGAAAATCTTTCCGGAACGCGTCTAGAAGATTTACGTAACGCAGCCGGCAATCGGCAAAGTACTCGCGCCATCGCAGCATCAGCGTTGTGTTTTTTTCATGGAATGCGCGATCGCAGACATGAGCGGCGTTATCAACGGCAAACATGTATTCATCGAGCTCCAATTTTCGCCGAAGCATTTTCTTATCGATGGGGCGCGCCGAACCGAGTCCGAGATTGAGCGCCGCGCTCATCGTGCGGTAAAACGCCCCGATGAAAATCTGATGCCCGTGATCGCATTCGCAAAAATATTTGTGCCAGCGGGAAATCAACGGCGCATTCTTATCGCTTAAAGCGCGCAGGCTTTCGATGTGCGCACGTTTAACTTCCACCGCCGCTTCATCTACCTGCAAGCGCAACTGCAACATCGCCGGATGTCGCATGAGAAATTCGTTCAGGTTGACGGGGGTCATTCGCTGCACAGACGAACGTAGAACACACGCGATCAGTCAATATCGGCACCGACCCCGACAATGGTGGAGCCGACCCCTATCAAAGGCCGTGGAATCCGCCGGGCAAAGACCTAAGTGGCGTGAACATAGCTTCAAGAACGAGCTATGTGTCCAACTCGCAGAATTCGTTTCGCGCAGATTAGATTTTCCTCAGTCCTGTTAACGGCGTCGAGACGTAAGACTGTTCGAACGACGATTCTGTTCTCGTCCATCGTCGGGCTGTTGCTGGGAACTGTGGCAGCGGTGCGCGGGCAATCGGCGCTCGACGGTTTCGACCCGAACGCAGACAAGGACGGCGTAGTGTTCGCCGCCGTTGTTCAACCAGACGGCAAGATTCTCATTGGCGGCACCTTCAAAATGCTCTCGCCTAATGGCGGCCTGACGGTCATCCGAAACTCCATTGCCCGGTTGAACGCGGACGGCACGCTCGACACCGATTTCAATCCGAACGCGAACGGCCCCGTTTATTCAATAGCGGTGCAGGCCGACGGAAAGATTCTGGCTGGCGGCGATTTCACCATCATCGGCGGACAAAAGCGAAACAGAATCGCTCGACTCGATGCCACTACCGGCCTGGCAGATTCCTTCGACCCGAATGCGAATGACACTGTGAATGCAATTGCAGTGCAGACGGATGGCAAGATTCTCGTGGGCGGCCATTTTAATAGAGAGAACAGCATCGGCGGAAACATCCGCAATTTCATTGCCCGCCTCGATCCTGCGACCGGCGTGGCCGACGCGTTCAATCCGAAAGCGAACGGTTTTGTCTTCGCAATCACGGTGCAGGCGGACGGCAAAATTCTCGTCGGCGGCGCATTCCACGGAGATCACGGCATCGGCGGCAAAAATCGTAGCTACATCGCCCGCCTCGATCCTACGACCGGATCGGCCGATTCATTCAACCCGAACGCTAACGACAATGTTCTTGCCATCGCCATGCAGGTCGACGGCAAAATTCTAGCGGGCGGTTCTTTCAACCACATCGGCGGACAGGCGCGCAATTACATCGCACGGCTCGACGCCACAACCGGCTCGGCCGATTCGTTCGACCCCAACGCGATTGCAGATGTGCGGTCAATCGCGATTCAGGCGGACGGCGAAATTGTAGTGGGAGGCCTTTTCACAGGAGCAAACAGCATCGGCGGACAGACGCGCAATTGTATCGCCCGGCTCGACTCTGCGACGGGCTTGGCGGATTCGTTTAACCCGAACGCAGATAATTTTGTCTACACAATCGCAGTACAAGCGGACGGCAAGATTCTAGCGGGCGGGCAATTCGGCATTCTATCGCCGAACGGAGGAACACCCGTGACGAGAAATCGTATTGCGCGCTTGGAAACCGACGGCAGAGCAGATCAGACGCTCAATCTCACTGCAATGGGTAGTTACATTGGCGCGACCGCCCTGCAGCCGGACGGCAAGATTCTCATCGGCGGTTTCTTTTCCAGCATTATGGGCGTGGCGCGCAACAATATTGCCCGATTGAACACTGACGGCACGGTCGATACCGCATTCAGTCCAAACGCGAATGGCGAGGTTTTTGCGATCGTAGTGCAGCCCGACGGCAAGATTTTGGCGGCCGGTCGCTTCACAAGCATCGGCGGACAGATGCGGAGCCGCATTGCCCGGCTCGATAGAACGACGGGCCTGGCCGATTCCTTCAACCCGAATGCGAATAGTGATGTCGTTTCAATCGCGCTACAGGCGGGCGGGAAGGTTCTAGCAGGCGGCACTTTCTCCGGTGCCAATAGCATCGGCGGTCAGACGCGTAATTATATCGCTCGGCTCGACCCCACGACTGGCCTGGCTGATTCCTTTGACCCAAACGCAAACAGTTCTGTTTATGCAATCGTGGTGCAGCCGGACGGAAAGATCCTCGCAGGTGGTTTCTTCAACGGAGCAAACAGCATCGGCGGTCAGGCGCGTAACTACATCGCCCGGCTCGATCCTACCACCGGCCAAGCCGATTCGTTCGATCCGAACCCGAAGAGCTTTGTCTATGTGATCGCGCTCCAAACGGACGGGAAGATTCTGGTAGGCGGCAATTTCTCCGGAGCAAACAGCATCGGCGGACAGGCGCGCAACTACATCGCCCGACTTGATGCGACTACAGGTTTGGCAGATTCGTTCGACCCGAATCCAAACGGTCGGGTTCTTTCAATCGCGCTACAGGCTGATGGCAAAATCCTGGCAAGCGGCGCTTTCGTAACCATCGGCGGGCAGCCGCGCAACCGCATCGGGCGGCTCGATGTAACGACCGGATCGGCTGACTCGTTCAACCCGAATGCGAACAGCGTTGTCATTTCAACCACAGTGGCGGCAGACGGCAAGATTCTGGCAGGCGGCGACTTCACAAACATCGGCGGAGCGAGCCGCAGCTTTTTCGCGCGCCTCTCGAATGTTGCCGCGCTGCAGAATCTGGCTGTCACGCAAAGTGCGATTACGTGGGCGCTCGGCGGCTCGAGCCCGCAACTCACACGCGTTAGCTTTGAGTATTCGTACGACAACGTGAACTACACTGTCTTAGGCGATGGCGCAGCAGCTGGCAGTAACTGGACATTGACCGGGCTGGATTTTCCGACCGGGCTGGATTTCTACATTCGCGCGCGCGGCTGTTATCGTAGCGGAAACCAAAACGACTCCGATAGTCTCATCGAGTCTGTCCGGAATGCGTTTTTGCCCGAAGTAGCTCTGGTCGGTGCGGTCTCCAGAAAAGATCAGGGTGGCACGACGTTCGATATTAACTTACCGCTCGCCGGAAGTCCCGGCGTCGAATGCCGGAGTGGCGGCGCCACTGGAGATTATCAGCTGATCTTTTCCTTTGCCAATCCCATCATGAGCGTAGCTAACGCCGGTGTGACGAGCGGAACGGGAAGTGTGAGTGGCCGCATGATCGACACCGACCCGCACAACTACGTCGTCAACGTGACGGGTGTTAGTAACGCGCAGGTAATCACTGTTAGCCTAACGAATGTAACTGATGCCGCAGGGAACAGCAGTAACTCTGTTCCGGTTTCAATGGGAGTGCTAGTCGGCGACACGAGCGAAAATGGTTCCGTCAATAGCTCCGATGTTAGCCAGACAAAGGAAAACGCCGATCAGGCGGTCGATGCTTCTAACTTCCGCACCGATATAAACGCAAGCGGCAACATCACCAACGCTGACGTCGAATTGGTGAAATCAATGTCCGGCACATCCTTGTTGCCCGGAGTGAAGCACTAATTAGCGAGTTGCTCTAAGCCATCTCACTAATGGCTTCGGTTGTAGTCACGGCGCTCTGTCGCCGTGCCTTTACGGCGCCCGACGCCCCGACACAGCGGGGCGGCTACAAGGCTATTTCGTTATGCGAATATTTATGAGATGGCTTGTCGTGTAACTCCGCGCGCAAAACGCGCACGCCCCAGCCGCCCGGCGCCATCAGCGCGAGCAGAGATACGGTTGTGGGTTCAGGGACAAGTCCAGCGATCGGCCCACCGGAATCCTCGTACGCGTAAGAGAGTATCGCGCGCGGTTGCGAGCCGGCCGAACCGGAGAGCGAAATCTGCAACCATCCATATTGGATTTGACCGCCCGCTGCCTCATTGCGCGGAACAATCGTTTCGCGACGTGCTTGTCCATGGCGTTGGCAATAGTGAGAGATTCCTCGACTACGCTCGACATGACACAGTCGTTCTTCGGCTGTAGTCCCTTGGATCTGCGCCGCCACCTAACCACTGCCATTCTTGATATAGGGCTCCAAAAATTTCCGAATCGCGGGCGCGGCCATCGCACCGACCTGGCGTGCGATTTCGCGTCCGCCTTTAAACAAGGCCATTGTAGGAATGGCGTTGATGCGGAAACGGCGGGCGAGAGTTTGCGCTTGTTCTGTATTCACTTTCGCGACAACCCATTTTCCAGCGCCTTCGCGCGCCACCTTGTTCAGTTCCGGCGCAACCATCTTGCATGGGCCGCACCACGGCGCCCAGAAATCGACCAGGACGGGGAGCGCGGAATGACTCGTTAGGGCATCGAAGGCGAGATCGCTTGCCACGTCGATGGGTTCGGCGGGAGCGTGAAGTTCGTTGCAGCATTTCCCGCAGCGGCCGCTTTGGCCCAGCTTTTCGTACTGAAGTCGATTACGCTGGCCACACTTCGGACAGATCACGAGCACGCCGCGATCATCAAGACCGGTAGAGCTCATCTCGGGTGCAAATTACCTCGAGCCATCAAGGAGCGGCGCTTTCCAAAGCGCCGATGAGTTGGTTCGGCGACTGGGAAGTCGCCGCTCCTTGATGACTCATCCTTCCTTCCAGCCGTTACCATTGCCGCGTGCCAAGGCGTATTCCGGGGTAAGATCGACGTCGTCGGTCGGTTCTTCGTTGGTTTCGGCCAGACCCTTTTCGTGATGTTCCTTCGCGATGAGCATGTAGAGCGATGGCACGATGAACAGCGTGAAGATTGTCCCGATCGTCATTCCACCGACGAGCACAAGACCAATTGAATTTCGCGCAGCGGCCCCCGCTCCGCTCACAAGCGTAAGTGGAAAGTGACCAGCGACGGTCGCGACACTTGTCATCATGATTGGGCGCAAACGAATGCGCGCGGCCTGAGCAATTGCCTCAAGTTTACCCAAACCCTGCCGTTGTAGTTCATTTGCAAATTGCACAATCAGAATTCCGTTTTTCGAAACGAGGCCGACGAGGGTAACCAAGCCGACTTGCGAATAAATATTGAGTGTGGTGGTCCAGCCGTTGGTGAAGAAATCTCCAAACGGCATCTTTAGGAACGTAAAAAGCAGCGCGCCGAATATGGCGAGCGGCACCGATCCCAGCAGAATAATGAGCGGGTCGCGGAAGCTGTTGAACTGCGCGGCCAGCACGAGAAAGATGAGAACCACAGCGAGAGTAAAGGCCGCGCCGAATTTGCTGCCTTCGGTGCGGAGCTGGCGCGATTCACCGGTGTAATCGAGGACGTATCCCTTCGGCAAGATTTTGTGCGCTTCGTTCTCCAGAAACGTCAGCGTCGTGTCCAGCGATCGCGTCGGCACGCCGCTGATGGTGACCGCGTTCAGCTGCTGCATGCGATTGAGGGATCGCGCCACAGTGTTGGGTTTGATCGTCGCCACCGTGCTCAACGGAATCAACTGATTGTTCGGTCCGGTGACGTAAATATTTTTTAGCTGCTCCGGATTCAAACGATCGATGCGTTTGATTTGCGGAATGACTTTGTAACTGCGTCCGGCAATGTTGAAGCGATTAACGAAGTTGCCGCCGATGCTGGCCGAGAGATCGGCGCCGACTTGCTGCATGTCGAGCCCGAGCGAGGCGACCTTATCGTGATCGAAAACAATTTGCGATTGCGGCTGATCGATCTTGGTGTCGATGTCGGAGAATCGGAACATGCCTGCCTGCATCGCTTTCGCCTGAATTTGTTTTGCGAACTCCAGGATGCGCTCAGGATCGGCCGTGGAGGTAATGACAAAGGTGACCGGGAAACTTTCGCCTCCGGGAAGCGCAGGTGGCATCACGGGAAACATTTGAATGCCGGGGATCTGACTAAGTCCTGCCATCACCTTCGGGAGATATGCCGCGGTGGGGGTTGTGCGCACGCCCCAGGGCTTCAAGACCATTCCGCCAAAACCGTTGCTCGGGTTCGTGATTTGAAACGTGAATCTGGTGTCGGGAAGATTGAGGAAGACTTTGTTCGCGGCATCCGCGTAGCGGATCGTGTCGTCGATTGTGGCGTTGGCCGGCGCCGTCATAATACCAAAAACCACGCCCTGGTCTTCTGTCGGCGCCAACTCGTTAGGCGACATTTTCCAGAAGAGCGCGCCTAACAATGACAGCCCGATCCATACGGTATAAACGGCGGGGCGCGCCGCCAGCGTGCGGTCAAGATGGCGTCCATACCAATCGCGAAAGCGATCGAAGGTGCGATTGACCATGCCGGAAAATCCGCGATCGACGTGATCGGCGCGCAAAAGATGCGCAGACATCATCGGCGAAAGCGTTAACGCGACGACGCCGGAAATAAAAACTGCACCGGCGAGTGTGAGCGCAAATTCGCGGAACAACGCGCCGGTCAATCCACCTTGCAGCGCGATCGGTGTATAGACCGCGGCCAGCGTAATTGTCATCGCGATAATCGGGCCGACGAGTTCGCGCGCGCCTTTTAGCGCCGCGTTCATGCGCGACATGCCTTCGCGCATGTGACGCTCAACGTTTTCGACGACGACGATGGCGTCATCGACGACCAACCCGACGGAGAGCACGATGGCGAGGAGCGTGAGCAGGTTGAGCGTGAAGCCAAATACCTGCATGAGGAACAGGGCGCCGATAAGCGAAATCGGGATCGCAACAATTGGAACAATCACGGATCGAATAGATCCGAGGAACAAAAAGATCACGACCATCACGATCAACAGCGTGTCGATGAGAGTTTTTACGACTTCATGGATCGCGTCGTTAATGTAGGCGGTAGAGTCGTAGGCGATTTGCGCCTTCATGCCGGTGGGCAATTCCTTTTGGATTTGCTCCATCTCCGTGCGCACGCGCTTGATCACATCGATCGAATTCGCATTCGGCAGAACCCAGATGCCCATGAAGACGGCTTTCTGTCCGGAGAAGCGGACTTCCGTATTGTAATCTTCCGCACCGAGAACCACGTCGGCGATATCTCCTAGCCTGATGAGATTCCCCTTGTCCTCTTTCACGACCAGTTTTTTGAAATCGTCGGCCGTGTGCAGGTCGGTGTTCGCCGTCAGATTGACCTGAAGCAGTGAACCTTTTGTGCTGCCGACCGCGGCGAGGTAGTTGTTTCGAGCCAATGCACTGCGCACATCGGCGGGGCTGATGTTCAATGCCGCCATTCGATCCGGCTTCATCCAGATGCGCATGGCGAATGTGCGACCGCCGAGGATGTCGGCTTTTTGCACGCCACCGACTGCGGTCAATCGTGGCTGCACGAGCCTGACGAGATAATCGGTGACCTCGTTAGGCTGCAGAATATCGGAAGTGAAACTCAAATACGCCGAGGCAAAGCGCGAGTCCGCGGCTTCGATGTTGATGACCGGAATCTCCGCTTCCGGCGGCAAGTCGCGCCGGATCGCGTCGACTTTCGAGCTGATATCCGAGAGCGCCTTGTTCGCGTCGTAATTCAATTTCAGACGCGCCGTAATGAGCGAGCTGCCCTGCGTGCTCTGCGACTGGATGTAATCGATGCCGTCGGCAGCCGCGATCGCGCGTTCCAGCGGCGTCGTGATAAATCCCCTAACGAGTTCGGCATCGGCGCCTACGTAAACGGTATTCACCGTGATCGCCGCGATATCGCTGCGCGGATATTGCCGCACATTGATCGTCTTCATCGCCTGCAAACCGGCGATAAGAATCACCAAGCTGACCACGAGCGCCAGCACCGGCCGTTTGATGAAAAGATCGGTAAACGATTTCACGCTTTTACCGGTAGGGCGCGACGGCCCGTCGCGCCGATGAATCCACTCGTCACCGAAATATCACGGCGCGACGAGCCGTCGCGCCCTACCGAGGAAATCAAAAAGTCAGCGAAAAATTTCATGTCCTTTCGGCTTATGTATCCGCCGGCGTCGGGTTCAGCTGCGGTTTCGGGGCGAGATCGTTATTGATCGTCACGTCCATGCCGTTGCGCAATTTGAAAACGCCCGTGCCAACAACGGTCTGACCGGCCTTCAATCCTTCCGTAACCGAAACAAAATCGCCGCGCGATTCGCCGATGCGAACAAACTGTTGCCGGATCGTTTGCGATTCCTTGCCAGTTTGGGGATCTTTCTTTTTCTCGATCACAAAGACCGAATCGCCATACGGCGCGTAGGAAACAGCCGTGCCTGGAATCACAAGCGTTTTGTGTTTCTCCGGTAGAACAACCTCGACTTTCGCAAACATCCCGGGTTTCAAAACATGCTCGGGATTTTCCAACGTCCCTTGCAATGTGACGTTGCGCGTCGCCGTATCCACCATCGGATTGATCGCGGTGAGTTTGCCATGAAGTTCCTTACCAGGAAGAGCGTCTGTGCGAACGGTCACATCGAGTGCCGTTGACAGCCGCGCCAGATCCTGCTGCGGCAAGGCGAAATCGACATAGACCCGATCGAGCGCGGTCAGTGCGACAACTTGCTGCCCCGCATTGATCATCTGCCCGACGTTCACCTGCCGAATTCCAAGCTGACCATCAAACGGCGCGCGCACCGTTTTCTTTGTGATCATCGAGCGCATCTGATCCACGGCCGCGCCCTTTTGTTTGAACTTCGATTCGGCGGCATCGAGTTCCGCTTTAGAAATTACTTTTCGCGTGGCGAGATCGCTCGCGCGTTCCCAATCGGCCTTCGCCAATTCGAGATCGGCTTCGGCTGAATGCAACTGCGCTTCCTCGGACGAAGCATCGAGCTGCATCAATTGCTCGCCCTTCTTTGCTTCTCCGCCATTTTGGAAATCGATTTCGCTCACCACGCCGGGTAGCTCTGTCGAAACCATCGCACCTTGCACCGGCGAGATGCTGCCCACTGAAGAAAATTTTGGCGCCCAATTTTCTTCTTTGACCGTTGCACTCGTCACCGTTTCCACCGGCATCGGTGGCTTCGATGACATCATCTTCTTGATTTGAAGCGCTTTGATTCCAGCGAGGATGAGAAACAGCGCGAAGACAGCGAGCGCTGCCTTGAAGATCATTCCTCGCCGCGATTTAACTTTGGCGTTCATGGTTTCAGGTCGCGCTACGTCATGCATAAGCTGGTTCGTTTTCATTCTTGAATAAGCACGCGCCATAGTTTGCGGGTCACTTCGAGTTGGCGGGCGCGTCGGTCGGCTGCGGGCAGCCCTTGCGGCTGCAATACATCGCGCATCAACATTCCGCGCGCGACAGCAAAGATAAGTTCGGACATTTCGGTTGGTGTCAAACCATGCGCGGCGTTTTTTGCTTCCGGCGATCGCGCGATCAAATCGGTCACGCCATTCATCGCCGTCTGCAAAACATCGCGCACCAAGTCTGCGATCTGAGCGTTGCGCGAAGCCTCCGCATAGAGATCGACCACAAAGGCCGACTGAATCTGCGGCGAGTTTTCGCAACAATGGGCCGTAAATAAAATTTCCAGCGACTCGAGCAAAGTCGGCGCCTGCCGCGCGCGTTCCATCACTTCGTGGATTTCGTTTTTGTGCCGGGCAGCCATCGCCGAAATGACCTCCTCCTTGTTCTCGAAATAGCGATAGATCAGCCCCACACTGATGCCCGCTTCGGCGCTGATATCGTGCATGCTTGCCTGGTGAAAACCGCGCTTGGCGAAACAAACCACCGCGGCGTCGAGGATTTGCGCGCGCCGATCGACGATGGGCTCGGCAAGAGTCTGAGTTGGAGGCATCGGAAAAGATGAATGAACGTTCATTCATTGTCAAATCTACCAGAGAAATGGGCTGTTTTGCATGGTGTTATTACGAGTAACCCTCTTCGGAATGGACATTAGCCGGAAACGAGCCGTGCAGAAAACGGCCCCTGTCCACCTGTGCGCGCTCGGCGGTCGCGTTCTGGCATTTCGCAAAAAACCGATCCAGCCTCGTGCCTCGTGTCATGTCGAGCGCAGTCGAGACATCTCTCACAGCATGGTTGACGGGAGTGAGAGATTCCTCGACTTCGCTCGGAATGACAGGGAGTAACTTTTCTTGACGCGTATGATGCGCGATGGCCTCGTTGAGGCAAATGACTTCTCGTCGCGCGGATGTTTTTGCACCGCTATCTCGCGGTTTGCGCAAATTTCCCCTAACGAGTCGTTGTTTGGTCGGTGTCTCGGGCGGCCGGGATTCCATTGCGCTTCTGCACTGGTTGGTCGAAACCGGTTATCGCGATTTGATCGTTTGCCACCTTAATCATCAATTGCGCGGCCGCGCTGCGAGCGCCGATGCACGCTTCGTGGAAAATCTTGCGAAAGATTACCGCCTCGAATTTGAAGTCGGAAAAACCAACATCCGGGCGCTGGCCGCTAGAAAAAAACTCTCAATCGAAACCGCGGGTCGAGTCGCGCGTTACGAGTTTTTCGCGGAGATCGCGAAACGCAAGAACTCCCGCACGATTTTCCTGGGGCATCACGCCGATGACCTGGTCGAAACATTCCTGATCAATTTATTTCGCGGCGCCGGCACGACTGGCCTTGCGGGAATGCGCGAAATCTCCTCCCGGCGCGTTGATAATATTGAACTCACAATTGTTCGTCCGCTCCTCGGCATCTGGCGCGAGGAGATCGATCGGTATGTCGACACCAGTGATTTAGAATTTCGCGAAGATGCGTCCAATCGCGATCTTACGCCGTTGCGCAATCGCATCCGGCATAGCGTCATTCCCTTTCTCGAGAAGACGCTCGGCCGCAACATTCGAGCGAGCATCTGGCGCGGAGCGACGATTACCGCCGAAGAAGAGAGCTTTTTTGACGAGTTATTGCCGGAGGGTTTGACCGAGTTGGAAGCGAAACAGTTGCGTGTGATGCCACTCACGCTGCAGCGGCGGACATTGCGCAAGTGGTTGCGCATGCACAAGGTCGCCGATGTAAATTTCGCTCTTGTTGAGCGCGTGCGCGATTTGGTCGAACTAACGAGTCGCATCGCCAAGACAAATCTTCCCGGCGATCGACATGTGCGGCGACGTGCGGGAAAGATTTTCATCGAATAGCGCTGTCATCCCGAGCACAAGCGAGGGACCTTACGATCTGAGTGATGATTTGCGAGATCCTTCGCTTTCGCTCAGGATGACATCCACATGAGTTCCGACGTTCGCGTTCGTTTCGCTCCTTCACCCACGGGCTACCTCCACATCGGCGGTGCGCGTACGGCGCTTTTCAATTGGCTTTTTGCACACCATCACGAAGGCACATTGGTTCTTCGCGTCGAAGACACCGACAAATCGCGCAACACCGAAGAGGCTGCTGCCGCGATTTACGATGGCTTGCATTGGCTCGGCCTCAGTTGGGATGAGGGTCCACACGTCGGCGGTGATTTCGGTCCGTACTTTCAGAGCGAGCGCAATTCCATCTACGAAAAATATCTGTGCCGATTAGCGGATGCCGGACATGTTTTCGAAGACAACGGCGCGCTCCGTTTTCGTTCGCCGCGCGAACACGTCATCGTCGACGATATCGTGTGCGGGAAGATCGATTTCGACCTGACGAATCCCGGAACGCATCCCGACATGACGATCCGTCGCCCCGACGGCTCGTGGATTTTTCACTTCGTGAATGTCGTCGACGACATCGAGATGAAAATTTCGCACGTCATCCGCGGCGAAGACCATCTTTCCAATACGCCGAAACATATCGAGCTCTACCGCGCGCTCGGCGCGGAGCTGCCGCACTTCGCCCACATCCCACTCATCATGAACAAGGACGGTTCCAAGATGAGCAAACGCGACCAGGGTGCGAGTGTCGACTATTACATCAAGCGAGGATATCGGCCGGAAGCGGTCCGCAATTATCTTTCGCTTCTCGGATGGTCGCCAAAAGATAATCGGGAGAAGATGACGATCCACGAGACGCTGGAGATCTTCGATCTGAATAACGTCGTGCGCAGTCACGCCACGTTCGATCCCGCCAAGCTGCATTGGTTGAATGGCGAATATGCGCGCGAACTGGACGACAAAACATTTCACGATCTCGCCGTCGACGCATTGAAAGCGGGCGGTGTCGCGCTTGACAAGTTCCCTGAGAGTTACGTCCGCGCCGCGATCCAAACCTGCAAAGGCAAGATCAACACGTTCGATGAATTGCCGAATTACTGCGGTTTCTATTTTAGCGACGATATCGTTTACGAGCCGGAAGGCATTGCCAAACATTTTACCGCCGAGAACAAACCGCGCTTGCAAGCGGTACGGGAGGCGTTGGGGGCGCTGCGAAACTTCAATGCGAACGAGATCGAAGCGTCGTTAAAGGAAACCGCGAAAAATCTCGGGGTAAAAGTTGGCGCGTTGGTTCATCCGACGCGTCTCGCCGTCACCGGCAGCAACGTCGGGCCGAGCTTGTATCACCTGCTCGAGGTTCTCGGCCAACCGAAAGTGCTCGCCCGCATCGACCGCGCCTTAAGCCATCAAGGAGCGGCGGTTTCCAAACCGCCGGACTCATAAACGGCGACTTGGAAGTCGCCGCTCTTTGTCAGCCGCCGGGAGGACATCGCAGCGCGAAGATTGCGCACTTCAGTCGCTTTCGCTCCATCCAGCGGTCATCCCGAGCGAAAGCGAGGGACCCCACGAACTCAGTGGTTGTTTGCGAGATCCTTCGCTTCGCTCAGGGTGACAACGCGCCAAACATCACGCTCTTCCCCCTACTTGAGACACGCGCTGTCGTGTCCTTAATTTTTGGGACGCGACGGCGCGCGTCCCTCCATCTTGGCCCAGGTATCTTTTAGCGTGATCGTTCGATTCCAGGCTTGCTTCTCCGATGGCGAATCAGAATCGAGCACAAAATAACCGAGGCGCTCGAATTGGTATCGTTCGTTAGGCTTCGCATCCGTCAGCGACGGTTCCAATTTCGCCTGCACAACTTCAAGCGAGTTTGGATTAATGAATGATTTGAAATCGCCGGCTGCATCCGGTTCCGGCACGCTGAATAGTCGATCATAAAGTCGGACCTCGGCATCGATCGGAATGCCTGGCGCTCACCCAGTGAATTGTGCCTTTCACTTTACGATGGGAAGTCGCGCCGCCCGATTTGCTCTCGAGATCAATGCTGCAGCGCAACTCAACGACGTTGCCGGCACTATCCTTCACCACTTCTTCGCACTTGATGATGTAGGCGTACTTGAGCCGCACCTCGCCGCCCGGCTTGAGCCGGAAATATTTTGGCGGCGGTGTTTCCATGAAATCATCGCGATCGATGAACAACTCGCGACTGAACGGAACTTTTCGTGTTCCCGAACTCGGATCTTCTGGATTATTGACCGCATCGAGTTCTTCGGTCTGACCTTCCGGATAATTCGTCAGGGTAACTTTGATCGGGCGAAGCACAGCAAGACGACGCATCGCCGTGCGATTGAACTCGCTCCGCACCGCATGTTCGAGCACCGCCATGTCCGTCATGCTCGGGTATTTTGTGATGCCGATGTTGTAAGCGAATGCGCGTAACGCACTCGCCGTAATGCCGCGGCGGCGCAAACCGGCAATCGTGATCATTCGCGGATCGTCCCAGTCTTTCACCAACTTCTCGTTAACCAGTTGTATGAGCTTTCGCTTGCTCATCACCGTGTAAGTGAGATTGAGCCGCGCGAACTCATACTGATGCGGCCGGGGTTCGGGCAAATCGAGCGAATCAAGCAGCCATTCATAGAGCGGCCGATGAACTTCGAATTCCAGTGTGCAAACCGAATGCGTGATGCCCTCGATGTAATCGCTGAGCGTGTGCGCCCAATCGTACATCGGATAAATGCACCATTTGTTGCCGGTGTGATGATGCTCGGCGTGACGAATTCGATAGAGAACGGGATCGCGTAGCCAGACATTTGGCGCGCTCATATCGATCTTCGCTCGCAACGTTCGCGCACCGTCCGGAAATTCGCCCGCCTTCATTCGCGCGAGCAGATCAAGATTTTCTTCGACTGAGCGATTACGAAACGGACTCTCCTTGCCGGTTCGCCGAAACTCGTCCGTCTCTTCCGGCGTCATGTCATCGACGTATGCTTTACCTTTGCGCACCAATTCCACCGCGTATTCGTAAAGCCGATCGAAATAGTCCGACGTGTAGAACGGCGCGCCGCCAAGGTTCTTGTCGGCCCAGCCGTCGATTAACCAATGCACATCGGCCATGATCGAATCGACATACTCGGTCTCTTCTTTCGTCGGATTGGTGTCATCCATCCGAATGTTGCAAACACCACCGAACTCATGCGCCATGCCGAAATTCAGACAGATCGATTTCGCATGACCGATGTGCAGATAACCATTGGGCTCCGGTGGGAAACGAGTGCAAATCTTTGTGTATTTCCCGGTCCGAATGTCCTCTGCGACCACGTCACGGATGAAGTCGGATGGAGTTGGATTATCGGCAGGCGCTGTCATTGTTGCGTGCGACATTAGCAGACGAACCAGTGAAAGAAATCTACACCCTCGCTGATCTCAAGGACTGGAAAAAGGCGACACGCACTGTCGATCCGCCGATTCGACTCGGCGTGGTCGGCGACCCGGTCGAGCATTCTCTCTCGCCGCAGATGCAAAACGCTGCCTTCCAAGCATGCGACATCAAGATGCGGTACGCGCGGTTCCACATTGTGCCTAACGAGTTAGGAGACGCTTTGAAGAAGATGGGCGAGCTCGATTTTGTCGGCTTGAACCTGACCGTGCCGCATAAAGTTCAAGCCGTTACTTTACTCCAGGAACTCGACGAAAACGCGCGACGAGCGGGCGCGGTCAATGTCATCGCAATTTCCGATAAGACGATGCGCGGCTTCAACACCGATGGCCTCGGGTTTTCGCGCGCAATTCGCGAGGAGTTTTCTGTCGATTTGCGCGATCTGCGCGTGCTGGTGCTAGGTGCCGGCGGTGCGGCGCGCGCCATCGCGCTGCAATGCGCGCGGGAAAATTGCGAACGATTGGTCGTGGCCAATCGCACATTCGAAAAAGCGAAAACACTGACGGACGAATTGCGAGACTTCTTTTCCGGTCCGAGAGTTCTCGGGCCTGTGGCAAGGTTGCAGGCGATCCCGTGGGAAGAAGCGGCATTTCGATTCCAAGTCGCCAATCTCGATTTGATCGTGAATACAACCCCGCTCGGTTTGAATCGCGCCGATTCATCGCCGCTTCCCGCGCGATTGCTCGCACCGCACCTGATGATTTATGACGCGATCTATTCGAGCAATCGCACGCCATTTGTATCCGCTGCACTCGAAGCAGGCGCGCGGGGCACGAACGGCCTATCGATGTTGCTGCATCAGGGTGCGCTCGCATTCGAGATTTGGTTTGGCCGCGATGCGCCGATCGAAGTAATGCGTACAGCGTTGAGGTAGGGGCGGTTCACCGAACCGCCCGCGGGCGATTAAGGTCAATCGCCCCTACCTGTTTCTTTCATTGTCCTGCAGATTTGAGAACTACTCGCTTAGTCGGATATTAACTGATGGTAGCTGCCGGTGTGAATTTTGGCGTCCGTTCGACTCGGACTGGCGTCGATCTCGCGGAGGATCTGCTCGAGCTCAAGCGCGAGCGAAACGCTGTCATTCTCGCGCACAATTATCAGGTGCCCGAGCTACAGGACATCGCTGATTTTGTTGGCGACTCGTTAGGCCTGAGCTATCAGGCCGTGAAAACCGATGCCGACGTGATTCTATTTTGCGGCGTTCACTTCATGGCCGAGACGGCGAAGATCATCAATCCGTCGAAGCGCGTCATTCTTCCTGACCTCGACGCCGGCTGTTCGCTTTCGGAATCCTGCCCGCCGGAAAAACTTGCGCAGTTTTTGAAAGATCACGCCGATAAAAATTATTACGTCATGGCTTACATCAATTGCAGCGCGGGTGTGAAGGCGCTTTCCGATGTCATCTGCACCAGCGGCAACGCGGAGAAAATCGTGCGCGCTGCGCCAACCGATCGGAATATTCTTTTTGTTCCCGACCAAAATCTCGGTGCCTGGGTGATGGAACGCACGGGCCGCAAAATGGATTTGTGGCAGGGGAATTGTTATGTGCACATCGAATTCACTGCGCGCAGCATCGGCAAAATTCGGGACGAATATCCGAATGCACCGCTCGTCGCGCATCCCGAATGCACTTACGCCGTGCGTATGCTCGCAGATGAAGTTTGTTCGACCGAGAAAATGGTGACCTTCTGCAAGGAATCACCAGCAAAAGAAATCATCGTTGTCACCGAAGCAGGCATGCTGCATCGATTGGGAAAGGAAATCCCGGGAAAAACTTTCATCCCAGGCCCGACAGAGCATTGCGCCTGTGCTGAATGCCGGTTCATGAAAATGAACACGCTGGAAAAAGCTTACGATGCTTTGCTGCACATGCGGCCCGAAATCACTTTGCCCGAGCCATTGCGTAAACGCGCCGAGGCACCCATTCTGCGCATGCTGGAATTGAGTCGCTGATGTTCGTCTGCGCGAAGCAGTAGTCTATGTCATCAAGGAGCGGCGCTTTCTAAAGCGCCGTTGGATTGATCGGCGGTTTCGAAACCGCCGCTCCTTGTTTGCCGCCATCGCCTCCTTGAACATCACATTGCCTCTAACCAAAAAGCGCGAGCACTGATTAGCCGTGTCCAGCCTCACGGCCACCCACTGATTGTAGCCAGCAATTACTTAGACCCGGTCGGAAGTTCCAGATTATCGACAGCGATACCAGCTAGGATAGTGATCGCGTCCGGCGCGGTAATTGACGTAGGTCGCGAGAGCGAGCAGCGGGAAATTCTGGCGATACATGTCTGTACTTTAAATAAAAGACGCCGGGGAAACCGGTGCCGGTAATTTGCGGTTCGGTCCACGAACCATCGCGGTTTTGCGTCGCTAGCAGATAACGCAATCCACGTTGCACACTCGGCCGGTCGAGATCGCCGCACGCGCATAATCCCATCACGGCCCACGCCGTTTGCGATGCTGTGCTTTCACCCTGTCCTTTGCGCGCAGGGTTCTCATACGTCGCGCAAGTTTCGCCCCAACCACCATCTTCGTTTTGACAACTTTCCAACCAATCGCGTGCGCGCAGAATCCAATCCTGCGTCATATTCTCGCCGATGGCGCTCAGACCGCGCAACACCTGCCACGTGCCGTAAATGTAATTTACGCCCCAGCGACCGTACCACGATCCGTCCGCATCCTGGGTTTGAATCAAATAGCGAATGGCGCGTCGCACCGACTTCGCTCTGCGATCGAACCCGATGTAGCCAAACAATTCGAGCGTGCGCGCGGTCAAATCGCTGCAGGTGGGATCGAGAATGGCATTGTGATCGGCAAACGGCATGTCCTCGAGCCACGCCGTCGTGACATCCTTGTCGAATGCAGCCCAGCCGCCATCGCGGCATTGAAAGCTAAGCTGCCAGTCGAGCGCGCGCTCGAATAACTGCGCGAGTTCGTAATCGTTTCGCGGATGCACCAGGCGCAACGCCATCAACACCATCGCGGTATCGTCCGTGTCGGGATAGTAAACGTTGTTATATTCGAAGGCCCATCCGCTCGCTTCCGGATGCGGATTGTTCATTGTCCAATCGCCGCGGACGCGCACTTCTTTTTGGTGAAGCCAATCTGCCGCTTTTTGCAGAGCGGGATGATCTGAGGGCAATCCGGATTCGGCGAGCGAGATGACATTTATCGCCGTGTCCCAAACCGGCGAAAGACACGGTTGGATGCGGAAATCTTCCGGATCGTCCACGAACAGGCCCTCAAAATCCTTCGCTGCCTTTTCATAAATCGGATCGGATGCGGAATAACCAAGAGCGCGCAGTGCGATCAAACAGTTCAACATCGCCGGAAATACCGTTGCGAGGCCGTCGCTCCCTTCGCCGATGCGTTCCAACATCCATCGCTCCGCTTCTTCCAAAGCGCGCCGGCGCATCGGACGAAAACCGAACGGATGAATGAATTTCAAAAAGTCATCGACGCGCAAAAATAAATTGCGCCACGTCCAAAAGCGCTCGCTTCGCGGCAGGCGGAAATCCTGGTGCTCGGTCCCGAGCGGATAGAGCTCGTGCAGTTGTTTCATGCCGGGCAACTCCCGCGTCGGCTTGAAATGATTGATAATCGCGAGCGGGATGAGCATGGCCCGGCTCCACGACGACATTTTGTAAATGTGAAACGGCGACCATTGCGGGAGCAGAATCATCTCCACCGGAATGGTCGGCAGATATTGCCAGGGAAATTGGCCGAGGAGCGCGAGATAAAGTTTGCTGAACGTATTCATGCCCGGAATCCCGCCGAGCCGCATGATGTTGGCGCGCGCTTCGCGCATGAACGGCAGATCGGGCGAATGGCCGGCCAGTTTCAACGCAAAGTAGGCTTTGACCGATGCGTTGATTTCGCTCGGGCCGCCGTAATAAATGTTCCACCCGCCATCGCGCAGTTGGCGCTTGAGAATGTGGCGAACGCACCGCTCCTGAAGATTGTGATCGACTTCGCCTAACCAGTGCATGAAGAGCACGTAGTCGGAGCAAAGGGTGGTATCGACCAACAGCTCGCCCACCCAGTGACCGTCAGGCTTTTGCTGACGCAGCAAGTTTTCCTGCGCACGCGAGATTGCCGTGGAGATTTCGGCGTCGCTGGAAGAGTACGCGGCCTCGCGATTCGGAATAGCGCTGGGCAACGCGATAACGTTCGCGGTGTTCGCCATGGCTCTTACGACGCCTGCGCGGCAAGCTCAGCCTTCTTGCCTGTGAGATGCCCGTTGCCGGAGCTGACGCCGTTGAACGCCGCGATTTCGCTGCCGCGTCCACGACGATGCGGTTTGCGGCCGAAATTAAATTTCACGGTCTTCCACATGTCGCCGCGTTTCGCCTGCAGACCCAGACTCGCCGTCGGTTCGTAACCGCAATGCGTCATGCAATTTTCACAGCGCGGATCGCGCGCCACGCCCTCGACGACGCCGTATTTTTCCCACGGCACTTTTTCGAGCATCTCGGCGTAGGTCTTGTAATGCCCAGCCGTGCCGACGGTGTCCGTCATGAAATAACAGGGCGCTTTCCAGCCCATCATATTGCGCGTCGGGATGGCCCAGGCCGAGCAGGTTAAATCACGCTTGCCGGCGAGGAATTCGAAATAAACCGGCGTGCCGAAAAGCGTGTAATCCTCCATCCACTTCTCGATCCGGTTAAACTTTTCGACCGTTGCCTTGCGCGTGAGAAAGAAATTTTCCGGCTGCAAATTCAGCCGCTTGATCATGTCGCGCTTGGCCGCGTCGTAATCGTAACCCGGCGTAATGGTATGGCCATCGACGCCAAGGTCGGCAAGAAGATCGAACATCTGCTCGACTTCATCGACATCCGTTTCCTTGTAGACCGTCGTGTTCGTCGCGACCTGATAACCGAGAATTTTCGCCATCTTGATCGCGAGCACGCATTCCTTGAAGACGCCCTCACGCTCGACGATCAGATCGTGTGTCCGCTCGAGCCCATCGAGGTGCACGTTCCAATACATCCATTTGCTCGGCCCGATCGCCGGTTTCATGGGATCTTTCGGTCCCTTGCGAATGTCAGCCGCATCCTTCTCGCTCATTAGCCCGGCGGCCATCAGCTCCGTGATTTTTCCTTCAACGAAAGCGGGTCGCTTCAGGTTTTCTACGGCGAGCCATTCGCGCATCTTTTTGCGCACGAACATCGCGTTCGTGCAGATGTAAACGATGCGCTTTTGGTCCAGAAGCCCTTTCACGAGGCCTTCAATGTAAGGATAAATCAGGGGTTCGCCGCCACAGATCGACACCATCGGGGCATTGCACTCATTGGCCGCGCCCAGGCAATCTTCCAGGCTCATCATGTCCTTAAGCGAGGTCGAGTATTCGCGAATCCGACCACAGCCCGTGCACGTTAGGTTGCAGGTATGCAGCGGCTCCAGTTGCAGGACGGTGGCGAATTTCTCCGTCCGCCGCAGCTTCTGGCCGATAATGTACGCAGCGATTTTAGTCGTTAGCGCGAGAGGAAACCTCATAAGTGGCAGGATAGTATAGTGGGTGCACTTTGTGTCAACAGAACGGCCGATCGGCCATTGAGATATATTATTCTATAAGATGATATCGCAGAAGTCACCAGAAACGGTCGCCATTCTCGGCGCTTCGCCAAAACCGGCCCGGTATGCCTTTAAGGCGATGCAGCTCCTAAGGCAATACGGGCATAATTCCATCCCCGTCAATCCCGCCTACGATAAAATACTGGACGAGAAATGTTATCCGACCATCGCCGCCGCGCCCCGACCGATTGATACAGTGACACTTTATCTCGGTCCGATGCGATCAAACCCGTTGGTGGATGAGATTCTCTCGGCCAAACCGCACCGCATTATCATGAACCCCGGCGCCGAAAACGAAACGCTCGCCGAAAGAGCGCGCGAGCTAGGAATCGAGGTCGTCGAAGGTTGCACCCTCGTGATGCTCCGCACGGGGACATTCTAATTCTAATTCTGTAGCGGCGGTCTATGACCGTCGCACTTGTCCGCGCAAAGCGGCGCGCTGTTCTCAAGACATCGAGCGGCGGCCATAGACCGCCGCTACAGAATTAAGTCCCCTGCCAACCGCGCCGAATCAAACTGATCGCTATCGCTGCCAAGAGCAGCGCGATTAATTTCGAAACGCCGCGCAATCCCTGCTTCCCCATCCAACGCGTAAATCGCTCTGCATTGCAAAGCGCGATCGCCACCAGTCCCAGATTCACGAGCAACGCGGCGAGCGTAAACACAATCCCGACCGAATCGATAAGGATCAGCAGCGCAGTCAACAATGCCGGCCCGGCGATCAACGGCATACCCAACGGCACCACACCGAATTCATCACCACCGCCGCGGTCGCCCGCCCCGAAACCAACAAGTTCCCGGACGGCGAGGCAAAGCAGAATCAATCCGCCCGCCACCTGGAAATCCTTCACACTGATTCCAAGCGCGGCGAAAATAATCTTGCCGAGAAAAATGAAACCGATCGCCACGCACAGTCCGGTGAAGATTCCCAACATCGCCTGATGCTTTCGATTCTCGGGCGAACCGCCTGTCCCCAGTCCCGCGAAAATCGCGACCAGGCCGATCGGATCGATCGCGACAAAGAGCGGAATAAACGCGAGCAGAAATTTCTCGAGATACTGATGCACGCGATGTTTTCGCATGTCGTCCGCGCCTTCGTAAAGGCGCGATTGTGCTTTACCGGCTTCTTCGCCTGCACAATGTTTCGTTCCTCACTCCGCCGCCTATGAAACGTCTTTACATTTCTCTCATGCTGCTCGGCCTGGCCGCTCCACTTTTCGCTGACGAAACCAAATCCGTCGAAGATTTTCGCGCCGCTGCCGAGAAGAATAATTCCGTCCTCACCATTCCGGATTGGCCGCAAACGCCGGAAGCGATCGACACCATGACGAAAGACGCGATCGCGAAGGCAAACGCTGCGCTGGATGCGATCGGCAAGCAGGATCTGAGCAAAGTGACCTTTAAGAGCACAATCGTCGCGCGTGATGATCTGGCTTACGAAGCGACGCTCGCTGCAAATAAAGCGGTCATTATCAAGGAATCGAATACGTCCCAAGCGATGCGAGACGCCGCGGAAAATGCGATCAAGGTGTTCCAGGATTTCGCGGTGGCGATTGATTACCGCGAGGACGCTTACAAGGCGATGAAAGCCTTCGCTGACACGCACCCAAAGCTGAGCGGCGAAGACCTGAAGCTTTTTAACGAGACGATGCGCGATTATCGACGCGCCGGCCTGGCTTTGCCGCCGGAGAAGCGCAAAGAAGTTGAGGAGCTACGCAAGGAACTTTCCAGGCTCGGGACCGATTTCGCTTCCAACATCGTCAACGTCAAGGCGCCTGTGGTGTTTACCAAAGCCGAGCTGGACGGTGTGCCGGAAAGCTTTTTCGCGGCGCCCGGGGTCAAGACTGGCGACGACGCTTACACGGTCATGGCCAACATCACCTGGCAATTCAACACCGTGGAAGAAAACGCGAAGAGCGAAGCGACGCGCAAAAAGCTTTACGTCATCCACGATTCGCTCGCGAAAGACACCAACGTCCCGGTCTTGAATCAGATGCTCGCCTTGCGCAACAAGATCGCGCTCCGGCTCGGTTACAAATCGTGGGACGATTACCAGACGGAAATCAAAATGGCGAAGACCGGCGCGGCCGCGAAATCGTACATCGACAAGCTCATCGTCGGCATCCAACCGAAATTCGATGCGGAAATTTCCGAGATGCAAAAGATGAAAGCCGCCGACACCAAAGATCCGAAAGCCACGATCGATGTCTGGGATTGGCGTTATTATCAAAACCAGGTCAACAAGCAGAAATACACGGTCGATAAGGAAGCGTTACGCGTCTATTTCCCGTTCCAGAAAGTGCTCGATGGCATGTTCGCCATCTATCAAAACATCTTCGGGCTGAAGTTTGAGAAGATCACCGCGCCCTACAAATGGGTCGGCGATCTGCAACTTTACGTCGTTAGCGATTCCAAGACTGGCCAGCCGCTGGGCATGTTCTATCTCGACATGTTTCCGCGCGAAGGAAAATTCAATCACTTCGCGCAATTCAACATCATCGATGGCAAACTTTTGCCTGACGGAAAATATCAGCGCCCGACGGTCGCGCTCCTCTGTAATTTCCCGCCGCCGAGCGCAGATAAGCCATCTTTGATGACGCATACCGATGTCGAAACTTTGTTTCACGAATTCGGCCACGCACTCCATTCCATTGTCACGCGCGCAAAGTATGGCCGATTTGCCGGATCGAATGTGCCGGGCGACTTCGTGGAAGCGCCGTCGCAAATGTTACAGAACTGGGTTTGGGATAAGAAAGTGCTCGATACCTTCGCCGCCGATTACCGCGATCCGTCGAAGAAAATCCCATCGGAGATCATCCAGAAAATGAACGACGCGAAGCTGGCCGATGCCGGTGTGTTTTACCGGCGGCAGTTCGCATTTGCGTCGCTCGATCTCGCCCTGCACGATCAGCATCCCGAAAATGCCCCCTACGATTGCGTGGCAATTTCGAATCCGATTCTCGAAAAAGTTTTTCTGCCAATCGATCCGAGCACCACGATGGTCACATACTTCGGCCACCTGAACGGTTACGATGCCGGTTATTACGGTTACGCCTGGGCTGATGCCATCGCCGCGGATATGGCAACCGTTTTCGAGAAAGCCAAAAACGGCTACTTCGATAAACAAGCCGGGATGAAGTTACGCCACGAGATCTATGAGATGGGCGACTCGCGCGATGTTTCGATCTCCATCGAGAAATTTCTCGGACGCAAGCAATCGATTCAGCCGTTCCTGAAACGAATCGGCATTGGTGCGCAGGAGAAAAAGAAGGCGCCCGCCGGTCCGCCGGAAGAAGGCAGATAGCGGGGTCTGCAATAGGCGATACCAAGGAGCGGCGGTTTCCAAACCGCCGTATTTTTCAAGGGCGCTTTAGAAAGCGCCCCTCCTTGATTGCAACATTAAAAGCGACGCGACAAATTTTTTGTCATTCCGAGCGAAGTCGAGGAATCTCTTACTACTGAAATTTTTCAAAATGAAACCCATCGCTCACTTCGCATTTACACTCATAGCCATTTTCATTTTTAGCTCCATCTTTGCGTCCGCTTCCCCACTTCCACCCAAATCCGCAGTCGATGCCATCACCGCCGACGGACTGCTTCGTCATATCAAAGCGCTCTCCTCCGACGAATTCGAAGGGCGCGCCCCCGGATCGAAAGGCGAAGAGCTTTCGGTCAAGTACATCACCGACCAATTTAAGTCGTTAGGCTTGAAGCCTGGCAATCCCAACGGCACTTACACACAGGAAGTTCCGCTCGCCGGTATTCAATCCACACCGGCCGCTTCCTTCACCGCCAAAGATCAAACCACGTCGTTGAAATTCCCGGATGATTACGTCGCGTCGAGCGCGCGCCTGCAATCGCAGATCGATGTGAAGGATTCGGACATCGTCTTTGTCGGCTACGGCATCGTCGCGCCCGAATACGGCTGGGACGATTACAAAGATGTCGATGTAAAAGGCAAAACGATCCTGATGCTGATTAACGATCCGCCGCTGCCCGATCCTAACGACCCATCAAAACTCGACGACAAGATGTTCAAAGGAAAAGCCATGACCTACTACGGGCGCTGGACCTACAAATATGAGATCGCGGCCGAGAAAGGCGCCGCGGCCGCCGTCATTATCCACGAAACCGGTCCGGCCGCCTATCCGTACTCCGTCGTGCGCACCAGTTGGGCAAAGGAAAACTTCGAGATCGATGCCGCCGACAAGAATATGGGTTCTGTCGCCGTGCGTTCGTGGATCACGCTCGATGTCGCGAAAAAATTGTTGAGCGATTGCGGCCAGGACTTTGACGCATTGAAGAAATCGGCCATGAGCAAGGATTTCCGGCCCGTCGCGCTCAACGCGAAAGCAAACTTCTCCATTCAACAAAAGATTCGCTCGTTTAAATCGCACAATGTCCTCGGCAAAATCGAAGGCACCGATCCGAAACTAAAAGACGAATGGGTCATCTTCAGCGCGCATTGGGACCATCTCGGCAAGCATAACGAATTGAAGGGCGATCAAATCTTCAACGGCGCCGTGGACAACGCTTCTGGTGTCGCCGCCGTGCTCGAACTCGCGCGCGCATCGATGAAAGCGAAAACGAAACGGTCATTGTTATTCATGGCCACGACCGCCGAAGAAGCAGGTTTGCTCGGCGCCAAATATTACGCGGAACATCCTCTTTACCCGCTCAAGAAAACGCTCGCCGACATCAACATCGATGAACTCAACGTCTGGGGAAAAGCGCGCGACATTCAAGACACGAGTTTTGGTTTCTCGACTTTGGATGACATGCTGGCAGACGCGGCGAAACGGCATGGGTCGCACCGCCGTTCCGAATCCGCGGCCCGAGAAAGGGAGTATCTATCGCGCCGATAATTTCGAATTTTCCAAGGTCGGCCTGCCTTCGCTCTACATCGGCCTGGGCGAGCATTTACTTTCACGTGCGGAAAACTGCACCGCTCCGCTCCGATGAATTCGATTTAAAAGACTACCATCAAGTTACCGACGAGATTCATTCCGACTGGGACTTGTCCGGCGCAGTGCAGGATGTCCAACTCCTCTTCGAAGTCGGCTATCAGGTTGCTAATGGCGACAAATATCCCGACTGGAAACCCGGCAAGGAATTCAAACCGAAGCGGGATGCGATGATGAAGAAGTAATCACGAATGCGGTATAACGTCATTCTTCTTGACGAAGTGAAGGCACAATTACGCGCTTTGCCTTTGTCGATCCGGCGGGAAATCGGTCACAGACTCTTCCTCCTCGAAGATGATTTGAGTGGTGATGTGCAAAAGTTGAAAGGCGCGCGAAACGAATACCGTTTGCGCATTGGGAATCGCCGAGTGCTTTTCGAACTCGAAGGACGCACTGTTACAGTGTATGCTGTGGGCGATCGTAAAGATATCTACCGATGAACCACACCACGATAGATAAACAGATTCGCCGCGGGAAAGCATTGCTACGCGAATTGAAGACGACGCTCGAAGATCTGGAAGACCGGCGCGAATTGGCGGCCGCAAGAAAACGGAATGCTGGCAAGCACGGAACACCTTTGCGCCAGGCTGCGAAGGAACTGGGATTCGACGACCTGGTCGAAGAGCGCGCGAAAAACGGAGGCAAGCCACGCGTCGGCCATGCCGAAGTGAAGAAGCGTTCTCAGCTGAACGCCGCCCCGCGCGTAAAAGAGGCCGATCTCCTTTTCGAAGTCGGCTACCAGGTCGCCAACGCCGACAAATATCCCGAATGGAAACCCGGCAACGAATTCAAACCGAAACGCGAATAGACACGAATAGACAGGAATGCATGAGGCCAAATCTCATTTGCGTATATTGGCGTTCATTCGCGGCTTCCAAAAACTGTTCGCATCAAATTTCAGAATTCAAGGACTCTAGTGGGAGAGTGGGTGCGGCTTCACGAGCAAGAGCTTCGGGAAGCATTCGACCACGCTGCATCTTTCCAGCGGCCTAACAAGATTGCGCCGCTGGATTGATCATGAAAACTACTGCCGCTTTGCCTCGCGACAGGTGTATGTTTTCTTCGAATCGACAGTAAGTTCCAACATCACCAGCCTTCCAAAATGGAAACCCGGCAACGAATTCAAACCGAAATCGGACGCGATGATGTCAAAGAAACCGAAATATGTGTAAAAACTGTTCGTCTTTGATTACGAACTTTCGTATATCTCGTTAGGCCTATCTGTTGCCATACCCACATGAACGAAATTAACGTGTTTTTCATCATGCGTCCTCCGAGGTACAAGTCGTTCATTCCTGAAGGGCGCTACCCGTACATCAAGACCAATGACGGCCTTCCGGCCATGAGAACTGCATGGAACGTTCCCGTTTGGAAGGGCGCATTCTTTTCCAAGAAGGAGCGTGTCTTCAGCTTCGCTGAAGATGTGATCAAGATTGCTCCCATTCCGCCTGAAACGGCAAAATGGGCGCAGTCTCCCGGGACCCGAGCGCGACATGTTCCCGGTGTCATTGGACTCGTTGGGCTTGCCGGTGACTTACTTCGCTCAGCTGGAACTGATAGCTCAGGCAAAGCTGGATTCGTTTTCCACTATCGCAGTGACGACGGCTACGCTGGCCTATGTATGGCGACTGCACCACTTGATTGCGTCGAAGAGATACTCGCTTCTACTCCGCCTGATCGCATCGACCCATCGATCGCCCCGAAATGAGACCCTCGGCAGGACTCGAACCCGCATCTCCCCTCCGTCTACTTTGCGTCGTATCGGAGGCGTGCTATCCATTGCACCACAAGGGTTACAAGCACCTAGTCTCGCTGCCGCCGTCAGCTTCCTCTACTTCGATCATATGATTCTTCAGCGATGTACGTACGGATTCCGGCTATTATCATATGATGCAGCTTGATATTTTGCTGAGCCCGTTTGGCGTAACCAATCCGCTGCAGCCAATCGCTGCCCGTTGTGAAGTCCAGACTTGATTTTGCGAAACGGTCTTCCATGTTGGGAAAACTCGCTCCCGCCAGCGGTGGCTCAGCTCCGTCTCGTTAGGCGTTAAAAAACACATGCTACCGAGCCACCTTTATCGCAGAGACGTTCCCGGCCTCGATGAGGCAATCCCCCTGCGTGACTACGCTGCACTAGAGGGCTTAGACGAGGACGAGGTTCTCGCAAGCATTCGTGTCCGTCGCATTTTGGGCACACTGTTCTGCGATGAGTGGTTCGTCGAAGCACCGCCGTTCTGCGAGGAGCGCTTGGCCGCGCTCCGGCATACTAATTCACAGGAGCAGCGCGCCTATCGCGAGCCGCCGCCTAAGGCGGCACCTCGCGAACACTCGGCAACGCAGATGAGTGCCGAGGAGATTTCCCATGCACGCGTTCTCGGCTTACACGGCAAGATTACGTTCGACGATATCAAGAGGTGTTATCGAGATCGTATGCAAGAGTATCACCCAGACAAAGTAAGTTCTCTCGGCCCGAAGCTCCGGGAGGTGGCGGACACAGAAGCCAAGAAGATAAACTTAGCTTATGAGTTTTTCAGGCAAAAGTATGGCCAAACGCCTAACCAATCGTCGCTGCAGCCGACCGCGAGCCGTTCCGATGTATAGCTTCATGTCGATCTTTCATACTTCGGTTGTGGCCATGCGCGCTCCCGTTCGCGGTGGCTGAGCCCCGTCTCATTAGGCGTATTCCATGCCACTCGCTGAGCCATATCAAACAAACCTGCCGCTGATCGGCAGCCGATTAATCATAATCGAGTCTCGCAGTCCCGGCCTCGTTCGGATGCGAATCAACCCTGACCCGGAAAAGGCCGCCGCCGCGTCACAAGATTTGCAAGAAGCCGGCTTTAAGAAGCGCTTTCTGCAGAGTCCACAACAGTTCATCTTCGATTGTGTCTTGTCCTATCAGCAGGCGATCGAGATGTGGCTCCCATTTTCAGAGCTTCACGCGCTCCAAGCTGACCGCGTTCATATTTGGATAGGTTACGGACGCTATGGTGGATGGCAGGGTCCACTTGCCGCGACGGATTTCAGCGGCATTGGCGGTAAGCGCGGCGAACGTATGCTTCTTCTCATCGACATTACTCCCTTCTATTCGCAGCTCAGTGACTTGCTTGACCCGATTCGACAAATAAAGTGACTTTCTCGTAATACCACTCTCTATGGCTAAATTCTTTGCAGACGCAATAAAGCTCGGACCGACTTCGCGGCCTCGATTCGAAGTCACAATCACCCTCGGGAACTATGGCTCTTCGCTAAAAGGACCGCCGAGAGCTGTCGCGCCCTGCAGCACTATCAAGGAACTCGACGAGCGAGTAGATGCCTTGATTGAATCTCTCGATCGGGCTAGAAACGCCGCAAAAGCGATTCTCAAAAAGAATGAATGGGAGAAATGATCTCATGCCACGCCTTTATGAAGCGCACAACGCCTAACCAATCGCGACGGAGCTAACTCCGAAAGTTTTCGGAGTCACAACGCATTCTTAGATCGGAGATTTCGGCCATGAAGCTCCACTATCACGCAGATACTGATTCGCTTTATATCGCGTTTTCTCCAAAGCCAAGCGCTGACAGCAATGAGGTCGCCGAAGGCGTTGTCTTGGATTTCGACGCTGACGGCCGACTCGTCGGTATCGATATCGACAACGCCAGCCACAAGCTCGACCTGCATGAATTGAAAGCGGAGCACATCCCTGTGCCGGCAAACGCCTCCTAAACGCGTTCCGGTTAGTAACGCGCACGCGCTCTGAACACGCGATTGATCACAACCGCCGAGGAAAGACTTTTTGGCGTGAGGTGTGCTTTCAATAAGCCACATGCAGGGCAATGTGGGAACAACGGTGACGGCAAGCGGCCGAGCCGCCGTGGCCAGCGATCGGACGAGCGAGCTGAACAATCTTCTGCAAATCATTTCGTCCACGAGCGAACTGATTCGTGACGTGACGAAGGACAACTTCGGTTGCGGGAAATATTTTGATATGCTCCGCGAAAGTGTCGAACGGGCGACGGAGATAACGACCGATCTCATTCGTCAGTCGGGCGGGTGCGATAAGGAGGCGTTGTTGCGCCCGGATTTTTCGGATCTGATTCGATCGAATCCGACCGCGCTGTCGCACGCATTCAAGAAATCAATTCTCGTGGTGGACGACGAGCCGATGGCCCTGGGGCTGGCGAAACAAGTTCTGAGCGAAGCGAACTTTCAGGTCACGACTGCCTGTTCGGGCTTCGAATGCATCGAGCTTTGTCGCGAACGTCCGAAATATTTCGATCTCGTGGTGCTGGATCTGACGATGCCCGACATGAGTGGCGAAGAAACTTTTGCTCGCCTCCGCGCAACTTATCCAAACTTGTCGATCGTGATCAGTACCGGATTCATTGCGCAGGAGAAGTTGAGCCAAATGCTGGCCTCGGGCTTGACTGGGTTCATCCGCAAACCGCTTCCGCCGGACGAATACGTGGGACACATTCGCGCGATATTGGAAAAGGCAAACTTTTGGCAGAAGACCGGTATTCCTACCGGGACGAGAACAAACTGAACTAAGCTGGAAAGTGGCGCAAGTTTTCAACTTGCGATTGGGCTCTAAATGGCAAGTTAGAAACTTGCCCCACCTCACAGAAGAAGGAGAATTCTTGCATGTGCCGAAATATTAAAACTCTGCATAATTTCGAGCCGCCGGCCACGGGGGACGAAATCCACGCATCATCGCTGCAGTTCGTTCGAAAACTGAGTGGTTTCACGAAACCATCGAAAACCAACGAAGAAGCTTTCAATCACGCGGTCGATCAAGTCGCGCATGCCGCACATGAGTTGCTAGATTCACTCGTCACAAATGCACCGCCGCGCGACCGTGAAGTGGAGGCGGCGAAAGCAAGGGCGAGATTTGAGCGCTCGCGGAAGAGCGTTTCTCTCACAGCGCGATAAGCGGCGAGATTTCTTTCTGGGGAGCGCACGCGCCCTGGGACAGTCTCATGACATGGGTAACACTTTGATCTCATGACATGGGTGACACTTTTGCGTTTGAGCGGGTTGAGCGCGCGCCGGAACAAACTAGCAAATAGCTGGACGGCGGAGCCGCCGTTTGTTCAGGCGCACGCTCAACCGCGGCGGCGATTGGTTCCAGGGGAGGGCACGCGTCAGGGGTTAAGGATGTCGTGCGATTGCAGCCGGTCGCATTCCGGACAGATCGCGCGCGTAAAGCAAGCCGATCAGTTGCTCTTGAAAATAAACTTCCTGGACACCATCGAGCACGGTTTTGAGTCCCACCCGTTGGCCGACAAAGGCTCGGCCGATAAAGCGCTCGCGTCCCTGCCATTTGATGTGGCCGCGATTGCGCACCCGCCGGCTCTCCCACCCACAGGGATATTCCACCGGCGACAATTGCAAGGGCATCAGCCGCTTGCTCGGCCAGTAAATCTTTGCAGGAACGCGCTGGCCCAATGCTTCGTGAGGACGCACTTGATTGTAGCACCGGATCCAGGCGCGGAGGCGTCGTTTTTGCAGCGCAACGCTGGGCGCGGGCGGCTTGGCCACCTCGGCGCGCAAGACCCGATGCATTTGTTCGTGCGCACCGTTGTCTTGGGGGTGAGCTGGCCGGACAAACTCCACCACGATCCCCAAGCGCAGCCACCACACACTCAGGCGCGAGAGACCCAGAGCGCCTTTGCCGCCAAAGGGCGCGCCATTGTCCACCCGAATGATTTTGGGCAGGCCATAACGACGAAAAATTTGCACCATGGCACGGCGCACTGCCGCATCGCTTTGATTGGGCAGGAGCACCACCGCCAATACATAACGACTGAACAGATCGCGCACCGTCAGCGGTTCGCATCGCTTTCCATCCCCTGTGCGAAACCAGCCTTTGAAGTCGATTGTCCACACTTCGTTGCAGGCTTTGGGCGCGTGTACTCCCCTCCCCATCAAGACCGGTCCGCGCCGCGCCTTTCGCTGGCGCTTGCTCACCAAACCCAACTCCACCAGCCAACGCGCCAACGTGCTCACCGCCGGAATGCGCCGCCTTCCAGGAAAAGTCTTTTGCAACCGCCGCCGCAACTTTTTTGCTCCCCAACTGGGATGCTTTCGGCGCACTTTGCCCAACCGATCCCGCCACACCAAACGCTGCTTTTTCCCTCGAGGATGCGGTCGACGCGAACGATCCGCCAACGCCTTTACTCCTCCAGCCCGATAGCGCTGCCACCACTTGTAACCGCTCTTGCGACGATCCCAAAGCGCGCACACACAGACGCAAACGCCTCGCTCTTGCTTTTGATCGCAAGCACAAAGCGCATCCGCGCCTCCGACACCAAAAACTCTTTCCAAGGCATAGATGCCCGAGAAAGTGTCACCTATGTCGTGAGACTGAACTGTTACCCATGTCATGAGATCATGCCCCCTCGCGTGCGCTCCCCGGAAATTATGCAGCGACAACTTTCCGAAAACTTGAGAGGAACGTTTCCATCTCGCTCTTCTTTCCAATCGTGACGCGCATGTGATTCGGCAGCGCGGGAAACAAACGGCCCACTTCGACGTTTTGTTGTTTCATCGCCTGAATCAGCGGAACGACTGGCCGTTTTACCCCGACCATGATGAAGTTCGCCTGCGACGGAATGGATTGGTAGCCCATCGTGTTGAGTTCGCCGATGACGAAAATCCTCGCTTCGCTGTTCAGCCGGCGGCCATTTTCAACCTGAGCGGGATCGTCCAGGTTCGCCAGCGCCGCAACGATCGCCATGATGTTCACACTGTCCCACGGCTGATACGAACGCATTTTCTCGATCGTTTCGCGCTGCGCCACGCCATAACCGCAGCGCAATCCCGCCATGCCGTAAACCTTCGAAAACGTCCGCGCGACGATGAGGTTCGGATGATCTTTGATCATTGGAATCACACTCTCGTAATCGGGACTGTCGGCGTAATGGAAATAAGCCTCGTCCACCAGGATCATCGTGTGCGTGGGAATTTTGGTGATGAATTCACGCAGTTGATCCTTCGCCGTGATGCTGGCGGTGGGGTTGTTCGGATTGCAGACATAAATGAGACCATCCCTGGCTGCAGCTGCCATTTTCGGGAGATCATGCGCATAGTTGTTCGTTAGCGGAACTTTTACCACCCTGGCCCCGCCGGCCTGCGCATATTTCAGGATCGCTTCAAAAGTTGGATCGGCCGCGACCATCGTGCCGCGTTTCGGGCCGGTGAACGCCTCGGCGCAGAGCTTGAGGATTTCGCCTGAACCATCACCGAGCAGGATTTGGTTGCGATTGACGTCGTTGAGCTTTGCCAACGCATCGATCAACTCGTCCATGTGCCGATCAGGATAACGACACGATAAGGGAAACGCGTCCGTCATTGCCTTGAGCGCATCCGGCGAAGGGCCGTATGGATTTTCATTCGCGCTCAGGCGCACCATGATGTTCTCGCCGGTCGATTCGGTGACCTCCGGTTCGTCAACGAAAGACAAAGCCGGCCGCGCCACGAAACAGGCTGCGCCCGCGCCTAACAACTGCGCAAATTTACGTCGGGAAATGGGGATGGTGTTCATATGAATTGTGTCTCCTTGACGGGATTGATAATTTGATCTGCGAGCAAATGCGAGAGCCGAATGACCTGGAGGGCGCGGCGCCGTCGGCGCCGAGTAGGGACGCGACGGCGCGCGTCCCTCCAGGAAGAAAAACAATCAGCAAGGATGTGGAATGCGATAGCTTCAATAACTTGAAGCCATGCGAATGAATCTGCCCATCCCCGTCCTGAGCGTGCTGATCGGAGTCGCGCTGCTGCTCTTTGGTCGCAAACTTTTTTGGCTTCTGGTCGCAGCTGTGGGATTTGCTGCCGGCGTGCAACTCGCATCCTCGCTCGTACACGAACCTTCACAGTTGCTTGTGATAACGGCCGCGCTCGTGCTCGGGTTTATCGGCGCACTGTTAGCATTGTTTCTTCAGAAATTTGCGATCGCGATCGTCGGCTTTCTTGCGGGCGGGCGGCTGGCCGTGGCCATCATGGCTGCATTCGTCGTCCAGCACGAAACGACTTTTGCGCTCACTTTCGTTGTTGGCGGAATTATCGGCGGATTACTTTTCCTTTTCCTCTTTGATTGGGCGCTGATTTTTCTTTCCTCGATTGTCGGCGCCTATCTGATTCTAAGCGCGGTGACCCTGCCCCAAACAGGTGAAGCGATCGCGTTTGTCGCGATCACGATTGTCGGCGTGCTCGTGCAGGCTGGGTTGAATCGAAGAACGAGAACGGCCTAACGGATCTGCGCTGCGGCTCCCTCTATGCGGTCATCCCGAGCGAACGCGAGGGACCCCGCGATCTCAGGGAAGACGCTCGTGAGGTCCTTCGCTGACGCTCAGGATGACGGTACGTTTTTTTTGCGATGAGGTCTTCGTTAGGAATCATCGATAATTCCGTCGCAATCGGGCGGCAAAAAAAATGCGCGAAAACTAATGCCGGAAGTGGCGGACGCCGGTGAAGATCATTGCCATGTCGCGCTCGTTGGCGGCGGCGATGACTTCGGCATCGCGCACAGAACCGCCGGGCTGGATCGCGCAGGTCGCGCCGGCATCGGCGGCGGCGATGAGTCCATCGGGGAAGGGGAAGAAAGCATCACTGGCAACGGCGCTGCCGTAAAGCGACAAGCCCGCCTCATTCGCTTTCCAAACCGCGATGCGCGACGCATCAACTCGCGACATCTGACCGGCGCCGATGCCGAGAGTGCGATCGCTATCTGCATAAACAATCGCATTCGATTTCACGTGCTTGACCACGCGCCAGCCGAAACGCATCGCCGCCACCTCATGCTCGTTAGGCGGACGCTTCGTTACCACTTTGGTTTCCCAATCCTTGAGATCGTCGGTCACATCTCTGTCCTGCACGAGCAGGCCGCCGCGGACCGAGCGCACATCGAGCTCTGGTTCCGCATCGGGAACAGGCGGAAGCAAACGAATGAGTCTGAGGTTTTTTTTCTTCTGCAAAATTGCGCGCGCCTCGGCTTCGAACTCGGGCGCAATAATTACTTCACTAAAGATCTCGCTGATCGCTTTGGCCAGTGCCTCCGTGATCGGACGGTTGCAAACAATCACACCGCCGAATGGCGCCTGTTTATCTGTCGCGAATGCTTTTTCCCACGCTTCGTGCAAGTCGAGATCGCTCCCGACGCCGCACGGGTTGGTGTGTTTTAGAATCGCGACAACTGGCTCGCCGAAGTCAGCGATCAGATTGGTGGCGGCGCTGATGTCGAGAATGTTGTTAAAAGAGAGTTCTTTGCCGTGGAGTTTCTCGAAGGACTCATCAAAACGGCCGTAAAGGGCGGCAGTTTGATGGGGATTTTCGCCGTAACGCAGGCGCGTGACCAACGGAAGCGAGAGCGAGAAAGAGGCGTCGGTTGTTTGTTCCTGGTTCAGGAAATTCGCGATCGCGCGGTCGTATTCGGAAGTCTTGATGAATGCTTTGATCGCGAGCCGCTCGCGCATTTTCAGTGTTGTCTCGCCCTCGTGATCGCGAATGTCCTCTAAAACTTCATCGTAATCGGCGGGATCGACGACGACGGTGACCGATTCGTAATTTTTCGCAGCGCTGCGAATCATCGATGGACCACCGATGTCGATCTGCTCGATCGCTTCCGCGAGGGTGACATTCGGTTTCGCGATCGTCTCTTCGAATGGATACAAATTGACGACGACGAGATCGATCGGTTGAAAGCCCTGGTCGCGCGCTTCCGCTTCGTGCTTGGGGTTGCCGCGTTTGTAGAGCAAACCGCCGTGCACACGCGGGTGCAGGGTCTTGACGCGGCCCTCCAACACTTCGGGAAAGTCCGTGAAATTTGAGATCTCGCGCACGGGAACTTTTTCTTTGCGCAAAAGTTCGGCGGTGCCGCCGGTGGAAATGATATCGATGCCGCGGGATTCCAGAGCGCGGGCCAATTTCGCGACACCGGTCTTGTCGGAAACGGAGATGAGGGCGCGCGTGATTTTCATGAAGAAGTTAAAAGGGTTAAAAGCGTTACAATGTTAAAACGGCGGACCCATTGTAACGATGTAACCTTTGTAACGTTTTAACGTCGCCTCAGCGATCCAGCACCACGTGCTTCGCCATCGGATACAAAACCGGACAGCAGCCAATCGTTTCGCAGAAGGCCTTGCTGAAATGGCTCAGGCTGGAGTAGCCCACTTCGGTCGCTGCTTCCGTGACATTGTAACGGCCGCTGCGCAAAAGTTCGGCGGCGCGTTCCATGCGAAGATTGCGCAGATATTGCGGAATAGTCAGTCCAACTTCACGCGAAAAAATCCGGCTCAAATAAAACGGGCTGCAGCCGACTTCCTGGCCGAGCGTTTCCAATGTGGGCGGATCGGCCAGATCGCGCGCAAGCAATTCCTTTGTGCGCTCCACGCGATCGCGCGCCACGCGTTTTTGCCGCATACAGAAAAACTCGGGATCCTTGGGCAGAAAAAGAAAATGCGCCATGAGCTCCAGCGCTTTGCTCTGATACCAGAGAATCTGCGCTGCTTTCGGCACCGGCGGTTGCGCGAGAGTGGCGACGACGTCGCGTTGTTCCACTGACATTGGCCGCGGTTGCGAAATTACGGCGTTTGCCTTCTCGGGAAAGATTGCGGCGCGCATTTGCGGATCGAGATCGGCCTCGCAGTTCTGCAATTGTTTCTGCAGATGCTTTTGCGAAAATTCCAAAGTGACAAAGCGATGGCGATCCTTCGCGTCCCGCGTGGCGAGCAGCGGCTCGTCGCCAAGGGAGTAATAACCGCTCGTGCCGGAGGTGTAATCGCCACGCGTAGCGCTCTTGTGGCCGACCGCGCCCCGACCTTCCATGTTCAGACAAAATTCCACGCTATGCGGCCGAAAACTGCGCCCCCAATCCAGCGCTTCTTCGGTGCGAAACTCGTGCCACTCCACGCTCAGGCCGAGTCGATCGAAATCCCCGTAAAGCTGGCGCCAGCCATTTGGCACCTCGCACCACGCCGCTTGTGTCCCTTCGTTCTTCGCCATCACCGCGTTTAATTACGAAGCTAGCCGTGAGAATGCAAGATTGGTTTCTTCGCCTGTAGCCGCTTCGCCATGCGAAGCGTTCGTCGTCCATAGGGCGACGGCTACAACTTCAAGGGCAAGGTTTCTTTTCCACGAGAGCGGCCCGGTCCCATTTTGCCAGAATAGAGGCAGCGTCGTAGGTGCTTTGCGCAAATTGCAGCAAGGTATCGTCGGGCGAGGATGCACTGCGCACGGCGTCGTAAGGCAGCGTCCATTCGTGCAATTGTTGATGGTAAGATGCCGAGGCAGGATCAACTTTCGCGTCGGCAAATCCTGCCGGTTCCGGATAGGCGTAGGAATAAAAAAGAGGCGTGGGTATGGCGGCGTTGCCGGGCCAAAAGCCGAGGCTGCTCACTTCCTGCGAATATGCTTCACGCGTGACCGCATCCGGCAAATGCGGAATTCCGCCGGGATGCGGTGGCGCCGGGCGTCCGGAAAATCGCGTCACGGCCAGATCGAAACTACCCCAGAAAAAATGGACCGGGCTGCATTTGCCGCAGAAGCCGGCGCGAAATTCCTTGAAGACGCGATCGGCCTGCAGGAGCACGCGCCAGAAGCGGTTGGCATATTCCGCGATCGTATGCGCGATGTTGTTCATCGCGATCGAACGGGATCGGGTCTGCAATCTCGTTAGGCACGAGATTGATTTGCACGGGAATTTCGATCTCGCTGAGCGCAGCCGTGAGGTCGCGATAAAACTTCGCCACGCTCCGCGGCTTGAGTTCGAGCGAGCGTTGCGCCCCATCGCTCGCCAGAATGCGCAGTGTGTGATCGATAAAATCGAGTCGAATCTCGAACGTGCGCGTGCCATGCGGGATGGGTGAAGTCGTTAGGCCGCGCGAAGTCAGATAAAGCGTGACGTGCCAGGAGTGATTCGTCCACGGCGTGAACTGCATGCGGATCTTCCCAATGATCTGCGTCCACATGTGCAACGTCGCCGCGGTATCCGCCCATTCCTGAAACGGTAACGCCGGCCAATCGCTCTCGTCATGCGGCGTTGCCATATTTTGCAACATAGAAATTTGACACCGCGCGTCAATCTTGTCTGGGGAGCGCACGCGACTCGCGTGCCTCTTTCGGCGACTCGCCGAAAGCCTCTTCGTCCTAACCAGCGAGAAGCAAGAGTTCGCGAAGGCGAGTCGCCTTCGCCAGCACGCGAGTCGCGTGCGCTCCCCAGACTAACGATCGCGCTGCGGTTTCAGACGGCTCGTCCACTCGACTCGTTATTCGTTCTGCTCCTCGGGCGCGTCGTCTGGTCCGCCACGGATAAAATCGGCAAATGATCGACGGACACTTTGGAAAGTATGACCCGCATCATCGCGAACTTGGCGAAACCATCGTTTAATATTTCGTTTCACGACGTTCTCGTCGTTGGGATTATTGTCTTCCTCCGGCAAATCGCGATCGGCTTCATCCGCGTTCACGACCTCGTTCATCGGCGCGCCATGATACATTCCTTCCGTGCGTGTGACCGTTCCCTGATTGGCGCCGATGTAAATGGTGCCGACAGGCCGCCGCGATTCGTTTTGCAAAGTCACGATCCACATCGGCTCACCGCGCTCATCCGTGCGCAAAGTGTAGGTAGCAGTGGCAAAAGGCGTGTTCGATTTTTCCGCGGTGCGGCTGGCAACCGAATAGGCGCCGCTCGAATCAAGATTCAAATGCGAAGTATCGATCGTCGCGCCCTCGGTCGATCCGACAACAGCGCGAACGGGCGTGCGTTCGGAGACAACGCGACCGTTGGCGACTTCGATTTCGCGGACGCCACCGCGCGCGCGATTATCCGCGAGCAAAACTTTCCACTTGGCTGGCTGCGGTGTTCCGTCGGCGCCAGTCACGGAGATGACGTGATTAACGGCATCGCGACCGAACTTGGTGCCGATAACGCGCAGTGCCTCATAGGCGGTGCCGCTCTCCTGCGCCCAGGCCGTCGCGGCGACGAACATGCACGCGAGAAAAATTTTTCGCATAATCGCAGTGAACAGCGCTTTTTTCCGGCTGTCCAACTTCTTCTCGGCACGGGAAGTGTTGTAAAGGACGCAAGTTCATTGAGGATGAAAGCTTGAATCGCGCGCGCATTTTGCCCAGCCTGTAATGGCTTGATGGATGAAACGGAAGATTGAGTTCTCCAGCCACACGGCGAATCTGGCGTTGATGCGCAAATTTGTGCACGAGTTTCTGGTGTCGTTTCCATTTTCGGAAAAGCAACGGACACTCATGATTCTCGGTGTGGACGAGGCTTGCACCAATATCATCCGGCACGCTTACGAGCTGCGCGACGATCAATTGATCGCGCTGTCGCTCGAAAAATTGAAGCGCTGCGTTCGCCTGCGCGTGCGCGATTTTGGGAAGCAAACACCGCGTCACGCCATGGAGGGCCGGCCACATCACGTGGTCAAACCGGGTGGGCTCGGTTTGCATTTGATCTGCAACGCTTTCGACAGAGTCGATTATGTTTTGCGCAAACGTGGCACGGAATTGGTGCTGACGAAAAATATCGACAAGTAGCGACCGCCGGTGGGTAGCGCGGGCGTCTCGCCCGTGTATCGGAGCGTCTCGCTCCGATTCTTTTCGAAAACGAGGCGAGACACCTCGTTAGGCGCGCGAGACACGCGCCCTACCCAACAATCGCACAATGCACAATATTCGTTCTGATGCTATGAAAGCGTCGCACGTAATGAAGCCGCCTGAACCCGATCCAGTTTTCGAAGTCTCGCTGCGGCCGCCGATGTTCAGCGAGTTCACCGGGCAGGTGAAGGTCTGTGAACGGCTCGAGGTTCTGGTCGAAGCCGCAAAAAAACGCGGCGACGTGCTCGAGCACATTCTATTAAGCGGACCGCCCGGTCTCGGAAAAACAACGCTCGCGCACATCATCGCCAACGCGATGAGCGTGAATGTTAAGAACACGAGCGGGCCGGTGATTGAGAAAGCGGGCGAGCTGGCCGGGTTGCTGACAAGTCTCGAACGAGGCGACGTCCTTTTCATCGACGAGATCCATCGGCTCCAACCGACGATCGAAGAATATCTCTATCCCGCGATGGAGGATTACCGGCTCGATATCATCATCGATCAGGGGCCACAGGCGCGCAGTCTGCGGCTGCAATTGCCGAAGTTTACCTTGATCGGCGCGACCACGCGCGCGGGAATGGTGAGCGCGCCGTTGCGCTCGCGTTTCGGAATGACGGCGCGACTCGATTATTACAGCGCGGAGGAAATGCAGAAAATTATTTTGCGCAGCGCCGGTTTGTTAGGCGTGGAGATTGATGCAAAAGGCGGGGCGGAAATTGCGACACGCGCGCGCGGGACGCCGCGCACCGCCAACAATCTTCTGCGCTGGGTGCGCGATTACGTGCAGGTGAAGGCCGATGGAAAAATCACAGCTGATCTGGCCGATCGCGCGTTGACGATGCTGGAGATCGATCGGGATGGTTTCGATCAATGGGACAAGCGGATTATCGAAACGCTCATTCACAAATTTAACGGTGGTCCGGTGGGGTTGAACTCGCTTGCGGTGGCGATTGGCGAAGAAGCGGGCACGCTCGAGGAAGTGAACGAACCGTATTTGATCATGGAAGGTTACATCAAGCGTACGCCGCAGGGGCGCGTCGCGATGCCGAATGCGTATCGGAAACTGGGATTAAAGCCGCCGAGCGGGGCCCAGGCCGAATTGCTGTAGCGGCGGTCTATGACCGTCGCACTATTTTCGGGGGCAGCGGATTCGAGCGACGGTCATAGACCGCCGCTACAGAAGCAGACAATGACGCACCCGCTCTCTTCATTTGTCATTCCGAGCGAAGTCGAGGAATCTCTCACTGTTTCGAGATGAAGTAAGAGATGTCTCGACTGCGCTCGACATGACAGAAATGGACGATCTGTTTCCAAAAGTTGCGAAGATTCTGAGCGTTGCGGAGCTGACGCGCGCGATTCGCGGAACGCTCGAGACGAAGTTCGGTGCCGTTTGGGTGCAGGGCGAAGTCTCCAATTACAAACTGCATCCGAGCGGTCACCAATATTTCACGCTCAAAGATCAGCGCGCGCAAATAGCCTGCGTGATTTTTCGCAACGCGATGGCGCCATTGCGAGTTCCCCTGACAGATGGCGCGCAGGTGCAGGTTTACGGCAACGTCTCGGTCTTCGAAGCGCGCGGCCAATATCAGCTGAGCGTGCAAATCGTGCAGACGCGCGGCGCCGGTTTGCTCCAGGCAAAGTTCGAGGCGCTCAAGCGGAAACTGGAAGCCGAAGGATTGTTCGAAACGGCGCGCAAACGCGCGTTGCCAAAATTTCCTGCGCGCATCGGGATCATTACTTCACCAAGTGGCGCGGCTGTGCGCGATATGCTTAACGTCCTGCGACGGCGCGCTCCGGGCGTGCATGTGCTGATCAGTCCAGTGCGTGTGCAGGGAGCCGGTGCCGCCGCCGAAATCGCCACGGCCATCCGAGAACTCTCCGTGCCTAACGAGTTATGGCCGGCGCTCGACCTCATCGTCCTCACGCGCGGCGGCGGGAGCATCGAAGATCTCTGGGAATTCAACGAAGAGATCGTGGCGCGCGCGATCTTTCATTGCGCCATCCCGATCGTGAGCGCAATCGGACACGAAGTCGATTTCACGATCGCCGATTTTGTGGCCGACCTGCGTGCGCCAACGCCGAGCGCAGCCGCGGAACTCATTGTCCCCGATTTCGCCGAGGTCAATCGACGCATCGACGAACTCGCTGCCTGCCTCCGTCGTTGCCTGCGCAATTTTCTTTCCCATCAGCAAACACGTTTGCGATTTTTGTCCGAGCGCGCCTTGTCCCGCGAACTGGTAAAACGTATTCGCGATGCGCAACAGCAAATTGATTTTACGCGCGAAAGTCTGCGGCGCGGCGCGCAGCAACGGGTCGCCGATGCGCGTGTGCGACTCGCAAATTTTGCGAGCCTGGTCAGGTCGCGCAATCCGCAACGGGAAGTGATCGCGCTCGGGAAAGGGTTCGCTGATCTGAGAAAGCGTTTCGGCGCTCTGGCACCAAAATCATTGGATCAGGCGCGCCAGCGTTTCGCGCGTTTGGAAGGAATTCTCACCGCGCTCGGACCTGAAGCAACGCTTCGCCGCGGTTACAGCATCACGACCGATTCAACCGGCAAGGTGATTCGATCCGCAAAACTCGTTAGGCCGAAAATGAAAGTTCGTACGCGCGTGAGCGACGGCGAGTTTGATTCCGAGGTAATATAGGATCAGACGGCGCTCCCATGTCATTCCGAGCGAAGTCGAGGAATCTCTCAACCTGCAACAGAAAGAGATGTCTCGACTTCGCTCGACATGGCAATTTTATCAAAGTCGTTAGGCCAAAAATGAAAATCCGCACACGCGTAGAGCGAGTTGGCGAGATTTGGCATCTTGATAGCGTGATCGCACTTAAGAACACGAATGGGCATCTGCCATCGCAAAACGCGACCACAGCCTTCTTTGCCGCCCACACACCGCCCTTGTTGGTCTTGCTCGGATCATAAGCTCGGAGGAGTTCCGTACTGCGACCAACCTTGAATCCATCGGCAACCAGAGGAAAAGCGGGATTGGACAGTCTCGGTGAGACCAAGAACGTAGGCGTAGCTATTTTCACCAGCCTCAAGCGTCAACGCTGCGCAGCACCAGCTGCATCGATCTTATTGTCTGGATTCGACGGCGACCACTGCGAGCCGTTAACCGCAAATACGTCTTCGCTCTGGAGATAGTTCGGAAAGAGCCAAAAGAATGCCGAATTTGAGTCAGCAGGCGCGGTTGGCCGGACGCGTGCCGCATATTCTCCTGCAGCTGCTGCCTTTTGCCGGATAAAACCCATTGTTGTCGGCCGCAAATTGCTTGAAGAGCCAGTGCGATCTGTTTGCCGTTGGAGAGATCTTTCGTCTGCTGGGCACGCTCTTGCACCGCGGTATAAGCAGGCAATGCGAAACTGGCCAGCACAGCAATGATGGTTATGACAACCAGAAGTTCGATGAGGGTAAAAGCAGCGATGGTTTTTTTCATGGGATTAAAGGACTGGGCATATTGCAGACCCCCCCTTTCGGGGTCAAGCCAGAATTATTTGCCCGCTTCCCACTTAAAAGCGAGCGTCGCCAAGGGCGGCAATTGGATGGGAATCGAGTGGTCGCGTTCCTGCCACCGATGTTCTTCGCTCTGCACGCCGCCAAAATTTCCGACGTTACTACCGCCATATGTTTCCGCGTCGGTGTTGATGAGCTCGCGGTAGAAACCGGCATGCGGCACGCCGAGTCGATAATTGTGCCGGACCAACGGGGTGGCGTTAATTACGAAGACGATGACTTCGCCTTCCTGCGATTTGCGCATGAACGAGACAACGCTGTTTTCGGAATCGTGCAGATCGATCCACTCGAAACCGTCATACGTGTCGTCGAGACTCCAGAGCGCAGGCTCGGCCTTGTAAACGTAGTTGAGATGTTGCACGAGGCGGCGCAGGCCGTCGTGGCGCGGTAAATCCGTCAGGGACCAATCCAATTCCGTATCGTGATTCCATTCGCGCCACTGACCAAACTCGCAGCCCATGAAGAGCAATTTCTTTCCGGGATGACCGTACATCCAGGCGAAGAACATGCGGAGATTCGCGAACTTTTGCCATTCATCCCCCGGCATTTTCGCGATGAGCGAACCTTTGCCGTGCACAACTTCATCGTGGCTGAGCACGAGAATGAAATGCTCCTGAAAGGCGTAGATGAGCGAAAAAGTAATGCTTCCGTGATGAAATCGCCGGTAGATCGGATCGAGACTCATGTATTGGAGAAAGTCGTGCATCCATCCCATGTTCCATTTGAAGCCGAAGCCGAGGCCGCCGAGATAGGTCGGCCGCGAAACACCAGGCCAGGCGGTTGATTCCTCCGCGATCGTCATCACGCCGGGGAAGCGTTCGTAGCAGATCTCGTTTGTTCGTTTCAAAAAATAAACGGCATCGAGATTTTCGCGGCCGCCGAAAGCGTTCGGTATCCACTCACCCGCTTTGCGCGAGTAATCGAGATAAAGCATCGAGGCGACGGCATCCACGCGCAGCCCGTCGATGTGATATTGGTCGAGCCAGAAAAGCGCGTTCGCGATCAGGAAATTGCGCACCTCGTTGCGCCCGAAATTGAAAATGAGCGTGCCCCAATCCTGGTGTTCGCCCTGACGCGGATCCATGTGCTCGTAGAGATCGGTGCCATCAAATTCCGCGAGCGCGTAGGCATCCTTCGGAAAATGCGCCGGCACCCAATCCATAATGACGCCGATGCCGCATTGATGGCAGCGATCGACGAAGTGCCGGAACTCATCGGGATTTCCGAATCGACTCGTGGGCGCGTAATAATTCGTGACCTGATAACCCCAGGAACCTTCGAAGGGATGTTCCGCCACGGGCAACAGCTCGATGTGCGTGTAGCCCATTTCCAAGACGTAAGGCAGCAGTGTCTCCCCCAGCTCGATGTAACTGAGAGGCCGGTCTTCGGTCGCATGTCGTCGCCACGAACCGAGATGCACTTCGTAAATACTGAGCGGCGAACGATGCAAAGCTTTCGCCCGGCGCGCTTCCATCCACTCGTGGTCGCTCCAATGGTAACGGTTCAGATTGTAAACAAGCGATGAAGTCTCGACGCCATGCTGATTGAAGAACGCGAACGGATCGCTTTTCAACAACAGCGCGCCCAGTTGTGTGCGGATCTCAAATTTGTAATGCGCGCCTTCCGCGACTCCGGGCAGGAATAATTCCCAAACGCCGCTGCCGATAAGTTTCCGCATCGGATTGACGCGCCCATCCCAATTATTGAAATCACCGACCACGCTCACGCGCTGCGCATTCGGCGCCCAGACCGCAAAATAAACTCCCTGTTCATCGCCAATCGTACGCAAATGCGCGCCGAATTTTTCGTAAAGCTCCCAGTGCTGGCCCTCGGCGAAAAGATGCAGATCCACTTCGCCCATGATCGTTCCGTAGCAGTAAGGATCGCGCAGAGTGCGTTCCGAGCCGTCCCAGCGAACCGCGCGCACGCGGTAATCGCAATGCCGTTTTTCCCCGGGCAAAAGTGCCTGGAAAAATCCGTCGTTATGAATGCGTTCCGCGACGATCTCTTGCTTCGAAGGAAGAACGATCGCCACTTCGCGCGCATCCGGCCGAAAAATACGAACGACCAGATCGTCTCCCACACGATGCGGGCCGAGTATGCGGAACGGATCGGAATGCGTTCCCTTGATGAACGTCTGTAGTTCGTCTGTCGGCAATCCGAGAACGGCAAATGAAGTCATGCGTTCGCAAACTTAGATCGCGTCACAAGAATGTCGCGTGTGGATTTCATTTTGTTGCTGCTGAAAGTGCCTCGGATTTCAATTCGTTAGGCTGTCGCACCGGCGAGCGCCTCTACACTTGTTACTGCACAAGGCTAAAGGGCAAAATATTTTTGATCTCGTTTTCCGGCGCCTGCACGAGCAATGGTTTCCGATTTGGGTCGAGCCATCGCATCAGCGTTAACAAATCATCCCGCGCCATCGCGGTGCATCCGACTGTCGGGACACCGGGATTTCGCCAGACGTGAAGAAATATTGCGCTGCCCTTACCTTTCACGATTGGACGATCGTTTTGCTGGACGACAATTCCCAATTCGTAGAGGTGATCCGAACGCCTCATTCTTTCGAATGACGGCCATAATTTTTCCGGCTGATTCGGCTGGCCGGGCGGAATTGTGACCCAGCGGTTGTAATCATCCGCCGCCGGCGCATCGACGAAGTAATCGCGATCGCTAATTGCGCGATAAGTGAGCTTGCATCCTTTCGGAGGCCGCGGCGCATAACCGAAAGCGGGGCCGATACGAAAAATGCCAGCCGGCGCGCAGCCGTCGCCTTCGTGTTTTGCCGGTCCGCGCTCGGCTTTGCGATTGATTCCGCGGCCCCAGGCAAGTCCCTTCTTTCCCACGCTCACTGGCATTGGTTTGTCGATCGCCTGCCATTTCTTTCCGACAAGCTGATAGCGTTGCAAATTTCCCGCGCTGCTTACCCAAGATTCCGTCCTAACGACAAGCAACTGTCGCGAGGTGGCGGGCAGCGTTTGCGGTTGTTCGATCATAACCGCGACGAGACACAGTAGAAGCCAACTCTTAAATAGCATTGTCATTCTGAGAAATAGCGCTGTCATTCTGAGCGTAGCGAAGAACCCCGCGAATTACCCCGGACGTTGCTTGTGAGGTCCCTCGCTGCGCTCGGGATGACACCATTGATGAGTATCTATGAGATGGCTTTGTAGTTTCAACAGAGTGTCGCGCCGATACAGAATCACAGAATCGGAAGCAGTTTCCTTACTTTCGATTTTGAATGAGCCAAGGGCGCGCATACTTTGGCCTAATGGATCCGAGCAGGAGAGATGCGGTTGACGAGTTATTGCAAACGTACAGCGAAACGGGTGGCATCAATTATCTTGACGCCGCCGCCCACCTGCCTTCGCGCGAAGCGATCGAGGCAGCCTGCGCGGATTTGCTGAGTCTGATGTTTCCCGGCTTTCGCGGTCAATCGGTGGTGGATTCGACCGATCTGCCGGACGTCACGCGCAGTCGCGTGCGCAAGCTGCACGGATTACTGAAGCCGGAAATTTGCAAGAGCCTCGGCGATTATCCGGCAAGCCAGGAAACGCAGGAGAAAGCGGAGAAAACTTTGGAATTTTTCACCGCGCAGCTTCCGGGAGTGCGCAGAAGCCTTTGGACAGATATCGACGCCGCATATGAGGGCGATCCGGCGGCGCAAAGCTTCGAGGAAATTATTCTCGCCTACCCGTCGCTGGAAGCGATCGCGATTTATCGCATGGCACATGTCCTCTACAGGAAGGTGCCGCTCATTCCGCGTATCATGGCGGAATGGGCGCACAGCCGCACCGGCATCGACATTCATCCGGGCGCAAAAATCGGTTCGCATTTTTTCATCGATCACGGAACCGGCGTGGTGATTGGCGAAACGACCGAGATCGGGTCGCACGTCAGATTGTATCAAGGCGTTTCCTTCATCGCCAAGACGCTCGGCGCAGGCCGAGCCTTGCGCGGGAAAAAGCGACATCCCACGGTCGAAGATCACGTGACTATTTACGCCGGCACGAGCGTGATGGGTGGCGACACCGTGATTGGCGCCGGGAGCACGATCGGGGCAAATGTTTTTCTCACGCAAAGTGTCCCGCCAAACTCGCTCGTCTATTATGAAGAAAAGCGCGTCGAAATTGTGCAGAAACACCCGCACAAGATCGAAGTGCGCACCGACACATTCGCGGAATAAAGAACGTCTCAATCTTACTCATTCTCATGCTCGTGCTCTTGCTCTGATCGGGTAATTTTTCGAGAGTGAGGGGAGAGAACACGAAGAGGAACAGTAGCGGAATGATCTATCTCGATTACAACGCGACCACGCCGCTGTGCGACGAAGCGCGCGATGCGATGCAGCCATACCTCGATCGACATTTTGGCAATCCATCGAGCGTTCACGCGGCCGGGCGCACAGCTCGGGCTGCAATCGACGATGCGCGCGACAATTTAGCCGCTATCCTGCGCGTTCGGCCTAACGAATTGATTTTCACCGGCGGCGGAACCGAGTCGTGCAATCTCGCGGTGCTCGGACTGGCACGATCCCGATCTGGGCGGGGAAAGCATCTCATCAGTTGCAGGACGGAACATCACGCCGTGCTCAACGCGATCGAGCATTTGGAGAAGCGCGAAAACTTTGAGGTGAGCTGGCTCGATGTTTCAGCGAACGGCATTGTCGATCTGAACCAGCTGGCCGATTCGATTCGCGACGATACGGCGCTGGTTTCAATCATGACGGCGAATAATGAGACCGGCGTGATCCAGCCGATGGAGGCAATTTCGGAGATTTGTCGGAAGCGCGGCGTCCTTCTTCATAGCGACATGGTGCAATCATTTGGCAAAATCGATCTCGATGTTTCGCTGGTTGATGCGGCCAGTTTCGCCGCACATAAATTTTATGGGCCGAAAGGGGCGGGCCTCCTCTATTTGCGCGGAGGTATTCCGATCGAGCCGATCCACTTTGGCGGTGCGCATGAAAATCAGCGGCGGCCCGGAACTGAAAATGTTGCCGCGATTTCCGGGATGGCGGCGGCGGCGGAGTTTGTGGTGAAGGAGCAAGAGAAAGAGCAGGAGCGGTTGAAGAGATTGCGCGACGAATTGGGGGAACGAATTGCGCGAATTGTTCCGAGCGCGGTGCAGAATGGAGATGTCGAGCATCGGCTGGCCAATACCCTGAATGTGAGTTTCCCCGGGCTGAGTTCGGAGACTCTGCTTATGGCACTGGATTTGGAAGGGGTCTGCGCGTCGAGTGGATCGGCCTGCATGGTCGGTTCGGTTGTCGCTTCCCATGTTTTGCTCGCGATGGGCTTGTCGACGGAACGCGCCAGCTCGGCCATTCGTTTCTCGTTAGGTAAACAGACTACCACGGCGGAGATCGAGGCTGCGAGCGATGCACTTCTGCGCGTTTTCACCCGCCTAACGAAAGCCAAAGCGAGCCAGTATGCCGCGGCGTGAACAACTCCAGCTCAACTTCGAAGAATCAACACCTGTAGCAGCGTCCCTGCGTGATGCGCCGCGCTTCGCACAGCGAAGCGGCTACAGCAATGAGCTCGAAGAAAAAGCGCGAGATTTATTGCGCAGTCATGGTGCGGTTCGAATCGCGCGAAAAGTTCGCGTGCAATGGAATCCGCGCCTGAAAAGTTGCGCCGGACGCGCCGATTACCGGCGAAAATTAGTCTCACTGAATCCGCGCCTGCGAGAGCATGGCAACGCCGAGATCGAGCAAACGTTGCGACACGAACTCGCGCACCTGCTCGCGCAAGCGCGTGCCGGCCGGCGTCGCATTGCCCCTCACGGCGCGGAATGGCGCCAGGCCTGTTACGATCTTGGAATCGGCGGAGAAGCGCGTTGTCACACCCTGCCGTTTCCGGTGGCACGGCGCGCACGGCGTTTTCTCTACAAATGTCCGAATTGTCGAAGTGCTTTCCCGCGGGTGCAGCGCATCCGGCGCGCGGTGGCCTGTCTTGCCTGCTGTCGCGCGCATAATCGCGGGAATTTCGATGCGCGCTTTCGGCTGCGACTTGTCGAAGCAAAATGATCGCTTATCCTTATCCCGTGTTCCCTGGAAAAATGGGTAAAGTTTTCGCTCGTTTCGGTCTCATTGCCGCGCTCTTTTCTGCCCAGAGCGCGCTTGGCTTCGCCCTCGAAAATCTTTCCTGGACGCGCAATCGCACCGTCGTGATGCAGCTTTCCCTCAACATGTCGGGACCTCTGAGCGATGGATCCTCTTCGTTTAATCAAGTCGCGCTCGATGCCCTGAACATTTGGAATCCATATTTGGCTCATCTCCACTTCGCCGCGAAGACAAATTCTCCCGTGCCTGCCAATGGCGACGACGAAGAGATGTCCGTCTTTTTTTCCAGCAACGTTTTTGGCGACGGCTTCGGTAGTGGAACGCTGGCCATCACGTTGCTCAGCTCGCGCAATGGGGGCGTGCTGGAGGAGACCGACACCATCTTCAACGACTATTACACGTGGGATTCCTATCGGGGTCAGTTGCGGCGGGGCGTGGAAGATTTCCGCCGCGTCGCCATTCACGAGTTCGGGCACACGCTGGGGTTGGATCATCCCGACGATGCGGGGCAACACGTCACCGCCATTATGAATTCGACCGAGAGTAATATCGATACGGTGCAGGCGGACGACATCGCCGGAGTGCGTAGTCTTTACGATAGCGGGCCGGCCTATCGCGATGCGGTTAACGGTCCGGTCCTGCGCAATCTTTCTACCCGCGCCTTCATTGGCACGGGACAGAATGTGCTGATTGGCGGTTTCATCATCAAGGGATCGCAGCCCGCGACGGTCATTGTGCGCGCCATCGGGTATTCTTTAAGAGCAGAGGGAATCACGAATCCACTTTCCGATCCGACCCTGACCATTTACGACGAAAATCAGCACGTCGTCGCGATGAATGACGACTGGTTTACGAGTGCAAATGCGGAAACGATCGCGAGTTTTCGTCTCGATCCGCCTAACAGCATCGAGTCGGCTCTTTATCTGACTTTGGCTCCGGGTAACTACACTGCCGTCGTGCAAAGTTTTTCGAACTCGAGCCAACCAGCCACGACCGGAGTTGGTTTGATTGAACTTTATGATCTGCACCTTAGCTCCAGCAAAGCGGGAAACATTTCCTCCCGCGGCCAGGTCTTGAGCGGCGAGAATGTGCTCATTGCTGGATTCATCGTGGGCGGAACCCAATCCAAACAAGTCGTCGTGCGCGGACTTGGACCGTCTCTCGCTACGCAGGGCGTCACCCAACCGCTGGCCGATCCGACGCTCGAACTCCGTAACGCCCAGGGCGTCCTTGTTCAGTCCAACAATAACTGGCAGCAACAGAATCCAAACGCGCAGGCAATATCAGACGCCGGTCTGGCGCCGCCGGAGCCGCGGGAATCGGCCATCCTGGCCACGGTAACTCCGAGCAGTTACACTGCAATCGTCCGCGGCGTCGGCGGCGATACCGGGACCGCGCTCGTGGAAGTGTACGATCTCGGTTCCACGCCGTAATTCAGCTAATCGTAGCTACGGCCGTCGACTGGCGGTAGAGACTTGACGTGGAGTATTCAACGACTCTGCGCTGGACATGACGGCAGCTACAATTGCAGCAGCGACAACGACGCTCTACACTTCTTCGTTATCTTTCCCGGCAATTTGTCCGCGTAATTTCGCCTGGATGAAAAGATCGATTTCGCCGTCCATCACCGCTTGCACATTGCTCGTCTCGGCTCCGGTCCTGTGATCTTTCACCATCTGGTACGGCTGAAATACGTAGGACCGAATCTGACTCCCCCAGGCGACGTCTCCCTTCTCGCCGTATTGCCGATCGATCTCCGCGCGTTTCTTGTCCTGCTCGATCTCGTACAACTTTGCCTTTAACATTTTGATCGCGAGTTCGCGATTGCGGCCCTGGCTTCGCTCAGCCTGACACGCCACGACAATTCCACTCGGCCTGTGCACAATGCGCACAGCCGTCTCGACTTTGTTTACATTTTGTCCGCCTTTGCCACCCGCGCGGTAAGTTCCGATCTCGAGATCGGCCGGACTAATTTCGATCGGCGCCGAATCGGCGATTTCCGGAACGACATCGACACTGGCAAATGAAGTATGCCGTCGCTTGTTCGCATCGAAAGGCGAGATGCGCACGAGCCGATGGACTCCGCGCTCGGTGTTCAAGTAACCGTAAGCGTATTCTCCGCTCACCAGCAGCGTGGCCGATTTTATTCCAACTTCTTCGCCTGTTTGGATGTCGACGGTTTGCGATGTAAAACCGGAGCGCTCTATCCAACGTTGATACATGCGCAGAAGCATGTCCGCCCAATCGCACGACTCCGTGCCGCCGGCACCGGAATGAATCGTCAGGAATGCATTCGCGCGATCGTTTTCGCCGGAAAGAAATTGGCGCAGCTCGAATTCTTCCAACCGATGAATTAGCCGCGCGTGTTCATCCGCGACTTCCTTCTCCGCATGCGCGCGTTGTGCCTCGTCGGTTTCTTCGAGCGCGAGTTGTTGCAGCGCTTCAAAATCTTCCGCCGCGCGTTCCAATTCGCGAAACGGATTGATAAGCGAACGCAGTCGCGAAACTTCTTCCACTTCTGACTGCGAGCGTTCGCGGTTCGACCAAAAATCCGGCGCGGCCATGCGCCCTTCGAGCGCGGTTAAATCGGTCTCGAGCTTGGGGACGTCAAAGAAACCTCCGTAACTCGCGCACGCGCGATTTCAATTCCGCTACATCGAAGTTCTGAAGCTCGTTCGCCATACGAGAAAGGTAAACGAAGCTTTGCCGGACGCAAAGGTAGGGGCGATTGACCCCAATCGCCCGCGGGCGGTTCGGTGAACCGCCCCTACCTGCCAGACCTTCTCGATTCGAGACGGAAAATCGTTTCGCCTTCTTTCATCAGATCGAGACGATCGCGCGCGATTGTTTCCAGATAAGTCGGATCCGTTTTGATCAAATTTACTTCACGCGTTTGTCGCGCGAGCAAAACTTTTTGGTCGTTCACGAGCGACTGCAACCGGTCGATGTCGGCCCGGCTCTGCTTCAGTTTGTTGTAGGGCGGAACAAAAAGACTAACGACGATGAGCCAGATGGCGATGAAAAGAAGGACACGCAGAACGCGATTTAATCGCTGCCAGACGGTGGCTTCGCGACGTTCTCTAAAATCGCCGTAGCCAGAGTAATCCACTAGCGCATCTTACCGCCGTAGATCGCCTTGTCACCTAGTTCCTCCGTAATCCGCAGGAGTTGGTTGTACTTGGCGACGCGATCCGTTCGGCAAAGAGAACCGGTCTTAATTTGGCCCGCATTCGTCGCGACGGCGATATCGGCAATGGTTGTGTCTTCGGTTTCACCGGAACGATGACTGATCACCGCGGTGTAATTATTTTCTTTCGCCAACTCGATGGCATCGAGCGTCTCGGTCAGCGTGCCAATTTGATTGACCTTTACCAGAATGGAATTGGCGACGTGTTCCTCGATACCTTTGCGAAGAAACTTCACGTTTGTAACGAAAAGATCGTCGCCGACCAGTTGCAGCTTGTCGCCCAGGCGCGCAGTCAATTTCTTCCAGCCGTCCCAATCGTTTTCCGCGCAACCATCTTCGACCGAGATAATGGGAAAACGCGCGCACAGCCCGGCGTAATATTCGATTAACTCTTCTGCCGTCCGCTGCGAGCCATCTGATTTTTTGAAAACGTAAACATTGCGTTCTTTGTCGTAGAATTCAGAAGAAGCGGCATCGAACGCGATAAAAATCTCTTTGCCTAACGAGTAACCCGCCTTTGCCACGGCGGCAGCAATCGACTCAAGCGCATCATCCGCCGAGCGCAAGGCCGGCGCAAATCCGCCTTCATCACCGATCGCAGTCGAGAGGCCGCGATCTTTGAGCACGCTCTTGAGCGCATGAAAAACCTCCGCGCCGTAACGCAACGCTTCCGGAAAATTTGGCGCGCCTTTTGGCATGATCATAAATTCCTGAAAATCGATTGGCGCATCGGAATGCGCGCCGCCGTTCAGGATGTTCATCATTGGAACCGGCAAAACTCTTGCCTCCTCGCCGCCGAGATAACGAAAGAGCGGCTTTTTTTGCGCCGCCGCGGCCGCGTGCGCATTGGCGAGCGAGACTCCGAGCAAGGCATTTGCGCCGAGGTTTTTTTTGTTCGGCGTTCCATCGAGTTCAATCAGCTTTTTGTCGAGCGCGGCCTGTTGCGTGGCATCGAACCCGATGAGCGCGCGCGCAATCGTCTCATTCACATTACGCACCGCTTTGGTCACGCCTTTGCCGCCGTAGCGTTTCTTGTCGCCATCGCGCAATTCCCACGCTTCGTGTTCGCCGGTACTGGCCCCGCTCGGAACTGCGGCCCGCCCAAATGCGCCGCCCTCCAGATGCACATCTACTTCGACCGTTGGGTTTCCACGCGAATCAAGAATTTCGCGCGCCCATATTTTGCTGATGCTGGTAGCTGCCATAACGAACGCGACATGATGCGCGCACGATCGCGAGTGATCAATCAATCTTTGCGCTTGTAAACCCAATCCCAAACCCCAAACCCCAGGGAACCTTCAAGCTCCAATCTTCAAAGGAGAGCACGCCGCGTGAGTTGGGATTTGCTTATTGGGGTTTCCCTGGGGTTTGGGGTTTGGTTTGGGGTTTGGGGTTTCCGCAAGGCTGCGCGCCCTCTCCCAGTGCTTCACATTCTCACTGGCAAAACGACATTGCTGCGATACGCTCCCAGCATGGCTATTTCCATGCGATGGTTTCTCGTTGCGACGCTCGTTAGCGCAAGCGTTTCGCTCCACGCAGAACCGCCGCGTCTGTCCTCAGAAACCTTAGCCAAGGCGATCAAGAGCGACTCCATCACGATTCCCACTCCGGGCGAACTTTTCGCGGCTCTCGCGAAGCCGGCAAAGATAGACTGGCCCAGCCAGTACCGGGAATCGGTTCCGACGACGTATCAAAATCGCGCGCAAATTGCGCTGAACCTGGGCGGTCTCATTGCCGATGGTTTCATCGCAGTCGAGGCGCGCGATAGCCAGCAGGTCAAGAATACGGGAGCGGACATTATCAAACTGGCGAAAGCGCTTGGCGTCAGCCAGAATATTCTCGGGCGCGGCAGCAGCATCAATGAGTTTGCCGAAAACAACGATTGGGACGCGCTGCAGGAGGAACTCGAAGCGACACAGAATGAAGTCAAAGCTTCGATGCGATCGCATCAGGATCAGGACCTGGTGATTCTGGTCAGTCTCGGCGGATGGATTCGCGGCACGCAAGTCGTCACGGCAGCGGTGCAGAAAAATTACAACGAACGCAACGCGAAAGTTCTGCGCCAGCCGGCGTTGGTCGCTTTCATCAGATCGAAGATCAACGATATCTCGCCGGAATTGCGCAATGAATCGCTGGTCAAAGAGATCAGCGATCAACTCGGGGAAATCGAAAAGATGGTTTCGTTCCCGCTGGATGCGGCCCCGAGCGCGGACGACGTGCGAAAATTAAACGCCGCCGTCACCAAGCTTGTCGAAGAAATTCAAAATAAGACGGCATGAAACGGCTCGCGTTACTGGTCACTTTGCTTTCGTTAGTGCTGCACCCGGCAGTTTGGGCAGAGTCGGATACGGAGGTGAGAGCGCGCAAGACCGCTCTTGATCTTGCCGGCGCATTTACAAACGATGGTTTCAAAATTCGCGATGGCCACTGGTCTGGATCCGTAACGCCGCAAGAGCCTGCCTTAATCGCGGTAAATCTTTATGCCGGTAATCAGTATTGGTTTGCCGCGGCCGCCGATGCCGATGGCAAAAAAGTCGGGGTAAAAATTTACGATGAGACCGGAAGTCAGGTGACGGCGGAAAATTACGAATCAGGCGAGACGGCAGCGGCCGGTTTTTCCCCCGAAAACAGCGGGCAATACTATGTCAGCGTTAGTCTGTTGCAGGGCGAACCCGGCAGCGTCTGTCTAGTTTGCTCGTATAAGTGAACGAAACCTGCTAACTCCTCTAAAGTGTGCGAAACAAGTTCCTCTCTTGCTCCCTCGCCGCTGTGCTATGCCTGAGCGGCGGTTGCGCCCTCACGCGCAAAAATATCTTGAGCGCCTCCGACGCGGAGAAACTTTACGCCGTGACCTCGGCGAAAGCCCCGTTTTATAAACTCGGTCCGCAACAGGGCGGTGGCCCGGATTTAGAGCTGCCTCGCGATACGATGATGACCCTGATTCGTCCCTCCTTTGGCTACTGCAAGGTGCACCTGACAAATGGGCAGGAAGGCTACGTCGCCAGTGAAGATATCAAGCCCGCGCCAGCAGCTTTGATCGCGGCACTCAACGCACCGCCGCCGGGACCAGAGCCCGCCACACACGGCGAACGCTTCGACTTGAATTCCACTGATCCGCGCCTGGCCGTTCCGCCGGAAGATTTGCCGGAAAATAATCCCGAGCCCACGCCGCTCCCGGGAGCGTCGCCGAATTAGGCGCGTAACAGGGTAGGGGCGATTGACCTCAATCGCCCGCGGGCGGTTCGGTGAACCGCCCCTACCTAAAATCTGCAACTGAGCTTGGCCGACGCATTTTTGCAGCGATTGTTGAGCGATGAGCGCGGTGCAGGTTTTTTTTGAAGGCAACGTCCAGGGCGTTGGTTTTCGGTATTCGGTCAGACATATCGCGAAGGGATTCGATGTGACCGGCTGGGCGCGCAATCTGCGCGACGGTCGCGTTGAAATGCAGGTCAACGGGGCGGACGACGAGGTGCAGGCGTTCCTGGAAGCGATCATGCAAAGCGAACTGCGCGCGCATATCAGAAAACAAGACCTCACTCCACTCGCCGACGCCTCGCCCATGCGTGGATTTGAAATTCGGTATGAGTGAGATCGCTGTCGCCGTCCTCGGCCTAACGAAAGTTTTTGCGGTTCCGTTCAAACGAACACCGATCGTCGCCGTGGGCGATCTGAACCTCGAAGTCGAAGCAGGACAAGTCTACGGTCTACTCGGACCGAACGGTTCCGGCAAGAGCACGACCTTGAAAATTATCCTTGGCCTGATCTCGCCGACGCGAGGCCGCACCGAAATTTTCGGCCGCGACAGTCGGCTCGTGCAAAGCCGCGAGATGGTCGGTTTTCTTCCGGAGAACCCTTACTTCTACAAATTTCTCACCGGCGAAGAGACGCTGCATTTTTACGGCAAACTTTGTGGGCTGGGCGGAAAACGGTTACGCCACCGCACGGAGGAGTTGCTGGATCTTGTCGGCCTAACGAATGCACGCGACCGCAGACTTGGCGGTTATTCCAAGGGAATGTTGCAACGCATCGGCCTTGCCCAGGCCCTGGTGCAAGATCCACGGCTCATCGTGCTCGACGAGCCGACAGCGGGAGTCGATCCTGCCGGCTCACGTCAAATTTGCGATCTCATTCTCGATCTGAAGCGTCGCGGCGTGACCATTCTGCTTTCGTCGCATTTGCTCGGGCAAGTCCAGGAAATCTGCGATCGCGTCGGAATCCTCTCCGGCGGCGTCCTGTTGCGTGAAGGTTCGCTCGAGGAATTGATCGCGATCGAAAATCAAACGGAGTTGATTCTGGAAAATGCGTCGCCGGAACTTCTCAAAGAGATTGAGCACATGATCAAAAATTCTTCGGCGCGCCTGGTTGAACAACGAAAACCCCAAACTACGCTCGAACGCTTATTCCTTGAGACAACGAGAAATCGTTAACCGCATCCTCTGTCATGTCGAGCGAAGTCGAGACATCTCTCCCTGTTTGCCACCGCAATCTACTTTCAGGTCTCTCGCTTAACAGTAAGAGATTTCTCGACTCCGCTTCGCTTCGCTCGAAATGACAACGGAAAATATCGGAAACGCTGGTGAGCAACAGCATCGCGCTTTCTCATTTGGCCGCGTCGCCGCCATCTGCGCTCGAACGCTTGTCCCTCGAGACAACCAGAAATCGCTAATCGCACCTTCTGTCATGTCGAGCGAAGTCGAGACATCTCTCACTGTTTGCCGTCGCAATGCATTTTCAGGCCTCTCGCTTAACAGTAAGAGATTTCTCGACTCCGCTTCGCTTCGCTCGAAATGACAACGGAAAATATCGGAAACGCTGGTGAGCAACAGCATCGCGCTTTCTCATTTGGCCGCGTCGCCGCCATCTACGCTCGAACGCTTGTCCCTCGAGACAACGAGAAATCGCTAATCGCACCTTCTGTCATGTCGAGCGAAGTCGAGACATCTCTCACTGTTTGCCGCCGCAATCCACTTTCAGGCCTCTCTTAACAGTAAGAGATTTCTCGACTCCGCTTCGCTTCGCTCGAAATGACAACGGAAAATATAGGAAACGCTGGTGAGCAACGGCATCGCGCTTTCTCTTTCCGCCGCGTTGCCGCCATCACGCGTAACACGCTCACAGAATTGACGCGACAAAAAGTTTTCTACGTTGTGCTCATCTTCGGTCTGCTGCTTATCGGTACATCCGGATTCATGGCTCAATTGAGCTTTCAGCAGGAGTTCCAGGTCTTGAAAGATGTCTCGTTAGGCGCAATGAGTATTTTCATATCGTTGCTCGCGATTGTGGCCACGGCGCGGCTCTTACCCCAGGAAATGGAAGACCGAACCATCTACACCATTTTGGCCAAGCCGGTCTCGCGTTTCGAATACTTGTTGGGAAAACTTACGGGCGTGCTCCTGCTCCTTGCCATCACCATCATCCTCATGAGCGCGCTTTTTGTCGCCGTGCTTTATGCGCGCGAACAGACCGTTCTGCACGAAACGCTGCGCCAACTTTCGAGGCTTACCAGCAGCGCAAATTAGCGAGACCATGCAGAAAATCCGCGCTTCCGCCTTCAGCACAAATTTGCTCCCGGCCATCGCCACGATCTATCTCAAAGGCTGCCTGCTCGCCTCGCTCACACTTTTTGTTTCCACCTTCGCCACGACCAACATCTTTACCATCGTCGTCATGGTTTTGTTTATTTCATTGGACATCTTCAGGCGACCGCGCGCAATATTGGTTTCAGGAAAAAAGTGCGGCGTGGCTCACCCGCATCTTCCTCGCGTTTGTCGCGCTCGTTTTTCCGGATTTGCAAGTTTTCAACCTTGTGGATGATGCGGTCGCAGGCGCAGTCATCCCGTTCCCTCTCTTTTTAAACACGGCTTTACTAGGCATTTTCTATACAGCAATTTATCTGCTCCTCGCCGCTTTCGTTTTTTACGGTAAAGAATTGTGATGCGTATTTTACTCGTGCTCGTAACCGTTATGGGGCTCGGCGCGATCAAGCTGCCCATCGAACGCCAGCTTGCAACAAGCGCATCAACAACTGCGCTTTCACACCACCCAGCTCAATCTTGGTTTGCGCGAGCAAATCGGCCAGCTCGGTTTCATTGCCGCGCTGAGTGGTTTTCGCTCTCTCGCGGCCGATGTTCTTTTCATTCAAGCGCACGTCGCCTGGGAACGCACAGAGTGGGGCCGTGTCCTGCTTCTGTTGCGGCAGGTGACAACGTTGCAGCCGCGTTCTGTTTTATTTTGGGAAATGGCGGCGTGGCATATGGCGTGGAACGCGAGCGTCGCTGCACTGAACGATCCCACACAGCCGCGCCAGGCCTTGCGCGTGAAAGCGCAACGGGAATACTTCGCCCTCGGCAAAGATTTTCTTGAGCACGGCATCAGGAACAATCCTGATCGTCCCCAACTCTACGATGCGCTCGGTCGCCTTTACCGCGACAAATATCACGATCACGAGCGGGCCGCGAAATGCTTTGCTGCGGCGGCCAAGCGTCCCGGCGCGCCCAGTTACGAGAAACGATTTTCCGCTTACGAACTTTCCTACTGCGAAGGACACGAACGCGAGGCTTATACGCGCTTGCGGGAACTTTATCTCGCTGGCGAAAACGAGCGCCTGCCGACATTGATCACCCGCCTGAAATTTCTCGAAGAACAAATTGCAGATCCCCAATGAGCAACGAATTCCCGACCCACTGAAGTTACAACCGTTCAAATCGTTACATAGTTAAATGCGGTTCGCTTTTTAACTTTGTAACGTCTTGTAACTCTTTTAACCCCCCTCACAATGCGCTTCGCGATCCTCAGCGATCTCCACGCCAATCTCGAAGCGAGCGAGGCCGCACTCGCAGACGCGCGCGCAGCTCGTTGCACACACTTTGTCTGCCTCGGCGACGTCGTCGGTTACAACGCCAACCCCCACGAGTGCGTCAAACTCGTGCAGGATCTCGATTGCCCCGTGATAAAGGGAAATCACGACGAACAGGCATCGCTGCTCGAACCTTCACATGGATTCAACGAACTCGCCGAACACGCGATTAACTGGACGCGCGAAAATCTCACCGATGCCGATAAAGAATGGCTGCGCGACCTGCGTCTCCTGCGCCAGGTGCGCGACTTCACCATTGTCCATGCAACTCTCGATACCCCCGAGCAATGGGGTTACGTCCTGAATAATCTCGATGCCGCCGCCAGCTTTACCTACCAGCACAGCACCGTTTGTTTTTTTGGTCACACGCATTTCCCGGTCGCGTATGTCCGCGATGGCGGCGTTAAGCGCTTCCGCTCGGACCTGCTCATGATCGAGCCCGGGAAAAAATATTTCATTAACGCCGGCAGCGTCGGCCAGCCACGTGATGGCGACTGGCGCGCTGCCTATTGCATCTACGACATCGAGAAAAATGTCGTCGAGCAACGCCGCGTAAAATACGATCTCGCTGCCGCACAGAAGAAAATATTGAAAGCCGGTCTACCTCGCCTCCTCGCCGAACGCCTGGGTATCGGCCGCTGAGTTAAATTCGACGTTCAGCGTTCGATGTTGGATGTTCGATGTTTTGAAATCCATCCTCATCATCAAGCCCAGCTCCCTCGGCGACATCGTTCACACCCTGCCTGCCGTCGCAGCTATTCGTGACGCCAACCCGAGAGCGCAAATCACCTGGGTCATCAATCCCGAATGGGCGCCGCTCTTACGCGGCAATCGCGACGTCAATCACGTCCACATCTTTCCCCGCGGCGAATTTCGCGGCCCCGGCGCCGCACTCAATCTGCTGCGCTGGCGAAAAGAAACACGCCGCCTCCAACCCGATATCGCGCTCGATTTTCAAGGCCTGCTCCGCAGCGCATTTATCGCTCGCAGCAGCCGCGCCCGCGAAATCGTCGGCATGAGCGACGCGCGTGAAGGCTCGCGTCTCTTTTACGACAAGATTGTGCACGTAGATCGTCGCGCACACGCAGTCGATCGCTACCTGAAACTTGCCGAAGCTTTCGGCGCGCCGATTTCCCGCGAGTTACGTTTCCCTCTTCCGAGCGGCGATGCCTTGCCGCGTTTCGAAGACGATTCCCCCTTCATTCTTCTTCATCCCTACGCCCGCGGTCGACGCAAGTCGCTATCGAATGCGATCATCACAGAATTCTGCCGCGCCTTTGCCCCAACGCGCGTCATTCTCGTCGGAAGAACGCACCGCAAATTTTCGCCGCCAGACAATTGCCTGAATCTCATCAATCAAACGACTCTGCTGCAATTGGTTTATCTCATCCGCACCGCCCAATTCACCATCAGCGTCGACAGCGGTCCGATGCACATCGCGGCCGCGATTTCCGATCGGCTCATCTCCATTCACACCTGGAGCGATCCGCTCCGTGTCGGCCCCTACAATCCCAGCGCGTGGGTCTGGAAAAGTGGAGAATTGCGTCGCGTCCGCGAATTCGCCGTCGCTGGCAAAATAAAAACCAAAGGCGCCTTCAAGTTGGAACACGTCGCGCAAATCGCTGAGCACACGCAGAAACATTTCCCATCTGGCCCTCCTGTGTGAAAACAAGACGTGCCCTCAAGGAGCGGCGCTCTCCAGAGCGCCGAAACAAATAAACGGCGACTTGTTCGCCGCGGGACGAATCCGTCCGACTGGCGGAGAAGTCGCCGCTCCTTGGTTGCTCGGCTTCAATTGCCGTACCGACGTTGCTTCAACACACATTCCGCCAGCAAGTCGTTTGGAAAAGGGACGAATGGCGAGTTCAATTTAAAATCACGTTGCCGAGATTCACAGACCCCTACCCCCTGCGCCCACGACTACCCCCACTTCCATGCTCTCGCCGATCTGAATCGAACTGACTCAGGGCAGGGCCGTTCCGGTCGAGGATTTCACGAGCGACACATCGGTGGCGTTGATCGCACCGCTGGCGTTCACGTCACACAGGAAGTCGGTCGCACTAACGGCTTGCCCGACACACAATTTAGTTTGCGAAACATCCGTTGCGTTGACGGTTCCGCTGCCGTTCACATCCCCGATAAGCACACGCATTGGGATCATCACGTTGGTTGAACCATTCACATTGTTCAGCGTAACGTTGATGGTCTGAGCATTGGTTACATTCGTTAACGGGATGGTCACGACATTTCCGCTGGTGATGACCTTTCCGCCATTGCTGACACCGTCACTTCCGATAGTCCCGATTCCCGAGGTGACTGCGGCCTGCGGATTTCCGTTCACCGATACGTTGGCGAGGAAATTGAGGACGACGGTGTAATCGTTAGCGGCGCCACCACTGCGGCATTCGACTCCCGGCATTCCACTCAAAGGAAGATCAACATCAAACGTGCCCGCATTGCCGTGCGCTTTTCGAGAGACGGCCCGCTGCACAATCGGGCGTTGAGGGTTGTGCGCAGTATCTCCCGCCAGTGTTCAAACCATAGTAAAAATTCTGCCCATCGAAAAAGAAGCCGCCCCAAACGATCATTTCGCTACCAGTCCACACCGCGGTGTGGCTGTCTCGGCGAGAAGGCGCGTTGGTCGGGTTGGTAGCAACCCAACTATTTGTGCTCGGACTATATTTTGCGCCGGTGTTTATGTAACCTATGGTTTGACAAGATTGGTCGCTACATCCATCTCCGCCCCAGACAATCATTTCATTCCCAGTCCACACCACAGTGTGGTTGTATCGCTTGCCAGGCGCATTGGTGATGCTGGTCGCAGTCCAACTGTCGGCGCTAGGATTGTATCTTCCGCCGGTATCGGTCCGGCTGGAGAAAGTATATCCACCCCACACTATCATTTCACTCCCAGTCCAGACCCCGGTGTGGGCGACTCGGGCGGAGGGTGCGTTGACTGTGCTCGTAGCCGCCCAACTATCACTAGTGACATTGTACCTGCCACCCGTATTGACTAACTGGCTGTTAGCGGTCTCTCCACCCCAGACGATCATTTCCGTGCCGTTCCATATTGCAGTGTGAGCATCACGGCCAGCGGGCGCGTTTGTGGTGTTGGTGGCTGTCCAACTGTCGGTATTAGGATTGTATTTTCCGCCCGTGTTCACGTAGTGATCGGTGGCAGGCGGATCCTGGAAGATATCCGCCCCAGACGATCATCTCGCTGCCAGTCCACACTGCGGTCTGTTTTTCACGGGCATGGGGCGCATTGGAGGTGCTCGTAGAAGCCCAACCGTCACTGGCTGGATTATATCTTCCGCCCGTATTGAAGTAGACGCCGGGAGTATCTCCACCCCAAAGGATCATTTCAGTGCCTGTCCACACTGCGGTAAGATCCGCCCGGTTAGTAGGTGCGTTGACGGTGCTGGTAGCTCCCCAACTGTCCGTGCTCGGAGTGTATCTCTCTCCAGTGTTCGAAAAGACGTTAAAAGCAACCCCTCCGCCCCATACGATCATTTCACTGCCAGTCCACACCGCTGTGTGCCGGTATCGGCCAGTGCTTGGGATAGCTGTGGCCATCCACGTATCATCACATCCGCCCGCTCGATCCGATATTCGCGGGAGAGTATAAACAGCGCTTGGTATCACCATCGCCTCGGGCATCTGGCTTTCTGCCTGGGCGATCCAAGACTCTAACGATTCCTTTGACCATGTGACCGTCGCGAGCGTTAAACGGTCTGCCGTCTTCTTCATTATCGCCGTCGCAGAGAAGTGCGTCTCATCTTCCTGCAATGGACTTAGTTTTCCGATCGGTATGATTTCGTTAGCGCTTCGCAAGCCAGCGGCCACCTGTCGGCGCGTCTCCGAGCCGGAGCCGCTCGCACCGTCACGTTTATTAAACATCGTCGCGAGTTTTTCCACGGTTGCGCCCCATTCACGGCTACTCAGCTTCGTGCTGCCCTCAGCGTTACCGCGGTTCTCGGGGTGCTTGCTGCCGTCGCTCCTGATCAATTCGACTTCGCCGTACTCAGCACTGAGTTGCTTCGTGAGTTTGACGGTTGGATGCGCTCGCAACTCAGCTTCTGCGCGCTTCTTCAAGTCTCCATGAATTCGTTGATCGCAGGCATACCACTTAGACAACAACCGCTCGGCTAACGCAGGCCGGGCGAGACACTCCGCGATCACGAAGGGATCATTGCCGAGCGCTTCGAAGAGTTCGCGCAGGACCTCTGGCTGTTTGGTGTGCTCTGCCATTCGATCTATTTCACCCTGCAACTGCTCGGCGGTAATCGGACGTTGCCAGTAATCCCCCAGCGCCTGTGATTCGCGCAAATAATCGCGAACCTTCTTTTCAAGTCCCGCCCGGGATATTACTGCATCGAACGATGGCTTAGGCCCGGGATTCTCCTTCGGCCAGAACCGGTGCCGCCAATAAACTTCTTCAATCGCTCGCTGACAAGCGACGCGGTGGGTAAACGTTAGCGTTCTGTTAGAAACGTTGGCGGCAGGGAAAGAAGCGGACAATTTCCCGCCAGGGATCAAACACTCGATAGCTGACACGACGGCAAGAGCGATTACCGCGCGGACACCAGCACGTCGAGCCTTGGAGGTCTCTTTCATAGGTATCTGTCCTTCCTCTACTACTTCTTCACTTTCATGCTTTCACCGATCCGAATCGAGCAACACCTAGGGCAACGCAGTGCCAGTCGAGGATTTCACGAGCGATACATCGGTGGCGTTGATTGCACCGCTGGCGTTTACGTCACACCTGAAGTTGGTCGCACTAACGGCTTGCCCCACAAACAATTTAGTTTGCGAAACATCCGTTGCGTTGACGGTTCCGCTGCCGTTCACGTCTCCGATGAGCACACGCATGGGAATCATCACGTTAGTTGAACCATTCACATTATTCAGCGTAACGTTGATGGTCTGAGCATTGGTTACATTCGTTAGCGGGATGGTCACGACATTTCCGCTTGTGATGACCTTTCCGCTATTGCTGACACCGCCGCTTCCGATCGTCCCGATTCCTGAGGTGACTGTGGCCTGCGGACTGCCATCGACTGATACGTTGGCCAGGAAATTAACCACGATTGTATAATCTCCGGTAGCGCTACCGCCGCCGCGGCATTCTATTCCAGACGGCCCACTCAGCGGTAAATTAACATCAAAATTACCGGCGTTGCCGTGAGTCTTTCGAGAAACGGCGCGCTGCACAATCGGCGTTGATGGTTGCGCGCAGTATCTCCCGCCGCTGATAAAATCGTGGTCTGTACCGTTAGTTCCGCCCCACACGATCATTTCCTTCCCGGTCCAGATTGCGGTATGAAATATCCGCGGAGAGGGAGCGTTGGTTGTTGTCGTTGCATTCCAACTGTCCGTGCTCGGATCGTATCGGCCACCAGTATTTGCGAGGTCGTTTCCACTTATGCCGCCCCAAACGATCAATTCCGTTCCCGTCCAGACTCCAGTGTGGCGGCCTCGCGCACTAGGCACATTGGTAAGGCTGGTGGCTGTCCAACTGTCCGTGCCAGGGTTATACCTGCCACCGGTGTCTGTGACGCTAGAGGTATCATCTGCGCCGCCCCAGACGACCAATTCCATCCCCGTCCAGACTCCAGCCGGGCCCCTTCGCCCGTCAGGCACATTGGTAAGGCTGGTAGCTGTCCAACTATCCGTGCCAGGGTTGTACCTGCCACCGGCGCTCGTAGTAGATCCGCTGGCGTTGATACGTCCGCCCCAGACAATCACTTCGGTACCAGTCCACACAAGCGCATGTTCCGCACGGGCACCAGGAGCGTTAATTGTGCTAGTTTCTTTCCAACTATCCGCGGCTGGATTGTATCTCCCGCCGGTGTTCGTAGGAGTTCCGATGCTGTCTATGAATCCGCCCCACAGAATCATCTCGCTACCGGTCCAGACCGCCTTTTGGTTATACCGTGCCTGGGGGGCGTTGCTCGGTACTGGTGTTCGTCCAACTATCGTTAGCGGGATCGTATCTGCCGCCGGTATTGAAAAGGGTGTTACTGTCCTGTATCCCTCCCCAGATGATCATGTCGCTGCCCGTCCATACTGCTGAGTGTACCCGGCGCGGACTGGGTGCATTCGTTTTGCTGGTGTCCACCCAGTTGTCGAGAGTGGGATTGTATCTGCCACCGGTGTCCTGATTGTAAGAAAAATTGTCGATCCCTCCCCACACGATCATTTCGCTGCCCGTCCACACTGCGGTATGTGAATCGCGTTGTTTGGCGGAACTGGCAATAGCGACCCAGCTATCGGCCACAGGATTGTATCGGCCGCCGCTGTTTAACTGCCCCTCCGGCAAGCCGAATCCGCCCCACACCATCATTTCGTTACCGGTCCACACTGCCGTATGACCGTCTCGGCCAACAGGTGCATTGGTAGTAGTCGTAGCTGTCCAACTGTCGGCATTCGGATTATATCGCCCGCCGGTGTTCAAAAAAGACATCGCATCGATGCCGCCCCATACGATCATCTCACTGCCAGTCCACACTGCTGTGTGCCAGTATCGAGCAGTAGGCGCGTTTATGATGTTGGTTGCAGTCCAACTATTCGTAATGGGATTGTATCTGCCGCCAGTGTCAAAGAAACTTTGAAAGTCGGCCTTCCCGCCCCATACGATCATTTCACTGCCGTTCCACACGGCCGTGTGGGAGTCTCGAGGCGCAGGTGCGTTTATGGTAGTGGCGGCTGTCCAACTGTCCGTACTTGGATTGTATTTGCTGCCGGTGTTTTGCTCCTCATCCGAGCCAAATCCGCCCCACACGATCATTTCACTGCCGCTCCAAACTGCGGTGTGGGAGTATCGAGCGAGAGGTGCGTTACTCGTGCTTGTAGCAGTCCAACTGTTGCTGCTCGGATTGTACCTACCGCCAGTATTCAAGTAGTTACCGTTTACAGTTCCTCCCCAGACGATCATTTCGCTCCCAGTCCACACTGCTGTGTGTGATGATCGGGGAGAGGGCAGATTGGTGGTGGCCACCCAACTGTCAGTGCTTGGATTGTATTTTCCACCCGTATTCAAGCGGGTAGAACCCTGACTACCACCCCAAACGACCATTTCACTTCCCGTCCACACCGCTGTGTGCATGCTTCGTAGGCTGGCTGCATTGATCATACTTGTGGGAGCCCATGTATCCGTGCTGGGACTGTATCTCCACCCAGTCGAGGTATCTACACCACCAGTGCGACCGCCCCATATGATCATTTCACTTCCCGTCCATACCACCGTGTGCCAGAGTCGAGCCTCAGGCCCGTTGTACGTATTAGTCCAGGTATTGTCGCTGCAGGTGACACCGAGAATCGCGGGAAGTGTGTAGCCGATCCGGGTCGCTACCATTGAATTGGCATTCTGGCTTTCTGCTCTGACGAGCCACGATTCCAACGGTTCTTTCGGCCACGTAATCGTTGCTAATTTCAAGCGGTCTTCTGTTTTCTCAATGACTGCCGTCGCGTAGTAGCTTGTCGCATCTTCCTGTAATGGGCTTAATACTCCAGTCCTGACCTGTGTTATCGGCGCTCCTTTCGCAGCCCGGGATGCCTTTCGAGCTGGCACCACAGTATCGTCCTTGAACATTACGTCGAGTTTCTGCACGAGTTTGTCCCATTCGCGACCGTTGAGCTTCATGCTATTTAGAGCACCGTTGTCATTTTCAGCTTGTCCCTTTTCGCTCCTGACCATTTCTATTTCGCTGTATTTCCCGCTGGTCCGTTTCATCTGCTCGACCGTGTTATGCGCTCGCAGATCAGCTTCCGCGCGTTGTCTCAGCTCCCCGTGAATTCGCTGGTCGCGGGCATACCAGCTAGACAATAATCGCTCGGCCAACGCAGGCCGGGCGAGACACTCCGCGATCACGAACGGATCGTTGCCGAGCGCTTCGAAAAGTTCACGCAAGACCTCGGGCTGTTGGGTGTGCTTTGTTATTCGATCCATTTCAGCCTGCAACTGCTCGGCCGTAATCGGATGTTGCCAGTAATCCTCCAGCGCCTGGGATTTGCGCAAATAGTCGCGGACTTTCTTTTCAAGTTCAGCACGGGATATTACTAGATCGAGCGATGGCTTAGGTGCGGAATTCTCCTTCGGCCAGATGCGGTGCCGCCAGTAAACTTCTTCAATCGCTCGCTGAAATGCGACGCGGTCGGTAAACGTTAGGGTTCTGCGGAAAACCCTTTCGGACGCTCCGGAGGACAACGACGTGCGTTTATCTGCAATGGCAGGTTGCGTTCCGCTCCCAAACAGACAAGCGATGTCCGCGCAAAAGACAAAGGCAACTAGGGCGCGCGTGGCAAGAACCCAATGTTGATCCCCGTTTCGATAGCCCTTCATTGGGAGTCGGGGGTTATGGGATTTGACGTGGGGGCATTCCTAGCCTAATAACAAATCAGGCAGGAATGAGTCAACACCTTTCATTGCGCGCGCCGGGAGTTTTTCGGTTGGATTTCTCTCGCTCTTCGATGCGCGAATTCAATGACAATCTCTTGAGTTCCTGGAGCTAGAGCTGGTAACCCAAAGCCGGCGACATTGGGTTAGAAATCCAAACCTTCAAATTCTGTCGGAAGCTGCCTCCGCCGCCCGGATCGGAAAAACGGTGCAGCCCGGCGGCCATACACTGTAAGATTAAAAAGAGAACGCGTTGAGTGAGGGAGTGCGCGTGTCTTTGTAGTGTAGCCGGGGTCTCCGAAGGGGACGGTCTGTGAATCTCGGCAATTGGACTCGACGGTGAGAAAGTCGGCGCCATGGAATGCCTTCATGCCTCGCAAGGCGCGCGCGGAATTTGTTCCACCAAGAACTCGCCCACATTCAAACTAGAACACGTGGCGCAAATCCCCAGCACGCGCAGAAAAATTTCCCATCTGGCCTTCCTGTGTGAAAACAAAACGTGCCCTCAAGGAGCGGCGCTCTCCAGAGCGCCGAAATAAATAAACGGCGACTTGGAAGTCGCCGCTCCTTGATTGCTCGGCTTCAATCACCGCGCTGGCGTTGCTTCAGCACACACTCCGCCAGCAGCAAGTCATTTGGAAAAGTGATTTTGAAATTGAAATCGTCATTCGTCACGATCGCGACCCTTTCTCCGATGCACTCAAGCGCAGACGTTTCGTCCGTCACCAAAATATTTTTCGCAAAGATCGCTTCGTAGGCTTTGCTCAGAATCACGCGTGAAACAATCTGCGGTGTTTGCAGCGCATACATTTTTTCGCGCTCGACCGAGCCGCAAATAAAATTGCGCTCATCGACGCGCTTGAGCGTGTCCTTCATCGGCTCCGCGAGCGCAGCCGCACCGTATTGGCGTGCTGCTTCGAAAACTCTTTCAATCTGCATCGGCCTAACGAGCGGTCGCGCGGCGTCGTGCACCGCCACAAATTCCGAATGAGCTTCAGCCAAACCCGCGCGCACCGAATCCTGCCGCCGCTCGCCGCCCGGAATCACTTTTCGCATTTTAGCGAAACCCTGCGCGCGCACGATATCTTGAAGCTCGCTAAGTCGGTCGTTACGTCCAACCAAAACAATCTCGTCGACAGACGAAGTTTGCTCGAAGGCATCGATCGCGTGGGCCACGACCGGTTTGTCGCCAAGCATGGCGAACAGCTTGTCGAACCCCATCCGTTGACTGCTTCCGGCCGCAACGATGATCGCGGTCAGCATGGCGACGACGTTACATCGTGAATCGTTGCATCGTTACATCGATTCACGAATCTCGATTCTCGAATCACGGAAGTCAGGAACCCAACTGCCGCTGCACTTCCTGGCTCAGCGTTTTCCCATCGGCTCGCCCCGCGATCTTCGCTTGCAGCTCTTTCATCACCGCACCCATTTGCGCCTTCGATGTTGCACCAACTGCGGCAATCGTTTCGCGCACAATTTTTGACAATTCGTCGGCACCAAGCTGCTGCGGAAGATAACCGCAGAGAATTTTCAGCTCTTCCTTTTCTTTCGCTGCCAGTTCCGGACGACCACCTTTTTCAAAGCTCTCAATCGAATCCTGTCGCTGCTTCGCCTGTTTGCGAATCACGTGAATTGACTCGGCATCGGCCAGCTCCGCTTCCGCGCCGGATTTTTCGATTGCGGCGTATTTCAGTGCGGATTTGAGCATCCGCAAAACGCCGAGCCGCGTCGCGTCTTTTGCGCGCATCGCATCTTTTAGATCGGCATCGATTTGTTGTTGCAGCGACATGTCGCGACGCTAGGCACTCGGTAAGCAAACGCAATCGCGTTCTTCTTTTCCGGGGAGCGCACGCTTGTAGCGTGCTGGTTTCGGCGTTCCGCCGAAACGATCTTCCAAAGTCCGCGATGGCATAATGCCATCGCCCGCACGCTACAAGCGTGCGCTCCCCGGAAACTCACACAGCGCGTAGTTTTTCCGCAGCCGCTTGCACCGATGCCGGATCATTCACGCTAACAACATCCACACCTTTACGAATGCGCTGCAGCAAACCGGCAAGCACATTTCCAGGACCGAGCTCGATGAAAAAATCGCATCCACGATCGAGCAATCGCTCCATGCAATCGACCCAGCGCACTGTCGCCGTCACTTGTTCCTGAAGCGTTTGCCTGATATCGGCCGGAGTGTGGACTTCCGCGCCGGTGACGTTGCTCACAACGGCAAATCGCGGCGCCTGAATCGTTACGTGCCACAAAGCGTGTCCGAATTTTTCATACGCGCCTTCCATTAAGCGCGAGTGATATGCACCCGCGACATTCAGTACCGTCGCGCGACGAACGCCATATTCTCTTGCCACGCCGACCGCCGCCTCCACTTTTGCCAGCTCACCCGAGATCACGATTTGCCCGGGTGAATTGATGTTTGCGATATCGACATCTTCGTCCGCTGCCAGGCGGCGCACATCGTTTTCCGCGGCACCGATCATGGCGGCCATTCCACCCATTGTCGCGGCGCAGGCCTCCTCCATGAATTGCCCGCGCTTCTGCACGAGCTTCAGTCCCTCTGCGAAATCAAAAGTTCCGGCAGCGGCGTGCGCCGTTAATTCGCCTAACGAAAGGCCAGCCGCACCTTCAATCGGAAATTCGCCCGCGATTTCACGCAACACAGCGAATGCAGCCAACGCATGAAGAAAAAGCGCCGGCTGGCAATTCGATGTTTTCGTCAGCTCTTCGATCGGACCGTTCCACATGACGCCGGTCAGGGAACGTTCAAGAATATCGTCCGCTTTTTGGAACAACTCCGCCGCAGTCGGAAATTGATTCGCCAAATCCCGACCCATTCCGACGCTTTGCGCGCCCTGGCCAGCAAAGAGCAATGCAATTTTCGCCATCTGTTTTAGTTACCGTGCTTCGTTTCAGCGCGCGAGCAGATTTCTGGGGAGCGCACGCCTGTGGCGTGCGGGTTGCCGCATTCTGCGGCAACGGACTTTTTCCGAAGACTCAAGAAGTGAGTGCGCGAATAATTTACGAGCCCTTAAGGAAGTTCGCGATGGCGGAACGCCATCGCCCGCACGCTCTAAGCGTGCGCTCCCCAGTCCATTTTGCGCTTGCGCGCGCATGCCCACTCGCGAGCGTAACCGGACACTCTGCTATGGCTTTCACTACCCGCGAGATCGAATCGCCAGATCCTGTGACACGCGTCGTCGCGGCGGATGCCGAGCTTCGCAATCAAGAACTCGGCGACGACATCGGCGAGAAAATGGTCCTCAACATGGGCCCGTCGCATCCGGCCACTCATGGCGTCTTGCGTCTCGTGCTCGAACTCGATGGCGAGCAGATCACGAAGGCGACGCCTGATGTCGGTTTTCTGCATCGCGGCGACGAAAAGATCGCCGAAAACATGCAATACAATCAGTTCGTTCCTTACACGGATCGGCTCGATTATCTGGCGCCGCTTTCAAACAACGTCGCTTACGCGCTTGCAGTGGAAAAGTTGATGGGCTGGGAAATCCCGCCGCGCGGTCAGGCGATCCGCACAATTTGTTGCGAAACGTCGCGCATCTCCGCGCATCTGCTCGGGCTCGGCGCCATGGCGCTTGATCTCGGTGCGATGACGGTTTTTCTCTACAGCTTCACCGAACGCGAAAAGCTTTATGACTTGTTCGAGCTTCTCACCGGCGCACGGTTCACTACTTCCTACACGCGCGTAGGCGGGCAGATTCGCGATTTGCCGGAGACATTTATTCCGCAGCTGAAAAAATTTCTCGATGAGTTCATCCCGCAACTGGACGAAATGGATCGGTTGCTTACGCGCAATCGCATCTTCGTCGATCGCACGCGCGATGTTGGCGTGATCACGAAAGATCGCGCGATCGCTTATGCGCTATCCGGACCAAATCTGCGCGGCAGCGGCATCGAACACGATCTGCGCCGCAAGCATCCGTATCTCGATTACGACAAATACGATTTCGACGTCGTGATCGGAAGCGCGGGTGATTGTTACGATCGTTATCTCGTGCGCATCGAAGAAATGCGGCAAAGCGTTCTCATTTTGCGCCAGGTGATCGACAAATTGCCGGGTGGTCCGATCAATGTCGCGGATTGGAAAAACATGTTGCCGCCGAAATCGCACGTCATGACGAAAATGGAGGAATTGATTCACCATTTCATGGTCGTGACCGAAGGCCTCGATGCGCCGCCAGGAGAGATTTATTTCGCTGCGGAAAATCCAAAAGGCGAACTCGGTTTCTACATTAAGAGCAAAGGCGGCGGGGTGCCGTATCGTCTGAAGATTCGCGCGCCTTCCTTCGTAAACCTGAGCATTTTACCGGAACTCCTGCCCGGCCACATGGTAAGCGATGTGGTTGCGATTCTCGGAAGTCTGGACTTCGTCATGGGAGAATGCGACAGATGAGTCTCGAAAAAAATATGAAAATCAGAAAAATCCGTTCAGTCGTTCTCTTGCTTGTCGTCGCCGCCTTTGCATTCGTCGGCTGCGATCGTAATGCGCTTACCGGTTCGAAATTGACACCCGCCAATTACGATCAGGTCACCACCGGCATGTCGAAGGCGCAAGTGGAAACGATTCTCGGACCGCCCACGACGATGGAAACCAAGGATATGGTGATTTTCAAGAAGACGACCTATCGTTACGAAGACGGCAAGAAGTTCGCGCTGATCACGTTTAAGAACGACGAAGTGGACAGCAAAGACGGCAATCTCGGACGCGAGCCATGAAGTTCCTCTTAACAAGCCTGATTGCAGTGGCGCTGGCGCTGAGTGGTTGTCACAGCGACGATCGCCTAACGAAAGCTAACGTCGATGAAGTCAGCGAGGGAATGTCGAAGAAGCAGGTGGAATCCATTCTTGGCCCGCCCAGCGCGATCGACACGACGGATTTGATCTTACTGAAGAAGACGACTTACACCTACCGGCAGGGGAATGATACGGTGACGGTTGTTTTCAAAGACGACAAAGTGCAATCGAAAGAGAGCACGCTCACGCAATAGCTTGTCTGTGGATTCGACGAGCACGCGCGTACCGCCCGAGCTGGAGCGAAAAATGGACGAAGCGATCGGGCGTTATCCGCCCGATCGAAAACGCAGCGCCGCCATGCCACTGTTGCATCTGTGGCAGGAGCAGTTCGGCTTTATCAACGATGACGGGGTGAATTGGATTGCGGCGAAGCTCGAGCTGCAGCCGATCAACATTCTCGAGCTGGTGACGTTCTATCCGATGTTTCGCCAGGCGCGCGCAGGGAAAAAACATATTCGGGTTTGCCGGACGTTGAGTTGCGCGATGGCCGGGAGTTATGAGCTGATGGAAGACTTGTGCACCGCCACGGGTATCGATCGACATCGTGATGATAATGGAATGCACAATCCGGTTTCGTTAAGCGAGGACGGAAATTACAGCATCGAGTTTGTGGAATGTCTGGCGAGCTGTGGCACTGCGCCCGTTTGCATGATCGAGGATGAGCTTTACGAAAATGCGCGGGAAGGCCCCGCCTCTGAGTTGCTCCTCAAGGAGCGGCGCTCTCCAGAGCGCCGACCTAACACAAACGGCGGCTTGGAAGCCGCCGCTCCTTGGCGGCACCAATTTCCGCCACACGCTCTCGAACGTCGTCTCGTTTTCAAAAACATTGGACGCGAGGATTGGACAACCGACATCGACTGCTATTTGCGCGACGGCGGTTACGAGCAGTTGAAGAAAGCCGTCACGATGTCGCGAGCGGACATTGTCACCGAAGTGAAAACCTCGGGGCTCCGCGGCCGGGGCGGAGCGGGTTTTCCCTGCGGCGTAAAATGGGGCTTCATCAAGCCGGATGAGAAGAAACCGGTGTATTTGATTTGCAACGCCGACGAATCAGAACCCGGGACCTTCAAGGATCGCTACATTATTCATCAGGATCCGCATCAGCTCCTCGAAGGAATCCTGATCTCCTGCTTCGCGCTGAACGCGCACATCGCGTACATATATATAAGAGGCGAATTTCCCGAAGGCGCGAAAATCCTCGAACGTGCAATCGAAGAAGCGCGCGAGAAAAACTTCGTCGGCCGGAATATTCTCGGAACCGGATTCGATGTCGAGATTCACATTCATCGAGGTGCGGGCGCCTACATTTGTGGCGAAGAAACGGGACTGATCGAATCGCTCGAAGGAAAACGCGCCTATCCGCGCATCAAGCCGCCGTATTTTCCGGCCGTGCTCGGTCTCTACATGGCGCCGACGATCGTGAACAACGTCGAAACGCTTTGCCATGTGAAACACATTATCGCGATGGGCGGCGCGGAATACGCAAAGATCGGCCGGCAGAACAACACAGGCACGCGCATCGTTTGCGTGAGCGGTGACGTCATGCGGCCCGGCTATTTCGAGATCGAAGTCGGCGCGGTTACCATGGGCCAATTAATTTATGACATGGCCGGCGGCATTCGCTGGGGCCACAGATTGAAGGCGGTGATTCCCGGTGGAAGTTCCGCCAAAGTCTTGCGCGCGGATGAAACCTTTAAGCTAAAGGAAAAACAAATCGACGGCACAACGATCGAACGGGAAATGACGATCGATCAAATCCCGATGGATTTTGATTCGCTGACAGCTGCGGGTTCAATGGCCGGCTCCGGCGGCGTCATCGTACTGGATGACTCGCGCGACATGGTCTGGGCGCTCAACAACATCAACGAATTTTACGCGCACGAGAGTTGTGGTCAGTGCACACCGTGCCGCGAAGGCTCGCTTTGGATGAAAAAAATCACCGACCGCATGCTGCTCGGCGGCGGAGTTATTCAGGATCCGAAACACCCTCAAAACTGTCGCCGATAATATTGCCGGACGAACCATTTGCGCGTTCGGCGAAGCCTGTGCCTGGCCCACGCAGAGTTTCGTCGAAAAATTTCCAGAGGATTTTGCTGCTCACGCTTCGAAGCCAACGCCGCCACCTCTTCCGCCGGAATACACATCGGAAGAACTAATCCAGAAGCCCGCAATTCCGACCGTTCCACTCGCCCACGATCCCGGCTGGGAAAAAGCCGGCACCGCCGGAACCATCTAATTCTTACTCTTTCTCATGCTCATGCTCTTGCTCAATCCTGGCGAATGAATCGTTCCTTTGATCACGAAAACCAAACGCATATGGCTTTGTCGAAAAAATCTGTCATTCCGAGCGGAGTCGAGGAATCTCTCATTGTTATCGTCCAGACGCGAAATGAACAGTAAGAGATGTCTCGACTTCGCTCGACATGACAGAATGCAGCTCTTTAACAGGGCCAATTCGATTCTGAGCATGAGCAAGAGAAAGAGTAATAGTAAGACCGAGGGATGAGCGAGTCGTCAAAATCGCAGCCGCCGTTGTTCAACGTCCAGATCAATGGCACGTGGCATCAGTTTCCGAAGGGAACACGCGTCATCGAAGCGTGCGAGCAGGCGGGCCATTACGTTCCGCGTTACTGCTATCACAAGAAGCTAAGTTCGCCCGGGAAATTGCCGGATGTGCCTGATCGAAATGGGACTTCCGAAAATGGGGCCCGATCGCAAACCAGAGCTCGGCGCAGATGGGAAGCCGCTGGTCAACTGGATGCCGCGTCCGCAAATTTGCTGCGCACAGGATGTCGCCGACGGCATGGGCGTGCGCACGGATTCGCCGCTTGCGGAGGAATGTCGCCGCGGCGTGATGGAATTTTTGCTCATCAATCATCCGCTCGATTGCCCGATTTGCGATCAAGCGGGTGAATGTCGTCTGCAGGAATTCAGCATCGATTACGGCAACGCCGCATCACGCTTTCTCGAAAACAAAGTGAAGAAACCGAAGAACGTTGAGCTTGGTCCGCGCGTCACGCTCGATGACGAACGATGCATCCTTTGTTCGCGCTGCATTCGTTTTTGCCAGGAGATTGTGCACGACGATGTGCTCGGGTTCGTCGATCGCGGAAGTCACAGCGTGCTGACCGCGCATCCGGGCAAGCGTCTCGAAAACAATTACTCGCTGAACACGGTCGATATTTGCCCCGTCGGCGCGCTCACCTCTTCGGATTTTCGCTTCAAGATGCGCGTTTGGTTTTTGAAGGAAACGAAGAGCTTTTGCACAAGCTGCGCCACGGGATGCAACACCGTTATCGGCACGCGCCAGGATGTGATTTATCGGCAAACGCCGCGCGAGAACAACGCCGTTAACTCATGCTGGATGTGCGATTACGGGCGACTCAACTTCGGCTATCTGCAATCGGAACACCGTTTGCTTGAGCCGCAGATGTTCCTGAATGACAAACTGGTCGCGTCCTCGTGGGAAAACGCCATTCAAGATACCGCCGCTCAACTGAAACAGTTGCCGGGAGATCAAATCGCAATCATCGCCTCCGGGCGAATGACCAACGAAGAGCTGTGGCTGACCGCGCGACTGGCCAGATTACTTGGTGTCGAACTGCTCGACATCGTGCCGCGGACCGGGCAGGGCGATGACATTTTGCTCAGCGAAGATCGCAATCCAAATACGAACGGCGCAAAACTGATTCTTGGCCTAACAAATGAGCCCGGGGCGAAGCTGCCGGCGATTACCCGGGAAATTGCGGCAGGAAATATTACGGCGTTGGTCGCACTTGGCGAGGATCCGACCAAATTGGGAATCACGACAGCTCAGCTCGCCGGGCTTCCGATATTCATCGTCATGGATATTCTCGCCAATGCCGCCACGCCATTCGCTACCGGGGTTTTTCCCTCGTTTGGTTTCGCGGAAAAACGCGGCTCAATGATCAACGGTAAAGGCCGCCTGCAAAGATTGAACCGTGCCGTCACCGGCCCCGGCCAAACACGAGACGACTGGGAAATTCTGCGAGATCTCATTCAAGCCTGCACCGGACAGAACGGAATTTACTCGATTGAAGATGTGTTTCGCGAGATGAGCGGAGCGATTCGGGAGTTTGCTCGCCTCAATCTGGGCAAGATCGGCGACCTTGGGGTGCAGGTTCTAAAGAAAAAAACGACGGCACCCCCCGGCGAACCGGCTAAAGAAAAGGTCAAAAAACGGCAGAAGGAAAAAGCTTCGAAATAGGAGTGCGAATGTCGACAACGGTGAAGCCTCAAGGAGGGGCGCTTTCTAAAGCGCCCAACTTTTTATTCGGCGGTTTGGAAACCGCCGCTCCTTGGTGGCGCCAGGCCTAATCATGTCTTTTCTCATCATCACGTCGCTGCTCAAGATTCTCGGGATCGTCTTTCTCGTCATCCTTCCACTCGTTTCCTACAGCGTGTATGCCGAGCGCCGAGTCAGCGCACTCATTCAGGATCGTCTCGGACCAAATCGCGTCGGGCCCGCCGGCTTGTTTCAACCAATTGCCGACGCTGCGAAGTTTTTGCTCAAAGAGCAATTCACGCCCGCGCATGTAAACACGTTTACTATTACCTCGCGCCCTGTCTCGCAATGGTTCCTGCGATTATGACGATCGCGGTCGTGCCATTTGGCAGCACTCTCTTTGGCGTGCCGATGGTCATTGCCGATATCAACGTCGGCGTGCTTTATGTTTTCGCCATCGCCTCGTTAGGCGTTTACGGCATCGTTCTCGCCGGCTGGTCTTCCAACTCGAAATACCCATTTCTGGGCAGCGTGCGCTCTTCGTCGCAAATGATTTCCTACGAACTCTCGTTAGGCCTGGCTGTCATTCCCGTTCTTCCTTCTCATCGGCCAGCTTCGCCTGACGAATGTGGTCCGGTATCAGATCGAGCACGGCTGGATGATCGCGCCATTTCTTGGGGATTGGACGAATCCGGCAAAATGGCTTCTCACCATTCCGATGTGGATCTCATTCCTCGTTTTCATGATCGCGATTTTCGCAGAAACAAATCGCCTCCCGTTCGATTTGCCGGAAGCAGAGCAGGAATTGGCCGGCGGTTACCACACCGAATACGCCGCCATGAAGTTCGGCCTGTTTTTCCTCGGCGAATACGCCGCGATGATCACCGGCTCCGCCATAATCGTTACACTTTTCCTCGGCGGCTGGCACTTACCGATTCCCTCCTGGCATGGCCAATTTCATTGGGTGCTGATCGACGGGTCTGCGCCGGGCTGGCGCGGCATCGTCGGAGGTCTTTTTAATATCGTAACATTTTTCGCCAAACTCTCAGCGCTGCTCTTTTTCTTCATCTGGGTGCGCTGGACGCTCCCACGCTTTCGCTATGACCAATTGATGCGGCTCGGCTGGGTCTTCTTTTTCGAGATTGCGCTCGTTAATATTTTCGTCGCCGCCATCATCATCGCTTACTTCCCTCAATAATCTTCCTCTTCCTCTACCTCTTCCTCTTCTCTCTATGTTCCACCACGAAAAGCTGAAGGTTTACCAACGCGCGCTGGAGTTCGCTGCATGGTCGCAAATTTTGATTGATTCGATTACGAAAAAAACATCGACCCGCGACCAGTTAGAGCGCGCTGGCGACAGCATTGCTCTTAATATCGCCGAAGGTAACGGCAAGTTCTCGCAAAAGGATCGCGCGCGATTTTTTCAGATCGCACATGGGTCAGCGTTGGAATCGGCTGCGTGTTTAGATCTGTTCGTGGCCCGCGGATGCTGTGGGCTTGAGGCTATCCAAGATGGCAAGTCGAAGCTGGAAGAGATCGTCAAGATGCTCTTCACCATGCTCGATCGGCTTGGGTGCCGCATTGCGGAAGATATACCTACTTACGGAGAGATAGCAGAGGAAAAGGAAGAGGTAGAGGAAGATTAGAGATGGCCATTACGGTTGCACGCCCCAAATTAACCTGGTTCGAACGGCTTTATTTTCCGGCCATCATCAGCGGCATGGCGATCACGATTAAGCACTTCATGAACATGCTTTTCGGCCGCACGAAAGTGACGATGCAATATCCCGAACAAAAATGGGATTCGGCGATGCCGGAATATTATCGCGGCGCGCCTGCTTTGGTGCGCGACGAGTCCGGACGCGTTCGCTGCGTGGCGTGCCAACTCTGCGAATTCATCTGTCCGCCGCGTGCGATCAAAATTGTGCCCGGAGAAATCGGGGAACGTGATCGTTTCGCCAAGGTCGAAAAATTCCCGGAAGAGTTCGACATCGACATGATTCGCTGCATTTACTGCGGGATGTGCGAAGAAGTTTGTCCCGAACAAGCCATCTTCCTTCGCAAGGATTACGCCATCACCGGGTTGACCCGCGCAGAGATGGTGCATGACAAAAAGAAATTGCTCGAGATCGGCGGCGTCATGCACGGCGTCGTGCTGAAGTGGAACGAAAAGAAATGAGCGACAAAGGTTTCAGGTGTTCAGGGTTCAGGGTTCAGATGGAGTACGCTCATCTTTCTGAAACCTGAACCCTGAACCCTTTTCCCATGCCCGCGTTACTCTTTTGGATTTTTTCGCTAATCATGATCGGTTTTGGGGCCGCAGTTGTAATTAATCGCAGCCCCGTTGCCAGCGCGCTCAGCCTGGTCGTTTCATTTCTCGGCCTCGCCGCGCTTTTCGTCATGCTCGACGCCTATTTCATCGGCGTCATTCAAATCCTCGTCTATGCCGGCGCAGTCATGGTGCTTTTCCTTTTCATCATCATGCTGCTGGACCTTCGCGCCGAAGCGCGCCGCAAAATAAATATCGTCGCATTTTCCGGCGGAGTGTTGGTCGCACTCGCGCTCTTCTTTCAGATTTATTCAGTCGTGCACAAACTGCGCGCGAGTGAGGAACCTTTTCCAGCGTTGGCGCTCGGCAAAATAAATGACGTTCATAACATCGGACTGCTTCTCTTCGACCGATACAATCTGCCTTTTCAGATTATCGGTATCCTGGTTCTGGTCGCGACGATCGGCGTGATCGTTTTGAGCAAACGCGAACTGCGCTGATATGCTGACTCTCGGAAATTATCTTCTCGTCAGCGGGCTGTTGTTCACGATCGGTTTTGCCGGCGTCATTCTGCGCCGCAATCTCATCATCATTTTCATGTCGCTCGAACTGATGTTGAACGCGGCAAACTTGTCGCTTGTGGCGTTCTCGCGATTTCGTGTCGATGCAAACGGCTTGCCTAACTACAACGCGCAAGTCTTCGTTTTTTTCATCATCACCGTCGCCGCTGCAGAAGTCGCCGTCGGCCTCGCCATCATCGTCGCGCTCTTTCGCGCTCGACGAACAACGCATGTCGAAGACATCAACAGCCTGAAATTCTAATGAAGCGCACGCTACGCACTCTGGGGAGCGCACGCGACTCGCGTGCCGATTTCGGCGACTCGCCGAAATCCTACTTTCCAGAAAAAGTTCGCGATGGCGGGGTCGCCATCGCCAGCACGCGAGTCGCGTGCGCTCCCCAGAACACAGTTGCGCGCTCTTGATGTCATGACGCTCGCGCTTCCATGGATCATTCTTTTCGCGCCGCTGCTGGCGGCAGCAATCATTACCTTGCTTACGCGCAGTTCGCGTCGGGCAAGTAGTACGATTTCCGTCACGACAGTCTGGATCAGTTTTCTCGGCAGCCTCATTTTGTTTTTTTCCGCGAGACGCGAATTCACCATCTTTTCATTGGATCGATCTTCGGCCGGTCCTGGACATCCCGTTCGGCTTTGTCGTGGATCGCCTTAGCAAGACCATGCTTGTCCTGGTTACCGGCGTAGGCGCTCTCATTCATGTCTACTCGCTCGGCTACATGCGCGAAGACAAAGGCAAGTCGCGTTACTTCGCGGCACTCTCCTTCTTCATGTTCGCCATGCTCGGCGTCGTGCTGGCCAACAATTTCGTGATGATGTTCATCTTTTGGGAACTGGTCGGCGTTGCCTCATATTTACTTATCGGTCATTGGTTCGAGCGCGATGCCGCTGCCGACGCGGCAAAGAAGGCATTCATCACAAATCGAATCGGCGACTTCGGATTCATGCTCGGCATCCTGATGGTTTGGACGGCGACGGGCTCAATCGTTTTCGGAGAAATCGCGTCCAACGTATCCAAACTAACGTCGCATCCCGCATATCTTACTGTAACCGCGCTGCTCATCTTTTGCGGCGCCGTGGGCAAATCCGCTCAATTCCCACTGCATGTGTGGTTGCCGGACGCGATGGAAGGCCCGACGCCGATTTCCGCTCTCATCCACGCTGCCACGATGGTCGCAGCCGGCGTTTACATGCTGGTGCGCGTCGGTTTTCTGCTGCAACCAAGTCCGACGGCACTGTTAGTCATCGCTTGGATTGGAACAATCAGTTCCGTCATCGCCGCACTGACGGCGACGCAGCAGGACGACATCAAAAAGATCCTGGCTTACTCAACGATCTCGCAACTCGGCTACATGATCACCGCAGTTGGACTCGCTTCGGGCGAGGCGGCGATGTTTCATCTTTTCACACACGCGTTTTTCAAAGCGCTCCTGTTTCTTGGCGCGGGCGCGATCATCATCATGCTGCACCACGAGCAAAATATCTGGAAGATGGGTGCGCTCGGGCGGCGCATGCAGACGACGTTTCTCACTTTCGGAGTGGGCACCCTCGCCCTCGTCGGCTTTCCACCCTTCAGCGGATTTTTCAGCAAAGACGCCATCCTCGCCCTCGCCTATCAACACAACGCTGCGATTTTTGCGCTCGATCTTTTCACCGCATTCCTGACGGCGTTTTACATGGTGCGTTTGGTCCTCGTGGTGTTTTTCGGAAAACCGCGCGGCGATTCGGCGTTGCATGTCGAAGAAGCAGCGCCGGTGATGACCATCCCGCTCATTGTCCTTGCCATCATGTCGTTCATCGCAGGCTTCGGAATCTTCGCGCGACGCTTCCTTGTTTTGCCTGAAGAGAAAGGCGTCGCGATTCTTGTTCCGCTTCTCGCCTTTGCGACTGTTCTTCTCGGCGGTGGACTCGCATTTTATTTGTATCGCAATCGCGAAAGCGATCCGCTCGACGCCGCCATTTTGCGTCGCCGCTTTTATTTCGATGAATTTTACGCCTGGCTCATCAACTGGACGCAAGGGCTGCTTTCGCGTATCGCCGCATTTTTCGATCGTTGGATCATCGATGCCGGTGCGGTACGAGGAGCGAGCGGCGCGACTTGGGGAACTGGCGCGCTTCTTCGACTGATCCAGGTCGGAAACCTGCAAGCTTATTCATTCTTGTTCGGTCTCGGGATCGTTTGGTTGATCTACTTCACCGTTTTCCGTTAATGCTTCTTCTCATCCTCTTTGCACCGCTTGTCGCCGTTGTCCTTATTCTATTGGGATCGCCGGCGCGTCGCACTGCAATTACCGCATGCGCCATCGAGCTGATTGCGACACTTTTCCTTTTCTTAAAGTTCGATCGCAACGCCACCGGTTTTCAATTCGTTAGCGAATGGAATATCAGCGCGGACTGGGGTTGGCGGTTCGCCCTCGGTGCGGATGGGCTGAGTCTCTTAATGTTGCTGCTCACCGCGATCGTTTCTTTCTGCGCAATCTGGTTCACGGCCGAAGTCCTGAAAAACGAAAAGGCGTTTTATTCCTGCCTGCTTCTGCTTTCCGCCGGAGCCATCGGCGCTTTCGCCTCGATCGACTTGTTCTTCTTTTACGCATTTCACGAGCTCGCGCTCATTCCCACGTTCCTGCTCATTGGAATTTGGGGAAGCGGCAATCGACAAACGGCCGCGTGGAAAATCACAATCTACCTCGCAATTGGCAGTTTCGTTTTGTTGCTCGGGTTGATTTTGCTCTATCGCAGTTTGCCCGAAGCATCGCGCAGCTTCGACTTTGGCGTTTTACAAACCGCGGCCGCCGCCGGCCAGATCAGCGTCGAATCACAGCGTCAGATTTTTTTCGTGTTACTGATCGGTTTCGGAATTCTGATTTCGCTGTTTCCGTTTCACACCTGGGCACCGGAAGCGTATGCGTCTGCCCCGGCGCCGGCCGCGATGCTGCACGCAGGTGTGCTGAAGAAATTTGGGCTTTACGGATTATTGCGGTTGGCGATTCCGCTTTTGCCGGCTGGAGCGCAATACTGGAACAAGCTTCTCATCGTGCTCCTCCTCGGAAACATCATCTACGTCGGACTCGTTACCATTGCCCAAAAACGGCTCGACTGGATGCTCGGCTATTCCAGCGTCATGCACATGGGTTACATTTTCCTCGGGATCGCGAGCGCAAACATTCTTGGGGTCAACGGCGCGGCGCTTCTCATATTCGCGCATGGGCTTAGTATCGCGTTGCTTTTTGGACTCGCGGGCGAATTGCGGCGTCGCACCGGCACGCTCGTGTTTGAAGATCTCGGCGGGCTCGCCCGCATAATGCCGTTTGCTGGCTTCGCCTTTGGCCTGGCCGCATTCGCTGCCATCGGATTGCCCGGTTTCGCTAATTTCGCCGGCGAAGTTTTGGTTTTCTTTGGCGCATTTCGGAGAAACGCAAATTTCGAGCATTTCGAAATTTTCCAAATTGCGACCACGCTCGCGTTGTGGGGCGTCGTCATCTCCGCCGTTTATCTGTTGCGCGCTTATCGCGCCGTTTTCATGGGAACGATGGATGAAAAATGGAAGAAGCTTCCCGATTTGCGCGCGACCCTTCGCCTGCCGGTCTGTCTCCTCGTGGGGGCACTTCTTTGGGTCGGATTTTTCCCGCAATCGCTTGTCCGGGTGATCGCTCCGCCGTTCCGCACCTATTTCGTCGCGAAGTGATCATGATCGCAGCGCCCACTCTCGAAATTGCGGTAGTTATCCTGGGCGCGGGACTGCTCTTACTTGAGGCATTCGCGGAGAAAATCGAGAAACAGGGAATCGCCTTCGCCGCCATTACAGGACTCATCATCATCCTGATCGCGAGTTTCTTCGTCTCTCCAACGCCCCCCGATCAAGCTTCCGCCCTTTGGAATTTTTACACAGCCGATCCGCTCGCGATTTTCTTCAAACGTTTCGCACTCGTCACGACAATCATCGTCCTCGTCATGATGCTCGATTACGCGCCGATCATTCCGCAATTGATTCACGGAGCGACGCATCAATCCGGGCTGGGCGAATTCTTTGCCCTCCCACTTTTCACTTGCGCCGGCCTGATGTGGATGGCGTCCGCGATCGACTTTGTCATGATTTTCGTTTCGATCGAGCTCGTGTCGATTTCATTTTACGTGCTCGTTAGTTTCACCCGGCGCAATCCCGCGACGCTGGAGGCCGGCGTGAAATATCTTGATCCTTAGTGCGCTCGCGACCGGATTTCTCGTTTATGGCATTACCTGGATTTTCGGTGTCACGGGCGAAACAAATCTCGGTCGAATTACCGCTGCCCTAACGAGTAACAACATCGAAACAGCCCCGGCTCTTTTTGGGATGGCGTTAGTGCTGATTGCGATCGGCTTTAAGATTGCGGCGGTGCCGTTTCAAATCTGGGTGCCGGACGTTTATCAGGGCGCGCCGACACCGGTAACGGCATACCTTTCGGTCGGATCGAAAGCCGCTGGCTTCATCGTGCTGCTGCGAATCCTGCAACCATTTTTCATTTTGCCGCAGATGCAACGGGCGCTTGTTGTAGTCGCTATTCTGACCTTGATCTACGGTAATCTCGCTGCGCTTCCGCAGAGCAATGTTAAGCGTCTGCTGGCGTATTCGAGTATCGCACACACCGGGTACCTGCTCATTGGCGTCGTTTCGTTTTCAGGCATTGCGGTAAGTTTCTATCTCGTCGCCTATCTTCTGATGACGCTTCTGAGCTTTGCCGTGCTCATCGTGGTGGCCGGGAACACCGACGAACAAATCCAGGACTTTGACGGGCTGGGAAAACGTTCGCCGTTTCTCGCCTTTGCCATGCTGGTGGCAATGATCTCGCTCGCCGGTGTGCCGTTCACCGCCGGATTCGTTGGAAAATTTCTGATTTTCGATGCGGCGATTCAGCGACATCAATTCGTGCTGGCGATCGTCGGGGTTGTCACGGTCGGTTGCGGCTTTTATTATTATCTGAAGATTGTGCGCGCGATGTACTGGCAGGAGCCGAAAACTGCCGAACCAATTTCGGTGAGCGCACTTTCACGAGTTGTCATGACGCTGCTGGTGATAGGCAATATCTGGCTCGGGATTTATCCGCAGCCGATATTGGAGGCGCTGCAAAGGTAGGGGCGGTTCACCGAACCGCCCGGGCGATTGGGTCAATCGCCCCTACCTAGTCGCTCAACTCGACGTTCCAGTAGGCCAGATCGACAAAGTGTCGCCAGCTCTCGTGCTGCTGCGATGTGAACGTCACATGCACAAACGGCCGCCACTTCGGTCGTTTCGGTTTGCGAATGAGCGTCATGTGCGCCTCATGCGGAAGTCGGTTTCCCTTGCGCGTATTACACGGGATGCAGGAACAAACGACATTTTCCCACACCGTCGTTCCGCCGCGATCACGCGGAAGGACATGATCCAGATTCAACTCACTGCGATCGAAAATGTGTCCGCAATATTGACAGGTATTCTTGTCGCGCTCGAAAACATTGTGCCGCGTAAATTTCACTTCCTTCTTCGGCAACCGATCGAAAAGCAAAAGCACGATCACGCGCGGCACGCGGATCTTCCATGAAATGGTCGTGACCATCTCGTGTTCCGGCGCGGTCCCGGAAAAATCGAGCCAGCTATTGAAATCGTGCGTGAAGAAGTTGTTCTCCGGATCGGAGGAGACGACCTGCGCGTGACCTTGATAGACGAGCGCAAAGGCACGACGCGCCGAGCAGATATTCACCGCCTGCCACAGGCGATTGAGCACCAACACCTGACTGTTTAGTAGCGTATGCAGAGGTTCTTCGGGGAACCGCCAAACCCTTTTCCGCGCGGTCACCCGCCCCAAATTTCGGCGACCTTAGCAGGCACCAATTTTATTGTCAACGAAGAGGCCGCGACGCACGGCGGCCGGATTTGACGAAATTGCCCGGCACGCGCTTCTCGTCATCGGGGGCGGCACCGGCGGAGTTGCTAAGTTCTTGTTCATCCGGCGGTAGAAATTTTTTGAAAAGATTCTTATCGATCGCCTTCATGAACGCTTCGTGCGGGGAGACGGCGCCGTTCTGCAGCAAGGCAAAGATCGCATCGTCCATAAATTGCATCCCCTGCCCTTTTCCGGACACGATCACATCCTGCAATTTTTGCGTCGAGCCTTCGCGAATGATCGCGGAAACAGCTGCATTCGCGATCAGAATCTCATTCACGGCCATGCGTCCGGAGCCGTCCGCTTTTTTCAATAAGAGCTGCGCCAGAACGCCGCGCAATGAATTGGCCAGCATCGTTCGCGCCTGGGCTTGCTTGTTCGCGGGGAAGACGTCGATCATCCGATCGACCGTCTTGCGCGCATTGTTCGTATGCAAAGTTCCAAAAACAAGCAACCCGGTCTCCGCTGCCGTGAGCGCGAGCGAAATCGTCTCCAAGTCGCGCATCTCGCCTACAAGGACGATGTCGGCGTCTTCGCGCAACGCAGCTTTCAGCCCGACCGGAAATGATTCGGCATCAGTCGGCACTTCGCGCTGCGTGATGAGGCTGCGTTTGTTATCATGCACGAACTCGATCGGTTCTTCGATCGTCACGATATGGCGGGCAAATTTTTCGTTAATGTAATCGATCAACGCCGCCAGCGTCGTCGATTTGCCGGAACCGGTGGGGCCGGTTACGAGCACGAGTCCGCCGCGCAAATTTCCAAATTCCTTAACGATCGCTGGAACTCCCAACTGCTCGATAGTCGCGATCTTCGTTGGAATAAGACGGAAAACTGCGCCGTAGCCATTGGCTTGTTTGAGAAAATTGCACCGGAACCGCGAATGCTTGTCCATCTCGTAGGCGAAATCGAGATCGCCGCGCTCTTCAAATAGTTTCCAATTTTTCGGTCCGCAGATTTCGCTCATCATCACCGTTGCTTCGTCGCGCGTGATCGGTTCGGCGCGAATCGGCATGACATCGCCGTGTCGGCGAATTTTTGGCGGTTGGCCTTCGCCGATGTGCAAATCGGACGCGCCTTCTTTTACGAGAAGGTTAAAGAATTGATCGAGGTAGGGCATTACAAAATCCCAAATCCCAAACCCCAAGTTCCAAGGAAACCCCAATCAGACAATTTCCAAAGAGATGCTCGTACGGCTTCGACTTTGAAGCTTGGAGCTTGGAACTTCTCTGGGGTTTGGTGCTTGGGATTTGGGGTTTTCACATCTTCAGCTGTGTCCGCATTTGCTGTTTTTGCTCGGCGCGCGCATAGGCTTCGTCGGCGCTGACTAGTCCGCGAGCGTGTAAATCGCTCAGCGCATCGTCCATCAACTGCATCCCTTGTTTTTTTCCAGTCTGAATGATGCCCGGAAGCATGAATGTTTTTGCCTCACGAATTACATTCGCGACTGCGGGCGTGTTCGTCAGCGTTTCCAAGGCGAGGACGCGACCGGTGCCGTCGGCGCGCGGAATCAATTGCTGACTGATGATTCCACGCAACGATTCGCTGACCATGATGCGGATTTGCTCCTGTTGATCGACAGGGAAAACGTCGAGGAGGCGATCAAGCGTGCGCGACGCATTACTGGTGTGCAGGGTGCCGAGAACGAGATGCCCGGTTTCCGACGCGGTGATGGCGAGCGAAATTGTTTCGAGATCGCGCATTTCGCCGACCATGATTACGTCGGGATCTTCGCGAAGCGCGCCACGGAGCGCAGCGCCGAATGAACGCGTGTGGGTGTGCACTTCGCGTTGCGTGATGTGGCAGCCTTTCGGCTCGAAAATGTATTCGATCGGATCTTCGAGCGTAATGATGTGTTCGCGCCGCTCGATGTTTACCTGCTCGACCAACGCCGCCAGCGTCGTTGATTTTCCGCTGCCGACAGAGCCGGTGACGAGGATGAGCCCATTTTGATAGCGCGTGAGCAATTTCAGATGCTCGGGTAATCCGAGCTCATCCATCGTACGGACGTGGGTATTGATGATGCGAAAGACAATGTCGGTGCCGAGTCGTTGCCGCACCACGCTGGTACGGAATCGGCCGAATTTATTCGCGTAAGCGAAGTCGGCGTCGCCGCGATCGGCGAGCTGCGTTTTTTGAAGCTCGGATAAAAAACCAGCGGCTAGCGCCGCCGTTTGCGGCGCAGTCAGAATTGGCAGATCAGGCCAGATCGGCTGCAACGTTCCATGCAATCGCCAGATCGGAGGCGCATTAACGCCGAGATGCACATCGGACGCGCCGGCTTCCTGCGCGACCAACAAGTAATCATCTACGTGCGCGAGTGTGGCAGGCCGGGACGGTTGTTTTGTCGATTTTGCGGTCACGAATTGGTGCGCAGATAGTGATGCACCGGCCGTAGCCGCGTAAACTCAAAACGCAGCTACCATTTACCCTTGGAGCGCGAGTTGGCGGACAAAGCTTTCATTTTTTGAATGGCATAGCTGACGATCACCGGCCTGAGAACACTGAATGCGAACTTTGCCGCCGTGAGCAGCAGGCCGGCTTCCATGAGAGTTTCTTTCGCCTTATTTCGGCCTCTCGCCTTCACGTAAATTCTTTTTCTTTTCCTCGATCCAGCAGTGAAGAGCAAACCGAGGACGACCGCACCTGCGACCCACACAACAGTATTTCGTTGGAACGATTTCCTGATCTTGAGCGGAAAATCCAATTCATAACGCAGTCCGCTGAGATCGCGCGCCAGGTCGTAACGCGAACGCTCGATGCGCTGTTTTATTTCCGCTAGCGATCGGTCTTTTCCAGGTTCTTCAGCCATTCGCGATCTTTCTTTAGTTCAGCAGTCGTGGCGCGAAACATTGGTTTCTTCATTCGAGTGCGGGCGATGACTACACACAGCAACGCGAGGATGAGCAGGATGAGAGCGACCGCCACCGCAATCCAAATCCACGATATGTGCAACGCATGGGCCAATCCCGCGACCGCCGCGATGAGAAGAAAAATGAGGCTGATCGCGCATAACAATCCTGCCGCAATGATGCAACCAACAAGAACAAGCCCGTTTATCAGCGCCGACTTCGATTCCTGGGTAAAGAGCTCGAACCGGCTTTCAAAAAAGGCAGCGAGCGTGTTGAGCGCGCCGAACAAATTGCCCAGCAGCCCGCGATGTCCCGCCGGATTGCGGAACCGCATGGTTTCGCCAGCCATCCAGCGATTTTCTTAACGCCGGAAAATTAGTCCGAGCACAAACCCAATGCCAAGCGCAGTAATGACCGCTTTCGTCGGATTTTCGCGAACGTAATCCTCGGCATCTTCCTGAAATGTGCGCGCGCGATGCGTTGCATCGTCCCATGCCTGTTCGGCCTTGCCGCGTGCATCTCCCCAAGCCTGCTCCGCTTTACCGCGATACTCTTCCGCCACCGCACCCGCCGCCGACTTCAGATCTTCGGCTGCTTTGCGCGCGTGTGTTCTGCTGCTCTCCAATTTGCTCTGGGCCTCAGCCGTTCCTGAATTTGTTTTGTTTTCTTCAGCCATAATTTTTTCTCCTAATCAATCTCGTCTCGCAATATCGCCAGAAGCCGTTCCTCGGCAAACTTCCGCATGTCTGACTTTCTCAGTTAAAAACGGAATTCCCGCGACCGCTGCGCTTATTTATGAAATTGGCGCGAGCGTCCGGCTTGCGAATTACACAGCCGCAACCCGGACGCTTGCCCCTTTATTTCTCACGGAAAATAATGCGCGCCTTTGTCAGATCGTAGGGCGAAAGCTCCACCTCGACCTTGTCCCCCGGCACGATGCGAATGAAATGCTTGCGCATTTTACCAGAAATATGCGCGAGCACATTGCGCGAGCCCGGAAGGTCGACACGAAACATCGTGCCCGGCAGCACCTGCGTCACCGTTCCTTCTGTCACGATCTGCGCTTCCTTCGGCACAAAATAACATACCGCAGATTGCCTATTTCTCAACGACCGCCCGACATCGTGCGCTCAGATCTTCTCTAGCGACGACAAGCGCTCAGCGTTCTTGCAGCAATCGCGGAATACTTACCATGCCGTGCTTTCGCGGATGGTTTTTGCATGCCCGAAGAGCGCACGAAGCCGGGCTTCCGCTTCAAGCCAGTGGGCTTCCTCGCGTCCATCCGGGCGACCCTCGGCTTCCCAAATACGCTGGGCGAGATCAGCGATCTGTTGCGAGGACGGCTCCATCTGACGGGGAGTTGCCGTATTAGCCACAAGTCCGGAGGCGTTGCGCAAACCTTCCTCGCGGAGCGCTGCGATAGCGAAAGGAACAGGCAAAAAGTTGAACACCTTTCGATCCATGTCCGGACTTTGTCCGAAAAAGCAGAGACTAAGGCAAGCATCATTTTGCCGGTGCTCCTGGTTTGGTTCGCCTCTCACGTGGCCTGTGGTCAGTCTGGCATCGCCTCGTTAGGTTGGACGTATCAGGCACACATGTCTCCAAGAAACTCCGTCAGCTTCTTATTCGGGTGTCGGCCTGTGGAGTCTGTCGCACCGATCTGCACATCATCGATGGCGAATTAGCGCAGCCAAAGCATGCCCGATCTCGAGTTGGAGATCTGGTTCAAGTTCAGTTGACATGTTGTGTCCTGACGCACCCGCGGCGGTGCGACCTCGATAATCGCAGGTTACCTGCCGTGCCGTCGAGCGGAAGAACTTCTGTTTTGGTTTTAATGGGAATACGCGGGGCCGAAGCAGCCGGCAAACTCATTCCTCTTCCGAGCGGCGATGGGATGGCGCTGGTGTTTCTTAATAATCCGGAGGCGCCGGTGAAATGCGCGGTGGAGATTTGCGCGGCGTTGCAAAAGTTTCCGCAACTCAAGTTGCGGATGGGCGTGCACAGCGGTCCGATCAGCAACGTGGACGACGTGAATGAGCGGGCGATCGCCCGAACTCAACAAAGTGGCGAGCGAAGGCGCAGGCAGGTGGCTCGTTGCAAAAGTGAATACGGAATCCGCACCAAGTCTGGCGCGTCGTTTCCGCATCAACGCGATTCCAACAATGGCGTTATTCAAGAATGGGCTGGAAGTAACGCGACAAGTCGGTGCGATGGCAGCGCCGGCCATCCGCAAATTCCTTGAACCGCACCTGGGGCCGTAGTGAGACCGCGTCGGTCCCGTTACCTTCGGTGAACGGCGTGGCGCGGGGAGTCGGTCCACGCTAGTAATTAATATGCGCGCGATGCTCCTCGAAAAAGCTGGCGAGCCGCTCGTCCTGCGCGACACAGCGACACCACGACCAAACACCGGTCAAGTGCTTGTCCGCGTTGCCGCCTGCGCCGTCTGTCGCACCGATCTGCACATCATTGATGGCGAACTATCGCAGCCGAAGTTGCCGCTCATTCTCGGCCACGAAATTGTCGGGCGCGTCGAAGCCATCGGCGAAAATGCGGATCGACTCAAAATCGGAGATCGCGTGGGGATTCCCTGGCTCGGATGGACGTGCGGCGAATGCAAGTTCTGTCGCTCGGATCGCGAGAATCTTTGCGATAAGGCGCGGTTCACCGGCTATACGATAGATGGCGGTTATGCCGAGTTCACCGTCGCCGATGCCCGCTTCTGCTTTCCGATTCCCGATGTCTTCGACGATATCGCCGCGGCGCCGCTTCTTTGCGCGGGATTGATTGGTTATCGATCATTGCGCAAAACCGGCGATGCAAAACGACTTGGCATTTTCGGTTTCGGCGCAGCCGCGCATATCATCGCGCAAGTTGCGCGTTTTCAAGGGCGTGACGTTTTCGCCTTCACGCGTCCTGGCGATTCCGAGGGTCAAAGATTTGCGCGAGAGCTCGGCGCGGTTTGGGCGGGCGATTCCGATGAAGCACCACCGGAAAAATTAGATGCTGCAATCATCTTTGCGCCGGTCGGCGCTCTTGTCCCGAAGTCTTTGCGCGTTCTCGACAAGGGTGGCTGTGTCGTCTGCGGCGGAATTCACATGAGCGATATCCCGTCGTTTCCGTATCGCGATTTGTGGGAAGAGCGTTCGATTACTTCGATCGCTAACCTGACACGGCGCGATGGCGAAGAATTTTTCGAAATCGCCGCACGCATTCCGATCCAGACTTCGACGCAAACGTTCCCGCTCGAGCAAGCAAATGAAGCACTCGCGCAATTACGCACCGGCCGCGTTAAAGGCGCGGCCGTCCTTCTTCTGTAGCGGCGGTCTATGACCGTCGCTCGAATTCCTGTAGCCGTCGCCCTGTGGGCAACGCGAGTCGCGTTTCGTAAGGGCGCTTCGCATAGCGAAGCGGCTACAGAAATAGTGCGACGGTCATAGACCGCCGCTACAAATCTTGTTCGGCTGCCAAAAGCAGCTTCCGCACTTCCTCATCACTCGTCTGCGAAAAATCATCATAGAACTGTCCAACACCGTGGAACCATTCCGGCGCAAAGAGCCACACAGTGTCATCGGCAAGCTTTTGGATTTCGCGGCAGGTCTCCGGCGCACACACCGGGATTGCGACTACAATTTTCGCCGGCTTTTGTTCGCGCAATGCTTCCACCGCCGCGTGCATCGTTGCACCCGTAGCCAATCCATCGTCAACGAGGATGACCGTACATCCGCGCACATCGAGCGGCGGACGATCATCGCGATAAGCGCGCTCGCGGCGCTCCATTTCCATTAACTCGTTTGCTGTTACGGCTTCGACGATTTGCTCCGCATTCGGAAGAATGCGCACGACGTCCTGATTCAACACGCGCACGCCGCCGGATGCGATTGCCCCCAGCGCCAACTCTTCGTATCCCGGCACGCCAAGTTTGCGCACGACGAAAACATCGAGCGGCACATGCAATCGTTTTGCGACTTGATACGCAACCGGAACTCCGCCTCGCGGCAACGCCAGAACGATTACATCAGCGCGATTCGCATAAACACTCAGCGGCTCGGCCAGCTGTTGTCCAGCATCGACACGATCGCGGAATGTTTTTTCCATCGCAGGAGCCTCACCCCACCCTATGATTGTAGGGCGTTTCTATGAAACGCCGATTCAAAAAATCGGCGTCTGACACAGACGCCCTACAAAAAGAGACTCACGACGGAAAAAATTACGGTCGCGCAGAAGCAGGTGCGCCGTTGCTCTTCGGTTCCAAAGCGATGCGCAAAACTTCATCCACTGTCTCTACCGGGACGAATTTGAGCTTCTGCTTCGCCTCTTCCGGAACATCGACGAGATCTTTCTCGTTCAATTTTGGAATGATCACGGTTGAAATACCCGCACGGAGCGCAGCCAGACTTTTCTCCTTTAATCCGCCAATCGGCAAAACCAAACCGCGCAACGTAATCTCACCGGTCATTGCTACATCCGATCGCACTGGCGTATTGCTAAAAAGCGACGCGAGCGCGGTGAACATTGCCACACCGGCCGATGGCCCATCCTTCGGCACGGCCCCGGCGGGAACGTGCACGTGAATATCCATGTCGCGAAAATCTTCCGGCTTCGCTCCGATCTCGCCATCGCGACTGCGCACGAGACTCAAGGCAGCCTGCGCTGATTCCTTCATCACGTTTCCAATTTGTCCGGTGAGCAAAACATTTCCCTTGCCCGGATATTTTGTCGCTTCGATGTGCAGCACTTCGCCACCCACCGGCGTATAGGCGAGACCAGTGACAACCCCAGGCTTGTTCGTGGCAAGGCGCGTTTCGTGGATGTAACGCACCGGCCCGAGTTTTTGTGCGACGAAGTCTTTCGTGATCTTGACCACTTCGCTTTTTCCGCGCGCGACTTGCGCTGCGACCGAGCGAATAACCGTTCCGATCTGCCGCTCCAGTTCGCGAACTCCGGCCTCGCGGGTGTAATCGCTAATAATGAACAGGAGCGCATCCTCCTCCCATTCGCACTGCTCCGGCTTGATCCCGTTTTCTTCGAGTTGTCGCCTAACGAGATATCGCCGCGCGATCTCAAGCTTCTCGCGCTCGGTGTAACCCGGGAGCGAGATCGTTTCCATGCGATCGCGCAATGGCTCAGGAATTCCTTCAGCGTAATTTGCGGTCGCAATGAAGATGACTTGCGAGAGATCGAACGGCACATCGAGATAGCGATCGACAAATGCGTTGTTTTGCCGCGGATCGAGCACTTCGAGTAACGCACTCGCGGGATCACCGCGAAAATCCGCGCCAAGCTTGTCGATTTCATCGAGCATCAACACCGGATTGCGCGTCCCGACTCGACGCAATTCCTGAATGATGCGGCCCGGCATCGATCCAATGTAAGTGCGGCGATGTCCGCGAATCTCTGCTTCATCACGAATTCCACCCAGACTCATGCGCGCGAATTTTCGTCCAAGCGCATCAGCGATTGATTGCCCAAGACTCGTCTTGCCTACGCCGGGCGGTCCGAGAAAACACAAGATCGCTCCGTGACCCTGCGGATTCAGTTTGCGCACCGCCAGATATTCGATCAAGCGACGTTTCACTTTTTCCAGATCGTAATGATCGCGATCGAGAATCTGCTGCGCTTGATCGAGATCGATGTTGTCGTCACTAAATTTCGCCCATGGCAATTCCGCAATCGTCTCGATGTAGCTGACGATCACCGAATATTCCGGACTCGCCGGCGGAATAAAGTCGAGCCGTTTCAATTCGCGATCCGCTTGCGCGAGCACGTCAGCGGGAGGCTTCGCTTCTTCGAGTCGCGTGCGCAGTTGCGCAATCTGATCTTCGGCCGCGCCTTCGCCTTCGCCCAGCTCGCGCTGAATCGCTTTCAATTGCTCGCGCAAATACGCGCGACGCTGCGCATCGGAAAACTGCGATTGCACATCCTTCTGCAATCGCTGCTGGATTTGCGCGATTTCGAGCTGCGAGGAGATGCTCGTCTGCACCGCGCGCAGCCGCTTTTCCAAATCCAGCTCTTCGAGAATGGCCTGCTTCTGCGCGGCATCGACCTGCAAATTCGGAGCGAGAAAATCAACCAGCTGTTCCGGATCGTCGATGCTCAGCACAGCGGCGCGTGCCTGTTCGGGAATGTCGGGTGAAAGTTCGAATAACTTCGCCGCGGTATCGCGCAGGTTGCGAAACGTCGCCTGCCATTCTTTGCTCTGCGCCGGTCGAATGGTGTCGAGAAGATCGACTTCCGCCCGCAGATACGGCTGCGTTGCAATAATCTTGCGCAGTGAAAATCGTCGCAATCCCTGCACCACGGCGACCGACGAATTATCCGCCTGCCGCAAAAGTTTCAGGACAATTGCAGCGGTCCCCACCGTGTAGAGATCCTGCGCTTCGGGCTCCTCCTTGTTCTCGTCCCGTTGGGTCACCAATCCGATGATTTTGCTCTGCGGCAATGTTTCATCGAGAAGCTTGATCGAAGCGGGCCGGCCAATTGTCAGCGGCAGAACCGTTCCCGGAAAAATAACGAAGCTTCGCACCGGCAAAATCGACAGTGCGCTCGGAATCGCCGGCATTCTCCCTTCGGGCTCGTCGACCCCCGAAGCGGTCGGACGAATCGGTTGCGACTCGTTAGGCGTTTGTAAAACTGTAATTTGATTTTCGTTCATGCTGCGAAGGGCAAATGAATCCAGAGCAATCCGTTTGTTTGCTCGGCATGCGCTTTTTCAATATCGACCTCGTCGAACAATTCGACGCTTCGCTCGAAAGGCCCGTAATCTATTTCCATCGCCAGCATTTCCACCGGGCGTCCTTCGGGATCTTTTGGTTCCGGCACTTCGCGGTTTCCGCGAATGACAATACGATACGGCTCGACGCGGAGATCAATGGCTTCACGAGCGACTCCGGCAAGATCAACGCAGATACGCATGCCTTTCTCGCAGCGATAAGCGTTGATTGCCGGTTGCCACATCGGCGGCGCAAATTGATAGCTCGCCATCCGAAATGTGACGTCCTCCGGCGCGCTCTGAAACAGCCGCAAAGTGACGCGACGAATGGGGTCCATCGTTCAATCTGCCACGGCCGCGATGCTATTTCCAACCAATGTAGCTGCTCGGAAGCGACCAAGGAGCGGCGACTTCCAAGTCGCCGAACTTAATTAGTTCGGCGCTTGAGAAAGCGCCGCTCCTTGGCAGCTGTTTGCTGCGAACCGCATTTCAAACGGCGGCGTCGAGATCGACGAGAATTTCGCGCGGTTTGGCGCCTTCGCCCGGTCCCAAAATGCCGCGCTGCTCCAGAATATCGACGATCCGCGCCGCGCGTGTGTAGCCGAGACGCAAACGCCGTTGCAAAAGCGAAGTCGAAGCGCGCTTTTCCTGTCGAATTATTTCCAGACATTTCTCGACCAGCTCTTCATCCTCGTCCGAAACTTCTTCTTCTGCGGTGCCACACTGGCCGACTCCAGTTTCGCATGCATTTCCGCATCAAAAGCTGGCGGACTTTGCGCAGCCACAAACTCAACGACGCGATGAATCTCTTCGTCGGTAACGAGAACACCCTGGGCACGAATGAGCCGCGACGTGCTCGGCGGCAGATAAAGCATATCGCCCTGGCCTAACAAACGATCGGCGCCATTCTCATCGAGGATCACACGGCTATCGATTTTCGATGCGACTTGAAACGCGATGCGGCTGGGAATGTTCGCCTTGATCACGCCAGTGACGACATCAGCGCGCGGCGTCTGTGTTGCAACGATAATGTGAATGCCGGCAGCACGCGCCATTTGCGTAATGCGCGCAATCGCGCTTTCCACATCGGCGGGCGCCGTCTGCATCAAATCCGCCAGCTCATCGATGATGACGACGATGTAGGGAATCTTGTCCGGAACGATGACTTCATCATCGCGCGGCACCTTCATTGTAGCTGCCGCTGTCTCAGCGGCAGAACCGCTATCATTACGCAATTCCCTGCCGCCAGAGACGGCGGCAGCTACATCGTCCAATTCCTTTTGCGTTTTCTTCGCGGGCCTCGCATTGAAGCTTGTGATGTTGCGCATACCGACGCTTGCGCAAAAATTTTGTAACGCTTCTCCATCTCATCGATCACCCATCGCAAAGCGAGCAGCACCTTCTTCGGATCCGTTACCACTGGAAACACGAGATGCGGTAGCGAAGTGTAATGCTGCAATTCGACCACCTTCGGATCGATCATGATGAAGCGCATTTCTTCCGGCGTGAACCGATAGAGCATGCTCGCGATCAGCGCATTGATGCAGACGCTCTTTCCGCTTCCGGTTGTGCCCGCCACGAGCAGATGCGGCATTTGCGCGAGATCGGCGATGATCGTTTTGCCATAAACATCCTTGCCGAGCGCGAGCGGAATCTTGGCGCGCGCCTTTGCTTCTTCCCAATCAGTTGATTGCAAAAGTTCGCGCAGCGTCACCATCACCTTGCGGCTATTCGCAAGCTCGATGCCGACTGTGTCCTTTCCGGGGATTGGCGCGAGAATGTTGATTCGTTCCGCGCGTGTCGCGCGCGCGAGATCACGTTCCAGACTTACGATTTTGTCCACCCGCACACCTTTCGCCGGATAGACTTCGTAACGCGTAATCGTAGGCCCTTTCGTGATGTCGCCTGCCGCCACCGCGATTCCGAACTGCCCGAGCGTTTCGATCAAAGTTTGTTGAATCCGCTCCAGCTCCGCCGGATCGGCCGGGGTTCGTCCTTCGAGATCGTGTGCGTCGAGCAAATCAAATCCGGGCAGCACGTAGTTTTCCGCATCCCATGTCCGACTCGTTAGGGCAGTCGTGGCCGGCTTCTTCTCGCTTCCTCGCAGTTCGGCCAAGGATGGTTTTTTTCGGCCGGACGCAGACTCGTTAGGCAAAGCAGTTGTGTCGACGACTTTCGGCTTCGGACGATTAAGCAGTTCTTCCGGAGGAACAATTGCGCCGGCTGGTTCCGTCACCGGAGCGCCTTTCTTCTTCAGCTGCTTCTCGAGCGAGCGCTGCTGTTTGGCCAGCTCGCGCTGGCTGATTTCGAGCTGACCCTTGAGATCGGATTTCCGTATCCGCCGATTCAATTGCCAGTCGCGCAGTTGCGCCATCGCGCGATGCACACCGGCAACGGATTGCCGGACGAGATGAATCGGCCGCAAACCGGTCATCAGAATGAGGGTCGCCGCATAAATCCCTCCGAGCAGAATGAACGAGCCAACTTTGCCCATTATATTAAGCAGCAAAGTCTTTCCGAAAAAGTACCCCACCCATCCGCCGGGTCCCTGAATGTTGAATAGATGTCTCCAGCCATGGAGATGCGTCTGCAATTGCAGCAAGCACGCTCCCGATGCGATGAACAAAATGATCCACGGAATTCGCGGCGTCATTCGCGATTTGGAATGGAGTAGTTTCGCCGCACCAAACCCGAGCAGTATTGCGGCGAGCAAGTAGGACGCAGCGCCGATGAGAAAATAGAAAACGCTGGCAAAGATCGCGCCAAATGGTCCGATGAAATTTTGCGCTGGCCGATTTGGCGGCGAAAGATAACTCCACGGCACCCACGCCGGAAGATCCTTCGGGTTATACGAAATCAGCGCGAGGAAAAGCAGCGTCCCGACGCCGAGCAGAATAATGGCGAAGACTTCATTCCACGCATTGTTCTTACTCGATCTGGCCACGGAGCATCATAGTAATCCGACGAACGCCGCTTTCAATTGCGCATGTAGCAAGTCGCAGCGCTTTTCGAGCGCCGAAAAACGGCGACTGGGAAGTCGCCGCTCCTTGATTGCGTTTTGGTTGAGCTGATTCTTCGCTATCTCAGCGCCGCCAAGGCCTGCTCGGCCTTTTCCAAATCTGATTCATTGATTGGCGCGAGGGCGCCGCGATTTTTGAGCGCGCGCAAGAGATCGACGCTGCGCGTGAGCGCGTCCCGCGCACGAACCCGATGCTCCGCCGTTGCACCGGCTTCGGCTGCGCGAGCATGGATTTGTCCCAAGTCGAAATATTGCAAGGCGACACGCAGTTGGCGGCGCGCATGGGTGGGCGACTCTTTCGAGAGCGCTTCCGCCATCGAGATCGCGCGTTTCAAATTCTCTACCGCACCCGCATAGTCGCCCGCCGCCGCCAAGGCTTTGCCGATGCCAGTCAGAATGACCGCCACATCTTCCCTGGCCCGGGCGTTGGAGGGATCGGCGGCCACGGTTGGTTCGCGCACGGCGAGGGCCTGGCGAAGATTGTCCAAGGCCGCCACATGATCGCCCTGAGCGAGCTGCGCTTCTCCCAGGCGTTGCAGGGTGAAAGCAGTGTTTTGTTTCACTTCTTCTTCGCCCGTTTCCGCGAGCTCGGTTTGGCAAATATGAAGTGCGCGGCGATGATGCTCGATTGCACCGGCGGCGTCGCCTGCGAGCACCATATCGCGGCCGAGTGAGTTGAGAGCTACGGCAAGGTTGCGATGGAAGTTGACGTTTTTCGGATCGCGCGCGATCTCGCTCTCCAGCTCGGTGATGACCGACTGCGATAACTTGATCGCCTCCCTAACCTGATTGTTGTCTACCAGGCCGTAGCGCAAGACATTTTTTGCCTCAAGAATTTGATCGAGGTAATTTTGGTTATTCGGTTCCGCCGCCTTGAGTCGGCTCGCGCTCTCGATTGCACGTCGCGCGCGCTCGATCGTGCCCGAAACGTCGCCGCTGGCGTAAGCGAGTATTGCCGTATGCGTCAGCGTGTTGGCTACGATCGCCATGTTTTCAGAATTGGGCGAACCGCGGCGGGTCAGCTTCTCGAGTAATTCCTGCGCTTTGCGGTAATGATCGAATGCCCCCGCTATGTCGCCGAGATTGGCGTAGCCTTCCATCCCGCTGATGTCACCAATGCGCGTGTGAAGCTGCGCGAGGGCGAGTTGGTCGGCCGCATTGGAGATACCGGCCTGCTCGCGCAATTGGAGTGCGCGCCTATAACTCGTTAGGCCAGCCGGCAGATTGCCTATTGTGTAGTGCATGTCGCCGATCCCTTCGTGGCTGGCGGCGGTTTCCTGGCGCAGATCGCGGTTGTCCGGCACGGCGGCGAGCAGCGCCTCGCGAATCTCAAGCGACCGTCGATAACTTCGCATCCCGCCTGGGATGTCGCCGAGATTGGAGTAGTAGGAATTTCCCTGAACGCGCCCAACTTTTTCGTAAGCTGTAGCCAATTCGCGAAGCAAGCCGGCGTCATTTCCCGCTTCGTGCGAAAGGTTGTCCAGATAATTGAGCGCGTCCTTGACCAGCCGTTCGCGGACCTTGGTCGAACCGGGCAGATCGGCGATCGCGTCGTGGTAATCGAACAACACGGAATGAGCCAGCTGCCGCACCTGCCCGAAACGCCTTTCCGCTTTTATCCTTTCCGCCCTTGCGATGCGCCACTCCCATGTCGTTGCAATGATTCCGCCAACCAGAACGAGGAGCACCGTCGCCGCGGCCGCCACGCCAAGCTTGTGCCGCCTAACGAATTTCGCTGTTCTATATCCCGCCGTGTCTTTGCGTGCCCGGACGGGCAAGCCTTCCTGATGGCGTCGAATATCTTCGGAAAGTTGGTCGACGGAAGGATAACGGCGCGCCGGTTCCTTCCGCAACGCCATCAAAACGATGTTGTCCAAATCTCCGCGCAGCGATCGTGAATCGTGATGCGTGAATCGTGAATCGGACGAATCTCGCTTCTCGAATCTCGATTCTCGATTTCTAACGGTCGTGCTTGGTCGCTCCGGTTCCTGCTCGCAGATGGCGTTTCGTAATTTCGTCCGGAGTGTTCGCTTCAGCCTGTAAGGTCGCTCACCGGTAAGTAACTCGTAAAGCAAAACGCCTAACGAATAAACGTCGCTCACGGTTGTGATCGGTTCGCCTTTAACCTGCTCCGGACTGGCATATTCCGGTGTAAGCAAACGCGAACCCGCAAGCGTGACGTCTGAGTTGTTCCTCACCAATTTGCTGCAAGAGTTTTGCGATCCCGAAATCCAGCAGCCTTACTTCCCCACGCTCGGTGACGAGAATGTTGCCGGGCTTGAGATCGCGATGAATCACGAGATTCTGGTGCGCGTAGCTAACCGCGCCACACACGAGTCGAAAGAGTTTCAGCCGATCAGCGATGGAAAGCTGATTTTCGTTGGCGTATTCCGTGATCGGCTTGCCCTTCACGTAATCCATCACGAAGTACGGCAAGTCGTCATCCGTTGTTCCAGCGTCGAGCAACCGCGCGATGTTTGGATGATCGAGGCGCGCAAGAATCTGGCGCTCGGCACGAAAACGGCGTAGCACTTCCTCCGTATCGGTGCCGCGTTTCAAGACTTTGATGGCAACTTCCTTTTCAAATTCGCCATCGGCGCGCTTTGCCAGATAAACCGCGCCCATCCCGCCGCGTCCGATTTCTCGCACAACGGCCCACGCACCGAGACGATCGCCTTCATTGAGACTCGTTAGGCGACGCCGGACGTTTTCGCTGGAGCTCTGCGCCGCCCGTTCGAGCGTGCCGGTCGTTTGCTCCAGGAGCGATTCAACTTCGCGCAATAGTTCTTCGTCGTTCCCGCAACGCGCCGCCACCAATGCGGCCCGCTCAGTGATCGAAGGCTCATCCACGGCGTCCGCGACAATTTCCTTGGCGCGACGCCAACGCTCGTTCGCAGCTTGGTCGAAGGTCTGCGAGTTCAATCTATTTGGATCGAGACAGCTCCCGGCGGAGCCATCGTTTTGCTACAGACCATTCGCGTTTCACACTGGTCGGCGAAAGGCCCACTGCATCCGCCGCTTCCTCAATCGTTAGGCCGCCGAAAAAGCGCATCTCGACAATTTTCGCCTGCGTTGGATCGAGACGCTCCAATCGGCTGAGCGCGTCGTTCAACTCCAGCACATCAAGTTGCTCGTCGGCGTAAACCTCAAGGCCATCATCCAAAGTAATTCGCACCGCATCTTTTCCTCCGCGCTTCGCCGCCTGCTGCGCCGATGCGTGATCGATTAAAATCCGGCGCATCATCCGAGCAAAAACGCTGAGCAAATGCGCGCGGTTCGCCCAGGCAGACTGGCGCTGGTCCGCCATGCGCAGATATGCTTCGTGCACAAGTGCAGTTGGCTGAAGCGTGTGTCCGGCGCGTTCGCTGCGTAGAAATCCGGCAGCGACGCGGCGCAAATCATCATAAACCGCAGGCAACATTGCTCGCAGTGTCACCGCATCGGCATCGGAAACCATCGATGTAAAATCATCGATCAATTCCGGAGTAAGTACTGGGGCGATGGCCATGCCCAGATATTACGCATTTTCAGAAGAAGCTGTCGAGTTCGTTGTAGCTGTTGTAGCCGGGGGCGCTGACCCCGGCCGATTAAAAAACGCCGACCTTAGCCGGGGTCAGCGCCCCCGGCTACAACATACCGCAAAATTTCTGGTCCGTTTCGTCCGTTTTTCCCGCGTCCGTAAGTAAACCCAAAACAATTATGAACGCTTTCAAATTCATCCTCTTCTGCTTCGTGATCTCAGCAGCGCTGCTACTGCAACCGACCGCCTTCGCCGATCCGCAGCTCTCGACTTCGATAAACGTGTCGTCATGCTGGGAGTCCTCGGACATCACTACCGGAGACTGTCAGACCTACAATAACAATCAGACTGCCCCACCAGGCACATCGTTGAGCGACAGCCAAACGAATGCGGAAGCGCCATGGGGAGACGCCGCCGGCTCGGTGCAGGTCTTCTACGGCTCCTGCCACTTTACGGGTTCAGGCGACGCCACCAGCTCGGCGAGCGCGCAGATTCTTGGCACTGGAAGTGATAGCGCGGCCGCGTCCTGGAATAGTCAGATGACGATCAACAGTCCTGGCCTGGAGGGACAGACAGCCACGGTTCGCATCACCTTCCACGGCAGCGGCGACGCCGCCGGAAATGCATCGTCTTACCTGGCAAGTTCCTCCATGAACTATAGCTACTTCGTAAGCGATTATCAAAATTCGATCTCCTACGGCGGCGGCTGGGATCCAACTAACGGCTGGACCGGTGATGGATCGCCGACTCGCACTTTTACCTTCGACGCTACTTGTACAGATTGGCCAGCCCTGTGAGATTTTGCACCAGGTTTCCTTCTCAGTCGGTGCTGGAACTGGGGAGCCCGATTTCGGTGATGCAATGGATGTTTCTGCGCAGGCTAGCGGAAGCTTGAGCTTTAGCAGCGGTAGTGTTGAGGTTCTTGATCCGGCTAACGACAATCAGCCGATAAATTTCACGACGGTGAGTGATGTTGGCTGCGGTGCCGGCCGGGTGACTCCGGCGGGTGCGCCTTATGCGGGGTTTAATGTTACCAACTGCGGGCAAGACCGCCTCGGTAGCACTTTCCAATTGCTGGATGGAACAGCGAGCCAAAATACAGATGTCACAGCGAACTTTGTCGCTCCGACCGAGATCGATGCCGCGAGCGACGTAGTCGATCTCAAAGGTACCGATGGCGATCTCCAAGTTGTGCAGATAGATTGGGATCCGCCGAAACTTAACTTTCTCGGACCGCTTGTTTACCTTGATTTCTGTTTTCTACCAATCGCGCATGGAACCAAATGGGTCAGTGCGACACTCGGAAACTATCAGCGGGCCTCCGCCTACCTTCTTCAATCGCGCCTACAACCCTACGACCGATTTTCATCTCGGCTATTACGGCATCGACACGACCAACCATAAGGTCTGGGCCGTCATCAATCACAACAGTCTCTTTGCCGCCGCGATTCCTTTCGATCTCGTCTCCGTTGTCTCGCGCAAGACGCATGGTGCCGCCGGCATCTTCGATATCAATCTGCCGCTTACCGGCTCGCCCGGCGTGGAATGTCGCAGCACCGGTGGAAATCACACCCTCGTCTTCACATTTAAAAGCAATCTCGCCAGCGGTGAAGTATCGGTCACCGGTGGCAGCGGTACCGTTTCCGGCACGCCAGTGATGTCCGGCAACATCATGACCGTAAATTTGACCGGAGTAACCAACGCACAGACCACGACCATCATGTTGCACAACATGAAAGATGTCGCTAACCAGCTGTTACCCGATACTGCCGTAAAGATGTCAACGCTCATCGGCGACACTTCGGGGAATGGGCTGGTCACTTCGACCGATGTTTCCCAGACGAAATTGCAATCTGGACATGCGATAACGAGTGCGAACTTTCGCACCGATATCAACGCCAATGGGACCATCAGTGGCACCGATGTTTCCGTCGCAAAATTAAACGTCGGCTCGGGCCTGCCTCAATAATATAGATTGCGCTGTAGCCACGGCGCTGTGTCGCCGTGAAGTCCATCGCCTCCCCGACACAGCTCGCCACGGCCAGTCCGTCCGAAGGCGGACGGGGCGGCTACAACTACACTCTTAGTTGCGTTAAATGCGTGTCACGGTCGCTCGAGTTTCAACAGCGCGGCACGGAGATCTTCGAGATATTTCAGATCGTATCCGGGAAGAACCTTCCTTTTCTGAAGTCGCACAAGGATGTCCAGGGCACGCTTGTAATTCTCTTTCGCTAACTGCATTCGTGCCCGACGTGTTTCGCCGTTAACGCTCTCCGCGACCTGTCGGTGTAACGTCGCCGATGTATTGACAAAGCGTGGCCAATTTCCGAACGGCCAAATTACTTCCGGCGTCAGCGTGAGCGATGTCTTCAAAGCTAGCGATGGCCCTGGCATAGATCGCGAGTGCATCGTCAAACGCGCGTTGTTGCTGCCAGGCCTGTGCAAGAAACATCGAATTCGGGGAGAGCTTTCCTTTTCTGAAGCCGCACAAGGATGTCCAGGGCACGTTGGTAATTCTCTTTCGCTAACTGCACTCGTGCCCGACGTGTTTCGCCGTTGGCCGTTTCTGCGACTTGTCGGTGTACGTCGCCGATGTATTGATACAGCGTGGCTAATTTCCGAACGGCCAAATTATTTCCAGCGTCGGCTCGTGCGATGTCTTCAAAGGTGGCGATGGCCCTGGCATAGATCGCGAGCGCATCGTCAAACGCGCCTTGTTGCTGCCTGGTTTGTCCAAGGAACATCAACGCTCTGCCGATATCATGTTTGTAGGTCCGATGGCTGGGATCGAACTTCTCTAGTTCCGAAAAGGCGAGCAACGATTGCTTCAGAAAAGCAACCGCCTCGTCCTTTTTCCCTAAACTCAGAGCGATAACGCCGAGTCTCGAATAAATTTTTGCCAGGTTTTGGCGCGCCTGCACGTTGGCCGCGTCGGCCGCGATTGATTTCTCAGTCATCTCGCGCGCCTTGAGCAACATTTCAAAAGCACGCGGCGGATCGGAGTCCTCGAACAGTTGCGAGCTCTGCAAATAGGTATCGAGCAGCCCCTGCCTGATCACGATGTCTCGGGGATATTTTGCGACGAGCGGCTCGTAGATGGCGAAAGCTTTGGCCATTTCGTCTTCGCCTTCCTTTTGTTTTCCGTCCCAGGAAAGCGTCATGCTCAAACTCATGTGGCCACGGCCGAGCAACCGCAGAATCTCAGGATTTTCGGGGTCTTGTTGTCGCAATGTTTCGAACGCAGCGAGTGCCTTGTTCAAAGGCGAGTACACTTGAGCAAGCTGGTCGTTAAAATAATAGCTGTTCGCAAGACCGAGCTGAGACTCCGCGGCGGCCAATTGTAATTCGCGCGAGCCGGGTTGTTCTTTGAGTAGTTTCTCGTAAGCGGCCAACGCAGCTTGAGAGTCTTCGATTGAGCCGCTCGTGTTGCTTGTCCACAAGCGAATGGAACTCAGGGCGCGCAGATCGGCCGCGAATCGTTCCAGATCTTCTTGATCGTCCGGATGATTTTCGAGCAATCGCTTTCGGATATCGCGCGCTTTCTCGTAGCTCGCGATCGCTCCCGAAAAATCGTTCAGGTTTGGTTTGCGCGGCGCTCCCTGGAGTTCACCGACTTTTTCGTAAGCCGCGGCCAGTTCACGTTGCAGCGGGAAATTTTCCGCGGACTCGTTTGCCAAAGAATCGAGATATTCCAGCGCCCGCTGGACCAGCGATTTGCGCGCTTCAATTGAGCCATCGAGCCGTTCGATTTTTGGCGCGATGTCGAACAGGAGCGCATTAGAAAGCTTGCGCACATCCGCGAAACGTCGCTCCGCCCGATCACGCTGTTGCGTGGCGCGACGAGCCTCCCAAACAGTGGCGACCATGCCGCCGACGAGACTCAGAGCGATGAGGATCGCGGCAGCGACACCGACCTTGTGTCGACCGATAAATTTTTCGCTGCGATAACGCAGAGTGTCCTTACGCGCGATCACCGGCAATTGTTCGAGATGACGGCGAATGTCTTCTGAGAATTGCGCGACGGACGCATAGCGACGCGCCGGCTCCTTGCGCATCGCCATGAGCAAGATGTTGTCGAGGTCGTCTCGTAACAATTTGGGGTTTGGGATTTGGGTTTTGGGATTTCCGTCGCCTTTGGCGACGGCGGTGCTGGGCCGTTCCGGTTCCTGTTCTGTAATGGCGCGCGCAATCTCCTCTGCGCTTCGCGTCTTGAGACGATAAGGCCGTTGACCGGTGAGCAATTCGTAGAGCAACACGCCTAACGAATAGACGTCACTCGTCGTCGTGATGTTTTCGCCTTTGACCTGTTCAGGGCTGGCATATTCCGGCGTCATGACGCGTAACTCGGGAATCGTCTGGGTAAACGATTCGTCGCCGGCGCTGAGAAGTTTCGCGATGCCGAAGTCGAGCAGTTTCGGTTCGCCCTCCTGCGTGACGAGGATGTTCGACGGTTTCAGGTCGCGGTGAATGACCAGGTTCTGATGCGCGTAGGTAATCGCCCCACACACTTTGCGGAAGAGTTTCAGCCGCTCAGTCGTGAGTAATGCGTTCGCGTCGCAGTAGGCGTTAATCGGTACGCCGTTCACGTACTCCATTACGAAATACGGCAGACCGTCATCCGTCGTGCCGCCGTCGATCAGACGCGCGATGTTCGGATGATCAAGCTGCGCCAGAATCTGCCGTTCATTGCGAAACCGGCGGAGGATGTCTTCGGTATCGAGTCCTCGCCTAACGAGTTTGATCGCAACTTCTTTGCGATATTCGTCATCCGCTCGCGCCGCCAGATAAACTGCGCCCAAACCGCCCCGGCCAATTTCACGGATAACTTGGTAAGCGCCGAACTGGCGGCCAACGAACGGTTCCTCTACGTTGTCGGGAAACAGATCGCGCGGAATTGCGAAGCCTGGCTGCTCGATGAAATCACCAGTTCGTTCGTCCGATTCGAGAAGGGATTCTACCTCGGCGCGGAGAACCTCATCCTCGCCACATTCCTTATCGAGAAGAGCGGTGCGTCCGTTGCGATCGAGGTCGACGGCAGCCTCGAAGAGTTCCTTGACCCGTGCCCAGCGCTCATCGGGCCGCATCGTCCTCCTCAGTCATGATTTGCCGGCGCAGCCACGCTTTCGCCATGCGCCATTCTCGTTTCACGGTCCTCGGAGAAATGTCCAGCACTTCAGCGATTTCTTCGTTAGTCAGGCCACCGAAGAAGCGCAATTCGACGATCTGGCTTTGGCACGGATCGAACGCGAGAAGATCTTTCAAAGCGTCGTCGAGCGCGACCAAATCGACGCTCCGTTCCGCGGAAGGCGCGAGCGCTTCGTCGAAAGCGAGTTTGTCCCAGCCGCCTCCGCGTTTCTCAGCGCGATGGGTCCGCGCGTAATCAACCAGAACGCGACGCATCACCTGCGCAGCGACGCCGAGGAAGTGAGCGCGGTTCTGCCACGTGGTGGTGCGTTGATCGACGAGACGCAGATAAGCTTCATGCACGAGACCCGTAGCCTGTAACGTGTGATCAGGGCGTTCTCGCTGTAGATATTGGCGCGCGAGCTGGCGTAATTCTTCGTAAACGAACGGCATCAGGCGAGCGGCTGCTTCGGGATCGCTTTTGCGCCAATCGATCAGCATCTGGGTGACTTGCTCTCGGGGAGGCGGCGATGTCATGCGATGTGGTTTCAGGAAAGCCGGAAGCGCCGAACGTGAGTGGAGAATACAGGGACTGGCTGAGCCTGAACAGTGCCAAACATCAGGCGGGAGCGGCCGGAGCTTCATCCTTAAGACGGCGGCGCCGACAATTTCGCGAAAAATATCTGGCCCCATCTCGCGGCCGTTTCCGCTTTAGGGCGATGAAGGACGATTACGAAAAAATGAAAACGCACACCTCACAAACAAAGGCTACTCACATCGCCGCGCTCACTTTACTTAATGAGAGCAACATCCAAAGCCAGGAAAGCTGCGCTCTTACTGTTTTCCGTCGCCGTGCTGCTGGCGGGCGGCGCGACGGCAGTGCGCGGGCAATCCGCGCTCGACGGTTTCGATCCGAACGCCAGCAACACTGTTCAAGTCGTCGTCGTCCAACCGGACGGCAAGATTCTGATCGGAGGTTTCTTTACCGCCGTCCTGGGTGAGCAGCGCAATTATATCGCGCGCCTGAACCCCGACGGCACGCTCGACACCGCTTTCGACCCGAACGCGGACGGCCGGGTCGAATCAATCGCGGTGCAGGCAGACGGCAAAATTCTCGTGGGCGGCTTTTTCTCCACCATCGGCGGACAGACGCGCAATCGCATCGCCCGGCTCGATGCCGTGACCGGCCAGGCGGATTCGTTCGACCCGAACGCGGACTTTGCCGTGGAATCAATCGTGGTCCAGGGGGACGGCAAGATTCTGGCGGGCGGCGGGTTCACCACCATCGGCGGACAGACGCGCAACCACATCGCCCGGCTCGATGCCGTGACCGGCCTGGCAGATTCGTTCAACCCGAACTCGGACGATTCTATCTATGCAATCGCGGTGCAGACGGACGGCAAGATTTTGGTCGGCGGCATTTTCACCAGCATCGGCGGACAGACGCGCGTCGGCATCGCCCGGCTCGATGCCACGACCGGCCTGGCAGATTCGTTCGACCCGAACGCGAACAATACTGTCCGCTCACTCGCGGTGCAGGCGGACGGCAAGATTCTGGTGGGCGGCGAGTTCTCAGGAGCAAACAGCATTGGCGGGCAGACGCGCAACCGCATCGCCCGGCTCGATCCCTGTGACCGGCCTGGCCGATTCGTTCAACCCGAACGCGAACAGCACGATCAACACAATTGTCGTGCAGGCGGACGGGAAGATTTTAGCGGGCGGCAATTTCTCTGGAGCGAACAGCATCGGCGGACAGCTACGCAACAAAATTGCCCGGCTGGATGCCACAACGGGATTGGCAGATTCGTTCGATCCGAACGCGAACACTCTTTCTGTCTATTTCAATCGCGGTGCAGGCGGATGGCAAGATTTTGGCGGGCGGCAGTTTCACCGCGTTCTCGCCGAACGGGGGACCGACGGTGACGCGCAACCGCATCGCCCGGCTGGAAACCGACGGCACGCTCGATCGGACGCTCGATCTCGGCATCGTCGGCAGCCAGGTTAACACCATTGCCGTCCAGCCGGACGGCAAGGTGATCATCGCCGGCGCCTTCAGCACGCGTCCTGGGCGTGACGCGCAACAACATTGCGCGCCTGAATGCAGACGGCACTCTCGACACGGCTTTCAACCCGAACGCGAACAATAATGTCTATTGCAATCGCGGTGCAGACGGACGGGAAGATTCTGGTGTGCGGCGTTTTCACCAACATCGGCGGACAGACGCGCAACCGCATCGCCCGGCTCGACGCCGTGACCGGACTGGCTGATTACGTGGGACCCGAACGCCAACAGCGAGGTCGATTCAATCACGGTGCAGCCGGACGGCAATATTCTGGCCGGCGGCATTTTCACAAACATCGGCGGAGCGACGCGCAACCGCATCGCCCGGCTCGATGCCGTGACCGGGTTGGCCGATTCGTTCAACCCGAACGCGAACGGGCGGGTCTATTCCATGGCAGTGCAAACGGACGGGAAGATTGTGGCGGCCGGCCAGTTCTCAAACATCGGCGGAGCGACGCGCAACTATATGGCCCGGCTCGACGCCACGACGGGACTGGCGGATTCATTCGACCCGAACGCGAACGGGCCGTTGCCCGAGCCTGGAGTCTATGCAGTCGTGGTGCAGGCGGACGGAAAGATTCTGGCGTGTGGCCGGTTCAGCACCATCGGCGGACAGCCGCGCAACAACATTGCCCGGCTCGATGCCGTGACCGGATTGGCCGATTCGTGGAACCCAGACGCGACCATCGGCCTTCAGGGTGTCTATTCCATGGCGGTGCAGGCGGATGGGAAGATCGTGGTGGGTTACGCGTGGAGTGACCATCGGCGGACAGACACGTAACCGCATAGCCCGTCTCGACCCCGTGACTGGCCTGGCCGATTCGTAGGACCCGAATGCGAGCAATTTTGTCTATGCAGTCGCGGTGCAGGCGGACGGCAAGATTTTAGCAGGCGGTGACTTTCACCGGAGCAAACAGCATCGGCGGTCAGAACCGCAACCTCTTCGCTCGTTTGAGCAACGACACTGCCGCATTGCAAAATCTTTCTGTGACGCAAACCACCATTACCTGGACACGCGCCGGCTCCAGCCCGCAACTTGGGCGCGCTACTTTTGAGTATTCAACCGACAATGTGAACTACACTCCCCTGGGTAACGGCACGGCGTCCGGCAGCAACTGGACCTTGACCGGCTTAAGCCTCCCGCTCTCACAGAACTTCTACATCCGCGCCCGCGGCTATTATCGCAGCAGCTTCTTAAGCGCCTCAGAGAGCATTACGGAATCCGTGCGAAATCGCTTTATCTCGCCAGCTCCCACACCCATGCAGGTCGTCTCCAGAAAACTGCACAACGGCGTACCCTTCGACATCAATCTGCCGTTGATGGGCAGCCCCGGCATCGAATGCCGCAGCGGCGGAGCGACCAATAATTATCAGGTTGTCCTTAACTTCGCCAGCACGGTCACTTTCGACAGCGCGGCGGTCACCGCGGGTACGGGAACAGTTAGCGGGAGCAGTGGAAACGGGACGACTGATGTCACCGTCAACCTCACTGGCGTAACCAATGGCCAAACGATCACGGTAAAGTTGTTCAGCGTGAACAAGGGCGGCGACTTGCCTGTGCAAATGAGTGTGCTCCTCGGCGACATAACCGGCAATGGCACGGTGAACTCCTCCGATGTGGACATGACAAAAATGAACTCCGGTCAGGTCGTGAATGCCTCCAACTTCCGCACCGATGTTAATACGAACGGTGCCATCAACGCCTCCGATGTTGCGCTCGTAAAAGCTAACTCTGGCGTGAACGGGCTATTGGCCACCCGGGAATCTGGGCGATAATCCTGTGGTCCACTCGTTAGGCCTTTTCAGTTACTTGCGGGAGTCTCTATTCACCACTTGGTTACCGATTGTCTTTTTCGCTCTTCGAGTCACCGATCTTAGCCAAAGCCAGTTGAATTTCTTTGGCAGCTTCAGTTTGATCGAAGCGAGCTTGCATGTTGCGCGGATCAGATTCGGCCAACGTTTTGAAAACGGCCGCTGCCTGGCGTTCGGTTTCCAACGCGCCAACAGCATCGCCCAATCTCAGCTGCGATCGGCCAATCGATAAACCGGCATCTGCGGCATCGCGCACATAGGACATATTTGTCGGCTCGGAGGCGGAAAGAGTTTCATAAATTTTCTGCGCCTTGCGATCGTGATCGAGTGCCATACGATAGTTATTCAACTCATCAGTCAAATCGCCAATCACGCGCAGAGTGTAGCCAACGCGCTGATGACTCGCGGCGACTTCGCGTTGGAAATCGCGATTTGCCGGATCGCTGGCTGATAATTTTTCGGCAAGGGCAATGGCCTTGCGATGATTTTGCAGTGCTTCGCCATATTCATCGAGAGAGCGGTTGGTTTGAGCGTGATCGGCGGTTGCTGTCGCTAAATAGTTGTAGCCTTTTACCAGGTTGAGGCGGTATTCCAAATTCTCCGGGATCGGCCGAAGATAGCGATTCAAAAATGGCGATCGCCTTACGCTGGTTTTCTAAATTCCCCGTCAGGTCGCGCGTTTTTTCGCCGAGAACATGACCAAGGTATTGATATGTAAAAGCGAGATCACGTTGCACAGTTCGATCGGCGGGATTGCCCGCGAGTAGCGATTCAAATATCGCCTGTGCTTTGCGATAACTAACGAGCGCACCAGCTGTATCTCCCAGATTAGGGAGAGACGGTTTGCCCTGAATGTTTCCCACTTTCCAATACGCTTCTGCCAATTCGTGCTGCAACGAACGATCATTGCCGGCCTCCTGCGCCAGGCTATCGAGATATTCGAGGCCGCGCTTGACCAGCGTTTGCCGCGCCGCAGTTGCTCCCTGCAGATTTTGAATCTGAGGATCAATCTCAAAGAGAAACGACTTGGCCAGACGGCGCACGTCGTTGAAACGCTTTTCGGCTTTAAGTCGCTGGGTTTCGGTGCGCCGGGCTTCCCACGTCGTCGAGACAATGCCACCGAGCAAAGTTAGAATGATGATCGCCGCCGCTGCGACAGCCACACGATGTCGCCTAACGAATTTCGCGCTGCGATAACTCCAGGTATCCTTGCGTGCAATTACCGGCAGACCGTCAAGATGGCGGCCGATGTCGGCCGAAAGTTGCGCGACAGATGCATACCGTCTTTCGGGCTCTTTTCGCATTGCCATCAAAACGATGTTGTCCAAATCGCCCTTTAAGGATTTCGCATTTCCGGTTTTCGATTGAGAAGCTGGCGTTGAATTCGTGTCCTCGGTTTTTCTCTTTACTGCGGTGCTCGGGAGTTGTGGAGCCTCTTCCAAAACCGCGCGCGAAATTTCCTCGGGTTTGCGGCTGTTCGTGCAGTACGGGCGAGTTCCGGTGAGTAATTCGTAAAGAACGACCCCGAGGCTATAGACGTCGCTCGCGGTCGTCATGTTTTCGCCGCGCACTTGTTCGGGGCTCGCGTAATCGGGAGTCATTACCCTGGCGAGCGTCATCGTCTGCCCGCCGGCCTGCGTTCCTTCTGGATCCAGCAGCCTGGCGATACCGAAATCGAGCAGCTTCGGTCCGCCATCGGAAGTAACACGAATGTTAGCCGGCTTGAGATCGCGATGGATGACGAGATGCTGATGGGCGTAGGAAACGGCCGAGCAAATCTTCCGAAAAATATCGAGCCGCTCATTAGTCGTTAGGCCGTGTCGATTGCAATAATCATCGAGACCTTCGCCTTCGACATATTCCATCACGAGGTATGGCACTCCTTCCGCACTGACAGCAGCTCCGTAAAGCCGCGCGATGTTGGGATGATTCAAACTTGCTAGAATTTGTTCTTCGCGATGAAAGCGACGGTTAATTTCATCCGCATCGATTCCGCGCCGAACGATCTTCAGCGCCACGTTGCGATTTAATTGTCGGTCCCGCGCGAGATAAACATCTCCCATCCCACCGCTGCCAATGAGCGAAATGATTTGGTAACCGCCGATCGTCTCTTCGGGTTTCAGTTCACGGTGACGCGCTAAAATTTGAGCGGTGAGTTCGATGGCCGGTTGCTGCAAGAATCCGGGTGCCGACTTCTCAAATTGCAGAAGCGACTCAATCTCTCCACGCAATTCTGCGTCCGAGCGACATGCTTCATCGAGGAACGACCGCCATTCACCGGGCTCGCGTTCCAAGACCAACTTCGTCAGCTCCGCGATCTGTTCTGCGCGATTTTCACGCATGAGCGGCGTGTTGTGTGAGTTCCCGACAGAGCCAGACCCTTGCAAATTTCCAATCGCGCAAAACGGTCTTCTCCGAGACGCCCAACGCTTCCGCGATCTCGCGCGTTTCCATCCCTCCAAAGAATTTCATCTCCACAACTTTGCTCTCGCGTGGAAAGGTGATCTCGAAATTTTCCAACGCTTCGTCCACCGCTGCCAGATCGGGCGTGGATTCCTGCATCAGTTCCCGCGTTTCATCGAGACAAACTTTTTGTAACTTGCCGCCGCGTTTGGCCGCATTGTGCGTGCGGGCGTGCAGTGTCAAAATCCGCCGCATGATCTGCGCGGCCACGCTGCAGAAATGAGCGCGGCTCTTCCAAGTCGCACCGTTTTGATCGACGAGCTGCAAATACGCGTCGTGGACCAGAGCCGTCGCCTGCAAAGTGTGGTCGGGCCGTTCACGGCGCAGATACTCGGAGGCGCGGCGTTGCAGCTCTTCGTAAACCAGAGGCATCAGCCGGGCCGGCGCGTCTTTGTCGCCGTCATTCCAAGCTTTTAGAATCTGCGTTGCATCGCTGGCGTCAATTTTCACCGAGGAAGATTCTATCTTCTTCGGTCTGAAACGGGAAATAGTTTCAAGGGCAATGTCCGTTTTGGACCTCGAAATAGCACGGTTCGCTATGGAGAAGTTATCTCCTGGCACAACCAAGAACCACATAACCAATGAAAACCCTACAAGCCCTCATCGTCCCGGCAGCGATCATCTGTATTGCTGCATTTACCGCATCGGCTGACACCCTCATCGTTGCCGGAAATAGCAATATTTTCGGAGCAGGACACGCCAGCGCACCGGGCGGCGGGACGCTCCCGCCGTTCGTAACTTTTGGTTCCGGTCAGACCATTCTCACCTTTTCCTCAGTCACCGGCACAGTGACGATAAATGTCGGTTCCGGCAGCAACGCGAATAATCCCGACGGCATCGGCGCCGCGCCGACCGACAGCAATACAACTTCTGTGGGAGGGATCTCTGGAATCGCCGCACCTCACGCCGGCTATCTGGTTGGAATATTCGAGACATCCACCGAGCCGTTCGACCCCGCGCCATCAATTCTTGATTTCACAATGATCGGCACAAACTTCACGTCGCTCTCTCCCGCGCTCAATCAGACCTTCTTTATTGGCGACGGTTTGACCGGCAATGGCACCGGCATGTTTCAACAATTCATGATTCCCGTTGGTGCGACTCGTCTCTTTTTGGGAATCGCTGACGCCGCCAACTATCACGGCGCGCCCGGCTCATATGGCGACAATACCGGATCGTTCAGCGCCACGTTCGACATAGTCCCCGAGCCATCAACGTGGGCGCTTGGCCTCAGCGGAATTCTTCTCCTAACGCTTCAATCTCGGCGGCGTCGACAAGTCTAGCCCCGGGTTCTCACGGAAAATTTGGTTGACGGAAGGCTGGCTTCGGGCCACCGCGTAACGACAAAGACAACTCAGCTTTAAGGCTTGCGCCCGTTACGCCTTCGAAACTACTGTGCTCGGGCAAATGAGGTCTGGTCTCCGCAAATGCAGCGCAGCTCTGGTTATTTCCAGCATCGCGTTTCTCTTTTCCTGCGAAAAACATCACGTGGGCGAATTGCCACCAGAAAAATCGCCGGACGCTGAGCGCGCGTCGGCTGACGCAGCGCCGGCGCCGACAACATCGCCGACTCCCGCTGAATTTTTCCCGACGAGCACTCCTCGTTAGGCGGAAGACATCGTATGGCTAAAAGGGAATACATTACGTCGCCGCCCAAGATCACGACGATGCCGCCGGGTGTTCCTTACATCGTCCTCAATGAGGCGGCCGAGCGATTCTCCTATTACGGGATGAACTCGATCCTGGTCGTCTTCATGACCAAGTACTTGTTGGACAAAGCGGGTCATCTCAGTCTGATGTCTCCCGAACAAGCGGGCGCCTGGTATCACACCTTCGTTTCCTCGCTCTACTTGTTGCCAATTGTTGGCGCCGTTCTGGCCGATGCGGTATTCGGAAAATTCTGGGTCGTTTTTTGGATCTCGATCGTGTATTGCGCGGGGCACGCGACGCTGGCTTTGCTGGGTTCGCCGGTCGCACACGCAATTGAGCCCCGTTATTTGCTTGCCGTTGGCCTTTTCTTAATCGCGATCGGTGCCGGCGGAATAAAACCGTGTGTCTCGACCAACGTCGGAGACCAATTTGGCGAATCGAACAAGCATTTGCTGACTCGAGTCTTCAATTGGTTTTATTTTTCCATTAATGCCGGTTCATTCATCTCGACACTGCTGATTCCCTGGCTACTCGAACCGGGCTCGATCTGGGACTGGCTAAAAAATCTCTTGCCGGCTTCCGTCGCAAATTTTCTGGTAAGCCCGCGATTGCACAGTCCGGATGTTGCCTTCGGCCTCCCCGGCGTTTTCATGGCGATTGCGACGGTTATTTTTTGGATGGGTCGCAAGAAGTTTGTCCATATTCCTCCAGTAGGTTTACGAAACTATGCCCGGGAAGTTTTCAACAAGGAGACTGGCAAGATCATTTTGAATGTACTGATGCCCGTGCCATTTGTGATGATCTTCTGGGCATTGTGGCAGCAGAATTTCTCTTCCTGGATCATTCAGGCGGAAAAGATGGATCGCCATTTTCTTGGCGTTGACTGGTTGTCGTCACAAATTCAGACGGTCAACCCGATCTTTATTCTGATCATGCTGCCGGTCTTTTCCTACTGGCTCTATCCGTTCGTTGAAAAGTTCGTTCGGTTGACTCCGCTGCGGAAAATTGGCGCCGGATTGTTTGTCACAGCTGCGTCATTTTTTGTCGTCGCGATGATTCAAACGCGAATCGATGCCGGCGCCCGACCAAATATTATCTGGCAGATTTGGGCGTTTGTCGTTCTGACAGCTGGGGAAACGCTCGTCTCGCCTACCCATCTCGAGTTCTCCTACACCCAGGGACCGGTTAAGCTAAAATCACTGATCATGTGCACCTATTTGATCGCGGTGTCAGGCGGTAACGCATTCACCGCGGTGGTGGACTGGTTTATCCAGAATCCCGATGGCTCGGTCAAATTACAGGGCAGCAGCTACTTCATGTTCTTTGTCTGGGTGATGTTGGGAACGGCCGTCTTATTTGCCATCGTCAGCCCTTTCTACAAGGGCCGGACCTATTTGCAGGATCAAACGCAGGTCACGGGTGAAGCAGAGCCCGCGATCGGATTTGCGGTGCAGCCCGAAGCCTGACGTTCGTTAGGCACCCGTAACTAGAAACCTGAAACGAGTTCGACCATCCGCTGGCGCATCTTCGCGTCCGGCAATCGTCCAACTCCGCCGAGAAGATTATCTTTGAGATGACTGACGTTGCCGGTCGCGGGAATTGCACAAGTTACTGCAGAATTGGCGATGATCCATTTCAGGAAAAACTGCGCCCATGATTTGCAATCAAACTCCTCCGCCCACGCCGGTAACTTTTCTGCGCGCGCGCGTTCGAATAAATTTCCGCCACCAAAGGGACGATTAATGATGACCGCGACACCGCGCTCCTTCGCCAGCGGCAGGATTCGCTGTTCAGCTTCGCGCTCCATCAGCGAATAATTGATCTGGACGAAGTCGAGCTTTTCGCTCGCAAGAATTTTCTCCACTGCGGGAAATGCACTCGCTTCATAATGCGTCACGCCGAGGTAACGAATCCGGCCCGCGCTTTTCCAGTCACGCAAAGTCGCCAGATGCGTATCCACATCGATCAGGTTGTGCACCTGCATCAAATCGATGCATTTGGCCTGCAAGCGGGCGAACGATCGCTCCATCGACTTAATCCCTTCTTCCTTTCCCGTCGTCCAAACTTTCGTCGCCAAAAATAGCGATGACTGGATTCCCAACTTTGTCGTCAGTTCTCCAATCACCTCTTCGGCGCGTCCGTACATCGGCGACGAATCGATGACGCGCGCGCCGCGTTCGACAAACACGCTCAATACTTCCTCGAGCGGCGCGCGTTCCGGCTGCGATGTCCCCACATCAAACACGCGCCACGTTCCCAGCCCGATGACTGGAAGCTTTTCGCCAGACGATGGAATCGCGCGCTTGATCAAAGATAATTTTTCCTGAGATTTGCGGCTCGCACAGATTTGGGGACGCATAAACTCGCCGCCGCCGCCGCAATTAAATAACTCGCCTCGCGTCGCGAAACCAATCCGCCACCAAGGAGCGGCGGTTTCCAAACCGCCGACCCAAACCAAGGGCGCTCGCAAAAGCGCCCCTCATTGTCATCTGAATTCATGGGGTCCATTCAACGTCACATGTTCCAAAAACGAAACGAGATCGTCCCGTTTTCGCAAACAATTTGAAACGATATTGCATCGGCACGAGGGAAAATTGCCGTGGCATAACCGTTGCTAAGCACACGCGCATGAAATCAACCGCACTTAAATTCGCCGTTCTCGTTTCTTTCACTTTTGCTTTCATTGGCTGCGCATCGCAAGCGCCGATGACCCCGACCACAACCGCGACCACGCCGACAACCAAAGGACCATTGGAACGGGGAAACGGACTCGCTTCGGTCATGCACTGAGCGGTTCCCGTTCACCTCTCGAATTTAAATATCATTCCGGTAGTAGAGGAAGGAGAGTGCAAGGAATTGCACTCTTCTTTCGATCTCGGATAAGTCTCACATATGTTATTTCTTCATCGCAAGCGCGCGAGTTGGTTCGCGTTAGTTGGAATTGCTTTATTCTTGCTCGTGCCTCAGTCGAGCAGCCTCGCACAGGAATCCTCACCGGTTAGCAACGACATCGGTAAAGCGCCAAAGCCGCTGCGTATTTTGATTCTTGGCGGCACCGGCTTCACCGGACCGTTTCAGGTTCGTTATGCACTCGCGCGCGGCCACAAGGTCACCGTTTTCAATCGTGGCAAAACGCATCCCGGCGAATTGCCCGAAGGTGTCGAGCAATTGGTTGGCGATCGCAACGGAAAACTCGACGCGCTGAAAGGTCGCAAATGGGATGTCGTTATCGACAATCCCGACATCGGTCCCGGTCTGGGTGCGGGATGTTGCGAAAATTCTCCAGGGCAACGTCGATCGCTACATCTTCATCTCCACCATTTCGGTTTACGCCGACACCAGCAAACCGGACATGGATGAAACAGCTGCGCTTGCAAAATACGAAGGCGCCGATGCGATGAAGGAAACACGCGAAACTTTGATCGCATCGAAGTTTGCACTTTACGGTCCGCTCAAAGCGCTTTCGGAAAAAGAAGCAGAGAAATGGTTTCCGGGAAAAACATTGATCATTCGCCCGGGTTTGATCGTCGGACCCGGCGACGAATCCGATCGATTCACCTATTGGCCAGTGCGAATCGATCGCGGCGGCGAAGTGCTTGCCCCCGGCGATCCAGGCGATCCGGTGCAATTCATCGATGCGCGCGATTTGGCCGAATGGACCATTCGCATGGCGGAACAGGGCGAAACAGGAATTTACAATGCGACCGGTCCGGCGTCACAACTTGGTGTTGGCGAAATGCTCGACGGCATTAAGTCAGCGTTGAACTCGAAGGCGACATTTACCTGGGTAAACGCCGACTTTCTCGAGAAAGAAAAAGTCGAGCCCTGGTCCGACATGCCGGTGTGGGTTCCGCCGCATGGCGAAGCAGCGGGCATCGGTCGCATCAGTATCAAAAGAGCGCTCGCCAAAGGTCTGACGTTTCGCCCGCTCGCAGAAACCGCCCGCGATACGTTGAAGTGGTTCAAGTCTCAGTCGCCCGAGCGACAGGCAAAACTGAAAGCCGGCATCACGTCAGAGCGCGAAGTGGAAGTTCTCGCAGCGTGGCACAAGCAGCAGTAATTCGTTAGGAAAGATTATGCAGTTCGCTGGGCGATCTTCTCTGGGGAGCGCACGCGACTCGCGTGCCCCGCTCGGCGACTCGCCGAGTGGCCTTCTTCCTGCAAACAAAGTTCGCAACGGCGGGTCGCCGTCGCCAGCACGCGAGTCGCGTGCGCTCCCCAGATGAACAACTTCCCCGCGCGTTTACGTCAAAAGATCGTCGACGCTCGGCCTAACGAGTTACGCGCGCTCGGCCTCGCTTTCGTTTTTAATTTCCTCGTGCTCGCCAGCTATTACGTTGTGCGCCCAATTCGGGACGATATCGGCGCGGCCGGCGGCGTCGAAAAATTGCCGTGGATGTACACCGGCACGCTCATCGCCATGCTCATCGCAAACGCACTCTTCTCCGCCACCGTCGCGCGCATGTCGCGCCGTCGCTTCATCCCGATCGCCTATCGCTTCTTCATCGTAAACCTCGTCGTCTTTTATTTTCTGATGAAGAGCGGATCGCCGAGTCAGCAAGTCTGGATCGGGCGCGCCTTCTTTGTCTGGGTCAGTGTTTTTAATCTATTCGTCGTCACAGTTTTTTGGGCGTTCATGACCGATGTTTTCGACAGCGATCAAGGCAAACGCCTTTTCGGATTCATCAGCGTCGGCGGAACACTCGGTGGAATTATTGGCGGTCTTATTACCGCTTCGCTCGTCCGAAAACTCGGATCGCTCAATTTGCTCTTCGTTACCGCTGTCATGCTGGAACTTGCTGCGCAATGCGTGCGGATTTTTCCCGCCGGCTTCCGGAAGCCCGGTCATCCCGAGCGAAGCGAGGGACCCCGCAAGCCAGAGAGCGCGCGACCAAATGTGGGTTCCCTCGCGATCGCTCGGGATGACAAGGCTGGGGGTGCCGAGCAACCCATTGGCGGTAATCTCTGGACCGGCATCACGCACGTTTTGCGTTCACCCTACTTGTTAGGCATTTGCGCCTTCATGTTGTTCCACTCCATCACTTCCACGCTTGTTTATTTTCAACAGGCCGATATCACGGGACAGCAATTTCACGACCGCGCCGCACGCACAGCGTTTTTCGCGCAAGTCGATCTCTCCGTGAACGTGCTCACAATCATTGTCCAAATCTTCCTCACGGGTCGTTTGCTGAAGTGGGTCGGCGTCGGTGTCACCCTCGCGTTCCTTCCGGTGATTAGCGTGATCGGCTTTCTCGCCATGGGTTTCGCACCGGGCCTGGCGCTGCTCGCATTGTTCCAAATTCTGCGTCGCGCGGGCAACTTTGCCGTCACGCGACCCGCTCGCGAAGTTCTCTTCACCGTCTTGCGCCGCGAAGATAAGTACAAAGCGAAAAGCTTTATCGATACGTTTGTCTATCGCGCGGGCGACCAAATCGGCGCATGGTCTTATCCGCTGCTGACGTGGCTCGGTCTTGGACTAACCGGAATTTCGTTTGTCGCCGCGCCGCTCGCGGCGATTTGGTGCGCACTCAGTTTATGGTTAGGCAAAAAGCAACAAGCAATGGCGCGCGAAAAAGAACATGAACCTCAACTCCAAGCTGCATGAAAACAAACACATCTTCTGTAGCGGCGGTCTACGACCGTCGCACGAAATCGAATTATGCGACGGTCACAGACCGCCGCTACAAACTCATTGGCTGTTTCGCGCTTCTGTTAACGCTACCTTTAGTGTGCGTTCACGCGTCTCCTGCGGACGACCAATTCCAATCGCTCGCTTCGACTTACATCGACAAATATCTCGAGGTAAACCCGGAGCAGGCGACGCAGCTCGGCGATCATCGCTTCGATGATCGCCTGAGCGATTATTCCGCGGATGCCCTGGCCAAGGAGCTAACGCGACAAAAGGAGTTCCGCGAAAAACTCAACTCGTTAGGCGATGAGAGCCAGCTCAGCGGCGCGAACCGGATCGATTTCCAGATTCTGCGCGACAATGTCGATTACCAAATCTTTCAACTCGAAGAGTTGAAGGAATGGGAATGGAACCCGCTCGTTTACAATCAAAGTCTGGCGGACAGCCTTTATCTGCTGGTGGCGCGCGACTTCGCGCCTGCGGAAAAACGCATTCCTAATTTAAAGAAGCGGTTGGAAGCGATTCCGACCGTGATCGCGCAGGCGGAAAAAAATTTGAAGCATCCGCCGCGCGTTCACACGGAAACTGCGATCGACCAAACGCAGGGCGCGATTTCTCTCGTGCGGGAAGGGCTTAGCCCGCTTGCTCAATCAGGCGCCGCAACTGGGAAAGGAACTGGCGCCGCTCCAGGAAAAAACGGCGAAAGCACTGGAAGATTACAAGAAATGGCTGGAGGAAGATTTGCTGCCCCGCTCCAACGGCAATTTCCGCATCGGCGCGGAGAAGTTTCGGAAAAAGCTGCACTTCGCGCTCGCCTCCGATTTATCGACCGAGGAGATCATGAAACGCGCGCGCGCCGATCTGGCGGCGACGCAGAAGGCGATCTACGAAACCGCGCTGCCGCTCTACAAAAAATATTTCCCGGATGCGAACGAAAAATCACGAAACGACAAACGAGCAGTAACGAAGGCTGTTCTGAACAAGCTGGCGGAGGAACATCCTAACGACATCACCGTGGTTGGCTATGGACAGAAGGTTCTCGCGGAAACAACCAATTTCGTAAAGGAGCACGACCTGGTCACGGTCCCGGCCACGCCCATCGACGTCATCGTGATGCCGGAGTTCAAGCGCGGGCCGGCTATTGCCTATTGCGACTCGCCCGGACCGCTGGAGGAAAACGCCAAGACATTCTTTGCCATCTCACCTCCGCCTAACGACTGGCCAAAGGAACGCCGTGAATCGTTCTACCGCGAATACAACAACTACATGATGCGCGACCTGACGGTGCATGAAGCAATGCCCGGGCACTATTTGCAGGGAGCGCATTCCAACCAATTCCATGCGCCGACGCTCGTGCGCGCGATTTTCCAGAGCGGAAGTTTTATCGAAGGCTGGGCGGTTTATGCCGAGCAATTGATGGCAGAGCACGGCTACGGCGGGCCGGAGGTGAAGATGCAGCAGTTGAAAATGCGGCTGCGCGTGATTTGCAACGCCATCATCGACCAAAGCATTCACATGAAGAACATGTCGGAAAAGGAAGCGCTCGATTTGATGGAGAAGGAAGGATTCCAGGAGGAAGGCGAAGCGGTCGGGAAATGGAAACGCGCGCGGCTGACTTCGACGCAGCTCTCGACCTATTTCGTCGGCGTGAGCGAGCATCTCGATTTGCGCAAGAGCGCCAAAGCGAAAGCGGGCGACGCGTTCGATCTGAAGAATTACAACGACAGCGTGATCGCGTACGGCAGCCCCCCGGTGAAATACGTGCGCGAGATCCTCGGGTTGTAGGGTAGCGCGCTCGTCTCGAGCGTGGCGGCTGGTGTCTCGCCAGCCGCGCCAAATTATATTCGCGGCGAGACACCGCGAATGGCGGGCGGGACACCCGCCCTACCCAGACTTGGGTTCGACGCTTGCTGCAAGTGCGGCGTCCTTTACAGCGCGCCCAAGCACGCGGACTTTCCGCGATGCCCAAACTGGCGACGTGGATGCAGTCAAAAGACGAAAAATGGTTTCACCCATTTTTCGCCGTGTATCCTGAAATCAAAATCGCGAATGCGCGCCAAGGAGAAACCACGCTCGATGATGCGGATGGTTTGCTGCTAACCGGTGGTGCCGATATTGCACAGGAATTTCTTCGTCAGTCGGTACCTGACCCCCTTGTGATTGAAAAAGATGCAGACGCATCTCGCGACAAGTGGGAATTCGCTGCCGTTAGCAAAGCGCTTGATCTCGGTCTGCCGATCTTTGCGATTTGCAAAGGACTGCAGGTTTTCAATGTCGCGCTTGGCGGCACGCTCAAGCTCGATATTCGCGGTCATAATTTACCGGAACAAAAAGATCACGATATTCAACCGCTGCGAACGGATCGGCACGCCGCCCACCGTTTTGAAAAAGTGAACAGCTCGCACCATCAGGCCGTCGATCGATTGGCCGATCGCTGTGAAGTCGATGCCTGGTGCGCCACCGACGACATCATCGAACAATTCCGCCTGGGCGATTATCCTTACGCCCTCGCCGTGCAATATCATCCTGAGCGTGGAAAGATTTACGATTCATTGTTTAGCGATTTTTTTGCACACGTGAAAAACCACGCCGCTCAATCCCTTAATCACTAACTTGCCCACTCACTAAATTTTTCCCGTGTCCACGCCGCAAAATACGATCGCCATCGTTTACGATTACGATCAAACGCTGAGTCCCAGCTACATGCAGGACGAGGTGGTTTTCCCCGCGTTCGGGATCGACAATAAGAATTTCTGGAAACGCTGCACCGAGCTGGTGCGGGAAGACGGTTACGACAACGAGCTGGCCTACATGAAAGTGCTGCTCGATACGCTCGGGATGGATCGCCCGACCAATGCCGAACTCAAGTCGTTAGGGGCGAAGTTGAATTTTTACAAAGGACTGCCCGAAATGTTCGAGCAGTTCCGCGACGGCCTGCTCACCGCCGAACAGGTCACGCATGGCATCAAGGTCGAGCATTACATCATTTCTTCGGGCATGAGGATCTTAATCGAGGGCAGCCGTCTCGCGCCCTACGTGCGCGCGATTTTTGGTTGCGAATTTGCCGAGGACGAACAAGGCCGCATCACGTTTCCGAAGCGCGTCATCAGTCACACGCAAAAGACGCAATACCTCTTCCGCATCAACAAAGGCATGCTCGATATGTCGCAGGATGTGAACGATCACATGGACGCGGACATTCGCCCGATTCCCTTTCCGAACATGATTTATCTGGGCGACGGGCCGACTGATGTTCCTTGTTTCACCGTCATGCGGAAGAACGGCGGCGAAGCGATCGCCGTTTACAATCCCGATGATCCCGAGCGCATTGGCTTCAAGAAATGCTATCAGCTTTCGACGCACGCCGATCGCGTCAAACACATCGCGCCTTCCGATTATCGGCCAAATACGCATCTGCGCATGTTGCTCGAGCAAATGGTCGAAGAGATCGCCAACCGCATGTTGGAAGAACGCAAGACGCGCGATCGAGACCGGCACCGTGCGCGCGCCGAAACACTGAAGAAATTGTCCGCAGATTGCGCAGATTAACGCAGAACGGTTAGGTAGGGGCGGTTCACCGAACCGCCCGCGCGGGCGATTGGGTCAATCGCCCCTACCAGGTATCTATCATGATAGATTACATTGTCGAGATCGCGCGCCAGCTCGGGCCGTGGGCATACCTGATCGTCTACCTCGTGGTGATGTTGGAATGCCAGCCATTGCTCGGGCTTTTCATGCCGGGCGAAACCCTCGTCGTGGCCAGCGGATTTCTTGCGCGCGAAGGAGTATTCGATCTCAAGATCCTGATCGTGGTGGTGGCAGCTGCGGCTGTTATTGGCGACACCATCGGCTACGAACTCGGGCGGCGTTTGGGGCGAGGTTGGCTGCAACATTACGGTCATTGGTTTGGCGTGCGCGAAAGTTACCTCTTAAAGGTGGACACCTACTTTGTTCGCCACGGGAGGAAGAGCGTTTTTCTCAGCCATTTCCTGCATCTATTGCGCGCCCTGATGCCATTCATGGCGGGTGCGAGTCGCGTCCCCTATTTGCGCTTCGTGTTCTACAACACGCTGGGTTGTGTTCTTTGGGCTGCCATCTTTGCTGTGCTCGGTTATTTTTTCGGCGAAAGCTGGGAACTGCTTCATCGTTGGGCCGGACGCGCCGGGGCAGTTTTGGGCGCATTCGTTTTTTTCCTTGTCGCGCTCGGTTGGATTTGGGGATGGATCGCACGTAACGAAATGGAATTGCGACAGCGCTGGCACATGTTTTTGCAAAAACCACGCGTGGCTCGCCTGCGCGCGCTCGTTACGCGCCGAATCGGCCGCCTCTGCCAAAAACTAACGCCGGCCGGATACCTCGTTTTGCATTTGGTGGTGGGCGCATTCGTGATCGTTCTTGTGTCCTGGTCCTTCGGCGCGATCGCTTCCACTGCGGAGGGCCATCACCACTTGCTCAACGCAGATCAAAAAATCTTTTCATGGTTCCAGGAACACTCCACTCGTTCGCTCGTCGGTTTTGCTGGAAATGTTAGCTATTTCGGATCGGCCACGGTTCTCGCTATCGCTTCATTAGCGCTGGGCCTGTTTCTGGTGTGGCGGCATTGGTGGCATCGTTTGCTTCTACTGCTTATCGCGATGGGCGGTGGGGCGGTGCTTTGTGCACTTCTAAGAATTTTCCACTGGTCGCTAGCGCTTCCGGAAAATCCATTCGCCCTCTTACCGAGCGATACTTTCCCGAGCTGGCACGCCATGGGATCGATTCTCTTCTACGGCCTGCTTGCGGCCTTCGTCGGCACCAGTCTTACCGCGTTGCGCTGGCGTGCACTGACGCTTCTCATTGCGTGCGTCGTAGTCCTGCTCATCGCGCTGACGCGAATTTACCTCGGAGCACATTACGTGACGGATGTGATCGGGGCGATAAGCGCAGGACTTGTCTGGTTGGTCTGGTCTCAGATCGGTGTTGCGCTTATGCGAAACGCTGTCACCACATCGACCGATACCTCTTCCGCTTCCTCTATTTCTTAATCTTCTATCGTTAGGAAGAAGCAAACGTCCAACGTTGAACGTCTGTACTGAGCTCAGATTAAGAGGCAGGGGGAGAGGAAGAGGAAGATTCCGGCGCGCCCGGAAATCACACGCCGCGCTGGGTGGGGGTCCAGATGAATTTGTGCATTTGGAGTTGGAAACGAACGCGCAAATTATCCGCCAAAATCCATTCCACGATTTCGCGTGGATCAATGCGGCCGAAGATCGGTGAAAACAAGACGGCGCGACAACGCTCCGGCAATTTGTAGCGCAAAACATTTTCGCGCGACCATTCGTAATCCTCGCGCGAGCCGATGACGAACTTCACTTCGTCGCGTTGCGTCAAATGTTCGATGTTGGAAAACAGATTGCGCTCCACTTCGCCGCTGCCGGGCGTTTTCAGATCCATGATGCGATGAACGCGAGAATCCACGGACGAAATGTCATGCGCGCCGCTCGTTTCGAGCAGCACCGTCTGCCCCGTGTCGGCCAGCGCGCTCATCAACGGCAACACATTTTTTTGCAAAAGCGGTTCGCCACCGGTGATCTCGACGAGGGGACAATGATAAGCTGCAACCGCATTGATGATTTCGGGCAGCGTTTGCTTTTTGCCTTCGTAAAACGCGTATTCCGTGTCGCAGTAGGTGCAACGCAGGTCGCAGAAAGTGAGCCTGACGAAAACGCACGGCCAACCCGCCCAGCTGCTTTCGCCCTGGATGGAGTGATAGATTTCGTTAATCGTTAGCGTTGGTTCACCCACATCGAAACTGTATAACATTTGTGGCGAGATTCACGGCCTCTGTAGCGGCGGTCTATGACCGTCGCACTATTCTCGGACGACGTTGCAACACCAGAAATAATGCGACGGTCATAGACCGCCGCTACAGCAAGCTCCTATTTTGGATTTGCGAACCAGACAACTGCCGCTACACCATCATCCCAATGTTTCGCGGCAAAAAAATCGTGGTCGTGATGCCTGCCTATAATGCGGCGCGGACGGTGCGGCAGACGCATGCGGAGGTGATGGAGCAGGAGATCGTCGACGAAATCGTTCTGGTCGACGATGCGAGCGACGATGACACGATCGCCATCGCACGCACTTTGCCGGGCATGAGCGTGCACGTGCAGCCACGCAATCGCGGTTACGGCGCGAACCAGAAGAAATGTTATGCAGCTCGCTCTGGAGAAGAACGCCGACATCATCATCATGGTTCATCCCGATTATCAGTACACGCCGAAATTGATTCCGACGATGGCGGCGCTGATCGCGAGCGGGTTGTATCACTGCGTCCTCGGGTCGCGCATTTTGGGTGGCGGAGCTTTGCGGGGCGGGATGCCGATTTGGAAATATGTCGCCAATCGCATACTGACTTTTCTGCAAAATCTGCTGATGGGAGCGAAGCTCTCCGAGTTTCACACCGGTTATCGCGCGTTCTCGCGCGAGTTACTCGAAAAATTGCCGTTAGAAAAAAACTCCGATGACTTTCTTTTCGATAATCAGATCCTGGCGCAAATCCTCGCTTTTGGCTATTCGATCGCGGAAGTCACCTGTCCGACAAAATATTTTCCGGAAGGGTCGTCGATTAACTTCTCGCGAAGTTTGAAATACGGGTTCGGGTGTTTAGTGACAGCGATGCGCTATCGCTTTTCGAAATCGAAGATGGTCGAGCGCTGAGTTCGCGGATCCTTCGCCTGGATCACACCGCGATCGCTGACGAATCAGAATAAGAAACCCCAAATCCCAAGCACCAAACCCCAGGGAAATTCCAATAACCAATACCCAAACCGGTAGGCGACGTCTTTGGGATTTGAAGTTTGATCGGCGTCGGTAATTAACAACGACAACATCGCAGCCGGGAGCAGCGGCCACCAGGAAACGACGCTCCTGGCTTCGCCCAAATCGGACGTGCGCAAGCGATATGGAAGGCCTTGCCCATAAACGGCGTGAGCGCGGCGATCACTGCGAACGCAGCGAACCATGCTTCCTTGGCGGCCGGGCTCTTCATGAATAAGTGCCCGTAATTACGTTGCGGGGTCGCGAACAAGAAGTTCGTAAGAGAGAATACTCAAACAATAGATGGCGGCGGTTTCGACCCGGAGAATGATCGGCCCGAGTGTGATAGGGCGACATCCATTACTCCGCGCAAGCGCCAGCTCAGCTGGTGTGAAATCGCCCTCCGGGCCGACGAGCATGAGAACATTTTTCGGCAGAGCACCGTGATGTTCGACATGGTCTTCCAAAATCTTTTTCAGATGTTGTGCGTCGGATTGGAGGGAACCGATGAGGCGAAGCTGAGGCGGAGACGCTGTATCTGTTTCCGGGAAAAATTGCGCGAGCTTGCGCGGCCGGCGCACCTCAGGCAGCCAATTCTGTCCGCATTGCTTGGCGGCTTCGATGGCGATGTTCTGCCATTTGGCTTGCTTCTGCGCGGCCGTCTCGTCATCGAGATGAACAATAGTGCGATCGGAAATGAGCGGAGCAATTTCCGCCGCGCCAATCTCGACGGCTTTTTGCACGATGAGATCCATGTTTTTCCCTTTGGGTATCGCCTGAGCCAGCGTGATGCGACAGGGCAGCGGCGGCGTTGAGGCTTCATGCAATTTGCGCAGACTAATCTCCGCGTCATCGACTGAGGTAATCTCGGCGGTCAATTCGCGGCCCTGGCCGTTGAAGAGGACGACTTTGTCGCGGCTTTTCAGGCGCAGGACATCGCGCGCATGATGCGCCTCCGCGCCATGAAGCACCGGCGCGCCGGCATTCCATTCGTTAGGCGGAATGTAGAAGCGGTGCATGAAATCAGGGTTTAGGTCGAACCACCAAATCCCAAGCACCAAACCCCAGGGAAATCCCAATAACCAAGTAACCAAAGCGGTAGCCGACGCTTTTGGGATTTGATGGTTGATGCTTGAAGCTTCCCTGGTGCTTGGGGTTTGGGATTTGGGATTTGGGTTTTACTCGATCTTCGGCGTGTCAATGCCAAGAGCGTCGGCCAGATCCTGAAGATGTTCCTGTTCCTGCGCGATGATCTCGCGCAAGACTTCGCCAAGCGCGAATTCGCCCATGGCATCGGCCTGACGAATGCGTTGCCGATAATTGATGAGCGTCTGACGTTCGTTCTCGAGATCGAACTGGAGCATTTGCTTCGGTTTATCGGAAACTTTCACTTCCTTCGGCTTGTTCGCGGGCTCGCCGTTAAAATAGTCGATCTGTTTGGCGATCTTGATGGCGTGCTGCAACTCTTCGCCGGCATGTTTCTCCAATTCCTGCGCGATATGATTGTATTCCGCGCCTTTCAAGGTCTGGCTGTAAATGATGTAGGCGATGATGGCCTGGTATTCGCGCGCGAGATCTTCGTTGAGCAGGTCCACCATTTGTTTGCGGCTAAGCTTTGGTTCGTCTTTCATAATAACAGTTCGCACGGCGACCGTGCCTTGAATGTTGAGAGTTGAATCCCGTTAGCACGGGAACGCGCAATACGCTACCGCAACGCCGGGGATGATCAGCGAAAGAATCGCTTGGCGCGATCGAAGAAATTTTTGTGCAAGGGGGTGTTTTCCTCGCCGCAGAGCGCGGCAAATTCTTCGAGCTTGAGACGCTGTTCGCCGTCCAAATGCGTCGGCACTTCGACTAGGAACCGCGCGAGCAAATCACCGCGGCCGCGCCCATTCACGTTGGCGATTCCGCGGTTACGCAATTTAAAGATCTGACCGCTCTGGGTTCCAGCGGGCACTTTGACGTTGGCTTTGCCCTCCAGAGTCGGCACGGCGATTTCTCCACCCAAGGCGGCAACAGTGAAGGGGATCGGCACTTCGCAATAGAGATTGTCCTCTTCGCGCTGAAAAATTTCGTGCTCTCTCACGTGCATGACGACGTAAAGATCGCCAGGGGGACCGCCGCGCAGTCCCGCTTCGCCATTACCGGACGAGCGCAAACGCGATCCATCGCCAATGCCGGCGGGAATTTTTAATTTGATGCGACTGAGGTCTTCGATGCGGCCTTCGCCGCGGCAAACGCGACAGGGCACCTCGATAATCTGGCCGGTGCCATGACATCGCGAGCATGATTGCGAGACCTGGAAAAAACCACGTGAACTGATGACCTGTCCGCGACCGCTGCAGGTCGGACAATTGATCACGCGCGAACCGGGCTCAGCCCCGGCGCCATGGCATTTCTCGCAACGATCCAGTTTCCGAATCTCGATTTCCTTTTCCACACCGAAGGCCGCTTCTTCGAGCGTGATCTGCATATCGTAACGCAGATCGGAACCGCGATGATGTCCTTCGTGATCGGCTGCGACGCCGCCGCCGAAAAAGGTTTCGAAAATTCCGCCGGCGCCCCCTGCCGCGCCGAACACTTCCCGAAAAATATCGAACGGATCGTGGAACCCGCCGCGGCCGACCCCTTGCGCAAACGCGGCATGCCCAAAGCGGTCGTAATTCGCGCGCTTATCCGGATCGATCAGCACGTCGTAAGCTTCGCCAAGCTCCTTGAATTTCTCTTCCGCACCCGGATCGTCCGGGTTTTTGTCGGGATGAAATTTGATCGCGAGCTTGCGATAAGCGCGTTTTATTTCCTCGACCGACACCGAACGGGTGACGCCGAGGACTTCGTAATAATCACGCTTTGTTGTCATTGGTTAATGAAATCGAAACGAGTCAGGGAACTAATCAGAGCAATTTGCGTTCGCTCTATTCCTCCTGCTCATACTCATGCTCTTGCTCGAAATCATAATCAGCACTGCTAAAGCCAGGTCATCGGAGCAAGAACAAGAGAAAGATCAGGAGGCGGGGCCACTCGAGACGACGACGCTTGAGGGACGAAGCAACCGATCCTTCAAACGATAACCGCGCCGGGTCTGGCGCAAAACTGTGCCTTCCGGAACTTCGTCACTTGGTTCACGCGCAATGGCTTCGTGCAAGTTTGGATCGAACTTCCTGCCCTCGGCCTCGATCGGTTGCGCACCGCTCTCGGCCAGAAAATCGTTCAGTTGCTTCAGGACCATGCTCATTCCCGAAAAAATCGGCGATGTTTCGCCCTCGCCGCGCGCGGCGGAAAGGCCCAGTTCGAAATTATCCAGGATGGGAACGAGCCGTTCGAGCAACGCGCTATTTGCATACTTGATTGCTTCATCCTTCTCGCGCGCGGCGCGTTTTTTGTAATTCTCGAAATCCGCCTGGCTGCGCAACGCGAGATCACGAAATCGATCGAGATCGGCTTGCAAGCCTTCCCCATCGTCTTCCGGCGCCATACTGGTTTCCATTTTCCCGCGCGCCGCCGCCGTAGCGGTTTCGTCGGCGTTGTGTTTTTTGTCGGCTTTCATGTTTTTCGAATTGCAATCAACGTAATGTCGTCGTGTTGGGGTTGCGATCCGATAAAGTTTCGCACCTCCTCGGTCAGATCGGTGATAATCGCCAGCGCGCCTTTATCGGCGCTCTTCTGCACGGACTGCATCATCCGTTCCAAACCGAATTCATCGCCCTCCGCGTTGAGCGCTTCGGTAATGCCGTCAGTATAAAAAATCAGGCAATCGCCGCGCTCGAGCTCGAGGGAAAAATCGCGCGTTATCCTATCGAACACGTCTCCACTGTCAATGCCCACAGCCATTCCCGGCGGCTTCACCGTCGTAACTGTATGGGCACTGTGTCTGTAAAGTAGCGGCGCATCGTGTCCCGCGCGCGCGAGTGTGACCGCGTTGCGCGCGTGATCGAGAATGACGTAGGCCATGCTAATGAACATGTCTTCTTTGATGTCGGGATAAAGCTGACGATTAACCTTCTGCAAGACATCCGATGGGGAGGGACTGCCCGGCGCAGTGCTGCGCAAGACGCTGCGGCAAATTGCCATGATGAGCGACGCCGGAATGCCCTTGCCGGACACATCGGCGATCGCAACTCCAAGTCTTTCCTCATCGACCTTGATGTAATCCAGATAATCGCCGCTGACCTGACTCGCTGGAATATTTAGTCCGTGGATTTCAAAGCCATCGATCGTCGGCGCGACTGAGGGCAACAGCACGCGCTGAATTTCGCGCGCGATCTGGAGATCGTGGTCGAGCCGCTTTTTCTCGTTCGCTTCCGAATAGATGATGGCGTTGTAAAGAGCGAAGGCCGATTGTTCGGCGATCGATTTGAAAATCACGAAATCGCTTGGCGAGAAGGGTGGGCTCTTCGCCGCCTGACCGAGCGCAAGCACCCCCATGTTTTGTCTGCCGTAAAGGAGTGGCGTCACCATTACCGAGGCCGAGCCAAACGGCGATTTGCGCAATTTCGCTAACTCCGGCGCGCCGGCCAGATCGGACAGATTTGCCGCCACGCCATTTCGCCAAACGCGCCCGACCAGGCCCTCCTCCGGCGCGACGGTGCGCGTGCGCAGATAATCTTCCAGGGCCGTGGGATTCGCGATCGCCTGTTGCAAAACAGCATCGGGAACATCAACGAGCGGAGGAGCGCCTTTGGAAATAAAAGCGGGCGCGAGTTTGGCGCCGGTGCGGTCCACCATGTAAAGCACACCGCCGCGCGCATCGAGAATGCGCGTGGCGCCTTCCACGATCAGCCGGTGCAAATCGCCGGGCCGGATGGTTTCGCGAAACGCTTCACCAAGTCCATGCAGAAAATCGAAGACGAGCGTCTCCTCGACTTCGATTTCTTCCTTTTTGCGTTCGAGCTGTCTAATGCGGCGCCGCTGCCACAACGCCGTCAAAATCCAGCCTACCACCACCACGACGAGGAGCGCGGGAAGATAAGACGACCACATGAGGAGACGGCGCTGTTACTTCGACGCTGTCTCTTCTTGATGCAAATCCTGCTTTAGATAATCGAGAACGTCTTTGAACCGGGGAACGTTTTCCGGGGCGGCTTCACAGAGCGCTTCGTGCGCGTCGAGCATTTCTTTTTTCTGCTCCTGCTTCTTTACTTCCGCGGAGGGCGCTTCCGGCTTCGCGTTCAACAGTTCGCACTGCGGCGCAGCCGAACCATTCGCCTGAATACTGAAGAGCTGATCGAGGCCAAGGCCGGAGAGCAATTCGTGACTGCGCTGTCCGCAATGCACCACGCGGAGATGTCCCTGCCCCAGTTCCTTCAAACGCAATGCGACTCCCGCCATTGTCCCCATGAAAGTCGAATCAAGCATCGCGCAATTAGCCAGATCGACGACGAATTCGCGGTAGCCCTTCTCCACCATATGCCGTGCGAATTCCTTAAAATTGCCGCTGTTAAGGAAACTTCCTTTGCCCTCCACTCTCACCCAGACGGCTGGGCCACGGACCCCTACTTGTATCGATGACTGCACGACTGAATATGAAAATATAAGATCGAGCCCGAGGGTGTCAAACCTCGTCGTAATTACTTAAGCAGCTTCCACGCCTCGACAAATCTATGCGGTTGATAAGCGTTATCACTTTGCCAATGCGAATCGCCGGCCTTTATCTCCAAAGATAGGACTTGGTTTCCGCCACAATGTGACCGTTCTCGACCAGCAAACAGCGCCAGGCAGTGACCCGCCCGTCATCAAAAAAATCGTCTCCGATTATCGCGAACTCAGTCTTATGATGGCCGCGTGCGTTTGGATAATGAATCTCGCGAGCCTGGGTAAATGAACGCAACGCTTCCTGCCGATATTCCAGACGCACGGTAATATCGGCGTCGCGTTTGGCGAGCCAGAAAAAGTCAAAATAATTCCCAAAGCGTTCTCGTCCATCGAGCGCAGTGACGGCACCGTAAAGGCGATACCTCGTCTCGAAATTAATCGCCGCTTCCGCTACCGCCGCGGTAGCGCGATTCCCTGCTCGGGCGCCATTGTTTTCCTTTTTGTTTCTCGCGGCGGCCGCCGCCAAAGTCGCCGGGCCTAACGAGAAGAGCTTGGTTTTTCGAAATTCGAAATCGTTGCTGAGCGCGACCGGCAGCGGATCGACTTTTGCCAAAATCTTCGCTTCATCCGCAGCATGCGCTGCGTCGCTCGCACAAAAAAGGAGCGCGACCAAACCGACGAGCCGTTTCACTCGCACAATGAAACCGGTTCTTGCGTAGCATGTCAATGCGCACGCAAAAAGCGGCGGTTTGGAAACCGCCGCCCCTTCAGCGTAACATCTCGCGTGATCGATGTTCGTTACGAGCGCGGCGTTTTCCTGCCGGAGCAGAATCTCTGGCTCGATCCCTGGGATGCGAAGCCATTCGCCTTCGTTTCCCACGCGCACAGCGATCACATCGCCGCGCATGACGAGATCATTGTTTCCGAACGCACCGCGCGCTTGATGCAGGCACGTTTGCCGGGAAAACGAAAAGAGCATGTCGTCCCTTTCGGCGAGATGACCCCGGTGCGCGGTCTCGACCTGATGCTTCTCCCAGCCGGTCACATTTTTGGATCGGCCCAATTCTTTCTGCAAACCGACGCCGACTCGCTGCTCTACACCGGCGATTTCAAACTGCGCCACGGCAAATCCGCCGAGCCCGCGGAATGGCGGCAGGCCGACACTTTGATCATGGAAACAACTTATGGCTTGCCTCGCTACCGGCTTCCGCCCACCGAACAGGTGGTTCAGCAGATTGTCGCTTTTTGTCGCGAAACACTGGAAGAGGACGCCGTTCCCGTGTTGCTCGGCTACTCGTTAGGCAAAGCGCAGGAGATTTTGTGCGCGCTCGCCGGCGCGGGTCTTACCCCGATGCTGCACGGATCGGTTTATCAGATGACGCGAATCTACGAACAATTCGGCCAATCGTTTTGCGAATACGAACGCTACAAAGCCAATGAAGTTGCCGGCAAAGTTTTGATCTGCCCGCCGAGCGCGAATCGCTCGCGCATGCTCGAAAAAATTCCGCGTAAACGCGTCGCCATGATCAGCGGTTGGGCGGTCGAGCCGAATGCCATTTATCGATATCAAGTCGATGCCGCATTCCCGCTTTCCGATCACGCCGATTACAACGATCTGCTGCGCTACGTCGAACTCGTGCAGCCAAAACGCGTTCTGACGCTGCATGGGTTTGCCGCGGAGTTTGCGCGCGACTTGCGCGATCGCGGCCACGAAGCGTGGGCCTTGAGCGCGGAAAATCAGATGGAGCTGCAATTGCCGACTCTGGGGAACGCACGCGTTTCGCGTGCTGGTTGCGGCGTGTCGCCGCAACGAACTTCCATGAAAGACATGCCGGAAGAAAAAGTTCGCGATGACGAGGACGTCATCGCCCGCACGCGGAACGCGTGCGCTCCCCAATCAGAATTCGCCGCATTCGCTCAAATCGGCGAAATGATCGCCGCCACTCCGGCAAAACTCGAGAAGGTACGACTGCTTTCCGAATATCTTCGCGCGTTGCCTAACGAGCAATTGCCAGTTGCGACCGTTTATTTCACCGGCAAACCGTTCCCGCAAAGCGATCTGCGCACGTTGCAGGTCGGATGGTCCGTCATCTTTCGGGCGCTCGTCGCTGCGAGCAAATTGAGCGAGGCGGAATTTCGTCGCATCGCGAGCAGTCACGGCGATGCCGGTAAAACTGCATTTGAAGCGCTCGATGGTCGAACTTCGCCGGAGCCTTTCGGACATTTTAGAATCGCGCGCATTTTTCGAAGACCTGCAAAAAATGCGCGGACCGCTGAACAAGACGGAGTTTCTGCGAGCGCGCTTCGCCAAACTTTCCGCGCGCGAAGCCGAATACGTGGTGAAGATTTTGACCGGCGATCTGCGCATCGGTTTGCGCGAAGGCCTGGTCGAGGAAGCGATCGCCGTCGCGTTCGATGCGCCGCTTGATGAAGTGAAAGAAGCAAACATGCTTCTCGGCGATATCGGGCAAACCGCGTTGCTCGCGTCGCGAAACGAACTTGCAGCGCGCCGAGCTTTCACTCTTCCGTCCGATCAAAAGCATGCTCGCCAGTCCCGAGCCGACCGCGGAAGCGATTTGGGAACGATTTAATGTAATCTGCCGCCGTCCTGGCGGCAGGGATGGAAACGTAATCCCAACTCGCCGCATGCCGCTAGACAACGGCGACAACGTTTACGTGGAAGACAAATTCGACGGCATTCGCGCGCAACTGCATCGCGGACGCGGACCGCGTGGAAATTTTCTCGCGCGATTTGCGACGCATGACCGATCAATTCGTCGAACTCGCCGAACAAGCGCGAAAGTTTTCCGACAATGCTAATTCTCGACGGCGAAATCATCGCGTTCGAGCAGGGAAAAAAACTCACATTCTTCGATCTGCAGAAACGGCTCGGTCGCAAAAATGAAAGCGCCGATTTGTTCGCGGCTGCTTCGGCCGATGTCCCGGTTGTTTTCGTCGCGTTCGATTTGTTGTGGTTGAATGGACGCTCGCTTTTGAAAACACCACTCCGCGAACGGCGCGAGCTTTTGCGCGGACTGAAACTACCATCGCAATTTCAAATCGCGGAAGTTTTTCCCGCCGCATTCCGCGGCCGAGATCGAACAAGCGTTTCAAAGCGCACGACGACGCTTGAACGAAGGCCTCATGATCAAAGATCCGGAAAGCTTCTATTCGCCGGGACGGCGCGGCATGTTCTGGTTCAAGCTCAAGAAAGAACTGGCCACGCTCGATGTGGTTGTCGTCGCGGCCGAGCTCGGACATGGAAAACGCAATCAGGTCTTGAGCGATTACACGTTTGCCGTGCGCGACGAAACCAGCGGCGAACTGCTTCCGATCGGCAAAGCCTACAGCGGCCTAACGGATGTCGAGATCGCGGAACTGACCGAACATTTTAAGCAAAACACGATCGTCGATCGCGGACGTTATCGAGAAGTGAAACCAGACATCGTGCTCGAAGTCGCTTTCGATTCGATCCAGCCGAGCGCGCGTCATGCGAGCGGTTTGGCGCTGCGTTTTCCGCGCATCAAAGCGATTCGGCGCGACAAGAATGTCGATGCGATCGACACGCTTGCCTACGCGCGAAGTTTGGCCGAAGAACGAGGGGCGACTGAAGCGGTACTGTAGCGGCGGTCTATGACCGTCGCATCTTCGCCACACAAACAGGATTCGAGCGACGGTCACAGACCGCCGCTACAGCTAGAAACGCTATCTCGCCGGCCCAGTCGGTGCCGGACTGGGAGTTTCGCGCGTCCGCATGTTTCGCTGTTTGCCTTTGTTTTCCTTTTTCGACTCCCTCGCGCCTGGGCGTTGGGGCGAAGCTACCGGTTGTCTTGAGGGCTCCCGCGCATAAGGCGTTGTCATCTGTGGTGTGGGAGAAATTGTGGGCGAAGATTTCGCCGCACTGACCGCGGGTGAGGGCTTTATCGAAACGGTCGCGCGTGGGAAAGCGGACGCTGCGGCTGGAGGCGAAGGCAATTGATTTTTCGCCGCTCTCTCTTTGCGCAGTTCTTCCATTTCCCGTTCGTTCATCTGACGTTTCGATCCCTTGCTCTCATCCCCCAGATGCGGTGTGGCCAGCGGGACAGCCCCTCTGAGGCCGGGCGCGACCGTCGCCGACGAATGCGGTTTCATTTTCGCGCGATCGGGAAAATTTCGCACCGGCGTCTCGACTGGCTGCGCTGACTCCGGAGTCTGCTGCGCTTGCGTGGCTTTTGGCGTGGGCGCGCCTGACAGCAGCGAAGTCGCTTCCGCTTTCATTTTCGCGCGAGCCTGTTCCGCTGCTTTTTTGTCGCGAATATCAGCCCAACCGTGATCGACCTCAGGTTTCGCAATTTTTTCCTTCACCACCCGCGGCCGATCGGCTGGCCGCGCGGGCGCAATCGCTGGCGCGGTCATCTCGATCACTTGGCCACGAACTACTGCATGCGGATTTCCGTTTTCAAAGTGTTGCCGGCGATCGAGTCGCAGTTGCTGAATAGGATGCCGGCTTCGTCTCCGCAGCTCTTCATAATTCGGACCCTGATTTACGATCGTCGTATTATTGTAGGTGATGTTCGTCACGTTGATCGTTTGATTGACGATCGTGACGTTGCGCTCGACCGGAATGATTGTGTGTTCGATTTGCTGCGCGCCCAAATCAGTCGCCGGGACAAAACAGTATTGATCGGGGCCGATGTCATAATAATTGTCGGCCCAATTATGAATGCCTCGGCCGCGCTCGAAGCGAGCTTCTGGCGGCAGCGGCGCCCAGCCCACGTAATCGTTTCCCTTGCGCCATGAGACCCAGGCCGGCGCCCATTCATCGCCCGGAACCCAGACCCAACCGACGCTGCGCAGTCTGGCCCAGCGTCCATAATGGTAAGTGGCCCAGCCAAATGGCTCTTCCGAATACCAGGTCCAGCCCGCATCCGTGTAAACCCAATGACCGTTTGTGTAGGGACGCCAGTTTCGGGAACGGCTCGCCTCGTTAGGCTGAAAAACGTAACCATACGCGGAGGTTTCGCGCCACGCGCCGTACGGTTCCAGCTTTGTGTAAAAAGTGTTGTAGCTCGCGGTTTCCTCACTGTCGGTCTCGGGGACTTGTTCAGCTTCAGTCACGTCACGCTGTTGGATGTCGGCTCCGCGCATTTGCGGTGTGGCGGTTGGTTCCGGTGCCGGTTCCTGTTCTTTTTGCGCCAGCGCATCTTCGCGCGCTTTCAGATCGGCTTCACGCTGCGCGAGTTTCTGCTGCTCATCGGCCTGGTGTTCCGCCGCCAGCCGTTCCTGGACCTGGCGCTCTATCTCCGCGTTTTTCTCCGCCTCCGTCTGTTGCTTCCCGCAGGAAGCAAAACACGCTAGAGCGATTGCGATTCCAAGAGCACAAACCTTTTTCATTGCTAGTTAGACTTCATTCGTCGCCTGTTATTCGAAGCAAGGCGCCAGCCGATCGCACGCTAAGGAGCATTCGCCGGTGATGGAGTTGGCGTTGCAACCGGCGAAACGATCACCGTTTCTATTCTGTCGCGACGAAACTTCTGAATATTTGCGTAAAGCGCGAGCAGAGCGAATGCAACTAAAATAATCGCGACGACAACCAAACCGCGTGCAGGAACTTGTTCCGACGGGGAGCTCATCGCGACTCCAATTGCAAAGCTGCAATCGCATTCATCACGCGATCACTTAATCGCTGATACAGATCTTTGCCAGCCGGCTGCAGGTCCGCTTCCGAAAAGTGAATCGGTTCGCCGATGACGATGGTGATTGGATGGAATCGCAATTTTCCGCCTCCGCGCGGAAGCGCTTCGTGCGCGCCGAAAATTCGCATGGGCACTACCGGCGCGAGCGTTTTCGCGATGACGAATCCAACACCGGGCAATGCCGGCTGCAAATTTCCGTCGATCGTGCGGCTGCCCTCGGGAAAAACGAGCGCGCCATTTCCAGAACGCAAAATTCGGATGAGCGCCTTGAGCGCACTGCGATCGCCTCCTTCCTGATCGACGGGAATGACGTTCAACTTCGGCAGCAACCAGCCGAAGAATTTGCCTTTAAGCAACGACTTGCGCGCGAGGTAATAGATGTCGCGTTTGCAGGCGGAGCCGGCGAAAGGCGGGTCGAGGTAACTTTGGTGATTCATGGCGAGAAGGATCGGGCCTTCCTGGATCAGACGCTCCTGGTGCAGAACGCGAAAGCGGAAGAACAAACGCGAAACCAATTTCGTTAGCGTGTAAACCGTCCAGTAATATGGATTCACTCGTTAGGCGATTTTCATCCCTTTGCGTTTGAGTTGTCCGATGATTTCGCCGACCACGCCGTCGATCGTGAGATTGGAGCTGTCGATGACGTGCGCGTCTTCCGCGATGATGAGAGGTGACGCGCGGCGCGAGGAATCGGCCCGATCGCGTGCGGCGATTTGATCGCGCTGACCTTGGGCGGCACGCCGCTGCAAGCGGATCTCCGGCGAGGCGTCGATGTAAAATTTGTAGGGCGTATCGGGAAAAACGACCGAGCCGATATCGCGGCCTTCCATGACGACATCATGATTCATCGTGTAGTCGCGCATCATCTTGACGAGAATTTCGCGGACGCGCGGGACGCTGCTGACGAGCGACACGCCGTTGTTCACACGATCGTCGCGCAAAAAATTTGTCGGATCGATTCCCGCGATGGTGATGTGGGATTGATTTTCTTCCAGATCGCAGACGAAGGGAGCGGATTCGATCAGACGCGCGACCGCTTCTGCGTTCTTTAAATCAACGCCGCTCTCAAGTGCGTGCCACGTGGCAGCGCGATACATCGCGCCCGAATTCACGTAGGCGAAACCGAGGCGACGAGCCAGCTCGCGCGCAACGCTGCTTTTGCCCGAAGCGGCGGGCCCGTCGATGGCAATGACGCGATAAAAGGAACTCACGCGCCGAATAGTAGCTAACACAAAGGCGCGCGCGACATTTCTTGCACGGAACTCCCGGCGCACCATCAAGGAGCGGCGGTTTTCAACCGCCGAACTAAAAAAATGGGCGCTTGGGAAAGCGCCCCTCCTTCGTGGCGTGAGATACGCGCGAGGGCTTTAGGGAAAAACTATGCGTTACAAAAACCGAACTACTCAGCTTCGAGTCGCTCGGGGAAAAGCGAACCGATCACGGGCGTGCTGGCGCGCATCCGTCTCGGATTCATGAATTCCTCGAGCGTCTCTTCAAAACCGGGATACGACTCGTTAACGCATTCCACATCCTGAATGATCGTCTCCCCATCCGCATGCAAACCGGCAATGGCAAAAGCCATGGCGATGCGATGATCGCCAAAACTGGCCACGCGCGCGCCACGCAATGACGGCCGTCCGTGAATTTCCAAACCATCCTTCAATTCCACCACCTGAGTTCCCATCGCGCGCAAATTATGGGCGATGGCCGCGATGCGATCGGTTTCCTTCACGCGCAATTCTTCGGCTTGCCGAATAATGGTCGTCCCGCTCGCGAGCGCACCAGCCACTGCGAGGACGGGCAACTCATCCACCAATTGGGGAACTTCTTTTCCTTGAATGACGGTTCCTTTTAGCGCAGCACCGGTTACTTCGACGGCGCCGCACGGTTCGAGTTGATCGACATCTTCGACGGCCTCGCGCAATTGCGCACCCATGCGGATGAGGACGCCGAGCAACGCCGTGCGCGTATCGTTCAAACCGCTATCGCGCACGAGCAAATGTCCACCGGGTTGCGCCGCGGCCGCGACCAGCCAAAACGCGGCGGAAGAAATATCTCCCGGGATCGAGAAATCGCGCGACTCAGGAGTTTGATCGCCGAAGATGGTGACGCCGCCATCTTCTTCCTTCGCGGCGCGCACGAGAAAATAATTCAGCATCAGCTCCGTGTGATTGCGGCTGATGGCCGGCTCGAAAACGGTAGTTTTTCCTTTCGCGAAAAGTCCGGCGAGGAGCAGCGCTCCTTTCACCTGCGCGCTCGCGATCGGCATCGAATATTCGATTCCTTTGAGCGGTGCACCTTTGATGCGGAGCGGCGCAGTTTGATTCGGTCCTTCGCCGACGATGTTCGCACCCATCTGCAGAAGCGGCGCGATCACCCGATCCATCGGACGCCGCGAAAGCGACGCATCGCCGACCAGACGCGTTTCGAACGATTGGCCCGCGAGCAATCCCGCAAAAAGACGCATCGTCGTCGCCGAATTTCCGCAGTTGATCGGGCCCGATGGCGCTTTCAGCAGTCGTTTGTTTCCGTGGACCACGAGCATGGTCGGTTCCGGCTGCTCGATCTTAATTCCGAGCGCACGCAGAGCATTGACCGTGTGCATGCAATCCTCGCTCGGCAAAAACCCGCGCAGAACACAAACGCCATTGGAAAGCGCCGCGATGATCGCGGCGCGATGCGAGATGCTTTTGTCGCCCGGCAATGTGATCTCGGTATCAATCCGAGGAGCCCGCTTCACCCGATATTCCATGTGTTTTTTTTCGATTCGATTCACAAAACGGACACGAACTTATCGCTCCGAATCATGCGACGATCAGCATCCGATATTGCGTCGGGTTGTCCAGCAGATGGCGCACCGAGATTTGTGAATACTCGCACTTTACCCCGATGCTCAATATTTTCAGAGAACGAAAATTTTTCCCCGTAGTTCGCGAGAGGGAAGAGTCACCCTAAGCATTCAAGGAGCGGCGACTTGCAGTCGCCGGCTATGGAATTGTTCGGCGGCTGGGAAGCCGCCGCTCCTTGGTGGCTCGGGCCACTGCGTCGCTTAGATCCTTACGGAACAAGAAAAATCTTGTTCGTGTAAGGATCTTTCACTTCGGTTCCCGGCGGGAATCCGCGCACGTCGACATAACCCTGGTTAGGCGCGAATGGGCTGGTGACAAACCCCGGCTTGTTCGGAACGGGAATGCCGTAGGGAATATCGCCCTTGGTGGTCTTCGTCACCGGCGCGGCAGTGGCAGCGGGTGTAGGCGACTCTTCCGCGATAACGTTATCGGGAGGTGGCGGAGGTTGACTCTCAGGATTAAAAGGCTGCGGTTGAGGCGGGTATTCGGTGGCGGTGGAAGGATAATGAGCCACGCGATGCTTCCGCACCGGCGGTTCCTCTTCGCATGACATAACGGCGAATGCGGCAAGAACAACGAGCGAGAGCGAGATTTTCATAAAGGTGTGTTCGACGGTGTTCACTTGCTTCTAATTCATAGAAGATGGCGTGACAATCGCTAAATAGACAATCGCAGCCCGGCCTTCATTGGATTACATTTTTAAAAACTCTTGCCATAAATCAATACGAATACTTCGCTCCGTCGTTTCGAATAGAAGATAACGCATGACCCAGGAAAACTCCGATCGAATCCTCGTCATTGATGACGATCCATTGAGTCGGAAACTGTTGCGGCATGCGCTCTCCGCCACCGGCTACTCCTGCCGGGAATGCTCCAACGGCACGGAGGCGTTGGAAATTGTGCGCGCCGAGCCGCAATCACTTTTGCTTCTGGATTATGACATGCCCGGACTAAACGGCGCGGAGGTTTTGAAAAAACTGCGCGCCGATGCAGACCCGACGATCGCGCAAATTCCGGCGATCATGCTCACAGGTCACGGCGGCGAAGTGAGCGAAGTGATGTGTCTCGAAGCCGGCGCCAACGATTTTGTCACGAAACCGATTAACATCGCGGTCTTGTCGGCGCGGATCGATACGCAATTACGGCTGCGCAAAATGCGGCGGCAGCTCGAAATGCAAAATGACGAGCTGGAAGCGTGGCGCGGAAACCTGGAACGGGATTTGGAAGCGGCGCGGCTGACGCAGCAGTCTCTCATTCCGCAAAATCCGCCGCCGCTTTCGGGTTGGGAAATCGCCGCAATCTATCGCCCGGTCATCCAAGTGGGGGGCGATATCTACGGCTGGCTCCGCATGCGTGACGGTCGCACTTTGTTTTGGATCGCCGATGCCACGGGCCATGGCGCTTCCGCCGCGTTGATGACCACGCTGGCCAAGCTGCTTTTTCATCACGGCACGACAGAACACAATTCGCCCCGGGAAATCATGGAGGCGGTGAACAAAGATTTCCGCACCATCTTCGGCGCGCGCTCGTTTATGACGGCGATGTGTGTCGCGCTCAATCCGGAAAATGGCCGGGCCAGTGTGGTCGGCGCAGGTCATCCGCCATTGATCGTGCAACGGCGCGATGGTGCGACCGAAACAATTCGATCGTCGGCGCCGCCGCTGGGATTGGCGGAAAAATCCAAATTCGATGAGACCACGGTCGATCTGCATCAAGGCGACGCGTTTCTTTTGTACACCGACGGGCTGGCTGGCGCGGAGGACGGCGGTACGCATCGTCTCGCAATCGAACGCGTGGTGGACATGTTGCCGAAGAATGCGCCGAGCGCGCAAGCACTGCTCTCCGGCACGCTAGAAAAAACGATGCCGGACAAAAGCGAGAAACCTTTGGCCGACGATTTGGCGGCTTTGGCGGTTCGGCGCGCCCATTAAATTTTTTTGGAAATCGGCAAAATTTAGTGTTGCCCTCTATCGAGGGAGGGATTAATCAGCCTCTATGCCGAAATCCACAGCCAAAAAAACTTCCAAACGTAAACCGAACGCCGCCTTCATGCGGCCGGTTCAACCCGATGACAAACTCGCCGCGATCGTTGGCTCCAAACCTCTTCCGCGCTCCGAGCTCACCAAAAAACTCTGGGACTACATCAAAAAGAACGGATGCCAGGATAAGAAAAAGAGAACGATGATTAACGCGGACGATTCGCTCCGGCCGGTCTTTAACGGCAAGAGCCAGGTCAGCATGTTCGAGATGACCAAACTCGTCTCGGGACATATCCGCTAAATTTTTGTCTCACATTTTCTTTCGCCTTAGCCCGGCTAAAGCCGGGCTAAGTTTTGTACCGGCCCAGCCGCTCAGTTATAGCCACGGCGCTCTGTCGCCGTGTTCCAGCTCATCTTATCGCCCCGACTGGCTCACCTTTCGCCCCGACAGAGCGGGGCGGCTACAGTCGCTTGCTTAAAGCCGCAGTTTGCGGGAAACTATCGCGTGAAAAATTTTCGCCTCATTCTCACTGGCATCGTCGCTGTGATGCTCGGCGCAGGTCCCGCGCGCGCTGACGTTTCCTGGCTGACGGATTACCAGGAAGCTCAGAAGCAAGCGAAATCCAGTAACAAGCTATTGCTCCTCGATTTCACCGGGTCCGACTGGTGCGGCTTTTGCATTCGCTTGCATCGCGAAGTCTTCTCCCAACCGGAGTTTCAGGAGTATGCCAAAAATAATCTGGTCCTGATGGAGGTCGATTTTCCGCGGGGAAAAGAGCAAACGCAGAGCCTCCGGATGCAAAATCAAAATCTCGCGCACCAATACAACATCGAAGGTTTTCCGACGATAATTGTTTTGAACGGCGAGGGGAAACAATTGGGTGCGCTCGGCTACATCCCAACCGGACCGAACGACCCACCACTGGTTAGGCTCTTTATTGACCAGCTGGAACGGCTCAAGAAAAGCTGAAGCCTTTAGCCGGGGTCAACGGCCGCGGCTACAACTAATTCATCTTGCGCGCGGCGATTGCTCGCTGCAACACGTCGCCCAGTTCCGTGCGCGTGAACGGCTTTGGTAGCGCGGCTCGAAATCCGTAGCTCAGGAATTCCCTCAGCGCGGCTTCGTCGGAATAACCGCTGCAGATGATCGCGGTCACATCGGGATCAATCTGGCGCAGGCGTTCGATCGTGGCGACGCCGCCAAGTCCACCGCGAACAGTCGCGTCCAGTATGACCGCCTGAAATCTTTCGCCGCTGCGCAGCGCACGCTCATAAGCTCTAACCGCTTCCACGCCGTCAGGCACTGGGGTCACATCATACCCGAGCGTTCCTAAAAGTTGCGCCGTGAGCTCACGGATTGCCTCGTCATCGTCCATGATGAGCACGCGTTGCCGATCGAAGTTGAACCGGCGTTCGCGTCCCGCGACTTTCGGTCCCGAAACTTTTACCGCCGCCGCCGGCAGATAAAACGTAAATGTCGATCCATCCGCGGAGGAAGATTCCAGATGAAGCAAACCGCCGTGCTTTTTCACGATCGACTGGCTAATGGAAAGTCCCAAACCACTGGCCAGCGCCTTCGTCGTGAAATAGGGATCGAACATTTTTGCCGCAACTTCCGGCGTGATTCCTTCACCGTGGTCGGAAACGCTGACCTTAAGATAATGGCCCGGCATGAGAATCGCGCTCCCGTCTTGTTTGACCTCCGCATTTTCGGCGTGCAGCCGCACCTTGCCACCAAAGGGCATGGCATCGCGCGCATTTAGAATCAGAGCGTTGACGACTTGTTTAATCTGATCGGCGTCGACCTCGGCCTTCCAAAGATCGGGAGCGACCTGCATTTCCGCGCGCAAATTCGACCCATGCAGAGCAAACTCGCAGGCCTGCGCCAGCAACTCGCCGATAGCGGCGACTTGTTTGTAGGGCATGCTTCCTTTGGCGAACGTCAAAAGTTGATTCGACAAATGCGCCGCATATTCCGCCGCGCGGCTCGCTTTCGATAGCGAAGGAAGATAATTGCTCGCTCCTTCCGTGGCGCCGAATTGCGCCAGCCCAATGTTTCCGGAGATAACCGTGAGAATGTTATTCAGATCGTGCGCGATTCCGGCGGCGAGTGTGCCAAGGGATTCGAGCTTGCTCGTCTTGAGGCGCTCTTCTTCGCTCGTCTTTTTTCGGATAATATCGCGGAAGAAAACCGAGATACCCTGGCCGCTGGGATACGCGTGCACTTCGAACCAATCGGTGCCCGTAGCATCAGTCGCTTCAAACTCGAGCGCGAAACCTTCCGCCATTTTCTTCCGGTAATCAGTCTCGAAAAGAGAACCGCACACTTTCGGAAATTTTTTCCAAAAACTTTCGCCAAGCAGCTCATCGCGCGAACAATCGAGCAGAGACGCAGCTTTCGGATTCACATAGATAAATTTCCAATCCGAATCCAAAGCGAGAAAACCGTCGGTTGTGTTTTCGAGGATGCCGGTCATGCTGCGCGCATAATCGCGCAAGGCCGCGCGCGATTCGTTGCGTTCGGCCAGACCGCGAATCTGGCGCTCGGCGACGGAAAGCCGAAGATTCAATCGGCCGGCATCGACCGGCTTGAGCAAGTAATCGTTCGCGCCGGCTTCGAGCGCTTCCTCCAGGGCTTTGGTGTCCGAACGACCGGTCACCAGCCAGATATACGGCTCATCGCCGTCCGGCTGCGTACGCAATTCCCGGCAAAGATCGACGCCGCTTCTGCCCGGCAACATCCAATCGAGAATCAGAAAAGGAAACTTCTCGGTCGCCAGCGCAGTCTCAGCTTCCTCGACGCTTCCACAGGCAGTAACTTCATGGCCACGCCGCTCAATCAATCGCTGCATGTTGCGGCGGCTGCCCTGGTGATCTTCCACGAGCAAGATTTTCATTCCTAGGAGATTGCCTAACTAAGCAGGATGACTGCCAAAAAGTTCGGCATTATTGGCAGAAGAGGCGTGCTTCTTGCGTTGCTCAGGTCCTCTGCTAGATACAGCAACAATTTCGCCGTTCCGCATGATTCGCTCGTTCGTGATTTGTATTTTCATTCTGGCTGCGTGTCTCGGCGCCGCAGCGCAAACCGTTCCTGCCCCTGCCGGGTCACCGGTTCCGACTCCGATTCCAATGGCTCCCGCAGAAGCGCCCATCTCATTCAGTTATGTGCATGTGAATGGACCCTACATCGCCATGACTTTCGACGATGGCCCGAGCGAAAAATTAACGCCGAAATTACTCGATCTGCTCGCGGAGCATCACATCAAGGCGACCTTTTTTGTTATCGGGCAGAATGTAGTCGAGCACCCGGAGATCGTGCAGCGTGCCATTCGTGAAGGTCACGAAATTGGAAATCACTCCTGGTCGCACCCGAATCTGGGGAAAATGTCGGACGAAAGTGTGCGCCGCCAATTGAAGATGACCGAGGATGCGATCGTGAACGCATGCGGCGTTCGACCGACTTTGATGCGACCACCGTATGGCTCACTGACCCTGCGGCAAAAGCGTTGGATTCATGACGAATTCGGTTATCAAATCATCCTGTGGGACGTTGATCCGCTCGACTGGAAACGGCCAGGAGCGAAAATTGTGACCAGCCGAATCGTGCAACAAACGCGGCCCGGTTCGATTGTGTTGTCGCACGATATTCATCCCGGAACGATTGCAGCCATGCCGGAAACATTTAGCCAATTGGAAGCGAAAGGATTCAAGTTCGTGACAGTTTCGGAATTGATCTCCATGGCGACCCCCGTAGCGCCGAAGCCACAACCTTCAGTCACACCCATTCAGTTCCCGCCGCACAATTAAGAAGCCGGCATGATCGCCGATAATTTTCTGCAGCTTCGGAGCGAGCTCGAAACTGCGCTCGCGGAGTTGCTCAAGCTCGAATCGCGTCTGCAACGCGATGGGCAAACGCTCGACACCATCCAGGGTTTGATCACCGACATTCGCGAACCGCTCCTTTTCGTTGTCGTAGGCGAAGTGAAGGCGGGAAAATCTTCGCTCCTCAACGCCCTCTTCGGCCAGGAGTTTGCCAAAGTCGACGTCCTGCCGGCGACGGATCGCGTTTACATTTTCAAATATGGAAGCGAAGAACGCTCGGTCGAAGTCTCCCCTCGCCTGACCGAACGTTATCAGCCGATCGATTTCCTGCGCGATTTCAACATCGTCGATACGCCCGGCACCAACACGATGGTGGCGGAACACCAGACCATCACGGAAAATTTTGTCCCGCGTGCCGATCTTGTGTTCTTTGTTTTCTCCGTCACCAATCCATGGACTCACTCGGCCTGGGAGCTCTTGCATTTCGTCCAAAAAAAGTGGCTGAAGAATGTTGTCTTCGTGCTGCAACAGTCGGACCTGCGCGAGCCTAAGGAAATCGAAGTGATCCGGCGTCACTTGCAAGACACGGCGCTGCAACGCCTCGGAGTGGCCCCGCCCATTTTCGCGGTTTCGGCACGGAAGGCCTTGCTCGCGCGCACGACTGGCCTGGATAAGGAACGGCTTTTGCAAGAGAGCGGATTTATTGCACTCGAGGAACAGATCGACGAGGTCGTTTCCTCTTCGAGCGTACGAATGCTGAAGCTCAAATCGGCCTGTCGCTCCGGACAGATCATGCTCGACGATGTGGCCGACGAAGTGAGCGGCTCTTTCGAAACGATCAAACGCGATCAAGAGAAACTGGCGCATCTTCAATCGACCTTGCAGGTGCGCAAGGAACAAACGCTGCGGCAGGTAAACGGGTTTCTGCGCGGAATCGAACAAGCCTGTCGCGAAGCAGCGGACCAGGGAATGAAATTGCTCGAGAAGAGGCTCTCGTTCTGGCGCACATGGAAATTGATCTTCACCAGAGGCCAATGGCAGCGCGATTTTCAGCTCGAAGTGGAAAGCAAATTGCGGGACTCGGTGCAGCCGAAGGTAGAGAATGCCGTGCAATTACTCGAAACCGATCTGCGCGGTCTCTGGCCGCAACTGCAAGACACGATCGAAGCGCAATTCGCGACGGACGCGAAGAATCGTGTGGCCAAAACTGTTCCCGATTTTGCGCGCCAGCGCCGTGAACTCTTGCAATCGATTCACCTGACATTGGTCGAGCGCGCTGCCAGCAAAGGATCGGATGAGTATCTCGCGGACATGTTGCAGGAGACGGGAGTGTGGTTGCGCTTTCCCGCCGGCGTCGCTGCTGGCGGTGCGATCGTGGCACTCATTGCCGCAATGAACAGCGCCGCGGTCGCGGATGTTACTGGAATTCTCGCTGCTTCCGCCGCGGCGGTTGGAACTGCATTCGTCTTGGGCCGGCGAAGAAAGATTCTAAATGCTTACCGCGCGCAGCTCGAAGAAAAACGCTCTGCCTTGCTACGCGCGATCGAAGAAAAACTGCTCAGTGCGATAGAACTCTTCTACCACGAAATTGTGATCGCCTTTCAACCGCTGGAAACATTTTGTCTCGCGCAGCGAAAAACCTACGAACCGCTTCTGGAACAGATCGAACAATTGCGAAAGAAGTTCGCCGCCTTGTCCTCGACGCTCGCGCATAGCGAATAGCTGCCAGGGAGCGGCGCCTTCCAAGGCGCCGAACAAAAAAATGGGCGCTTAAAAAGCGCCCCTCCTTGATGCCTTCGCGAAAATCCTACTTCTTGGTCTTGTTCGCAGCCGGAGATTGCTTGACGAGCCGTTCCTGCGCCTGTCTCTGAGCAATCACAAAATGATTGTTATCGCCGTAGTTACGCCACGGCCCGGGCGGCACATCGCGCACCTCGACAAATTGCCAATCGGTCACGTCCGTCGGTTGGAGTCCTAAATAATCGCGCACCGCCGGCGAAACATCCAAACCGGCACCGTGATTCAGATTCGGCTTCGGCCGTTCGTTTTGAAAAACATATTGAAAATGATCGGTGCGGAACGGGCCGCAATCTTCCCATTGCGCATAAGCGATGCGGTTGCCCTTACGAATCGCCACCCAATGCGATTTGCAAACCGACTGGCCCGGCGCGACGAAAGTTTTGCGGAACCACGGAATCACCAGTGCCGCTTCCGGTTTGGTTTGCCCGTGCGTCACATCGTTATAAGGCAGCGCGCAGTAAAATGGGTTCTGTCTCGGGACGAATGAAACCGGGATGTAGTTTCGGCGCGCGCCTGAATCAGGGTTATCGAAGCCGCCGTAATTAGCCGTCCAGTTTGCGTCCCATGAGCTCTTGACGTTCGGGACAGGATTGTTGCCGGAGGCTGCTTCACCTACCCAGAAAACGGTGGTGACAATGTTTGTTTTCCACGGATACCGCGAGACCGTGTTGTGCGAAGTGGTCGGAACGAAGACCTGCGGTTCGACTTTGAGCAACGCCTGTTCGCGGAGTTTCATCGCGTATTTCGCAAAGTCGGCGCTGCTTTCGTACGGAGACTGGCCGCGTGCGTAAAGCGCAGCAAGAGAAGTCAATAAGGCGGTAGCCAGAATCCGTTTCATCCTAGAGTGTCCGTTGTTTTATACGACTTTCTCCTAGCAGGCAAGGTCATTCCTCCCATTAAAATCGGCCATTCATTGAAATTACAGGAATCAAAAAGCAGCAAGCGTTCCACCCTAAGTTCGGGCCAGGAGCGTATCCCGCTTGTAATTCTGGTCGTCGGTTCCAGGATGATCGAGCGTAAAGTGTAGCCCGCGGCTTTCTTTGCGGCTCAGCGCGCAATCGACGATCAAGGCCGCCACCGTGGCGAGGTTGCGCAGCTCCAGCAGATCGACCGTGACTTTGAAGTTCCAATAAAACTCCCGGATTTCGCGTTGCAGATTGCGCAAGCGCGCGGCCGCACGTTGCAGGCGTTTCTCCGTTCGGACGATCCCGACGTAATCCCACATCAAGCGCCGGATCTCATCCCAGTTGTGATAAATGACCACCAGCTCATCCACGTTTTGCACGTTGCCGGATTTCCATTCTGGCAAAGGAATCGCGCGCGCCGCATGCGACGTCGGCTGCGCGCGCACGAAAGCTTCGCAAGCGCGATGCGCGACCACCGCTCCTTCGAGCAGCGAATTACTCGCCAGCCGATTCGCTCCGTGCAAACCGGTCGATGCGACTTCGCCGACCGCATAGAGACCGGGCAGGCTGGTCGCGCCATTTACATCGGTCTTGATTCCGCCGCATTGATAATGCGCCGCCGGCACCACGGGAATCGGCTGTTTCGCCATGTCGATCCCGAAACGCAAACACGTTTCGTAAATGTGCGGGAAACGTTCCTGCAAGAATTCACGCGGTTGATGCGTGATATCGAGAAAAACGCAGTTCGCTCCAGACCGTTTCATTTCCGCATCGATCGCGCGGGCCACGATATCGCGCGGCGCGAGCGAGCGTTTCGGATGATAACGCGCCATGAAATCTTCGCCGCGATTGTTGCGCAGAATTCCGCCTTCGCCGCGCACCGCTTCGGAAATAAGAAACGATTTCGCCTTGGCGTGAAACAAACACGTCGGGTGAAATTGGATGAATTCCATGTTCGCGATGACCGCGCCCGCACGCCAAGCCATCGCCACACCGTCGCCGGTCGCGATGTCAGGATTGGTCGTGTAAAGATAAACTTTCCCGCAACCGCCCGTGGCAAGCACGAGTCGATCGGATCGGATCGTTTCGACTTCGCCGGATTTTTCATCGAGCACATACGCGCCGAGACATCGATCTTCCGCCGAAAAGCCGAGCTTGCCCGCCGTGATTAAATCGACCGCCATGTGATTTTCGAGCAGCTCGACATTGGACGCGCGTTCCAATTCGCGAAGCAACGTCTGTTCGATCTCACGACCGGTTACATCCTGGACGTGCAAAACGCGCCGCTTGGAGTGCCCACCTTCGCGTCCCAGATCGAGCTCGCGGTGGCCGGAAACTTCGCGCTCATCGAAATGCAAACCAAGTTCCATCAACTCATGAATGCGCGCCGGACCTTCTGTCACGATTGTGCGCACGGCCGCCTCATCGCAAAGACCGGCGCCGGCTTCGAGCGTATCGCGCACGTGCAGCTCAAAAGAATCTTCATCGCTCGTCACGCAGGCGACGCCGCCTTGCGCCCATGCCGTGTTCGAATCCGCGCCTTTTCGTTTCGTAACGACGGCGACCGACCCATGTTTCGCCGCCTTCAGCGCAAAACTCAGGCCGGCAATTCCGCTGCCGATAACAACGAAATCGTACTGCTTCATTTCTTTCTGTAGCCGCGGCGCTCTGTCGCCGCGTGCGCCTCGCTGCATCCAGCGCCTCGACGCAGCGAGGCGGCTACATCCGAAAAATCAAATCTGTTCATGGCAATTGAATATTGTCGATCAGCCGTGTTTTTCCGAAGAAAACCGCGAGTGCGAGCAGCGATTTTTCGCCTAACGAGTCGATCGGCTGCAGATTCTCCGCGTCAACGAGCTCGGCATAGTCAATGCGCGCCAGCGGCGTTTGTTCGATCCTGGAACGCGCCGCGGCGACGATGGCGGATGCTGCGCGCTGACCAGAGCGCGCGAGCTCGGCTGCAGCGAGACATGCCTTGCGTAAAGCTGTCGCCTGTGCGCGCTCTTCAGAATTCAAATATTGATTGCGCGAGCTGCATGCCAAACCATCCGGCTCACGCACAATCGGCGCACCGATGATTTCGATTGGGAAATTCAGATCGCGCACCATGCGGCGAATGATGGCCAATTGCTGAAAATCTTTTTCGCCGAAAACAGCCGCATCCGGTTGGAGAATGTTAAACAATTTCGACACCACAGTGCAGACGCCGCGAAAATGCCCGGGGCGCGATTTGCCGCAGAGGGTGTTGGACAAAGATGTTTCTTCCACGAAGACCGAACGATCCGGCGCGTACATTTCTGATTGCGTCGGACGATAAAGCACATCGATTCCCGCCTTGCGGCAAACTTCCTCATCGACTGATTCGGGCCGCGGATATCTTTCGAAATCGGCTCCCGGTTCAAATTGCAGAGGGTTTACGAAAATGCTCACGGTAACTTCGCCGCTGCTGCCGGCCGTCTCGCGCGCAATGCGAATCAATTCGAGATGGCCGCGATGCAAAGCCCCCATCGTCGGAACGAGCACGCGGCGCTGTTTGTGTGTTGCCACATGCGCCCGTGCTTCGAGTGTGGACGTAAATATTTGCATTCAGCAATCAAGGAGGGGCGCTTTCTAAAGCGCCCTTACCTCAGTTCGGCGACTTGGAAGTCGCCGCTCCTTGGCAGCAGTCTCACCAAGCGAAGTCATTCGTGCAAATCCAGCCAGATCGCCTGCCGCGCAAAACGAAATCGCCGATGATGAAAATTTTCCCAACCGCCTCGCTGCGCGAGAACGTGGAGTTCGCGAAACGAAAACGCGCGCGCCGCTGATACGCGAGCGTCGTAACGCGTCATCGGCTCGCGAAAGAAAATCGCAGTGAGCAGATAAATCCCAACGCTCGTGAAAAGTCCACGGCGCAAATCCGAAATGAGCACGAATCGCCGCGTTAATTCACGGCAACGCCGCAACAAACGAACCGCGTCGTCTTCCGCAAAATGATGCAGCGCCAGCGAGCAAAGCACGATGTCGAAAGCCTGCGGCTCCCCCCATTCGAAAACATCCGCCGCGTGAAAGGCAATTTCCGGATAATCGGCACTTAGTTTTTGCGCGATTTCAATTGTGGAAGTTTGCAGATCCACGGCATCGATTTGCGCGCTCGCGCCGATTCGTCGGGCGTAACCGGCAATCAAACGCGGAATGTCGCCGGATCCTGTCGCCAAATCCAATACGCGCACATCTTCGCCGGGTTTGATCCATCCGCGCAGAAAATGCCTAACGAGCGAATGGCCGCCAAAAAAGCGATTAAGCTGCCGCAAATTGTGCAGATCGCACTCCAGTTCCGCCGAGACAGGTTGCGGCCGATCCATCAGCTCCGGCTCTGCCGGATCGAACTGGCGCTTCATCGGGTAGGGGCGATTGACCTCAATCGCCCGCGGGCGGTTCGGGTGAACCGCCCCTACCTAGGAATCTCTGCCACGACTCGGGCAACGTTGCTGTTTCCACCTCGCTTGCAATGCGGCCTTCAAATTCCGGGTGGAACGAGGTACTCGTGCCGTAAATCATAACCAGATCTTCCGAGCCCTCGGCGCGAATGGCGTGCGCCACACCGGCCGGAATTACGACGCCAACGTTGTCCGCGCTGCGACGATCATCGCCATCGATGACAAAGCGCATAGTGCGCGAGGGAAGCCCGGCACGAACGTCGTGCAAAATCATCTCCGCAACACCTTGTACAACAAACATCACATCCCATTGCTCTTCGGCATAACGGCGCAGGGAATAATTTCGCGGCTCATCAAGAAACAGTCGCCGCATCCAATCCACCGCAGCCGTTCCCTCCGGAATACTCGGCGGATGAACGTGGAAACCTTTTGCCGTCATCGCGAACATGCGCGCCGCCGACCATTGGTTAGGCCAGAATCCAATCTCGGCGAGAATGCCTTCGTCACGTCGCGCCAACTCGCCAAAGGCTCCGCGACGTCGCTGGGGATAAACCGTGCGCGAAAAAATTTCGACGCCGGGAATCCAAGCCTTCCTCACTTCTGCGTCGGTCCGATCGGCTCCGATCAGTTTGCGCGCTTCTACTCCCTTTTTACTGAGTTGCTCCGCGAAAGTTCCGGCACTGTAATCGCGTGTAGCGAGGGCAGACCGGGCTTCATCGTTGATCCCCTCCCACAAATTCTTCTTTTCTTTGTTCATGCTTCGCTTATTCGCCTAACGAAAAATCCGCCCGTTTGCGAGAAAGATTCGGATTGTAATAGGGATCGTGCACTAAAACTTCCGTCCAGCGTTCTCGAATGACTTTCGCTTCGCTTGTCTCTGGCGCACGCTGCCGGCCAGATGATTTGTGGTGATACAACCGCGCGAACGGCGTGTAAACAATGAGATAACCGGCGCGGCGCATTTTTAAACAAAGATCGAGGTCATTGTAGTTAACCGGCAATCGCTCTTCATCAAATCCGCCCACTTCCTCAAAAACATCGCGCCGGGTAAGCAGGCAGGCCCCTGTCACGGCCGAGTAATTGCGTATGATCTGCAATTGACGAGAAACACCGGGATGATCGGCGGGGAACCCGCGAAAAGCATAATCGGCGATGTCACCAACCCCAAGCACCATGCCGGCGTGCTGCACGGTATGGTCGCGCGCGAGCAGGCGCGCGCCAACAGCTCCCACTTCGCGCCGTTGCACATGCGCGGCCATGAGGTTAAGCCAATCGCCATCGATCACTTCGATGTCGTTGTCCAAAAAAAGCAGCCACGGGCTGGATGTTTCTTTGACGGCAAAATTATTCAGTGCGGATGGGTTGGCCGGACCGGCGAAATGGAGAACGCGATGAGGCGTGGTCGAAAAATAAGCGCGCGCATCGTCCGAGGGGCTGTCGTTATCTACGATCACGATCTCATAGTTCGGATAGCGCGTGATACTCGTTAGGCTATCGATGCAGCGGGCGAGCGATCCGATCAGGTTGTGGGCCGGGATGATGATGGAAATCTTTTCCTCCGTCCGAATATCGCGTTTCACCCAGTAGGCATAGGTCCGCCAATTGATTGTCACGTGGCCAGGTTCACCTCGCCGCTCGAGGTGCGCTTCGATCACGCGCTTGCCGGCGTCCATCGCCCTGGGCTTGCGCCAGATATTATCGGCCGTGGAAGTGGCGGTGCGGCGCCAATGATAGAGCACACGCGGCACGTGATGAATTCGATTCGTCCGTTCGCTGACGCGCAAATATAAATCGTAATCCTGCACGCCATCGTATTGCGGATGAAAAGGGCCCACCTCCTCCAGCAAAGCGCGCCGCAGGCAGGTGAAATGGGAGAGATAATTATAGGAAAGGAAATAATCCGGCGACCAATCCGGCTTTAACAAAGGTTTCTCGAAACCATTTTCCGTTAACCGATCTTCATCCGAGTAGATCAGGTCGGCATCCGGATGTGATTGCAAAATCCGCACGACTTCAAAAAGCGCATCCGGCTCGAGCAGATCGTCATGATCCAGAAATCCCACCCACTCGCCCCGGGCCAGTGCGAGCCCATCGTTGGAGGCAGCGGAAATGCCGCCGTTTTCTTCCCGGCGCGCGAAACGGATGCGCGCATCGCATTGCATCAGATCGGGCAACGCGGCCAGGGTATCCGAATGAGTGGAGGCATCATCGATCAAAATCAGCTCCCAATTTTCGTAAGCCTGCGCCAGGACCGATTTGATCGCCTCCTCCAGGCCCGCGACGGTAGGATTGAAGATCGGTGTGATGATGCTGACTAATGGTTGATGCGCGAATTTTCGCGCTTCTTCGCGCATCGCCGGTAGCCGCGCGGGTGAAACACGATGCTTCTCCAGCCAGATTTGATATTCGCTCGATGAATTTTCGTGCGGCTTCGATTCGTTAGGCTTGCGCCATTGTTTGCGCACTTCGCGAAACAACTTTTGGGGCAGCCGATACGGCGCGAGAAGGACCTGGCCGACCTTGCGCTCCGGACATTTGCGCAGGGCCTGCTTGTCCTTTTTGAGTTGCTTCAACTCCTGCGTCGCTTCGCGCAATTTCAGAATTTTTTCCTCGAGCCTGGCGATGTGACGATCGGCCGCCTCTAATTCCGAACTGCGCACGTGCAGAGTTCGTTCAAGGTTGCGCGTCTGGAGATGGAGGCGAAGAAGGGCCGACTCCGCCGCGGGGACAAGCTGCGCAGGGACATCGGTCTTTTGCCGAATCAACCGGATCGAACCCGGGCCAAGTTCGCTCAGATCGCGATCGTAATCGGGCACAAAACCGCGGCCACTGAACCGATCGACTAGAGTCGGACGGATCTTAAAAAATTCGACGCCTGGACCCGGCACGAGCACGAGCTCGTTGGCTTGCTGCGCCAGCAAATCGATATCGCGTTCGTCAGGTTTTTCGGTGGCCGGACAAAACCAGACCGCGCGATCAAAGCGTGGAAAATTCCCGTTGCCCGTCTCCATCTTTTCGAGCTGCCGAACACTGGGTACGGCGGTGACGGCGAACCCGGCTTCCGCGCCGCGTTGTTCGAGACCGCGCGGCTCAATTCCCACCAAGAGCAAACGACCGCGTCCCAACTTTTGGGCCAGCACGCGCGCAAAATCGGGCCGAGGCGAGGAGGAAGGGCTTTGCAACACGCCCACATTATATTGATTGAAGCAGGACGCAGGCAAATTTACGCTCACGCTTCCGCGACCGCCCGTCCTGCATGCTCGATTTCTGCATTTATCTTCTGTATCGCGCAGGATCGGCCATCATCAGCGTGCTGCCGCTCCCGCTTGTGTTCTCGCTCGGGAAAATTTTCGGGTTTTCCGCGTGGCTTTGTTTGCCAAAGTATCGGCGCCTCGCTTTACGCAACCTAACGATCGCGCTTGGCGCAGAGACAACTCCATTCGCGAGGCGCCGGCTTGTGCGTCTGCATTTTCAAAGTCTCGGCGCAAATCTCCTTTGCGGAGTAAAGCTAAGCGCCATGCCGATGCCGGAGGTCGTTAGGCACGTCACGGTCGAGAATCTCGAAGCTGTACACCGTCACCTTCGAAATGGAACGCCCGTTGTCTTTGTTCTCAGTCATCTCAGCAACTGGGAGCTGTTGGCGCAACTTTTCCCCAATTACATCGGCTATGTCCGAAACAGCACCGTCTATCAGAGGCTCGGCAATCGTTACATAGATGCGCACATCCGGCGCATTCGCGGTCGCACCGGAGTGGAATTATTCGATCGCAGCGAAGGATTCCATCGCGCTATCGAATTACTGCGCGGCGGCGGAGCGATCGGCATTCTGGGCGACCAGCATGCGGGCGATCACGGTTTGTGGACACCGTTCTTCGGCCGGCTCGCCTCCACTTCTCCCCTCCCCGCGCTCTTGGCGAAACGCACCGGCGCCGCACTCATCGCTGCGACCATTCACACTGAAGGGAAGGCGCGCTGGCGCTTTGTCTTCACCGACCGCTTTGATGCGCCGGGTGATTCGGTGCAAATGCTCACCGCCAAAGCCAACGAAATAATTGCAGGACAGATTCGCTCCACGCCGGAAGATTGGTTCTGGGTCCATAACCGATGGAAAACGCCAAAACCGCACTTCTTGCTGCCGCGCTACAAACGTGGAATTTTTGTGCCGCCTAACGAATCATTAAAACCGTTTCGCATCGTTATTCGCTCGCCGAATTGGCTGGGCGACAGTGTCATGGCCGTGCCGGCGGTGCGCGCGATCAAAGCCGGCCGGCCCGACGCGCATATTACGATTGCCGCTCCGGAAAAAATCGCGCCCGTCTGGAAACTGATCCCGGAAGTTGATGAAGTATTGCCAATTCCTGAACGATCGGTGTTTGGGACGGCGCGCGCTTTGAAGCGCAACGCTCTCTTTGATGTGGCGATTTTATTTCCGAATTCGCTCCGTGCCGCCCTCGAAGTCTGGCTCGCACGCGTCCCGCGACGAGTTGGCTTTCGCGGTCATCGCCGCCGCTGGCTATTGAATCAAATTATCCCCGAACGCGAAAAACCCGGGCCAATCGAACATCAGTCGGTCCGTTATCTCCGCATCGCAGAAGGCGTGGGCGCCGGCATGGAGAAAACGTTCAACGTCCAACGTTCGACGTTCAACGTTCAACGTGCGCTTGAAGCGAAGCCCTCAACCACAAAAATCGGTCTTTGTCCCGGCGCGGAGTACGGTCCGGCTAAGCGATGGTTGCCGGAGCGCTTCGCGGAAGTGGCGGCGGCGATTTCGGCACAGTGGATTTTGTTCGGCACAAAAAAAGATGAAGAAATCGGCCGCACAATCGCTGCGACGCTCGGCGAAAAATGCGTCAACAGAATCGGACAGACGACATTGCAGGAGCTGATCGCTGAATTGAGCGAATGCCGATTGCTCCTGACCAATGATACCGGCGCCATGCATCTCGCTGCGCTTCTGGGTGTCCCAGTCGTTGCAATTTTCGGATCGACAGAGCCGCGGCTGACCGGTCCGCTGGGCGAAGGAAACATCATTCTTCGCCATCAGGTCGAATGCAGTCCCTGCTTTCTCCGCGAATGTCCGATCGATTTCCGGTGCATGAAGGCAGTGACGACAGAAGAAGCAATCCAGGCGGTTAAATCGCTGCTGTAGCCGCCTCGCTGTGTCGAGGCGAATCCTATTAACTCGTAATCAGTTCTGGGCACATTAAACAAAAAAGCGGAGACGAGTCTCCGCTCTTTTGGTAAAGAAACGCTTTGGGAAACCGATGTATCCGGACTAGCGGATAGGGAAACGGTCTGCGTTATCTAACTTTGTCTTGATTCCAACCCCATGAATACAATCCATCCCGCAAACTCGCCAACTAAAAAATCAATTGCCGACCTCAGCCTCGCATTCGACGTCGGCCATAGCTCGATTGGCTGGGCCGTGCTGCAAAGCATGAGCGGCAAGGATCAGCCAAACATTCTGGGCTGCGGAACCGTGATCTTTCCAGCTGATGATTGTCTAGCCTCGCAGCGACGAACTTTTCGCCGCCAACGGCGACACATCCGTAGCACTCGTCAGCGCATTGCCAGAATAAAGACTCTGCTGACGCATCTTGGCGTTTTGACCAACAGAACAACTTGATAAGCCGGGTTGCGCATGGCCGTGGAAACTTGCGGCGCAGTGTTCTATGCGGAGGCAAGCAGCTTTCCTGGTCCGAACTATGGGATGTCCTTGCGCTGGTATGCGCACAATCGCGGGTATGATGGAAATCGCCGCTGGAGCACTAATGACGTAGAAGCACTCAAGGAAGACACCGAGAAAGAAGAGAACGCGCGGTCGCTCCTTACAGAATTTAAATCCAAACATGGACGCGACGGCACAATGGCGGAGATTTTTTGCGACAAACTCGACGTCGATCCGCTCGGTCCGAAGCGGTCGTCGACTTTTCGATTTAAAGGATTAAACGCTGCGTTCCCACGCGCCGTCGTGGAAGATGAAGTTCGGCGCATCCTGCGCGCTCATTTCAAAAAACTCGATAAGGTTGATATCGATCTTGAGCGCACCCTACTCGGACGCGATTCCAATGATAAACTAGCGTGGCAAACGATTTCCTGTCCCGGGTCTGAAGCTGCCCAGGCGTTATCAAGGCGGTTTACTTTTCGGTCAGCTCGTTCCGCGATTCGATAATCGCATTATTTCGAAATGCCAGATCACTGGCGAAAAGGTTCCAACACGTCATTGTCCGGAATTTCTGAATTTTCGTTGGGCGATGCAGTTGGCGAACATTCGCATCGCAAACGACGACGAAGGTGAACTGCGATCACTAACTGTCGACGAGCGCAAAGCGATCGATGCGCAAATGCGCGAACGCGGCAGCATGACAGAAAGCGAACTAAAGAAAGCCGTGCGCACTCTGACCAAATGCACACGTGACAATTTGGAAACGATGCTCATGCATCCCGACGCGAAAGATGCGTTGCTTCTCGATCCCGTAAGAAAGCTTGTTAGCTCCGATAAATTGAAAACCCTTTGGCCGCTGTTGCCTGAGAAGCTTCAGCGTCGTGCGAGCAACGTTTGGCAACGCGGAAAACCGATTACGCCTCTTGGTTTACGCGACCGTCTTGAATCGGGCGGTCAATCCACTGCGCAATTCGATGCCGAGGTCGATCGCGTAATCGACTCAGCGAATACAAAGAAAAAGCATAAAGACAAGCCGTTGACGCGGGAGGAATTTTTGGCCGAACCATTGGTCGTTAGGCGATTCGACGGTCGCGCCGCTTACTCGCGACCAATTCTACGGCAGGCATTTGCCGAAGTGATGGTAGGAAAACATCCCAAGGAGGAAGGTGGATGTCTTTTTCGCAGCGAGGAAATTCGCGACGCGCAATTACAGCGCAAGATCGACGATCAGACTAACAACCATCTTGTTCGTCATCGTCTTTTGATTTTGGAACGTCTGCAGCGCGACATCATTAAAGAATATGCCAGCAGCGACGCGGGCCGGGTCGGACGGGTCACGATCGAAGTGAACCGTGATCTAAGCGAGATGTCGGGCAAGACCGCGAAGGAGAAAGCGCAGGGTCTTGGCTTACGGCTGGCAAATTTCAAGAGCGTGGCGAAAAAGCTCGAGGAAGCGTTCGAAGGAAAAAATATTCACGTCGCGCCGGGTTTGATTCGCAAAGCCCGCATTGCGGAGGACCTCGGATGGACTTGTCCATACACCGGCCAGAGGTACGACGCGTTTCAGTTGTTCAATCGCGGCGTTGATAAGGACCACATCATTCCGCGCACGCAGCGAACAAGCGACTCGCTCGATTCACTCGTGATCACTTTCTCTGCGGTCAATAAATGGAAAGGCAAACGCACCGCCTTGAAATTTGTCAAGGACGAGCAAGGCAAACCTGTTCCCGACATGCCAAATCTTTCCATCGTCACGCTTGCGCAATACAAAAACTTTGTTGAAGGCCTCGAAACATTCAAGGGCCACGACGATGACAAGCGGCGAAAACGTAACCGACAGCGGCTTCTCTTAATTGGAGATTACGAGGAAGCGGAATTCACTCCGCGCGATCTCACGCAAACATCGCAACTGGTCCGGCTCGGCGCGCAGGTTCTACAAAAGGCATATGCCGGTCTTGCGGCGCAGCCCCCAATCATTTCAACACCAGGCAGTGTAACTGCGAACGTTCGCAACGGGTGGCAGTTACTCGGTTGTCTAAGTGCGGCCAATCCCAATGTTCTCGATGAAGGCGGCGCGCCGAAAATCAAGACCGACATTCGCGCGATCACTCATCTTCATCATGCGCTGGATGCCTGCGTGCTTGCGCTCGCATCGCACTACATTCCGCGCGACGGCACGATTTGGGAATTGATTACAAAACGACGGTTAAGCGACGCAGAGCAACTGCAATTGCAGCAGGCGACGAAAGGAATCTTCAAGCTTAGCGTCGAGCGACGCTTCGGTATTTCAGAATTACCGAATGACTTGAAGAAACAACTGCGTCAGCGTCTCGCTGAGCGTCGTGTTGTTCAACACGTTCCGAGTGAAATGAGCGGGCTGCCATCACAGTTAAATACGTGGCGCGTCGAGCGAATCGAAGGATCGCGCGCATTCTTGGTGCAGCGAATGCGGCAACCAGACAATTCGCGTCCACTGAACCGAAAAGATGTCGAGTTAACGAAGACTGTTGGTGTTCGCCCTGAACAGGGGGCCGGGAAGCTCAAAAAACTCAAAGGCGCACTAATTCTCGAAAAAAACTACGGAGCTGTTCTCGAACCGCTTCCTACAATCATCCCGTTTCATAAGGTTTGGAAACGCCTGCAAGAATTCAAAAGGGCGAATGGTGGGAAGATGCCGCGAATTCTTCGGAGCGGACAACGGATAACAGTTCCACGTGGTCGTTATGCTGGAACCTGGCGAGTTTTTTCCGTCAAAGCCACACTAACCGTAGACTTGGGAGCACCGGACAAAGTGCAGTTGGAAAACAAAGGTTTGGGAACAAAGCGCGAAGTTCAAATCAAAACGCTGATACGCGATGGAGTGGAAATCGCTGACAAGTGCCTAACGGGTGTCCGCGAATGTCCTTCCACATCGTCAGCATAGATTCTCCGCAGTGTTCACTCAGCTGCAAGGACGGGCAGTTGACGTGCAAGACGCCGGAAGGCGAAAAGAAGCTGCCGATGGAAGATGTCGCTTCAATCATCATCACCAGCTTTTCGGCGAACATTCATTCGAACCTGTTTCTGGAAGCGGCGAAGCATGGCGTCGCACTGATCATCTGCGAAGCCTTCAAGCCGGTGAGTCTGGTGCTGCCCGCGAATCGTTCGACCGACACATTGCTCTGCCGCGCCCTGCTCAAGCTAAAGCAAAAGACGAGCACGAAATTGTGGCAGCAAACGATTGACGCGAAATGCCAGAATCAATATTCGCTGGCCGCACATCTCGTTCCGAATGATCCGGCACTATTCGATCTTGCGCGACACCGCCAATGGCAGGAAGCCGCACAAGGAAGCGATCTGCGCCAAACTCTTCTGGCAAATTTTCGGCGCGCTTCGTCACAAAATCCGATCGCGTGCGCGACGAGACGCAACTGTTTTCGCGCGATCGCGGTTCAGGAGGTCTGAATGGATTGCTCAACTATGGCTACGCGGTGCTGCTTTCCACTGTTCTGCAAAAACTTTTCGGCGTGGGGCTCGATCCGACGTTCGGAATTTCTCATGTCGCGCGCGAACGCAGCACGCCGCTGGCGTACGATTTGATGGAGCCGTTTCGCACCTGCGTGGATTGGCGCGTGATCCAATGGGTGCAGCAACACAACGGACATCCGCCGTCGCAGAGAAGACCCGTTCGCGAGATCGGACTGGGAAGTGACGAAGGAATTTCGCAAATGGGTCACGGGCTTTCCGTTGGAGCGCATGGAGTATCTGGATTTCACGCTGGAAATTCAGGGCTGCATCGAAGGCGTGGTGCGCGGCTTTCGCCGGGCCGTTGTGGAAAACGAGCCGCGCTATTACAAACCATGGACACCGAGAAATTCAAAATGGGCTGGCTAGTCGTCGCATTCGATCTGCCGGTCGGCACGAAGAAGCAGCGCAAAGCCGCGACTGATTTCCGCGACTTCCTCATGGATGACGGCTATCAGATGATGCAGTTCAGCGTGTATGCGCGGGCGTGCGTTTCCTTCGCCCGACAGGAAACGCACATTGACCGGCTAAAAAGAGCACTGCCGCCGGAAGGAAGCGTGCGGGCCATTTTCGTGACGCGGGCGCAATGGGAACGCTCTTATGTCATTCATGGTTCTCCAGCTTCCGAGGCAGGAAGCCGAAGAAATGCCGGAACAGATTCAACTCTGGTGAAGAACGTTCGCTTGGCCGAAGGCCGGCTCAAGGCAGCGGCTTACGAGCCAGCGAGTTTGCCGCCGCCGTATTTGGAATCAAGGCAAAGCGAGCATGGCGAAGCCATATGGCGCGGCTTGCAGTTTGCCGCCCCGTTTTTGGAATCAAGGCAAAGCGACGCGATGTCATCGCACAGTCACGTACTGGCAGTTTGCCGCCCCCGTTTTTGGAATCAAGGCAAAGCTGCGAACGTCGACGGCGATGTCTGACTGCGCAGTAGTTTGCCGCCGCCGTTTTTGGAATCAAGGCAAAGCATAGCCTCACGAGCCGATCACGGTTGGTGAGTTTGCCGCCCCGTTTTTGGAATCAAGGCAAAGCGCGCATGGAGCAAGCTGGAATCAAGCAGCGTCGAGTTTGCCGCCCCGTTTTTGGAATCAAGGCAAAGCGCGATGGCGACCGACGTGCTCAGGCCGTGGTGAGTTTGCCGCCCCGTTTTTGGAATCAAGGCAAAGCGACGGTCGCCGTGTTGTCGCCGTTGGCGGACTAGTTTGCCGCCCCCGTTTTTGGAATCAAGGCAAAGCCGCCGCAGGCTGCCATCGAACGTGCCGTTGCAGTTTTGCCGCCCCGTTTTTGGAATCAAGGCAAAGCAGTCCGTGCTTTCTCCGCGAATGTCCGATCGATTTCCGGTGCATGAAGGCGGTGACGACAGAAGAAGCAATCCAGGCGGTTAAATCGCTGTTGTAGCCGCCTCGCGGACACGCGAACGCTTTCGGTGCTGTCGAGGCGTAACGGCACGGCGACACAGTGTCGTGGCTACATCACTTGCTTTCGCACATGCTTACGGAATGATTGTTCCGCATGACTGACAGCAATGTCCCCCGCGTTCGTACCGAATTGCAGGTGATGTTCTTCGACACCGATTGCGGTGGCGTCGTGCACAACATCGCCTACCTGCGTTTCATCGAGGTGGCTCGCACTTTGCTCGCGGAAAAGCTCGGCCTTCCGCTTGTGCAAATGGCGGAAAGCAAAACGTATCCGGTCGTCGTGCGAACAGAGATCGATTATCGGCGTGGCGCAAAATTGGGAGACAAACTTGCAGTCGAGGGCTGGCTTGATCGACTCGAACGTGTGCGATTTTGGTGCGCCTTTCGCATCGTTCGGCCCGCGGATGAGACCTTGATCGCACAATGCCGCCAAATGCTCGCGATTATCGAGATGCCGGAAGCGAAATTGCAGCGCCTTCCCGAAAGTTGGGAACGATATCGCAGCAAGCAACCATCAAGGAGCGGCGACTTCCAAGTCGCCAAACAATCGGGTCGGCGCTCTGGAGAGCGCCGCTCCTTGAGGACTAAGCGACAAAATACTGATCGCGCGGACCACGCCGCCGAATTAGCCTAACGAATAATCTATGGTCGCCGGCGTTCGCACCTTCTCAATTCAGGAAACTTTGGTCGCCGAGCCACAAGCGTCTAAATCCGCCACCAACTCGCCATGCGCTCTTTGTCATCGCGATCGCGCTGGCCTGTTTCCTTCACGTTGCGACTGCTGGCTGGGGCGATCTCTATAATGAAACCGATGGCCAGTATGCCGGCGCCGCGCGGGAAATGCATCAAGGCGCACGAATGGTTGATCCCCACAAACGACGGCATTCCGCGCCTGCAAAAACCGCTCTTGCTCTACTGGCTGATCATTCTTTCCTACAAAGTTTTCGGAGTAACGGCGGCGGCGGCGCGTCTGCCCGGCGCAATCGCCACCGTCGCCATTGTCGCGCTGATCTTTCTCATCGGTGAACGGCTCGGCGGTTATTGGCGCGGATTTCTCGCCAGCCTCATTTATCTCTCGTGCGCGGGCGTTTTTCTTTTTAACCGCATCATCATGCCGGAAACGGTTTTCACCGCCTTCATCGCCGGTGCCATCTATTGCGCTCTTCGCGGTTACGAGAAACGCAAACATCGCCACGCGTGGTTCGCGGGTTTCTGGATTTGCTGCGCGCTCGGATGCATGACAAAAAGTCTGCACGGGCTCGTCTATCCAGCGGCCACGGTCGCGCTGCTCTCGATTTTTTATCGGGAAGCCCGCATGCGTTTTCGCGAATTGCTCCGCTGGGATTTGATTCTGATCTTTCTACTGATCGCTGCGCCCTGGCACATCTGGGCCGAGTGGAAATTTCCCGGATTCCTGCACGACATCACAGGTCCGGAGTGGTTTTCGCATCTCACCGGACACGCGGATGCGACGCACAGTTATGACGACGTCCCGCGTCTGCAATTTCTCGGGCTGCATCTGGCATGGTGGTTCCCGTGGTCGCTCGCCATTCTGCCCGGGCTGATTTTTTCCGCGCGCAAAATCTTTCACCCCAAGCAAATGGAATTTGCCGATGCGCTTCCACTTTGCTGGATGGCCGTGGTTTTTGTGCCGCTGTTTTTTATCGGCGAACGGCAGGACTATTATTCGATGAGCATGTGGCCGGCATTTGCGCTTTGGATCGCGACGGCGTGGGAATGGATGCCAGCGCGGCTGCGCATCGCGGGCGCGGCGACGATCGGGGCTATTGGCGTGTTGCTGTTACTCGGCGCGATCTGGTGGCCGCAACTGGTGCATAATGCTCACGAACACTTTGGCGCGACCGCTGGACGTTCCACTGCCTGGCGCGCGCTTAACGATATCCCGACGTGGGTCTGGCTCTCTTTCCGGCCATATATCGCAATCGTGGGCGGCATTCTTGTGCTCGGCGCGGGCGCGGCGATTTATTGCGTTGCATTCAACCGGCAAAAGCTCGCCCGTGTCGCGCTCGCGCTGGCGATGATTCCGACGGGGCTGATGATGATCGAAGGCACAGCCACGATGGCTCCGTATTTTTCCCTGGCCGGCGCCGCGCGTTTTCTAAATCAGCATGAGCACAAAACAGGAGACGTGCTTTACGAAGGCCCGCTTCATCTGGGGAGCAGCCTTGTTTTCTATTTGAATCGGAAATTTTTTCTCGTGAACCAATCGCCCAAGGACGAAATTCCGCTGGGCAGTGGAAAAACCTGGAACGACCTATTTCTCGCCGAGTCCGACGTTGTGGCAAAATGGCGGGAAGCAAACCCCGTTTATCTCCTGGTCGAACGTGATCGGCTGCCGTATTGGCAGGATCTGCTCACCGATCAGTTCCATATTTACCACCAGGTGGCGACATGCGGGACATATGTGGTGTTGAGCAATCAGCTATAGCTGCCGCTGGGAACTCCACGTCAGGGGAAGGTTCTCTTCAGATCTGGCAGAACATCCAACATCGAACATCCAACATCCAACATCCAACATCGAACATCCAACATGAACATCCAACATCCAACATCCAACATCCAACATCGAACATCGAAGTGTGAAAAGTCTGCGTTCGATGTTCAGTGTTCCCGCTGTCGGCAGCTTCGAGACCGCCGCTCCTTAAGGGCTGCACTTCGATTTGATAAATCAGGCTGACGCGCTAACTTTGCCGCCCTTCCCCTCACAGCCGGAGCATTCTTATGTCACAACATCGCAGTCTAAAGGGCGCCAGCACCATCACGGCGAAGCGTAACGTGTTAAAACGTTTCGAGCGTGTTGAGTTGCTCAAGAAGCGCGGTCAATGGAAGGAAGGCGCTAAAGTCATCGGTCTTCCAAAGACGAAGCCGGATGCGTGAGTAAGAGGCGATTGGTTAAAAGGGTTACAACGTTAAAAAGGTTACAACGGCCGCGAGTGCCCCTTTTAACGATTTAACTTTTTAACCTTGTAACGATTTTTGCGCCTCAATCGCTTCCTTGCCACCGCCGGCATCGGTTCCCGGCGACATTGCGACGAATTAATCGCGGCTGGTCGTGTTACGATTAACGGTCAGCCGTGCACTAATTTCAGCGCGCAGCCGGGCGAGCGCGATTACGTCAAGGTCGATGGCAAACTCGTTAGGCCGCCCGCCCGTCTTCTCTACATCCTTTTGCACAAGCCGAAAGGTTTTGTCTCCACGCGCAGCGATCCGCACGCGCGCGACACTATTTTCGATCTTCTTCCGGCAAAGTTACCGCGACTTTTCAATGTCGGGCGTCTCGACGCGCAAAGTGAAGGGCTTCTCATTCTCACGAACGATGGCGATTTTGCACAACGCCTAACGCATCCGCGGCATGAAGTGGAAAAAGAATATGAAGTGACGCTCGACCGCTTATGGGATCCGGCGCTGACACCAAAGCTAACCCGCGGAATTTTTCTCGACGGTGAACGAGCGACTATTTCGCGATTGCAACAAACCGGTCCGGCGCGTCTTCGCGTCGTTTTGCGGCAGGGCATCAATCGCCAGATTCGCCGAATGTTTTACGAAATCGGTTACGACGTGAAGAAACTGACGCGAATCCGCATCGGACAATTGCGGCTGGATAATTTGCCACGCGGACATTGGCGGTTCATCACAAGCGCGGAAATCGCAGCGTTTGATTCAATCCAGCTCCGCGCGCAAAATCGCCAGCGGCGGCGCGTTCCCAACGCCGCGACTCGCGGCAAGCCCGATCAAAACCGTAAGCGCAGGAACCGCGATCGCCGCCATTAGCAACGGTGGCACCGCGGGCACGTAGGCGAGCTTGAAAACAAACGTCGCCAGCGCCCAGCTCGATAGAAGCGCAAGCAAAATGCCAGTTATGCTCGCAAACAGGCCGAGAAAAAAATATTCGGCGCAAAGAATTTCGCGGATTTGTGCGCGCGACGCGCCGAGCGTGCGCAACAGAATGCTTTCTTTCAGCCGCTGATATCGTCCGCTCCAAATCGTGCTTGCGAGCACGATCAGTCCGGCACCGACGGTGAAGAGCGACATGATGCGAATAACGAGCGCGACTTTGCTCAAGATTCCTTCGACCGTTTGGATGACGGAGGACAAATCCAAAGCGGCAACATTTGGAAATTTCGCGACAATAGCATTTTGCAGACGCGCCGAATCGGCTGGTGTCGGCACGCGACTGACGATGACGTGAAAGCCGGGTGCGCTTTCAAGCACTCCGGCCGGGAAAACGACAAAGAAGTTTGTTTGGAATCTTTTCCAATCAACTTCGCGCAAACTGGCGATCCGAGTTTTGATCGAGACACCTTGCACATCGAACAGAAGTTCGTCGCCGAGCTTTGCGCCTAAATCCTTCGCGATTTCCTGGTCGAGGGAGATCGGAACGACATCGCCCGGATGATAATCGACTCGTCCGATCCAGTGACCTTCCGTGATTTTTTCTGTCTCAGTCAACTTTTCTCGATAAGTGGAGCGATATTCGCGTTCGAGTTCCCAATCGGGAATTTTGTGCTGCGGATCGGCGAGGATATCGCTCGACTTACGGCCCATGACTTCCACCAGGCGCATCGTGACGATGGGCGCTTCCTGAATGATCGGGAACTGAAGCGAGCGCACGAGATTGGCGACGGCTTCTTTTTGGTCCGGCTGAATATCGAACAGAAAAATATTCGGCCGATCACCGCGATCGATGGAGCGAAACTGCGTCAGCAATACTTCACGCGTGAGATAAAGATTGAGCAGCAAAAATGTGCCCAAGCCTAACGAGATCGTAAGCAGCAGTGTGCGATTATCGGGGCGATAAAGATTCGCCAGCCCCTGGCGCAAAACAAAACTGGCGCGATGCGGGAACCATTTCCGCACGCCAACCATGAGCAGCTTCGCGATTCCGGCGAAGATCGCGATGGCAACGCCAAGGGCAGCGGCGAAGAGCAAACCGCGCGTCCATGTTTCCGCCTGCGAAATGGCAAATGCAGTTACGCCTGCTGCAATCAATGCGTAAACGAGCCACACCACCGGATCACGTCGCGCCGTTGGAAATTCGTTTTCAACCGAAGCGCGAAGAACAAGCAAAGGCGAGACGCGGCGAAATTTAAGCAACGGCGGCAGCGCAAACAGAATGCAAATCACGAATCCGATTAGCATCCCGCGCAGAATCGGTTGCCAGAATATTGTCGTCGGGATCGCCAGGGGCAGAAATGACTGCAGCGCGCGCGGAAGTGAAGCTTGAATCAGCAAGCCCAAACCTGCACCGGCCAGCGCGCCAGCCAGCCCCATGGCAGCTGCTTGCAAGAGATAGATAAAAACGGTCGTGCGCGCGGATGAACCGAGGCATCGCAAAATCGCCGCCGTGCTGATCTTTTGCCGCAAGTGCGCTTGAATCGCACTCGCCACTCCGACTGCACCCAGCAGCAATGAAATGAAAGCAACGAGATTGAGAAAGCGGTAAAGATTCTCCAGCGCTTCGCCGAGATCTTTCTTGCGCTTTTCCACCGTGTCGAACTGGAGACCAAAACGTTGAATTTGCGGCGTGAGCGTGGCGATCCGCTCTGCCGGATTAATGTTTGTCGGAAACTTCACATAAGCGCGATAGCGCACCACGCTGCCGGGCTTCACCAGATGCGTCGCTTCGAGATTCTGTAGCGGGATGTAAACGCGCGGCGCGAAACTCGCGCCGGCAGACGCATCACCCGGAACTTTCTTCAGCGCTCCGGCGATGGTGAATTCGAGATCCCCAATTTTGATTTTGTCGCCGGTTGCGGCGTGAAATTGAAAGAGAACGCTTTCGTCGACCACGGCATGAAGTCCTTGGCGAAATTCGCGCGCGGCATTTGGTGGCGTTGTTTCCATCGTTCCGTAAAATGGGAAATCGCCACCGAGCGCGCGAAGCTGAACAAGCCGCGTTCCATTGGTAGCCGGAAAGAACGCCATGGTGGTAAAGCGAGCTTCGCGCGCCTGCGTTTCGCCTAACGGGTGAAGAAATTGCTCCTCTTCAGAGGAAAACGGACGTGAGGACGAAATGACAAGATCGGCACCAAGCAACGCGCGCGCTTGCTCATCGATAGCTTGAGCCAAACTGCGTCGGAAAGAGCCGATGGAAACGAGCGCTGCGATCCCAAGCATAATGGAGCATGAATACAGAAGCAGCCGGCGCCGGCTCGATCGTGAGTCGCGCCACGCCATTTTGAAGACGAAAGTTCTCTTCACGAGTCGATCAGACATAGCGCTACCAAGGAGCGGCGGTTTTCAACCGCCGAAATAAAATAGCGGGCGCTTTCAAAGCGCCCCTCCTTGATGGCTTTTGGTAAATCGTCGTTCAATCGGACAACATCATCCCATTTCGCAATCGAATCGTGCGCTCGGTCAATCCGGCGACATCGGCATCGTGCGTCACGAGCACGAGCGCGGTTTTCAATTTCGTGTTCAACTCGAGCATGATCTCAATAACCGACTGACTCGTTTCGGTATCGAGATTTCCTGTTGGTTCGTCGGCAAAAAGAATTTTTGGTCGATTGATAAACGCGCGCGCTAGCGCGACACGCTGTTGTTCGCCGCCGGAAAGCTGCGCGGGATAATGCGCAATGCGTTCGGCTAAGCCGACGCGCTGCAGCAACTCGACCCCAAGTTTTCGCGCGGAGCGATCGCCGCGCAATTCCATTGGGACCGTGACATTCTCGAGCGCGGTCAATGTCGGAATGAGTTGGAAATTTTGAAAAACAAAGCCGACATGCGTATTACGCACGCGCGCACGTTCATCTTCATCGATGTCCGCGAGCGCAATTCCATTCAAAGTGACGGAGCCGGATGTGGGCTGATCAAGTCCGGCGCATAATCCGAGCAATGTTGTTTTGCCGCTGCCGGACGGACCGAGAATCGAACAGGTCGCACCTTGCGCAAGCTCGAAGGAGATGTCTTTCAGCACGGTGAGCGAGCCCGCGGCGGTCGGGTAGGTTTTTGTTAAGCGCTGAACGTTCAGGACGGAAGGTGCGGTCATTGACTTGGACGCGAGTTCGTCTTGCTTACGCGAAGATGATTGACCGCGCATGGGGAAATTGATGCTCCGGGGATTCGTTTGCGCGCTGGCGCTTTGCCTTGTTGTTGGTGCGGCAAAGGGGCAGAAGACGTGGGTTCTGCCGTCGGAGACGGGGAGGGCTCCAACGAAGCGGATTGTCTTTCTCGGCGATAGTTTGACGGCGGGCTATGGTCTGCCCGTAGAGCAATCTTATCCGTCTCTCATTGCCGAAAAAATTCGCGACGAGCATCTTCCTTACGAAGTGATAAATGCCGGGCTGAGCGGCGATACCAGCGCCGGTGGATTGCGACGAATCGACTGGCTGCTGCAAAACAAAATCGATGTGCTCGTGGTCGCACTCGGCGCGAACGACGGGTTGCGCGGATTGTCGCCAAAAATGCTGGAAACAAATCTGCAAGCAATCATCGATAAAACGAAAGCGAAAAATCCAGCGGTGCAGATTGTCGTGGCGGGAATGCAGATGCCGCCCAATTTGGGAGCTGATTACGCAGAAAAATTTCAGCGGGTGTTTGGTGAAGTCGCGAAAAAGAATGATGCGGTTCTTATACCGTTCCTGCTCGCAAACGTGGGAGGGCATCGCGACCTGAATCAAGCGGACTCGATTCATCCGACAGCGGCTGGACAAAAAATTATCGCGGAAACGGTTTGGCAGGCACTCCAGTCGATTCTGGAACGAAAATGAATCTCGATGGTTGCCGTGCGCTGATCACCGGCGCTTCCGCCGGAATCGGGTACGAATTTGCACGGCAGTTAGCTTCACGAGTTGCGTTCCTCCTCCTTGTGGCTCGCCGGGAGGATCGCCTTAATGGATTGCGCGACGAATTACGGAGACGGAATCCCACTTTGCAGATCGAAATCCGACCAACGGATCTGTCCGATCAGGCGCAGGTTGACGCGTTGTGCGAATGGATCGCGCACGAAAACATCGCAATCGATCTCTTGGTCAACAACGCGGGCCTGGGAGATTCGGGACCTTTTGCGACAAGCGATGCGACGCGTCTCAAAGAAATGATGCAATGTAAACATGAATGCGCTGACGTTATTGACGCGCTGTGTGCTTCCGCAAATGATCGCGCGCAAACGCGGCGCGATTCTCAATGTCAGTTCGTCGGCAGGTTTCCTTCCGATTCCTGACACAGCGGTTTACGCTGCGAGCAAAGCGTACGTGACAAGTTTTTCGGAAGCGTTGCGCGCAGAACTGCACGGGAGCGGCGTAAGTGTGACCGCACTTTGTCCGGGACCGGTGCACACGGAATTCGGCGAAGTCGCACAGCGCACAGGTCGGAGAAGAAAAGCCGGGCCGGAGATCGCGCACGTATCGGTCGACCAGGTTGTGCGTGACGGCCTCGCAGGCGTGGAAAAGGATCGGCCGATCGTCATTCCCGGCTTCCTCATGAAGCTTGGGATGACACTCGTTAGGCTAACGCCCATGCCCATCCTCCGATTGGCCGAGCGGCTCTTTTGAAATGTGGGAGGGACCTCAGTGTCGCCGCACTTATTTAAGTCGCCGCGCTGAGGCGGCTCCGCACATTAAAAATGCGACGGTCATAGACCGCCGCTACAGAATTCTTAGTCGTACTTGACCGAGCATCCGTAGGGACGCGAGCTGGGCGTCGTTACTTGCTTTCCCGCCATTGATTGGTCGAGCGCAACCTTCACGTAATTGGTCGAGCTCGGGATATCGTCGGGATTCGGTGATGCTTTGCTGTCGATGGCGCCTTCGTAAACAATTTTGCCTTCCGGATTGATGACGAACATGTGCGGTGTGTTCTTGGCTCCGTAGGCTTTGCCCACTTTGCCGTCTGCGTCGAGCAGGAACGCCGTGGAATCCATTTTCCAGTCAGCAATTTTCTTGTTCGCTTGCTCTGGTGTCAGATTGCCTTCCTTATCGGGCGCGTTCGAATCGATCGTGAGCCAGGCGACACCTTTACTCGTAAAATTCTTCTGCAGCTTCTGCATGTTGCCGCTGCCATAATGTTTTTTCACAAACGGGCACTCGGGATTGAACCACTCGAGCACGACATATTTTCCTTTGAAGGCGGCAAGTGAAACTGTTTTGCCGTTGGAATCAGTTGCCGAAAAATTGGGTGCTTCGCTTCCAACGGGCGGCGAGTCAGAAGCGTAAAGAGCGGTTGCGATGACGGTGGTTAATGCAGCGAGTAATAGTTTTGTTTTCATAAGGTTATTGCGCGGCAACGTGCGGCGCGATGGTTTCAAGTTTATCAAGCACAATGCTCTTGGTGAGTAACTCCGGAAATGTGATGGGAGATTCACCCGCCGGGTAGAGCACGTAAAATGGGACACCTGGCCGGCCGAATTGTTTCAAAATTTTTGTGATCGCCGGATCGGCATTGGTCCAATCGGCTTTCAATTTTACGATGTGATTGCGTTTAAATGCGTCGCGGACCGCGTCGGTTTCGAGCACGGTCGCCTCATTAAACTTGCAGGTGATGCACCAGGCGGCGGTGAAATCCACGAAGACAGCATGATCCTGGGCTAATTCAGCTTGCAAACGCTCGGGCGTGAATGGTTGCCAATCGCCGTACGATTGTGTGTCCATCGTGGTGAGTTGAGCAGCGCGAAATTTTTGCCCGATGAAGTAGAACCCACTGCCGATGACGAGCACGAGCATGAGCATGAGCACGATGGCGTGCGTCGCGCGTGAAGTTGTCGGGAGAAGAAATTGGCCTTTCATCCAACAAACGAGGCTTAGAACGAGCAAAAAAGCGGAAGTCCAGATAACGGCGCTGACTCCGCGTTCTGCGCCCAAAACGGAAAGCAAAAACAAGAGCGTGGCCAAAAGCAGAAAGCCCATCAGTTGTTTTACGCGCTCCATCCACGGGCCGGGCTTCGGCAAGAATCGCAGCCACGCCGGTTGCGCAGACAAAAGCAGATAGGGCGCGCTCATTCCCGCGGCGATGGCGGCGAACATCAACAAGATCATGGCGGACGATTGGGTAAATGCGAAACCGAGTGCCGTTCCGAGGTACGGCGCGGTGCACGGCGTCGCAAGGACGGTGGCGAAGACACCTTGGAAAAACGACCCGGAATCACCTTCGCGCGCGGTCACCTTCATTAATGACGCGTTTGCACTTTGCGGGAGCGAGATTTCAAAAACGCCAAAGAGATTGAGCGCAAAAACCAACACAACCGCGCTCATGATCAGGACGAAGTAGGGGTTGGTGAACTGCAACGCCCACGTGAGCTCGTGTCCGGCGCTTTTGAGCACGACCAGAACGAGCGCGAGACCCATAAACCAGGCAAAGATGCCGGCGATGAATGCGAGACCACTGCGGAAAATGCGGCGGCGGCTATCGCCCGCGTGCCGCACGAATCCAAAAATCTTCAGCGAAATAACCGGCAACACGCACGGCATCAGATTCAAAATGAAACCACCGAGAAAACCAAAGAGCAAAAGTTTCAGAACATTTTGCGGGACTTCTGAAGTCGAAGCGGATCGCGCCGTTTCCGTGGCAACAGTCGTGTTGAGCGTCCAGCCGTTACGATCGTTTCCGTTTTCGGCGCGGCCAAAAACAACAACGCCATTGAGCGAAGTTATTTTCGCTTCTTGAGATTCCAGCGGAACGCGGATCTGAATTTTACCATCGGCGATTGATTCAGTTTTGGGATGACCGACGACGATGTTTCCTTGGGGCAACGGAAAGAATTCGACCGAAGGATAATTGGAGAGCACCGGACTGTTGAGCGTGAGGAGCAGATCGGCACCGGAGCGTTGCCAATTGTGAGAAGCGACTTTTGCATCGGGCCAGGCCTGCGGCAGCGTACGTCGGTAACGGGCAAAGAGTTCCTGATTTGTAGCTGCCGCCGTCGCTGGCGGCAAAGACGGACTGCCGCTGGTGACAGCGGCAGCTACAACTGGAAGATCTAGCTGCAGCTTCGCGCTTCCCGGGATGCAGATCTTTTCGCAAACGAGCCAGCTCGCGTCTGCTTTTAAGCTAAGATTTTTTTCCGAGATCGATGCGGGCGGAGTGATTTGCTGCATGAGCAAAACTTCATCGTGATATCCATAGATTTGGATATCGCCCGGTTCATTGAGCTTGAGCGGAATCGGCCATTGCATCGGTCCGACTTTCCAGTCCGCGGGCAAATTCCATTTTATCTCAGTTGGAATTCCGGCGTCACCGGGAAATTTCCAATAGGTGTGCCAGGCCGGGACCATATGCAGCAGTAGGCCCGCGGTGAACGGTTTCCCGGGAACAATCGCATCCGTGTCCGCAATTAATTTCGCCTGGACCAACTGGCGACCTTCGTAAGTCTGGCTCCGCGCGGTCGGACCGAGATGGGTCAGCAACGCCAGGAACAAGAGCGTTCCCAGAAGGCGTCTTGCTGCAAAGTGATTACTCCCGCGCATTTCCATTATTGGATACCGTAAACTTCGACGAGGGCGACGCCGGTTGTATTGCCCACACCGCGGACAATCGCCGTGTAATTTCCCGGCGCAAGGATGCGAGAAAAAGCGGACTCGCGCGTATCAGGCGGAACAAAGTGATTGAGCGAAACGTAATAATCGTAGGAATAATTATCGTTGGTCGCCAGAAGCGCACCATTGCCGTTGTGAAGTTCCAACGTCGGATCAGCCAGCGCACCCGACACGCCACTGGACGGACCAATGGCGCGAACGACGACGGTTTTAGTCTGGGCCTGCGAAGTAATGAACCCGCCAATAAGAACATCATTGCCTGTGCCGACGTGGCCGCGTGTGGAAATGTTGGCCAGCTTGCTGATCGCGGGATCTGCCGGATCCAGATCGTAAATCTCCAACAACGCGACGCCCGTAGTGTTGTTGGCGCCGCGAACAATCGCCGTGTAAGAGCTATCAGAGGGCAGGGTGACGACAATGGCGGACTCGACGTTGCTCGGCGGAGAAAGACCCGTGGCAATGATTTCCTGCTCTTGCGCGCTGCGCCAATTATCATTGCTCATAAGGAGCGCGCCGCTTTCGTCGTGCAATTCCAGGGTTGGATTTGCCAGCGCACCAGCCAGATGCGTTGAAGGTCCAAGGGCGCGGATAATGATTTTTTTTGCGCGCGTCCCCTGGATGATGAAGCCGCCGATCATGACGTTGTCGTTAGTGCCGACACGCATGCGCGTGGAAATATTTGCCAAACGACCGTTGCCGGTGGCGGGGGGCGCTGGCGCGGGTTTGCCGTAAATAGCCTGGATACCGGCGATGTCATCCGACTGGAGTTGATCGATATCGCTGGTGCGGGAGTTCATGATCGCGGTCACCTGTTGATGGGCATCGTCCGGATGATCCAAACCCAGGACATGACCGAACTCGTGAATGGCAATGCGGTGGAGATCGAAAGGATCGGTCAAAAGCGAACCGCGATAGGAATCAAAATGATATCTGGAATTAAAAATGACATCGCACTCGAGCATCTGCCCGCCGCTGTGTGTGACCAACGTGACCGCCAGAACACTGGACCCGAACGATTCCCCGTAAACGCTCGATCCGAATTGCACCTGGGTGATCCTGTCATGCGAGGAAGCCGGCGTGTTTGGAGGTGCAACGGTCCAGCTGACTTTCAAACCCGCCATTTGCTCATTCCAAAGAGCAAAAGCGTTTTCGGCGACGCTGTCCCAGGAGACGCTACCATCCTTTAATACAATGTTGCTCGGGCCGAGCTGAATCTGGACCTGTAGAGTCGATTCAGGCCAGGAAGATCCCTCGAGTGAATAAGCGAATCCGGCGGGCGCGCCGATCACTAACAGTACCGCGCCGAGAAAGAGTATGCGCGCAAAACGCGCGCTAGTGATGTTCCTTGCCTTCCGACGAGGCAGCACCGTTGTTAATGCGGCCTTGAATGGCGGCCTTGAATGCGGCAGGAGAAAGCGCGGCTTTTTCACTCGATACACCGTGCGCTTCTTTGCCCAGACTGGCAACATCGCTTAGCGGTTCGCCGTCATTCAGTGCGACGATTTCATGGCCGTCTTGTTCATGCTGGATTCGAAAACGTCCGTGCATAATTCCGACGAGCGGAATGAACTGCGTGCCGTTGTGTTCGACAAAAAGAAAATCGTGATCGCCTTTTTTGAATTTCGGACTGTCGCTAACTTCCAAGGTCTGTCCGTCAACGGTCCCGCCGAGCATGCGCATGGTATAGGTGGCGCCGGGGCTGCCTTTGATCGCATCGTCCACCCTGAACGTAACGTAAGTGACAATGTGACGTTGCGCGCCTTCCCCGACCCACTGCGAACGCACATCGGTAACCGAACCTTGGAAAATCACGTCCGCCCGACTCACCAATTCCTCGAAGTCCGGGGGAATGACGGTCGTGGCGTCAAGAGAACTTGCAGCAACAAAAAGAGCGGCGAACAACGCGAAGGAGTAGGATTTTTTCATAAGGGGAGTCAGGACATTGAGAAACTAAGATCGATCATTCTTGGATTCAACCGAACCTTTTTGTGTTAGCCGAAAAAATCGCGCGCTCATTGATCGAGATCGTAGAGTTCAATCAGAGCAACGCCGGTGGTGTTGCTCACGCCGCGCACGATGGCGGTGTAAGTGCCCGGGGTTAGTGTCGCCAGAATCGCGGACTCTTCTGCTCTGCTTGGCGGAATTCCAGTGGCAGTAATTTGCGCAGCCGCGGAACTCGAACCCCAATTATCGTTTGAAGAAACAAGCGCTCCCGACGAATTCCGCAATTCCAAAGACGGATTGGCCAACGCATGACTGACTGCTCCCGGCCCGGTGCCAAGCGAAGGACCGAGAGCGCGGACGAGAATCTTTTTCGCGCCCGTACCTTGAACAATAAAACCGCCGATGAGAACGCCATCGCCGGTGTCGACGCGGCCTCTGGTGGAAATGTTAACAAGCTTTGTCACACCAGAGGTCATATCATAACCTTCAATAAGCGCGATGCCGGTGGTGTTGTTTACTCCACGCACAATGGCGGTGTAACTTCCCGCCGCCAGCGTAGCAATTATCGCTGACTCCATGGGATTGGTCGGCGCAATGCCGCTACTCGAAATTTGAGCAGCTTGCGCGCTCTGTTGCCAATCGTCGTTGGATGCGATCAACGCCCCCGTTGAATCGTATAACTCCATTGTCGGATTCGATAAGGCGCCGGCAATACCACTCGAGGCCAGCGATGGGCCGATCGCCCGCAACATTACCTTTTTGGACTGCGTGCCCGTGATGATGAAGCCCCCGATTAAGACATCATCATTGATCCCCACTTTCATGCGGGTGGAAATGTTGACCAGGCGACTGGTTGAGGTAATCGGCGGCGTGGTTGAAGGCGCTCCATACAATGACTGCCCGCCATTCTTGTCGTCAGTCGAGAGCGTATCCTGATTGCTGATGACCGAGTTCATGACGGCCGTAACATGCTGACCGTGCGAATCGGGGTGATCCAGGCCAATGGCGTGTCCCAGCTCGTGCAACAAGACGCGCCGAATATCGGCGATTGCGTAACCGTTCGAGCCGAACTGGAGCGGACCGCGATAGGAATCAAAAGTCTGTGCGGTATTAAAAAGTACATCCGCTTCGAGCATGACGTCGTTCATGCTGGAATAATAGGTGACTGCGAGAGTGCTCGAACCAAATGCCTGCCCAAAGACCGTCGAAGAGAAAGCGACGGAATTGACTCTATCGCCGGAGGAAATCGCTGATGCCGTCGTCACGGTATTGAGCTTCATTCCGCCGAGGGCGGCATTCCATGTGGTGAATGCGGGCGCGACGGCTTCGTTCCACGACGTGCTTCCATCTTGCAAATGCTGCGACAACGTTCCCAGCTGGACGTGAAACGTAAGGGTTGTCGGATTAGGCCAGCTTTTGTTTTCCAAAGCATATGCGTGCGAGTGCTTTGGGAGCGAGAGGAGCGTGGCTGCGCAGACAAGAAAGCAAAAACAGATCTGGGTAAGTGAGAAGGATGCTCGCTGGGGTGATGCCATAATTACCATAAGAGCAGGATTTATGCGCATGTTGGCCTTGTTGATTCGCAACCGAATGGGTCGCGAAAAAGACTTTGCTTCGTGTCACGCGCACCGAATCAAAAACGCCCGGTTCGATCGAATGGAAGTAATCAAGGAGCGGCGCTTTCCAAAGCGCCGTTGTCTTAGTTCGGCGATTGGAAAATCGCCGCTCCTTGGTTGCGTCTCAAAGTGCGAGGCGCATCAGAACTTCGTCGACGCAAAATTCAAACGTTAACGCTCTTTCAGAATCAGGGGACGATAAAAATCTTTCCTGAATAGGGATCCTTGGCTTTGCTTCCAGCGGCGTAGCCAGTCACATCGACATAACCGCCGTTGGGATCGAAAGGACTGTAGACATAGCCGGGTTTTCCCGGAACCGGTTTGGCGTAAGGGATCTTCGAGCCGGTTGTTGATGATGCCGTACGCTGCGACGAAGTGCTTTTCGATCTCGGTTCCTGGTTATCACGGGCGCTTTCGCTTCTTTCTTCATCGGTTTCGGAAGTAGCGCTATGCCGCGTCACCACGCTTCGCTGCGGCGGCGGAGTAACTATTGGCTGCCCCGGCGTTACTACATCCGATTGATAAGTTGTAGTCGTAGTGGTTGTGGTCGTCCCTTCATCAGCATCGATGTGGCGACGCACGTAATTGGCGGGCGCGTCAATCACGCGGAACGAACTGACGGCGACATTGTGGGCCGTGCGGCAGCTGACGAAAAACATCGCACACAACATCAGAAGGAATCGCATTGCGTAAGAGAGTTGCACTTTCATATAGGGCTCCGAAATGGTTCGCAACTGAGGCTATCGTTGCGCGGTTGTTTGACGCGCCTGGGCGCGGGAATGTTCACTCTCTTTCTCCTCTACATCAATCACGTCGGCCATAAACGCTTCGATCGCTTTTTCCGTGACCGACCACGAGCACATCAGGCGATATATATCGGGCTCGATGAATTTGTAAAATTGCCAGCCGTGTCGATGCATTCGGGCAACGAGCGTATCGGACATGCGGACAAATACTGCGTTCGCTTCGCAAGCAAAGACACTTTCGATTTCCGCGTCCCGTAATTTTTCGCAAAGCAGGCGGGCTCCACGATTCGCTTTCTGTGCGTTGCGGAGCCAGACATCGTTGCGCAAAAGCCCGAGCCACGGTGCGGCGAGGAATCGCATTTTCGAGGTGAGCTGTCCGCCTTGTTTCAATCGATAATCGAAGTTGCGAGAAAGCTCCTTCTCAAAGAAGATGACCAATTCTCCCGCGCCGGTGCCATTTTTCGTCCCGCCAAAGCAAAGAACATCGATGCCGGCTTGCCAACTGATCGTCTTTGGCGCGCAATTGAGTGATGCGACTGCATTCGCGAATCGCGCGCCATCCATGTGCAAATAAAGCGAGTACTTTTTTGCGAACGCAGAGATCGCCTTCAATTCGTCGATCGTATAAACGGTGCCGAATTCGCTCGCCTGGGTGATGCTGAGAACGCGCGGCTTAGGCGCGTGCAGTTCAGGCTGGCGCGCCATAACTGCCGACACTTCCGCCAGGTCGAGTTTGCCGTTCGCTCCCGGTGTCGGTAGCAACTTGGAACCGCCGGAAAAAAACTCGGGTGCGCCGCATTCGTCCGTCTGAATGTGGGCATTTTCGTGGCAAATGATGCTGTGAAAAGATTGGCAAAGCTGCGCCAGCGCCAGTCCATTCGCGGCGGTTCCATTCGAAACCAAAAAAACTTCGCAATCGGTCTCGAAAAGCTCGCGCACTTGTTCGCGGACTCGCTGTGTCCAACGGTCGTCGCCATAAGAGCTGGCGGCGCCATCGTTGGCCGCCTGCAATTCCGCCCACGCTTCCGGACAGATCGCTGCCGTATTATCGCTCGCGAATTCATGCCGATCGGCGGGAACGTTCATCTCGCCCTTCGTACGCGATTTTTTCCGAGACGCAATTGCGTTGCAAAAAAACAGCGCTGAAAAAAAGAAATGCCTGGCGAGCTCACCGAGTCTTGCGACTCAAGCGTCCGCCAGGCAGATCACCTCTACTTGCTCCTTGAAATTTATGTGCAGCCTCGCAGCAGGAAAAACAAAAGCAGAACGGGAATCGGAATTCCGAGCAACCAAAGTAAAATGTAGCCCATTGCTCCCGCTTCTTTGACTCTTTCTTTCGTCCTCATGCAAATTCGACTTCAGCTTTCCTGATAATTCGGATGGCAAAGCCAAACTGCGCGTGTCTCTGAATTTTCCTGCGATCATTTCGCTAGAAACAAAAGTTGTTGCCTAACGAACCATTACGTACTGCGCGTCAGATTTCACTCGAAGTGCGTCGCGATCGTGCGTAATCGCTTCGCTCCATTTACCGTTTTGTGTTCAGAATCTTCGCTAGATTCAAGCGCGCTTCAGCGTCATCAGGCTTCCTTTCGAGCACTCTGCGATAATGAGTGATCGCATCGTCTAGTTGCCCTCTCTGGAAAAACAAATCCGCCAGCTGCTTATCCGCATCGACAAAGTCGGGCCGTATCTCAAGTGCCTTTAGCAAATGCGGGATGGCTTCATCGGGCTGGCCCATTTGCAGAAGAGCATGACCGAAGTTCAGATGGGCTCCGGCCATGTCAGGATCAATTTCGATCGCCTTTTGAAAATGCGCGATCGCCTCGGTGAGCTGTCCATTCTGCGCCAGAGCCGTACCTAGATTGTTGTGCACTTGCGGAAGACCCGGCACCAATTCAAGCGCCTTCTGATATTGCGCGATCGCCTCGGTCAGCCGACCGACTCCCGCAAGCGCATTGCCAAGGTCGTTATGTGCTTCGGCGTAGCCAGGCTGAATTTGCAGAGCTTTCTCATACTCAGCGATTGCTGCATCAGGCTGACCTTTTTCGTCCAGTGCCAGGCCGAGATTGGTGTGGGCAACGAAATTGTTCCCATCAACGCCAAGCGCATGATGCCACAACTTCTCGCTGTCGTGCCAATACGAGGCTTGGATGCGAGTCCGCATCAGGAGGGTCGCGATCACGACGAGTGCGGCCACGGTAAGAATCTCGCGCCTCCTCCGCCAGCGCGCGAACAGGTCTGCCACTCCCCAGGTCAACATGATGCAGAGACCGATCTGCGGCAGGTAAGTGTAACGATCCGCGCGTGCATAGTAGGAAATCTGAACGATGCCGATGACCGGCAACATCATCCCCAGATACCAGAGCCAGCCCACGGCCAGATAAGGGCGTGTTCTCCGAAAAAGGAACACGCCGATCGAGACGGCGATGAGCAGCGCCAGAGCTAATCCGACTTCGAGAAGCGAGAAACCATTGGACGGATTGAAATATGGAATCGTTAGCCCGGAGGGGTAAAACATCTGTTTGAGATAAATCACATAGGAGACGGCGGCGTTCTCAAGACGTGTGGAGAGTGATTCTCGAAAAACGGGCGCAATTTTTTCTGGCGACAGACTCGTGGCTACGATCGACAGGGCCGAAAGCACAAACAATGGAATCTTCTCAACCAAAATCTGACGTCTGACCTCTGACTTCTGATCTCCGAGTCTCCCAAGCGGCCAATAATCCAAAAGCAAAAGCACAAATGGCAGCGTCACCAGCATGCCTTTGGACATTAATCCCAGCGCGAAGAAGATCAGGACTAACAAATAGTCGACTGCGCGACGCGACTCTCCGCGAGCGTAACGCACGTAAGCCAAAACAGTGAGCATGAAAAAAACTCCGCTCAGAACGTCTTTGCGTTCCGAGATCCAGGCCACTGATTCCACTCGCAGCGGATGCACCGCAAAAAGCGCCGCGACAAATCCGCTACGCAAAAGCGACCCGGTCATTTGATGCAATGTCAAAAACAGAAGAATCGCCACGCTGCCATGAAGCAGGACGTTAGTCAGATGGTGTCCCCCGGCCCAGAGACCAAATAGCCGGCAATCGAGCATGTGCGACCACCACGTTACCGGATGCCAATGCCCGATTGAGGCGGATGTGAATGACCAAAGAAGTCCCTTGCGCGTCGGACCGCGAAGAACATCCGGATTTTGATAGACGTACATGCCGTCATCGTAATTGACAAAGTGGTGCCAAACTGTCTGGCCAAATCCGATCCAAACGATTGCAGCCAGTAAAACGCAGACCGTTGCAACAGCCAGACCGTCAGTCTCTTTGGAGATAACCCGATTTCTATCCATTCGGAAATGTTCGAGGGCTTCGTCAGTCGATTGTGAAAACTCTAATCGGTGAATGGCTGCGGTGTGCGCATTTCCAAAAGGCGCGTCGCTTCCTGCCGGTGATGATTGGCCAAATCGGAGCGACCGATCCGACCGTAAATGCGCGAAAGATAACGATGCGCCAGGACAAAACCGGGGCGCATCCGAAGAGAAATCTCGAACGCTTGCGCAGCTCGTTCATACCAGCCCAATCGCGAAAGCACAGCGCCGAGTTGAAAATGCGCTTCGGGAAATTCGTGACGCAAACCGACCGCGATCAGCGCGTGATCGATTCCTTCTTCGATGGATTCCTGTCGCGGCAATGCCACGCTTAATCCGTAATGCGCCTCGGCCATATCGGGATCGACATCGAGAGCGCGGCGGAATGCGCGTTCGGCTTCCGGCCATCGCCGCTGGCGCAGATAAAGCCGGCCAAGATATGTTTGCGTGATCGGGTCGTTAGGCACAATGCGTTCCGCTGCATGGAAAGATTTCGCGCAAGTATCCATGTCGCCGAGAGCCCAGGCCAGCACGCCGCGCAATACAATAGTCTGCGGCGCGTCAGGCTCGACCCGCTCCAACGCCTCTAACGCTGGCGTCGCGTCTTCCGGCGTTTGCGCAGACAGACATGCGTGCACGAACGCGATCCAATAACGCGTCTGCGGCTCATCTGGTTGTCGCGCGATCAGCTTCGCGAGAATTTCCTTCCCTTCGCGCACGCGGCCAGCCTCGCATAGACTGACCGCGACGTTGTAATCAGCTTCCGCCTCCGCTAACTCGATCGTGCGACGGACGTCATCGGTAGGTGCGGCGATGTAGCCGAGCTCGACAAGCTGGCGTAGCGCCGCTTGCGCCGCTGCCGGATTTGTATCTTCGATTTCAGCCGAGAGACGGCCATCTTCGCCATCAACATTTTCCCACGATGGAATCCGTTCGGTTTGCGGCGACTCTTTGAAAACACTGGCCAGCATTTTGCCTTCCATGTCCTCGCCGATCGGCAACCCAAGCAACGTTAGCACGGTCGGCGCAATATCGAGTAAAGTCGCACCCTCGATTCTCTCATCGGCCCTAATTCCGGGTCCGTGCAGCACAAAAATTCCCTGTGGACGGTGCCACTTTGCCGGTTCAATCGGCCCGCGTGGACGTCGCGCCCCGCTTTCAAATCCGTGATCAGAAACGATCAGGACATGTGCATCCGGACCGGCGAGCTCAATGAGAGTCTGTAACATCAGATCGTGAAAACGGTAAATGCCAGTCATCACCTCGCCGTAGAACTCAAAGTCACGCTCCGAAATCTCAGGCAAGCGCGGCGGATGAAATTGCATGAACTCGTGGCCGACCTGGTCGATGCACTCGTAATAAATCGCGCCGAAATCCCACGCCTGGTTTTCCAGGAGTTCGGTGGCGAGAGCATGCACGCTGATTACTTCGGCTAACCGCTGCGCCAAAAAACCCAGCCGACGCCTAACGAGTGGATCGTTCTGATCAAGTTCGTTTGCGCGCGGAATCAGCTGCTGAATCGTGATGCCTTCGATTTCGCGCGGATGAACGCGCAGATCAGCAAGATCTTTCGCCAGAGCTGGCGGCTGCACACTGCCATCTGGAATTGGCCAATCGTCTGGTGTGGCATTCGCCGGAGGAATAACAAACAGATTTGAGACCATAGCGCCACGGACGGGTTCGGCCGGATGACTTGCCTGCCATCCGCACACGACGCTGCTTCGACCATTTTGCGAAAGAATATTCCAAAGCGCTTTGCACTTGCGGCTGTAAGTGCCCGTCGGTCGGATACCGGAGCGATCGGGCAACGGCTCAGCGAATCCGGTAACGCCATGCGCATAACAGCGTTTTCCCGTTGCGATGCTGGTCCAGAGAATCGGAGAGAGCATTGGCGAAAGGGACGCCAGGTTTCCCATCACGCCGCCTTCGACAAGCCGCTGGAGATTCGGCATCAATCCGGCGTCGAGCAGTGGATTGATGACCTGCCAATCAGCCGCATCCCAGCCAATCACTAGAACGCGACCAGGATTTGTATTAACCGAAGAACTCATCGCACGAGGGCGGCCATTCTAACACGACCGCCGCAAACTTCCTTCGCTAATCCGGCAATTTTCACAATGCGTCGACTGAACTCGTTAGGCCTAATTGCGCGGCGCGGGTGAAGGCCCAGCCGCTGTTTGCGGTTGTCGCGCTTCGATTTTTTGCAGTGCCTCCTGCGCCGCGACAAATTTAGGATCGATCTGAAGAATCTGCTGCAACTCCTCTCTGGCTTTATCCACGTTGCCACGACCCGCAAACGCGATCGCAAGATTAGTTCGAGCGAGAAGACGTTTGGGTTCGGCTCGGACAATCGGGGACAGTTGCGCAATCGCTTCATCCCAACGGCTGAGGTTCACCAGGGCCATACCGTAGTTGATGTGAGCCCCCTTGTTTCTCGCATCGAGTTGTACGGCGCGTTTTAAGTAGGCCGCAGCTTTGTCATTCTCGTTAGTGAGCAGCATGAGCGATCCCAGACTGTTGTAAGCAATCGATGATTTGGGGTTGAGATCGATGGCAGCCTTCAGCTCACTAGCTGCCTCTGTATAGCGCGTTTGCCGGATCAAAACATTCGCGATGTTCTCGTGGACATTCACTTTTGCGTAGGCTGGGCGCTCAGCGGCCGCGATCCGATAGAGTTTCAGCGCACCGATCAAATCGTTTTCCTTTTCAAGGATGTTCCCGAGATTTTGAAGCGCGAGGTAATTGCCTTGGGTGACTTGCGCCGCGTGCGTGAAGAGCGTGCGACTGTCCTTCCAATAGGACACCTGACGCCATGTCTTGGCAGTGAAAAGGGCGATGGCTACAGCGGCAACGGCAATCGATGCTCGCGGAAAACGCGACGGAAGCGCCGCCGGAATACTCCACACGATCATAATGAAAATGCCGACCGATGGCAGGTAGCTGTAGCGGTCGGCGATCGTTTGCGAACCCACTTGCACAAGGCCGATAACAGGAACAAGCGTGCCGACGAACCATAGCCAGCCAACCAGTAACCAGGGACACTGACGTCGATAAACGATGGCGGCAGCGGTCACGAGCAGCAGGACGAACGCGCTCAGTGCAACAGTCGGGAGTGGCCAATGCAGAGGAAGAGGATAGAAAAAAGCGAGCTTGAAGGGAGCTACTAATTTCCCGAGGTAGGCCGTATATCCGACGATAGCGTTGGCTACACGACTGCCGAGCGGAATGTCATCCAGGCTGAAGATGTTCTTGCCCACGCGCTGTGCAATGATCGTTATGCCACTAAAGATGGCGGCCAAAGCGAACAGCGGCGCCTTTTCGAGAAGGAGGCGTCGCAAAGGTCGTGGTTCTAGAGTTCTGAACGCCGGAGTTTCGATCGGCCAAAGCCTCCACCGCTGAAGTGGCCAAAGGTCAATGAGCAGAAGGAGAAACGGAAACGTCACCCACATCTGCTTGGACAGCAGGCTAAGAGTGTAGAAACCGATCGTGAGCAGATATTTTTTCGCGCTGCCCGATCGGGTGTAGCTGAGATAAGCCCAAAGCGCCAACAAACCGAACAAGGTGCTGAGCACATCCTTGCGTTCCGCGATCCAAGCGACGGATTCCACATGTAACGGATGCACCGCGAAGAGAGCTCCTACGAAGGCAGACCTCCAGAGCGCGCCGGTCATCTGAAGCAAAACGACGAACAACAGGGCCGTATTAGCCGCATGCAGCAGCAGGCTGGTAATATGGTGGCCGCCAGCTGCTTTCCCCCAGAGATCCACATCGAGCATGTGCGACAGCCACGTGAGCGGGTGCCAGTTCCCAGTCATGAACGTAGTAAACGCCCAGCCGACGTTGGCAAAATTCAATCCCTGCAGAACATGGGAGTTTTCGCTCACATAACCCTGGTCGTCGAAACTCACGAAATCGTAATTGCGCGCCTGCCAATAGGGCACGAGAGCGAGCACAACCAGAAAAACAGCAACCAAAATGGCAGCACGATTTGTCTGTTTTCCCAATCCGATCGAATTCATTACGTCTTTATCGAATGACATTCTAAAAGGCGGAAGCCCTGGCAGTCCAGCGAGTGGACCATTTTGGCGGCAACAGAAATGCAAAAACAGAAAAGCCCGCGCGAAATTGAATTCACGCGGGCTTTTCGAGAAATACTCGCCCGTTAATTAGGCGGCTTTGCGTTTGCGCCATGCACGCACGCCTAGTGCCCCCGCAGCCATGACGCCCAAGAGCGCCATCGTTGTTGGTTCCGGAACCACGCCGGCCCCGATACCCGCGCCCGAGTCCTCATAGGCGTACTCTACGATCGCTCGTGGCTGGCTAGCAATCTGTACCGGAAAGCGAAATCCTCATCCAACCGTAAAATGGGTCACACCACCGCCAAGAGAAGGATCGACGAAGCGAAAACCAATCAGATTATTTGATCGCTGTTCAGATTCCACTGGGAAATATTGGTGGACGTATTGCTGCCGAAGAAACTGGTGCCATCGATCGTGTCGCCAAACGCCATATTGACCGCGGTCGTTCCACCGGATGTCGTTGTGACATACACGCCGCCGGACGGAGCGGACGGATTGAAGAGACCCAGCCCCGACGAGCTCCAAGGATCAACGTCCCAGCTTGCAACGAGACTTGAATCCCGGTGGTAGTCTGGCTCCGGTGACAACGTTCAAATAAACACCCTGCGTTGTGCTTGTGATGATGACGTTAACCGGGCCGCTATAAACAATAGTGGCATCGGCATTGGGTGCCAAAGCCGGCGCGGCTAAGGCAGCGCCCGCGAGTGTCGCATAAGTTGCGAGTTTCCCATCGAGATGGGAACTCACTCTTTCTAGTAATTGAGATTTCATAAATTTGCCTCCGCGTTCTTTTTGCTCAGCCACCCAGCTTTACCGGCTCCCATTACCTTATGCGGTTTTCTTCGGATTGGCGGAAAAGGTCAAGCTCTTTTCCCCAATTTCCGTAAAGATTTCGCGGGGGGCGATGGCCAAAAACAGAAAGCCCGCGCGAAACTGATCCCGCACGGGCTTTCAGAGAATCCAATCCACCAATTAGGCGGCTTTGCGTTTGCGCCAGGCACGCACGCCCAGTGCACCCGCAGCCATTGCGCCCAGAAGCGCCATCGTCGTGGGTTCCGGAACCACGCCGGCCCCGATACCTGCGCCCGAGTCCTCATAGGCATATTCGACGATTGCCCGCGGCTGCGCTCCTGACGTAGCGCCGAGTGAAATCCGCATCCAGCCGTAAGCGATCGCTCCACCGTTGAGGCTGGGATCGACAAAGCGGAAGCCGATCAGGTTGTTTGAGCCGTTAAGATTCAGCGGATTGGGGGAGGTCGTGACTAAGACCACCACTGCCCCAGGTAGTGCTCGAGTCAATCACCGTTCCAAATGTCAAATTGAAGTACCCACTCGCATTTCCAGCATATACGCCACCGGCCGGGGATGAGGGATTGAACATGTCTAAAAAGCTCGAACCCCAAGGATTCACGTCCCAGCTCGCAACGCCGGTAGAACTCCCAGTGGTAGTGGCCCCGGTGACGACGTTCAAATATACGCCCTGGGTCGTGCTTGGGTCGGCAATACTCACCGGGCCGCTCCAAATAATAGTGGCATCGGCGTTCGGTGCCAAAGCCGGCGCGGCTAATGCGGCGCCCGCGAGCGTTGCATACGTTGCGAGTTTCCCATCGAGATGGGAACTTACTTTTTCTAGTAGTTGAGATTTCATAAAACTATCCCCCTTTTTTTTGCTTAGCCCTGCCCATTTTACAGGCTCCCATTCTATTTACGTTATGCGGTTTTCTTAGATTTTGGGGGAAAGGTCAAGCCTTCTTCTAAATTTTAGCAGAAATTTCGTGTGAAAATAAACCTGCGGTCATTTTGCCAATAAGAAGCTTGGACCCATTGTCACGACAGCGAGAAATATAATAGGGCCGCCGTTCAATCCGATGTCTGGGCTCGCGCAATCCGATCGCACTCAAATGCGATCATACAGGAAACCAAACAAGCACTTCTATGCCTGAGTCCAATCCGGAAACAAAGGGTCGGACGACGCACTGCGGAATGCGTTCTCAAAGAACTTCTCAAAGAACAAAAAACCCGCGCGAAAGTTCATTTTCGCGCGGGCTTTCGAAAAGTACTGGTCCTTGAATCAAGCCGCTTTACGCTTGCGCCACGCGCGAACGCCGAGAGCGCCTGCCGACATGACACCGAAAAGTGCCAACGTTGACGGCTCTGGGACGCCGGCCAGAATCCCTGCACCCGAGTCCTCGTAGGCGTATTCGACAATGGCGCGCGGTTGGGCACCTGATGTCGCGCCCAGCGAAATACGCGCCCATCCAAAGTTGATTGTGCTGGTCAGCGAGTTAAAGAAACGGAAACCAAAGAGGTTATTTGAACTGTTGAGCGCGATAGCCGTGAGCCCTGTGGTTTCGGTGCTGGGGCTCCTACCGTAACTCCAAGTGCCGTCAACAAGCGTTCCAAACGGGAGATTATCAGCCAGAGTGGCGGAAGACCCCCCAGTGAAATTCTGAACGACACCGTCCGTTGGATTGGCGGAGTTATTTGCCCAAAAATCGAAGAAGCTGGTGCCCCATGGGTTCAGGTTCCAGCCCGGTGCGCCGCCGGGAGTGATCGCGGACACGCCAGTCGCGACGTTGAAATAAATGCCTGCGGTTGAGCTCGGGATATTGATGTTAACCGGGCCACTGGAAATGATTGTCGCGTTGGCCTCTGGGGCCAAAGCCGGTACTGCTAGCGCAGCTCCTGCGAGTGTTGCATAGGCAGCCAGACGGCCGTCGATGCGGGAAGTTAGTTTTTGGTTCATACTGTTTCTCCTGTTTGCCTTTTTTCTATCCGGTTGCTTAGCCACCCAGCATATCTGGCTCCCGATTACGATTGCGTTGTGCGGTTTTCTTCGGATTCGGCAAAAAGGTCAAGCCTTTTTCCAAATTTTAAGAAAATTTCTTTGGACGATTCCCCGCTAGCTTCTCTTGGGGCACAATGGTTGGAATCAGTTTCGGTTGAGAGAATGGTCTGGTTTCGGAGATAGATTATCCTGCTACGCTTTTTCCGATTCAATTTCCTGCAACGCCGCTTGGGCCGGGCCGTAATCGGGTTTGATCTGAAGGATTTGCTGTAGTTGAGCGATGGCTTGGTCGAAATCGCGACGACCCGCGAGCGCGCGGGCAAAATACATCCGAGCTACGATGCGGTTAGGCGCAGCACGAGCCACCGGCGCCAGTTGCGCAATCGCTTCATTCCAGCGTCCGAGCTTCACCAAGGTCATGCCGTAATTAATTTCGGCGGCCATGTTATCCGGATCGAATTTAACGGCGGTTTGAAAGTAATTTGCGGCGTCTTCAATTCGTCCGTCGATGAGCATGATGGAACCCATACTGTTAAACGCGGTAGAAGAATTTGGGGTTAGATCTATCGCGTATCTCAATTCAACCAACGCGTCTTGATAGTCACCTTGCTTGATCAGTACGTTGGCGATGTTTTCGTGAATCTTGGTATTTGCATATTTCGGACGTTCGTGGGCAGCAACTCGGTAGAGTTCGAGAGCGGCATCGAGATTGTTTTCAGCCTCTAGCACGTTGCCAAGGTTCTGGTGGGCCATGAAATTGCCCTGGGTGACTTCTGTAGCGTGTGTAAATAGCGTGCGGCTGTTTTGCCAATGGGAGACCTGGACCCACGTTAAGACAGCGAGAGTAACAACGACGGCGCACGCGGCAGCGATCCAAGCCCGCTGGATTCATAATTATCTCCAAGTTCTTTTTGCTTAGCCGGCCAGCACTACCTGGCCCCTATAGCGGTTGCGCTATGGGGTTTTCTACAATTCCCAAGAAATGGTCAGGCTTTTTCCACCTGTTTTTGGCCTTTTTTTGGCCTGTTATTAATTGAAAGGATGAGAAGACCGGGGCCAAATCGCAGCGGCTTTGCGAATCTCACCGCCCGCGTTACTATCGGCCATGAATTCACTGCAGGTTGAAACCGAGCGGCGTGGTGAGCGCATTTTTCAGCTCGTCGACCGGCATCCGGAATCGCTTTTCAGCAAGGCCGGTTTTTATCAACGCATGATGGCCCTCTCGATGCGCGACGAACGTTTCAAGGTGCAAATGTTCCGTTTCGTCGATGTGCTCGCATCGCTCCATCGCAGTAGCGATATCGTCCAACATCTCGAAGAATATTTTGCCGGCATGCACGACGGTTTTGCGCCGATGGTGCACACGGGTGTTCGGCTTGCGAAAGTGGCGCCCTTTATTAGTGGCGCACTTTTGCGTTGGAACGTTTCCGGGATGGCGCGCCAATTCATCGCCGGGAAAAATGCCGATGATGTAATGAAAACCCTGCGCAAGCGGCGCGGGGAACGCATCGGATTCACCGTCGACCTTCTCGGCGAAGCGGTCGTTAGCGAAAAAGAGGCGGACGAATATGCAGCGCGTTGTCTGAATTTGCTCGAAGGTCTCGCGCAACAAACACAAGGATGGCGCGATCCGCTCGGAGTCGATGCGGAGCTTTTTCCGGTCGTCAATCTTTCGGTGAAAATCTCCGCGCTCTATTCGCAGATGAATCCGGCCGATCCGACGGATGCCATCGCGCACCTCGCGCCGAAACTGCGACCGATTCTGCGCCGCGCGCGCGAACTGGGCGCATTCATCAATTTCGACATGGAGAGTTACGCGCACAAAAATGCAACGCTCGAGCTTTTCAAAACGCTCTTCAACGAGGACGAATTTCGCGATTGGCCACATGCAGGCATCGTCATCCAGGCTTATTTGCGTGATGCCGGCCGGGATCTGCGCGATTTGATCGCGTGGGGCCGGGAACGCGGCACGCGCTTCGCCGTGCGCCTGGTCAAAGGCGCATATTGGGATTACGAAAAAATCAAAGGACGCCAGAACGGCTGGCCCATTCCGGTCTTTCTGCAAAAGCCGCAGAGCGACGCGAATTTCGAAACGCTCACCAGGATTCTTCTCGAGAACGAAGCAACCGTAACCGCCGCGTTCGGCTCGCATAACGTTCGTAGTATCGCCCACGCTCAGGCCCTGGCGGAAGAACTCGGTATTAAACGCAGCCGTTTCGAATTCCAACTGCTTTACGGCATGGCCGGTCCCATCAAACGCGCGCTCGTCGCGATGGGTTATCGCGTGCGCGAATATTGTCCGGTGGGTGAGTTGCTGCCGGGCATGTCGTATCTCGTTAGGCGCCTGCTCGAAAATACTTCCAATGAAGGATTTTTGCGGGCAAAATTTTCCGACAATGTGTCCGCTTCCGAATTATTGCGCGATCCGAATGAACTCGTTAGGCAAAATGGTGCTTTTTCTCCCATTGAGACTTTTGCCGAACAGCACTCCGACAATGGCCAATCGCTTGACACACCGCCCGGTGACACTTACGAAAATGCCCCACTTGTGAACTTCGTTTATAAACAAAGTCAGGATGAAATGCGCGCCGCCCTGGATGCAGTGCGAAAAACGCTGGGCCAGAAATATCCGCTCGTCATCGATGGCGAAAAAATTTGGACGACCAACACGATCGCGTCGATTAACCCGAGTAATCCGGATCAGGTCGTCGGATATCAGGCGCACGCGGAAATTCCGGAAGCCGAACGCGCTGTGGCCGCCGCAAAAAGAGCTTTTGCCAGCTGGCGTCGCACGCCTTTTGAAGAACGCGCGCAATTACTCGAACGCCTCGCCGCGATCATGGAGCGCCGGCGTTTCGAACTTTCGGCGCTCGAAGTTTTTGAAGTCGGCAAGGCCTGGGTGGAAGCCGATGGCGACATCCGTGAGGCGATGGATTTCTGTTTGTTTTACGCACACCAGATGCGGCGCATCGGCCGGCCGAAACTCACGCAGCACGTTCCAGGCGAAGAAAGCTATCACCACTATTGGCCGCGCGGCATCGCGCTTGTCATCGCGCCATGGAATTTTCCGCTCGCGATTTTGACCGGAATGGTCACGGCCGCGCTCGTTACCGGCAACACCGTTATCATGAAACCAGCCGAGCAATCGGCCGTCATTGCGTACCGATTAATGGAGATGATGGAAGAAGCCGGTGTTCCGCCCGGCGTTTTGAATCTTCTTACGGGCAAGGGCTCAGTCATCGGCGCGCATCTTGTCGATCACAAGGACATTCCCATGATCGCGTTCACCGGTTCGCGCGAAGTCGGATTGCGCATTTGGAAAAGCGCGGGTGAAACACGCCCGGGCCAGGAAGAACTCAAACACGTCGTCTGCGAAATGGGCGGCAAGAATGCCATCATCATCGATTCCGATGCCGACCTCGACGAAGCGATCATGGATACGACTTACTCGGCGTTTGGATATCAGGGCCAAAAATGTTCCGCCTGTTCGCGCCTCATTGTTCTCGAAGAAAATTACGACCGTGTGATCGAGCGTTTGGTGGCCTCTGCCGGGAGTTTGCGCGTTGGAAATCCGGAAGACCCCGGCATCATGGTAGGCCCGGTGATCGACGAGGCTGCCTACAAGAATATTCTCAAATACATCGAGATTGGAAAATCGGAAGCGACGCTGGCTTATCAAAAAACCGACGTGCCCGAAAAAGGATTCTTCGTGCCGCCGACCATATTCACAAATGTCCGGCCGGATTTCCGCATCGGTTGCGAAGAAATTTTCGGTCCCGTGCTCAGCGTCATCAAAGTGCGCGACCTCGATGAGGCAATCGCTGCGGCAAATGCGACTGAATTTGCGCTCACCGCCGGATTCTTCTCACGCAGTCCCGCCAATCTCGATCGCGCCAAAGCGGAGATTGTCGCCGGCAACGTTTACATCAATCGTTCCTGCACCGGCGCGATTGTGGGTCGTCATCCTTTCGGCGGATTCAAGATGAGTGGCGGCGGCACGAAAGCCGGCGGCGTCGATTATCTTCTAAACTTCGTCGTCCCCCGCGTCGTCACCGAAAACATCATGCGTCACGGTTTCGCTCCTGAATCCACTCCGGAGTATCGCGACGAATTTCTCTGGCCGCCAAAACGCTAGCGACGATTCCCGAACGTCTCTCGGGCCACTGAGGTCACTCTGCCGCTTACAGCCGAGACGCGTAGCTTAAGCAGCGGTCAATTGTGCTCGCTTCAATGCCGCAGCAAAAACATCGAGAAGCTGCCGCTTCTGATCATGGACCGATCGACGAGCATCCAACTTTCGCTCCAGCGCCAGGCCTGAAAGCGATTCCGTTAAGCGAAGCAGCCGCTCGCCACCGGGTAGTTTCACTAACTCGATCTGGATATTATCTGGATTGGCCACCTAGCCATTGTCATCAGAAGCCGTGGAATTGCAACATGCGATCCAAGTTCTCCAGGCTCGCTTCCCCGAAGCTTTCGCACGCCTGATAAGCGGCGCGTTCGAAGTCGCCCTCATTGAAATTCCGCATTGATGCTGGCGGATCCATCGCGGCGACCGTTGCCGCCTCCAAAATCTCGTGATAGATGGTGACTGAGATTTCCTTGCTAGAAAGTCCGGCCTTTATCGTGACGGAGAATTGTTGGCCGACAATGTGCGTCCGGGCTATCGCTTCCCGACCCAGCGCGTCAACCAGGCGCGCCGGACCGATTTCGAGCCGAACAATTATGAAGCCGCCCCGAACCTGACGGTCGACGAATTCATTAAGGGCTTTCTGGTCCATTCATTTGGCCCTTTTCACAACGGCCAATTCGTGTCGAGAAAAATCGAAACTGAATCCTGATGATCCAGTGGTGAAAAGTTGCTCTATTATCTCTCGCAAGGGATAAAGAGACAATTACGAAGCGTCAGCAGCTCCGCGAGATGGAATGAAAAAAGACGGGGATCTTATTCAGGCCCTCAATGAGGCGAAAGAAGTAGGGTGTCACGGTCTGGTAGCCGGGTGGGCCGTCCAGAAGGCGACCGGCAAGCGAGTGCACGCATTCGATGCGCGAAAGCCTGACGGGCCCTTTTATTGTGAGGGATGCCTTGGCGATGCCATTCACCACTTCTGCACCGCCGATATCCGGGATCATTTCGCGCACATCGCTAAGCTCACCCCGATCGCCGGCAGCCAGGAATCTGAGCTTCATTTGCAGTGCAAGACTGAACTGTTTCAGGCTCTCCAAACGAAATTTCCAGCACCGGCGGATGGTTCTTGGAAGTGGGTCTGTGACAATATCCGCATCAAGGAAAACAAAACTCGAAAGCTGCCTGCGTTACAGCCGGACATTGGTGGACGCATCAATGGCAGAAGAGTCGCCATAGAAGTGCAATCCTCAACACTCACGGTTCCCCGGATCCTCAAACGATGCTATGGGTACTCTCAACGAGATATCTCAATTCTGTGGGTAGTCCCGCTGAGCAACGAAATTGGTGAGAAGCGCTTTCGACCGCGACATTTTGAGCGGTATCTGCACTCGATATACTATGGTCGCGTGTACTATTGGCGTGTCGGATTCGGCAGTTGCCTGTTGCCGGTTCATTTTGGCATCGCTTGGGCTCATCTTGAGCATCACGAGTGGTATGAAGAAGGCGAACTGCAAGAAGCTGGAAGGGTACGACAAGCCGTACAAGCGAATACGAACTCCTGTTCCGCACGCCCCGGTTCCGATCGAATCGGGATTCAATCACCTCAAGCGCAGGGAGCATCGACCGTGGAATGAGCGCCGAACGGTTCCTCAAATGAGAATTCTTCGCGACACCTGTCCGCAATGGTGGGGGTCCGACGAGGAAACGACGCTATCGCACCATTACCCGGAGGAAACTACAGCGAATGAATCTTGAAACTTGTCTGATAGTCCCGCCGAGTTAAGCGGCGGGTCGATGTAGATGAGATCGACGCACGCATCCGGCAGTTTGCGCAACTGATCGAGATTATCGCCGCAATAAATGACGCGCGTATCGATCACTGCGGAAGGTTTGCGAGTTGCCGCGGTCACAAAAGAATAGTGAGAGATGTTTCGACTTCGCTCAACATGACAAGCGGCAGTAGATAACCCGCGTGTCGATCAGTGCGGAAGGTCTTGTGGGGCACAACGGTAATTACGAGGCAGCCTTTCCTCGGTCAACGGCAAAGAGCAAGAGACACTCTCAGTTCGCCACTTCCTGATTAGTTAGGATCGATGAACTTCTGGCCAGCAGTGGGCGATTCGGAAAATCGGTCTTCCTTGAATCGCGTCCTGCAGATGATGCGCCATGCTATATGTCCTTCGCCACTCCGACAGAGAAACGTGTTGCGCCACTTCTGGACTTTAAACTGGCAACGCGCGAAGGCAGCGAGTAAACTGCAACGTGGACGATCTGAACCGTGCCAGCCTGGACCGAAACCATTTTTCCGTCGCAGACGTTTCAGATTCAGATGAAAAACAATTCTGGCTAAGCAAGACGCCAGACGAACGGTTGGCCGCTCTCGAGCTTATGCGGCAGAGCATGTATGGCTACGATCCGGCTTGCGCGAGACTTCAAAGAGTTCTTACAATTGCTTCGCTCGGCGAAGATTGAGTATCGCTGAGATCGATGGCGTTGATATCGACCTCATTAGTTTGCAAGATTTAAAGACGAACAAACGCGCCGCCGGTCGCCACCAGGACTTGGACGACATCGAGAAGCTTCCGTAGCAGTGCCGAACCGATGCTCTACATCGTGGCCACACCGATCGGGAACCTGGGCGACATCACGTTGCGTGCGCTGGAGGTGTTGAAATCGGCGGATGTTATTGCCGCCGAAGACACCCGCCATTCGGGAAATCTGCTCAAACATTTCGAGATCCGAAAGCCGCTCGTTAGTTATCATCAGCATAACGAAGCGATGCGCACGGCGGAGTTCGTGGAACGAATCGCCGCCGGAGAAAATATCGCGTTGATTACAGATGCGGGAATGCCCGGACTCTCCGATCCGGGAGCGCGGCTTCTTCGTGCGTGCATCGAGCGCAACCTCCCATATACAATTGTGCCAGGTCCGTCATCCATTCTCACGGCGCTCGTCGGTTCGGGCTTTTCTCTCGATCGATTTTATTTTGGCGGATTTCTTCCGGTGAAAAGCGGGCAACGCGAACGCGAATTGCGGACTGCCGCCGAACGCGAGGAAACCTCGGTTTATTTCGAATCGCCGTATCGCCTAACGAAAACACTGGCGGTTTGCGCAGCGATCATGCCGGAGCGGCAACTATGTGTTGCGCGCGAGCTGACAAAAAAATTCGAAGAGTTCCGTCGTGGAACGGGCGCCGAACTTCTTTCCCATTACGAATCGAAATCACCCAAAGGCGAGATCACGTTCGTCCTCTCAGGTCGCGGCTGATTGCGTCATCGCGGCAATTGTTACCGCTGGTCCGTGACAATGCTTCGGATCGTCGTGCAGGATCCGAATCGAATCGAATCCTGCCTTCGCTAACGTTTTCTTCAGCGAATCAAGCGTGAGCCAAAAAGATTTTGGCGAAACGCCGCTGAGTGGTTCATCCGGCCCGCCTTCTTCATATTCGCGGCCATTCAATCCGTTAATCGTGAGGTTATCCGGATTCTCCTCGGCGTAATGAGTCCAGACAAAGAGTCGCGGAGCGACGCAGGGAAACTGCGCGATCAATTTCCAAGGCTCCGGCAAATGATAAAGCAAGCCGGAGCAGAAAACCGCGTCGAACTTGCCGAAAGTCTTAAGGTCGGTTTTTTCCAAATCCGCCTCCACAAAGTCGACATTATTGATGCGCAATAATTTCTGGGCGAAACGCGCTCGCGCGATGTTGGCTGCGCGTGCCTCGATGCCAAGAACACGCTCGACTCCCGGATGTCGAGCGAGGGCGATGGTGTGGCCGCCTTCAAGCGAGCCGAGTTCCAAAATGGTGCGGACATTTGGAAACGATCCGAAGAATTGATTTATGCGTTCGTCCTCGAGAGCGCGAAAGCTGCCGCCGGATTCCACTCCGTCGATGACGTAATGCGTGATCCACGGTCCTCGTTTCGCAAATTCAGCTTCGAGATTCATCGTGGCGCGTTGAAAATATGTCATTCCGAGCGCAGTCGAGGAATCTCTCATTGTTAAATCCCCGGAGCGCGAATCGACAGCAAGCGATGTCTCGACTTCGCTCGACGTGACAGAAAGCGGTTCCAACAAAGCTGTTCGTCATTTTAGGCAGGCAAATCGGCAACTGGCTTTCCACTTGTCAAAAGAGCATATCCGTGTGAATGTGCGCGGCTTTTCCCCCGGAGAAATCTTCCGCTTATGGCATTCGCAATTATTAAGACTGGTGGCCGGCAATATCGTGTCTCCGAAGGCGACGTCATCGATGTCGACTTTTTGGACGCCGAACCGGGGAAGGAAGGCGTGTTTGCTGAGGTTCTCTTTCATGCCGATGGCAGCAATGTGACGCATGGCTCTCCGCTGATCGAAGGCGCGACGGTGGAAGGCGAAATAATTGAGCAGCGTAAGGATAAGAAGGTTATCGCGTTCAAATATCGTCGCCGCAAAGGTTATCATCGCACCGTGGGTCACCGCCGAAAATTGACGCGAGTAAAGATTACCGGCATCAGCATCGGCGGAAAATCTTCCAAGCCGAAGAAGACTGCGAAATCGGAGGGTTAATCATGGCACACAAAAAGGGACAGGGCAGCGTTAAGAACGGACGCGATAGCGTCAGTAAACGGCTTGGTGTGAAAAAATTTGGGAGCGAGCTCGTGGTAGCGGGCAACATCATCATCCGCCAGCGCGGCACAAAATTTCTGCCGGGAAAAAATGTCGGACTCGGACGCGATTACACGATTTTCTCACTGGTAGACGGCCACGTGCGCTTCGATCGAGCGGGACGACGAGTGAATGTCGACCCCGCTGCGAAATCGAAATAAGCGCGCTCGTTAGGTAGCCGCGGGTTTTTCCGTCCGGATCGAATTTGATGATAGGCAAAGCCATGCCCTTTGCAGTATAACGATGTCCGCCATGAAATATCATACTTATCTTCTGTTCGGCGCTCCCGGCAGCGGAAAGGGAACGCAGGGCAAGACCCTTGGCACCATCCCCCGCTTCTTTCACTGCCCGTGTGGCGATGTTTTTCGTTCGATCGATACCCGCACAAAAGTCGGGAAGGCATTTCTGGAATATTCCAGTAAAGGCCAGCTCGTGCCCGACGACATCACGGTCGAACTCTGGGAGGAAGCGATCGATGCCGCGGTGGACGCGCACAAGTTCAAACCCGACATCGACATCCTCGTGCTCGATGGCATTCCGCGGAATGTCAGCCAGGCGCGAATCATGGAAGACCATCTCGATGTGCAAAAAGTTTTTCATCTTTCCTGCCCGAATCGGGACACGCTTTTCGCTCGTTTGAAAAAGCGCGCGCTCAAGGACAATCGTCTCGACGATGCAAACGAGCAGGTAATTCAGCGCCGCCTCGCCACTTACGAGACGGAATCGAAGCCGGTGCTCGAATATTACGGCAAAGATCGCATTACATGTGTTGACGCCACGCAACCGCCCGCGAAAGTTCTACTCCATATATTGGAGAGCGTCGCCGACGGCGTGAATGGGCAACATGCAGCAGCAGTTTGAGAATTTAACCGCTTCGAGTCTTTATTGCGATAAATGCAAAACCGCGATGCCGGTACGCGAGCGGTTGCTGCTGATCCTGCCCGAGAAGGAAATCTTTGATTATCTCTGCACCGGCTGCGGTTCCTCGGTCGGACAACGCGAAGTGACCGCCGGCGAAAAATTGACGGCGCAAAGCATAGCGGCGCGCCGACCGCGACGGCCACGTGCAGTTCATCCTCTGTTGCCGTAATTCACGTCCGTCTCAAACGTCTGGATTTGTTTTCTGTCCGACGACCGGAATAATTCGCGAGATCCCTCGGTCGCCGCGGCGACCTCGGGATGACAACCAAGACGTGGCCGCCGCCACTTGCATGTCATCCTGAGCGCAGCGAAGGACCTCCCGAACTACCTTCAGGTATTCATGATCGCAACAACCGCACAAATTATCCCCGGCAAAATGCGCCTGGCCTTCATCGGCACGGGTGGCATCGGAGTGCCCACGCTGCGAAGCCTGCTGCAATCGACTGAGCACGAGATCGTCGGCATCGTTACGCAACCGGATAAGCCGGCAGGCCGCGCGCAGAAGTTGACTGCACCGGCGATTAAGATTGCGCTGCTTCAAACTTCGATTCCGATTTTGCAACCGGAGCGCATCAAATCCTTCGAAGCGCTCGAAACAATTCGCGAATGGAATGCAGACGTGATTGTGGTCATGGCATACGGACAAATTCTGCCGCGCGCGCTGCTCGAGCTCCCGCGCATTGCCTGCCTGAATCTGCATGCAT
>CAWDLY010000009.1:0-18515 GCA_963803315.1 uncultured Verrucomicrobiae bacterium | reverse complement strand
CGGTCACGCTCGTGGGGCGTACGGGCACGGGCAAGTCCACCGTCGCGCGCCTGCTCGGGCGCTTCTACGATGTCACCGACGGCGGGGTCCGCATCGACGGTCGTGACGTCCGCGAGCTCACGCTCCCGAGCCTGCGTCACCACATTGGAATGGTGCTCGACGACCCATTCCTCTTCTCGGTATCCATCCGCGACAACATCGCCTACGGGAATCCCGACGCCTCGTTCGAGGATGTCGAGGCCGCAAATGCGCCGCGTCTGGTTGAGCAGGCGAAATATTTTGGCATCACTGTGCCAGCAGGCGATCGAATTAGGCCGAGCGGCGGACTCTTACGTGCGAGATCGGTTATCAAAACCTTTCACGGTAACTACGCATTTCGCGCATTCGCCTACCCGAGGCAAAGTGGAGCGCTTCTATGCATTCGTGCAGATGAAAGATGGAGATCTCGGCGAACAGTTAGTCGCTCAAGGTCTCGCGCGAATCTATGGCACTCCGGCAACACCGCCGGGGGTTGCAAGCTCGGCCGTGGAAGGCGCAAAACTCGCGCGACTTGAAAATGAAGCAAAGCAGAAACAAGCCGGCGGTTGGAGCGCAGAGCGGGAGCAACTGGTTGTTCGGGACGAGAAGTCGCAAGAGAACAATCCTTCGAAATCGCTTTCATCTGATTCGAAAGAGGATGAAACACGGACAGCGAGCCCTTCAGCCTCTTTTCTGCCGCCGGCGACGGCGGCAGCTACAACGCACAAGCTTGATGTAAACCATGCGACTCGGAAGCAACTTGAAGATCTCCCCGGTATCGGGCCGGTTTTAGCACAGCATATTATTGAAGCGCGCCCTCTGAAAAGCGCGGATGACCTTTTGCAAGTCGATGGAATCGGGCGCAAAAAATACGCCGCAATCCGTCCATTTTTCGAATAGCGAAAGATGATGCGTTTGGGAACACTGCTGGCGCTTTGTTCGGTCGTCGCCGTAACGCAATCTGCATGCGCGCGAACCGTGGGTGACGCTGAAGGATTGCCAGTACGTCGCCAACGACGCGAATGACGGCGACAGCTTTCACGTTCGCAGCGGAAGGAAGAAATACATTTTCCGCCTCTATTTCGTTGATTCGCCCGAAACCGATTCGGGATTGAGGGAGCGAGTGGATGAGCAGGCAAAATATTTTGGGGTAAGCGCGCCGCAGACAATCGAAATCGGCGAGGCCGCAAAAAATTTTGTGCGCGAAAAGCTTTCGCGCCCTTTCGTCGTGCGCACGTGCATGCAGGATGCGATGGGGCGGAGCAAGATGGAACGGCTCTACGCTTTTGTGGAAGTCGATCGGCGCGACCTCGGCGAGGAGCTTGTGGCAAATGGCCTTGCGCGATTGCACGGCACTGTTTCGCAGCCACCGGGAATGGTTTCTCCGGAAATCGAATGGCAGAAACTCGAACAACTCGAGCGCACGGCCAAACTACAGAAAGTCGGCGCCTGGGGCGTCAACGCCGGACGTCTTAATGCGCGCGTGCAATCAAGACAACAAAACGCGGCCGATTCTTTCGACGCATTTTTTCACCCCGAACGATTGCGCGCGACGCCGACACCGGTTCCGACGACGACATCCGCATTGCCCGGACGCGCTGCGATTGGATTACGAAATGTTCCCAACGGAGCATCGGAGCAAAAGAAGCTGGATGTAAACGCGGCAAGCGCGCAAGAATTGGACGCTCTTCCCGGAATTGGACCAGTGCTGGCCGAAAGGATCGTTGCGGCGCGACCATTCAAAAGCGCGGATGATCTTCGGCGCGTAAAAGGCATCGGAGCGAAAAAATACGAAAAGATCCGGCCGTTTTTTAATTGATGCGGAGTAGTCCGACAACCGAGGTGCGTTTTTTACGGAAATTCCAGTAAACCACTAATATTTTGATCGACTAAATCGGGGCGCTTACGCTAATAAGGCTCCATCGTTTCAACGCCTTACCACACGTTTTCGAGCAGCGATCCGAAAGCCGTCCGCCGTTAGGCGACCGATTTTTCGTTTCGTTTCGCTGATCTCGCTTCTCGTAGCATGCGTTTTCCCAATTTCCGAGTCGCAGGCGCAGACGCCTTCGACAGTCGGGCAATGGTCGGCCCCGGTCACATGGCCGTACCTGGCCGTGCATGCTCATGTTCTGCCCTCGGGCAAAGTGATGTGGTGGCCTTCGTTCGACAACGGGGATAATCCGTCTCTGTGGGATCCCGCAACAGGCGCGAACACCGCACTTCCCCACTTAGGAGCAAATGTTTTCTGTGCCGGCCATTCCTTTCTGGCTGATGGAAAGCTCTTCGTGGCCGGTGGACACATAACTAACTGGTTCGGCTTGCCCGACGCTTATACTTACAACTCGTCGAACGGCAGCTGGCACCGGTGGCCTGATATGAATGCTGGTCGATGGTACCCGACGAACACCACTCTGGCGAATGGCGACGTGCTTGTGGTGAGCGGTTGGATTGATACCACAGTAGGTGTCAATGTTGAGCCTCAGGTATGGCAGACAGCAACAGGTTCCTGGCGGAACCTCAGTGCCGCGCATCTCGTGCAGCCCTTCTACCCGTTTATGTTTGGTGCGCCCAACGGCAAGGTGTTCTGCGCCGGACCTGCCCGGCTCTCCCGGTATTTGAACGTTTCTGGCACTGGGGCGTGGAGTTCGGTGGGGAATAACAAGTTCGGCACGCGCAACTGGGGATCAGCAGTCATGTACGATAACGGCAAAATACTGCTTATGGGAGGAACCACCTGCGACCCTTACTCTAATACTTGCACGTCACTTCCGACAGCAACCGCAGAGATCATTGACCTGACCGCCTCAACTCCAGCCTGGAGCTATACCGCATCGATGGCGGGCGCCCGCAAGCTCCATAACGCTACGTTGCTGGCGGACGGAAAAGTGCTGGTGACTGGCGGCAGCAGGGGAAAAGAGGATCCCAATTCCATGTCGACCAATCCCGCTTATGCCGCCGAGATGTGGGATCCGGCAACTGGCACCTGGTCTACCATGGCGAGCTTCACCGTTTTTCGAGGCTATCATTCGACTGCGCTTTTGCTGCCGGACGGGCGGGTGTTGTCAGCGGGTGGAGAACTTGGGGGACCATCAGCAGAAGTTTACTCTCCTCCCTATTTGTTTAATGGCTCGCGGCCAACGATCAGTTCCGCCCCAGCAAGCGTGGCCTATGGACAGTCGTTCTTCGTAGGAACGCCTAACGCGACAAGTATCACGAAGATGACCATGATCGCGCTCGGCTCGGTTACCCATGGCTTCAATATGGGTCAGCGAATAGTCCGGCCGACGTTCTCACAAGGTAGCGGAGGATTGAACGTGACGGCTCCTGCTAACGGCAACGTTGCGCCTCCCGGCTGTTACATGCTGTTCATCTTGAACTCCTCGGGCGTCCCATCCGTGGCGAATATTATTCAGGTCGGAAGTGGTGCTTCTCCTACTCCCACTCCAACGCCCACACCTACTGCGACACCAACACCGACCGCTACTCCGACGCCGACACCACTACCCTCACCAACGGGGACGTTTTATCGCGCGATCAACCTCAATGGTCCGGCGATGGCTATCGATGGCCATAACTGGGAGGCTAATACATCGACGACAGTCAATTTCAGCACCAATGGCACGCCTTATAGCAATTCCAGCATCGTCTTTAATCCGCCCCTGGATTCCGCACACGCCACCATGCTGCGGACGTTCCGCGATAACGCTGATCTGCAATGTAACATGACCAGTGTGCCTAATGGCACCTATGATGTCTACGTGTGGGTCTTTGAAGACGACCGATCTTTGAACGCCACTCTGTCGATCAATGGAAACGTTGTTTTGCCTAGTTACAACACCGGTGCCGCTGGGCACTGGGACCGCCTGGGACCGTACCTAACGACGGTGAGCAATGGGGCCATTCAAATCGACTATCGGTGTAACACGCAAGGCGATACAGGTTTTCTTAGTGGAGTAGAAGTGTGGCTCAAGACAGCGTCCACTCCAACGCCGACGCCTACTCCCACTGCAACCCCAGCGCCGACGCCGACACCAACTCCCACGCCAACACCGACTCCCAGACCAACTCCAACTCCTACTCCTACCGCAACGCCATCTCCAACTGCTACTCCGACACCAACACCTACTGCGACCCCAACCCCCACACCAACCCCAACCCCTACTGCGACCCCAACTCCAACCGCAACGCCATCTCCAACCGCTACTCCGACGCCAACACCTACTGCAACCCCAACCCCCACACCAATCCCGACCCCAACACCTACTGCGACCCCAACTCCAACCGCAACACCAACCCCGAGTCCTGACTGTTACCTTTTATCGCGCGATTAACCTCGGCGGTCCGTCGATGGTTATCGATGGCAATAGCTGGGAGGCCAACACATCGACTACAGTCAATTTCAGTACCAATGGCACGCTTTACTACGATCCCAACGTCGTCTTTAATCCGCCCCTGGATTCCGCCCACGCCACCATGCTGCGAACGTTTCGCGATAACGGTGACCTGCAGTGTAATCTCGCCAGTGTGCCTAATGGCAACTACGATGTCTACGTATGGACTTTTGAGGACAACCAATCTTTGAACGCCACCTTGTCGATAAATGGAAACGTTGTTTTGCCTAGTTACGATACCGGCGCCACCGGACACTGGGACCGTTTGGGGCCGTATTCAGCTACAGTGAGCAATGGGACTCTTCAGATCGAATTTCGGTGTAACACTCCAGGCGATACAAACTTTCTCAGTGGAATAGAAGTGTGGCTCAAGCCGCCAACCGCTCCGACTAACCTGACGGCGTCCTTATCCTCGAACAGGGTAAATCTTGCCTGGACGGACAAGTCCAACAATGAAACTGGCTTTCAGGTTGAGCGTTCCACTAATGGCACCACGTTCGCTATCCTTGCAACGACGGCCGCAAACGTTACGAGCTATACTGATTCATCTGTGACAATAGGTCAGCGGTATTATTATCGTGTCTGTGCTAAGAATACTGCCGGCCTTTCAAGCTACAGCAACGTCGTGAACATCACCCCATGAGACCGATGTCTGTCCCAACACGTCAGGTGCAATTGCAGTCTCTGCTCGTTTTCGGGTTGTCGCTGTTGCTGGCAGGAGTTCTCTCGGCGCAGAATTCATTGGCGCAAACCGCTGCATACACTGTGGTGGAAATCACGCCCGCGGGCGAGACTCCCACGCGACTTAACAATCTTGGCGACGTCGTTGGAAAAGGAGGAGGTTCCGGCCAGGCCCAAGCCATGTTCTGGACCCGCGGTAACATCCAAGCTAAGCGGTTGGGTGCTTTGCTCGCCGGTGATTATAGCTCTGCCTCAGCTATCAATGACGCGGGAGAAGTAACTGGATTCTCAAATACCAGCACCTCGGTTGTTCCATTCGTTTGGAGAGCAAAAGGTGGCTGGCAACAGATTCCTTTGCTGCCAGGCGATAACGGCGGCCAGGGACTGGCCATCAACAAGTCCGGTGATGTCGTTGGATATTCCTCGGGCCCAAACGGGACCAGAGCGTTTCGGTGGACGCGACTGGGAGGAGTTGTCGAACTGGGTTGTCTGCCGGGAGGCAATTACAGTCGAGCTTGCGCCGTTAACGATTCAGCTCAGGTGGCGGGCACATCTGCCAGTCCGGCCGGGAAGCGAGCCGTCGTATGGGCGAAAGATGGACAAGTGCGTGACCTCGGGACCTTGCCGGGAGATGCTTCAAGCGAAGCTACTGCAATTAATAATGCCGGCGCGGTTGTGGGATATTCGAAGGGGTCAGGTGGCTTGCATGCGTTTTTGTGGACGGCAGCGACCGGCATGCAAAATATCGGGACACTTCCCGGCGGCAATGCGAGTCGCGCTCTTGATATCAATGACGCAGGGTTTGTAGTCGGCAGTTCTTCAACTTCATCGGGCGACCATGCGTTTATCTGGACGAAGCAAGACGGTATGACCGATCTGAACAGCGCTGCCGCTGCAAGTCTGGGAGTGGTTTTCGCGGAAGCGCATGCGATCAACAACGCTGGTCAGATCCTTATTCTAGGTAAATCAATGCCTGAGACTGACCCGAGCCGGGGAACCGCTCATTCCGTACACGATTGCGCTGTAGCCCCCGCGTCCGCCTTCCTACTTACACCTGTTCCGGGTAAGTAGCGACTCCATCCAAGCTGGAATCGGATTTTGGCGCTGACGAGGCGAACCATCGCGGCACGCCCATTCAAAAGCGTCGATGATTTTCCGGCGCGCAGAAGGTATTGGAGAATTAGAGCGAAAATATGAAAAAATCCGGCCGTTTTTTGATCGCGGCCGAAAAAGCGCGCCCGTGAAGATTCGAACTTCAAACCTTCTGATCCGTAGTCAGATGCTCTATCCAGTTGAGCTACGGGCGCTGAAGAGAGCGGTAATTTGCGGAGGAGAGCGCGAACGTCAATCAGGAGCAGCGGAAAACCTTCAACGTCCAACGTTTAACTTTCAACGTTCAATGCAAAGACAGTTCTGATTTCGGCGTTAAGCGTTGAGCGTTGGACGTTGGACGTTTTCTTCCGTATCTCGTTCCGTGACGATCTTCCTGGGCTGCGGTTTCGCGGCAAAGTATCGCGAAGGCGGAGGAAATTTTTCTGTCCCGTTGCAATGGATGCTCGGATTGCGCCGCTTGAAACTCGACGCGATCTGGCTCGAGCTTCTGCCGACGACGAAAAACCGCCGCGTAGATGAAGCGTGCATCGCGAGTTTCCAGCGGCGGTTACGCGAACATGGATTGGGCGGCCGCTACTGCTTGCTCCAGCAAAAGCCCGCATCTGCGACGCACGAGCTCGACAACATGCAGTGCCATGGCCTAACGAAACGTGAACTCCTCTCGCGATTGGGCGGCCCGAATACGTTGCTCAATCTCAGTTATTCGCTGCATCCGCCGTTTCTCCTCCAGTTTGAGCGCCGAATTTTTTGCGACCTCGATCCAAGCGAAATTTTTTATTGGATGACGAAAATGGAGCTGGGCCAATCGCATCATCACGAATTCTGGACGATCGGGTTGAATGTCAATGGACGTGATTGCCAGTTGCCAGTGCCTGTAGCCGCTTCGCTGCGCGAAGCGCGGGCGCATGAGGTGGCGACACCTCGTCCGCCGCCCACAGGGCGCCGGCTGCAGTGGCGAACTTTTTATCCGCTTGTCGATACACAGCTCTATCGCTCGAGTCCACCGCCGACAGGCCCGAAGTTCACCACCATTGGCCAATGGTATTGGAGCGGAGCCGTCGAGGTGAATGGCGAATTCCCCGATCTCTCGAAGAAGTTTGCCTTTGAGCGTTATCTCGATTTGCCGCATCGCGTGCCTTCGGCGCAGTTCGAATTAGCGATGAACATCAACGCGGACGATCCGGAACGTGCAAGACTGGCGCGTCGTGGCTGGCGAGTCGTCGATCCTCACAAGGTTGCGCGAACGCCGCGGATGTATCGACGCTATATCGCAAACGCGACGGCGGAATTTACTGCGGTCAAAGGCGTGGATGTGAGTTGGCGAACGGGATGGTTAAGCGATCGCGCGGCGGCGTTTCTTGCTTGCGGCCGGCCGGTTGTCACCGAGGACACGGGCGCGGCTAAATATCTGCCGGGCGAAAGCGGCTTCTTTTTTGTGCGCGACGTGGATGAAGCGGAGGTCGCTGCGAGCGACGTGCTCGGAAACTGGCGTCGCTTCTCGAAAACGGCGCGAGCATGCGCTGTGGAAATATTCGACGCGGCGGCGAATCTGCAGCGAATCCTCGGGAAATAGAGTGGCGCAAGCTTCCAGCTTGCGAACTGGTACGACGCAAGCTGAAGGCTTACGCCCCCTCGAAAAAAAGTCAGACGATTCGCCATTGCAAAACGTTTTTGGGGTGTTACTCGTTCCCGGTTATGGCTGACCTGATGAAATCGGATGAGGCAAAAAACCGGCTCAAGAAAGTCCCGGAATGGGAGCTGGAAAAGAAACATATCGAGCGCACGTTCGAGTTCGACGATTTCTCCGAGTCGATTGATTTTGTGAACTCGGTTGCGGAAGTGGCGGAGGAAGAAGAGCATCATCCGGACATCGATATTCGCTACAACAAGGTTCGCCTGGTTCTTTCCACGCACAGCAAAGGTGGATTGACCGAACTCGATTTTAATCTGGCGGAGCGAATCGATACGCTCTCGGAATAACGAGCCGATGTCTGAGCCGGGCGTTGCTGCACCAGCGCCGACACGCGCGCGAATGATCGTCGCGGGCCTGATCGTTATCGCGGTGGTGGCGATTGTCTGGAAGGTGATCGATTACCGAATGCGCCCGCCTCCGCCGCCGCACAAGATTGGCGAAAGTGTGGAGATGAAGTGATCGCGCGCGCTAATCGGGGCAACGCCAACCTGTCATTCCGAGCGAAGTCGAGGAATCTCTCGCTGTTCTGGAATGGGCCGCTGCGAAGCGAAACAATAAAAGATGTCTCGACTGCGCTCGACATGACAAGAAACTTGGCCCCAATGGGTGACCGGTAGTTAGCCGCGTCCTTCGTCGGCGTCGATAAAGACGAACATCGTTTCGATTTCCGAGCGGTCGGACATGCCCGCTTCTCTCTTCCGCATCTTCAACCTTTCGGAAACTTCGTCGTTCCATCCGTACTTCCGCATGAATTCGTTCCAGACAAAAATCTCTTCGTCGGAAGGTTTGCGGCCTTTGCTAAAGCACCATTGCAAAATCTCTTCATCGCTGCCGCCCTGCTTCGCGCGCTCGACCAGGTCGCTGTAGTTGATGCCTAAAAACTTTACGAGTCGTTCATCGAATCCTATCCCGAGGTTCGGTGTGTAATCTGCGGGCAATTGCCCTTTGGCGTGGAGTTTTATCTTGTCCAGGGTGCGACCGAAAAAGAACAAGCCGCCCACTTTTGCCGACGGACTACGAATATCCAGGTCTTTCGTCATAGGAACAGTTTGTGACTTCTCTCTAAACTTTCAAGAGCCCCGGTTGGGCTGCATCTGGGCGGCTGCGTCACTGATCAATTGGACTACGGCCTGATTTGTTATCTAATGGATTAATGGATCGCATCGTCGGCCTCGAGACGGAATACGGTTGTCTGCTGAGCAGCCGCGATGTCCAGGGGACTTCCGATGCCTGGCCAGTAAAAGTTAAGAACTATCTCTTTCGCAAGGCGCAGGTGGGGACAATCGATTTGCACTACCGCGATTACGAGGAACCGCCGGGCAACGGCGGTTTTCTTCTGAACGGCGGCCGGCTTTATCTCGATATGGGTCACATCGAGTACGCGTCGCCGGAATGTTTGCATCTGCGCGACATCGTGACTTACGACCTGGCCGGTGATGAATTGTTGCAAGCGTCGCTCGTTGAGCTTGGCGCCAACGACCGCGTCGCTTTCATCAAGAACAACATCGATCATCACACAGGTGCGACTTTTGGATGTCATGAGAATTACCTCATGCGTCGCGAGGCGCAGTTCACGCCGCCGGTTCTGGGGACGCTCCTCTCTTTTCTGGCCACACGTCAGTTGTTCACGGGGGCAGGACGTGTGGGTCAGGCGAATCCGCTCGCTTTCGATTTTGAAATGCCGCCGCCGGAAACGCAGATCGATTTTCAAATCAGCCAGCGCGCCGACCACATCGTAAACGACATTTATCAATGGGTGCAATTCAACCGCGCCATCATCAATGCGCGCGACGAGCCGCTCGCCGATTATCGAAAATATCGGCGGCTGCATTTGCTCATTGGCGATTCGAACATGAGTCCCTTCGCCACGGCGCTAAAGGTCGGCACGACCGCATGCGTGCTTTCGCTTTTGGAAGATGGCCGATTGCCGAAAAACCTCAGCCTGGCCGACGCCGTCCAAAGCACGCGCGATATTTCGCGCGATCCGACCGGCAAATGGATCGTGCGATTGGAAAATGGAAAGACGATCGGCGCGCTCGAAATCCAATGGCAATTTTACGAGCTGGCCGCGCGACAATTGAGCGGCGCCAACGAAGAAACCGATTGGCTGTTGGAAAGCTGGAAGTTCACGCTCGAAGCATTGCAGAAGAAACCGGAATCGTTACTCGGCGGCGTCGATTGGATCACAAAGAGGTGGCTGCTCGAGACGTTCATGGAGCAGGAGAAAATCGAGTGGGGTGATCCGTGGTTGCAGAGTCTCGATCTCGAGTATCACAATATCGATCCCGAAAAAGGCTTGTTCTTTGGCGTCACGCCAGCGAAGCGCATCGGCGAATGGAACGATAGCGTGCGACGCAAAGAGGCGCTGCTCACACCTCCCGCGAACACGCGCGCTTCAGGTCGCGCACGCGCTGTCGCTTACTTCCAACAGCGGCATCATCCCTACGTTATCAACTGGGATTCGATCGCGTGCGACAGCCGCGATTTTCTCGTCATGGGCGATCCCTTTAATGATTACAACGAAGAGGTCGCTAGATTTTTGTCGCGCGCCGGCTCTGCGCCAATGGAAAATTAAAACAGGAACACGCAGCGCAATTGGCAAGCTTTCTCGCGGATAGTCGTCGCTTTCTGATCCCTCTCCTCGTGGGAGAGGGTAGGGTGAGGGTCCTGCGAAAGGACGACGATCTTACCCTCACCTTAATCCTCTCCCATAGGAAGAGGAAACATTCGGGAACTTTATCAGATCTCGCGAACAATTGGGACGACACGGAGGTCGTCACTCCAAATCAATCGAGACGTTGCAAGGCGGGGAGTCCGTAATTTTGCTGCAAGGCCGGCGCTTCCGCCGCCACCTGCGCAGGATCCAGTTCCAATTGCCTTGGGTCTTCCTGGGTTTCGATTTTTATGAAACCGTCCACCGGATGTTTTACCGCCTCGGCCAAATCGCCTAACGAGTGGATATCCTTGCCATTCACTTTTTCCACAACCAGATAGGCCAGGTCGTCATAGCCAATGGTGAGGTTGGCCGGCAGCACCTGGCTGAGCACGACGATATGACGATTTGCCTCCGGAAATAATTCCGTCTGATAACGATCGAGATAAACGAAACGTTGGGGCGCATCCTTTTGCCAGCTCCCGCCCCATTCGCGCAGATATTGGCGCGAGAGCTCCTGAAAAATGAGCCCGCCCAAAACGTAGTACGCCGGCGGCTGATCGACATTATAAGGCGGGACGACGTAATCCTTCGCCTCGCGATGTTCCAGAGTAACGTTTAGATCCAGCGGCTTCCCGTCGCGCTGGATGTGAAATTGCATCGTGTCGCCGACAAAGGCATGCGCGGTAATGAGATTAGTAAACTCGATCTTGCCGTAAAGCGGATCGACATAATTTCCGTTTTGATCCAGTTCGTCCTTCCCGATGGCAGTGATGATGTCACCTTCTCTCAAGCCCGCTTTTGCGGCCGGCATGTTCGGTTGGACATCGGTAACGTAAACGCCGCCCGGTTTCCCGGTCTGTCCGGCGTACTTGCGCAAATCGGGATCGCGCGTCGGAAAGAAATTCAGTCCCGCCATCGGAAAACCGCGATAATGCTGCGAATCGGCGTCCTTGAGAAAATGCGCGATAATTGGGGCGGGGATCGCGTCCATCACCTGCGTGCGCGGATCGTAGCGCAATAAAAGAGCAGCCAGTTTGTCCTTCTTAACCAGCGGCACCGTGTAACTGTTTTCGCGATACTGCATCGGAATGCTCAGACGATAGGTGAGAAAATCACTGACCTCGGCCGGATACCGCGTCATCCCGATTGTCGTGACAATGCCTTCGGTGACGACAAGCGCGCCGGTGGTTTCGAGCTGCCAGGCGGAGAGTCGATCGCCCACGATAGTTTGCAGTGCCAGATCGAGCGCTTCCAATCCGTCGAGGAATTTCTTATCCGCAGGCTCAAGCAACGCGAGGTTCGCTTCATAATCGACGACCGTTACATTTGCAGCCGTTTTCTCTCCAGTCTCCGCTCGCTCGAGTTCTACGTAATTCTGATTGGCCACCAAGTCCGCCGTCACCAGCACGCGTCCCCGGGGCAAGACCGCGCCGAGCGCTCGTTTTGTAAAAGGCGCCCGCTTTTGCCACGGTCGAAAATAATCATAGGATTGTCCCGTTACACTTACCCTAACGAGTGCCAGCTTCGATTTGATGGCCGTTTGCGGCCCAGAGATCTGTTTCACCTCAGGAGTTGATCTCTTCGCTTCGGCCGAAGCGAATGCGAGAACCAGGCCAAGGCTAAAGATAAAAATTCTGCGCATCGTTAGGGCTGCTTTTGATTTTCAGGCGGTTTGGCCGCCGGTGATTCTTCTAAATTTTGCTCTACCAAAACGTCGTAACGCGTCTTGATTCGTTCACGTGCGGATTCGGCCTGCTTTGGATCGAGCACCAGCGGCGGACCTTCACCGATCATTTTCACGACCAGACGTTCCTGCGCGCCCGAAAATGCCTTCGCCAGATCTTCCAGCGTCCGGATTTTCGCGCCGTTGACTTCGTCGACAATGCTATAACGAAAAGGCGAAAGATAAGTGTTTATGGGGTCGGGCAGGATATTGGTCAGCACGATCACTTCGGGATGTTCGAGATAGATTTCTTCGGTCACAAAAAAATCGAAAAAATGACGAAGACGCAAATCGGTCGGGCGATACGCCTCCATCATGTCGAGTGAGAGCGGCTGGAAAAGCAGGCCGGCGTAAACAACATAGCGTGGGCGCACATCATAGGCGTGCCCTTGCATGTAATAAGGCCACACCGTGTCCAGCGTCACCTTCACCGTAATCGGTTGCTTGTTGCGCAACATATCGAGTTTCACCACATCGCCCTTGAACTTTCGTTCGACCACTTCCGGCATTTGCACACGATCGCCGTCTATCTCGACAAATGCGTCGCTCGAGATCGGATGATCGTCGATCGTGAGAAGCACGTCGCCGCTTTGCACGAATTTGGCGGCGGGACCGGCCGCCGTCACGGTGTCGACCAAAACGCCGCGACCGTCATCCTTCAGTCCGAGATAACGACGCTGGGCCTCATTCTGTAACTTCGAATACGTGAGGCCCAGATCGACATACTTATCGTAGTGGCCGTCGGAAATGTCTTTCAGGAAACGTTGAATCACCGGCACAGGAATCATGTAGGCCACGCCTTGCGCCACATCGCCGCTATATCCCTGAAACGCGACGCCGACGACCTTGCCATTCTGCATGACCGGTCCGCCGCTATTTCCGGGATTAATCTGCGCACTGATCTGGACGACGAGATGCGAATCGATCGACGAATGCGTGTAGAGCTGGAAATCGATGCGCGAAACAATTCCCGTCGTCACCGACATGCGTTCGCCGCCGATCGGATAGCCATAAGCGGAAACGGTTGATTCAAGGGGGGGAATCCCGCCGAAGTTGAGCGGCGTCATATCTTTGAAAAAATTCGGCGCCGAGACGGTGATGACGGCGAGATCGCAGTCGTGCGCGATAAATTTCACGGTGGCCTGATACTTGGTCGGATCGCCTTCGCGCTCGATCGTGAGGAAGCGGCTGTTGCTGACCACGTGCGCGTTGGTCATGATGCGATTGCCGTCGATGACAAAGCCGGCGCCCACGCCGCGCTGGATCGCGCCGGAATTCCAGGGCGCGCGATAATCCGGTTCGAGTTCCGTCGCCGTGATCCGGACGAGGCTTTTCTGAATTTTGCCGTTGGGCTGCGCCTGCAGCAACTGGCTTGAAAGCAAGAAGACGCAGAGCAAAAAACAAAAACGATTCATGAAGACGAAGCCGAGAAGATTAAACAGAAGGCCGATAAAGCAAATTTCGCGCTATTGTTCCCGCCCGCCCCGCGGGCGGTGTGTGATCGCCATCTGTAGCCGCCGCCTCTATGGGCGGCGTAGGTGGCGCAACTTTTCAAGTTGCATATTAACAGAATCGAAAGTTGCAAACTTGCGTCACTTCACGGCGCTTCGCATAGCGAAGCGGCTACAGCGAAGCGGCCATAGAAAAGGACGGCGGCGGCCTTTTGGGCCGCCGCCGCTGCACTACCCACTTCTACCCTCGTGACAATCTTACTGGTCAAGCGCGTCGCGCATTTCTGCGTGCGCATTGCGCATGTCCTCGTGCGCTTTCTTCATCGCATCCAGCTTCTGTTGCTGCTCGGGAGTAAGCAGCGGACGAATCTGCGTCATCGCGTTATCGATGATCGCTTTTGTCTTTTGCATCGCCTCTTCGTGGATCGCACGAATCTGCGGATGCGTCTGATCGATGATCGGCTGAACCTTGGCCTTTTGATCGGCGGTCAGGTTTAAGTCTTCGCCCAATCGGTCGAACATCATTTGATGATGCATACCGTGTTCGCGGAAATGATGGTTTCCGGGAGCGGATTGATCTTCCGCGTTGGCGATGACCAACGCACCAAGCGAGAGGACGAGTGCTCCTGCAAGAGCAATCAGTTTTGTTTTCATTAGCATTTTCTTCTTTGTTGTGCGGCGCAACCAACGCACGCTTTGTTTAAACAGATGACAGTGACCCGAACGATGGGGTTACAAAATTCGCCAAATTTCTTTTTTGTGAACGACGGACCTAGCCATTCTTCTGTAACCCTCGGGTGGCTTGCTCCGTCATATCAACAGGTGTGGACTCGCTTTTCCTTGCATGGCTGATGAATTGGATGGGCGCCTCCTGGTGGAGCGAGCGCTCCAGCATGACGATGATGCCGCTCGCGAGCTGGTGCGGCGACTTTATCCGCTCGTGCTGCGCATGGTTCGCTCGCATCGTCCCCAACGCGCCGCGGAGGAGGATCTCTGCCAGATGATTTTCATAAAAATATTTCAAAAGCTTCCGCAGTTCTCCGGCAAAGTCCCGCTCGAGCACTGGGTCTCGCGGATTGCGATCAACACCTGCATCAATCAGATTCGCGCGGAAAAAGCGCGACCGGAATTGCGTCACGCGGATCTGAGCGAAGAGCAGGTGAGCGTGATTCAATCGCTTGGCGCCATGGAGAACGACGCGTCGCCCGATCGCGCTTTAGTTGCGCGCGATTTGGTGGAACACTTGCTCGCGTCCTTGAAACCAGCAGAACGTCTCGTGATCGATTTGCTCTATCTCCAACAGCGCTCTGTCGCCGAAATTAAGGAGATTACAGGCTGGAGCGCGACCCATGTGAAAGTCCGAGCGTTTCGTGCACGGCAAAAACTGAAGGAGCGACTTGCTGCCCTGGAAACACAGGAGGGTTATGGACAAGCGTGATGCGCATTTAACCCGGCTATTGGAAAGCGCGGCGAGAGCGAAAGCCGACGCTGCCGTCGAAATCCCATTCGGTTTTGAAACGAGAATTGTGGCGCGATGGCGGGAAATGAAGCGCGCGGACAACGGCGATTTGACCCGCTTTCTCCGGCGCGTGGCTCTGACTGCGATCGTGGTTACGATCCTCGGCGGCGTCGCCACCTATCGGCAAATCAACGAAGATGATGAGGCGGATGAGCCCCTAACGAATGATTACGCATTGGTTGACTCCGCCATTCAAAGCCAATTCCTGCAATGAGCGCTGGTTTGAAATGGAAATTAGCGGTTGGATTTTTCCTCGTCTTTCTTGCCGGCGTCGCCACCGGATCCTTCGGTTGGAAATGGCATGAGCGTCACTGGAGTCCTCCGTCTCCGCCCGCCTTCGCTCAGCATGTGAATGAACGATTGCGGCGCGAGCTGGACCTCACATCCGAGCAATCGGCCAAGATCGCGCCGATCGTCGAGCAAAGCGCAGGAAAGCTGGAAGCCATCCGCGTGGAAAGCGGCCGGCGCGTGCGACAGACTTTTACGGAAATGCACCTGCAAATTTTGCCACAGCTCACTCCGGAGCAGCGCAAGAAACTCGCTGCCATTGAAGAGGAACATCGGCGCAGGCGAAGCCATCATCCGAACTTTCGCGGACCACCGCCGCCCCCGGAGGAGTCGCCCGCTCCCTGACCGTAGCGGCGCTCTATGAGCGTCGCACTTTTCGATTAGAGTTGTGCGATGCCAGGCAAACGTTTGTTCGTCGCCGTCGATTTGCCGAAGACAGTCAAAGACGCGCTCGTTAGGCTAGATCCGGCTGTTCGAGGCGTCCGTTGGCTTCCGGCGGAACAAATGCATTTGACGCTCAGTTTTCTCGGACTGGTCGATGCGAGCGCCGAAGAAAAATTACGGGACAAGCTGAGCGCGATTCGATGGAGCGCATTCTTTCTGCCGCTCGCCGGCCTCGGCACGTTTCCATCCAAAGGCCCGCCCAGGATCATTTGGATCGGTGTCGGCGCGGGCCATCCGCATCTTTTTCAAATACACAAACGCGTGCAGGACGCGGCGCTTGCTGCCGGCCTGGAACCAGACCTGCGCCCGTGGCATCCGCACATCACTCTCGCCCGCTGCCGCGATGTTTCGGCCCAGTCGGTTCGTCCATTCCTGAAGAAACAAGCGGATTTTGATGCCGGAATGATTCATATCGAGTCGTTTTGCCTCAACTCCAGTGTCCTGACTCCGGCTGGTTCGATCTACACGCAAGAATTAGTCGTTAGGGCCTAACGACTGGAGAGAGGTGCCGCAACGTGTTCGAGAGAGCGGCGCTCTGCCGCTACCCCAATCCATGCTTCCGTCAATCCGCCTGCAATCATCAGCACGGCACCGACGAGATAACCAATGAACAGGGCTGTGCTCGATCCAGTTCCGATAATCCATCCGAATAAGAGCGGTGCGCCGACTCCACCGGTTAATGTTCCGATCGCGTAAAAGATTGCGATGGCAAAAGCGCGAATTTCGAGCGGAAAAATTTCACTCACGGTCAGATAAGCGGAACTGGCCGCAGCGGAAGCGACAAAGAAAATCACACTCCACGCCACGGTTTGCGTCTGCGCCGTCAACAGACCGGCGTGGAAAAGCCAACCAGTCAGCGCCAGCAAAATCCCGGAGATCGTGTAGGTCGCGGTGATCATCGGTTTGCGGCCGATGGTGTCGAAGAGATGCCCGAGCAATAGCGGACCGAGCACATTGCCGAGGGCAAACGGCAGGAGGTAACCGCCGACGTTGTTCGCTGGCACATTGTAAAAGCGCATCAGAACGAGACCGTAGGTGAAAAAGATCGCGTTGTAGAAAAAGGCCTGCGTCAGCATGAGAACGAAGCCGAGTAAGGAGCGTCGGCGGTGTTCGTGCACGATTGCGTTCCAGATTTCGTGCCAGGGCGTATAGGTGCGTGTGCGAATGCGCGTCGGCGGTGCATCTCCCATCGGCAGGTTCGTTCCAAGAACCTTGCGCTCGACTTCATCGACAATTCGTTCCGCTTCGTTTTCCTGCCCATGAATCATCAGCCACCGCGGGCTCTCAGGAATCCAGCGACGAAAGAAGATCACAACCAACCCGAGCATCGCCCCAATCCCGAACGCGAACCGCCAGCCTAACCAAATCGGGAACCGATGCGGATCGAGCAGAAAGATTGTCGCCGTGGATCCAAGCGCGGCCCCGACCCAATAAGAACCGTTAATGATCAGATCAACACGGCCGCGCACGCGCGCCGGGATCAATTCATCGATCGCAGAATTGATCGCGGCATATTCTCCGCCAATTCCCGCCCCGGTCAGCGCGCGAAAAAAAGCGTAACTAGCAAAGCTCCACGAAAACGCGCTCAGCCCCGTCCCGATGAGATAAACTGCAACCGTAATGAAAAACATCTTTTTGCGACCGAGGCGATCGGTCGCGTATCCGAACCCAATCGCGCCGAGCACTGCACCAATGAGATAGAAGGTTGCGGTCGCTCCGACCTGTGCGTCGGTCAGACCAAGTGTTTCGCGATGGGTGAGAATCGCGCCTAACGAACCGGCGAGCGTTACCTCCAGTCCATCCAGAATCCAGGTCGCACCGAGCGCGACGACAATAAGCCAGTGCCATCGGCTCCAGGGCAATCGATCCAGCCGCGCCGGCACATGCGATTCGACCCATTGTCCCGCCGCTGCCATTACACGCCTGCGCGCTCCAGCAATGACGTTAGCACTTTTGTCGCTTCGAAAATTTCGCGCGCGATGTTTCGAGCAGCGCGGGAATGGAATGCATAATCGCCGTTGATCGTTCGCACCGAATCAATAATCTGGCCTAACGAAGTGTAGGCGAAGAGGCCACCATCGTTTCCGTAGTATTCGGTGAAGCCGGTTTCCTGCGTGATAACGGGACGCCCGGCCGCGAGATAACACGCGCTTCGGTCGCTGAACCAGCCACTGTGCAACCGGATGTACTGATCTTTTGCTACGGTGAATTCGCCCTTTGAGCGGCGGATGTAATCGCGATAGCGCCAGTAATCGACGCTGAGCTCGTGCGGCGAAACGAAGCGCCAGTTACGGCGCCGAAACCTTTCGCGAATCTTCACGTCCTTGATGTCGGTCGCCATTTCAAACGGTTCGCCTGCCTTTTTTGGCGCATCCATAAACCGAAGAAATTCGCGCGATTTGCTCCAGAGATATTTTTCGCCGTGCCACTCGATGTCTTTCAGCCCACTGGTCGACCAATTGGCGATTGTGGTTAGCACCGCACCTTTCGGCGGGCGTCGATTCGTTTTCCACAGATCGGTCACGATGGGTTGTCGGG
>CAWDLY010000008.1:0-25927 GCA_963803315.1 uncultured Verrucomicrobiae bacterium | reverse complement strand
GCGCGGCCCGCTAGGCGAAAGAGTTCAGAGTTCAGGTTTCAGAATCGATGGCATTTCAATCATTTGAAGATCTTGAGGTATGGCAACGCGGTTGTCGGTTGGCCGTCAACGTATTCAAGGCTTTTGCGAAATGCCGGAACTTTACGATGCAGGATCAAGTGCAACGAGCGTCGTTATCCGTTCCGTCGAATGTTGCAGAAGGGTATGAGCGAAACAGTAATAAAGAATTCATTCGTTTTTTGAATATTGCGAAAGGCTCGTGCGGCGAACTGCGCACACAACTTTATATCTCGCGGAAACTCGATTTTTTGACGAAGGCTGACTTCGACCAACTTGTCAGAGAATCGAAAGAAATCTCCGCCATGCTGCATGGCCTTAGTCGCGCAGTTGCCAAGCGACTAACAAACAAATCGAAACGCAGCGCGCGAGAATCTGAATCCTGAATCCCGAAACCTGAACCCTTTCATAATTATGAGCACTACGACGACAACCGAGCCGAAAACAAAACAAGATTACAAAATTTGCGACATCACTCTGGCGGATTGGGGACGCAAAGAAATTTCCATCGCGGAAAAAGAAATGCCGGGACTGATGGCAATCCGCGAGAAATACGCGACAGACGAAACCGCTCGCCGGAGTGCGTGTCACTGGATCGCTGCACATGACGATTCAGACCGCGGTGTTGATTGAAACGCTTACCGATCTCGGCGCGTCTGTTCGCTGGGCGAGTTGCAATATTTTTTCGACGCAAGATCACGCCGCTGCGGCGATTGCGAAAGCCGGGATTTCCGTCTTCGCGTGGAAAGGCGAGAGTCTCGAAGAATATTGGTGGTGCACCTATCAGGCGCTCTCGCATCCGGACGGCAAAGGCCCGCAGTTGATTGTCGACGATGGCGGTGACGCCACGCTGCTTATCCACAAAGGTTACGAACTCGAAGAAGGCAGCGATTGGGCGAAATCAAAATCCGCCAATAAGGAAGAACAGGTCATCAAGGATCTCTTGCTCGAAGTGCAGAGCGAGAATCCGTATCGCTGGCACGAGATGGTGAAAGATTGGCGCGGCGTTTCGGAAGAAACAACGACCGGCGTGCATCGTCTCTACAAGATGCACCAGGAAAACAAGCTGCTCGTTCCCGCGATCAACGTGAACGATTCCGTCACCAAATCGAAGTTCGATAATCTCTACGGCTGCCGTCACTCGCTAGTCGATGGATTGAATCGCGCGCTCGATGTCATGATCGCGGGCAAAGTCGCGGTGGTGTGCGGTTACGGCGATGTCGGCAAAGGCTGCGCGCAATCGCTACGCGGACAGGGAGCGCGCGTCGTTATCACCGAGATCGATCCGATCAACGCATTGCAGGCGGCGATGGAAGGCTACGAAGTCACGACGATCGAGGACACGCTTGGTCGCGGCGACATTTACGTCAGCACGACCGGCAACATCGACATCATCACGTTCGATCACATGTCGCGGATGAAAGATCAGGCCATCGTTGCAAACATCGGCCATTTCGATAACGAAATTCAGGTCGATCGCTTAAACGAAGCGAAAGACGTCAAGCGGACGAACATCAAACCGCAGGTGGACAAGTACACGTTCCCCGACGGCCACGAGATTTTCATGCTCGCAGAAGGTCGTCTGGTGAATCTCGGTTGCGCCACCGGTCATCCGAGCTTCGTCATGTCGAACTCGTTTTCGAATCAGGTTCTCGCGCAGCTCGATCTTTGGAAGAACAAGGACAGCTACAAGGTCGGCGTTTACGTCTTGTCGAAGAAACTCGACGAAGAAGTCGCGCGCCTGCACTTGAACAAAATCGGCGTGAAACTGACGAGGCTGAATGAGAAGCAGGCTGACTATCTCGGCGTGCCTGTCGAAGGCCCGTACAAGTCAGGGCACTACCGCTACTAGTCTAGTCGTTAGGCACAAGTAATTCAGAAGTCGCCGCCGGAGAAATCTGGCGGCGATTTTGTTGGCGCAGGCGTCGCCACCGAGGAAGTGACGCGCTCGAACACCTCCACCACATTGGAAAATGGGACGCGCTCCTGCTCCAACCATAGACCTGCGGAGCCTAGCCGTTTAAGAGAAGCATTTTCTTCGGGCGTCAGCATTGGAACTTCGGATTGATACGAGTCCACTTTGACGGCGACATTCTTGTGAAGTTCGAGCGTCGCAAGATCCATCATTACGCTCTCGACCTTTGGATAAACAGCCCGCAAGCGAGATAGAATTGCAAACCCACGTGCATCAAGATCGCCCCAATATAGAATTCGCGATTGCCCCAACCACGGTGTGTCGCTGAGCAGTGCCGCCGCATCGCCGCCGCCGACGACGGCAACAGAATTCGGTAGCGGAGGGAGCGAAAGAAAGTTGCGCAGATTCTCGGTAACGATGGCATTTACTCTTTGAAGGGAAAGCGCGCGAAAGGTTGGAGCGGGCACAGACATATCGGCGACTGGAAAGCCATGTGATCTTTGCAGCGTCGAATCAAGGAAACGAAAGCGAATCAATGGTTGTTCCCAGCATAGGCCGTGGCGCGACTCAAATCTTTTCGCTGTGACATTAATCTGTAGCGGCATCGTGTTCAGCAATAGCGCATCGAGAATGCCGAGGTGTTGTTCAAGAAACTTTGTGTCTATGCCATCGACGGGAATTTGCCGCAGATATAAACCGGAACGCGGATGCTCCCGAAACCAGAACACGCAACGCAATAATTCTGGCCAAGCGCCGTGGTGTGCAACGACATCAAGCGGATGCTCTGCTGCCCAAGAGTGCAGCTCCGCCGGTAACAATGCGACGTCTTCGCGAAATGCCTGCGTAGTCGCCGTTCTTCCCAGCGCTTGCAAATAGGTTGACTCGTTCTGCCATGCAGCGCTTGTGGGAATCTCGTGCGTTTGAAAACGGCGGTGCCCGGTTTCCGACCAGTCCACCGAAAGACCAAGCGCCACAGCATCGCGATTGAAGGCTTCCAGCGCTGCTCTACGCATCGCATAGTCACCCGCGAGCCGAGTCTTGCCAATGCGAACGGCGAGCGGAAAGAACGGGTCGCCTGTGACAAGCGAGCGCAGAAAGCGCGGCCAGGCGCGCTCCGCTTGCGCAAGTAATTCACGCCGCGTTCGCATTCGGCTGCCGGACAGCGTCGTAGCGTTCGCGAGTCGCAGTCTGGAGCTCGGAGCTGTCGCCGTTCGGATTCACGGTAAGGTGGAAACTGTCCACATACCTTTCCGCTACCCGCGCCTTGGCTTCCCACGGCACAATGACGATGAGCTGGAATCCCATGCTCTTGAAGAGGTCGAGCGCCCGTCGTGAATTCGGCTCATCCGTGTGCGCGAAGACCTCATCGACTGCCACAAGCCGCAAGCTGTCTGCTCGATCTGGATCGTCCGCCAAGCCGTATTGCGCGAGTAACGACGCGGCGAGAATCGTGAATGCCAGTTTTGCTTTCTGTCCGGTACTCTTTCCGATGCTGCTTTCAAAATAGTTTACGTGGGCGTTGTCGGATCGTCGTTTTTCTGGAATGCCAAAGTCCAGCCAACGCCGCGTGTCGGCCACATGCGCCGTCCATTCCGGTTCGTTTTTGAAGCGCTCGACCAAGTCGCGAATCTTGAAGTAGAGCGCCTTTCGTGAGTGTTCGTCTTCGCGTTTCAAGCCGGTGCTTAAACAATCGCGAAGCTGGCCGCGAAAGTTCTTCACCTGCACATCGCGCGTGTGCCGATGATCCAACGCAACAAAAGTACCCGGGCGAATATTCGAGCTTCTCGAGCGCGGTGTTTACCCGTTCGATCCGCGCTTCATGTACTTTTCGCTCTTCGTCCAGTTTCGATTCGAGCAGGGCGATGCTTTGCGTGAGATTGTCATTGAGAAAATCGCGGAAGCGTTCCTTGAGCGCGGGCAGGTTTTCATCGCGCAGCCGATCGTGAAGTTGCACAAAGTCGGAACCGTATTCGGGTTTGGGTTGGAGGTTCTTCGTCTCGTCGGGATAATCGCGTAGAAAATTCGTCATCGGTTGAATCATCTCCTCCCGCGCTGAATTAATACGCTGACTGAAGCTGCTGCTCCGTCCGGTGAGCGACGCCTTCAAGGCATCAGCGAATCTCTCGATGTTCTCGTGCGATACGTCTCCGCCACGCCAAACCGTTTCTTCTTCCGCAGCCGCGAAGCGCGCAGCAAGCGCGGTGAGATTCTGTTCCGGAAAGTTCGCAAGCTCGCCCTGCACCGCGCTAAGCTTTTGGCTAGCAGCGTCACACTGCAATTCATGCTTCGTCTTGTCGGTCCGCAGTTCGTCACGCTTCTTTGAGAGCGCCCCGAGTGCATTTTCCGCGGCGTCGAATTGCTTCTTCAACTCTTTCCTTCGATCATCGGCCGCTTCGAGGTCCGCTTTTTCCTTCGCCAACCGTCCGATCGCATCGTTTTCGCTTTGGAAATCAATGTCCGCAAAACCGCGCAGCTCACTGATGAGCTTCAGCGCGGATGTCGCCTGCTCTGCTTTGCGTGCATTCGCACGTGAGTCGCTCTCCGTCTTATTGACTTCGACGAGTCGTTGCGTCAACCGATCCCGTTCCTCTTCCAGCGCGCGAATTTTCGCCTCAGGGGTCCAGCCGAGCACGAAATTTGTGCGGTCGTTTAATCGCGAGCGATCGTCCTTTATGTGCCGCGTGCCGCCGCGAATGAGTCCCTGCGCAGTTAGGCCGAAGGTCTCCCCTTCGAGTTCTGCAGTATCGCGGCAACAGACGTGTGGAAAGGTGCGACGCACTTCCGCCGCCACCCACGCCGCCAGCGGTAGCTCATCACGAAAATTTAATCGCCGCACAACCGCCCTCGGATCGTCCGCGCGCTGGCTAACTGGCGCGAGTCCGACGCGATGAAATAAAAGCCGGCGGCCGAGATGACGCTCGTTCACCCACTTCGCGACAATTTGGTAATGACGCTCCGGCACGAGCAACGAGATGCCGAATCCATGCAACAAGCGTTCGATCGCGCCGGCCCAATCTTTGAATTCCTCCGGCTTCACCTCCATGAGTTCGCCGGCGAAGGGCAAGTCCTCTTCCGTCACGCGAGTGTCCGCGCAGAGCGCATCGCGCAAGTCCTGGAGATCGGCGGGAATCAACGCGCGCCGCTGCTTGAGCACGTCGATGTCGCGCCCGGTCGCAGTCAACAACACTTCGATTCTCTCCTTCTCCACGCCCGCTTTGTTTGCCTGCGCGTTCTCCGCATCGTGAGTCTCGCGCAACACGACGGTCTTTACATCTGCGCGCTCACGCAACGCGGCGAACGTCGCATCGTCGAAAGGCATCGGCCCCAGGGTCTGCGCATCGATCAGTGCGGATAGTTGATCATGATTGTCGCGGCGTTGTTTTGCGCTGAGCTCCAGCGCTTGAATTTCAACCTCGATTTCACGAATACGCTGCCCTGTTTTGTCCGCATCGAGTTGCGCGCGCAACGTATCGCGGCGCTGTTGTTGAACATCGCGCTTGCGTTCCACTTCCGCGATTTGGCCGCCGAATGATTCGACGTTGCGCTCGCAGACCGCGAAGTGAGCGACGAGCAACGCCTCTTGCTTGCGCAGATAAAAGAGCGGCAGCGCCTCCAACAGCTCCCGCAACTCGGCGCGCGCATTCTCCGCTTCCACCGCTCGCCGATGTGCAGCCACGATCGAAGATAGCATCCCGATTTGGCGCTCCGCTTTCTCGATCTGATTCCAGCAGTCATCGAGATTGGCGAACTGCGGCACAACGCGCTCGCGAATGACGTCCTCCGCCTCTCCCGGCGCGAGCAAGTGGTCGCGCAGGAAAGTGTTCACGTCGCCCACTTCCTTTACGCCAATCGCTTGATTAAAAATCTGCAGGGCGCCGTCGCCGGGAATCCCCATGCGTTCGCAGAATTCGTCACGATAACTCTTGCCTTCACATACCTGCCAGCCGCGCTCGCGCATCTTTTTAACCAACTCGCGGCCCGTACCCGTCACCTGCAGATCGGCGATTGCCTTCTCGCCATTCGCGATAAGGAAATGCGCCTCGTCTTTGCCGTTCGCGATCCAGAGAATCTGAGCAAGTGTTATTGCCGCGCGGCTGCGCTCATTCCGAAAGACAGCGAGCAGAAACGATGGCTCTCCCTCTTTGCGCAGATATTGCGTCGCCGTCTCCGCGCTGGCTTCATCGCGCGAAGCGCTCCATGCGCCCCGGATGTAACTAACGAGTGAACGGTCATGCTTTCTTTGTCCGCCGCCACCGGTGTTGAAACTCCAGCGCACGGCTCGGCGCGGCACAAGAAGCGTGCGCAACGCGTCCACCACCGTGCTCTTACCACTTCCGTTTTCTCCCGTGAGCAAAGCCCAACCGCATTCTGGCGTGAGCGAATGCACTCGCTGCCCAGTAAACGTGCCCCAGTTAGCCATATCAAGCCGCGCCAGCCGCCACCCTCCAAGCGCACCGCCCTGTTCGCTGAAATCAAACTCCGCCGGCATGGTGCGCGAGTTTCTCTTTCACTGTTTCCAGTTCGCCCGCGCCAAAGCGCGCCTTAATGATGCGACGCACTTCAAAGCGATCGGCCTCGCCCGACAGCGCCTTGAGAAAGCCGAGCGAGCGCAAATTCTCAATGGCGGCGTCGAGTGCTTTTGCGTCGCGCACTTCATTATGCGACTCGCGCAGAAATCCGCCCACCAATTCATGCAGCTCGCGTTTCGAACGGATGAGCCGCGTTTGATCGGCGGTTTGCGTGTCGAATCGATTCAACTCATCGCGCAGGCAAACGAGCAGCAGCGTCGCATCGTAACTCAGCTTTTGTCGGCGAACCAACCGCGGCACGCCCTCGTCGCCCACAGGTTCGATTTGCCGAAGAAACGCGAAGCCCTCGCCTTCATCCAGCATCAGCTCCAAGCCGATTTGCCAGAAATATTGCGCGATCTCATTCTGCTCCTTCACCAGCGTTCTCCACGCTTCCCCGTCTTCGACGTAGAGCGGCTCGCGCAATAATGCGGCTTTTACAAAAGCAGAAGGCGGAAACGACTTGGGCAACTCTCCGTTCATGCGGCTTCATCGAGCGATCGACGGTTGAAAACCGCACGTGGAAGTCGCCAATGCGCGCCATCCGGCAGCGTGATGACATCAAAGTCTCGAGAGATATAATGCCGCCGCGGTTCGCGTGCAGCGAGAATGAGATAACCGAGCACTTCGAGCAGACCATGCGCGGGCGGAAAAGTTTCCAGCACCGAGGTCAGCAGCACAAGCTCTCGCTCGCGCAGACACGCTTCGAGATTGCGAGCGGCGGTGTCCAGCGAAAGGTGCGGCAGATTTTGAAACGCCAGCAGTTTCTCGAGATCAAGCTCGCCATCGGCTTGCGCGAAAACCTTGCTCAACTCAATCGTTGCGCCTTCGTCCCACAGCGGTCGCGACATGCCGGCGTAAACGCCGCTCAGCTCCGTGATCTCAAAAAAGTTCTCCCGTCGTGGCGGTGCATCGCGCACGCGCAACGCCAGTCGCTGAATTTCGCCGACCAACTCGCGCACGCGCCGGCGCTCCGCGAGCCGCGTCGATTCGAGCGCTCGACGCAGATTCGCGGTCAAGCGCTGAGTGGAAGCGCTCACTTTCTCCTGCTCGACCCGCAACCGCGGTAGCAGCCGAGGCAAGAGTGGATCTGCACTCAGTGTCGGTGAAAGCGCCGGCAACCGCAGCGCCTCTGCCACTTGCGCTTCGAACCGCTCGCGTCGCTCAGGATCGAGCAACAAAAGAACGAATCCATAAAAACTGCGACCTTGCGGAGATTCCCGCACGCTATCGTGTGAATCGAGTGCGTGGCCAAGAATTTCGCTTTTTCGTTCATCGCGCCCCGTTTGCTCTTTCACAATCTCTTCCGCGATGCGGCGGAAATTTTCTTCTACCTGGCGAAAGTCACTTACCAGCGAACGCGCAGCCTCAAGCACGCGGGCATAACGCTCATTCACCTGCCACGGCTCAAGTGTACGCACCTGACCAGTGGCAAGGATTTCCGTGATCTCAGTGTCGAGCCGCTCGCGCTGCGCCTGCAGTTCTGCAAGCCGCGCTTGCGCATCGCCGCTGGCCTGAAGCAGCAACTCGCCCAGTTCGCGAAAGATGCCTTCCATGCGCGACTCCGTCCCAACAAATGCCGTCGTTCCGCGCAGATCTTCGAGCCACTTCAACGCCTTCTCCGAAGCGGGAGTAAGTTCATAACTCACGCCATTCGGAGCGGCTGTTTTGCGCAGCCATCCGCACTCATCCGAACACCATTCGTCCAGATACGCCGTTGCACTCCGTTCCCATCTGAACGATTCATCGGCGCGCCGTTCCTCGAGCCAGCGTTCAAGCCGCATCCGCAAAGAATCTTCCGCCACCGCCGCACTCGCCGTCACGTGGAAAGTTTCGTCGAGAAACGCCAAGACAAAAGCGGCGGTTGGCAATCGAAACAACCGCGCCGCCGGATGGTCCAAGAGGAGATGTGCCTGAACAAACTCCATGATTGCAAAGAGCCTATCTTCTCCGAGATAACGACTCAAGTCGCGCGTCCCTCCAACTCTAGTTTGCTGGGGGCGTGTAGGGCGTCTCGAGAGAATCGGTAATGCGCAGACGGCGGACGACGAGTTCGTCGATTTCAAGTCGTCTGATTTTCGCGCGACCGATAACGAGCCGTCCGATCGCGACTACTCCTATCGCGAGTGTGCCAATGGCCAGAGCCCCGAGTGCCATTGCGCCGACGGATTGCGCTCCGATCGCGAGGGCGCGAATGCGCATCGGTTCCAAGTCCTTCATTGTTTCGCTCAACGTATCGCTTCTCATAATCAGATCATCTCAAATAGCTCATCGCGGGCGGAGGGATCGAGTGCGTTCCATTCGGTTTTGTCGACGATGACGATCTCACGCGGGAATCCTTTGATCCGGGTGGCAACAACTCGAAGATAGCCGTGTTTTTCCAAACGCTCTTGCGCCAGACCGATCCGCGCCGAGGCGATGAAGTCGAGAGCGGGACAATATTTCTGCAGGCGGCTGGCGAGATTCATGCAGAAGCCGATGTATTCGGAGGCGTCTGAATCTTTGCGCGAGAGTTTGTAGATTGTTCCGCGCGCGATGCCGAAACGAACGCGCCTCGGAAGATCGACGACCGGCAACTGGTCGAACGCCCTATTCAGCAACGTCGGAAAAAACTTCTTTAAGTTCCATAAACGATTGCAAAGCGTCGTGACAAAACTCGTGCTTAGCGGCTCGCTGTCCGACTCGAGCCAAATAAACATCGCACCATCCCCAAGGAATTTTTCGTGAACTGGCGCGGCCTTGAGCGCATCGAGATTTTCAGCGTTGGGCAGCCAATAGGCCTGTCCGCCATAAATCACGATCGATAACGCTTCGCTGACGAGATTCAGAAATTTCGGGACGTAATCCTGCACGTCGGGCTGATTGAAGAAGCGCGAGAATCCTTCCAGATCGTAAATCATGGCGATGCCATGCTTCGGATGACTCGCGGTCGAGTCGAACTGAACTGTTTTTGTTTCGCCAGAATTCGTCTTCATTGAGCGGAGCGTCGATTCATTAGCGCAATTTTCTCAGCGAGATAAGCGGAGAAATATCCAGCGTAGCGTTCCTGCAATTCCGTGCGTTTCCAATCTTTTCCAGTAAGGACGTGGCGGCATTTCGCGGAACCGCAATTGCATTTCACCGAGTAATCCTCGTCGTCGGTCACGCACCAATCGTGCGTAAGCTCTTCGCCGGCGCGAATGTCACGCATCGCGACGAAAGTGATCTCGCCGCGCATGCCGAGATTCGCATCGCAAGAATGATTGCTGTAAAGCATCGAAGCTTCGCGTTCCTCCTGTGTGACCGGCCCGATAAAAAAATCATCTCCGATCTGAATCTCGACCGGACCCAGTTTCGGCGTGATCTCCCGCAACTGTTCTCGATTAACGATGTGTCCGCCTTTTACCGCGACGATTTCACCCTTGGCAATCGCACCGATCGCGAAAAGTCCGCGACCATGGATCGGACTCTCGCGCACTTCAGTTTTAGGCGAAAGATAAGATAACGGACTCATTTGCGATTGCGCCTAACCCTCTAGTCATTCTGAGCGGAAGCGAAGAACCTCGCGATTTATCGCTGGGGGTTATTTGTGAGGTCCCTCGCTGCGCTGGGGATGACCGTCTTTTTGGTAGCTCACGATCCAATTATTCTTCGCCGTCGTAGTAATCGCCTTCTGATCCTTTGACGACGATCATGTCTTTGGGCGGGGTGTGAACCATCCACTTCTTGCTGTCGGGGTAATAACACGAGTCGTTCATCGGATTATCGGCGATAACGTAATAAACGAAGTCTTCGGTGCCTTCGTTGCTTAACTGGTGCGCTTCGCCGGGAGCGAAATAAAAAGCGTCACCTGTTTTGACTTCATGAACGCCTTTTTCATCGCGCACTTTGCCGCTACCGGAAATAACGACATAAAATTCGAACTGCGCGGATTCGGCGTGATACGGGCAATACGATTTTCCGGATGGAATGCGCGTTAAGGCGAGATCAAACGGATGGCGCTTCATGAGGTCAAACGAAGCGGGATCGCGGCCAAGCGCGATCGAAATGTCCTTCACGAACTTGTGATATTTCCCTTTCGGCGATTTGCGTTCTTCTTCTTTGATCTCGCTGAGATTTACTTTTTGCATGACTTTTTCGTTAGGTTCGAGTGATTGAGCGGCTACGCGCGATTGCCAGCGTTCAACTTAAGGAAGCAGCCAATCTCGTCTTGTCATTTCGAGCGAAGTCGAGAAATCTCTTACTGTTTCTCCCGTGGCGCGCGATTATGATTTTTGGGTTTACGTTGTAACGAACCGTAATCACTCGGTTCTGTATCTCGGTGTGACGAATTCGCTCGCTCGAAGAATATCGGAACATCGTGAGGGCACTGGAGCGAATTTTCCAGCGGCATATCGCTGCAGCAAGCTTGTCTATTACGAACACTTCACCGATGCCAGCGAGGCCATCGCGCGCGAGAAGCAAATCAAGAAATGGTCACGCACAAAGAAAGTCGATCTCATCAAGGGCATGAACCCCAGCTGGCTTGATTTGGGCAGCGACGTTCTCGCCGACCAATAACAGTAAGAGATTTCTCGACTACGTTTCGCATCCGCGAAACTCCGCTCGAAATGACAGAACGGGGAAAACGCAGCGTTGTTCGTTAGGGAAAGCGTTGCACGCGCGCTCATTCCTTGCGCGCGATGATTTCGACGAACAACGGCGTGATGCAGATCGTTGTTGGATCGGATTCCGCTTCAGTGAATTCTTTTCGCACGGACTCGGCCCAGTCTGCGGTTACGCGACCGAGTTCCTCCAAGCGTTCAAGATTGATTTCGATGAAACTCGCGGGCCATTGCCAGGCGTAGTCGTTAGGGCAAACAGTCACAACACGCGGCCGAATATCGATCACGCACAGACCTGCCGCTTTCAACCACTGCGGAAGAAAGGCGCCGACGTCGGGGTCGCCGCCGTTCGCGCGCCAGCTTGCCATTACTTCCTCGACAAAGCGCTCGTGACCGGGTTTTCGCGGCGCAAAACGCCATGTTTTGTAGTCGATGTATTCGTGAAATATGGCGACGCCGCCCTCTCGCAAGGCGCCTGCGATTTTCGCGATCAGTTTCTGTGGATCGGAAACAAAGCACGCGACCCAACGGCACCAGGTTGCATCAAAACCCGTTTCGCCTAACGAGTCGTCCATTAAATCAACCTGGCGAAACCGGACATTCTTCAGGCCCAGTCCCGCGCAACGCTGCTGCGCGATTTTCAGAAACCGCGGCGAACGTTCGAGCGCAAGAATCTCGCCTGTGCGGTCGACGATTTCGGCAAGATCAATGGTGGCGTAACCGGGACCGCAACCGACATCCACCACGCGTGATCCGATGGTAATGCCGGCGCGTCTCCAGCATTCGAGCGTCGTCGGGCGCCAGACGCGATGTTGCAAACCGAGACGCCCGATTTCTTCCTCGTTCGTGCCGAGCACATAATCGCTCTCAGTTTTTTCCGTCATTCGATTCGAGTTATCGATAAATTCGCTTTCAACGCATCGCCGCAATTCGGGCAGCGAATTTTCGTTTTCCCCATCCGATGAATGCTACCAGTAGTTCGCCATCAACGCTCGCGCCCAACCGGGCTCATGCACGTCGCCACGCGGTTCAAAACCGGTCATATAAGGTTTGAGATCGAGAACCGGCGAGCCGTCGATCGCGTCGAGTCCCTGCACCTCGATGCGTCGTTCCTCGACTTTCAAAATTCGACAGACCGAAATTCCCAGCCGGTTCGGACGCGCTTTGCGGCGCTGCGCGAAGACGCCGACTTTCGGCCACGCACGATTACCTCTTGGATGGCGTGGACCCAGATCGACTTCATCCGGACTTACCAGGTGAAATTGGTAGATAACTACGAGATGAGAAAATAATTCGAGGCCGGCAAGCGTCTCCGGCGGAAACCGATCGTCGAGTTCGATGGCGCAGCGCAGTTCGCCCCAATTGTCATCCGCAATTTCCTTGCGTCCGCCGCGGACAAAACCAATCGGATCGACTGTAATGGACATGCAATTTTTATTCCGCTTAAGGCTGCCGAAAAATCGTTCCGCCTTTCATAACCATGCGCACTTGCCGCAATGCCGCCACATCCTTTGTTGGATCGCCCGTGACGGAAACGAGATCGGCGAGAAGACCGGGAGCGATTCGCCCGCGATCGTCGAGGTGGAAAATCTTAGCGTTGCCGCTCGTGGCCTGGCGCAAAACTTCGAGCGGAGAAAATCCGTACTCGTGCACGAGCAATTCCATTTCACGTGCGTTATCGCCGTGCGCGAACACGCCAACATCGCCGCCCATGATAAATGTCACGCCGGCTTCGAGCGCAGCTTTCATGCTCTCGCGTTTTTTCTTGATGCGCTCAGGTTCGGGATCGGTGCCTTTGCGCCAGCCTTGATACTGCGAGACGGCATCGCCGGCCGCCACGGTCGGACAAAACGCGACGCCTTTGCTTTTCATCAATTTGAAAACTTCGAGCGTGCCATCGTCACCATGTTCGATCGTATCCGCGCCGGCTAAAGTTGCGCGTCGCATCCCTTCGGCGCTGATCGCATGCACTGCGACCGGGCGCCCAGCGGAATGCGCAGCTCTTACGGCGGCGGCCATTTCTTCCTCGGAAAATGTCGGACGTGACGGCTCGCCTTTGCCCCATCGATAATCGGCGTAGAGCTTCACCCAATCGGCGCCTTTACCCATTTGCTCGCGCGCCGCGCGCACGATTTCATCCGCGCCACTCGCTTCCTGCGCGCCCTGCGGGAGATCGAGTTCCGGAGACAATTTCGGGCCGTAACTGCCGCGCGCCACAATTGCGCGCGTGACCACGATCATTCGCGGACCGGAAATGATCCCCTGCTCAATTGCCTGTTTTATACCGACGTCGCCGTAACCCGCGCCCTCGGTTCCGAGATCGCGCATCGTCGTGAAACCTGCCATCAGCGTGCGTTGTGCATGTGCCGTCGCGCGCGCCGTGCGCAACGCGAGCGACTCGTTAGTCACCTGATCATTCCAACTTGTTTCGTTATATGGATGCAGGAACAGATGCGAATGTCCTTCGATCATTCCCGGCAATAGCGTCTCGTTAGGCAAATCGATCGTTCGCGCATTCGGCGGCGCGGAAATTTTATCTCGCGGCCCGGCCGCGGTGATCTTGTCGCCGGTTACGACGACGGACCAGCCGATGTGAAGTTCCTGTCCGTCAAAAACTCCCAGGGGCCGAAGAACGGTTGAAGAGGTTTGTGCGTTCGCCAGATCCATCGCCGAGAGAATGAAGATGCCGAGATAAAGGAAGGCTTTCAAACGCATCTCACAAATCTGTAGCGGGGGTCTGCAACCGTCGCACTATTTTTCGGGTGGGCGACTTCGAGCGACGGTCATAGACCGCCGCTACAAGTTATAGCTCATGCTCCATTTTTGTGATTGGTTGCGCGCGCATGAAACCACGCAAAGCCGCCGTCGTTTTTATTTTGGTCACGGTCACGCTCGACATGCTCGCGCTTGGGTTGATCGCGCCGGTGTTGCCGACATTGGTGATGCGTTTTGTCGGCGGCGACGCGACCAGCGCGGCGAAATGGTTTGGAATTTTCGGCACCGTTTTTGCAGCGATGCAGTTTTTCTTTTCGCCCGTACTGGGCGTTTTGTCGGACCGCTTTGGCCGCCGACCTGTTGTGCTGGCTTCGAATTTGGGACTGGGCATCGACTATCTGGTCATGGCGCTCGCGCCAAACATTGGCTGGCTTTTTGTCGGTCGCGTCATTTCCGGCATCACGACGGCGAGCATTTCCACCGGCATGGCCTACATCTCGGACGTGGTCGAGCCGGAGAAGCGCGCCGGCGCATTTGGGATGATCGGCGCAGCGTTTGGTGTCGGATTCATTCTCGGTCCGGCGCTCGGTGGTTTACTTGGAAACTCCGATCCGCGTCTGCCGTTCTGGGTGGCAGGCGCGCTTAGCCTAACGAATGCACTCTACGGATTTTTTGTTCTGCCGGAATCGCTTCCGCGCGATCGCCGCCAGGCCTTTACGCTACGACGGGCGAATCCGGTCGGCTCACTCGTTCTCCTCCGCTCCCATCCGGAATTGTTCCAGCTCGCCGGCATCCAGTTCATCGGCTATGTCGCGCACGAAGTATTTAACGTTTGGGCGCTTTACGCGATTTACCGCTACGCCTGGAACGAGGGCTGGATCGGTCTCTCGCTCGCGCTCGTCGGTCTCTGCTCGGTCGTCATTTCTGCTGGTCTAGTGCGACCGATCGTCGCGCGGATCGGTGAACGTAGGACACTTTATGTCGGCCAGTTTTTTGGAGGAGTCGGGATGTTGATCGCCGGTCTCGCACGTACCGGCGCAATCTATTTGCTCTCGATTCCGATCATGATGATCTGGACCATTTCCGGCCCCGCCGCGCAAGGAATGATGACAAAGCGCGTGAGCGAACGCGAACAGGGTGAGTTGCAAGGTGCGATCAGCAGTTTGCGATCGCTCGCGGTGTTGATCGGCCCAGGCCTCTTTACATTTACGTTTGCGTATTTCATCGACGCGAAACACGGCTGGAACATTCCCGGCGCGCCTTGGTATTTGGGCGCAGCGTTGCTGTTTGTGGCGATGTTTATGTCGACGCGAATACCGCGGCTCGCCTTTCACAGCGACACAATTCCGGCTAAAAAAGCGTCTAGTGAAAAAAGTTAACGAACTAGTGACTTTTTTAATTGACTCGGATTGTAATAATCGCTACAAGCGCGCGTTATATGACAAAACAGAGCGCGGTTTTTACGAATTTAACAAGGGGCTTGGCTGGCGCGGCAGCGCTGGCGGCCGGAACAGAAGCATACGGCAGCGTTGTATCGGTGGCTGCTCCTACAAATTTTGTTCCCGCCAGTGGAACTACTAATCCGGCCAACACAAGACCGTGGGATGTGAATAGCGACGGAACGGCCGACTTCGAACTTTTCTTTCAGCAATCGAGCACGAACGGCAACTGGGTGTCGGGCATTTATGGATACGGCGGAGCCGGCATAAACTGCGCGTCGGGCTACGCCGGACCGTATGTCACCTACGTCTATCGTCTCGGCACAGGAGCCATGATTGGGCCGGCAACTCCTTTCTATCAAGCTACCGGCTATGTGGCGGTGTTCGCTTCCAAGTTTAGTGGCGTGCTATACGGTCAATGGTCGGCGCCAAATACAACCGGTTACGTTGGCTTTGAATTTACGGCTACTGACGGCATTCATTTTGGCTATTTCAAAGTGACGACCAATCGCTTCCAAAACGCCGCGAATCCGGGTGGTCAGGTTTTTGCCGAGGCGTTTTACGAAACAACTCCGAATACACCGATCACGATCGTTCCCGAGCCGAGCAGCCTTGCCGCTCTTGCCCTCGGATCCGCTCTTCTAGGCGGTGTCGCTCTTCGCCGGCGCAAAGGCGCTGCGAAAGCTTAATCGCGCAAAAGATCCGCTGCTCTTTGCAATCCCGGCCCCTTGAGTTGAAGGGGCCGGGATTTTGCTTTCATATTCTCTCGTATCATGACGAGGCTCACTAATCGCGTCCTGCTAATCGGCTGGGATGCCGCGGACTGGAAGATCATCCACCCTCTTCTGGAACAGGGGAAAATGCCTTTCCTCAGGAAGCTGATCGAGATCGGAGTGAGCGGAAAGATTGCCACGCTGGCGCCGATCATTTCGCCGATCCTTTGGAATTCGATCGCTACCGGCAAGCAGGCGGATAAACACGATATTCTTGGCTTCATCGAACCCTCTCCCGATGGCAAAGGAGCGCGTCCAGTCAGCAGCACTTCACGCAAAGCCAAGGCGATTTGGAATATTCTCAGTCAATCCGGTTTGCGCAGCGGAGTCGTCAATTGGTACGCCTCGCATCCGGCTGAGCCGATCGACGGCGTAGTATTTACCAATCGCTTTGCTCCCATGGGCGGGCCGAAGGGGGAAGTGTTCCCACTGGATCCCCGCTCTGTTTATCCACCAGAGATGCTGGAACTGGCGGAAAGTTTTCGCGTGAATTCCCGCACGATCTCCGCCGAGCAAATGTTGCCGTTCTTCCCCGTTCAAAGGCCAACCGATATGACCGACCTGAGGGTTCACATGTTGGCGAAAATTCTGGCTGAGTGCGCCACCACGCACAATGTGGCCACCTATCTGGCGGAGGGCGATGACTGGGATCTCCTGGCGGTTTATTACGATGCCATTGATCACGTCTGTCACGGCTTCGTTGAATATCATCCTCCCGCGATGGCGCACGTGAGCGCCGAGGACGCCGCAATTTATGGAGGGGTCGTAACAGGAATGTATCGATTCCACGATATGATGCTGGCCCGGCTGCTCGATATCGCCGGACCGGACACAACGGTGATCTTGCTTTCCGATCATGGATTCTACAGCGATCACTTGCGGCCTAATGTCGCGGAACACTCGCGTAATCCGCGCGATAAATTCGGAGCGAAAATGAATCCGGTGGCCTGGCATCGCCCGCAGGGGATTTTTGTCGCCGGAGGCAGGCCGCTAAAGCACGACGAACTGATGCATGGGGCAAGTCTCCTGGACGTTGCGCCCACGATTCTGGCGCTGCTCGGTTTGCCGATTCCAGACGATATGGACGGCCGGGTGTTGACAAAGATTTTCGTAGAACCGCCCGAGTTGGAACGGATTCCTTCTTATGAGCCACCTCATCCAAGAGATGGAATGCATCGCGATGTAGCCATTGAAGAAAGTGATCCGTGGGCCGCGCGGCAAGCTCTGGAACAATTAGCGGAGCTTGGATACATCGAGATGCCGGACGCCAACGATCCGGCGAAGGAAGTCGAGGAATCAATTTGGGATCGTCAAAGCAATCTAGCCCAGGTTTATTTCGCTTCGGGCCGCCCCAAGCTGGCGCTCGAAATTCTCGAGAAGATGCTGGCGGCGCGCGATCTGCCACATCTTCGCGTGCGCGTTGCGCTTTGTTTGCTTGCGTTGGGACGAGCTGCTGAAGCCGAACCGATTGTGGCGAAAGTGGTCGCGGATAATCCCGATCAAAGTGCTACGCGGTTAATCCTCGGTCGAATTCTAATGGCGCAGGATCGCATCGACGAAGCCTTCGCTGTTCTCGAACCGCTGCAAGAGGAACAAAGCATCATACCGATTTTTCAATCGGCGCTCGGGCTGGTTTATCTCCGGCGCGGTTTACTCGATGAAGCCGAGGCCGCGTTTCGCCGCGCCATCGAGCGCGACGACGACAGCGTGGAAGCTCATGACGGTCTCGGCATCGTCCTGCGCAGAAAAGGCCGATCTGAGGATGCAGTTTATGAGCACATGCGCGCGGCTGCTTTGCAACATTCGCGGCCGCAAACTCATTTGAATCTCGGCATCGCACTTGCCAATAGCCGGCAGTTCGATTGGGCCATCCGAGCGTTCTCGCTGGCGGCTGAGATGTCGCCGACTCATCCGTTGCCACATCGGTGGCTCGCCATGATCTATCGCCGGGTAAAGAAAGACAAGGCGAAGGCACGCGAACATCTCAAGACCTTCGTGGAACTGCAGCGGCTTGCACAAAAACAAACGGGAGCAGCCTCGCCATCGGCGGCCAAGAATAAATGAAATTCCTCCCTGATTTGGTGACGGCAAGAGAACTTTAATGCAAGCCTCGCCCTAAAAGCGGGGCTTGTTTTTGTGTCACATTTGCCAGTCAAGCGAGTCTTGCTCATCGGATGGGATGCCGCCGATTGGGTGTTTCTTACACCGCTGTTCGACAGCGGAAAGATGCCAAATCTGCAGAGGCTTATCGAAACAGGAACGAGCGGACGAATCGCGACTTTGCAGCCGATCCTGTCTCCGATTTTGTGGACGTCGATTGCTACCGGCAAGCGCGGTGATAAACATGGCGTTCTTTCTTTCATCGAACCGACGCCGGACGGGCAAGCCATCCGCCCGGTCAGCAGCTATTCGCGCCGCGCAAAGGCTTTGTGGAATATCCTCAGCCAGCTTGGGCGACGAAGTATTGTTGTTAACTGGTTCGCCTCGCACCCGGCCGAACCGGTCAACGGTGCGATAGTCTCGAATCGCTTTTCGCAATCGGTTCTCGGCTCCCCCACTATCGAAGAGAACACCTTTCATCCGCGCGATCTGGCGGAAGTGATGGGGAAGTTACGCGTGACCGCGAATCAGCTCACGCCCGCCCAAATGTCTCCCTTCTTCTTGGAGCAGTTGCCTAACGACGATGACAACCGCTTGCAGAAATTGGCCCATGTCGTGGCGCAGTGCGCGAGCGTGCATAATGCGGCGACCTACCTGGCTGAGGCTGAGGACTGGGATTTCCTCGCCGTTTATTACGACATGATCGACCACGTCGGCCACGATTTTGCGCAATACGAAGCACCGCGCATGGAGCACGTCTCGGAAGAGGATTTCAAAACTTACCGTCATGTCCTCGAGAGCACGTATCGCTATCACGACATGATGCTTGGTCGATGGCTCGAGTTGGTTGATGACGAGACCGTGGTCATTGTTCTATCCGACCACGGTTTTTATCATGGCGAAGGAAGGCCGCTGGCTGAGCGCGCGCACTTATCGGGTGAACGACCGAAAGGCGCCCATGCCAATCCTTTGATTTGGCACCGCCTGCATGGCCTCTTTGCGGCACGCGGACCTGGTATCAAGAGTGATGCGCTAGTTCACAGCGCGTCATTGCTCGATATTGCGCCGACGATTCTGACTCTGCTTGGCGAGCCTGTGCCTGATGATTTTGAAGGTAAAGTGCTCACGACGATTTTCGACGAGGAGATCGAAGTTCGGACTACGTCGAGTTTCGAAGCGCCACATCCCCAAGACGGCATTCATCGCGAAGCGCCTGCGGAGGAGAAGGATCCATGGGCGGCTCAGCAAGCCCTGGCTCAATTGGCCGATCTCGGTTATATCGAATCCCCTAAACAGGTCGCGATGGCCATCGAAGCGCGCTATAGTCATTTGGCGCAGATTTACTTTTCCACCGGGCGTTTCACCGAGTCGTTGGATTTGCTTAGAACTCTGGCGAAGCAAAGCTCGGATCCGAGTTATCGCGCTCGGCAGGCGCTGTGCCTGATTGCGTTGCGTCGTGTCGATGAAGCCGACGTAATCGTTCGCGAGATTCTCGTCGCAAATCCGCATTATGGCCTTGCGAAAATGCTATCTGGCCAAATCGCAGTTCTCCTCGGGAAAAGTGCAGACGCGGCAACAATCTTCTCCGAGCTGCAAGAAGCGGAAGCGGAAATGCCCACGTTGCACAGCCAGCTCGGAACCATTTGCCTGCATCAACATCGTTGGAAAGAGGCCGCAGATTTTTTTGGGCGGGCCCTCGAGGCGGATCCGGATTTCCCCGAAGCGCACGATGGATTGGGCGTGGCCCTGCGCCATCTTGGAGATATCGAAGAAGCCGTTCACCAACATATGCTCGCGGTTTCGTTGCAGCACGACCGGCCGCAATCGCACATAAATCTAGGTATCAGCCTCGTTCGCGGGCGTCAGATCGATTGGGCTATTCGTGCATTTACCGTGGCGACTGAGCTGGCGCCTTCACAACCGTATCCTCATCGCTGTCTCGCACGCGTCTACCGACAAATTCGTCCCGATTACGAGAAAGCCCGCCACCATTTGCTCCGTGCGCGCGAATTGCGAAGAAAACTTGGCCGGGTCAAGCCGGCTTTTCGACACGGCGCTTGAGAAATCATTCGGTCATCGCGTCTTCGCTTAGCGAACCCGAGGCCGAAGTGTTTGAATACTCAGTCGTGCCCGCGTGCAGGACAGAAATTTCCACAGTGAACGTTCATTCGCGCGACGGACAGCATTTCTTATCATGCTTCTGGCCAACGCCACAACCAGCGCCTTATTTGATTACCATTTCTGCCTCGCCTCTCCTTGTAATGACGGCTGTTATGGCGATGCTTAAAAAAATAGCCACGGCATGTCCTTTTTTATTGACGTTTCACCCGATAATTTACATTCTCGTGGCGGATGAAAACGCAAAAGCTACGTCGCAACAAATTAACTTCTCTAAGTAACTCACGCTGGGTGGCATACGCCACGGCCAGCGCTGCCACTACTTTTGTAGGGGCAAACGTCGCCGAGGCCGATATTCATTATTCGGGCCCGATCAATCAACACTTCGCCGCTGCTAGCAGCAGCCAGACTGTTGGTTATTTTAGCCTGGGTAATGCCTCAAATAGTGTTGGTTTCGCTCAAACCCACTTTTTCAGCAATCTCGGCGTGGCCAAATTCGGCGTCTTCGGAGCGGTGTCCGGTGCTTTTGCTGGGTTTTACGCGAGCGGATTCTCCTATGTTTCAAAACTCGCTTCCAATGTGAATATTAACGGCGCCAACTTCGGCGCCTTCTATCCCATTGGGACGATGGCTTACGTCTACGGGTACGGAAATGACCAGTGGCTCGACCAGGGAACTGGTTTTGTCGGTTTCAGATTTAACGCCGGCTCGGGCTTACAATACGGCTGGGTTCGCGTGACCATGGATGGTTCTCCGGACAATACTTTTACGGTAGTCGATTATGCTTGGGGAGATCCGGGCGATATGGTCGCGGCGGGCCAGGTGCCGGAACCCGGTTCGCTCGGTCTGCTTGCTCTCGGCGGCGCGGGTCTGGTGGCTTGGCGTAAACGCCGTGCGAAAGCCGTCTCAGCTTAAAAACTTTCGCTCACCTAACGAGTAGATGTCATGAAGAGCGCGGAGGGATTTCCTCCGCGCTCTTTCTTTGCCGGTCTCTCCCGATGTCTTAATTCCACGGAGTGCGGCGCTTTGCTCTGAGCCCAATTTCTGCTAACTCTCTCTCCTCATGGACGAAGGGAAAAACCGGAAACGCAAAGTCTTGCTGATCGGTTGGGACGCCGCGGATTGGGAACATATTACTCCGCTGATCGAAGAAGGATTGATGCCAACTCTCGATGGCTTGATCAATCGCGGCGTAATGGGAAATCTGGCTACGCTCCAGCCAATTCTCTCGCCGATGCTCTGGAATTCAATCGCCACGGGGAATACCCGGATAAGCACGGCATTCACGGATTCATCGAGCCGGACCCCATAAACGGCGGAGCCCGCCCGTACGCGAGCACCTCGCGCAAGTGCAAGGCGATCTGGAATATTCTTTCGCAGTCGGGACTGCGCAGCAATGTGGTGGGCTGGTGGGCCAGCCATCCGGCCGAGCCGATTAATGGTGTGGTGGTGACAAACGCGTTTGGCGGCGTGAAGTTCGATCCGGAAAAAGGCTGGTATATTCCGCCGGGCTCAGTCCACCCCGAGGAGAAAGCAGGTGCGCTCGCGCGATTCAAAATTTTTCCGACAGAGCTAACCGAAGCGCACATTCTCCCCTTCATTCCTGACGCTGCGAAAATAGATCAGAAGAAGGATAAGAAACTGCAATCGTTTGCGAAGGTGTTGGCCGATAACGCCACCGTCCAGGCAGTCGCGACAATTTTGATGGAAACCGAGCCGTGGGATTTCACGGCAGTTTACTTCGACGGGATCGATCATTTTTCGCACGCGTTCATGCCGTACCACCCGCCGAAGCTCGACTGGATCGATCAGGAACAATTCGATCTCTATAAAGATGTGGTGAAAGGCGCCTATCGTTTTCACGACATGATGCTGGATCGTTTGCTTCAGCTCGCTGGTCCGGATACGACCGTAATGCTTTGTTCCGATCACGGTTTCGAATCTGGCTCACAGCGGCCGCACGGGCTTCCGCGCGAGCCAGCAGGTCCCGCTGCGTGGCATCGTCAATACGGCGTTTTCCTGCTGGTCGGCCCCGGAATTAAAAAAGACGAGCGCATCTATGGCGCGAGCTTGATCGATATCACGCCGACAATTTTGGCATTACTCGACCTTCCGATTGGCAAGGACATGGACGGGCGACCCTTGCTGGAAGCATTCGAGGTAACACCAACGGTAAAGACAATCGAGAGTTGGGAACAAGTTGCGGGCGAGAACGGGATGCATCCCGAAGGCAAGCAAATGGATCGCCAGCAGGCGCAGGAACTAATGCAGCAATTCGCGGCTCTCGGTTACATCGAAGATCCCGGAGCGGATAAGGAGAAACAGCAGGAATCCGCCGAGATCGAAGCGAAATATAATCTTGCGCGCACTTATCTTTGGAAAAGCCGGCCCGAGCTGGCGTTGCCTTTACTAACGGAGATTGCAACGCGTCGACCGTGGGAAGATCGGTTTCTCATGCAACTGGGATCAGCATATTTCCAAACGGATCACTTTACCCAGGCCGAGCGGTTGCTATCCACGGCTTACGATATCAAGGCCACGAATAACGTTGGCGTGCTGCTTTTTTGGGCAAGGATCAAACTTTCGCTCGGCGAGCTGGATGAAGGTTTGAACACTCTCATGAGAGCGGAACAACTGAACCCGGGCAACCCCGGCATTTATATTCAGATTGGCGATATCTACGTGCGGATGCGCCGCTGGGCGGACGCGAAGATCGCCTACGAAAAAGCGATTCATGTCGATAGAGATAACGCTCTGGCCTATCAGGGACTTTCATCTGTTTATCGCCGGCTTGGGCAGAATCAAGAGACCGTGGACACGGCTTTGCAGGCTGTGAGTCTACTTCATCGATTGCCGGTGGCGCATTTTAACCTCGGCGTAGCGATGGCCCGCTCCGGTGAAACCGACCGTGCAATCCTCGCGCTCGAAACGGCGCTTCGCTTCAATCCCCAAATGACAAATGCGTACCGCTATCTGGCAACGCTCCATGGAACTAAAGGCGGCAATGTTGAAAAGGCCAGGCATCATCGGCGCGAAGCTCTTCGACTGAGACGGCAGCGGGCGCCTCTTCATAAGAAAATCGATGCGAGACGCGACAAGCTTTTCGATCTGCCCAAGATTCCATCGCAAGAGGAACGGCTGGCGATCTTGCTCAAGGAACGGCCGGATCCGAAACCGCCCCGAGAAGATTCCGGAAAAACTTTTGTGCTTGTCTCGGGTCTTCCGCGTTCCGGCACCTCGCTCATGATGCAGATGCTCGCCGCCGGCGGCTTGCAGGCGATGACCGACAACGAGCGGGCTGCCGACATCGATAACCCACGCGGCTATTTCGAATGGGAAGCAATCAAGCAGATCGCGAAAAAACCGGAGTTGCTCGATGACCCGGCAGTTGAAGGCAAGGCGATCAAGTGCATTTCAATGTTGCTCACCAAGATGCCAGAGTTTCATCATTACAAAGTGATTTTCATGACACGGCCAATCGAGGAAGTGATCGAATCGCAGGAAAAGATGAAGAAACGTTTGGGAACGAAGGGGCCGGAGCTTGAACGTGAACAGTTAGAGCGCGGCATGCGCGCGCATCGAAACGAAACACGCAAATGGTTGGAGCAGGCCCGGCACATCGACATGATGGAAGTGGATTACCCAACCCTGGTGCGCGATCCGCAATCGGTTGTTTCACATCTCGTTGAGTTTCTGGGAAAGGATCGCCTAACGAGTTCCGAAAAAATGGCGGCCGCAGTCGATCCTGCACTTCACCGGCGCAGGAAGAAACAGTGATGAGGTAGCGCTCCTCGCGCACTGAATAAATGACATCGTCCACGGCAGAGAACTCGAAGCCCGACGATTCCATCATCATCGTGAGCGGACTCCCGCGCTCGGGCACCTCGCTCATGATGCAAATGCTTGCGGCCGGTGGAGTGCCACCGGTAACGGACAGCATCCGGGCGGCCGATGAGAGCAATCCGCGCGGCTATTTTGAGTTGGAAGCGGTCAAACGTTTGCGCTCGGATCAAAGTGGCTCGAGCAAGCAAGAGGTCGCGCGGTCAAGATCATCCATCTTCTTTTGCGCGAACTCCCGATTGACGGGCGCTTCGAATACCGTGTGTTATTTATGGAACGACCGATCGAGGAAGTTCTCGCGAGCCAGCGGAAAATGCTTGGAACGCTCGGGAAAGCAGAGCGCGGATCGACCGCTCTCGCGAAAATTTATCAAAGCCAGCTTGCGCAAGCGGAGGAATGGATGCGAACGCAACCATGCTTTTCTTCTTTCTTACCACTCGATCTCATTGCGTACTCGCGGCAGCGCGGAAGCAACAGTGCCGGCGAGGATTGACCAATTCGTCGCAGTCGATCGAGTCTGGAACGCGAAAAGCATGGCTGCGGCCGTGCGACTTATCGCTCTGGCGAAGCGGAACCCCAGAAATTAATCGACGTCACGCGACCTCGAGAGGTCGCGGGGAAAGCCCGGCGCCTTTTCCTAGGTATGCACTGCGGCCAGCCTCCCTAGTAAAATTGCGAAAGCATCATGATTTATATTGACGTGATATCGCGGAAACTGATAAAACCCCTGCGCATGAGGAAGAACAGCTTAGTTAAGGGGTTGGCCGGAGCGGCAGCGCTCGCGGGAGCATCTCAGGCATACGGAACGGTTATCGTTAGGCCGGTACCGGCAAATATTGCGGGAGTTAATCCGACGAATACCAGCTCGGCGACGGTAACCAGGAATATTGATGTGGATGGCAACGGTACGACCGATATTTCAAATCAGATACCGATCCTTCACCGTCTTCGAGGCTTCCAAATCCAACAGAGCTTTTGTTTTTCAAACACTGGCCAAACGGCGGCGTCGGCCCGGTATGGATGCTAGACTCCCAGTTTTACGCGTATGAGCTCGGCGCCGGGAGATCACTTTGATTCCGGGGTAATGTTTCGGCCAAAATGCCACCTTCCTGACACATTTGGCTTCGTCCATTGTCGGCAGCCATTGACGGCCTCGACTAGCCGCTGGTTTTTGGGCCAGCGCGGCTTCCTCGGTTTTAGCTTTTTGAAGCGAGCAACGTGCTCTGCTTCGGTTATATTGAATTGCAGACAAACGCCTGGACAGGCGCAGGCACTATTGGCGTGCAGTTTTTTAGCCTCGCTTACGAGAGTTCGGGCGCGCCGATCGCCGCTGGGGCCGTCCCGAACCAAGTACGCTGGCCGCGCTCGCCTTTGGCGGACTAGGATTAGGCCGCCGCCGCCTATCGCCGGCGCAAGAACGCCTTGATCTTTTCAACCTCATAGTAGATAAAGAGAAATTATCCCGGCATCTCAGTAAAGATGCCGGGATTTTTCTTTCTCCTGATGTTAAACTTTGACTCATGTCCAAGCGCTTAACGAGACGCGTACTCCTTATCGGATGGGATGCTGCGGATTGGAATATCATTCATCCCTTAATGGAGGCGGGCAAAATGCCTGTCCTCGAGAAGTTCATCGAACTCGGCGCCAGCGGACAAATCACGACGTTACAGCCGATCCTTTCACCAATGCTCTGGACGTCGATTGCGACCGGCAAGCGTGCCGATAAGCATGACATCCTCGGATTTGTCGAACCATCACCGGATGGGAAGGGCATTCGGCCAGTGAGTAGTACATCACGCAAATGCAAGGCGATCTGGAA
>CAWDLY010000007.1:0-104225 GCA_963803315.1 uncultured Verrucomicrobiae bacterium | reverse complement strand
GCCGCGATCGTTGCCTGTTGGGTTCCCGCGCATCGCGCGTCGCGCACTGACCCCATGATCACACTTCGCGCAGAATGCTCGCCTAACGAAACCAAAACTTATGCTCAACGACTTCCGCTTCGCCATTCGCCAGCTCTGGAAATCTCCCGGCTTCACCCTTGCCGCCGTCATCGTGCTCGCGCTCGGGATCGGGGTGAACACCGCCATCTTCAGCCTCGTCAACGCGATGCTCTTCTCGCCGCCGCCTTACAAAAAGCCGGCGGAGATCGTGCAGCTCTTCTCGCAGGACAAAAAGACCCGAAGAGTTTCCGCGCGTTTTCCTACCCGACCTTCCCCGACATTCGCGAGCAGAACACGGTCTTCTCCGGACTGCTCGCGCACAGCGAGACGGTCGTCGGCCTGGGCGAAAAAGGGAATACGCGCCGCGCCCCGCCGATCTCGTGAGCTCGAATTACTTTTCCGTCCTCGGCGTCCGGCCCGCCTACGGGCGCGCCTTCCTGCCGGAGGAAGAAAAGCCCGGGCGCGCGCGAGCGGGTCGCGATCGTCAGTTATCGCTATTGGCAAAAACATTCGCGCGATCCGGCGCTCCTCGGTCACACGCTGCTGATCAACGGCCGGCCCTTCACCGTCGTCGGGATCATGCCGGAAGGATTGACCGGCGACGATGAGCATCTTCTCCGCCGGAGGTCTGGCTGCCGCTCGGAGTTTACGACGAGATCATGAACGATCTCGGGCAGCGCGCCTAACCAGTCAACTCGCTCGACGATCGCAGCCGCGACAACCTCATCTTGATCGGCCGGCTCAAGCCGGGGCATGACCGCCGCGGCGGCGGAGCCCGCGCTGAAAGGCCTCGCGGCAAATCTGGAAAACGCTTTTCCGGTCGAGCAAAAAGATCAGACTTTCATGACCGCGCCGCTCGATCGCTTTCTCCACCAGCACCGAGCCCGTCGGAGCCCGGCCCGGTTTACGCCATCGGCGTTCTGCTCTCCGGCATGGCCGCGCGTCGTTCTGCTCGTCGCCTGTCTCAATCTCGCCAACATGCTCCTCGCGCGCGGCACGGCGCGCCGGAAAGAAATCGCGATCCGGCTCGCGCTCGGCGGCAGCCGCGGCCGGATCGTTAGGCAACTGCTCACCGAAGGCTTTCGTCCTCGCGCTTCTCGGCGGCGTTGGCGGATTGCTCCTCGGGCTTTGGTCGACCGATCTGCTCGCCGCCTCCTTCAGCAAGATCGCGCCGATCGACGTCGTCTGGCTGGGCGGCCCGAATCCCGCGATCCTGGCGCGCGACGCTCGGCTTTTGCGTGCTCGGCACGCTCGGCTTCGCGCTTGGACCGGCGCTCAAACTTTCGCGCACGAGCCGTGCTCGGCGATCTGAAACAACATGCCGGCGAAGACGCGCGTCCGGCGGCGCTGGAAATTTCTCCCGCGCAATCCGCTCGTCGTCGCGCAGATCGCTTTCTCGCTCGCGCTCCTCACGGCGGCGGCGCTTTTCATTCGCGGCGCGACGAAGGCGGCCGCGGTCGATTCCGGCTTGCACGCCGAGCAACACTTTCCTGGTCGAGACCGATGCCAGCCTCGGCGGCTTCGATCAGAAGCGAGCGCGAGGATCTTTATCGGACGCTGCAGGAAAAATTCGCCGCTCTGCCGGGCGTGGAACGCGCGAGCATTTCCGCGACGGTGCCGTTCGGAATGCAGCTCGTTCGCAAAAACGTGCAGCGCGCCGGAACGCACGCCGCGCCGGGGACGAAGCCGGCGACCGCCGCCGAGGGACTGACCTTTGCGCCCTGCGTGGAACAGCGTCGGCGCGGATTATTTCGCGACGGTCGGGCTGCCGCTCCTGCGCGGCCGCGCTTTCACCGAAGCGGAAGCGACACAACCGGGCGGACCGCCGGTCGCCATCATCGACGAAGTGCTCGCGAAAAAACTGTGGCCTAACGGCGACGCGCTCGGGCAACAAATTCAGTTCCCGGTGCTTGAAGATCCGGCGCGCCGAAATCCGACGAAGACAGCGGCGAGATCAAACGCGGCGAGCCGATCGAGATCGTCGGCATCGTGCCGCCGGTCAAGAACCGGCTCTTCGACAAGGAGCCGGCGGGCGCGATCTACCTGCCGTTCGCGCGCGGATTTCAAAGCAACGTTTTCTTCTTCGTCAGGTTCGCCTCGCTGCCGGCAGGTAACGAAACCGCCACCGCCGATCTGCTCCGCCGGACCGTGCAAAGCGTCGATCCGGTGCTGCCGGTCTTCGAGCTGCGCACTTTCGCCAGGCACATGGACGCGCAACCCGCAGCTCTGGATCGTGAGGGCGGGCGCCGGCTCTGTTCTCCGTCTTCGGCGGGCTCGCGCTCGGGCTCTCGGTCGTCGGACTCTACGGCGTGAAAGCCTACTCGGTCGCGCGCCGGACGCGCGAGATCGGCATCCGCATGGCGCTCGGCGCGCGAACGCAAGACGGTGCAATGGATGATTCTGCGCGAAGGCCTAGCATGATCGCGGCCGGCCTCGCGCTCGGACTGCTCCTCGCGGTCGGCACCGGCAAAATCGTGAGCAGCATTCTCTTCCAAGTCAGCCCGCTCGATCCGTTCGCTTTCGCCCTTGCGCCCTTCGTTCTGGCGCCCGCGGCCTTGCTCGCGACCTGGCTGCCGGCGCGCCGCGCGACGCGCATCACTCCGATGGCAGCACTTCGAACCGAATGATCGTTAGGCAAAACCAATAAGGAAATCATTATGTTAAATGACTTGCGTTATGCGCTGCGCGTTTTGTTCAAGGCCCCGAGCTTTAGCATCATTGCGATTCTGACGCTGGCCTTCGGCATCGGAGCCAACAGCGCGATCTTTACTCTGGTCGAAAATCTTTTTCTGCGCGGCCTGCCATTTAAAGAACAGGACCGCATCGTCCGCATCTATGGCGAAGCGAAAGAGCGCCAGATGACGCAGATGCCGTTCTCCGTGCCGCGTTTCACGCATTATCGCGATGGGCAAACCGTTTTCTCGAGCATCGCGGCGGATAGCGGCATCGGCTTCATCCTCACCGGCATGGGCGATCCCGTGCAGTTGAACGGCGCGATTGTGACCGCAAACTATTTCGATCTGGTCGGCGTGCGGCCAATACGCGGTCGCCTCTTTTTGCCTAACGAGGAGGAAAAGGCCGATGTCGCGCTCGTGAGCGAACATTTTTGGCGGAAACAGCTCGCCTCCGATCCGCAGGTAATCGGCCGGAGTCTGGCGTTGAATGGCGTTCCGACAACGATTGTCGGCGTGATCCCGACGATGCCGGTCTCGTGGTTCGGCGCGAACTGCGAAATCTGGACACCGAAGCCATTTCAACTTCCCGGGCTGACGCGCGAGCAACTCATGCGCGGTGTCGGTTATTTGCGCGGGATCGGCCGGTTGAAACCGGGCGTGACGATCGAACAGGCGACAGCGGCGCTCTCGACCTTGCAGGCGAGTTATCGCGCGCGCAATCCGTCGATCTTCGATGGAAGCTGGACCGTCACGCTTGTTCCCGTCGCGGAAGATGCGCTTGGTAATTTGCGTCCCGCATTTATTACTTTGCTCGCTGCGGTTGCCGTCGTCCTCCTCATCGCATGCAGCAACGTCGCGAACCTGTTGCTCGTTCGCTTCACCGCGCGCCGTCGCGAAATCGCCTTGCGTGTCGCCCTCGGCGCATCGCGTCGCGGCCTGGTTCGCCTTTTCATTTTCGAAAGCACATTGCTTAGTCTCCTCGCGGGCGTGCTCGGTCTGCTTCTGGCGTCATGGATCATTTCGCTCGCGCCGAAAATTGCCGGCAACAATGTTCCCATCGATCCGGACATCACCCTGCGCTGGCCCGTGTTCGCCTTCACGTTCGGTCTTTCGCTCCTTACCGGATTCGCCATCGGCCTCTATCCCGCATGGCAAAGTTCGCAGTCGAATCTGGTTGGTGGATTAAAAGATGGCGGCCGTTCCGTCAGCGGCAGTGTTGGTCAACATCGTGTCCGTCGCGCGCTCGTGACCGCGCAGGTTGCGCTTTCTGTTCTTCTTCTCGCGGGCGCGGCTCTTCTACTCGCCAGTTTTTTCCGACTCAGTCATGAAGAAATGGGTTTTCGCCCGGAGAAAATCTGGATCGGCGGAATCGGCCTGCCGCCTTCGCATTATCCGGATGTTCCGTCGCGCGTTCGTTTTGCCGAACGTCTGCAAAACGAATTGCAAAACGCGCCGGGCGTCGAGTCGGTAGCCGTAACCGACAGTGTGCCATTGAGCGGCGGGTATTCGCGGACCGCTTACGCTCGCGCCGATGGACCGGTGCCGCCGATCACGCAAAGATCGATCGGACTAAATCATTACGTTTCGCCGAAGTATTTTCGCACTTTCGGTATTCCGCTGCTTTCCGGGCGCGATTTTAATGAGCACGATGTCGATGGCCATCCCGCCGTCGCGATTATCAGCCGGACAACGGCGGAGAAAATTTTTCCCGGCGTGGACCCGATCGGCCGGCAGATCTTCTTCGGCGGGTCCAACAGCGCCGACAAACCTACCGAAATCGTCGGCGTCGTAGGCGATGTCCGCTCGATTCAGCTTTCGCAGAAGAACGACATCGAATTTTACCGGCCATTTTCGCAGTACCCCGCCTCGTTCCTTTCGGTTGCGATTCGAGGCCCCGGCCGATCTGAGATGCTGCTCGGCACGGCCCGCGCAACGCTCGACAAGCTGGACCGCGATCTGCCGATCATTCAGCCGCAAACGATGCAGCAGATCATCGGCGACTCGTTAGGCCAGCAGCGTCTCACCATGACGCTGCTCGGTTCGTTTGCCGCGATCGCGCTCATGCTTGCGCTGGTCGGAATCTACGGTGCGGTCGCCTACACCGTCGAACAACGAACCGGCGAAATCGGTGTTCGTATGGCGCTCGGCGCGCAGGCGCGCGATGTCTTGCGACTTGTTCTTTCGCAGGGAATGAAGCCGGTCCTGTTTGGGCTGCTCATTGGTCTTGGGGTGTCTCTTGCCTTAGGCAGCTTGCTGACATCGCAACTTTACCAAACTTCCGCGCGTAATCCGGCGCTGCTCTTTGGCACCGCGTTCATTCTCGGCGCCGTCGCGCTCGCCGCCTGTCTCATTCCCGCGCGTCGCGCCACGCAAGTGAATCCGATCGTCGCTCTACGTTATGAATGATTCGTCTGATCTAAAACCCAAAATCCAAGTCACCCCATGATAACTGATTTTCGTTACGCGCTTCGCACTCTCATCAAATCCCCGACATTCAGTTTGATTGCGATTGCGGCTCTCGCGCTCGGCATCGGTGCGAACACCGCCATGTTCAGCGTCGTTAACGCAATCCTTTTGCGACCGCTGCCGTTTCCGCAGAGCGATCGGCTGGTCACGATCTGGCAAACCAATTCGGCAGTGGCAAAGATGGGTTTCCCGCTTGCGCCGACCAGCGTGCCCGATTTTCAGGATTGGCGAACGCAGGCGAAAAGTTTCGAGGGCGTTTCTGCTTTGGAAGGGTGGAACACAAATCTTACGGGCGATGGAGAGTCGGAACGCCTCGATGGTGCGGGTGTTTCTGCCAACTTATTTTCTCTTCTGCGCGTGCAGCCGATGCTTGGCCGTTCGTTTGTCGAGGGAGAAGATCAGCGTGGACGCAATCGAGTTGTCATCTTGAGTTCGGAATTATGGCAGCGCAGGTTCGGCGGCGATCGCTCAATCATTGGACGCAAACTGATACTCGACCAGGAGCCTTACACTGTGGTCGGCGTGATGCCGTCTGGTTTTACTTTTCCAAGCGATACCGGGATGCCGGCTTATATGACTTTCGGTGCACACTGTGCGATCTGGACGCCGTTCGCGCCTTCTGAGGGTCGTTCAAAAAATCGTGGCGCGCACAATCTCGCCGTCGTCGCGCGTCTCAAGCCGGGCGTCAGCCTAACGACTGCGCAGGCCGAGATGCACACGCTGGCAACGCACTTCGCGCAAGAATATCCCGACTCAAACAAGGATTGGGGGATTGAGCTGGTTCCGCTGCAAACGCAGGCGGCCGCAGGCAGCGAACGGACGCTGACCGTTCTGATGTGCGCCGTCGGCTGCATTCTTCTCATTGCCTGCGCGAACGTCGCGAATCTGCTCCTCGCCCGCGGCTTGGGACGGCAGAAAGAAATTGCGATCCGTCGCGCGCTCGGCGCAAGCCGGTTCCGCATCGTCCGGCAATTTCTCACCGAGAGCACGTTGCTCGCGCTCGCCGGTGGGTTGTTAGGCACTTTGCTCGCGATCTGGGGCACCGATCTGTTGCTCGCGGTTGCGCCCACCACGTTGCCGCGATTAAGCGAAGTCCGCATCGACGGCGGCGTCCTCGCCTTCACCCTTCTTGTTTCTCTTGCCACCGGATTACTCTTTGGCCTCGCGCCCGCATTGCAATCGTCGCGCATCGGTTTGAGCGAGAAATTAAAGGAAGGCGATCGCGGCTCGACCGCGGCTCATCAACGGTTGCGCGGGGGATTGATCGTCTCCGAGGTTGCCCTGGCTCTTGTTCTTCTGATCGCGGCCGGGCTTTTGATAGAAAGTTTCGCGCAACTCGCGCGGGTGCGGCCCGGATTCAATCCCGAAAGCCTTCTCACTTTCAACATTGCTCTACCGGACAATCCTTATCGTGATCGCGCCAAGGCGATTACCTTTTTCGATCAAGTCGTTAGGCGAATCGAAGATTTGCCCGGTGTGAAATCGGCTGCCGCGGGCAATGTGCTGCCGCTAAGCGGCGCCGAGGAAGTCGATGGATTCCAAATCGAAGGCCGGCCGAAAGCGAAACCAGGGGAAGTGGCAACCGCTAACTTCCGCTGGGTCACACCCGATTATTTTAACACTTTGCAAATCCCGCTTAAGCGTGGTCGCGCTTTCACCGAGCACGACAACAACGATGCGCCTGCGGTGGCCGTCATTGATGAAACGATGGCGCGACTTTATTTCTCCGGCGTCAATCCGATTGGCCAGCGCTTCACAGGAACCAATGAGAAGAAAGAAGCGCGGCCGCGCGAGATCGTCGGCATCGTAGGCAATGTGCGGCATGCCTCGCTCGACGCGAAACCGGCGCCGCACATCTATTTTCCTCACGCGCAACAGGGCGTCGGTCTGATGACCGTAGCCGTGCGCAGCGTCGGCACGCAGCCGACCGCGTTGCTCAGTTTGATCCGGCGCGAAGTCGCGGCGGTCGATCCGAACGTTCCGATCGCGGACATTCGCACGATGGAACAGATGGTCGCCTCGTCGGTGGCGCCCTCTCGATTTACCATGGCGATCCTGACCGCGTTTGCGGGTGTCGCGCTGCTGCTTGCGAGCGTCGGCATCTACGGCGTGCTCGCGTATTCGGTCAATCAACGGCGACGCGAAATCGGAATCCGCATGTCGTTAGGCGCGCAGCGACGTGACGTTCTCCAGCTGTTTCTGAGTCAGGGAATGTCGGTAACGCTAATCGGAATTGCTCTCGGCCTCGGTGGCGCCTGGGCGGTGACGCGCATCATGCGCAGTCTCCTTTATTCCGTCAGTCCGACCGACGTTCGAGTCTTTCTCGCGGTGCCGCTGGCCTTCGCCCTCGTTGCTTTACTGGCCAGCTTTTTTCCCGCCCGAAAAGCCTCCCGTGTTAACCCAATCATCGCGTTGCGTGAGGAATGAAAGCTGAAGCGACGTGCGACAAAATTGCTGAGGAGCGCACGCTTGCAGCGTGCTGGTTGAGGCATCCTGCCGAAACGAACTTTTTCGCGCGCACCGTTTGCAACTTCCGTCTTCAAGAAGTTCGCGATCGCAGAATGCGATCGCCAGCACGCTGCAAGCGTGCGCTCCCCAGACTAATACCTAACGAGTAAACGAAGTATGCTAACTGACTTCCGCTACGCCTTCCGCATGCTGCTGAAATCGCCGGGCTTCAGCCTCATCGCAATCCTCACCCTTGCCTTCGGTATCGGTGCCAATACCGCTATCTTTTCAGTCGTGGAGAGCGCGTTGCTGCGTCCGCTGCCGTTTCCCGCGTCGGATCGGCTGGTTAGGCTTTACGAAACGTTCGATGAAGCGGGCGAACGAAGCGACCTGCTTAATCTTTCAGAAACGACAGCGCGGCAATGGCGCGAGCACGGTAGCCAAATATTTGAAGGCATCGGCACGGCGACTGGCGGAGCGGCGACGGCCGGCGCAACTGCGAACGAATCCGCGCGTATCGTTCCGGCGGCGCGCATCAGCGCGAATTTTTTATCCGTCCTCGGTTTGTCGCCGATCCTCGGTCGCAATTTTACACCGGAAGAAGATCGGCCTGGAGGACCGCGCGTGGCAATTATCGGTTACGACTTCTGGCAGCGTAATCTCGGCGGACGTGCGGACGTCCTGGGCAAAACTGTTAATCTCGACGACCGCGCATACACAGTCATCGGCGTCATGCCGAAAACGTTCCGTCATCCATATCGCGCGGAGGTTTGGTTGCCGCTGGCGCTCAACACTGCTGACGCAGGGCGCAATCATTATCTTTACGGCGCGGCGCGACTTCGCCCTGGCATTTCATTCGCGCAGGCAGATGCAGCGATGCGGCGCATTTGTTCTGCGATCAATTCCGCTACGCCTGATCCGACGAATCCACGGCGCGCGCATCTCATTCCGCTGCGCGACAGCTTCGTCATGGATCTGCGACCGAAACTTCTCATCATCGCCGCAGCGGCACTGTGCGCGTTACTCGTCGCCGCGGCGAACTTTGCCGGCTTGATGCTGGCTCGCGTGGTTGAGCGTGATGGAGAAATGTCGTTGCGGGCCGCGCTTGGTGCGACTCGCGCTCGACTCGTTAGGCAAGGTCTTGTGCAGGCGCTCTTGCTTGCGGCGCTCGGGACCGCGGCAGGACTCCTTCTCGCACAATGGCTGACGCCAGCTCTCGTCGCAATTAGCCCGGAGGGGATGGATGCGACGGGAAGTGCCATACGAGAATTTGATTACGGCGTGCGCTTTGACTGGCCGGTCTTCGGTTTTGCTGCCGGAACGATGCTGCTGGTAGGTTTCGTTTTTGGTCTGTTGCCGGCCTGGCGTGCGTCGCGCACAGACTTGCGCGGCGCGATCGGAAATGTCGGCCGCGGCTCTACGATTGACGGAGCGACACACCGCCTGCTCGGCGGTCTCATTATCATCGAGATCGCCGTCGCCGCTGTTCTGCTCGTAGGCAGCCTGACGCTTACGCAGTATTTCGGGAAGGTCGTGAACGAACCGTGGGGTTTTTCCACGCAACATCGTTTGATCGGAAACGCGATGTTTTCCGATCGCCTCTTCGATTCGCCGCAAAGTCGCGCCCGCGCAGTCGAACGCGCACTAACGGAACTACGCGCATTGCCGGGCGTGCATTCCGCTTCCGTTACCGTTCCCTCGCCGATGGAAGCGGCGCGCGAGTTGATGGGCTGCACGCCAGAAGGTTCGCATCCGCCGGAGCCGCGCGGCTCGTTTCTCGCCTACATGCGCGCGACTCAACCCGGTTATTTCACGACCATGGGTCAATCGTTGATTCGCGGCCGCGATTTTGCCGAGACCGATCGAGCCGATTCACCGCCCGTCTGTATTATTAATGAGTCGTTCGCGCGAAAGTTTTGGCCAGGTCAGGATCCGTTAGGCAAACGGATCAAGCGCGGCCGAATCGATGGCCCGCGTCCGTGGTATACCGTTGTCGGTGTAGTCGCCGATACCAAATCAATCGCCGATCCGCGTGACGGCGAAGTTGTCGGGACGATATGCATTCCTTTGGCGCGCGGAATCGCTGCGGGCGACGAGGAATTCACATTCGTTCTCGAAGGTTCTGCCAGGCCTGAGACAGTTGTCGCGGGATTGTCTCAGGCCATTGCCCGCGCGGACCGTCGCGTCGCAGCTTACGATGTCATTTCGCTCGAAGAAGCGTCCGCGCGATCATGGGTGACGGAACGCTTTCTTTTCGTTCTCGTTTCTCTTTTTGGCGCGCTCGGACTTCTTTTGGCTGCGATCGGTGTTTACGGATTGCTCGCGCTGCAAGTCACACGGCGGACGCGCGAATTTGGAATTCGCGTGGCACTTGGTGCAACGGCGCGAGAATTGATTACGCTGGTCACGGCGCAGGGCGCTAAATTGTTAACGTTCGGGTTTATCGCTGGAGGAATTGCCGCCTCGATGGTTCTTCTCGCGGTGCATCGTCACTGGCCGGAACTGCCTGCAGCGCAACCGCTCATCCTGCTCGGCGCCGGCGTGATTCTATCGGCGGCGGTAGCACTTGCTTCCTGGTTTCCTGCGCGACGCGCCAGCAGCGTCGATCCCATCATTGCACTTCGCGCCGAATAATATCTAAGACACGAACTTCAATACTAACACATCTCTATGATTACTCACCTCCGCTACGCTCTTCGAATGCTGATCAAATCTCCCGGTTTCAGCATCATCGCGATCGTCACACTTGCGCTCGGGATTGGCGCCAACAGCGCCATCTTCAGCGTGATCGATGCCGTTCTGCTGCGTTCGTTGCCATTCCCGAACTCTGATCGCCTGACGATGCTTTGGGGGACTGCGCCGCAGCACCCCGACAACGATAAACAAGTTCACTCCTTTCCCGATTTTCGCGATCTACGGGCGCAGAATCATACTTTTACCGCCATGGCCGCGTACTCGACCGTGTCCGCGATCTGGGGCACGGGTGATAATTCGGAAGACGTCCCTGGTCTCGCGGCTACGTCAGACATTTTCGACGTGCTCGCTACGCCGCCGCTACTCGGCCGGGGCTTTGGACGCGACGACGATAAAGTCGATGCCGCGCGCGTCGTTGTGATCAGCCATTCATTCTGGCAACGCCACTTTGCCGGCGATCCTAACATCATTGGCAAACAGGCGACGATAGCGAACAAGGTTTACACCATCACCGGCGTCATGCCGCCGGGATGGAAGTTTCCGATCCAAAGTGCGCAGATCGACTACGTCGCGCCGCTCCTGCCGCTTTATTCCGGGCAAACGCCGAACTACATGGAGCTTCGCGGCGCTCACTTTCTCTTTGTCGTCGGCCGCATGAAACCCGGTGTCGATCTGCGAATGGCCACTGCCAATTTGCAGACAATCGCCGCACAACTCGCGCGACAATATCCTGACAGCAATGCCGGCCGTACAGAGCGCGCCGTCGATCTGCGCTCCGATATGGTGGGCGATGTTCGTCCGGCACTTCTGGTTCTTTGCGGTGCAGTTGCCCTCGTGCTGCTCATCGCGTGCGCGAACGTGGCGAATCTATTTCTTGCTCGGGCGGCAACGCGCGAACGCGAAATTGCCATCCGCACTGCTCTGGGCGCAAATCGTTTTCAGATTGTGCGTCAATTGCTCATGGAAACGCTGCTCCTCGCGCTGCTCGGCGGTGCTTTCGGACTTTTCCTTGCGTGGTGGAGCGTCGATGCGCTGAAAGCTTTCGGACCGGCCGATGTTCCGCGGTTGGATCTGATTCGAGTCAACGGCGTCGTCGTGGCTTTTACTTTTGCCGTCGCTGGCCTAACGAGTCTGATCTTCGGATTGATTCCGGCCTTGCAAGCTTCGCGTCCGCAGGTCGAACAGACCCTCAAGGATGCTTCTCGCGGATCAACCGGAGGAGTGCGTAGCCATCGCCTGCGTTCCGCTTTTGTTGTCTCACAATTCGCGCTTTCGTTGGTCCTGCTAGTCGGCGCCGGTCTGCTTATTCGCAGTTTTGCCGAGTTGCGCGCGGTTCAGCCGGGCTTTGACGCCAGAGGCGTCGTCACCTTCTGGCAGGCGCTGCCCAAAGTGGGCTACGGCGAGGTCGATCAGCAAACGCAATTTTTCGACAAATTGCTGGCCAAGCTCAAGTCGCTCCCTGGAATCGAAGACGCCGGGATCGTTTCGCCGCTCCCCTTCAGCGGAAACGATCAGGGCCGCACCTTCACGATCGTCGGCCAACCGGCGCCGCCCGAGGGCATGGAGCCTTCCGCATCCCTCCTCACAACCGATGGCGCCTATTTTCGCACCATGCACATTCCGCTGAAAACCGGACGTCTCTTCGACCCGCGTGATCGCAAGGACTCGAAACCCGTTGTGCTGATCAACGACACTTTTGCCCGGAAATATTTCCCTAACGAGAATCCAATCGGACAACGCGTGCAGATCGGCCAAAGTGAAGATGGACCGCCACGCGAGATCGCGGGCGTCGTCGGAACGGCAAAACATGGCAGCCTCACGGAACCCGACGAGGCGGAATACTATCTTCCTTTCGCCCAGGCCCCCGATCGCTACAGCGATATCGTAGTGCGCACGAGTCGGCCGGCGCCGGCCGGATTGGAGACGATGATTCGCCGCGCGGTGCATGAGATCGATTCGCAACAGTTCGTTCCCGTCGTCACGCCGCTAACTCAACTTGTGAGCGGGACACTTTCGCAATCGCGTTTTAACTCCGGATTGCTTGGTGCGTTCGCTGGCGTTGCGATTGTTCTCGCCGCCGTCGGCATTTACGGAGTCATCGCTTACAACGTCACGCAGCGGACGAAGGAAATCGGGATTCGCATGGCGCTAGGCGCGCAACGCAAACAGATGATGACGATGATCCTACGCCAGAGTATGACCATGGCCACGATCGGAATCGCGGTCGGTTTGATCGGAGCTTTTGCTGCGACCCGGTTGTTGCGCGCATTACTTTTCGGCGTCGGCACGAGTGACATCTTCACGTACTCGACTGTGGTTCTGCTGCTTGGAGGCGCCGCGCTTTTTGCCAGCTTCATCCCCGCGCGCCGCGCGATGAAAGTCGATCCCATGGTCGCACTTCGTTATGAATGAGTCTGGGGAGCGCACGCGACTCGCGTGCCGTTTCCGGCGACTCGCCGGAAACATCGGATTAGTGACTGCGTCTTGTTGAGGCTGCTCGGCGAGTCGCCGAGCAGAGCACGCGAGTCGCGTGCGCTCCCCAGAATCCATTTACGCCTAACGAAATATTCAAGCGTTTCTGGCAGAATAAATGGCACTAGCGAACAGGTAATGACTGCGTTTTGAGAACATCGCAAATCTAAGATAGCATCGCGCGTGCGTTATCTAGTACTGCTGCTCAGTGTTGCGCTATGGACTGGCTGCAAAAGCGGCGCCGATAAAACGCTCGAACGGGTGGTCGAAGAGACGCATCACCTCGAGCCGAACGGAAGTCTTCACGTCATAAACGTCGACGGCAGCATTCGTTTCTATGGTTGGGCAAATCCCGAGGTGCAAATCAAGGCAACGACGAAAGCGTATTCAGTCGGAACGATTACAGACCATCAAAATGCGGGTCTCTTCGAGTTCCGATTCGCTTTCGATCGAAACGATCTTTCCACCGAGGGAAAAGTGGAGTCTGCGCGATCGCTCCGGCGTCGTCGATTACGTCATCGTTATGCCGGATCGTTTAAACAAGATCGAGGCGACGTTGATCAATGGAGAAATTTCCATCGACGGTCTGCGCGCCGGAAATGCGCATGCCATTATTGAGAACGGCCGGCTGAGCGCGAAGAATTGCTTTGCCAACATCAATTACGAAGCGAGAAACGGCGCGATCGATTTCTATTATGATTGGTGGGAAGCCGGCGCGTATCTTGCCAAAGCGGCAATTCCGAATGGAGGGATCGGCCTTTTTCTCCCGCGTGATGCTTCATTTCATCTGGAAGCAGAAACGCAGGACGGCAGCATCCTTTGTAATCTGATTGATGCGGACGAGCATCCGCATGATCACAGGAAAAAATTAGCGCGCACCTTCGGTTCGGAAGAAGGCCCGACGTTCCGGTTCAAGGCGGTAAATGGCAATGTTAAGATCCACGGATACTAACTGCAGTGGTCTGAAGAAAACGTTGATACCGAAGCGTGACCGCGTCTCGATCACTTCATCCGCTGTGCGCTCATTTCTTCCAACGCGTGATGATCTTGCTCTGCCTTCATCGACCACCCGAGTATCCGATAACACGCCTCGCGCTTCTCCAACGCCGTTATTGTTTGATTAAGCGAAAGGGCACGGGAAAACGATTCCACGGCTGCCATATAATTTCGCTGCTCCATTTCCAACTCGCCCCGGTATTGCCACGCTGTGGCGTAATTTGAATTGAGCGTGGTGGCGTGCCGTATTTCCTCAAGCGCTTTTTCCGGCTGCCCCATCTTCATCAGCGCGTAGCCTTTTTCTGCGCAAGCGCTGGCCAACTTCGGATCGAGCTGTGCCGCGCTCTCCGCGTCCTGCAGCGCGAGCGCTGGTTGGCCGATATCGTTCAGGTGCCATGCGCGCGTGGCATATAGCTCCGCATTTTTTCGCTCCACGGAAATTTCCGAGTCCAGTCGGCTGATTGTTTGCAGAAACTCCGGCGTCAACATTTCAATGCGAAAAGATTTTCGAATGGAAAGCTTCTGCGCCTCAGCGATTCGGTCGAGACGGATCAAGGCGATTCCCGCAAAAAGTTTGGGACGACTCGCCCACGGCGCAAGTTTCATGGCGGCTTCGGCATCTTCGAGCGCCATGGCAAAATCTTCGCTTCGCAGAAAGAACAGGCTACGATTGGTGAGCGACGCATAGTCGTTAGGCGCGACCGCTAGTTGCGCATCGAGATCGCGAATCTCCGGGAGGAATTTGCTCAAATGATCGAAGAGCCCGGCGCATCGAATCACTTCGGGTTCATTCGGGCCCAGGTCTTTCGCCCTGTGCACATCAGCGAGCGCCGCGGGCCAATGATGCAGATGCCGCCGGCAAAGCGCGCGTTGCGTGAGTCCCTCCGCAGTTTCTTTCTCGCGCAAGACCGCGGTCCATGCCGTCTCGGCCTCGAGCCAGTGATTCTGCTGCTGTTCGACCCGCGCCACTTTTGTCAGGACCCGCAGATGATGCGGATTCTTTCCGAGCAGGCGATGCCATGCCTGCAACGCTGTGCTGGCATTCTTCTCGGACAAAGCGACATCACCGATGTACTCGTCCAGTTTTAGAGAAGGCTTCGGCACAGACCTGCGCCAAGCCGTGAACGTTTCCTTTGCACCCTTGTAGTCCGCCTGTCCGCATTGCGCCTGAACCAACCGATCCCAGATTCCATTGTCCTGCGGCGCATAGTGCAGGACGCGCCGTGCGAGGCTTTCTGCTTCCCGATAGGACTGCGTCGCAAGCGCATGGCGCAGCTCGTGCCGTAATTTTTTTTCTTCTTTGGAAATTTTGCGATGACAAGCCGAGAGAAGCAATGTCACCGACAAAATCGCGATGGTGGCCGGGCTTAGCCGCTTGAAGAAAAATCTCATTTGTCGCAGCGGATTCGATCAGGCACACTGTCGTCGCCTCCTGCCGGGAGCAAATCGCAAATCCAACGCATGCCTTCGTTCGACATTGTTTCGGAAGTAGAAAACCAGGAAATCGACAACGCGCTCAATCAAGCGCGCAAAGAACTGGCGACACGCTTCGATTTCAAGGGAAGCGTCGCCGAGATCCTTTACGAAAAAGACAAGATCACGCTCACAGCCGAAGACGCAGCGCGTTTGCGCGGGCTGCGCGAGATTGTTGTCGGCAAGCTCTCCAAGCGCGGCGTCGATTTACGCAACGTCGAGCAAGTCGAGCCTGCCATTTCGCCACTCGGCCATGCACGGCAGGAATTGAAAATCAAACAAGGCTTGGAAGGAAACAAAGCGAAGGAAATTATCCAGGCGATCAAGGGGCAGAACTTCAAGGTGCAAAGCCAGATGCAGGACCAACAAATTCGGATCACCGGAAAAAAGAAAGACGACCTGCAGGCCGTCATTCAATTTGTACGCGGCAAAGATTTTGGTGTTGCTACTAGCTTCAAGAATTTTCGAGACTAACCGGTAGGGCGCGACCGCTGGTCGCGCCGACGATGTTCCCCATGAAACGCTCGTTAGGCATTTTCGCGATCGGTATCGCCATAGGAGTGGTGATAGGCTTTGCAATATTCGGACGAGGACAAAAAGCGCCTGATCTTACCCCAGGACACAGCGAGCAAAGCGAGCGCGGAACAGCCGTCTCCTCTTCGTCTTCGCAGAACAACTTCGAAAGAAGCAAAATTCTTCTCGGCAAGATCGAGACAGTTCCATTTCAGGAACTTTACGGTTTGCTTTCGCAAGAGACACCGGCCGAGATCCAGCAATTAGCGCAACAATTGGATAATTTGCCGGCAGGCAGGGAGACGACCGGAAAGATCGACGCCTTTTTCAAAGCGTGGGCCCATCTCGATCCAACTGCAGCTTTCAAAGCGGCGAGTGCACTCAAGACAATCGAAGCGAGAGAGACGGCGCTCGCGGTAACGCTGACCGGAGCGGATCAAAGCGCGGCTGGATTGCTCGCTCATTCACTTGTCGACTTACCAGAGGGGACTTTGTCGACGATGAGCAAAGCAGGCCTCTTGGGCATGATCCTCGGAAAATGGAGTGATTCCGACGCTCCGGCGGCCGCTAAGTTTTTCGATCAGAATCCGCAAACCGAATACGTCTTTTAGCTTAACGGGTTACATGATCGCCCGGAATTGGGCTGCCACTGACCCCGCGTCGGCGATGGCTTGGGCGAGCGAACATCCAGGCGGGCCAATGGGAGGCTCGGCTCTGAGCGGCGCGATTGGCGGTTGGTGGCAGAAAGATCACGCCGCCGCCGAAGCATATGCTTTGGCGCACGCGAGTGACCCCAACGCCATGCACTTCCTGACCGCTTTGATCCACCAGATGGCTCGCGAGAATCCGCAAAACGCCGTGACGTGGGTTAGTCAATTGCCTGACGCTGCGGTCAGGAACCAGACCCAAACCATGTTGGCAGCAGCGTGGGCGATTAACGATCCGCGCGCGGCCAGCCAATGGGCGGTCAGTTTGCCTAACGAGCAATCGACGAGTGCTTTGGGCTCCGACCATGTCTTTTTGGGCGCAAACCGATCCGCAGGCGGCCAGTCAATGGCTCGAAACTTTAAGTGGAACAACACGCGATAATGCGATCGGCGCATTCAGTTCTGGATTGGTTTCCAAAGATCCCGCCACTGCGCTCAAGTGGGTGGGAAGTATCGGGGATACGACAATCAGAGATCGCACCTTAAAGCAAGTCGTCGCGCAATGGCGCGTTCTCGATCCGATCGCAGCCAGGACTTGGATTCAGAACAGTTCCCTGAGCGAGGCGGACAAGAAGCAACTGCTCGGATCGCCACCAGATGGCTAGAAGCGCAACGGCCAGACCGCGTGCGCTACCCGGAATCAACTGCGGCCAGCTTTTTTCTGAGGAAATGTTGCTCGGCCGGAATATTTGTTAGGCAAAGGGCGCGTTGAAAATTCTCGCGGGCGGCCGCGGTATTCCGGGACGAGAGATAAAATTCGCCGCGTACGGCGTAGAACAGGTAATACCGCTTGAGAAGCTCATCGTTCTCAATCCCTTCAATCGCGCGCAAACCAGCTTCGGTGCCGCGCACTTTGCTCAGGGCGACGGCGCGATTCAATGCGATGACAGGCGATGGATTGACTTCCAACAGCAAATCGTAAAGCAGCAGAATTTTTTTCCAATCGGTGCTCTCGTAACTTTCCGCCGCACAATGACAGGCCGCGATACCGGCTTGAAGGTGGAACTCCGAAGCTGCGCCGCTGCTCGCGCGTTCGAGATGATGGAAAGCGTCGGCGATTTTCTTTTGATCCCAAAGCGAACGATCCTGATTTTGCAGAAGCAGGATTTCCCCGGCGGCGTCGACTCGCGCGGATAGACGTGCGGCCTGAAAGAGGAGCAACGCGAGGAGCGCATGCGTTTTCGGCACATCGCCGGCAGGGTGTCCGGCCAGGAGACTCGTTAGGCGAATCGCTTCCTGGCAAAGGTCGACGCGGATCAACTCCTCTCCATGCGATGCGTTGTAGCCTTCGTTGAAGAGGAGATAGAGAGCGTCGAGCACGGAGTCGAGACGTGGCATCAGATCGGGCCCGCTTGGAATCTCAAACGCAACCTCGCTGCGCAGTCGATCGCGCGCGCGGGTCAATCGTTTCGCGATGGTTTCCGAATTGGCGAGGAACGCGCGCGCGATTTCTTCGACGCTGAAGCTGCAAAGAAGCTTTAGGGCTAGCGCCACCTGCGATTCACGCGCCAGCGTGGGATGACAACAGGCGAACATCATTCGCAGTTGGTCGTCCCGGATTTCGTCATCGGAAAAGATCGGTTTCACTTCGGGCGGATCGGAGAGTTGTTGATGTCGGACGATCTCGTCTTCCTTTTCGCGCCAACGCGTATTGCGACGGAGTTGATCGAGCGCGTGATTTCGCGCCACCTGCATCAGCCACGCCGCCGGGTTCGGCGGGATCGTTCCGAACGACCAAATGCGGAGTGCCTTGAGCAACGCTTCCTGCACCGCGTCTTCGATTAATTCGAGATGCCGAAGTCCGAAGCTGCCCGTTAGCGCTGAAACAATCTTCGCGGCTTCCTGCCGGAAGAGATGCTCAACCAGCTGACTAACTTTCGTCTCGCGCTCCATTTCACATTAAGCCGCCAAGGAGCGGCGACCTCCAGGTCGCCGAATTGTTATATTTATACGGGCGCCTTGGAAGGCGCCCTTCCTTGGCAGCTTCACTACATGCCCGGAATTTTTTGAATCGGTCGCACCTCGATCTCGCCGCCGTTGGCCAGGATCGGGCAGCCGCGTGAAAGCTCGACCGCTTCGCTTAAGTCTTCGGCGCGAATCAAAAAGTATCCGCCCACGGCTTCCTTCGTTTCGGTGAATGGTCCATCGGTAACTTTCCCGCCGCGTTCGCCGGAAACGACTCGGCCCTCTTCTTCAAGCGGTTCGCCCGCGATGAAATGTCCTTTGTCGCGCAAGCCCTGGATGTAATTCATGTACTTCTCGGTGATCTTTTGCATTTGCTCAGGGGAAAGCGCCGCTCTGTCCGAAATGCCGCCTCGGAGCAGATACATGAAGGTCTTTGTCGATGTGTTTGCCATAATCGTGTTTTTCCTTGTTGAAGGTTGTTCTAACACATCACCAACGAACGAAGCGCGGGGAATTGGACAGGTTACCGAATTTTCTTATCCGCCCTGCACCGGCGGCATAATCGCGATGTCGTCGTTTGCTTTGAGAACATGTTGCCGATCGACGAACTCGACGCCGGAGCCGAAAAGGATTGTTTTGTCCCAATCGCGAAGAGCGGGATTTTCTTGGTAAAGCGCGCCGAGCAGATCCGCTACCGTCGCCCCTTCGAAAAGTTCGATCTCCTTTTCGGAAACTCCGAACAGGTCCCGCAGCTGAGCGAAAAATTGGGCGCGGACTCTCATGCGACCACCGTGGCAATCAAATCTTTCCGCAACACACCGATAGACGGCAGATTGCGATAGCGTTCCATGTAATCAAGCCCGTAGCCGACCACGAATTCATCTTCGATTTCAAAGGCGACATAATCAGCCTGCACCGGACACGCACGAGCCTTCCGCTTTTGCAACAAGACACAAATGCGAATGCTGCACGGATTTGCTGTCTCCAGCTTCTCACGAATAGCCGCCAGCGTCCGGCCGCTATCGAGAATATCGTCGAGGATAAGAATGTGGCGGCCCGCGACATCGGGCAGGGCGATTTGCTTGAAGATGACTTCGCCGCTCGATTTCGTCCCGCCGTGGTAACTCGCCACGCTCAGGCAATCTAATTTTAGCGGCAGCGGAATTCGCCGCAGCAGATCGGCCATGAAAATAATGCTGCCATTGAGGACCGCGATCACCGTCAATTCTCGGTCGCGATAATCGCTGGAGATTTGTTCTGCGATTTCATCGAGCCGGCGCAGAATGGTGGCTTCGTCAAAAAGGATACGATCGAGATCGGCTTGCATCGGATTCCGGCAGCATACGCAATCGTTCTTAGCGAGGCAACGAAGTCGCGGTCATCCTGAGCGAAGCGAAGGACCTCACGAAAACAGTTTCTGCGATCGCGAGGTCCCTCGCTTACGCTCGGGATTGACGGCAGCAGGAAAATTGCGACGCTCTCGGACGAAAGCTACGTTCGTCTCTCGATGATCATGTCTTATACCAAGAACTTTGAAGTCTCCACTCGCGGCAAGGGAACTTATGAAATCACCGACGAGGTCGAGAAAGTTGTCAGCGGAAAGCAAAATCAAAAATGGCACGGTGACGGTTTTGCGTCCGCCACACGAGTTGCAGTCTCATCATCATGGAAAATGCGGCACCGGCAGCTCGGCGTGATTTGGAACGATTTTTCGAACGGCTTGTGCCGGAGGACGCGGAGTACGAGCACGACGATGAAGGCGCCGACGACAGCACTTCGCACATTCGCATGGCTTTGACGCACTCAAGTGAAGTAATTCCGATTGCGGATGGTGAAATGCAGCTCGGCACGTGGCAGGGAGTTTTCCTGTTCGAACATCGTCGCGCATCGCATCGACGAAAAATAGTGGTGACGGTGATGGGTGACAGGTAGGGGCGGTTCACCGAACCGCCCGCGGGCGATTGAGGTCAATCGCCCCTACCTGTAAATCGCTTCCACGAGGCGCCGCGATTTCTCGTTAGGCAAGAGCGATTGCTCCATCTGGTTCATCACGTATGCGAACGACAAATTATTTTCGGGATCGGCGAAAGCGTGGCTTCCGCCCGCCCCCGGGTGGCCGAACGCGAGCGATGACGGGCCGAAAATTCCAGGTGGATCGTGCTCTCCGAGCGCGATGCTATTTTTGTCGCGCTTGCGCGCATTCTTTGGCATCGCGTGCGGAGGGTTCGATGCGCCCGGCGAATCTTTCATGAATCCGGCAGAAAACGCCGTTGGAATTTGAAAAACGCGATCCATGCCGGATGCGAGCGTTGTCGTCATCCATTCGATCGTGGCTCGTGTGAAGAACTGAATGCCATCCATTTGCCCGCCATTTGCGAGCATCGCGTAAAATTTCGCCAGCGACGAGGCGTTGGCGATCGCACCGAACGAAACGAACGGTAACGCGCGCCTGGCCGGGGAGTTCATCTCGACGACCGAATGCAGACCGGCGGGGGAAGTAAAAACCTTGCGGGCGAAAGTTCCCGGCGTGGCGAGGTCGCGATAAAATTGCGCTGGCTCCGCTTCGCCACTGGCCGTCGCAGCGTAGATCGTCGCGACACGATGATTTTGTTCCTGTGGCAAGCCGATCCAGATATCGAGATCGAGTGGATCAGCAAAAATCTTGCGCCAATATTCTCCGACACTCGTTAGGGCGATTCGGCGCATCAGTTCGTCGAGCAGAAAACCGAAGGTGCGCGCGTGATATCCGTGGACTGTGCCCGGCGGCCAAAGCGGTTTCTGCTTTTCGAGAGCGCGAATGACGGCGGCGTAATCCAGAACATCAACCTTCTTGTCGAGCGCCGCGAGACCGGCCTGATGCGAGAGCAATTGCGCGATGGTGATTTTGTCTTTGCCCGCTTGCGCAAATTCGGGCCAGAACTCGGCGACGCGTTGTTCGATCTCGATTCTATTTTCCTGCAAGGCATGTAGCAGGCACGCGGCGCCCAACCCTTTTGTCGCAGACCAGATGAGGACGAGCGTATCGGCGGTCCAGGGTTTTTCGCGGCGCGCGTCGCGAAATCCGCCGTGAAGATCGAGCAGCGGCTTGCCGTTTTTCCAAATTGAAATGGCAGCACCGAGTTCGCCAAAGCGCGCGAAATTCTCGTCGAACAGTGGAGCGATACGATTTCGTTAACTCTCGGAATCGCCGCGCCATGTCACGCAGCGTAATCAAGGAGGGGCGCTTTCCAAAGCGCCCAGTTTTTGGTATTTCGGCGGTTGATGTTCGGCGACTGGGAAGTCGCCGCTCCTTGATGGCTATGACTGAATTGCGTTTCTTTAATCCCTACGCGGAAATTCGAGAGACGGAGAATCGGTTGCCGCATTGGCAGCAGGAAGGCGCGGTTTATTTCATTACGTTCCGACTTGCGGATGCCATCCCGGCGCGGTTACGCCTGCAATTGGATGAAGAGCGCGCGGCTTGGTTGCGCGTCCATCCGCAGCCATGGGATGGCGAAGTCGAGCGTGAGTATCAGAATAAATTTTCTGCCGCGATCGAACGCTGGCTCGATGCGGGACATGGCTCATGCGTTTTGCGTCGGAGCGACTGTCGCGAGATCGTCGACGAGACGCTACATCACTTCGATGGCGAAAGAATCGCATTGATCTCATTCGTCATCATGCCAAACCACGTGCACGCGCTTTTCGTCCAGAATCCGCAATGGCCGCTGGAAAAGATTTTGTCGAGCTGGAAAACGTTTATGGCGCGCAACATTAATCGTGTGATTGGGCGTCGCGGGCATTTTTGGCAGCGCGATTATTTCGATCGGTTAGTGCGAGACGAAAAGCATTTCGCGAACTGCGTTCGCTACATTCGGCGCAATCCCGAGAAGGCCCAGTTGCGCTCAGCAAGAATTTACTCTCTACGAGAGCGCGATTGCGCGAAACATCGAGTAATCAAGGAGGGGCGCTTTCCAAAGCGCCCTTTGTTTGGTATTCGGCGACTGGGAAGTCGCCGCTCCTTGGTGGCGACTTGAAAGCGCGGCGGACTAGATGAGTTTCTGAATCGACGCGAGATCGGGATCTTTCTTCGCCAGCTCGCGAAAAGATGTGTCCATCTCGAAACTGATTTTCAAATGATCGCGCGCTTCGTCGAGATGGCCGAGCAACGCCTCGTAACAACCCATGTTGTAATAATAGATCGGCTCTTCGAGGAGTACAGGCCGGGCCGGTGAGGAGAAGTTTGCGCGCCGCGGCCGTCTTGCCGAGTTGGTGCAAACAAAAACCGCCATGCAGGAATCCGGTGCCGCAGTTCGGTGCAACACGGCAAAGTTTACGACTAATGCGGTAAGCTTGTTCCCACTTTTTCTTCTGCATTAAATGATGCAATCGCAGATGCAAAACTTCAGGGCGATCTTGGAAATCCGGGTCAATCGCGTTGAGCTCAGCGAGCGATTGACGGGTCATGCCCAGTTCGGCATAACCACAAGCGGCGCGAATTCGATGTTCGAATCTCACGCGTTGCGTTTAAGCAGAATCCTTGCCGGACGGAGAAACGCACGACGATCGTCAGGTAGGGGCGGTTCACCGAACCGCCCGCGCGGGCGATTGAGGTCAATCGCCCCTACCTGAGTAAGAGATTTTCTAGCTCGTCCAAACGACGTTCGAAAAGGCGAAGCGTGCTTTCCACCGGAGCAGACGTCGTCATATCAACACCAGCCGCCTTTAGCGTTTCGAGCGGAAATTTCGATCCGCCGGATTTCAGAAAACCAAGATACGCATCAACGCTGCCCGGTTCGCCACGCAGAACTTTTTCCGAAAGCGCAACGGCAGCCGAAATCCCGGTGGCATATTTGTAAACATAAAACGCGCTGTAGAAATGCGGAATCCGCAGGCATTCAAGGTCGAGTTCGGGATCGAGCACAAAATTTTCCGCGAAATACGACTGCAGCAGCGCGTGATATTCCTTCTTGAAGACGTCGAGCGTGAGGCCCGTCCCGCTTTCTTCAACAGAGTGAATGATTTTTTCGAACTCGGCGAACATCGTTTGCCGGAAAAGCGTACCGCGAATGTCGTCAATCTGCCGATTGATGATGTAGGCGCGCATCTTCGGATCATTTGTTTTTTCCAGAAGATGATGGGTGAGAAGTTCTTCGTTGAAGGTCGACGCCACCTCGGCGAGGAAAATCGGATAGTTGTAGTCTTGAAACAGCTGCGATTTCTGGGCGAGAAACGTATGCATCGAATGGCCGGCTTCGTGCGCAAGCGTGTAGACGTCGGCGAAGACGTCGACTTTGTAATTCATCAGGATATAAGGCGGTGCGCCGTAACTGCCGGATGAGAACGCGCCGCTGCGTTTGTTTTTGCTCTCGTAGCGATCGCACCAGCGGCCACGCAGTCCTTCGCCTAACGAATCGACGTAGGTTGCACCGAGCGGTTGAAGTGCGGCCAGGACCGTCTCAATGGCTTCATCAAACGAAATGCGCGTTTCGATCTGCGGCACGAGCGGAACGTATGTGTCGTAATGGTGCAGCTCATCGAGCTTAAGAACGCGGCGGCGCAAATCGTAATAGCGGAACAGCGGTGCCATGTGCGCATGCACCGCGGCAATCAATCCATCGTAGACGGCAACCGGAACGTCATCGCGAAAAAGCGAAGCCTCGATTGCAGAGGGAAAATTTCGGGCGCGCGCGCGGAAGACATCCGCTTTGACGGAATAGGCAAGCGATGACGCCAGCGTGAACTGATGATCTTTGAACTCTTCGTAAAACTGGTGGAACGCTCGTTTTCGCAGTGCGTGATCGCGTTTAACAAGGAACGAACTGAAAGAGCTTTGCGTAAGTGGAAGTTCGCGGCCTTCGTTGTCGACTAACGTGCCGAACTTCATGTCGACATCGGTCAATTTCGAAAACGTGTCGTCGTAACCATCGAGCGCCGAATCGCCGAGGGCGAGCAAGCGTTCCTCCGCCGCGGAAAGAACATGCGGTTTCATGCGGCGAATTTTTTTCAGTCGGATTTTCCACGTGGCTAGTGCCGGATCGTTCACGAACTGTGCGAACTTCTGGTCATCGATCGCCTGAATCTCCGGCGTCATGAAAGCAAAAGCCTCTGCGACCTTCGTGAGCAGATTTTCCAGCTGCGCCATGCGCGCGAGATAATCCGGGTTGGCGCTATCTTCGGCTTGTTGCAGCGAGGCGTAGTGGTAAAGGCGTTCGATTTTCTGATCGAGCTGCTTGTCGAATTCGAGCACCTCGGCCAGTGTCGTCGGCGATTCGGCGACGCGCCCTTTCCAGCGCGCGATTTCGGAATAGGTGCGTTGCAGCCAGGCGAAATCCTCAGTCCACTTGTCGACGTTGCTGAAAAGATACGTCAAATCCCATTTGTCTTTCTCCGGGATCTCATCACGGGTTGGAGTCTTAACTTCTTCCATCGGTCGATAAAATGTTCGCTGCTATACGACAGTGCAGTTTCGCATGCAACGCGTCTTGCGATTGTAGGCAAGTTCCCGCCTTGCCCTTGTTTTGGATCGCAAGTTAAAAACTTGCGCTACTCTTAAAGCAGCTCGCCGGCCTAACGAGGTAGTTTTTGAATGATTCGATCGGCAATCCGAAGCGGGATGAATCCGACAATTCCAAATGAACTATCGACCACGCGCCACCAGAGCGGAATGCCGCGTATGGAGCCGCAAATGCCGTCTTCTGCGGACAAGCTTCAGTGCGCTTTCCTGGCGGGCTTCTGCGGGAAAATCAGAATCAAAGCGACGATCACGACCAGGAGCGCCAGCGACGCGGTGTAGCGGCTGAGAGACAGACCTCCTTTTGCGATCGGCTTATCCAGAAAATCGCCAACCACAGCGCCGAGCGGGCGAGTCAAAATGAATGCCGCCCAAAACAAAAGCGCGGATGAAAGGCTGGTGAAGTAATAGAGAAGCGCGGTCACGAGGAGTAATCCACCGAAGACCGCGGCCGCCCCGAGGTAGCCCATGGAATTCGTATCCGCGACCCAGTCGCCCAGCGCCGTCCCGAGTGTCTGCGAGAACATGATCGTCACCCAATAAAAGACCTCGATCTTCGGTGTATTCACCGTTTCGATCGAGATGCTCCCGGTCGACCAGCGCCAGATGAGCAGCGACGCGATCACGCAGGTGAGCAGAATAGCGGAACCACCGGTGTAGCCGATGCCGAGCGATCGGTCGCAGTAATCCGCCAGGGTAGTTCCGACTGTTGTCGTGGCGACGATCGTGAGCCAGTAGAGGAACGGGTGAAAGTTCTTCGCCTTGATTTGCACGAGCACCGCGACAACGAAAATCACACCGAAAATCGCGGTGCCGATCAGATAACCTGCGCCATTGGCTTTGGACGTCGTTTCGCCCAACCACGACATGGTGACGGCATCGCCGCCGGTTTCACCGAGGGTGGTCGCCAGGATCTTTATGATCCAGAAGAGAAGCGTGACCTGCGGGACCTTGGCAACGAGCTCTGATTTTCTGTTGTTCATTTTATCCTCAAATGATCATCTTTGCCTGCCTTGCGCGGATGAAAGCCGGGCCTTCATCGCAACCTAATAGCTTCGCCTTCCTTGTGCAGGGGCGGACCTTTTATATCGAGCGGCTCGGGGCGCTTTGCGCGCAGGAATTTTGCGGGCAAGTGTCGATCCATTTCTTCCGTCTCAGGCGCTTTCGCGTTTCCAGGTGCAGGCGTGATGGAGCACTTGCCTAACGACAGGATGAAAATGGATCGGATGAAAGCGCATGCCGACTTCACCGCAAAGAAGCGAACTCCTTGTGGCCGACGATGAGCTGAAGCGCCGTTTGCAGCAATTCGCGCCCGGGGGAGATACGGTGCCAGGGGGACGCACCGGAGGGATGGGGCAGCGGGATGAGGTCGAATTTTTGGCCCGCACGCTCGACGCGAAATTTGCGGCCGATTATTTCGTCGAGCTTCCGCACGGGAGTGAATTGCGTGATGGCCAATTTTCCCACGGGAATGACGAGGCGCGGACGCAGAATTTCGAATTCATCGTTCATCCACGACGAACAGTTCTGAATTTCCTGAGGATTTGGAACGCGATCAGTGCCGCCCGGCACTTTGCCTGGGAAACATCGGCAAACTGCGGCGAAATAAATCTTTTGCCGCATCTCAGTCTCACTGAAGCCGCAAAATTCCTCGAACCATCGGAAGAGTGTTTTGCCCGCGGTGTGTGCAAAGGGTCGCTTCAAGACTGGTTCGCGGACGCCGGGCGCCTGCCCGATAATCAGGATGCGACTAACGACTGCGCCGCCTGAAACTGGGGGCGGATACATGCGGGGACAACGGCGGCATTGCACGAGTCGCGCAACGTGTTCGTCGAGGCGTTGTTGTCGCAGCGAAGGTTTCCCCATTTTCGAACTTCACAATCGGGCGATTGAGGTCAATCGCCTCTACCGGCGAAAGAGCGAGAAGATCAAACTCAGGACGATGCTGATGATGATGCAGGTGACGATGGGGAAATAGAACGCGGAATTCCCGCGCTCGATGCGGATATCGCCAGGGAGACGGCCTAACCAACCGGCGCCGAAGCCGCTCCAAAGTGCGAACCCGATGAGGACCATCGCGATGCCGAAGACGATCAACATTTTGCCGAGCTCGTGCATTTTCTAAAATCGCTGCGATGCGCCTCGAATCAAGAATAGCAGTGCAGGCCGAGAAGCCATCAAGGAGCGGCGCTTTCTAAAGCGCCGTATTTTTTAGTTCGGCGGTTGAAAACCGCCGCTCCTTGATGGCTTGGGATAACGCGGACGCGAAGACTGAAAGCTACGCTCATGGAGTTGCGCGCGGCGCGTGATGCGCAGAAGTTCGGATCGATTTAGCAATGGCAGTTCAATTTCGAGACTATTACGAGACGCTTGGCGTTTCGAAGACGGCGAGCGAGGACGAGATCAAGAGCGCCTTTCGCAAGCTCGCACGGAAATATCATCCCGACGTAGTGAAGGCGAAGGATAAGGCTACGGCGGAAGAGAAGTTCAAGCAGATCAACGAAGCCTACGAAGTTCTGGGCGATCCGCAGAAGCGAAAAAAATACGATCAGCTTGGTGCGAATTGGAATCAGCCCGGTGGCTTTCAACCGCCGCCGGGTTGGGGTAGCGCGCAACAGCCCGGTGGATTTTACCGATACGGCGGCGGCAACGGTGGCGTCGAATTTGAATTCGGTGGAACGGGCTTCAGCGATTTCTTCGAGCAGTTTTTCGGCGGCGGCCGCGGGCAATCTGCCTTTGGCGGAGGTTTTGGCCGCGGAGCTTCGGGACCCGAACGCGGGAACGATGTTGAGGCTGACATTATGGTCCCGCTGGAGGAAGCATTGAGCGGCGCGAAGCGAACCGTTTCGTTTCGGCGCGGTGGTTCAAAAAAAACCGAAACGTATCAGGTGAAAATTCCGCGGGGCGTGCGCGAAGGGCAGCGGATTCGTCTGGCCGGGCAGGGCGAGGCGGGCGCGGGCGGAGGAAAAAGTGGCGACCTATTTTTGCGCGTGCGACTGGCGCGGCATCCGGACTTTACGGTCGAGGGCAGCGATCTCATTCATGAAGTTAAGATTGCGCCGTGGCAGGCGGTTCTTGGTGCGGAAATAAAAGTTCCGACTCTCGAAGGAAGTGTGCGGATGAAGATTCCTCCAGGCACGCAGGGTGGCCAGCGCTTTCGTGTACGTGGACGCGGGCTGTCGTCATCTACAGGGACACGCGGCGATCTCTATGTCGCAACGCGAATTGAGATCCCGAAGAAGGTGACGGAAGCTGAGCGCAAGATTTGGGCGGACCTGGCAAAATTACATGGCGACGCCTAGGTAGGGGCGGTTCACCGAACCGCCCGCGCAAAACGGCGAGCGCATCTACCGGGCGATTGAGGTCAATCGCCTCTACCTGTGCTCGACACGTCCCCGTAGAAGGCAGTTAAATCGGTGTATGAAGATTTCGTTAGGCACAGATCACGCCGGATTTCGTTACAAGGAAAAGGTCAAGGAACTGCTCGGGTCGCTTGGTCATGAAGTGAAAGACTTCGGTACCTGGAGCGAAGAGCCGGTCGATTATCCGCTGTTCATACGACCGGCGGCGCAAGCCGTAGCGAACGGCGAATGCGATCGTGGAATCGTTTTCGGCGGTTCCGGAAACGGCGAGGCAATGGCTGCGAACAAAGTGCGAGGCGTGCGCTGCGCTCTTTGCTGGAACGAAGAGAGCGCGAGGCTTTCGCGACAGCATAACGATGCGAATGTTCTCTCGTTAGGCGAGCGCATGATTCCGGAAGAGCTCGCCCTGGAAATTGTGCGTATCTGGTTGACGACGCCGTTCGAAGGCGGGCGTCACGCGAAGCGCATCGCGGAACTCGAAGTTGGGTAGGGGCGGTTCACCGAACCGCCCGCGCGAAACGGCGAGCGCATCTCCCGGGGCGATGGAGGTCAATCGCCCCTACCTAAACCAGAGATCGAGACAGACGGCGACGACGAAGACGGCGCTGACAAATGCGTTGCTTTGGAAAAAGGCGCGATTGATTCCGGCGACATCGAGTTTTTTTGCCGTTCGATGTTCGTAAAGAAGCGCCGCGGCGACGAGGAGAAGCGAGCAGAAATAAATCGGACCAAGTCCGGCGAACAGGCCAAATGCAATCAGGGCGATGAACATCGCCAGGTGCAACCCTTCCGCGAGACGGAGACTACGAGCGATACCGAGTTTCACTACGAGCGAACGCAAACCTTCGCGACGATCGAAATCGTAATCCTGCGTCGCGTAGATGATGTCGAAGCCACTCACCCAGCAAATCACACCGAAGCCAAGGATGAATGGCGGCAGCGCGAAGTGGCCGGTCTGCGCAAGCCAGGCTCCGATTGGTGCGACGGCCAGGGCAAGTCCGAGAAAAAAATGGGTCGCGTTCGTGAAACGTTTCGTCACCGAGTAGAAGAAAATGATTGCGAGCGCAGGCACAGCGAGCAGCCCGGTCATTTGATTGATTGAGAATGCGCTCAGGGTGAAAGCGAGGGAGCAAAGGACGAGGAAAAGTGTGGCCCATCTCTTGGAAATGAGGAGATGGCGAGCGGCGGTGCGCGGATTGCGTTGATCGAGCGACCAATCAACGATGCGATTAAAGAGCATCGCTGCCGTTCGCGCAAAAACCATGCAAAGCATAACGAGCAATAGAACGCGTGCGGTCGGGCGCCCGTGCGCGGCGACGACGAGCGCGCCGAGAGCGAAAGGCAAAGCGAAGACAGTGTGCGAAAAGCGAATGAGCTGCAGAAATCGCGCGATCGCATTCTGCTGATTTGCGGCGATTGGAAGAGCCGACATCAGGGAAAAATCACTCGTTGCTTCGCAAAAGTTCTTCGAACTTCTGTCGCGCGGAGTGCATCAGCGGAGTGCCATGCGCGAAAAGCATTCGCTCGAAATTGTAATCCAGCAGACGACGCAGAGATCGACGCATCTGCTTTGCATTCAAACAATATTTCGACGGCAAAAAAGTGAATCCGTACGGTTCGAAATTAATTAGCGCGTCGCCGATGATCAACGCGCCTCCATCTTGTTCGTGATAAATGGCCATCTCGCCTGCGGGCGCGCCTTGAATCTCGACAGCACGAGCATCGGCGACGAACATCTGACCGTCGTTCACTTCTCGCGCTGCAGGTAACTCACCACCCGTCCGTGTCGCGCTGTGCGCAAAAATCGGCGCAGCGAATTTTTCTGCGACAGCAGCGGCGCCTCGGGCATGATTAACATTTGTGACGAAGACCCCGGCGACCGCGTTCGTCCCGACTAATTGCTGCAAAAGTTTCGGTTGCAAGGGTATTGGATCGACGATCAGAAATCCGCTGGAAGTTTCGATCGCAGTGGAAAACAGGTCAGCTTTGACTTGCGCATCGTAGGCCTGCCAGAAGTGCAACGACTCCGAGACTTGGATCAGGTCGTTAGCGGGCGTCATGTCTCGACCATCGGCCCGGAAACATTCGGGTTAAAGGCAGGAATGGCCCAGGGTGGGGCAGCGGTGGCATTCGATGTGCTATATCGAGTGAAAATATCATAAGTATGATGACCTTCTCTTATCAAGCGCGCGACGCCTCCGGCCGCATTGTTTCAGGCGTGCACGACGCGCTCAACGAAGACAACGCAGTAACCAGCCTCATGAGCCGGGGCTTGATGGTCCTGTCGTTGCAAAAAAAAGCGGCCGCGAGTCGCGTTCGCAAAAAGAATTGGTCGGTCAAAGAAACGGACCTCGTTCTCTTCACACGGCAGCTTTCGACCATGATCGAAGCGGGCATTTCGCTCATTCAAGCGTTGACCGCACTTTACGAGCAGTGCGATCCGAAGCGGCAGAAAAATTTGCGACACGTCATCAGCGATGTGATCGCGCGCGTGCAAGGCGGCGAAACCTTTAACGAATCGATTTCAAAACATCCGCGCGTTTTCAATCGCTTGTTTATCAGCATGGTTAAAGCCGGTGAGGCCGGCGGTTTGCTCGCTGAGATTCTCGATCGACTCGCCGGCTTCCTCGAAGCCAGCGCGCGGTTGCGCAAGAAAGTGAAGTCGGCCATGACTTATCCGGTCATCGTCGTCTGCATCGCTTTTTGCATTACCACATTCTTGATTGTGAAAGTGGTGCCGATCTTCGGCGAAATCTTTAAAGACTTCGGCGCAAAACTTCCCGCCCCGACGCAGTTCCTCATGGACGTGAGCGACTTCGTGCGAGGCGAATGGTATTTTCTCGTGGCCGGAATCGCGCTTTTTATCTTCGGGATACGTTTCTTCGTGCGCTCGCCTCGCGGCAAGCAGATGAGCGATCGCTGGAAGCTCAAGCTACCGATCTTCGGACCGCTCCTCTCAAAGATCGCGATGTCGCGCTTTTCGCGCACGTTCGCGCAGCTCATTCGCAGCGGTGTCCCGATTTTGGAAGTGCTCGAGATCGTTGGCGGCACTTCGGGCAATCATGTCGTCGAACAAAGTATTCGCGGTGTGAGCGTGGATGTGGAGAAGGGCGATAATCTTTCCGTGGCGATGTCGAAGAAGAAAATATTCCCGCCGATGCTGTTGCGCATGGTTGCAGCCGGCGAAGCAACCGGCAAGATCGATACCATGCTCGAAAAAATGGCCGATTTCTGGGACGAAGAAATCGAAGCGATGCTCGATGCGTTGACTTCATTGATCGAGCCGCTGCTGATCGTTTTCCTCGGCGTGATCGTGGGTGGCATCGTCATCGCGATGTTCCTGCCGATCTTCAAACTGAACGAAGTAGTTTCGCAAAACAACGGCAGGTAGAAAAAGCTCGCAGAAGGGGGAGGGGTCGATCGCAAGGTCGCCCCTCTTTTCTGTTTACTCTTCCGGGTTCTCGAATAGCACCCCGGCCGAATGCGCCCGGCGTTTTTGGTCGGATTTGAATCCTGCCTAACGAGTTGGGAACGCCTTCGCGACTCCGATTCGCATGCCGATTGGCCACGCGATGATTTTGGTGGCCTCAGCATTTCCCCACAACGACTGCAGCGGCCCGCTCAATTCTGTCACGGGATCAACGCCGCGGTCGGCCATAAAATTTTTGGTGGCCGACCAGGTGCGCAAATAACCAAGCACTTGATCGAGCGTCCATTCTGCTTCCATGTGAAATGCGGGCGGTGCAAGTTCATCGAACGGGAAATCGATGGTGGAGTATTCAGTTTCGACAAGCTTTCGTTCGAAATCCCAATAGGGGCCGAGCGTTTCGGCGTAAAAGCCTGCCACCAATCGATCGATCTCCGGTGAGATCTTGAATAAGTTGTAGCACCAGACCGCGAGAACGCCGTTTGGTTTTAAGACGCGCTTCGCTTCGGCGTAAAATGCGTATCGCTCGAACCAATGCAGCGCCTGCGCGACCGTGATGAGATCGAGCGATGCGGACGAAAGTTCACTCCGCTCGGCGCTGGCAACGCGATACGAAATTTTATTATGCGCTTCGGCGTTTGCGATCTGTTTTTCGCTTGCGTCCGTGGCGACGATACGGTCGAAAAATTCCGCGAGCGCGACGGCGGCCTGTCCATTCCCGGTCGCGCAATCCCAGACACAACTCCGCTCCGGCGCGATGTCCGCCAGATATTGAAACAAGGGCCGCGGATAGTGCGGTCGAAATTGTGCGTATTCGCTGGCGTGTCCGGAAAAGCGATCTTTGAACGGCATTGCTCGTTAGGCTGCGACATCTTTGGCCGCGGCCGCGGATTCCACCTTCGCATACATCTCGTGATAGATCCGCTCGAGCGCGCTCGCCGGATCTTCCAGCATCATGCTTTCTTTAATGACGCTCGCATAGATCGGGAATGAAAATGGGGAGATGACAGGAAGCTCGAGCATGCGCCACTCGAAATCATGAACTTCGGCTCATAAAAGCGAGCGCGGCGTCGGTGTCTAGAAAAGTGTGCGTCGCCTGACGGTACGCTTCGCGCAACAGCGGATGATTCGGTTCGTGTTCTTCCAGCACGCGGAACAAGACTTCAGCGCTCCAGTTCATCTGCTTCTGTTTGCGTTGCCGTCCGGGAAGATTCCGCGGGACCATCAAACCGGTCTGAGCGACGCCGCGGAATTGCCACTTCACCAATTCGGAACGGCGCAGGGCGGATCGCAAATCTTCCTTCGCCCCGGCGAGGGCAAAACATTCCTTCCATGCCGCTAGCGGTAACTCTTGAAAATGTCGCAGCGTGAGGAGAAACCCGTAGTCATCAAGCGTGACGAGCGCGTTGCCGCCGATTCGTTTCTTCACCCGGAGCGCGACGATGCGCGAAAGGGCATCGTTTGCGCTTCGGCCGATGAGAGAATGGAAGAAGTAATGTGAAAGATCTCCGTCGCGATGAATTTCGATGAGCATCTTTTCTCCAATCGGAATTTCCGAGACGGACTCCTGCGCGCGAAATTGTTCGACGATGGCCTGCGCATTCGCCATGGAAAGATCGTAATTTTCCACGAGCCAATCAGTGCACTCCTGTGGCATTCCAGATTTGTTCACCGTCAGGTAGGGGCGATTGACCCCAATCGCGCGTCCGTTGCGCGGCGCGGCCGCGGCCCCGGGCGGTTGCGGTGAACCGCCCCTACCTTCGGCTTCCGACGTTAATCTGGCGGCAAGCTCCGAACGCAGTTTTCGCACGGCGCGGGCCAGACCGGATGTAAGCGGCATCTTCGCTGTGTTCCAGCGCGGGACTGTTGGCAATTGCCCATCCGCCCGCTCGACAAAAGCTTCCTGCACACCCGTATCGATGAGCCGGAGAACGCGTCCGCCGAGCACAAATAGATCGCCAATCTGCAATTGCTTAATGAAATTCTCTTCGACCGAACCGAGGCGACGCCGGCGGAGCAGGACGTCGATAAAGCTGTCGGACGTAATGGTTCCGATATTGACGAGAAACTCACGCGCGATGCGGGGATGCGCGATGGAAATCACGCCGTCGTGCACGGCAATTTTGCCGAAAAGTCCGGCATACTGTTCTTGCAGCGAAGCGCCGCCGCCTTCGAGGTAGCGAATGATTTCATCAAACTCCTCGCGCGTAAGCTCCCGAAAAGGATACGCGCGCCTAACGAGTTCGAAAGCTTCGTCGGTGGAGATCGAATCGAGCGACGCCAGGCCAACGATGTGTTGCGCGACGACGTCGTATGGTTTGTCCTGAACGCGAATCGGATCGAGCGTGCGCGCTTTCACCAGTTTCGCGGTCACTGTCGCTTCGACGAGGTCGTTGATGTTCGTCGCTACGAACACGCCATGACTGGTGCGATTGAGCGAATGACCGGAACGCCCGATGCGCTGGATCGCACGTGAAACACCTTTTGGCGTTGCCACCATTACGACGAGATCAACCGCGCCGATGTCGATGCCGAGTTCGAGGCTGGTCGAGCAAACAACGGCACGCAGCTCGCCGTTTTTTAGTCGGTCCTCGACTTCGAGTCGCACGCTGCGATCGAGCGACGCGTGGTGTGTTTCGATTTGATCGGCCAGTTCGGGCAATAGCTCTTTCAAGCGCAGACCGATTTGTTCCGCGGCGGAGCGAACATTCGTGAATACGAGCACCGATTGACGCGAACGAATTAATTCCGCCAGCTCAGCGTAAAGACGCGCGCCGGTATATCCGGCTGGCGGATACGGATGTTTCCGAATCGGTGAAAAAACCTCGACGATCGATTTCTTCTCGACCTGGGCTTCGGCAATTCGACAGGCGCGATTTTCGCCAACGAGAAATTGCGCGAGCACATCAAGAGGCGCCGCTGTTGCCGAAAGGCCCACGCGGCAAAATACGCCTGCTCTGTAGCCGCGTCGCTGTGTGAAGCGCGGACCTGCGGCAACGCTTCCCTTCACGCCGCCCACAGGGCGGCGGCTACAGAGACGCTCGAGTCGTTCGAGCGAGATGCTCAGATCGGCACCGCGTTTGTTTCCGGCAAAGGAATGCAGTTCGTCGACGATGACGAAAGCAGTATTGCGCAAATGAACTGCGTAACTTTCCTGCGCGAGCATGACGGCGAGACTTTCCGGTGTTGTGACGAGAAAGGGTGAAGGGTTGCGACGAAACTTCGCGCGATCGGCGGCCGGCGTGTCGCCTGTGCGCAAGTGCACCAGCAATTCCTTTTCCATGCCCATGCCGGCGATCGGAGCGCGCAAATTTTTTCCGATGTCGTAAGCAAGTGCGCGCAGCGGCGAGACGTAGATGCAGTGTACGCCGGGAGTGAGCGCGCCATCATCGATTCTTCTCAACAAGTAATCGAAAACACCGAGGAAACCGGCGAGCGTTTTTCCGCTGCCGGTTGGCGAGGTGAGAAGGATTGATTCGCGCTTGAGAATGGCCGGGACGCAACGCAACTGCGCATCGGTAAAGCTCGAATAGGTCTCGCGAAACCATGCAGTGAGGCGCGGATGAAGCCGGAGGAATAACTCGTTAGGCGATGGAATTGTGGTTATCACAATAGTTTTTTGTCATGCCGAGCGAAGTCGAGACATCTCTTACTGTTGATCGAGAAACGATGAGAGATTTCTCGACTCCGCTTCGCCTCGCTCGAAATGACAACTTAGGTGTGGAGTCACTCCTCGGGATTCACGGGGAAATGTTTGTTTTTCAGTTTCTCCGGCACGGCCTTGGTTTGTTCGGATTCGATTTCCTCGGTCGCGGCGCCGAGCGCTTCGTAAGCCTCGCGGCTTTTCCGCGCACGACACATGTAAGCCGTCGCATGGGCGAGGGGAATGCGCGCTTCCGGCATTCCGACAAACTCGACTGCTTGTTGCGTGGCGATCGCAAGCGGCAGCGCTTCCGGATCCGCGAGTCCGACGTCTTCGCTCGCGAAGATCACGATGCGGCGCGCGATGAAGCGGAAATCCTCTCCCGCGTGCAGCATTTTCGCGAGCCAGTAGATCGCGCCTTTTTCGTCTGACGCGCGCATGCTCTTAATAAATGCGCTGATCGTGTCGTAGTGCGCGTCGCCGACGCGGTCGTAGACGACGGCCTTTTGTTGAATGCTTTCCTGCGCAACGGCGAGATCGAAATGAATTACGCCGTTGCTAGCGGCTGGCGTCGTGAGAACGCCAATCTCGATTGCGTTTAACGCTTTGCGCGCATCGCCATCGCTTACTTCCGCGAGAAAGCTCAGCGCTTTATCGGTAATGTTGACATTGTGGTTGCCGAGCCCGCGTTCTTTGTCAGCCAACGCCCGTCTCATCAGAGTGGTGAGGTCGTTAGGCCGTAACGGTTCCAGCCGGAAGACCTGCGAGCGCGAGACGAGGGCGCTGTTGACGTAGAAGAACGGATTGTAAGTCGTTGCGCCGATCAATCGCAGATTTCCGCTTTCGACATCAGGCAACAGAATGTCCTGCTGTGTTTTATTGAAGTGATGGATCTCGTCGACAAACACGATTGTCTTCTTGCCGGAATTGCGCCGGCGATTCGTGGCTGCCGCCACGACACGCCGCATTTCCGCGACGTTACTTTCGACACCGCTAAGCCTAACGAATTTCGCCTGTGTCATTTTGGCGATGATTTGCGCGAGCGTCGTTTTTCCCGTCCCCGGCGGCCCGGATAAAATCACCGAAGGCAATCGATCCGCTTCGATGGCACGGCGCAAAAGTTTCCCCGGCGCCAGAATGTGTTCCTGACCGACGAATTCCTCGAGCGAACGCGGTCGCACCCGGGAAGCAAGCGGAGCGGTGGCGTCGCTCTTTTCGTCAGCTTCAGTTTCTTCGCCTGCAAACAGATCTTGCACGAAGCAAATTACTCTGCGACGCAGCGAGCTGCCAGTCTGTAGCCGTCGCCCTGTGGGCGACGCATCGGGACGTGGGTTTGCGGGATCGCTTCGCACAGCGAAACGGCTACAGGAGCAAGAGACTTGTGCGTTAATAGCGGATTCCCTACGCTCCGGGAAAAAGGGAACAAGCGGGCGCGGAGAGTTTTCCTATGAAAAATTACCTCTCGTTTTTCAAATTGCTCGGCTTGATCGCTGCGGTCGCGTTCCTCGGTTCCTGCATGAAGCAAAAGCAAAAACAGGAGCAGGAGGGAAATGAGAAACCGAAAGGCGACATTACCGACATCGCCAAACCGGTAACCACACCGGGATGGATCACGTTCAAGCCTGAAGCGAAGATCAATCCCAAAACGCTATTCAAGGATTACGCCGCCATTTTCCATTTGCCGCCCGGCAACGAGATGGTTGTGCAATCGGAACAAACCGATGAACTCGGCATGACGCATTTTCGTTACGAACAGTTTTTCAAGAACATCGAAGTCGAGCACGCCGAATTCCTCGTTAGGGCAAAAGAAGGCCGTGCCGTTTCGGCCAATGGCAAACTGGCCTACGATTTCCAGCCGCAAATAACGGCACCGCAATTGTCGGAGGAACAAGCGTGGGCGATCGTGCAACGCCGCATCCCGGGGCAGAGATATTTCCGGGAAGACAAACTGGTCGACGATCTCGCGAACCCGAATCCCGCGTCGTACCGGCCCAAAGGGAAGCTGGTGTTCACGGAAAATTCCGCGAGCACGGGCGGTGAGCGAGTGTTGGCGTGGATGTTCAAGGTCTACGTCACGCCATTCGACAACTCGCGCCAGATTTACATCAACGCGGCCGATGGTTCCGTAGTAAAGGAATTGCCGTTGTTTCCTGCGTGTTATCTTGGATCGGGGCCAGTCACCTTTCGCGGCACACGGGCGATCAATACACAGAAGAAAGGCGATCGCTATTATCTGGTCGATGATTGCGACGGCAATTTGCTCACGGCCGGGTTGCTCGACACCGCGAACAAGGTCGTGAACATCTTCGATGACGATAACAACTGGGCCGGCAACAACCCGTCGGTCGTCACTTCCTACTGGGGGCTGCGCGCCACTTACGACTACTTCAATTTGATTCACCATCGTCTCAGTTACGACGGCAAGAACGGCAACATGACGATCTACAACGATCCGAACATGGACAATGGCGGTCACAACGCGCGCGGCGGCGGTGGATTCATTCGGATCGGTTTGGCAAATCCGGGAGACAACGACGATTACAACACGCTCGACATTGTCGGACATGAATTCACGCACAGTGTCGTCGAACAGACTGCCGGATTGGACAGTGACGCGACCAAAGAGTCTTCCGCGCTCACCGAATCGTTCTGCGATATTTTCGGACAACTGACCGAACAATGGATTGAAGGCGGGACGAAGAAAGATTGGGTGATCGGAGACGATAAAGGATGCACCTCACCTTACATTTGCCGCGACTTTCAAAACCCGAAGACGTTCAAGGGACCGGACACTTACAAGGGAACAAACTGGCAGGCTGGAAAAGCAGATCCACACAACAATGGTTGTGTTCAGAATCGTTGGTTTTTTCTGCTCTCTGACGGTGAGACCGGCACGAATACCGAGCTTGGCAGTTCCTACAATGTGCCGGGCATCGGCCTAACGAAAGCAGGCAGGATTGTTTATCGCTCGCTCACTCGCTATCTCAATTCCGCCGCGGCCTATGCCGATGCGCGCAATGCATCGCTTAGTGCGGCTGCGGATTTGTTTGGCGATGATTCGCGCGAAGTCGATGCGGTAGACAAGGCGTGGTGTGCCGTCGGACTTTGTTCCTACGTCATTCCGACGCAGGCCGATAGATTCGATCGCCCCGGCGGCAATCCCAATCCGGCGTCACCGAATAACAACAACACGATTGCAGGTGCGACACCGCTGGGGACGGGGAGCCGTGTGCTCGGCACCGGGAGCTATCCCTGGTCGACCGACAAGCTGCCCGCGTTGCACGTTTCGAACCTGAGCATCTTCCCGGCGAACGACGTCGACTATTTCAAGATCACGTTCCCGCAGGTCAATCTTGTCGGCGGACGCTGTTTCTCTTCCGGAATCTCTTTTGTCTTCGAGGCGAAGGTGAATGCGCGGATCTTTGTCAACGGTGCGGTCTATCGAACGTTCGCGAACGTTTCCTACTTTTCCATCTCTCCCGGAGAAGCGACCGAGCCGATTGTTTTGGAAGTGACGGCTCCATTTCCGGGACAGATTCTCAGCTACAATTTGGACATGGCATTTTATCTCCATTACAAGAGCGATTGTTTCCAACCTGGTTTGCCTAACGTCTGGGATGAAATCCGAAGCTGCCCGATGTGCGATCTACAGGTCTTGAAAGGGTTCGATCGCGTGATTCTCGATCCTTCGTATCGACAGCCCAACAACGTCGAGATTCAAGACCATTACTTTCAGTGGAAAGGTGGAAGTGCACTCCAGATTCCGATCAATGTGCTGCAGGGAAATAATTTGCACATCGAACTTGTGAACGAAAAAGGCGAACGTGTGGCGGAGGCGGACCGCGACGGCGAAAATGATGTATTGCTAAACGCGCCAACGTTAGGCGCAGGTGTATATTCGTTGCGCTTCAGTGGATTTGGAAATGGAACAGAGGTACTGGTGCGAACACCGCGCCAATAATTTCTCGAAATGAAAAACATTCTCGTCCCCATCGATTTTTCCGATGCGACATCGCGCGTACTGGAGCTGGCGCGACAGTTGGGAAAAGCATTCGGCGCAACAATTCATCTCATCCATGTCTGTGAGCCGCCCGCGCCTCTGCCGACGAGTCCGCTCGGCTACGGCGCGCTTGGCATGCCGGAGATTGTGCCGATGCCGATCTCGGAAATTAGCGCGCAATCAATCGCGCCTAACGAGCAAGAAAAAAAGAAACTCGACGAATGGAAAGCGGAAATTGAGCGCGGCGGTCTAAAGGCGACCCTGCATGCGCCGATCGGCAATGTCGTTGAGGAAATCTTGAAATATGAAAATGCGATAAAAGCAGACGCCATTGTCATGGGCAGGCACGGCCACGGCGCGATGTACAATTTGCTCGTTGGCAGCGTGACAGAGGGCGTGCTGAAGCGCGCAAATTGTCCGGTCGTATTGGTGCCGACGCCGAAGGGGCATTAGTTGCCGCCGGTGGATAGCGTTGCGAACGCTAGAGTGATTATTTCAGCGCAGCGTGACAGAGCGCCGCTGCAAACCAGCACGTTGGTCATTTTACTGCATTAGCCGCCTCGTGTTTTCCCTGCACTTCGTAGATTTGGATTAAATTATTTGTCGTCGCCTTTCGCATCGGATCCTCCGGCTCGAGGTGCTGCTGCGCTTCATTGTGAGCTTCGAAGGCCAGGTTCTCTGCTTCGGTGTAGCGCTTTTGCGAAAGAAACAATTGGCTCAGGCGAATCTTTGCCAGCGCAATGGCCGCATAATTCCGCGTCGGTTGATCTTCACAAATATGAATGGCCTTGCGCAAATAATCTTCGCCCTCGGCCGCGCGCCCTGCCTTGATCAGTATGCTGCTCAACGTCGCCATCGAATCGGTCCACGGTAGTTTGTTATCGGGCGAGGCCTCTTTCGTGATGGCGAGAGATCGCCGCGCCAGCTCCTCGGCTGCGGCCAAATCATTCTCGACTAATGACACGGTGGCGCGTCTCTCGAGATTGCGCGCGAAGTAAAGATTCTTCTCGCCGAGCGTGCCGCGATAAATTTCTTCGGCTGCCAGGAAATCATCTTTCGCTTCGCCGGGTCGATTTTTGGCGAGCGCCCACTCGCCTAACATTTGCAACGTCACACCTGTTTCCCATTGCGGAGCGTTGGTTATGGCGCGGGATTCAGCGAGAGATTCCTGCAACAACGTTTCACCTTTTCTCAGCTCACCCACCAGGACGAGCAGTCCGCCCAAGTCTGTCTTGATACTCGTGAGAACAGAACGATCCGGCCCCTTCGGTTGCGCTTGCGTAGCAACCTCCAATGCCTCCTCCAAAATCGCGCGACCATTTTCTACATCGCCGCGATAAAACTTTACCGCGCCAAGCTGGTCGAGCACGTAAGCCAACTTCACCGCATTAGTTCTGCCGCCTTCCGTTTGGTTTAGCTTTCGGAAAAAGGTCGCTCCTTTTTCCAGGAACCCTTCGGCTTCGGCAAACTTTTCGCGCCGATATAATAGGACGCCAAGATCGACCATCGTCTCAACGACCTCGACGCTCCCTTCGCCGTAAGCAGCCGTTTGTGCCTTTAAGGCGGCTCGCAAATTTTTCTCCGCGGCGTCGTGAGCTCCCTGCGAAGCGTAAGCATCGCCGATTCTTCGCAACACTTCGCCGCGCACATCCGGTTCATCGGCCAGCTCGTTTTGAATCTGAGGTTCGATTCGATCGAGCATTTCAATCACCGTGATGTTTCGTTTCTGCGCGACAGGCCAGATCGGGGCGAAGTTCTGATCCGAAGCGTAAATGATCCGCTGCAGAAAGTTGTTGATGCGTTCCGTTCGCGCTCGTTCTGTTTCGGCAATGTCGCGCTGGCGGCGCGCGTTCTTCTCTTCGCGCAGCGCAGAATTCAGCGCGATCAAAGTTGCCACTACAATTACGGCGAGAGCTATTAGAGCTAAACGGCGCGCCCAGACAAATTCTACGGGGCGAGATGAGACATGCTCTTTCGCGGGAAATGCGGGGACTGCAGAAGACTTCCTGGGCCTCGCAGGACCTTGCGAGGCGGATTCGTATTCTTGTCTCGGCTTTTGTTTCGGCTTTTCGGGTGGTGCTTCCGAAACAATTTCTTTAGGCGCAATCTCCGGACTTTGAAGTTCCGGTGTGGATTCAACCGTCGCCTCATTTTGAACAATTGGCGCTTCAACAGGCAACGGTTCGAATTCAACCGCCGCCCCAATCTCAACGATCGGCGCTTCCGCAGCTACCGGTTCAGATTCAACTGCCGCCCCGCTCCGAAGCGTTGGCGCTTCCGCGGGTGCTAGTTCGGACGCAACCGCCGTCTCGTTCTGAACAATCGACGTTTCCACGGAGAGCGGTTCGAATTCAATCGCTGCCTCACTCTGAACGAAGGGCGCTTCCACAGGCACTGGTTCGGATTCAACCGCCACCTCGTTGTGAGCAAATGGCCCGTCCATAGGTACCGGTTCGGGTTCCACCGCCGTTTCGTCCTGAATAAACAGCGCTTCCGCAGGCACCGGTTCGTATTCAACCGCAGTGTCGTTCTGACCAATCGGCGCTTCCGCGGGTACCGGCTCGCTTACCTCATCGAGAATCTCGTCCGCTGCCACCTCGAAAGCTGGAGTCTCGATAAAATCGCGGGCATTATTTTCGAATCGAAGGAGCGATTCTGCTTCTTCGCGCAGAGCGACATCATCGCCGCAAACGTCGCTCAAAAATTGTGCACGCTCGGCAGCCGCACAATCCAAAGCAGATGCGACCAGGTCCGCGAGTCGTTCGGTTTGATCAGTCAGCATCAGGTAATGAAGCGGTTCGAATTTTCATTTCGCTTTGCTGTGTCCTTCATCACTCCAAGTTCAATTCCTGAGTGTTTCCCAACAGTCAAGAACTTGTCGCCGCGGCGGCGCCACATTCGAGGAGGTCGCCGAGGCATTCGCTTCGATCAGGCTGCATCGCTTAGCGCCCGATAAAGCCAGAGCTTGGCGAAATTCCAATCGCGCAGAACAGTTTTTTCCGAGACCTGAAGCAGTTCCGAGATCTCCTTCATATCGAGACCGCCAAAAAATTTGAGCTCCACTACTTCGGATTTGCGCGGATAGGTTTGCGCGAAACTTTCCAGCGCGCCGTCAAGCGCGACGAGGTCAACCTTATTATCGCTCGGTAAATCGCGCTCGTCGTCGAGCGAAAGCTTTTGTTCAAGTCCACCTCGCTTGGCTGGGTTGTGCGCGCGGGCATGATCCACTAAAATTTGCCGCATCACGCGTGCGGCTATGCCGTAGAAATGCGCGCGATCTTTCCAGCTCGTTTGCTTGTCATCGACCATCCGCAAATAAGCCTCGCGCACGAGCGCGCTTGCTTGCCACGTGTCATCGGATCGTTCGCGCTGCAGATAGCTGCGCGCCAACCGCCACAGCTCGTCATGAACCAGCGGCCTCAAGCGCACCGGCACATCTTCGTCGCCTTCGCGCCAGTCGATCAGCAACGCGGTAACATCGCGGCCGTCGGCATTGTCAGATGCATCCATTCTTCCCGAAGAAGTGCTAACAATTTCTCGGGCTGAGATGGAGAAAAATCTTCGCAACGCCTCACTAGATATCAACGGAGCCGATTATTCATGATCCCGCTTCGAGCTCTCCATCGTCTGCAAGGCTTTGCGGTCGTAAGCGGAAAGAGCATCGCGCGCCGCGAGGTGGCGGCACATTTGCAGCGCGCGTTGGAAATACTGGCAGTGAATCTGACAGACGTCGCCCATGGCCGAGGCTTCCTTTTGGCGTGATAGCGAGACGCTATGGATCCACGTCTTGATGGAGAACCCGAACAACCATGTCGCCCATAACAATCTAGGTCTCGTTTTTGCAGACAAGGGCGAAATCGAGACCGCGATCATGCATTTCGAAAAGGCCCTGGAGACCCAACCGATGTACGCCGACGCGTATACTAACATCGGCACCGCACTTTCTCGCACGGGGCGAACGCGCGAGGCGATTGGGCAATATAAGAAGGCGCTCAACCTCGAGCCAGATCACCCGCAAATGCAGAACAACCTCGGAACCGCGCTCGCACAGAACGGCCAGTTGACCGAGGCGATACCGCACTTCCGCAAGGCTATCCAACTCAAGCCCGATTTCGCGGACGCCTATGGCAATCTGGGTCACGCGCTCTTGCTCAAGGGTCAAACCGATGAAGCGCTGCCGCAGTTTTTGAAAGCTTTGGAAATAAACCCGGACTCCGTCCAGGCGCACAAAGAGATCGCCGAGGCCTTGCTGAGAAAGGGGCGGGCTTCCGAGGCGATTGCGCATTATCGCAAGATTCTCGAACTCGGAGCCGATGACGCCGATGTGCGTTTCAATCTGGCGGGCGCGCTGGCCGCGACCGCGCGGTGGGACGAAGCGATCGCGAATTATCGCGATGTCATCCGCTTGCAGCCCGACGCACCCCTGCCGCGCGCAGCCCTGGCCTGGCTTTTGGCGACCGCGCCGGAGGAGAAATGGCGCGATGGCGCCGCAGCTGTTGTTCTGGCAAAAGAAAGTAACGCACGCACGCCAAATCCAGACGCCAGACAGCTCGACACGCTGGCTGCCGCTTACGCAGAAGTCGGGGATTTCGACGCCGCGTCCGAGACGGCAACCCGCGCTCAGGAACAAGCGAGATCGTCCGGCGACGATTTGCTATCTCAAGAAATCGCACAGCGTCTCGATCTCTATCAGCAACATCAGCCCTACCGACAGCCGTCGCCGGCAAACTCAGGGGATCGCTGACTGGTTAGGCATTTCCTGTAGCGGCATTTGTGATGGCCGAACGCGTAGATTGCGATTCGCAGGATTTAACAGGATGGAAGAGGGGAAGGACAGGTATGGACGGATCTGCTCGGTCGGACCGCGATTCGAATAGGTCGCGCGGCGAGATATACCATTGTCTGCCGCAACCGGGCGATACCGATTTGGATCGCCGACGGAGGCGGCAGCGTCGACCAGCGCACCAAGAGTCCAATCCCGCATCGGTGGCGCGTCCGGCATTTATCAAATTATCGTCGACTTCCCCCAATAACGTCATCATCAGCGATGCGACTCTCTCCGGAACTGGAATGATAGACAGCTTCAGCGTGAATAGCGGATCGGTGACCGTGAACTTAAGTAGAGTTACCAACGCGCAAACGATCGTGTTCATGCTTGGGGGCGTGGATGACGGCACAAACTTCGGAAATGTTTCCGTTTCCATGAGAGTGCTGCTCGACGACGTGACGCGGAACGGCGGCGTCGCCCGGCACCGATGTTAGCCAAGTCAAAAGCAAAAGGGCCATGCCATGGCATGAGCAACTTCATTGGTGACCTAAACGCAAATGGATCAATCAACGGTACCGATGTCTCGCAAACACAATTTCAGTCCAGACACCCCGAGACGGACGCGAATTTCCGTGAAGACGTTGTCGTCAACGGAACCATCAGCGCCACTGATGTCAGCCAGGTAAAATTGAAATCCGGGAACGGATTGCCACCCGTGACGCAAATCTCAAGCTCAAGCAAGATGCACGGCAGGCGATGAAAAGACGCAAACCAATGTTCAACTTTTAGCAGAATGGCCTTTTAGGCTTAACGAAATTGCGATTCCCGGTGGGAGTTAAATTGAAGTCTATCTGCGCCCACTCGCAAAAAGCATTGACTCATCGAGCGTCGCGAGGCTTCACTAGTCAAAGCCGGGTTTCGGCGAGCTCAAATGTTTCCTCCTTCCGAGTGCGAAACGAATCAGGCGCGCAAGCGCGTGTCGGAAAATGAATGCTGCTTTAGCATGCCGGCGTTCGGCTAAACGCGGTCCTCATCTGCGCGTTTTTCACGCTTGGGAGACCCTTGTATGAAACTTCTCCTTGAGCGCATCAGACAAGTGGGCACGAGCAATGTGCGTGTCACCCAGATCACTATGATTTTGTTTATGCTGGTTATTTGTAATGACGAGCTGCTGGCGCGGCTATGGTCAGCGTCTCGTGTAGCAACGCCAGCCGGAACGTTGACGTTCGCTCAGCGCGTGGTGTATCAGCACGCTATTGAGCAAGTTTATTGGCGGCATCGGCTTTGGCCCAAAGAAAACACGAAACCCAAACCATCGCTGGATGAGGTGATGTCGGCCAGGCAAATCGAACAGAAGGTGGAACATTATCTGCGAGATTGGCAGGCGCTGGAGGTTTCCTGGCGGAAGCCGATCAGTTCACAGCAATTGCAGGCCGAGATGGAACGAATGGCTCGGCACACCCGTCAGCCACAAGTATTACGCGAACTTTTTCAAGCGCTCGGAGATGATCCGTTAATCATCGCTGAGTGTCTGGCTAGACCAGCGTTGGTGGAACGGCTGTTCAGCAATTCAAATAGCAGGGACGGCTCGCCGGGCCATTGCGCAGCGGACGCTGGTCTCGGCGAACAGACCGTAATTGCGCCTCTCCGGGATGTTCGCACGATGTCGATGGTAACAACCTCAAATCGAGCGGCCACATACACTCTTCCGAAAATCTCCATTGCAGCTACCTGCACCGATGACGCCTGGACTGCTACCAGTACAAGCAATACCAGCGGTCATACAGCCGTTTGGACTGGCAGTGAAATGATCGTCTGGGGCGGGTATAACTCCAGTAGCTACCTCAGCACCGGCGAAAGATACACCCCGAGCACTGACACTTGGACTCCTACCAGTACGACCAATGCCCCGGATGGGCGTACCGGTCACACGGCGGTTTGGACTGGCAGTGAAATGGTCGTCTGGGGCGGGTATAACGGCTACTCCCTCAACAGCGGAGGAACGTACACTCCAAGCAGCGACACTTGGACTGCTACTAGTACGACTAATGCTCCCGATGCACGTTACGTTCATACAGCCGTTTGGACTGGCAGTGAAATGATCGTCTGGGGCGGGTATAACTCCAGCAGTGGCTACTTCAACACCGGAGGAAAATACACTCCGAGCACTGACACTTGGACTGCTACCAAGACGATTAATGCCCCGAATGCACGTGACGGTCACACAGCGGTCTGGACTGGGAGCGAAATGATCGTCTGGGGCGGGTATAACGGCTACTGGCTCAACAGCGGCGGAAAATACGTTCCGAGCAGTGACAGTTGGACTGCTACCAGTACGACTGATGCTCCCGATGGGCGTTACGCTCACACGGCGGTTTGGACCGGTAGTGAAATGATCGTCTGGGGCGGGTACGTGGGCTTTCCTAACACTGGGGGAAAATACAACCCGAGCAGTGACACTTGGACTGCTACTAGTACCACTAATGCTCCCGATGGGCGTTACGCTCACACGGCGGTTTGGACTGGCAGTAAAATGATTGTCTGGGGCGGGTATGACGGGTATTACCTCAACACTGGAGGAACGTACACGCCGAGCAGTGATAGTTGGACTGCCACCGAGACGAGTAATGCTCCCACTGCGCGTACCGGTCACACGGCCGTTTGGACTGGCAGTGAAATGATCGTCTGGGGCGGGCGCGCGGGCAGTGGCGACGTCCTCAACACCGGCGCAAAATACAGTCCAAACACTGCGACTTGGACTCCTACCAGTACGACCAGTGCTCCCGATGTGCGTCTCGATCACACGGCGGTTTGGACTGGCAGTGAAATGATCGTCTGGGGCGGGTACGGTAACGGTAGCCTCGTCAACACCGGCGGAAAATACACCCCGAGCACTGATACCTGGACTCCTACCAGTACGATCAATGCTCCCGATGGGCGTTATTATTCCACGGCGGTTTGGACTGGCAGTGAAATGATTGTCTGGGGCGGGTACAGGCCCGACAGTAACGACCTCAACACCGGAGGAAAATACACTCCGAGCAGCGACACCTGGACTCCTACCAGTACCGATTAATGCTCCCGATGGGCGTTATTATTCTACGGCGGTTTGGACTGGCAGTGAAATGATCGTCTGGGGTGGGTACAGTGACGGCGGCCCAACCAATACCGGCGGAAAATACACTCCGAGCAGCGACACCTGGACTCCTACTAGTACCAACAATGCTCCCGATCAGCGTGAGCGTCACACAGCGGTTTGGACTGGCAGTGAAATGATCGTCTGGGGCGGGTACCGTTACCCCGGCCCCATCAATACCGGCGGAAGATATACTCCGAGCACTAACACCTGGACTGCTACCAGCACGAACAATCCTCCTGAAGGGCGTGACGATCACACAGCGGTTTGGACTGGCAGTGAAATGATCGTCTGGGGCGGGTACAGCAACGGCGGCCTCACCAACACCGGCGGAAGGTACAGTCCGAGCACTGATACGTGGACTGCTACCAGTACGAACAATGCTCCCCAGGGCCGTGTTGATCACACGGCGGTTTGGACTGGCGGCGAAATGATCGTCTGGGGCGGACGGCCAGCTTTTCCGCCGATAGGGGTACAGGTCACCAACACCGGGGGACGATACATTCCGAGGAATGATACCTGGACTGTTACCAGCACGACCAATGCTCCCGAAGCGCGTTATCTTCACACGGCGATTTGGACTGGCAGTGACATGATCGTCTGGGGCGGATCTGGGAGCAGTTACATCCTCAACACCGGGGGAAGATACTGCGCGCAAACGCCCACGCCGGCACTGGAGCTTACTTCGGCGGTTTCGCAAAAGATGCATGGCGATCTGGGACCTTTTGACGTTTTGCTTCCCCTCAGCGGCGAGCCCGGCATCGAATGCCGCAACAGCGGGGGTAATCACAAGATTGTCATTACCTTCGTTAACGATGTTGTCAGTGGCGATGTCAGCCTAACGACTCAAAAGGGAGGCGCCATTGCCGGGACTTCGTTCGCAGCCAACACCATGACTATCGATTTAACCGGCGTTGCCGATCAGCAGACCATTACCGTGACACTGGCCGATGTGACTGACATTTATGATCAGGTTTTGCCCGAGACCGAAGTTCGTATGAGCGTGTTGATCGGCGACACGAGCGGTAATGGCACAGTCAACGGGACCGATGTCTCGCAAACAAAATTCCAGTCCGGTCACGCAGTAACGGAGGCAAACTTTCGTGAAGACGTTGTTGTCAGCGGCAGCATCAACTCCACCGATGTCAGCCAGGTCAAATCCAGATCAGAGAATGGGCTGTCCGCAGTGGCGCAAAGATCAAGCCGCTCAGTCAAAACCCGCGGCAAATAACGTCGCATGTAGCCAGGGTCCTGGGTTCAAGTGATATACGGCACTAATTTAGTGACACGCGCGGCAGATAAATGCCGCGCTCTTCGCGCTTCCACCATGCGCCGGTAGTAGCGCGCTCCGCCGTGGTGGTGAAATGATAATCGTAGAGAATTGCGCGGATGTAGCGCGGAGGATTTTTGGGAAACGGATTGTGCTCGAGTAGTTTCGTTACTTCTGGAGAGTTCTTGAGCAACTGGCCAATGAACCTAACGAACCATGGATTTTGCTCATATGTGCCGAGCGCAGCGAACCACATCTGCCAATCGAGTCGCGGTTGATGCGGCGCGACCCAACCCGGTGCACGATTCACGTCGCCCGGTTTCCATTTGAATTCGTACACGCGCCAATCGGTTCCATCCTCGCTTCCTTCGATGACAATTTCCGCGCGCTGCTTTTGTCATCACGCGAAATAGCCCGTAACCATTGACGATACGAAACGGCTCAATACGCGAGTAAAGCGCAAGTATCGCCCGGGGCCATTCCATTTCCGGTTTGACCGCAGAGGAAATCAAACATGCATTGAGCGGCAGCGTCACAATCAGAACAAACGCAGGAACCCAGTTCCTGTAGCGGCGGTCTGCGACCGTCGCATTTCTTTGTCGGGCAATTTGCACATCGTCCAAAAGCAAGACGCAAAGCACGATCGTGAGCAGGTTGAAGAAACAATAGTTTCCCGTCAGCGCGATCATCACCTGCAGTGCGACAAACAAAACAAAAGCGCTAAAACGCAATCGGCGCGGCGCCCAAATCAAAAACGGAACGAGCGATTCAACGACGAGCACAATCAATGTGCACGATTTCTTCAGCCACTCCGATGTTTGCGCACCGTACCACCCGAGAACGGTCGGTAACGGCTGCGTCCAATAGTGGTAATCGAGTGCGGTGAGGTTCCACCACGAGTCGTCGCCACTCGTTAGCTTCACCACACCCGACATGAACATGAGTTTGAAAAGCAACAGCTGGAGCAGAAAGAAACCGACACGCGAAAATGGGGCTTCGCGTCTCGCCGTCATGCGCCACGTCAGCGGCGCGAAGAAGATTGCCAGAAATCCTGTTTCCAGCAGGAGAATGTCCCATTGAAAACTGAGAAATGTCTGCCCCGCGATCGTGAGCGAGAGATAAAAGGCGAGCAGCAAGACCAAAGAAAGAATCGGAACCAGTCCAAGAATCAGGGCGATGGAAACAGCGACGCCAGCCCCGCAGAGGAAATGCAGAAACGCGTCACTCGAATTGAACCAGCAAAGCGTCGGCAGGATAAAATGGGCGCGGTCGCCTATCTGTTCTTTCGCCGCCGGAAGAAATTGCGAAACGGGCGAGATGCCGTTTGCGCCGATTAATCCGTCGATTTGTACCCAAAGCGAAATGAATGCGATGAGATAAACGAGACCCAGCGCGCGCAAGAAAAGTCGGCGCGCTCTAAAATAAGTCGGGGGCCGAACGTCTTTGCCCCAGAGCAAGCCAGTGATTTTCGACGCAACCGTTCGATGGCCTGCGATGAACGAATAGATTCCTTCAGAAATTGGCGCGACGCCCGGAACGTGATCATAAAGCCAGGTGAGGAAACGATGATACCTGCTGTGGCCTAACGAACGATAAACCGCTTCCGCTGCGCGAAAAACCCGGCCGTCCGGTTCAATGAATTGCACGGCTTTCTCAAATTCATCGCACGGAATTTCCGGAAACTTCGCGGCAGCAGTTTGAAACGGCTCGTAATCAACGCGCCCCGCCGTGATCTCGCGCCATCTTTCGATCCAGCGCCCGCAGAAATGACAATCGCCATCCCAGATCATGAGCGGTTTTGGCGGAGGTGACGCGACCTTCATCAGCTTCTTCTGTAGCGGCAGTCTATGACTGTCGCACTCTTCCGAGAAGAAATTATGCGACGATCACAGACCGCCGCCACAAAAAGAGCCATCAAGGAGCGGCGACTTCCAAGTCGCCGAACTAATTAAACGGCGCTCTGGAGAGCGCCGCTCCTTGATGGCTTACTCTGCAAACTCCGCCCAGATTGGTGCATGATCGGAGGGATCTTTGCCCTTGCGCATTTCACGATCGATCCCCGACGCGGTGCAAAGTTTTGCCAATTCCGTGCTCGCTAACACTCCATCGATTCGCAATCCCCGATTCTTGGGAAACGCCAGCATCCGATAATCCCACCAGGTGAAAAGGCCGGATTCGCAATGGTGCAATCGCAGCGTGTCGATTAGTTCCGTTCCACACAACTGTTGAAAAGCAGCCCGCTCGCCCTCCGAACACATAATGGCACCACGCCACAGCGCGGAGTCGTAAACGTCTTCATCTTTCGGCGCGACATTGAAGTCGCCTGCAACGATTAGCTTGCAGTCAACGGAGCGCTCATTCGTTAGGCAATTCCGCAGCCGTGTGTACCATTTCAACTTGTAATCGTACGCCGGCGAGCCGACCGCCTGGCCGTTGGGCGCATAGATAGAATAGACGCGCACGTCGTCGACGCTGGCGGCAATGACGCGCGCTTGCGGATCTTCGACTTCATCGCAGAGCGACAAAGACACGTGGTGCAGTTCCGATTTCGAAAGAATCGCGACGCCATTATAGGACTTCTCGCCGTGAAACGCGGAGTAATATCCCGCCGAACGCAAAGCGAGTTCGGGAAATTGCTCGTCCGTGCATTTTGTTTCCTGCAAACAAACGATGTCGGGCTTCGTCGCTTCGAGCCATTCGAACAAACGATCCTGGCGTTTACGGAGCGAATTGATATTCCAGGATGCGATTCTCATTGGTGGAACGTGTTCTCCGAACGCGTTGCTAAAAAAATGCGGCTAAGCCGCCAAATTAACATCGCGTTTGGAGAACGCGATCCACCTAGATTTCAATCTCCATCCCGGGCGTCGGCACGATCACCTGCGATGCTGGCAGCGCCGTCGCAACTTGCGCGTGCACCCATTCCACCGCGCGAGGATCGCCATGCACGAGGATGATTTTCTTCGGAGCCAGTCGTTTCACATAACTCACAATCGATTCGCGCGAAGCATGCGCACTGAATTGAAATTGTTCGAGGTTGCAGCGCAATTCCTGTGGCTCACCATCGGGATCGAGAATGACGCGATCGCCGCGTTGCGCCGCTTTTAGAATTCCGGCGGGTGAATCCGGATCGGCGTAGCCGACAAAAAAAATGGAATGCTTCGGATTTTCGAGAACGCGGCGCGCAAAAATGTTCGACAGCGTTTTCGGTGTCATCATTCCACTGGAGAGCGCGTAGATGCGACCGCCGCGCGGCGACGCTTCACCGATTGTTTTACCGTTCAAGACGAACGGATTGAGTTCCGGGAGCAGTTGCAGGCGCGGCCATTGTCGCCGTGTTCCATGCGCTCGCGCATCGTAGATTTCGGTCATGCGCGTGCTCAGCCCGCCGATGTAGAGCGGAAAATCACCGAGCAGTTTTTCGCGCCGGAATTTGTAAATCATGGCCAGCACTTCCTGCGTTTTCCCCAGCGCAAACACCGGAATGAGCACGCAGCCGCCATTCGCAAATGCCCGATCGATGGCGGTGGCGAATCGGCGCTCCTCCTGGTCGCGCGAAAAATCCGGCGGCAGAGGCGTGTCGCCACGCGTCGTCTCCATGATGAGAACATCGATTCCCGACTCCGGAAACACGGCAGCTTTGGCGATCGTCAAATCATCGAAGCTGACATCGCCGGAATAGAAGATTTTTCGCCCTTCCGCGTTTAGCAAGATCCCGCAGGCACCGAGGACGTGTCCTGCATCGAAGAATTCAAATGTAATTCCGCCGGCTCCCGGCGTAGTCGCTCTTTCGCCAAGCAAAGTGGTGGGCTGATTGAAGCGGCATGGTCGCCACTGGTCGGCGACGCGATCGACCCCGCGATGAGTGAAGAGCGGATACATCGTTACACCGAGCTCTTCGCGCTGGCGCTTCATCACGTTGACGGAATTGTGCAACAGCGCGTTGCCGATCTCTGCTGTCCCTTCGCTCATGAAAACGCGGGCATCGGGCTGATGTCCCATCAGGACCGGCAAGGTCCCGATGTGATCGAGGTGCGCGTGCGAAACGAGAATGGCGTCGAGCTTGCGGCCGGCGATCGGTTTGAAGTTCGGAAGGGCCTCCTCGCCCTCCAATTTCGGATGCATCCCGCAATCGAGCACGAGCCGCTGCCCCGCCGCCTCGAGGTAATAGCAATTGGCGCCAATCTCAATGCGGCGCGTCAGATTGATGAATTTCAAACTATTGTTTTCCTCTTCCTCTACCTCGGCCTCGTTGTCTACTGCCTAGAGTAAGAGGCAGATGGAGAGGAAGAATAAAAGGTGCAAGCGCCAATTCCCTCAAAATTCGGCCTGCAGTTACTTCTTTAATTGTAACCAGCGAAAGCTGCTGTCTGTCGTATCATGTAGTGGCTGGGCTCAGAATGTTGACTCCGTTACCATCGCAGGACTGGGATTACGAAACGGCCGCACATCTTTTGAATCGCGCGGGCTTCGGCGGAACGCCGGCGGAGATTCAAGCAATACAGGCAAAAGGCCTGGCCGGTGCCGTGCACGATCTGGTCCAGACCGAGAGCGCCACCGATGTGCCGGTGCCTGCTTGGGCGCATCCGCGCAACATCCGGGAAATCCGAATGGAGGTGCGCGCGCTCAAAGATGAAGGGGGCCCCGAGTTCAAGAAAAAGACGCGCGAACTACGCAAGATCGATGTCGACGATACCCGCGACCTGCGCCGCTGGTGGCTCGACCGCATGACGACGACGCCGGCACCGTTCCTCGAAAAGATGACGCTATTTTGGCACGGCCATTTTGCGACTGGCGTGCAAAAAGTACACGACGGTTACTGGATGTGGCGCCAAAACCAGATGCTGCGCGAGGAAGCACTCGGAAATTTCGCCCGGCTCACCAAAAAAGTTTCGCGCGATCCAGCGATGATGATTTTCCTCGACCTGCGCCAGAACAAGGCCGAACACCCTAACGAGAATTGGGCGCGCGAGTTGATGGAACTTTTCACCGTTGGCATCGGCAATTACACGGAACAGGATGTGCGCGAAGCGGCGCGCGCTTTCACTGGTTACCGCGTGAACCCGACGAATCAGCAGTTTCATTTCGTCCGTTCGCAACACGATGCCACCACGAAAATATTTCTTGGACACGTCGGCCGCTTCGGTGGGGACGATGTGATCGACATCCTCGTGCAAAAGCCGGCCTGTGCCAGTTTCATTGGTCGAAAGATATGGCGCTATTTTGTCGAAGACGATCCACCGCCGGAAATTGTCGAGGCGGTGGCGAAGCGGATTCGCGCGCACGATTTCGAAATACGCCCGGTAATGCGCGAAATTTTTTCGTCGGCGGAATTTTATTCGCCTCGTGTCCGGCACAATCAGATCAAAAGTCCGGTGCAATTTTTGATTCAAACCCCAAAGCTGCTGGAAGCGCCGCCTCCAAACACGTTGATCGTGCAAAACGCGATGCGCCAACTGGGCCAGATCCTTTTTGCTCCGCCCAATGTGAAAGGCTGGGACGGCGGCAAAGCGTGGATCAGCACTTCAACGCTCCTGTTTCGGTATAATTTCGCAAGGTACCTGATCAATGGCAGCGCGATGTTACCGGTTTATCCGGCGATGAAACACCAAGAGGGTCAAGAGGGTCAAGAGGGTCAGATGGGATCGCGATGGGCTAAGGCGGCGCTGCTGGCCGAAATGCAACGCGATCCGATCGACGTTTCCAAGATAATTCCGGCCGAATTGCGCGAAAAACCGCCCGAACTGGTCGCGCATTTGAGTCGCCGATTTTTTCAAACCGAAGCGCCACAAAAAGAGCGCGACTCTTTTGTGCAATATCTCGAAGCGCGAAAGCCTGACACGAGCGATGACACCATGCGCGGCTTGGTCCATCTCATGATGAGCACGCCGCAATTTCAATTGTGCTAAACGAAAATATGAATCGGCCAAAAACCACTCTGCAAACACGCCGGCAATTCCTTCGCACTTCGATGCTCGGCGCAGCCGCTACCTGGACGCTCCCGGTTTTCCTCGAGAAAACATTTTTTGCTCTGGACGCGATGGCCGCGGACTCGCTAACCCAAACCGCGACCGGCAAAGACAGCACCATTCTCGTCGTCTTGCAGATGGCCGGCGGGAATGACGGCCTCAACATGGTCGTGCCCTACGCGGACGATGTTTATCACCGCGTCCGTCCGCAGCTCGCTTTGCCGGCCGACAAAATTCTAAGACTGAATTCATACGCCGGATTAAATCCAGGGCTGACGGGACTGAAATCGCTTTTCGATGAGGGCCATCTCGGCGTCGTGCAGGGCGTTGGTTATCCCAATCCAAACCGTTCCCACTTTCGTTCCACCGAAATCTGGCAAACCGCGTCCGACGCCGATCGCTTCGAAACCGAGGGCTGGCTCGGACGTTATTTCGATAACTGCTGCCAGGGCGCCGATCCAACCGTCGGTGTGGCCATCGGTGAAGAAACGCCCGCAGCTTTCGCTGCGAAAACGCCGACCGGCGTGACGTTCTCGCACCCCGAGCAATTTCGCTGGCGTCCCTCTGAGACCGCCGGAGGCAAAATGAGCTCCGAAGAATTTTTCTTTCGGCAATTGAACGGGAGTGCAGAAAGCGCGGACACACCGGGTGTGGTCGCGACCGATGGCGATTCGATCGGCGCGATCGCCGGCAAAACGAAAACCGATCTTAGCGCGCTCGATTTCCTTCAGCGCACGGCGCTCGATGCTCAACTGAGTTCCGACAAGATTCGGGCGATCGCGCGCAAGCATAAATCGACCGTCACCTATCCGCCGGGCCAGCTTGGTTCCGGCCTTAGCGTGATCGCGCGCATGATCGCGGGCGGTTTGCCTACGCGTGTTTATTACGTTAGCCAGGGCGGTTTCGATACCCACGCCGGTCAATTCAATGCGCACGAGCGCTTGATGGGCGAATTGAACGACGCGCTCGTGGCATTCGTCGCCGATCTGAAACAGCAGAAAAATTTCGATCGTGTACTTTTGCTCACCTTTAGCGAGTTCGGTCGGCGCGTTGCAGAAAATGCAAATGGCGGGACCGATCACGGCACAGCGGCGCCGATGTTTCTCGTCGGTGGCGCCGTTAAGCCGGGCTTGTTCGGAAAATATCCGAGTCTGACGGACCTGGATAACGGCGATCTGAAATTCAACACCGATTTCCGCAGCGTTTACGGCACCGTCCTCGATAATTGGTTGCGCGCCCCAAGCCAATTGGTGCTCGGCCGAAAATTTCCGGCGCTGCCTTTTGTGTGAGCGACACAAATTGCAGGCCGTCTGTGTCAGACGGCATCGACGCTTCGCAGAAACGCCCTACAACATTTTCTCAAAAATCCGCATCCAGTTTCCGCGCAGAAATTTCTCGAGCGCATCATCCTTCCACCCCCGTTCGATCAAACGCCGCGTCACATTTCGCGCGTGTGAATGATTCCCGAGATCAGGCAGAAAATGCGGCGTCGTTAGTTTTGCTTCCAGCTCTTTCTTTTCCGCTTCCGACATTTGTTTCCAGAGAAACTCGCAAAAATCGAAACCAATTCCGACGCCATCGATCCCGATAAGATCGATGACGTGTTCGATGTGATCGACATAGCGGTCGAGCGTCGCCTCCGCCTTATGCGAGCTGACAAGAATGGCATTGATCCCGATCACGCCGCCGCGTTCTGCGATCATCTTGATTTGTTTGTCGCTGATATTGCGCTCCACGTCGTAATAGCGACGGGCGTTGGTGTGAGAAACGATAAGCGGCCTGCTCGTTAGGCTAAATATTTCCTCGAAACCTGCCGGGTTGATGTGCGCGAGGTCGATCATGATACCGAGACGTTCGCATTCTCGGATGAGATCGCGTCCAAAATCCGTCAGGCCCTGGGCCGGCGATCCCGATGGGGCAAAGATCCCGCCATGGGCGGCGGCATTCGTTCGTGCGTGTGTGAGCGAGATTGCGCGCAAACCAAGCTCATAAAATATGCGGAGCAGATCCAGATCAGTCCCTAGTGGTTCGGCTCCTTCCATCGTAAGTATCAGGGCGACGCGCCCGCTTTCACGTGCCCTGCATATTTCTTTGTAGGTTTTGCAAACAGCTACCTGCTCCGTTTGCGCCGCGCCGGCGTAAAGACGCGCGACCTGGCGAAGTGCAACCTCGAGACCTTTATCAAGGAAACGATCTTCAACATAAGTCGCGACACCAAGCACACCGATGCCTCCCGCGACAAACTCCGGAAGAAACTGCTCCGTAATCACATTCGGATTCGCATTCCACTGCAAGCCGAGCGGCAAATCGAAATGCATATCGACCAGGCCGCCAGCATGCAAACGATCGATTCGTTCCTCGATGGATTGCGATTTACTCATGGCATTCAATTGGCGCGTCGATACATCAACGGAGCGCTGGCGTTCACGTTGACCTGCTTCTGGAAACAAAGCCGTAGAGGGTCAAAAGCCAGACCAGCCCTAACGGGAAATAACCGGGTAACCATATGAACCAGTGCGAAAGAAGATGCAGCGCTAGCAGGCAATAGCCCGCCGTAAAAGCAAGCGCCCCGAGCCCGAGATAAGCGCGAGGAATTTTGACGACAAAACCTGCGGCCAAAATTGTGAGAATAAGAACCGCGAAATCAAAGATGCGGCTAACGCGGCGGATGTACTTGTTACTTTGAATGGTGGCGATGGTGGCCGCGAAAACGTCGGGCGGCGCAAGCGGGTTTGCCGGAGTGCGCGCCAGGACGATGTGATCGCGAATGTTTTCGAGGTGCGCGGTGGTGATGCCCCCTTTCTCTCGTTGTTGCGCGGCGAGAAGCAATTGGTTTAGAGCAAGCGCGCGCGCGTTCTGCGCCACGAGCGGGTTGATGAGAAGGGTGCCTTCGGCATTGATCGGGATTTTTCGATTGCCGGGCAACACGATTTGCGACGGGAGTTCGATTTTCACTTCTGCCGGGGTGATGCGCAGCCAGAGAAGGACGGCCTGGAGCGCGAAGGAAGGAATCACATCCCCGCGAAGGCGGAAAAGCAACGGCACCCGCAGATCGTCGACGATTTCTTCCGGCAGATTAATGAAACCAGGCGTAGAAACGAGACGCATATCCTCGTTAGGCTCTCGTCCTACGCCGGAGAACTCGACAAGATGGCCACGGTTACCACTGACCTGCGTGAATACGGGAATCTCCGGCGGCGCCTGATCTGGATCGGGTGAATTGGTCAACTCCGCGCCTAACAAAAGCTTGGGCACCCGCATGGCTTGATCGAGGAAAACCTGTTCCTGATCTCTGTCGCGCTCGCGCCATTTCAAAATGCTTTCGAACGCGACCACCGTGGGCTGAAATTGAAGGACCGATTGTAAAAAGAGCGCGTGCTCGAGCGGTGAAATCGCTGCGCCACCTCCGTGCAGAAATGCCTCGGTCGATTCATCAGCCGAATCCTTCTGGTTAGGCAGAGGCCTGTTGCGGCCGATTTCCACGACCGTAAGCGGGATGGCGACCTTCGGCGGCGTGGCATTGCGCAACAGCCAGCGCAGAAAATTCTCCTCCAGCTTCTCGAAACGCGGCTCACGGAGCACGAGGATACCCAGGAGCAAAACCACCAGCATCGGCCAAAAAGAAAAGCGCCGCATCGGGCAGGACTGAAAGGTGACGCACGAAGCGTGACAAGTGAAAAGATTTTCAGTGTCGAGGCAGCTGACGCCACCAAGGAGCGGCGGTTTCCAAACCGCCGAATTTAAAATAGCCGGCGCTTTGGAAAGCGCCGCTCCTTGAAGGCTCAGGCTACTACCTCGGGCACACGGACATCCGCGACTCAATTCTCCGGCTTACGATCTTCGCAGAGCGAAAAATAAAACCTGCGCGGGTGGCAATTCGATTTAACTATATCAATTATGCCCTACGAATTACCTAAATTACCGTACGCTTACGACGCGCTGGAACCACACATCGATGCGCGCACGATGGAAATTCATTACACCAAACATCATCAGGCCTATATCACGAATGTGAACAATGCGATCAAAGGCAAGCCCGACTTGGAAAAGAAATCGGTCGAGGACTTGATCAGCGATCTCAACGCCGTTCCCGAAGACATTCGCACGGCGGTGCGAAATAACGGCGGGGGACACGCCAACCATTCGTTTTTCTGGAAAATCATGGGCCCGAAAGCGGGCGGCGAGCCTTCAGGCAAACTGGCCGACGATATTAAATCGACCTTCGGCGGCTTCGACGCGTTCAAGGAGAAATTCGCCGATGCCGGCGTGAAGCGTTTCGGCAGCGGCTGGGCCTGGCTGATCAAAAACAAGAGCGGCAAATTGGAAATTATCTCGACCGCAAATCAAGACAGCCCACTCATGGACGGCAACAAACCGATTCTCGGTGTCGACGTCTGGGAGCACGCCTATTATCTCAATTACCAAAACCGCCGGCCCGATTATCTCAAAGCCTGGTGGAACGTGGTAAATTGGAGCGAAGTGGCTAAAAACTACGGCTCTGCCTAACGAGTAATCGCGAAATAGAATTCCGGTGGCGCATTTCTAAACGTCACGGCGGCTTTTGCTTGCAAACGTTCCCGGGAAAACCTTTGGGAGGCAGATTCGGCGGAATGAAGGCTGCTACCTGAAGGTAAATACCTTCGAACGCCGGCTCAATGCGCGCAGGAAACTGTAAGCATCGGCCAGCCCACAAAACCATGAAAGTGCCGATGGCCAAAAGCGAGATCCGGCGCCTTGAGGCGTTACGGAATTATCACATTCTCGATAGCGCACCGGAGCGCGAATTCGACGATGTCGTGAAAATCGCGTCGCACATCTGCGGTGTCCCGTTTGCGAATCTCGTGTTCGCAGATGCGGGCCGGCAATGGTTCCACGCTAATCAGGACGCCGAGAAAGCGGAAAATTCACAGGGAGATGCGTTTTTCGCACGCGTGATTGAATCGGAGGAATTCCTGCTCGTGGAGGATGCAACGACTGATCCACGTTTTGCCGACAGGCCGCTGGTTGCCGGCGAAGAACGAGTTCGCTTTTGTGCTGGTGCGCCGTTGGTGGACGCGGACGGCGAAAGCCTGGGCGCTCTTTGCGTAATGGATCGCGAGCCCCGTTCCCTGAGCGACCAACAAAAGAGAGCGCTCGAAGCGTTGGCGCGGCTGGTGGTTTCACAAATGCAATTACGACGCGTATCGCATGCTCTCGCCGATGCCCTCCATGATGTGCGAACCCTGCAAGGTTTGCTGCCGATCTGCGCGCATTGCCACGGTATTCGCAACGACGAGGGGTATTGGGAAAAGGTGGAGGAATATCTAGGCAATCGCACCGAAGCGGAATTGAGCCATGGCATTTGCCCGAAGTGTTTTCAGAAGCGCTATCCCGAAGCATTCACGAGTTTGCAGGCTCGAGTGGCAGAACAGACCGCAGTTGAAGTAGTCGCTTCGTAACCGCGCAAAGGTTTCTCGCGAATTCCCTGTCTTCACGCTCATACTCTTGCTCTTGATCGACACCCCTCTCGATCGAGCAAGAGCAAGAGTGAGGGGAGAAGATTCAAGCTTGCGGGCTTCGCGGGCGTCGATAGATGAAAGCCTTCGTCGAATCTCACTCCCATGGCTTATCTCAACGAAAATTATCTCAAGCTTCAGGCAGGATATTTATTTCCGGAAATCGCGCGCCGCGTTCGTGAATTTTGCGAGGCAAATCCAGGTGCCGCCAAACGCATCATTCGCTGCGGCATTGGCGATGTAACCGAACCTTTGCCGCGCGCCGCCATCGATGCAATCAAGCGCGCGGCGGATGAGCTGGGAGCCCGCGAAACGTTTCGCGGTTACGGACCGGAGCAAGGCTACGAGTTCCTGCGCAACAAAATCGCGCAGCACGATTATCGCGATCGCGGGATTGAGATCGCGGACGACGAAATCTTTGTCTCGGACGGATCGAAGTCGGACTGCGGCTTCATTCTCGATATCCTCGGCGATCAAAACAAAATCGCGATCACCGATCCGGTCTATCCGGTTTATGTCGATACCAACGTGATGGCAGGGCACACCGGTTCGTTGCGGAAGGAAGGCGGCTACGAGGGCCTGATTTATCTGCCGTGCCGGGCGGAAAATAATTTTGTGGCCGATCCGCCTAACGAGCATGCGGATGTTGTTTATCTTTGTTTTCCGAATAATCCGACCGGTGCCGTCGCCTCGCGTGAGCAACTAACTCGCTGGGTAGATTACGCGCGGGAGCACGAGGCGCTCCTGCTCTATGACACCGCTTACGAGGGATACATTAGCGAGCCCGACATTCCGCATTCCATTTTTGAGATTCCCGGTGCGCACGAGTGTGCCGTTGAGTTCCGCAGTTTTTCGAAGACGGGCGGTTTCACCGGCGTGCGCTGTGGATTTACCGTGATGCCAAAAGCGCTGCTCGCGCGCACCGAGTCGGGAAAGAAATTGCCGCTTCATCCATTGTGGCATCGGCGATGGAGCACGAAAGCGAACAGTGTGAGTTATCCGGTGCAACGCGGCGCCGAAGCGCTCTACAGCGATGAAGGCCGCAAGCAGGTGCGCCAGCTGATCGATCATTACATGGGCAACGCGCGCATTCTGGCTGATGCCGCCCGGCAGATCGGGCTAAAGGTTTTTGGCGGCATAAACGCACCTTACATTTGGGTGCAAACGCCGGATGGCCTAACGAGTTGGGAAATGTTCGATCGCATGTTGCGCGAAATCAACGTCGTGATCACGCCGGGCAGCGGCTTCGGGTCGAACGGCGAAGGTTACATTCGCATCTCTGCGTTCAACAGCCGCGAAAACGCCGAGGAAGTCGCGCGCCGTTTGCCAACTCTGTAGCCGCTTCGCTGTGCGAAGCGCCACTGGAACTCTGTCGCCGATATGCTTTGCGCCGCCCGCACGGCGGCGACTACAGTCTGCTCACGGAGCGGCAGCAAAAAATTGGATTCGCTACAAGGAGGTAGGGGCGATTGCCTCCAACCGCCCGGGCGGTTCGAGTCAACCGCCCCTACCAACCGGCCCTTGTCCCATGACGAGAGGCAAGTAAGCTTCCGACTTTTCCGGAATTTAGCGTGACTCCTCCAACCAATAACCTGCCGCAACTGTATCGCTTTTGTTTCCTGATGACCGGCGATGAGCATAAAGCTCAAGCCGCTTTTGAAGATACAATCCGCGAAGCCGCGTCGCATTCGGCCGAAGGCGAGCCGCCGAACGACCGGCTTTGGTTTTTTCGGGAAGCGCGGTGGCGTTGCCTGGCGGCGGGCGAGTACGGCGTGCAGCCGGAAGATGTTGAGATGGAAGAGACGGATGTGGCGCTGGAAGCGCCGGCGCAGCTGGAGCAGCTCGAGGCGCAACAACTGGCGATCTGGATTTCCGGCGCACCCGATCCCCAACGCAGCGCGCTCGCGCTATATTACCTGGATGAATTTAACCATCGGGAAATCGCGTCGCTTTTGGAGCTGAGCATTACGGAGCTGGGGGAATTGATTTCGCAAGGGCGCCGCCAATTCCAGTCCTGGCTGGATGCGCATATTTTTCTCGAGCAATGAGATGGCTTAATTTTTGGCGACGGCAACGCGCGCTGGTTCAATGCGCACCGTTCTCCGAAACTCGCATGCAGGATCGTGCGATGCGTCTCGCGACTTTTCGCGCGCGCAAAGGCAGGCAAAGCGCCCAGGCCTTTGCCCACCAGCAGGCTTTCGATCGAGCCGTCGCTGGTCTGGTGCAGGCAGTCCCAGTTTCGAAAACCGCCGCGGAATGGTTCGTCAACGAAAACCTGGTCGCGGCCGTGCGCAAACGCGCGTGGAAAAAGACGGCACGCAACCCTGCCATTGTCGCGAGTGGACTCGCGGTCGCTGTCATTCTCGCGATTGCCGCCCACAATTTTCTCGAGCACTTGAAAGAATTTCCCGGATCAAGTTCTGCGCGGAAATTGCTGACGGTGGCGAGCACCACCCGCATATCGCAACTCGAGCCGGTCCACGCTGATGCCGGCGCTCTTTCGGATTTGTTTTTCATGAAACATCATCTCGAGCACTACGATGTGCCCCCGGAATTCGCGCATCTGCAGGCCATCGGCTATCGCGTTTTTGACGACGAAGAAGGCCATCAGGTTGCGCAAATCGAGGTGAGCGAAAAACGGATGCACTTCTTTTTATTTCCGGTGGAAAAACAAAAGGACGGCAGCGATCAAGCGTTCAACGGTTGGCGCTACATCGACCAGGAAGGCTGGGTTGGCGTGGTCCAGCAGCATCAGGGCGTATGTTTCATGGCCGCGTTGCGTGGGCGAAAGAAAGATCTGGCAAGTTATTTGCCGAAAGACTGATTTCTGTAACGGCGGCCTATGAGCGTCGCTTAAATTCCGGCGCCAGAGACAACTCGTTAGGCGCTTGACACAGGCGCCTCTACAAGTTGCTTGGGAATCCGCGGACGCCAGGGTAGCTCAGTGGTAGAGCAGGGGACTCATAAGCCCTTGGTCGGGAGTTCAACTCTCCCCCCTGGCACTCTTGATTCGATGTTCGGCGTTCGGTGTTCGATGTTTCCGCGGCGGACGCTACTTTGAAAAAAGCAAACGCCGAACATCCAACATCGAACGCTGAACATCGAAGTAAGAATGTGTCGTCAGCTCAAGAATTCCGCTAACGGCTGCATCGGTTCGATGTGCGCGCAGAAAATTTTGAAGGCGGCAAGAATCGGCACCGCGAGAATGACTCCAGCAATTCCCCACATCCAGCCCCAGAAAATGAGGGACAACAACACGATCACCGGATTAAGCGTGAGCGATTTTCCCATTACCCACGGCGTGATGAAATTTCCTTCGAGCGTCGCGAACGCGAGATACACGGCGGGAAAAACCAGCGCATAGCTAAGGCTATCGAAACTCAACACGGCCCCGAGCAGCATGAAGATGATGCCAGTGAGCGCGCCAAGATATGGAATGAAATTCAAGACTGCGACCATCACACCCCACATGATCGGATTACGCAAACCGAGAAAACCAACCGTCATCCCGACTGCGATGCCGAGACAGGCGTTAATGACGGTGACCGTGAACAAGTAACGCGAGACATGCGTCGCCACGTCGTTCGCAATCGATACCGCGCGCTTTTTGTCGGATAAAGTCGGCAGCAGCTTGATTAGTTTCGCGAGAAAAACTCCGTCGTAGGCGAGAAGAAAATAAAGCAGGATGAGCAGCGTCACTGCGCTGATGAGAAATTCCGGCGTCTGCACATAGAGAATCTGGCTGAGCGAATTGTTCTTCACTTCCACGGTCGCTTTCGCTGGCGCGTTATCCGGCGCGGCAAGTTTCGCCACTTCGTCGCTTGCTTTGGCCACGCTTTGCATCGGTTGTTTCAGAGGCAACAGCTTCGATTGCAGCTGATGCAAACTGTATGGCGTACCAGCGAGCCAGCCTGCCGCAGGTGTCGCGAGCGAATAAATTCCGTAACCGATTATTCCGGTCAATCCCATAAGGATAATTGCCGAACCGATCAGTGGACTGATATGCAGTCGCGCCAGCGCGCGCACAATCGGACGAAGGAGATAACTCAGCAGCAGAGCAAGCACGAGCGGTAGAAGAACCGCGCGCATGAAATAGATCGTGTAAAAAACTGCGAGAACGAAGAGGCCGGTCAGCGCCAGCGATCGGACATCGAATGGTCCGCGCAACAATTCCGGCAATCGCATCCGTGTTTGTGTGTTCGCGGTTTCTTCCTTCGCAATTTCAGAAACTGCGCGTTCGCCGTTTTCCATCTCTTCAATGAATCGAGAGTGAAGGACGTTTCACGCGTCCGGGCTATTCAAGGAGATTCTTCGGCCAACTCTTTGCACCTTGTGAGATTGAGTTTTCCCGAAGCCAAAACCGGAATCGCATCGACACGGCGAATTGACTTCGGGATCCAAAGATTCGGGACTCCAGCTTCACTCAAGCTCGCGCGGAGCTTCTGCAAATCGATGTCGATCGCGCTGAGGAGGACGAGCGCTTCGCCCTTGGCCGCATCCGGAACGCCCACCAGTGCGATGACACGATCGGCCTCACCGCTTATGCCTAACGAGTGATTGATCCGTTGCTCGACGGCTTCATGCGGCACCATTTCGCCGCCGATCTTGGAAAAACGCGAGAGCCGGCCTTCGATGAACAAGAAGCCATCTTCGTCGAATCGTCCCAGGTCGCCACTCTTGAACCAGCCGTCATGCAGCACTTCCGCCGTGCGTTCCGGGTCGTTCAGATATCTCTCGAAAATGTTTGGGCCGCGGAACCAGACCATTCCGCTCTCGTGCAGGGAAAGTTTTCGATCCGTTTCCGGATCGCAGATATGAGCCGCAATGCCAGGCGCCATCTTGCCGGTAGAACCGACGCGGCTCGAAGGCTGCACGGACTCGCCCGGCTTGCTCGGCTTCGGTTCAGGAAGATTCACGCTCACGACAGGCGAAGTTTCCGTCAGCCCGTATCCTTCGAAAACATGTTTGCCGAAACGTTTCTCGAACGCTTCGGCCAGATCGGAAGGCAATTTTTCCGCGCCGGTGATAACGAGCCTTACGCTCCGCAATTGTTGTGGTTCCGCTTTTCGCAAATAGCCGCGCAGAAACGTGGGCGCCGCGAGAATCAACGTGGCTTTATGTTTCTCGACCAAGCCGGCGATCTTCGCCGTTTCCAACGGCGTCGGGAATGTGAGAACGCGCACACCCTCCACCATCGGATACCACAAGGTGACGGTGCATCCGAAACTGTGGAAGAACGGCAACGTCGCGAGAATCAGATCGTCTTTACGCGCATCGAGCATGGCGGCGAATTGCGAGACGTTGCCGAGAATGTTGCGGTGACTCAGGACAACGCCTTTCGGTTTTCCGGAACTTCCGCTTGTGAAAAGCAGGACGGCCTCATCGCGATCGCCGGTGCGCGGCAGCTCCAGAAGTCGCGCCAGCAAACGTGATGGAAGAACCAGCGCCAGGATCCACCACACGAGAACCGTCACCTTTATTTTCGGCAACACCTCGTCGAGCTGCACGCGTTGCGGCGTCCAGGGGAAATCGGGCAGGCGTTTCTCGAGTGCGCTTGCGGAAATGATTGTGCGCAACTCAGCCTGTTCGATCGCCGATTCGATCGATTCGTGGGCGGCTGTGAAATTTAGATTTACCGGAACTTTGCCGGCGAGTGAGACAGCGAGATTTGCGACGACTCCGCCTTTGCCTGGTGGCAGCACAATTCCGATCCGCTTCTCCGGATATGTTTTTTTAAGATGGCGGCTGAGTGCCATTGCCGCCCCGAGCAATTTGCCACGCGACAAAGTCGTACCGTCAAATCCATCGATGACGGCGGTGCGAAATGGGTGTCGCTTCAATCCACGCAGCGATTCCGCACCCAGATGACCGCGCAGAATCGGACGCTCGTTGTACGCGCGTTCGCCCAGTTCGAGCAATTTCTCGCGCACAGTCGCAATGTCAGATTCGTTAGGCGACAAGGGTTTGCCAAAATCTACGAGCACGCCGTAGGGAAAATGCTTTGGCCATTTCGAAAAATAACGGCCGCCTTGGAAGGAAAAAATCGAGCCCCAGAGGCGATCCAGCCACACGGGAACGACTGGAGAATCCGCCTCGCGCGCGATCAATTCGTAGCCGCGCCGGAGTCGCAGCAACGTTCCCGACCGGCTGAGTTGGCCTTCTGGGAAAAGGCATACGACTTCGCCCGCGCGAATTTGATCAGCCGCGGCGCGCATTGCATCCTTCGCGCGTCGCGGAGTGATCGGGATGCAACCCGCGATTCGCAAGATCGGATGCAGAATTGGATTCCGATAATATTCCTGATCGACGATGAATCGGATCCGTCGTGGACAAGCGAGCTGCAATACAACCGCGTCCACGAATGAAATATGATTCGGTAAGAGTAAGAAACCGCCGGCCGGCAGATTCTCCACTCCGAGCGTTCGCACCCGATAGATCAGGCGGCCGATTCCCAGGCCGATGAAATAAACTACGCGTTCGCTGAAGCTCGCTCCCATCATTGCTTTATCATTTACATTCTGCACGATGCGCACTGCAATCGGCATTTCCCCGTGAACGATTATTTGTTAGCAAAAGCGGCGGTTTCCAGCTTGTCATGTCGAGCGAAGTCGAGACATCTCTCATTGTTTGATCGACAACTACGCCACGAAGAGAAATGAGAGATTCCTCGACTTCGCTCGGAATGACAAAGACAAGAAAGCGACGGCCTGCTCGCGAACTCAATACGGAGTTTCCAAACCGCGGTTTGTTTGGTCGGCGACTGGGAAGTCGCCGCTCCTTGAAAGCTTAACCTTCGCATGAGCGAAAGGAGGATAATTACACCACTCGCTGGCGCCTGGTCTTCACTGGCCCTCTTACTTGGCATTAACCTTTTCAATTACATCGATCGCCAGATTCTGGCGGCGCTGGAGCCGGAGATACGTGCCACTTTTTTCGCGCCTAACGACCCGAACGCGATGGCGCAAACCGGTCTGCTCGGCGACGCGTTTCTGATTACTTATATGGTGAGCGCACCGTTGCTCGGATGGCTGGCCGATCGCTTTTCGCGCTGGATCATCGTTGGCTGTGCCGTAGCACTCTGGAGTTTCGCCAGCGGTGCGACCGGTCTTGCCGGCAGCTTTGCGATTCTCGTCGCGACGCGTGTGCTGGTCGGGATCGGTGAAGGCGGTTATGGGCCGGCCGCACCGACGATGATTGCCGACCTGTTTCCGATCGAAAGTCGCGGACGAATGATGGCGATTTTTTGCTCGGCAATTCCGGTGGGCAGCGCACTTGGATACGTGCTCGGCGGACAAGTGGGCGCGCATCTGGGATGGCGCTGGGCTTTTTATCTTGTTACGCCGCCGGGTTTGTTGCTCGCGCTGCTTTGCTTTTTCCGGCGCGATCCTCGAACGATTCACAATGTTCGCCCCGAAAAGAAAACCGCGCACGTTCGCGATTATCTGCGGCTCTTTCGCATTCGTTCTTTTACCTTCAACACGCTTGCGCAAGCCGCGATGACTTTTGCAGTGGCGGGTCTTGGTTTTTGGATCGCGGAATATTTGCGTTTTCGCGGACAACCCGCCGCCACCGGGAAAACTATTTTTGGCGGCGTCACCGTTGTTGCCGGTCTCACTTCAACCCTTTTCGGTGGCTGGCTCGCTGACAAATTGCGCCCGAAATTTCCGAGCGCCGATTTTCTCATTTCCGGCTGGGGCATGATCGTGGCCTGCCCCGTTTTCGTCGTGAGCCTTTACGTGCCGTTTCCGCTCGCCTGGCTGCCGATGTTTATTTCGATTTTCCTTTTGTTCCTGAACACCGGTCCATCGAACACCGCGATTGCCAACGTTTCACTACCGTCCGTGCGGGCGATGGCTTTTGCTCTCAACATTTTCGTCATTCATGTCCTGGGCGATTTGCTCGCGTTTCCTTCGATTGGTTTTGTGGGTGGCCATACCAACATCAGAATCGCATTTCTGTTTGTTACCGGCGTGATGTTGATTTCGGGTATCATATGGTTGTTCGCCATGAAGTTTCTTCCGCGTGATACGGCGGCGGTCGAAGCCGCCGTTGTTTAGATGCAATGACCCCCCATCAAGCTCTCGAAAAATATTTCGGTTTCCGCGAGTTCCTCGACGCGCAGGAGGAAGTGATCGAGGCGATTCTCGGCGGCTCCGATGCGCTCGTGGTGATGCCGACCGGTGGCGGAAAGTCGCTGTGTTATCAACTGCCGGCGCAACTCTTACAGGGAACTACGGTCGTGGTTTCGCCACTGATCGCGCTGATGAAGGATCAGGTCGACGCGTTACAGCGCCGCGGCATTTCCGCGACCTTGATTAACAGTTCACTCGCGTGGCCGGAACAACAGGAACGCATCCGCGCGCTTGCTCGGGGCGATTTCAAACTGGTTTACATCGCGCCGGAACGTTTTCGCAGCCGCAGCTTCGTCGATGCGTTGGGACAGGCAACGATCGCACTTTTCGCCGTGGACGAAGCGCATTGTCTTTCGATGTGGGGTCACGATTTTCGGCCCGATTATTTTCGGCTCAACATCATTCTGGAAAAACTCGGTCGCCCGCAGGTGGCCGCGTTCACCGCCACCGCCACACCGGATGTGCGGCGCGACATTCTCACCCATCTCGATTTGCGCGAGCCGCGCGAATTTGTTGCCGGCTTTGCGCGCCCCAATTTGAAGTTGATGGTGACTCAGGTCGCCAACGAATCCGAAAAGTATGCGCGACTTCATGGGCTGATTCGCGATCACAAGACCGGCATCGTTTATTGCGCCACGCGCAAGCGCGTCGAAGCGGTCGCGGAAACGCTGAAAGACGCAGGCCTCTCCAGCATCCTCTATCACGGCGGCATGAACGATGAAGAGCGGGAACGCGCCCAGAATTCTTTCATGGGCGGCGAAAAGGACATCGTCGTTGCAACAAATGCTTTCGGGATGGGAATTGATCGTGCCGATATTCGTTTCGTTGCGCATTTCGAAGTGCCAGGAAGCATTGAGGCTTATTACCAGGAAGCGGGCCGGGCAGGCCGCGACGGCGAAGCGGCAACCTGCGAATTATTTTTCAATCATGCCGACACACGGGTGCAGGAATTTTTTATCGACGGCAGCAATCCGCCGCCCGACTTCATCATCAACACTTACGAAATGCTGCAACGCGAGGCGGACGAAAAACACGAGCTGCAGCTCTCGCTCAAGGAGATGGCCGAGCGCGTCGAGACCGATGGCAACGACATGATGCTGAATTCAGCGCTCCACATTCTCGATCGCGAGGGATACATCGACCGTTTCGACATCCCGGGTCGCCGTGTGCGAGGAACACGATTGCTCAAGCCGGAAATTCACGGCGCGCAACTGAAACTGGATACCGCAAAACTGCGCGAAAAAGAACGGCGCGATCGGGTGAAGTTGAAAACCATTGTCGACTTCGCCTACGCGCGCGCGTGTCGGCAGCAGGCCATCCTTCGCTATTTCGGAGAGGCAGAGCCGGACGCCCTGCGGGAACTGCGATGTTTGTCTGGAGACCGCTGGTCCCGCGCGCGCGCCCACTGAAGAGGAAGCGGTAATCGTAAAGAAGGCGTTGAGTGGCGTGGCAAGAATGTCTGTGCGGACAGCAGGCGGATGGCAGCCGCGATTTGGCCGCGGTCGCATTGTGCAGACTCTCGTCGGCAGTCGCTCGCGTGAAATTATCGATGCGCGTCTGGATCAGCTTTCCACATACGGTTTGCTCAAAGCGGAAGGCGTCGCGTATTCAAATCAACTGCTGCGCGAGCTGCAGGATAGCGGGTTGCTTGTTTCGACTGGTGGCCAATACCCGATGGTCACACTGACTGTCCGCGGCGAAGAAATCATGAAAGGTGCGCTTGATTATGCGCTGCGCTGGCCGCAGCGAGTCGCGGTTTCCGAAATGGGCCGATCGCGCAAGGCAAAGGCAAAATCCATTGTTTCCCCGGATTTACTGCCAGCTGATGTTGCGCTTTTCGAACAATTGAAAAAACTGCGCTCAAAACTGGCGCGCGAGAACGGCAATCTTCCCGCTTACATCATTTTCCCCGATGAAACTTTGCGGGCATTTGCGCGTCTCAAACCGCGCTCGGTTGAAGCCGGCCGCAAAATCCGCGGCGTGGGAGATCTCAAAGCCCAAAAATATTTGCCTGCGTTCCTGGAAACGATCGAGAAATTTGATTCAGAGTAGTTTGACGTCGACGAGTTGCGCCTTTCCTCGTTGTCATCCCGAGGTCGCCGCGGCGACCGAGGGACCTCACAAACGATTGTGGCGTGTAATGGTTCGTGCGGTTCCTCGCATTCGCTCGGAATGACGGCCCGCTCTGAAATGACCGCTACATCGTCGAAGTTAGATGCACGTCGAAATCTCTGGCCACGGCATGTGCGCGCAAAGCCGCGTCCTTCTGTCCGGTTTTCTCCAGGAGCTCGCTCAACAATTGCCACGATTCCGCGCGATACCATTGCGTGCTGACACACAATTTTAGCTCGGCAATGGCGCGATCAGCGCTGCCCGATTCGTCGAGCAGTTTGACGTAACGTTTCTCAATCGCCCAATCGGGTGGACCGGTGTGCGACGCAAGCCGCATACGCAAAATGTTCGCCGTGCCGGTTTCCTTGTTCTCCAGAACGGTGAGAAGTTCTTGCGCCTTCGCTGCAGTGAGTGGCGATTCGACAGCGCGCTTGAGCATTTTATGCGCAAGTGTGAAATCTTTTTGTTTAATCGCGACGGCCGCAAGATTGAGCAATGCGAACGGCTGTTCGGAATCTTTTTGCAGTGCGATCTCCAAATGTTTCTTCGCCGCGGTCAGCTTTCCCTGCGCCAACTCCAAGGCGCCCAGATTAGTTAGCATGCGGGACGAATCACCCCCGTGCGCGATCGTAGTCTCGAGAAAGGTTTGCTGATCTTTCCAGTCGAATGTGCGCACGAAAGTGCGGCCGGCGAGAAAAGTAATCCAGAGCACTGCAGCGCAGGCGATGATCTTCGAGCCAATCTCCCTTGCCTGCCGTTGCCAATTTTCAATCAAAGATTGAATCGTCAGGCACGCGGCCAGGAAAAAAAATGCCGAAGGCAAATACATCCAGTGCTCGGCTACCGTAGCATTCAAAAAAAAAACACCGCTGACCGGCAGATAGCTGGCGGCCGCGAGCAGAAGGCACGCAAGGATCGCGGGCTGTTTGCGCGCGCGAACCGCCCAATAAATGGCTGCGACGATGAGTATGATGCCAAGCAGGGTTTGAAGTTCGCGCCAGGAAGCGCCCGTGATACTGGCCTCGGAGAATCCGCTGGGGTGAGTTTCCACATCTCGGTCCATGTGCAGGTTGAGCGGAAGAATGAGCAGCCCGGCATATTCCGCCGCGGCGCGCGCGACCAGTAATGGCCTAACGAGTGCAGGAATCGCCGTTCGGCTGGGAGGAGGCGGAATATGTTCCGCCGGAAAACGCAGGCTCAGGTAAACGACCGAAACAAAAATTGCGACGGCGGTGGCATTGCGCACAGCCCTCCAGTTTCGTTGCAGAACGAGCATCACCAGCCAAAGCAATGGGAAAATGAGTCCAATTTCTTTGCTCAAAGCGCTGAGCAAAAATGCAGTCGTGGCGGCAACAATCAGGAGCCACGCTTTCCCCGTGGTTTCACCGAAGACTTCGTATCCCGCAATACAAGCCAGCGAACCCAAAAGCGGCCGCGAGCGGATCGGCACGCCCCGAAATGTAAATGACCGCTCCGCTTTGGATGGGATGGATCGCCCAAAGTAGAGTGGCGAAAAACGTCGCGATCTTGCGCTTCTGTTCGCTCGTTCCAAACAAACGCAGCAGTTCGTCCGCGAAGAAAAAGAACGCGATTGCGGCGGCGATATGACAAAAAATACTGGTGAGATGAAAAACCGATGGCCGAAAAGCAAAGGCGCAATATTCCAGCGTGTAGGTCAGCCGCTGGATCGGGCGATAAAAATCTGACGGCGTCGCGTCGGTAAAAAGAAAATGCTGAAAGCCTTCGGGAATGAGCCGCCAACTGCGAATGAGCGGATCGCGCAAGACGAGCGCGTGATCGTCCCAGACAAAGCCATCGCGCACGGCCGGCGCGTAGCTTGCGCACACGGCAAAAGCGATGAGCAGAATGGCCCAGCGTTTTTTCATGTCGCAAAAGAGGTTGAACAGATCGTTGGAATACGCGTCTAGGTTGGGATGTCGGTGGCGATCGGGCGGGTGGCGGTAATCATGGGGCTTGGCCTCATGGCGAGCAGCGTGCATGCCGCCGGCCTGCCGGATGATTGCACGCAATTAATCGTCGCGCTCGCGCCGGATTGGAATTCGATGCATGGACGCGCGCAGTTACTCGAACGAGCGGGCGGAACCTGGAAGGCTAACGGCAATGTGTTCCCGGTTTTATTTGGCAAGAACGGATTGGCCTGGGGCAGCGGCCTGGCCGGTCAGGATGAAAGTGGATTGCGCAAAAAAGAGCGGGACGGACGCGCGCCCGCGGGGATTTTTCGTATTGGAAAAATTTATACGTACGATGCGCAATTGCCAGCAGGCTCAGACTACCCATTTCATCAAGTGACGAAGGCCGATGCGTGGGTGGATGATGTGCGCAGTCCGCAATACAATCAATTTGTCACGATCGACGATCCCGCCAATCCGCCGGCCTGGTTTGAGAAAGAAAAAATGCGGCACAACGATTTTGCCTATCGCTGGCTGGTAGAGATTCGGCACAATTCCGATCCGCCCGTGCCAGGGGACGGCAGCGCGATTTTTTTCCATATTCGGCGCGGGGTAAATCGCGCGACGGCGGGTTGCACCACCATGGCGGAAGCGGATTTGGTGCGAGTGATCACCTGGTTACGCGCGGCGCGCAATCCATGCTTTGCGCTTTTGCCGAACGAAGTTTATAGAAAGAAATGGCGTGAGTGGCAGTTGCCTGCGCCTGAAACAACGGCATTGTTGCCCTAACAAGAGATAAGAAAGTCGGTTGTGCGATTCCGTATTCCGCCTAACGTAAACTTCTTCGTATCTGAACTTTCATGAGAAAACGACCTAATCCTGATTCCGAATCCAATATCAAACGCATCGACACGAAGCCGCGTGCGAAAAAACAGACGCACGGATTTCAAGTCCACTTTCTTCGTGGCTCGACGATTGTGACCAAGATGTTTAGCGACGCCATCTATGGCGGCAAAGAGGCCGCGCGTCGCGCCGCACGCAAACACAAGCGCACTGTCCTCGGCAACCTGCCCGATCGCAGCTTCCGCGGTTTCGGCGCGCCCGTGAAAAAAGGCAAGAGCAGTGCGAAAAAGCGAAGCGCGGGGAAGAAGCGACGCTGAGCCCGCGTAATTAACCGGGCAACCCAGGAAAGTTGTCATCCCGAGCGTACGCGAGGGACCTCACGAGTCATTACGCGCAAGGTTGTTTGCGAGGTCCCTCGCGTCCGCTCGGGATGACCTTTTTTGGTACTCATCCCAACACGCGACGAATCCAGGCGCAAAATCGTTCGGTCGCGCCCGAATCCATTTGCGAACAAGATCGACCGGAAAAAATTCGCCATGCTCGATCTCTGATGGCGCAAGTCGGAATGGACCGTCGTGTCTGCCGCGGTAGAGCCAGATGAATTCCTGACCGGTTTGTTCCGAAGCCGGGAGTTTCGCTACGCGTTTCAGGTCCGTCGAGATTCCTAGCTCCTCGTCAAGTTCGCGTAACGCAGCAACATCGTACTCCTCGCCGGCACTGACATGGCCTGCGGCGCTCGAATCCCACACCAAAGGATGGCGGTCCTTCCAGCGCGAGCGTTTCTGCAGGAAAACGTCACCGTTGGCGCTAAAAAGCAGGATATGGACAGCGCGATGGCGCAACTTATTCCCATGCACTTCGGCGCGGGGCGCGTCCCTTAGCAACCGGTCGTTTTTGTCTACCACGGGAAAGCTCTCGGCCGCGACATTTTCGGCGTCGTTTCGGTCGATTGGTCGCACAAAATTCGACAGACCAATCCATTGCTGAAGCGAGAGCTCTTCAGCGCGGGCTTGCGGTTTAATGTTCAACTGCTCGGCTGCGCGCTCCCAATCGGAAACTTCTTCTCGCAATAATTTCTGGAGTTGCTTGCGACGCTGAGAAAAGCCGCGATTAATCAGTCTGCGGAAGGTTTCTTGATCGAACGCCGGAAGCTCTGCTGCTTCGCGCGGAATCAGCTCGACCAACGCGGAATCGATTCCCGGCTCAGGAATAAAAACCGTCGCCGATACGGTGCGGAGGCAACGCACACGATAGCGCGATTGAATGAGAACCGACAACGCTCCGTAATCTTTGGTCGCCGGTTGCGCGGAAACGCGATGCGCCATCTCCTTCTGTAACATGAACAAAAACAGTGAGATAGGACTTGGATATTCCACAAACTTTATCAGCAACTGACTCGCGATGTAATACGGCAGATTGCCGACGCATTTCACAAGCGGCTGCGAAAACAGGCTGCGCACATCGAACGTCAGCGCATCGCCGTGTCGAATTTCGACACGAGATTTTTGGAAACGTTCCTTCAAAAAATTTGCGAGGCGTTGATCTTTTTCGATTGCGAGCACGTGCGCCCCGCGCTCTACCATGAGTTCCGTCAACGCGCCCAAACCAGGCCCGATTTCAATCACATAATCTTTCGATGTAATCTCCGCTTTCTCCACAATCCAACGCGCGAGATTACGATCGTGCAGAAAATTCTGGCCAAGAGTCTTGACGGGCGCGACTTGAATTTCGCGAAGCGTCGCCTCGATTTCCGAGAGCTTCATCGTTGCGGAAAAGAACAGGTGGAAGCGAGCGATCGGTTGGAATTTTTGTTCACAGAAAAGTGCGTAGAATCCGCAACGTTGTTCGAACGTTATTCACAAGTTATTTTAGCTCTAAAGCCGCAGCCGCTTGTTTCGAGCGCGGAAGACTTTTTTCGGCTGGTCAGGTAGGTTCGCCTGGCGTCTTTGAGCGAGACGCCTTCGATGAAATAAACGATCGCAGCTCGCCCGATCGCGTAGGTTCCGGCGCCAGCGACCATGCCGCAGACGACATTGCCCCAACCGGGAAAAAATTTCAGAACAGCGCGCGTTCCCTCCCGCAAAAGCATGCCGACACCAACATTCGCCCCGAGCGCGCCCACAAACTCCGTCGCGGCGCGCAAACTGCGTTCGCGTCCGCTCAAATACATTATTCCGGAGACCATCATCAATTGCAGCGTGGTGAGAATCGGCAGATCAGCCAGTGGGATGGGCTGGGCGCCAATCGCGGCACAGATCGCGGTAGTCGATTTCACCAAAACCTGCGCGATTTCAGTCTGAGCCGCGCGATCGCGCGAGATCCGAATCATTTCGACGCGGGCCTGGTTGGGTAAATGTTGCGTGAGCAGAGAGAATAATCGTGCGGTTTCCCTTTGGTTTCGTGTCGATTGATCGTGGCCCAGTGGCAGCGGCATGATTTCGATCACGCGATCGCGAATGCTGTTTTTTTCGTCGAGCGCGGCGCGGAATTTTGCGGATTGCTTTTCTGTAGCGGCGGCGCTTTTCGCCCCATCATCCGTGCGACGTTCGTGCAGGATCGAAAAGCGAAATACCGATGATCGTGGCGCCGGGCGCGACTTCTTCATTCCATTGGAGAAAGGCCGCGAGATTTTCGATCTCGCGCTTGCGCGGCGCCCGGCTGGTCTCGGCGTCGTCCACGAAAAAGAAAATATCGGCTGCTTGCAGTTTCAATTCGTCGCGGACAGTTGCGACTGCGAACTCGTCGGCATCTCGCGCGTCGAGAACGGTGATGGTTCCATGGCCGTCCATTTTCAAATTCAGCCAGCGAAAAATTTCCATCAAAGCGTCGCGAGTTTCTGTCGCAGCCATTCCGAACAGTGCCGGGAGAATCTCCTGTAGCGGAAGTTTGCTCGAGCCAACGAACACAAAACGCGGCGGCCTTTGCTGAAGAAAGAGCTCTTTGAGCGGAGTGAGCTCGTGCAAAATCGGCTTTTGGATTGTCGCCGGCAGTTTGCCGAGGAGTCCCTCAAGTTTTTCGACGATGTGAAGGAACAAAGGTTGGTTCATCGATTCTGTAGCCGTTTCGCTGCGCGAAACGCTTTTCCGTTCAAGAGTAGCTCATCATTGCACGCGAGTTCCAGAATCCGTCATGATTCCTCTCCTGTCATGTCGAGCGAAGTCGAGACATCTCTTATTACGGAAGAATCAGTAAGAGATTTCTCGACTCCGCTGCGCTCCGCTCGAAATGACAGGCGACCAGGCGTTATCATTACAGCGAATCTCTTGCGCTTTCTTTGGTTGAGCGCTTATAAGATCGCATGAGTTTGAATCTCGAAATTCTTTCGCGCGCTGCCATCGAAGCGCGTGGACTCGCGATGGACGCCGTGCAGGCGTCGAAGTCCGGCCATCTCGGTCTGCCACTTGGCTGCGCGGAAATGGGCGCAGTGCTCTACGGCCACGTTTTGAAACACAATCCGGACAAGCCGCGCTGGATCGGGCGCGATTATTTCGTTCTCTCGGCCGGTCACGGCAGCATGTTTCTTTATGCGTGGCTGCACCTGAGCGGGTACGATTTGTCGATCGACGACATTAAAGGTTTTCGCCAACTGCACAGCAAGACGCCGGGCCATCCGGAGTTTTTTGAAACGCCGGGGGTCGAATGCACGACCGGCCCGCTGGGGCAGGGTGTGGGCAACGCTGTTGGTATCGCCATGGCGGCGAAGATGTCGGCGGCGCGTTTCAACACCGAACACAAAATTTTCGATCAACACATTTTCTGTCTCGCGGGCGACGGCTGTTTGCAGGAAGGAGTCTCGGCGGAAGCGAGCGCGTTCGCTGGTCACTTCGGTTTGGACAATTTGATTCTGATTTACGATTCCAACGCCGTCACGCTCGACGCCATGGCCAAGGTGACACAGAGCGAAGACACCGGTGCGCGTTTCAAAGCTTACGGATTCGACGTGCAGGAAGTGAACGGACAGGACATGACGCAATTCCTCGATGCGATCAATATCGCGAAGGAGCGCGATAACGGGAGACCCCAATTCATCATTGCGCACACGCTCATCGGAAAAGGAATTCCGGAAGTGGAGGGGACCGCGAAGGCGCACGGTGAAGCCGGCGCGAAGTTTGTCGATGCGGCGCGCAAGAATCTTGGGCTGCCGGACGAGCGTTACTTCGTTTCAAAGGAGACCTACGATTATTTTGCCGCGCACAAGAAGAAACTGCTCGCTGATTACGATCGCTGGGAAGAAACATGGCAGGCGTGGCGAAAGAAAAATCCCGAGCAGGCGCAACAGCTTGACGACGCGATTGGCAAAAAAGTTCCGGCTAATCTGCTCGAGCAAATTCCCGCATTTCCGACTGATGCGAAACTCGCGACACGCAAAGCCGGCAGTGAAGCGTTACAGCCGATCGCAAAAGCGATGCCATTTTTAATCAGCGGAAGCGCGGATCTGCACGGTTCGACGTTGAATTACATCGAAGGCGGCGAGGATTTCACGCGTGACAATCCAATGGGTCGCAACATTCATTTCGGCATTCGCGAACACGGCATGTGCGCGATCATGAACGGCGTCGCGTATCACGGCGTCTTCCGCGCATCGGGCGCGACGTTTTTGGTTTTCACCGATTACTGCAGGGCGTCGATCCGTCTCGCCGCGCTCTCCAAGCTGCCGAACATTTACATTTTTACACACGACTCCATTGGCGTGGGAGAAGATGGTCCGACGCATGAGCCCGTGGAAACCGTGAGCAGCGTGCGCGTCATGCCGCAGATCGATGTCATTCGACCAGCCGATCCGGAAGAAACGGCGGGCGCGTTCGTGGCGGCGGCGCAGCGGATTGATGGCCCGACGCTCCTCGCGCTTACTCGCCAGACGGTGCCAATGCTGAACGAAATCGATGTGAAACTGCGGCGCGAAGGTGTCGCGCGCGGCGGTTACATTGCGAAAAAGGAAACCGCTAAACTCGAACTCATCATTCTTTCCTGTGGAAGCGAATTGCAGCATGCGCTCGCGGCGGCGAAGGAACTTGGGGAGGGAACGCGCGTCGTGTCGATGCCGTGTTTTGAACGGTTCGAGCGACAATCAGAGAAATATCGCAATGAAGTTTTGCCTAACGAATGCCGGCGTCGCGTTGCGATTGAAGCCGGCGTTCCCGATATCTGGTATCAATATGTCGGCCTCGATGGGAAAGTTGTCGGCCTGCACCGCTTCGGCATGAGCGCCCCCGGCGACCAGGTGATGAAAGAACTCGGCATCGATGCGCAACATGTGATCGATGCTGCGAAATCGCTAGGTAGGGGCGATTGACCCAATCGCCCGCGGGCGGTTCAGTGAACCGCCCCTACCTCAAAAGGCCGGCTCGCTTACGTTGCGCGCGCGATCTTCGAAACGCGTGAATTCCTTGAGGAACGTCAGCTGAATCTCGCCGACCGGCCCATTGCGCTGCTTCGCAATAATTAACTCCGCTTCGCCGGATTTTTCAGCGCGCGCGTCCTCATCTTCCTCGTAAATCTCCGGCCTAACGAGTAATCCAACAAGATCGGCATCTTGTTCGATCGAACCGGATTCACGCAAATCGCTCAGGCGCGGCTTTCCGCCAGAGCGCGCCTCCGGTTGCCGATTCAACTGTGCAACCACGATGATGGGAATCTTCAACTCTTTCGCCAAACCTTTTAGTCCCGCGGAAATTTCCGAAATTTCCAACTGGCGATTCTCCTGCGCCCGGCGCGTCATCGAACGCAGAAGCTGCAAATAGTCGACGATGATCAATTGCACATCATGTTGCGCCTTGAGCCGGCGCGCTTTCGCCCGTAGCTCCAGAATGCTCAGGCCCGCGCTGTCATCAATGAAGATACGCGCTTCCGCCAGCTTGGCTGCGGCCGCCGTCAAACTGGGGAAATCGCGTTCCGCCAAAAAACCATCACGCACCTTTTGCAAATTCACACGCGCGCGCGAACAAAGCAGACGTTGCACAAGCTGCTGACTGCTCATTTCCAAACTAAAAACCGCCACCGGCAATTTTTCGTGAATGGCCACGTGCTCCGCGATGTTCATCGCCAGCGCTGTCTTTCCCATGCTGGGTCGTCCGGCAACGATGATCATTTCCGCGGGATGTAAACCACTCGTCATGCGATCGAGTTCGGCAAAGCCGGTGGAGATTCCAGTGATGCCACCCTTCCGCTCATAAAGTCCTTCGATCGCTTCGATCGCGGCCATGACCTGATCTTTCATCGTCGGCATCTGGCCTTTGAATCGATCCTCGCCTACCGCGAGAATTTTCGCTTCCACTTCGTCAAGCAGATTGCTCACTTCGTCCTGCTCTTCGTAGGCGCGCCGCACGCTTTCAGTCGCCGCGGTGATGATTTGACGCAGAATGTATTTGTCGCGAACGATCTCCAGGTAATAGCCAACGTTTGCCGCTGTCGGCACGAACGTGAAGAGACTGGTGATAAACGCCGCTCCGCCGATCGCGTCGAGGACATTTCGGTCGCGCAAAATTTGTGTGAACGTAATCAGATCGATGCCCTGGCCTGCGTTCCAAAGCTCCACCAGGATCATGTAAACGGTCTGGTGCGCGGGAATGTAAAAATATTCCTCGTTAATTTTCTCGACGCATTCCGCGATCGTTTCGCGCGGCGAGATGAGCATCGAACCGAGAACGCCCTGCTCCGCCTCCACGCTGTGTGGCGGCGTTCGGTGAATATCCTGCGAAGAAGCTGTTGGCGAAGTGGGGAAAACTCTTCCGCCATTTTGTGCCGTTAGACCTCGCCCGGCGCCATTGCCGGCGGCTTTGCGAGGTTTCCCAGGTTCGCCGTTACCGGCTCCTTGAGAACTCGGCATTTATTTTTGTTCTGTTTTTTTTCGGAAGAAACTGCGCTTTTGCGTCACAGGTTCTGTCGGTTCTTCGCTCTTGGGCGGTTCCTGTTGAGGAAGCGTCGACTTCACCGTGAACTTGAAATTCGCCACCACATCGTGGTGCAACTTGATCGGCACTTCATGCTCACCCGTCGTCTTGATCGGATGCTCGAGCGAAACTCTGTGACGATCGACATCGTTCCCGAGTTCGTTCTTAATGCGCGTAACCAAATCCTGCGCGGTAATAGACCCGAACGCTTTTCCGGTCTCGCCAGTCTCGAGCGTGAAAGTCACACGCAATTTGTTAATGCGACGCGCGAGGTCTTCCGCCTCATTCATTTCGCGAGCTTCGCGTTCGGCGCGTTTCGCTTTCAAATTGTCGATCTGACGCAAATTTGCCGGCGTCACCTCATGAGCCTTGCCGTGCGGCAAAAGATAATTGCGCGCGTAACCACGGCGCACTTTTACGACATCCGCTTCGGCACCGAGGCCGGGGACGTTTTCGGTCAAAATAATTTCGGTAGAGGGCATGATGCAGTAAAAAATTACCCGCGGCGGAGAATGATCCGGCAAGCGCGGACTGGATTATAGGATCGATGAAGTCGCTGTCAAACCGCGATCAAAAATTCAGCAAAGAAAAAATCCCGCGCGTGAATTTTCCTCAATCCATCAAGGAGCGGCGGCTCAGCCGCCGTTTTTGTAATAGGCGCTTTTGAAAGCGCCTCTCCTTGAAGCCTATCGTGCGATTCACGCTTCTTGCTCAGACCATTCCAAGCTTCATCCGGCCTGCTTCGCTAATCATGTTCTGATTCCACGGCGGATCCCAGACGAGGTCCACTTGCGCTTCGTCGACACCGTCGATGCTCAGGATTTTACTTTGTGCATCGTGCGCAATTGCTGGCCCCATTCCACAACCGGGCGCGGTCAGCGTCATTTTTACTTCCACTTTGGTGCCGCCTTCCGGGCGCTCGATCAGCTTGCAATCGTAAACCAATCCGAGATCGACAATGTTCACCGGAATTTCCGGATCGTAACATTGCTTGAGTTGTTCCCAGACCGCCTTCTCGTCGACTGGGCCGTCCGATTCTGCGGCGGGCGCCGCCGCACCATTGGACTGCGGCTTTTCCAAACCAAGCGCATCCAAATCGTTTTCTGCAACGCGGGCGAGTCCCTGCGGCGTCGCAATCGTGTAGCTGCCGCCAAGCGTTTGCGTAATCACGCCCTGTGTGCCGGACGGAATCGCGATTCTATTTCCACTCGGGATTTGAATCGCTTCGAAATCCCGCGTCGTCGTGAATTCGGTATTTTCATGCATAGGTCAAAGAATACTCCGCCACAGATTAACACGGATTCTCCCGGATAAAGAATGCTGCGTATGGGCCAATCCGTGTTTCATCCGTGTGAATCCGTGGCCAGTTTGATTTTTACTTTGCCGCCCGGATTGCTGGAAAATTGCTGAAGCAAAGTCGGCGATTGGTTAGTGGGTGATTCGTTAGGCAATTGTTGGTCTGCGGCGAGCGCGTTGCGTAGCGCGCCTTCCACGAGTTGTGCGCAATGAATCTTAACCGGCGGCAGTGCACCCAGGGGCGCCGCGAGTTCTTCGCCAGACATTGATTGCGCTTCTGCAATCGTTTTTCCTGCAAGTAATTCTGTGGCGACACTCGCCACCGCAATCGCCGTCTGACAGCCGAACGATTGAAATGTCGCGCGATCGATCACTTTGCGGCCGTTCTCCTCTTTAAACTTGATCCACATCCGCAACATGTCGCCGCAGTCCGGGCTGCCGACGGTTCCAATCGCATCAGCATTCTCCATCTCGCCGAGATTGCGCGGATTTTTCACCGCTTCCTCAATGCGCGTTTGTAAATCGTCGTTCATGTCGCGTCTCTGTCATGTCGAGCGAAGTCGAGACATCTCTCACTGTTGCTTGAAACGGTAATAGATTCGTCGACTCCGCTGCGCTTCGCTCGGAATGACAGGATCATGTTGCTTGCTCGAGATCATAACGCGGTAATTTCGGATCAACCTCAATACTCCAGGCGTCGATGCCGCCGCGCAGACTCTTCACATTTTCAAAGCCGTGCCCTTGAAAATACGCCGCTGCGTCCATACTGCGCGCGCCCTGATGATCGTAAACAACCAGAAGATTTTCGCGCGACCATTTACTCAAAATTTCCTGCATCAGTTCCTGCGTAAAAAATTGCGCAGCCGGAATCTTGACGGCATCAAACTCTTCGCGCGTGCGCACGTCGAGCAACTGGACTTGTTCTTTCGCTGCGATTCGATCGGCAAGCTCACGCGGCTCGATCTGCATCGCGCGATCGGCGGCGTCGCTCGCTACGACATGATCGATGACGTCATCGACATCGAGATTGTCATTCCTCGCGCAAACTCCCGCGAGTGTTTCCTCCGGAGCGAACCCGCAACTGCTGCATCCGCCGATGTGATATTTGCGAAAAAGCGCACGCTGCGCGCCGGGAAACCGTTCGAGCAGTTTCTGCATCGTGATTTTTGGATCGATCGTCGCGATGGAATCCATGGCTCTTTAAGTTAGGGCGCGCTGTCGCGGTAGCAACTCTGGGGAGCGCACGCTTTCAGCGTGCGGGTGATCGCATTCTGCGATCACAAGCTTTTCGCGGGGCCTCGCAGAAAAGTTCGCGAACACGGGACGTGTTCGCCAGCACGCTAGAAGCGTGCGCTCCCCAGATCAGAGCTTTGCGGGCTCTGCGAGCAATTCGGACACGCGCTTGAGCAATCGCCCGGCGCCACCACCGTCGAGGCTGCGATGATCGAAGCTGAGCGTAAGCTCGGCCTGAACGACGGGAACGAATTGCTGCTTCGCATCGTCCCACTGCGGTAATTTTTTCCCAGCGCCCATGCCGAGGAGCAATGTTTGATCGGGCAGGGGAATCGGTGTGCCCCAATCCAGACCGAACGTGCCGAAATTCGAAACGGACGCGATACCGCCGCTCGTCATCTCGGAGTCGAGACGACGTTTGCGCGCGAGTTCGACGAGCTCGTTGTAACGCGCAGTCATGTCGGCGAGCGAAGTTTTATCGGCGTTGCGGATGACAGGAACCATGATCCCGTCCTGTGCTTCGACTGCGACGCCGATGTCGATCGAACTTGCTTGAATCACGCGCTCGCCAATCAGACGCGCGGCTGCGGCCGGATTTTCTGCGAGCGCGAGAGCCAACGCGCGCACCACGTAAAGCGCCGGGCCCGGTTTTGTGTCGCGCTTTTTGCGATCTTCCAAAACCGCGTCGAGCGCAACCGACATGCCGACCGTCGCGAGAGGCCGCGTCCAACTGCGGCGCATCGCATCGGCCACACCCGTGCGAATGGCGCTCGGCTTTTCCGCGGATTGCTTTTCGATTCCGCTCAGAAAATTTTCGAGATCCTTGATCGTGACCCGACCGGCGTTGCCGCTCCCTGCTATGCTTGCGAGATCCGCACTCGTTAGGCTAAGCTCCGCCATGCGCGCACGCACACGTGGCGAAAGATAGCCGGCCCCCTTGGCGCTGGCGGGCACGGGCAATCCACCCGTGCGATCGCCATGCGAGTCGGTAGGCACCGGTGCCAGGCCCTCTTTCTCCACCTGAAAGTGCGAGCCGCTGCCGTTTGTTTTTGCGGTCTCTTCTTCGCGGCCCGGAATTTCCTTCGCGACTTCGCCTTTTGGCGGTGCAGTTTTTTTCACCAGACGCGCCGCGTCAGTTTCGCTCGCTTCGATGTAACCAAGAATCGCGCCGACCGCATAAGTTCCTTTCACTTTTGCATCGATCTTCGCGACCTCACCCGCGCACGGTGTGGTTACGCCCATGACCGCCTTGTCGGTTTCGACTTCGATGATTTCCTGATCGGCCGCGACTTTCTCGCCCGCTTTAACTTTGATCGCGACGATGGTGGCTTCGGCCATCGATTCGCCGAGCTGTGGCATGGTGATTGGAACTTGCGGCATAAAATTAAAATTTAGTTTCGATCGCGGTCATCCCGAGGTCGCCACGGCGACCGAGGGACCTCACGCAATCACATCGGACATTCATGAGGTCCTTCGCTTCGCTCAGGATGACCGTGTAAAAATCGCGCGACATAAATTTATTCCGCCAAAATCTGTCGCGCTTTTGCTGCGATGCTTTTCGCGTTCGGGCGATGCTCGACCCAAAGGTTCGGATGATAAGGGATCGGCGTGTCCTTCGCGTTAATGCGCGCGGGCGCGGCGTCGAGCAGATGAAAACCTTCCGTCGCGACGCGCGCGATCACTTCCGCTGTCGCACCGCCCCAGGGAAATGATTCGCCCACGCAAAGTAAACGTCCCGTACGCGCGACGGACGCGAGCACGGTGTCGGTATCGAGCGGCTTCACCGTGCGCAGATCGACGACTTCGATTTCGTAACCCTCGGCCGCGAATTGTTGCGCGACCGACTAACGCTTCATGCACCATCGCGCTGTAAGTGACGATGCTGAGATCGCGTCCCGGCCTAACGACTCGTGCGCGACCGACCGGCAAACCGCTCTCCGGCAATTTCTCGGCCTTGAGATGGTAATAGAGATACTTGTGTTCGCAGTAGATGACCGGGTCGTCGATCGCGACCGCATCGATCAACATCGTGTAAGCGTCCTCGACCGTCGCCGGCGTCATCACGACCAATCCCGGATAATGCGCATACACTGCTTCCATGCTTTGGCTGTGAAACGGTCCGCTGCCTTTCGTGCCGCCGCTCGGCAGGCGCACCGTGATCGGACACGGTGTCTGCGTCCGCCAGAATTGCGTGCCGGCATTATTCAAAAGTTGATTGAGCGCGATGCTGGAAAAATCGGCGAACTGCATTTCGACAATCGGCCGCATTCCTTCCATCGCCGCGCCGATCGCGGTGCCGACGATCGCGTCTTCGCTGATCGGCGCATTGAGAACCCGCCCCGGAAATTCCGCATCTAGACCTTTGGTCGCCTTGAATGCGCCGCCGAATTTTCCGCCGACGTCCTGTCCGTAAATGTAAACGCGCTCGTCTTCGCGCAATAAACGCGCCTGCGCTTCGCGGATCGCTTCGAGGTAGGTGACGCTCATGGGATTCGATCCACCATTTCACGCGTCGAAAACGCGCACCAATCTTCCTCCGTACCGACTGGTGCGTCTTCGTGTTGTGCGGTCTGTCACGGCTTCTTCCACTTTCTTCACCGCTTCCGCGCGCCATTGCTGCAACGTTTCCTTGTCGGCTAATTTTTGTTCGTTGATCACCTGCTCGGTTCGAACCAGCGCATCCCGCGCAAACGGTTCGCGCTTGATTTCATCGGTGACGTAACTCGCATCGTCGTGTTCGCCGTGACCGGCCAGGCGCAATGTGGATGCGACCACGAGCTGTGGCGGACCACCGGCGCGGGCGCGTTTCACCGCGCCGCTGATCACGTCGAGACATTCCGCGAGATCGGTGCCATCGATAGAATGTCCTTCGTAACCGTAACCGATCGCACGATCCGCGAGATCGTTGCAGGCAAACTCGCGCTCGTTAGGCGTCGAGTAAGCATAATGATTGTTCGTCGCCACGAGCACAAACGGCACACGCTCGACCGCGGCAATGTTCATGCCTTCATGGGTCGCGCCGGTTTGCATTCCACCTTCGCCGATGGTCGTTAGGCCGACGAAATTCTTCTCGCCCTTCATGCGTTTCGCGAGCAATTTGCCAACAACAACCGGCATCATCGCGCCGAGATGGCTGATCATCGCGAGTTGTCCCGTTTCCCAGCTGCCGCGATGAATATTTCCATCGCGCCCACGCATCGGGCCCTGGCGCGAACCCAGATAAGTCCGCGCGACATCGACAAGCGGTTCGCCGAACGCGGAACGCCCCGCCTGATCGCGAATTAACGGCGCGAAGACATCGCTCTTTTGCAAAAACATTCCACACGCCACGCTCACCGCTTCCTGCCCGCGGCCGATGTAAACACCACCCGTGATCATGCCGCCGCGGTAAAGGCTCGCGAGTTTTTCTTCGAAGACGCGCGTTAGCAGCATCCAGCGATACGCTTCGAGGTAACGCTCGTGTGGCGCGCCTTTCGCTTTTGCGGTCTTACCGCGTGATTTGGTGCGTCGAGGCGCCGTCTGAAGCATCCGACGATTTTAGCCGAGATCGACGAGTCCGCGCAAAAATTTTCTTTGTAGCTGCCGCCGTCACCGGCGGCAGAGAGACAAGGGTTGCAGGAACAACTCCTGCCGCCAGTGACGGCGGCAGCTACAACAGCAGGGTCGTTCGCATGCGCTCGGAATGATAGCGACCAGCCGCCAAATCTCAGCCTCTTGCGGCGAAGCTGCGTGGATTCTCTGTTCCCTCGAGCGGAAACTGCGGCTGCGTGGGTTTCGCTTCGGCTACCGGCTGGGAACCGTCCTTTTCCGCCGCTTGTGGCCCAGCCAACTTCATTCCAACCAACTTGCTCACGCCGCGTTCCTCCATCGTCACGCCGTAAAGAATATCAGCTTTGGCAATCGTCCGCTTGTTATGGGTGATGATGATGAACTGGCTTTGCGCAACGAATCGTTCAAGCACGCGGATGAATCGATTGATGTTACTCTCATCGAGCGGCGCATCCATTTCGTCCAAAATGCAGAACGGGCTCGGTCGCACCATGTAGATGGCAAATAGCAACGCGACCGCCGTCATCGTGCGCTCGCCACCGGAAAGCAGCGAAATGCTTTGCAATTGTTTCCCGGGAGGCTTGGCCGTGATCTCGATCCCGCAATTGAGCGGATCGTTTTCATCGACAAGCGACAGGTCCGCACGTCCGCCGCCAAACATTTCGGCAAACATCTCGCGGAAATTGGTCCGCACCTGCGCAAACGTGTCGGCGAACAATTTTCGCGTGGTGTTATTGACGTGCGCAATCGTATCGAGCAACTCGCGCCGCGACGCGGTGAGATCGTTGTTTTGCGTTTCCAGAAAACGGTAACGCTCTTCCAGCTCGTCGTACTCGTGCACTGCATCGAGATTAACCGGTCCCATGTTATCAAGTTGACGAGTCAGTTCTCCGATCAGCTCGGCAATGCGGGCATCGTCAACTTCAACGTCGGCAGTTTTCGGTTCTGATTTTGCAACGGGCTCGGTTTCCGGGGCACCGCGCCGCTTCAACTGCACGTGAAGCGTTTTACTAAAGGCGAACTGATCACGCTCAAACTCGCGCAAATCGACCTGGTAACGTCGCGTCACGTGATCCACGAGATTTTCGACGTGCAGCTGCAATTGTGTCTGGCGCACTTCCTCTTTCCCGCGCAGATCGCGCACATTATTCACGGAATCGCGCAGCCCGCGCAATTCGCTTTCCAAAGCATTCACAGCCTGCAGCCGAGCTGCACGCTGTTCCGCGATCGCCGTTGCTTCTGTTTCCGCTGCGGCGCATTCCGCGGTCTGCTTCGCGATCTCCGATTCTGCTGCGCTCGATTCTTTGTTCTGCAGCGTAATGCGCTCGTGATATTTGGAAATATCGTTACGCCGCGCAGCAATGAGTTCCGCGAGCTCGGCCTCGCGAGCCGTCATCGGTTGGCGTTGATTGACCAGGTTCTCCTGGCGTTGCCGTTCCGTTGCGACCGCGAGCCGCAATTCGTTCAGTTGTTCGGCGGCTTCTTCTTCGAGGGTGGCCGCGGCCTCTTTCGCTTTTTCGAGCGCACTTAATTTTTCCTGTTGTTCCGCGATTCCCTGCCGATGGCTTGTCAGTTCCTCCTGAAGTTGGCTGATTCGCGCGTCCGCCGTCTGGATCTGCTGATCGAGTGTTCTCTTTTCGTTTTCGAGAGAATCAAGTTTGCGCTCGGCTTCCTGTTGTTCGCGCTCGATGAGCTGAATCTGGCCGCGGGCGCTGGAATGGCTGAGGTGCGCAGACTGATGCTGTTGTCGCGCTTGTTCGAGGTTCTCTTTTGCTGATTCCAATTGCGCGTTCGCGCTCGCACGCTCTTTTGCCAGCGCGCGTTGTTTCTCTTCCAAGACGCCGCATTCTCCCTGCAAAACTTCGATCCGCGCCTTTCGTTCGAGCAGGGAATCGGCTTGCGCGTTGGCGACACCGCCGAAAACAATTCCCGCCTCGGAAACGAATTCACCAGTCTGCGTGGCAAACTGGAGTTGCCTGGAATTCTTTTTCAGCGCCAAAGCAACGCCGAGATCCGGGACGATCGCCACGTTCTGTAGCAAGCGCCTAACGAGTGGCTGCAACGAGTCCGGCGCGGCCACCTTGTCAATTGCCCATGCGAGAGCTCCTGCGGGAAGATTTCCCAAAGCGGCCGGCGCTTCGGCCAGACCGGGCAGTGCGATTGCCGCCTGCCCAAGTTTTTTGTTTGAAAGCGCCGCCATGATTTCATTGGCCAGTTCGCTGTCCTGCAAAATAATCGCGTGACTGTTTCGCCCGAGCGCCGCTTCGATGGCGGCAACAAATTCGCGATCGACGTTCAGGTGAGAAACAAGTGCGCCGGCAATGGCGGGACGGAATTTTTCCGGTTGATCGAGACCGCGCAAAACAGCCTGCGAACCTTGCGCGAGCCCTTCGCCTTCTTCATTTAATTGCCGGAGAACTTCGAGCCGCGATTGTTTCTCCGCGATTTGGCGATCGAGCGCGACGAGAAGTCGCTGCGCTTCGGCAACTGCATCTTCGGCTGTCTGCAACTGCTTCTCTGCCTCCACCGTTCGGTGGGCGGATTTCTCAGAAGCCTCCTCGTCTTGCTTGAGGGAATTGCGAGCGCTATTTAGCTTTTTCGCGATCTCATCACGTTGCCCGGTCGCGACCGCGATTGCGTTGTTCAAATCGGCAATCCTGGCCGCAGTCGCTTCGCGCCGCGCGTTGTTGCCGCTGAATTCGCCGTCGAGCGCCGAAACTTTCGCTTCCAACTTCGAAATGGAAGCCTGCAAATCATTCAATTGCTCTTCGCGCTGTCCGCGTTCCGCACGCAGTTGCGCAGCCTTGTCGTTCCATTGCGCCAGCTCGTCTTGTTTTGTCGCAAGAAGGCGCTCCGTTTTTTCGATCAGCAGATCGGCTTCGTGAATTTGCGATTCCTGTTCGGTCCGTTTCGCTTCGGCCGCGCTGATGTCGCCGCGATATCGCTCCATCAACTCCGAGAATTCCTGTTCGCGCTGCTGATTGAACTGAATGCGATTCCGATGCGTCGCGATTTCGCTTTGTAATCGCTGCACCTGCGCGCGCGCTTCGCCGATCTTGTCATCGATTTCGTCGAGTTCGTGCCGTTCGTCGGTGAGACGATCCTCGTCCGTTTCAATCTTCGTTTGCGTTGCGCGTTCCAATTGACCGAGGCGCTCGATTTCTGCGCGGCACTGCGTTAATTGTTCTTCAAGGCGATCAAGCTGCTGACGGGAATGGTGCGTATCGAGAATGCGCAAATCCGCATGCAGCGCCTGATATCTGCGCGCCTTCCCCGCCTGACGCTGCAACGATCCAATCTGACGCTTTACTTCTTTAATGATGTCGCCAATGCGCAACAGATTCGCTTCGGTCGCTTCGAGTTTGCGGAGCGCTTCGCGTTTCAGCGTTTTATATTTGGTAATGCCGGCTGCTTCTTCAAAGACGGCGCGCCGATCTTCCGGACGCGAACTCAAAATCAAATCGATCTTGCCCTGCTCCATCATCGAGTAGGCGCTGCGGCCCACTCCGGTGTCCGCGAACAAACGTTGAATGTCCTTTAAGCGGCAGACCGTTTTGTTGAGCAGATATTCGGAATTCCCGTCGCGGTAAACGCGCCGCGTCACGCGCACATCGTGCCAATCGACACCGAGTTCCTCGTCGCAATTTGTGAATGTCAGCGAAACTTCCGCAAAACTAAGCGGCTTGCGCGAATCGGTTCCGTTGAAAATGACGTCCGCCATTTCGCCGCCGCGCAACGCTTTGGCCGATTGCTCGCCGAGCACCCAGCGCACGGCGTCGAGCACGTTCGATTTCCCGCAGCCGTTAGGCCCGACAATGGCGGTAACGCCTTCGTGAAAATTGAAAACGGTTTTATCGGCGAAGGACTTGAAGCCGAAAAGCTCGAGCGATTGTAGATGCATGGGGCGGCCGAAACCTCGGTCCTAGAGGGTGAATATAAGGAGGTCAGGGCGCTTACAAGTGCAAAATTACACAAAATAAAGGGGGCGGGCCCGCTTCCCAACACACGATGTTGTGCCCGTTCAGCGCGACATTGTGCGCGATCTTACGAACCGCCGAATGAAAAAAATCAGCGACGCGACAACGATGCAAATACCCGTGATCTCGAATTCGTCCGTCGTCGCATGCGCCAGAACCCACACAATAAAGATAATCGCGATGATCGGGATGATGCTTTGGCCGCGGAATTTGAAGGGCGCTCCATCGCTGCGCACATCGCGCCGATTTAATTCCAGCGCAGCGAGACAACAGAGAATGTAGAGCAACAGCACGACCATGTTGGAAAGCACCGCGAGCTTTTGAAACGTCGAGCTGAATGAGAGGAAGAACGCGGCCGCCGCGTAAGTAGCGATCGCAACATCGGGCGTGCGAAAACGCGGATGCACGTGCGCGAAAATTTTCGGCAGGAATGCGTCGCGCCCAAATGCGAAAAGAATTCGCGGCGAGCTCAAAATATCGCTCGTGGCAAAACCAAAAGCGGAAACAGCCAGACCCGCCAGCATCAGGGTTCGCCCCAGATTGCCGAGAAATCGCGATGCAGCTTCAGCCAGTGCCGTGTCGCCATATTTTCCCAATTCGCTCCCGAGCACGCCGAGCGCGACGAGTTGAATCAGAATGTAAAGCACGGTCGTTATACCTAACGAGAGGAAAATGGCGCGAGGAACCGTCCGCGCCGGATTCTTGACTTCTCCACTCGGCACGAGCGCGACTTCCACGCCGACAAAGGCGAAAAGCAATTGCAGAATACTTCGGCCGAGAGCATCGCCGCGCGGCCAGCCCGGCCATGCCAGCATTTCCGGTCGAATGAAAAAAATTCCCGCGACAACGAAAATGATGATCGGAGCGAGCTTGATCAGAGTCACCGCTTCGACCGCGCGTGCGCCGATCTTGACGCCGCGGATGTTGATGAGAACGAGAAACAACAAAATACAGAAAATAATTGCGGCGTGTCCGGGTGGCGTCGCGAGTGCGGGAATCATTCCCGCAACAGAAGTGGCGATGAGGCCGACAATTCCGGAGATGGCGAGGATCGCCGTCAGAAAATAAAGTGCGCCGGCCAGAAATCCGAAATACCCGCCGAACGCAACTTCCACATACGCGTAGAGCCCGCCGGTGAGCGACACGCGACTTCCCGCCATGGCAAAACAGGTCACGAACAAACACATCGCGATCGCGCAAATGACGTAGGCAAGCGGTGAGGCTGCCCCGAGTTGCAGTGCTACCGCCGCCGGCAACGCAAAAATGCCGGCGCCGACCGTTGAGTTTATAATATTAGCGGCGAGCCCGGGAATGCTGATCGCACGGATCAAGCCGCCGTCTTCTTTTGGAACGGTCGGCGCGCTCATCGCGTCCAGATTGGGCGATGAAGAAAAGTGAAGCAAGCGATGGTTGTAGCCACGGCGCTGTGTCGCCGTGCATCGCCGCGCTGACGCCCCGACAGAGCGGGGCGGCTACATCACCATAGTCAAAGCGCGAAAAGTTGTTTAACGTCTCGGCCATGCGCGACAAATATCTCGAAGAATTTTATTCGTTCCTGCGGTTTGCCAGTGTTTCCACGGACCCGGCTTTTGCGGACAAGGTCCGCGCCTGCGCCGATTGGCTGGTAAAAAAACTCAGCGACATCGGGCTTGAGACGCAGCTCGTGCCCACGGCCGGTCATCCTGTGGTCTGGGCGAAGAACAAACATCAACCCGGTCGCAAAACGGTTTTGATCTACGGCCACTACGACGTGCAGCCCCCCGATCCGCTCGAACTGTGGGACTCACCGCCGTTCGAGCCGGTCTTGAAAAACGGTTACGTCTTCGCGCGCGGCGCGACCGACAACAAGGGCCAGATCCTTTCTCACATTCTTGGCGTGCAGGAGACGCTCGAACAAAATCGCGAGCTGCCAGTGAATTTGCACTTCGTCATCGAAGGCGAAGAAGAGGTCGGCAGCGATAACCTGCCGAAATTCCTCGAGCAAAATAAAGACGCGCTCAAATGCGATGTCGCGGTCGTTTCCGATACGGGAATGGTTGCGCGCGGCGTGCCGACGCTCAGCTACGGCTTGCGTGGTGTGACGGCGTTGGAAATGAAAGTGAGCGGGCCGAAGATGGATTTGCACTCCGGCGTTTTTGGCGGCGCGGTGCAAAATCCGATCACGGCGCTCGCACGCCTGCTCGCGACTTTGCATGACGAAAACGGCCACGTTGCGATCGAAGGTTTCTACGACAAGGTGAAACCGCTCGAAGATTGGGAGCGCGAAGCGTGGCGAAAATTACCGGTCGATATCGACAAGGAAGTCCAAAACGAAACGGGTGTGCCGGAAATTTTTGGCGAAAAAGGTTACACCACGACGGAACGTATCTGGGGACGACCGACGGCGGAGATTAACGGCATCGGGGGCGGTTACCAAGGAAAGGGAACGAAGACCGTGATCGCGCGCGAAGCGATGGCGAAGCTCACCTTTCGCCTCGTGCCGAATCAGGATGGCGCGGAGATCTTGAAATTAGCGCACGCGCATTTGCAGAAATATTTGCCGCCAGGCGTGAAGCTCGATATCACCGATGGCCACAGCGGCCCGTGGTATCTGACTGATCCGCGTTCGAAAATCGGCGAAGCAGCGCGAAGAGCCTTGCGCAAAGCATTCGACAAGGAAGTCGCGATCATTCGCGAAGGCGGGAGCATTCCGATTGTCTCGCAATTTCGCAGCATTCTCGGCGTGGAAACGTTGCTCATGGGTCTGGCGCTGCCGGATTGCCGCGCACATTCGCCTAACGAGAATTTCCCGCTCGAAAATCTCGAGGGCGGGATGCGCATGAACAAGGCGGTGCTACAAGAACTGGCAGCCTAGCATCAAGACCCTCCTTGCGAGCAGGAGCGACGCCAATCTTCATTGTCATTCCGAGCGAAATGCAGCGAAGCGAAATGAAGTCGATGGATCTCTCACTATTTCGTCTGCGCAGTTCGATTTAAGAGATGTCTCCCACCTTCGTTTTACTACGGCGCGGCAGGCGACTTCGCTCGACATGACAGGAGTGAGCCGAAGCGCGAAGGCGATAGTTCGCGTTCTTTCATTCCTGTTTGTTCTCTGTGCGCTCGCGCCGGCAGCCCGCGCTGAAGAGTCGTTAGGCGAGAAGATCAAAAAGTTCTTTTCCACGCCGGCACCAACTCCCGCACGAAAACACAAACGTTCACACTCGACCGCGAAAAAGAGTTCGACGCCGGAGCCGACCTTGACGCCGAAACGGAAGAAATCGTCACCGACACCCGAGCCGACAGAAACTCCATCGCGGAAACATAAAAAGACTTCCCCAACTCCAGAGCCGGAAGAGACGCCAAAGAAAAAGAAGAAAAAGGGTTCGCCCACTCCCAAGCCGACGGAGTCTCCGACGCCCGAGGAAATGCCTTCGCCAAACGCGCGACGCCGACTCCAACCGAAACGCCCTCTCCATCCGCAAGTGCTTCGCCAAGGAAGGGCGCGCCAAATGCAACAATCGTGCCTAACGAGTTATCCGGGTATGACAATTATCCGGAGCATGTGCGCAAAATTGTCGATACCGCCCTCGAACTGACAAAACGCGATCTCACTTACAAATACGGCTCGGCCGATCCAGAAAACGGCGGCATGGATTGCTCGGGATTCGTTTATTACGTCCTCACGAAAAATGGCGTCCATGATGTTCCTCGCGATTCCAGCGAACAGTACGTTTGGGTGCGCAAGTCGGGAAATTTCCGCGCCGTCATTAGCCGCAACGCCGACACTTTCGAGCTCGATGGATTGAAGCCGGGCGATCTGCTTTTCTGGACCGGTACTTACAGCATCGAGCGCGATCCGCCGATCACACACAGCATGATTTATGTGGGCAAGAAAAAGGGAACCGACCATCGCATCATGGTCGGTGCGAGCGACGGCCGATCTTTCGACGGCAAACAGCGCTACGGCGTTAGCATCTTCGATTTCAAATTATCGAAACCGAAAGCGGACAAGGACACGAAGCTAAGCCCGCTCTTTGTCGGCTACGGGCGAATTCCGGGCCTGGGCGAAAACTAGTCTGCGTCCGCGGTGTTCGGTGTCGTCGTTTGAGTCGACGATTGTTTGGTGGGAAGTGTCAAAGTTTGCTCGCGATGCTTCTGGAGAATGGCGATAGCAAGGAGCGCGAGAACGACGAACACAATTACGCGTTGCTCAGCGTTCGTTAGGCGAAATACGTCGATCAATCGCTTCATTCCTGCGCGTAGCGAATCGGATCTTCTAGACCAGCTTCGCGAAAACCTTTTAGGCGCAGCTGGCAGGAATCGCATTGGCCGCAGGCGAAGCCCTCCGGCGTCGGGTCGTAACAACTGTGCGTCACGGAAAAATCGACGCCGAGCTCGTTCGCTTTGCGAATAATTTCAGCCTTCGACATAGAGATCAGCGGAGCGTGAATATGAAACTTGGCGCCTTCTATTCCCGCTTTGGTTGCGAGTTCGGCCAGTTTCTCAAACGCGGTGATGAATTCGGGACGACAATCGGGATACCCGCTGTAATCGACGGCGTTTACGCCGATGAAGATGTCGCGCATGTCGAGCACCTCGGCCCAGGCCAAAGCGTAGCTGAGGAAAATGGTATTTCGTGCGGGGACGTAGGTAAGAGGGATGTCGTGTTCCTCGCCGGTTCGTCCTTTGGGGACGGCAATTTCGTCGGTTAGCGCTGACCCGCCGAAAACGCGCAGATCGATTTTGGCGACGCGATGACGACGCGCGCCGAAAGCTACCGCAATTTTCTCCGCCGCGACGACTTCTCGCCGGTGGCGTTGCCCGTAATCAAACGAAAGCGCGTAGGTTTCAAATCCATCGCGCGCGGCCATCGCGAGCGTAGTCGCGGAATCGATTCCACCGCTGAGGAGAACGACCGCGCGCTTCATCTTAATCAGGAAAACTTGCGCGGACCGTGAGGGCGATACCGCCGCGTGCCGAAAATTCCGCGGTCACGGTCGCTTCGCGTGGTTTACAGGCGCGAACGAAATCGTCGAGGATGCAATTTGTTACCGCTTCGTTGAAAGCGCGCTCGTTCCGGTAGGCTGCCAGATAAAACTTGAGCGACTTGCTTTCGATGCACAACTTGTTAGGCACATATTCGATGGTGATCGTGGCGAAATCCATTTGGCCGGTAACGGGACAGAGCGAGGTGAAATCGGCGGTTTCGAAGCGGATGTGATAATCGCGTTGCGCTGGGTTTGGAAAAGTTTCGAGTCGCGCTTCGGATGGCGAGGCCGGGAGTTTTGCTTCGCTTCTGCCGAGGAGGGTGAGTCGCTTCGTTGATTTGGCCACAGTTGTTTCTTCCTCTTCCTTTTCCTCTTACTCTTACTCGATTGCAATCCGATTACGAGCAAGCTGTCAGGTAGGGGCGATTGACCCAATCGCCCGCGGTGGCGAAGGGCGGCGGGCGGTTCGGTGAACCGCCCCTACCTGAGAAATCTCTTCTTGTTTGAGAGATTCCTCGACTCCGCTACGCTTCGCTCGGAATGACAAAGGGAAATTCGACGGATCAAAAAGCGGTCGATTCGCCAGAGGTTTCCGCCTCGGGCGTTCAGCACGCTGGCGTGATCGATCTTTTCGGCTTCGATCGCAAAGCCGGTGAAGTGCTTTTGGTCATGAACGAACCGCGGTCGTGGGATGGTTCGGACGTTCGCCTGCACGAATTGCAGGAAAAATTTAACGCTTACGTTTCATTTCTGCTCGACGGAGAAATGGCGGAAGCGCATCCGGAGCTAATCGGAAAGCGGGCCAGGATCGAATTGCACTGTAAGCAAATGCCCGATGACAAAGCGGTCGCGCTCCTTGGCGCGATCCACGATCAGCTCGCGCTACAGGAGATCCGCATGGAGGTAATCGTCGCGGAAGAGGGCGATTGTGGTTCAGGTTGTGCGTGCCACGCGCATTGACTTCTGATTGCTTCGTCCGCCGCGCGCTCGCGGCAACGTTGTTTGGAAAGGGGCGTCTCGACTTCTGTCATGTCGAGCGAAGTCGAGACATCTCTTGCTGTTCCCAGATCGATTAACAATGAGAGATTCCTCGACTTCGCTGCGCTCCGCTCGGAATGACAAGAGGAGAGAAGGTCCGGCCCGAATCGTGACTCGTTAGGCGTTTCTGGTGTGGGACTTATTTGCCCACAGAGCAGCGACAATTAAAACAATCGCGGCTGATCCGCTTCCGACTCGACGTCACCTATGACGGAACGGATTTTCTGCAGCATCTCGCGGAAATCGTAGGGCTTTTGAATGGTATCGAGGACTCCAGCCTTTAACATTTCCGAGCGCAGATTCGGTTCGAGATAACCGCTGGCCACGATCGCGCGCACACTCGGTTTTTGTTCTTTCATGCGCATGAAAGCGTCGCGTCCACCAAGGCGCGGCAGGCCGAGATCGCAAACCACCAGCCCGATCTCTTCGGAGTTCGCTTCGAACATTTCCACCGCTTCCACTCCGTCCTTCGCTGCGAGGACATTGTAGCCTTCGCCCTCCAGAATGGTGACGCCCAATTCGCGCAACATTTCTTCGTCTTCCACGAGCAGAATCGTTTTTGCGGATGTTTTCTGTGCGAGCTCACGAATGCCGTTTCCCGAAACGCTTTCCGGCACGTGTTCCAGCGGCAGGTAAATAGAGAAGGTCGTGCCTTTATTTGGTTCGCTATCGACGTGCACGAATCCGCGGTGGCTGTTGATGACGCCGTAAACAACCGAGAGCCCCAAGCCAGTGCCTTTACCGCGCTCCTTCGTCGTGTAGAACGGCTCGAAGATGTGCGCTTTTTCCTGGCGGGTCATCCCGGTGCCGGTATCGCGGATGCGAACGCAGACATATTTTTCCAATTCTGCCCCGGTGAAATATTCACCGACTTCCGCGCCCGGAACGAGTGAGGTCTCGAATGTCATTTTCCCGCCGCTCGGCATGGCGTCGCGCGCGTTCACGCAAAGATTCAAGAGGACCTGATGAATCTGACCACGATCGGCGGTGATGTGCGGCAGAGCCGGATCCAATCGCAGATCGAACGCGATCATTTTCGGGAAAGTCGCCTGCAACATTTTTTCCAGCTCACGAACCAGGTCGTTGAGGTCGAGCGTGGAAAGCTGCGCTTCGGTTTGCCGCGCGGAAGTTAGTAATTGCTGCACGAGCGCCGCACCGCGCTCGACCGCATCTTTAATGACTTTGATGGCGCCCGGAATGTGACTCGGATCCGAGTGCCATTGCTCGAGTCGCGTCGTGTAGCCAAGAATGATCGCGAGAATGTTATTGAAGTCGTGCGCGATGCCGCCGGCCAGGGTGCCGAGGCCTTCCATTTTCTGCGCCTGCATCAATTGCTGCTCGAGGCGCTTTCGCTTCGTGTCGTTGAAAAGATAACCTTGCAGCTCGGTCAGCTCGCCTTTTTCATCGAAGCTGCCAATGAAACGGGCCACGACATAAACGGGATCGCCGTCGCGTTGTCGCAGTTCCAATTCGTGCGTGTCGATCGTCTCGCCTTGACGAACCAGATCGAATAATTCGGCGCCTTCTCTGCGGCTGCGCAGGAGGGACATGAAATTTGCCGAGCGCGCTTCTTCAATGGAATCAAAACCGAAAATGCGCGCGAAAGCCGGATTGCACGTAATGATCCGGCCGTCCGGATGCATGATGAGGTTGCCGGTGAAATCTTCCTCGACGAAACGGCGATAACGCTCCTCGCATTCGCGCAAAGTTTCCTCAGCCTGTTTGCGCACGGTGATATCCGAATTGATTTGGACTCGTGCTGCGTCCGGTTCGTCGCCGGTGAGCGACCAGTTGCTTGCGACGTAGACTTCTGTGCCGTTACGGCGGATCTGCCGCAGTTCGCCCGCCCAGCGGCATCTCTTACGCAAACCGTCCTCCAGAGCCAGGGCCTGGGATCCATCGCAAAAGGTCGTCCGTAAAAGTGTGTGCACATTTTGCCCGAGCGCTTCCTTATCGCTCCATCCGTAGATTTCTTCGGCGCCGCGATTCCAATAGGTGATCGTTCCGGTCGGATCGGACAGAATGATGGCGTTACCGATACGATCGAGAATCGCGCGTTCTTCGATCTGCTCTGGCATGGGTCTAGAGTTTACGCGGGAACGCATGAAATAAAGTGCTTTCTGCGCCTTAGCCGCGCGGATGGGATCACGCCGGGCTTTGACTGCAAGTCCGGTGCCAGAAGGCGTTCTCTTTTTGTGTCCGGTTCGCGTGGGACGGGTGAGAATTGGTGCGGCGCAATGTTACTGGTCGGAGAGAGTTGTTGGCTCGGCCCGGTTTAAACGCTGCTCCTGCGCCCGCATGAAAATGAAATAGAAGGCAACGAGCGCGCCGGTGAGAAGTAAAACTAGGAAAACGTAACTGGCCGTGCGGACGACCCGCATTTGCGATTTCGTTTTTTGCCAGACCACTCGTTCCTCTCCCAGCTTCACCTCCAGCATTTGGAAAAGTTTCTCCGTTTCTTGCTTGCTGTGGTTGCCGGACTTCGGAGAAAACGATTCGTTCTCGCTCACAAATCCCATGGAATCTGCAAGTAGCGTACCGCACAGGCGCAGGCTGATCGCTTATGTCGCCCCGATGGCATTATTTATCGGGCTTCTCTCGCTCGGGAGCGGTCTGAAAACACTCGGCGGAGCGTTTTGGCTCTCCTCGCCGGAGTACTGGCTTTACCCAGCGCAGACGGTCCTTTGCGCTGGGCTGGTCTGGTGGTTTCGACGGGAATACGATTTCGGAAAACTCCGCCAGCCCGCTTTTGTGGTCGCGGTTGGGGTTGTTATTTTCGTGCTCTGGGTTTCGCCTCAGATGTTTTTCGGCTTCGCCTCGCGCACGGAGGGATTTAATCCAAACACATTCGCGAGCCAGCCCTCTCTTTATTGGCCGACGGTCGGCTTGCGTTTTCTGCGCCTGGTCGTCGTGGTTCCATTTGTGGAAGAGATTTTCTGGCGCGGTTTTCTTCTGCGTTATTTGATCGACGAAAAGTTCTACACGGTTCCCTTCGGCAAATTCTCTCCGCTGTCTTTCTGGGGCGTTAGCGCAGCGTTTGCCTTGTCGCATTCCATGCCCGACTGGGCAGCCGCATTCATTACGGGAATGGCTTACAACGCCGTTGCCTATCGCACCAAAAGCCTTACCTCATGCGTCCTGGTGCACGCGGTGACGAATCTGCTCTTAGGATTGTGGATCATGCGCACAAGACAATGGGGGTTTTGGTAAGCGTGGTGGCACCGTGTCTGCTCCGAAAAAGGGGTGCACGCTACGTTTTTGCAGAAGGTGATCATTTGCATGGTCGCCGGTTTCCTCGCGGCCGCCCTCATCGAATGGGGAAAAACCTTCGTCACCGGCGCAGATGAAGCGCTCAACGGCGGCTACAAGCATCGCACGGAAGAGAACGGGCATCCGTAACGCAAAAGCGATTGCCGGTTGTGACGTTGCGCATACGATGGCTTGCGCATGAAAATCGGTTTCGCTCAAATCAACTGCACCGTTGGCGATTTACGGGGCAATTTTGAGAAAATTCTCGCAGCTTACGAACGTCTTTCCGCCGCGGGGGCGGATTTAATTATCACCCCCGAGCTCGCGGTCACAGGGTATCCACCGCAGGATCTGGTTTTCAAATCGCAGTTTGTTCCGCAAACCTTCGAGGTGCTGCAGCGTTTGCATGAACGCGTGAGTGGCGCGGCGTTGCTTGTCGGTTTCGTCGATCGCAATCAGGGACGCGGCAAACCTTTTCATAACGCCGCCGCATTTTTGGAAGCCGGGCAGCCTCTCCGCAAGACGCACAAATCGCTTCTGCCGACCTACGATGTCTTTGATGAGGACCGCTACTTCGAGCCCGCGCGTTCCGTCACGCCGTTGAATTTTCGCGGAAAAAAAATCGGCGTCACCATTTGCGAAGACATCTGGACGGAACACTACCTGCCGCGACCGCTTTACGATGTCGAACCGGTGCGCAGTTTGGTCGAGCAGGGCGCGGACGTCATTTTAAATCTCAGCGCGTCGCCTTTCAGCATTAACAAGCCCGCGATCCGTCACGAAATGGTGGCTGCTCTGGCGCGCACTTATAAACGCCCCATCTGTTATTGCAACGCCGTCGGCGGAAACGACCAGCTTATCTTCGATGGCAACTCGATCGCGATAGACGCCGCTGGCGAGGTCATCGCCCAACTCGCCTCCTTTGCCGAAGATGAGTTAGTCGTGGACACCGATGCCGCCTCCACGCAATCGTTTCGCGAACGGGAAGTATCGTCCGACTTGTTCCATGGGCTCTCGTTAGGCCTGCGCGATTATCTGGCCAAATGCGGATTCAAATCGGCTGTCCTCGGTTTGAGCGGCGGCATCGATTCCGCCGTTGTCGCGACGATCGCAGTCGAAGCGCTGGGTCCCGAGAACGTCGTCGGCGTTTCCATGCCCAGTCCTTATTCATCGCAAGGAAGTATTGATGACGCATTAGCTTTGGCGCGAAATCTCGGCATCAAATGTTTGCAGATCCCGATCGGAAAAGCGTTCGAAACTTTTAAAGCGCAATTTCGCGATATTTTTGCCGGCCTGCCCGAAGACGCCACGGAAGAAAACATGCAATCGCGATTGCGCGGCATGATCCTGATGTCGCTCTCCAACAAGTTTGGTCACTTGTTGCTCACCACCGGAAACAAGAGCGAACTCGCGGTAGGTTACTGCACGATCTACGGCGACATGGCCGGTGGCCTCGCTGTCATCAGCGACGTCCCGAAAACTCTAATCTATCAGCTCGCGCGCTGGATCAATCGCGCCCGCGAGGTCATTCCCGTATCCACGGTCGAAAAACCACCAAGCGCGGAATTGAAACCCGGACAGGTCGATCAAGACACGTTACCGCCGTACGATATCCTCGATGAAATCCTTCGGCAGTACGTCGAAGAGAATCTCGAGTGCGCGCGACATCATCGCCCACGGCTTCGATGAAAAAACTGTGCGCTGGGTCCAGCGCCGTGTCGATCTGAACGAATACAAACGCGAACAAGCCGCGCCCGGATTGAAAGTAACGAGCCGCGCCTTCGGCCTCGGCCGCCGCATGCCGATCGCGCAAAAATTCGTCGACTGATTCATTCGTTAGGCCGCGTCGCCAAGGAGCGGCGGTTTCCCAGCCGCCGAACAATAAAATGGGGGACTTCAAAGTCGCTCCCACATTCAAAAAAGTGCACCGCGTTGGAATCGAACCAACAACCCAGTGATTAAGAGTCACTTGCTCTGCCAATTGAGCTAGCGGTGCGAACTACGATTTACTTGAGCAAACGCGAGTGATTTGCTCGCTCGTGTTGCTCGAATCGATAGCACGTTTGGTCGGAAATTAAAATAGACCTTTTGCTCTCGCCGCCGCTGCAGCCGCGGCCGCTCTGTCGGCGCGTTAGTTGGAGATTAGCCTTCCAGTCCGCCAGTTGGACGGACTCGTCCGTGGCGAGGCTGACTCGGCCGTCAGGCATCTTGCCTGACTTCCGACTTCTGACCTCCGGTTTCCATCCGCAATCCGCAATGAAGTTTACCCGTCCTGGTCGCCGTGAGACCGCGGCGGGAATTCCGAGTTGGACCACGGCGGCGGAAAAGCAGAGTCGAATGCCCGTGCGGCTCGCATCGATGCTAAATAATAAAGCGCGTTTGCTTTCCGATTTAGTCGATTCCTTGTTCGAAATACGCTAGCAAAGTTCCGTGGAATTCGAATTCGACCCGTTAAAAAGCGAAACGAACAAGGCCAAACACGGAATTGATTTTATCGAAGCGCAGGCTCTTTGGAGATCAAAGCACGTCTTGCTCGGTGCCAAAGATGCTTCAGAAAAGCGCTACATGGCTATCGGCCGGATTGGCTCCGAGTATTGGCCGGCGATAATCACCTATCGCGGAGGGACGATTCGGATTATTGGGAAATCCACTCCAAGCGAGATCGACACGTATGAAAAAATCGCAGGCTGACGCTACGACGGCCGGGAACCTCGAAGAGAAATTCGATCGAGGTGAGGATGTGCTCGATTATTTCGATGTGCGAAAAGCCCGCGTGATCGATCCACAATCCAAAAGGTCACCTTCCAAAACAAAGTTTTCCTATCCGGTGAAGCGAAACGGTAAACGCCCGGCCGTTGTTCGCGAGAAATCGGCGCGTTATCGTAAAAAGAAATAGCTCTGGTTGTAAGCTCTGGCTGGAGACTGGCGTCGGACCTCTGATCTCTGTCGCCTGCCTCAGCTCTCAACACTCAACCAAGAACCCTCAACCTGGCGAGACAGAGAGCGGAATTATTTTCATGATGGCTGCGCCTTGACGCGTCCGATGGACTTCGAGCACGCGTTGTACCGGCGAATTTTGTAAGGACACCGCGGCCAAGTCAAAACAAAACACGTGGCCTTGATCAACGACGCAGGTGCAATCAGCAATCCACATGCGCGACTCCGTAGATATTCCATGACACTGCCAACTTCCCGATGCGTGGGAGCAACGTCCGATGGGTTTGCGCGTTGCGGTTTTAATAAAATGATCGCAGCTTTCGCGCTCAACATGCGCGGATTTACATCATTGGCAGCGGCTCGGCACGCAGGCGAACGGAATGCCGACAGTTCAACCGGGTTTCGAAAATGCTATTAACCATAGGAAAGACTTCGACCATGCGCACGCTGCTTGCATTTCTCCTGCTTCCGACCTGCGCTCTTGCGGCAAACAGCGTGGTGAATATGTCGCATTACGATTTGATGCGCCCGGATTTTGCCGGGATGGCAAGACAAGGTGTCGCTGGCGTTATTCACGAAGCGACCTTCCCACGCCGGGAACGCGATGCGAAATACTCTGGACGGCAGCGGGCCGCACTCGAGCGGGCCTATTGGGAGCTTACCACTTGGCGACGCTACTAACCCCGTCAGACAGGCCGATCATTTCCTGGATGCTGTCAGGTCGGCGCTTCCATCGCGGTTAGTCGATCCGGGGGCACCGCGGTCGGGTGTGTTGCTGGTTCTGGACTTCGAAAAAAACGGTCATTATCCAGGGGGCTCAATGAGTGTGGCCCAGGCGGTCGCGTTCGTTGAGCACATCAAAAAGCGGACAGGCAAGTATCCAGGTCTGTATTGCAGCGAATACCGGCTGCGCCAGATGCTCTACGGGCGAGGCGCCAGTGCCAGTCATCGCCGAATACTGACAAATTGCTGGCTGTGGATCGCTAACTATCACGCAGAGCCGCGGAATACAGCACCCTGGGACGCCTGGCATATGTGGCAATACACTGGCGATGGTAAATGCGATTTGCGACCACGGAGCATGTATCCGAAATCGGTAGCTAATGTCCGAAAAGCTGAACGCAACATTTTTCGCGGCGACAACGTCACGCTGCAGGCATTTTGGCGAAAGAACGCGTGGTATCCTTCAGGATAAGGATTGCAGTTCTAGGTAACGATTCGATTGCTAGCAGGCGAACGCTCAACCTCTGTTTGTTGAGGGTTGAAGGTTGAGAGATGAGGGGAGGAAAGGGCTCGGGCGCAGTCAGAACATCGGTAACACTTTTGGTTCAGAACATGGGTAACACTTGGTTGTTCATTGGTTACACATTTTGCTTTTCATTGCAGTTTTATTCGGGCGGATATCCGCCCGAATAAAATTGCTCGCGGCCAGATCGATCTCTCCCAGCAGCAAGCGGCCGAACCAAACTTCCAGTCGGTCTTGGGCCAAGGGTTTGAGGCCGACATTCCATCCCGCCAGCGCCGGGACAGAGGAAGAAGAGTTGGTTATCAACTTTGATTGCTCCTTTGGCGCCAACTCGTCGAGCGCACATTTGTGGATAGTCCAATTCATCAGGGGTGCCTTCATATTTTCGCTCCGAAGAGCGATAGAGCTCAGCTGGACAACGCATCCCGAGCGCTTCATGGGGCCGCTCGTAATTAAATGTTTGCCGCCACAAATCCAAGGCGGCTTGATCGGACTGGCCCAGCGCTTCAATCTCACGACTAATGTCCAGGTGCATTCGCTCGTGGGCTCCATTGTCCTGGGGACTGCCCGGGCCGGCCCCGTTCCAAATCGATTCCCAAGGCACTCACCAGGCCGAGAGTCGGCTCAAGCCAAAGAGAGCTTGCACGCTGGCAAAAGGCGCTCCGTTATCGCTGCGGATGGCTTGCGGTAAACCCTTGCCGGCAAAGAGATGCTCAAAACGGCGGCGCACGCTCTGAGTGCTTCCACTTTCCATGTCCCGCAGTTCCAAAATATAGCGACTATATTCGTCGCTTACCGTCAAGGGTTCACAGCGCCTGCCGCCCTTTCTCCACCAGCCTTTGAAGTCCACTGTCCATACTTGGTTGGGGGCACG
>CAWDLY010000006.1:0-37089 GCA_963803315.1 uncultured Verrucomicrobiae bacterium | reverse complement strand
GATTTTGAAACGCGGCGGTCGCCTCGTCATTCTCGATCTGCTCAGCCACCAGTTCGAACGTGCGCGCGAACTTTACGCTGATCACTGGCTTGGTTTTAGCGAAGTGCAGCTCTCATCGGTTTTTGGAAGAAGGCGGCTTTAAGGAAATCGATGTGCGTGTTGTTTCACGCGAAACGAAAAACCCCGCATTTTCAGACGGTATTCGCGAGCGGCGTGAAGTGAAATCGTGCACAAGCGGGGCAAGTTTACGAACTTGCCAGCGCGTTTTGATGCGCTAGTTCGCAAACTGGCCACTGAACGTTCTCGCGTGAACGGTTTCTTCGAGGAACTGAAGCGGAGAAAAGTCTATCGCGTCGCCGTTGGCTATGTCGTCGTGGCGGGCGGCTTGATTCAACTCGCCTCCGCTGTGTTTCCGGCCTGGGATTTGCCGAACTGGACTTTGCGTGTGGTCATCGTGTTGCTTCTGCTCGGGTTTCCGGTGGCGTTGCTTTTGGCGTGGGCTTTCGATGTGACGCCTTCAGGCATTCAGGCAACGTCGAAACTGGAGCCGGTGGCGAGCGGAGCTTTCGGACATCGGCGTCGCAATATTTTTCTGCTCGCGCTTTTTGGTCTGGTGGTAGCGGCGACTGCCGGCTTTTTCCTTCTGCCACATCTTTCGGCAAACAAGGTCGAGAAGTCGATCGCGGTTTTGCCGTTCGAAAACTACAGCGACGATAAAGACAACGCGTATTTTGCCGACGGGATTCAGGACGACATCCTCACGAGCCTGGCCAGGATCAGCGATCTGAAGGTTATCTCGCGGACCTCGGTAATGGGTTACCGCGGCGGCAAACATAATGTGCGCGACATCGGTAAAGCGCTCGGGGCTTCAGCAATTTTGGAAGGAAGCGTTCGCAAAGACCATAATCGCGTGCGGGTGAACGTGCAGTTGATCAACGCGGAAACGGACGAACACATCTGGGCGAACGAATACGATCGCGATTTAACCGACATGTTCGCGATCCAGAGCGATCTGGCGCAGAAAATCGCCAAAGAATTGCAGGCGAAACTTTCGCCGACAGAGAAAGCGCAACTGACGCGCAAACCGACCGAGAACGGCGAGGCTTATTTCGCTTTCGTGCAGGCGCGCAATTTTTTCGTGCCGGAAGATTACGAGAAGCTCAAGCAAGCCCAGCAACTCTACGAGCGCGCGCTGGAGCTGGATCCGAATTTTGCCCTGGCCACGGCCGGTCTTTCCCGATTGGAGAGCTGGATCTATCACACCTTCGAGCCCACACCGGCGCGTCGAGATCGCGCTCGCTCGCTCGCGGAACGTGCGTTGCAGCTGCAGCCGGGCTTGCCGGAAGGACATCTCGCCCTCGGTTTTTCCTACTATTATGGCGACAGCAATTACGAGGCGGCCGAGAAAGAATTTAATATCGCGAAGCAGGGTTTGCCTAACGAATCGGACGTCTATCTCGCGCTCGGGGCAATCCAGCGGCGGCAGGGACGCTGGCCTGAATCAACAGCCAATCTGAAAAAAGCGGTCGAATTGAACCCGAACGCCAGCTGGCCGCTGCAAAATCTCGCCTTCAATTACGAGATGTTGCGCGATTTCGATTCCGCCAACAAAACGATCGATCGCGCCTTGAAAATCGATCCGCAAAATGTCGCTCTCGTAGGTCTTCAAGCGAAAGTCGCGATCGCACAAAACGGCGATCTCTCGGTGGGGACGCGTGCTTTGGAAGCATTGGAGAAGATGCCGGTCAGCGAGAGTAAGATCGAAGCGCTGGCGACCGGAAAAATTGGTTTCCTCGTCTTACAAAGAAAATTTGATGAAGCGCTGCGCACTGCGGAAAAAATCCCAGACGATAAATTGAGCTCCAAGACAGGTCTTCTCTGCGGCAAGTATCTGCTCGTCGGCATCGCGAATCGCTGTCTGAAAAACGAAGCCGCTTCAAATGTTGCCCTGACCCGCGCCAGGGAACTTGCGGATGCCGAGTTGAAGGAGAATCCGAATTTGCCTGATGCGCACCTCCATCGCGGTTACGCGCTCGCCGCTTTGGGCGACAAAGCCGGCGCGGCAGCAGAAGCCGAACGAGCCATGCAAATATTGCCGATGAGCAAGGATGCATTTAATGGACCCGACGTGGCGGAGGCGGCGGCGAAGATTTATGCTGCCATCGGCGATGCAGATCGCGCGATCAATCTCATCACCGAATTGCTCCAGCGGCCTGCTGCGCTCACGGTGGAAATACTGAAGCTCGATCCGGAATGGGATCCACTGCGGAGCGATCCGCGCTTTCAGAAATTAGTCGCGAAATAGGCGACTGAAATCGGCTTCGGTGCTAGCGATCGCGCTTGCGTTGTGCGCGCGACACCTCGAATCGTGTGCGGTGAAAAACTTTTTCACCGAGTTGCGCAGGCGAAAAGTCTATCAGGTTGCCGCCGGATACGGAGTAGTCGCCTGGTTCCTTATTCAATTTTGCGCGACGATTTTTCCGATTTGGGATTTGCCGACATGGTGCTTGCGGCTGGTGATTGCTTTGATCCTGCTTGGTTTTCCGCTCGCGTTGCTGCTCGGATGGGTCTTCGATATTACGCCCACAGGAATTCAACACACGCCGGAAATGGCTCCGGAAAAAATTGGTGAAAGCAGGCTGCGAGCGAGCAGAGGAGTATTTCTCATTGCCGGTGCAGGCTTACTCATCTCGTTGCTCGCAGGTGCGTTGATTTTGCCGCGCGCCTTCGTCCGCAAATGGGACAAATCGATTGCCGTTCTCCCTTTCGAAAATTTTAGCGACAAGAAAGAGAACGCGTATTTCGCGGAGGGAATTCAGGACGACATTCTGACGAACCTCGCGAGGATCAGCGATCTGAAAGTGATTTCGCGCACCTCGGTGATGTCTTATCGCGGAAGCCCAAAGAGTGTGCGGGAGATCGCAAGGTCCCTGGGGGTGACAACGATTTTAGAAGGAAGCGTGCAGCGCGATCAAAATCGCGTGCGGGTGAATGTGCAGTTGATCGACGCACAGAACGACCGGCATTTGTGGGCGAAAATGTACGATCGCGAACTGACCGACGTGTTCGCGATTCAGAGCGAACTCGCGCAGAAAATCACGTCCGCGCTGCGAGCAACGCTTTCTTCCGATGAGCAACAGCGCATCGAAACAAAACCGACCCAGAATGCTGAAGCTTATCTTTTATATCTTCAAGCCCACGCCATTTTCAATCGACCCGATCGCCGGCACGACGATCTGGCGCAGGCCGAAACACTTTATGAAAAGGCGATCCAGCTTGATCCGTCATTCGCGCTGGCCTACGCGCGGCTTTCGCAACTCGAAAGCTGGATGTACTACGCGATCGAACCGTCCCCCGCGCGAATGCAAAAAGCCCGGAGCGCAGCGAACGAGGCGCTTCGTTTGCAACCAAATCTTGCGGAAGCGCATCTCGCGCTCGGCCTCGTCTATTATTATCTCGATCGCGATTACACGCGCGCGCTAAGCGAGCTGGCGATCGCGCGCGACGATTTGCCTAACGATGCCGTGGTCGCTCGCATTATCGCCGCGATTCAACGACGGGAAGGGCATTGGCAGGAATCGAGCGCGAGCTATGAGAAGGCGGCGTCTCTCGATCCGAAAGATCCGATCCTGCTCGAAAACATGGGATGGAATTTTCTCGCGACGCGAAATTATCCGGAAGCAGCGAAGGTTTTCGATCGCGCGGTCAACGTAGCGCCCGACACTTTCACGATTCGCGAATTGCGGGCGCGTGTCGATTTCTACGCGAAAGGGGACCTCGATCCGTTAGGCCACGTGCTCGATACGACGCCGGAAACGCCGGATCCAAACGGGACGATTCTGTTGACGCGCTACAATTACGAAATGTTCCGAAGAAATTTTGCGCAACTGCTTGCAATCCTGGAACGCAGTTCCGCGATTACATCTCGCGGCGAAACCAGCGCGCCAATTCCAAAATCGTTTTTGCAGGCAAATGTTTACGCGGCGATGAAAGATAATGCCAAGGCCAGGGCGAAATACGAAGAAGCACGCGTGATCGTGGAAGCGAAAGTGCAGGAGAATCCGGCGGATGCGCCGCGGCATGCGCTGCTCGGATTAATTTACGCTGGACTGGGACGATGCGAAGACGCCGTGGCCGAAGGCAAACGTGCGACAGAGTTGCTTCCGGAAACAAAGGACGCGTTTCGATGGTCCGATCCTGACCGTGACCCGCGCGCGGATCAGCGTGAAATGCGGCGATGCGGATACTGCACTCGGGATTCTTGAACATTCACTCGACATTCCGGCTGGCATCACCGTTGCCGGAACTTCAGTTCGATCCGACCTGGGATCCGTTGCGCAACGATCCGCGTTTCCAGCAAATGCTCGCCAAGCATGGTGCGGCACAAACGAAATGAGAATCCATCAACTGTTATTTATTTTGTTGATTGGTGCGTGCGCCCTTCAAGCGAAAGGCGCTTGGAGAATTTCTTCGACCGAAGAAGGCACCACAACTTTCGGCCGGCATGTTCGCGTCATGGCGAAGGAAACCGATTCGAACGAGCGGGCAGAATTGCATCTGGCCATTTTTGATACGCGCAAAGTCTCGTTGCGCGTGATCGATCAGCCTAACGAGTCGCGCGGCGATCTCGCGAGCGTGATGTCAGGCGAACATTGTCTGGCCGGCGTAAACGGCGGCTATTTCGATCCGGAATATAAACCGGTGGGATTGCTCATCAGCGGCGGTCGAACGATCGCGCCGTATCGTCGAGCGAAACTTCTTTCCGGAGTTTTGAGCGTGGCCAACGGACGGGTGCGATTGCAACGCGTCTCGGAATTTTCGATGAAGGCAAAGATCAGCGAAGCCGTGCAATGCGGGCCGTTTCTCGTCGATCACGCGCGACCGGTGATGGGCCTGGACGATTCGGCGAGCGCGCGCCGAACATTCGTCGCAATCGGAAGCGAAAATGCGATTGCGCTGGGTTATTGTTCGTCGCTCTCGCTAGCGCAGCTTTCGCAAGTTCTCACGTCCGGGAAAATCACGAAGGATTTCAGAATCGATCGCGCGCTTAATCTCGATGGCGGATCTTCCAGCGCGTTTTGGTTTCGAGATGGAGACGAGCCGTTTTCAATTCCTGAGCGAAAAACCGTGCGCGATTTTGTTGGGATATGTGAAGTCGCTCAGGCACTAAATAGTAAGAGATTTCTCGACTTCGCTTCGCTCCGCTCGAAATGACAGGAGTGTGTTCGGCCAATTCGCTCATGTCGAGCGAAGTCGAGACATCTCTCATTGTTTTCTCGGTGATGAGTCATATTGAATAACGCTCATGCGAACGTTTGGCGGATTCCGAATAAAGGAGAGCGATTTTATGGCGAAGTGCGTGGCGACGACGTTCACGTCCTGGCGCAGCCCTATTGGCTGGGAATGGATTTCACCGGCAAAGTGCACTCGTTAGGCGATCTGCAAATCGACGTGCCGGTCGCACCATCCAAGTTGCTCGCTGTCGGTTTGAACTACGCGGATCACATCGCCGAAATGAAGCGCACGCCGCTCGGCACGCCGTTGATCTGGTTCAAAGCGCCTACCTCGCTTCTGCCGCATAACGGCACGATCGAGATCGCATTTCCCGAACATCAAACCGATTTCGAAACGGAACTCGGCGTCGTCATCGGAAAGCGCGCAAAAAATGTCAGCCTCGAAAATGCGCTCGATTACGTTTTCGGTTACACAATTGGCGAAGACATCAGCGATCGCGATCTGCAGAAGAGCGAGAAACAATTCGGACGCGCCAAATCGTTCGACACCTATACGCCGGTCGGTCCGTTCGTTTACACGGATGTCGACGTAACCGATCTGCGCATCGAGCTGCAGCAAAATGGCGAGGTGAAACAAAACGCGCGCACGAGCCAGATGATTTATCCGGTGGCGGAAATCGTTTCGTTCGCGAGCCGTGGACTTACGCTCCTGCCGGGCGATTTGATTTTGACCGGAACACCTTCGGGCGTTGGTCCGATTCGCGCCGGGGATCGGTTGCAGGCAACGATCGGCGATTGGCCGCCATTGCAGAACGTGGTAAGCGCATCTGCGCCGTGATGGATTATTCTTAGAAATTCAATGGATTCCCCTACATCCCTCAAGCTCCGCTCAATCCGAACTAATTACGCGACATTCCAATAAAAGTGCGCCGCGCCAGAGAAAGATGAAAAGTTTTGCTGGACTCGGAACAATCCTCTTTGGGATAAAGAGCTTAGAAACCTGTCACCGGAACTCGAGCCGGTAAATCAACCCACATATGAAAACACTGCTAACCGCCTGCCTCTGTTCCACCGCATTCGCGTTGACTGCCTTCGGTCAAACTCCTGATGCGTCTGCACCACCTTCCCAACTCGCGCCGCCGCCAGCGATGACGCCGGCCGCTCCGGCGATGGGAAGCCCGGCGACTACTTTGCCAGCGACGACCAATCCCGCCGTGCCCGGAGCATCATTGCCTCCCCCGCCAACGGCGCCGGGTTTACAACCACCGGGAATGCCAGGGACGATGCCAAGTCCGGGCGCCTCGGTTCCAGTGACGCTGGAATCGCCTTCTCCCGAAATGACACCGGCACCAACTGCGGCAGCGACTGCGACGCCAGCGCCCACGCCGAAACCGGGAATATTCAGTTCCAATTTCCTCATCGATAATTTCAAAAAGGGCGGCCCGATCATGTGGCCGATCCTGATCGTGACGATCGTCGCGCTCACCGTTGTGCTCGAGCGAATCTTCTGGTGGGTCGGTCGCTGGATGAAACGCGATCCAAAGCGGATCGAGAAAGTTTTCACTGCGATCGAGAATGGCGATGTCGCCGAAGCATCGCGTCTATCGCGCGGTTCGCGCGATCCGGTGTTGCGCATGATGTGGAACGGACTCAACCATCAGCACGCATCGTTGCAGGGCGCGTTGCAGGTGGCGGCGGGCATCGAGATCAAGCGCGCCGGACGTTTCCTCGTCGTCATGGACACGCTGGTGACACTGGCTCCGTTGCTCGGTCTGTTGGGAACGATCACCGGTCTGATTCGATCGTTCAGCTTCCTCGGAAACGAAGAGCTGGCGGTGCAAGCGGTCACCGGCGGTATCGCGGAAGCGCTCATCGCGACGGCGTGCGGTCTCGGCATCGCCATCTTCGCTTTGATCCCGTTTAACTTTTTCACTTCCCGAGTGTCTAACTTGGAGTTCGAACTGCAGACCGCAGCCACGAACCTGGAAGTGATGTTAGACGCCAACGCGACAGCGAAACAGCAAGCCGAGATGGCGACGACGCCTTCGCGCCCATAAAGGAACCATGAAGTTCGCCTCACCCATCCCGCACAAGAAAGCGCGGATCGAGATCATTCCGTTGATCGACATCATGTTCTTTCTGCTCGCGAGCTTCATGATGGTGAGCTTGAGCCAGGTCCACATGAAGGGCATGAAAGTGAATCTGCCCACGGGTGTTTCTGGCGAAACGCAAAACAAGCGCGACTACATCAGTCTTTCCGTCGATCGAGATGGATATTTCTATTTCGACAAAGAGAAGATGGATATTGAGAAGTTAACGGAAACGATGCAGCAGGTGCATCAAACCAGCCCCGACGCCAAGGTATTCGTTCGCGGCGATACCGAGGCGCTTCACGGCAATGTTATTCGGCTTCTCAACGTGATTCGTTCCGCCGGTTTTTATAAAATGGCGTTTGAAATTAAGAGCCAGGCCGCGTCAGGCGTGCCGGGAGGTCAATAAACATGCCTAAGCCGCAAATGTATCGTCCGCCGCCGACCTGGCAGATATGGGCTGCTTTTGGTGGGGCGATTGCGATCATGTCCATCTCCGTGGTTCTCGCTGGAATTCATCCAGAGCCGCCTCCGGTGGAAGATCTGTCGCAAATTCCGGAAGCGGTGACCGCAGTGCTGGAAACGGAACCAGCGCCACCCGAACCGACGCCTCCACCGGAGGAGCCCGATTTTCCTCCTCCTCCGCCGCCGCCTGAGTCCCAACCCGAATTTCGCGAGGAACAACCAACACCGCCTCCTAATCGGCCAAGGACAAAACCGCTGACTCAGCAGCCGATTCGCCGGCAGACTTCCGGCGCGGTCGGACCTGTCTCCATGTCTTCAGCCAAAGCGCAGGCTCTATTCTCTCCGCGACCTGAATACCCCTACGAAGCACGCCGCCAGCATAAGACCGGCAGCGGAGTTTGCGTGCTTACGATCGATGCGAGCGGGAGCGTCAGCGATGCCACCATGGCATCAAGTACCGGCAGCGACATTCTCGACAACGCCACGATGTCTGCATTTAAACGCTGGCGCTTCAAACCGGGCGTTTTCACCAGGGTGCGAGTCCCGATTACCTACACGCTTACCGGCGCGCAATTCTAGATACGTTATGAAAGTCTCTTCACCAATTCCCAAAAAACACGCCCGCATCGAGATCATTCCGTTGATCGACATCATGTTCTTTTTGCTCGCGAGCTTCATGATGGTGAGTTTGAGCCAGACCCACATGAAAGGCATCCGCGTCAATCTCCCGGCGCCAACCGCTCCAGTGCAAAATCCGTTGAAGGATTACGTGGCGATTCGCGTGAGCGCGGGTAACAACGTCTACTTTGACGGGGCGTTTGTTCCAGAAGGCGAAGTGCTCCCGCGTCTCTACCAGCTGGCCCAGTCCAACCCAAACATCAAAGTATCTCTCAGCGCAGAAGAGCAGGCGTTACACGGTGACGTAATTGCCGTGCTCGATCACATTCGCTCATCCGGAATCACTAAAATCGGCTATCAAATCAAAGCGGCGGCTCCACACTGATCGAGTCGTCAGGCAAATACGGTTGCATTCGCCGCAGCCGCTCGCGTAACGCCACTACCGCTCTCGCACGATGGCTCAGCTGGTTTTTTAGTTCTGCCGGCATCTCGGCAAAGGTGTGATCGAACCCGGCTGGAACGAACACTGGGTCGTAACCGAAACCATCTCCTCCTCGCGGCTCTTCCGTAATGTTTCCTTCAACGAAACCCTCCACTGTATCGATCAATTTTCCGCTGCGTGCGATGGCGAGGACACAGCGAAAGCGCGCACGACGCGACGATCTCGGAGGAAGCGCCGCTAATTCGCGCAGCAATTTCTCAACGTTCTGACCGTCCGCTGCATCATTGCCTGCGTAACGAGCCGAGAAAATTCCCGGCGCGCCCCCCAATGCGTGAACTTCCAGTCCGGAATCGTCTGCAATCACCAGACCGCTCACATTTTGCGATGCATGAATCGCTTTCGCGATCGCGTTTTCAGCGAACGTCTCACCATTCTCGGCTCGAAATGGAATCTCCGGATGCGCGCAGAGATCAACCACCCTAAACTCCTCGCCCAACAACTGCGCAAATTCGCGCGTCTTGTGCGCGTTATGCGTAGCGATGACTAAATGCTGCATGTTTGACAGGAATCTAACTCGATTAGCTTGAGCGGAAACGAATTCAAACGAATCCTGTCTTCTGCATGAGCGAACGACGCAAACCTTATCCATTCGATCGGATCGATTCAAAGTGGCAATCGATCTGGGAGAAAAGGCGCGCTTTTCATGCATCGAACCCGGGGGAGGAAAATTTCGATCCGGCCAGGCCGAAATTTTATGTGCTCGACATGTTTCCGTATCCGAGCGGCGCGGGATTGCATGTCGGCCATCCCGAAGGTTACACAGCTACCGACATCGTCGCGCGCTACAAACGCTTGCGCGGTTTCAATGTTCTTCATCCCATGGGTTGGGACGCGTTCGGTTTGCCCGCGGAACAATATGCGATCAAGACCGGGCAACATCCGGCAATCACGACGCGTGAGAATATTGCCAAGTTCAAGAGTCAGCTGAAGCAAATCGGGTTTTCTTATGATTGGGAACGCGAGGTCAGCACGGCCGATCCGAAATTCTATCGCTGGACGCAATGGATTTTTCTTCAGATCTATAATTCCTGGTTCAATCCCGAAACCAACAAGGCCGAGCCAATCGCAACCTACCGTGGGAACGATCCGGATAGCGTTCGATTGGCTTATGTCGCGGAAGTTCCGGTCAATTGGTGTCCGGATTTGGGAACGGTGCTGGCCAATGAGGAAGTGATCGATGGCAAAAGCGAGGTGGGCGGATTTCCAGTCGTTAGGCGACCGATGCGCCAGTGGATGTTGCGCATTACCGCCTACGCCGAGCGATTGGTCGACGAACTCGCGGGACTCGATTGGCCGGAGGGAATCAAATTGCTGCAACGCAACTGGATCGGAAAAAGCGAAGGCGCGGAGATCGAATTCAAAATCGAAAATCGCGTGGATACGATCCGCGTTTTCACGACACGCCCGGACACACTTTACGGCGGGACATACCTCGTGCTCGCGCCTGAGCATCCGTTGATCGATCTGATTGTGAGCGCGGAGCAACGACCGGCCGTGCTTGAATATCGCGACCGCACCGCACGCAAAAGCGACTTGGAGCGCACGGAATTATCGAAAGAAAAAACCGGCGTGTTTAGCGGCGCCTATGCGATCAATCCAGCGACCAACGCGAGAATTCCAATCTGGATCGCGGATTATGTATTGATCGGATATGGAACGGGCGCCATCGGCGGAGTCCCGGCGCATGACGAACGCGACCTCGAGTTTGCGCAGAAATTCGATCTCCCTTTTGTCGAAGTTGTTCAGCCAGCGGATGGCGGGCCGGCAATGGGTTTTACCGGCGAAGGAATCGCGATCAACTCGCCCATCATCGATGGCCTGCGGACGCCGGAAGCAAAAAAGAAAATGATCGCCTGGCTTCAACAGCATGGTCACGCGAAACCGGCCATCAACTACAAATTGCGCGACTGGCTGTTCTCGCGTCAACGCTATTGGGGCGAACCGTTCCCGATCGTTTGGGAAAAGTCCGAGCCGGACGGGCGTCTGAAACATCGCTCGTTAGGCGAAAACGAGCTGCCAGTCGTCCCTCCGACCCTCGATGATTTCAAACCAAGCGGCACCGGCGAACCGCCGTTGGCGAAAGCGGAAGAGTGGGTTCGCTACAGAAAGGTAGGGGCGATTGACCGCAATCGCCCGGGCGGTTCGGGTGAACCGCCCCTACCTGCAACTCGCGAGACCAACACCATGCCGCAATGGGCGGGTTCCTGTTGGTATTACCTGCGATTCTGCGATCCAGGAAACGACCAGCGTTTCGTCGGCGAAGAAGCCGAACATTACTGGATGGGCGGACCCAAACCAGCCGGAGTGGATCTCTACATTGGCGGAACCGAGCACGCCGTTCTGCATCTCTTGTATGCGCGGTTCTGGCACAAGGTGCTGTTCGATCTCGGCTATCTTTCCAAGCCGGAGCCGTTTCAACGCCTGGTGAATCAGGGGATGATCCTGGGCGAAGACGGTCGCAAGATGTCGAAACGCTGGGGAAACGTCATCGATCCAGTCGATGTGATCGCGCAATACGGCGCAGACGCGTTTCGCCTTTACGAAATGTTCATGGGCCCACTCGAGCAAATGAAGCCGTGGAGCATGAAAGGTGTGGAAGGTGTTTCGCGATTTCTCGCGCGCGTCTGGCGCTTGATCATGGAAGAAAACCAGGCCGGCGAATGGATCTTGTCGGCAGATATCCAGGATTTCGAAGCCGATAAATCACAAACGAAAGTCGTTCACGCCACCATCAAGAAAGTTACGGACGACATTGAGACATTGTCCTTCAACACCGCCATCGCGCAGATGATGGTTTTCGTAAATGCATTCACAAACGCTGCCGCTAAACCATTGCATGCAATGCGGACGCTCCTGCTTTTGCTCAATCCCTTCGCCCCGCATCTGAGCTCCGAATTGTGGGAGACGCTAAATTCAAAATTTAGCGATGTTAGTGGCGACATTACCGAACAGACCTGGCCGACGCACGACGAGCGTTTCCTTATTGAAGACGAAGTCGAGATCGTGGTGCAGGTGAATGGAAAATTGCGCGACAAGCTGTCTGTGCCGCTTGCAGCGACCGACGCGGAAGTGGAAGCCAGCGCGCTTGCGCTGCCGAAAATTGCTCAACTAATCGCCGGTAAGACGGTTCGCAAAGTGGTGGTCGTCCCGAAAAAGCTTGTCAACATCGTGGTCGCCTAACTACACCGGCAACATGTGGAAAGAATTCAAAGAGTTCGCGGTCAAGGGTAACGCGATCGATCTCGCTGTCGGCGTCATCATCGGCGCGGCTTTTGGCGGCATCGTAACGTCGCTCGTAAAAGACATTCTCATGCCGCCAGTTGGCCTGCTCACAGGTGGTCTCGATTTTTCAAACAAATTCATTGTTCTGAAAGATGTGCCCGGAAAATCGTTTAATACGCCAGCCGAAGCAGTCGCGGCGGGCGCGATTACATGGAATTACGGCAACTTCATCACGCTCCTGATCAACTTCATTATCGTCGCCTTCTGCATTTTTCTTGTGGTGAAGGCGATCAATAAAATGAAACGACCCGAAGCCGCGGCCGATCCTGTCGTAAAAGATTGCCCAGCCTGCGCGATGTCTATTCCGATCAAGGCAAAGCGTTGCCCGCATTGCACGACGGAATTGTAGCCGCTTCGCTATGCGAAGCGAGGCGTCGCCCACAGAGCGACGGCTACAGATCGAGCTGCATCACGCGCTGCGGCGTGCACAACCAAATACGAGTGTCGCCATCCTGCATCCACGGCGTTCCGGCCGCCCACGGCGAAAATGCCGGCATGATCCAGCAGCGCTTTTGTTGAACAAACGCGGGCAACTTCAAATGCAGGCCGGCGCCATCACTCACTCGCCCCGCCGGATGATGATGCCCGACGATCTGGATCAATTTCGACTGCGAAACGGCGCAATGACCATGATGAAAATAAAATTCATCCGACGACCACGAATCAACCAGCGCGATCGTTCCGTTGAGCTGGCGATCGTGATTCCCGCCAATCACAATCACTTCACAAACCGCGCGGACCTCCGCGAGAAGCTTGCGCGCTTCGAATCGCGCGGTGCGATCATGCACGAGATCGCCTAAAATGATGAGCCGTCTTGGTTCGTAATCGGCCAGCAATTGCAACAGGCGTTCCTTGATCGAATCCATTCCCCAGAACGGAACGAGCCAACCGGCTGCGCGCCGGCTCAGCTCATAACCGAAATGCAGATCGGCAATGGCCAGCCATTTTTCCCGTTCGTGAAAAAGTGCAAGGCGCCCGTCGAGCAGCACATCATTTGCTACGAGGGTTTGAGCGGATGATACGAGCGGCATGAGTAAAACAAATACGAGCGAGGGAAGTTATCGCTTGCGGAAAACGGCTTCAATTGCTATAAACGTTGCCGATCGCAAATGTCCCAATTCTTGAGACTTGCGTTTGCGGTGGGCTTGGCCGCCTTTCTGGCCAGCTGCGCCACGCAAACGAATTCAACACCCGGCCGCAGCGCTTCAGTTTCGCGCCGCATGTCGAAGGTGCGCACGACTGCGTACACGCACACTGAAAAAGGCGGCCGTCGCAGCGCCATTGGCACCCGCCTTTCCGGAAAAAATGTCCAAAGCGCCGCCGCCGATTGGTCGCATTTTCCGCTCGGCACGAAATTCCGAATCATCGATACCAACGAAGTTTTTCAGATCGACGATTATGGAACGGCATTAATCGGCACCGATACGATCGATCTCTATAAGACGAGTCGCCTTGCCATGCGAAAATGGGGCGTGCGAAATGTCGATATCGATATTTTGCAATGGGGCTCGGAGGAGCAAAGCCTGCACGTGCTGGCACCGCGCGCACGCTTTCGCACCTGTCGCCGGATGATTCTCGCGCTCCAGGACAAAGCGCGAACGCACGGGACGTTGCGAACTTTTTGACATTCGCTCGCTAATCGGCGCACTTTCCGGCGAATGAAAATTTTCGTGGTCGGCGGCGCGGGCTACATCGGAAGCATTTGCGCGGAGCTCCTGCTCGACGAAGACCACGACGTTTTCATATTCGATAATCTAAGCGAAGGGCATCGGCGCGCCGTCGATAAACGGGCGCGATTTCTCGAGGGCGATCTGGCCAATCGCGACAGTATTACGACCGCCCTGCGTGAGGCGCGCCCGGATGCGGTCATGCATTTCGCGGCCAATGCTCTCGTTGGCGAATCGATGGAGAATCCGTCGAAATATTTCCGTAACAATATCGGCAACGGCGTGAACCTGCTCGATGCCATGATCGAGACTGGTGTCAGTCGCTTCGTCTTCTCTTCGACTTGCGCGACATTTGGATTGCCTGAGCGCGTTCCGATCGATGAGACGGCGCCGCAGAAGCCTGTCAATCCCTATGGCGAATCCAAGCTCGCCTTCGAAAAAATCCTGCGCTGGTACGATGAGATTCACGGTCTGCGTTTCATCTCGTTGCGCTACTTCAACGCCGCCGGCGCGTCGGAGAATTTTGGCGAAGATCATCGGCACGAAACGCATCTCATCCCGAATGTATTGAAGGTCGCGCTCGGTGAAAAACCGCATCTTGAAATTTACGGCACCGATTACGACACACCGGATGGCACGTGCATTCGCGATTACATTCACATTCTGGACTTATCGCGCGCACACATTCTGGCGCTCGATGCCAAACAGAGTGCTTACTACAATCTCGGCACTGGCGGCGGCGCGAGTGTGCGCGAAGTTGTCGATTGCTGTCGCAAAGTGACGGGAAAGGAAATCCCCATCGTGGAAAAACCGCGCCGTCCCGGCGATCCGCCACGACTTATCGCGGCTTCAGAAAAAATAAAAAGGGACCTCGGCTGGCAGCCAAAATTCCAATCGCTCGATGCAATCATCCAGAGCGCATGGAAATGGCACCAAAAATTCCCGCGCGGCTACGAAGATTAAAGAACAAAAAGCGCTCGCGGAAACACGTTTCACGAGCGCTCAAGTTTTTCCGAAACTAACGACTACCGGTTAGGGCGCAGTCGTCGTCGTTGTCGTGGTTTCTTTTTTGTAAAACGAAACCGGCTTGGTCAGCGTTACCTTCGTTATGACCATGCGATCGCCTTCTTTCGTGTAGGTGTAAGTCACCGGCATCTCCGGCTTCAGCATCGACCACTCGACCGTGTTTCCCGCCGGATCCACGAGCGTTGTGCTCTTGGTGTAATAATACTTCACCGGATCAGCGCTCGCCTCGGTGTGAAGCGTAATGTAAGCCAGCCCCGGCGTGTACGTGGAGATCGTTCCCGCGCCATTCAGCGTCGTTGTCGTCGTGCTCGATGAGACCCCGGTCGACCCCGCTGTCGTAGTCGTCGTTGTCGTCGGGGCGCCTTCTCCCTGAGCGAAAGCGGTGCTAATCGCCAATGCGCAAGCCGTCCCGCCAGCCAATATTTTCACTAGTGTGGTTTGTTTCATAATTGTCCTTTGCTGTTGTTAAACGGATGCTTCCGTCGTGAATTAGTCCGACTCCGATATGATGGAATTTATTCAACTGCAACAAAGGGTTCGTGGCTTGCATCCCGCTCGGTTGCATCGACGCTGGCATCTTTCAAAAACGTAATTTCCTCTGATGCAACCGCTTCCCGGTTTTCGCGATTTTTTGCCGAACAACTGCGCATTCCGGAACTACATCTTTGCGCGCTGGCGCGAAGTTTCGCGCCGTTACGGCTTTGTCGAATGGGACGGCCCGATTTTGGAGCCGACCGACCTTTATAAAAAAAAGAGCGGTCCCGAAATCGTCGCACAACTTTTCAATTTCACCGACAAAGGCGAACGCGAAGTTGCGATGCGACCCGAGATGACTCCAACGCTCGCCCGCGTGATCGCCGCGCATGAGCGCGAATTCAAGAAACCGCTCAAGTGGTTTTCCATTCCCCAATGTTTTCGTTACGAGAAACAACAGCGCGGCCGATTGCGCGAACATTTCCAGATCAACTGCGACATCATCGGCGATGATTCGTTAGGCGCGGATGTCGAAGCCATCGCGCTGAGCATCGATCTCCTGCGCGCCTTTGGTCTCGGCGAAAACGATTTTGTTGTGCGCATCAGCGATCGAGAATTTTGGACCGACTTGCTGCGGCAGGAAAAAATCGCCGAGGACAGTTGGGACGAGATTCTGCAGACGATCGACAAGAGCGAACGCGAACCGCGCGAGAAAACGGCTGCGAAACTCGGCCCGTTGACGGAATCAGTTTTCGCCGTCCTGGATGGCGGCGGAAAGAGCGAGAAACTTCAGCGCGTCGTCGACGCCTTGCGCGACCGAGGTCTCGACCAGTTTGTAAAGGTCGATCTCGGAATTGTGCGCGGTCTCGCGTACTACACGGGCATCGTCTTCGAGGCTTTCGATCGTGCCGGAAAATTTCGCGCGCTCGCCGGCGGCGGACGTTACGACAAATTGATTGCTCAACTGAGTGATAATGCAGTCTCACTGCCGGCGGTTGGATTCGCCATGGGCGACGTGGTTTTGGGAGAATTGATTGCAGCTACTCCGGCTGCACGCGAACGAGCTGAATCAGCAAGCGCGCAGGAGCGAAACATCGATATCTATGTTGTCGTCGCGAAAGAAGAACGGCGCCGTGACGCGCTCGCGCAGGTGCAGGCACTGCGCGATCGCAATTACCGCGTCGATTTTTCGCTCACGCCAGCCAAAGTCGGCAAACAATTTCAAACAGCCGAACAACTCGGTGCACGCGTTGCGATTTTGTTCGGCGACGAATGGCCGCGCATCGCCGTAAAGAATCTGGCGACCGGCGATCAAACGCTCGTGGATAAAGCCGATCTCTTGCCGCAAATCGCACCGCTTCTTTCACGGTCATCCTGAGCGCAGCGAAGGACCTCGCGAGTCACTCGGCGTCGCCCATGCTCGCGAAGTACAAAATAATTTGCGAGGTTCTTCGCTTCGCTCAGAATGACACGCTACTTTGCCGCGCGTGAGCTATCGTACCCATCACTGCAACGAATTGCGCAAGACCGACATCGCCCGCGAAGTAAAACTTGCCGGCTGGGTCGCGGTGCGACGCGATCATGGCGGCGTCATCTTTATCGATCTGCGCGATCGCGAGGGTCTCACGCAGGTCGTTTTTCGCCCTGAAGAAAACGCGGAGGTCGCAAAGCAATCGCATGCGTTGCGTCCCGAAGATGTCATCCAGGTCACCGGCAAAGTGGCGCCGCGCCTGCCCGGCACGGAAAATCCCAAACTCGCGACCGGCGATATCGAAGTGCTGCCCGATTCGCTTACAGTCTTGAACCGCGCGGAAAATTTGCCGTTTCAGCTCGACGCCGAACTGAGCAACGAAGATCTGGAACTGACCTATCGTTATTTCGATCTTCGCCGTCCGCGCTTATCGCAAAATTTGCGCACGCGCCACCGTGTCACGCAGGCCACACGCGAGTACCTCGATTCGCAGGGATTTCTCGAAATCGAAACGCCAATTCTCTCCAAGAGCACGCCGGAAGGCGCGCGCGATTTTCTCGTGCCGAGCCGGCTGATGCCGGGAAAATTTTACGCGCTGCCGCAGGCACCACAGCAATACAAGCAATTGCTCATGGTTGCCGGTCTCGAAAAGTATTTTCAGATCGCGAAATGTTTTCGCGACGAAGATTTGCGCGCGGACCGGCAACCGGAATTCACGCAAATCGACATCGAAGCATCATTCGTTAGGCCGGAAGATATTTTTGCGCTAACCGAGGGAATGCTCGCGGCAATTTTCAAGGCTGCGCGTGGCGTCGAGATCAAAACGCCGTTCGATCGCATGACTTATCGCGAAGCTGTCGGCACCTTTGGCAGCGACAAACCCGATCGCCGTTTCGGAATGCGGCTCATCGATCTGGCGGACATTTTCGAATCGAGCGGATTCAAAATGTTCCGCGGAGCGCTCGATGCCGGCGGAGTGGTGAAAGCAATCAACGCGAAAGGATTCGCCGGAATCACGATTGGTCAGGTCGATGAGCTGACGGGGATTGCAAAAACATTCGGCGCCAAAGGGCTCGCTTTTATCAAAATCGAAAATGGCGAATGGAAATCGCCGATCGTGAAATTTTTCTCCGAGCCGGAGAAAGAAGCGCTTCGCTCCAAACTACAGATTGAAGAAGGCGACTGCGTTTTCTTCGCCGCCGACAAATGGGAAACCGCCTGCGAAGTGCTTGGGCGCATCCGGCTGCGCATTGCCGAGATTCAAAAGTTAACCGCGGAATCCGAGCAACTCGATTTCCTCTGGGTGACCGATTTCCCGTTGATGCAGTGGAGCGCCGAAGAAAATAAATGGAACGCGGTCCATCATCCATTCACGCGCCCGAAAGCGGAAGACCTGCCGTTGCTCGACGAGAAAAAATTCGGCGAAATGCGCGCCGAAGCATACGACGTCGTGTTGAACGGCGTTGAGATCGGCGGCGGCAGCATTCGAATCCACGAACCGGATTTGCAGAAGAAAATGTTCGCCGCGCTTGGCGTGAATGAAGAGGAGCAGGAAAAAATGTTTGGTCACCTGCTCCGCGCTTTTCGGCTCGGCGCACCGCCGCACGGCGGAATCGCGATGGGTCTCGATCGCCTTGTCATGCTCATCTGCGGCGAAGATTCGATCCGCGATGTGATGGCCTTCCCTAAAAACAATCGCGGCCAGGATTTGATGAGTCAGTCGCCCGCCGACGTCGATTCACGTCAGTTGCGCGAACTACAGATCAAACTTTCGGACAAGAATAAATAGAGAGCTCTTTTGCTGTCATCCTGAGCGAAGCGAAGGACCTCGCGAGTAATTCTGCGGGCTGCCAGCGCCGAGATGTTGTAACGCAACGGCCGACTCCGCGAGGTTCCTCGCTGCGCTCGGAATGACAAGATATCGTTAGGCGTTCGCCTGCGCCTGGCTCGGAGCGTGATGATCGCGACCCGTGCGGAACGAAACCGCTACCAAAAACGTGACAATTGTTCCGAAACAAATCCACCAGGGAAATTCCATTCTCGGCATCCAGTGCGGTAGTGTGTAGGCGACCGTTCCGAAAATTTTTGCGAGGCTGTTCGGCAAATCGCTCAGGATCGTGACGACGATGAAACCGGCGATCATGGCGATAAAATTTCCGCGATCGTTCCCACGCGATTTCGTCAGCATGCCAGCCAGAAAAACGCCGAGGACGGAACCATAGGTGTATCCGTAAATGCCGAGCACGATCGGAATGATGCGCACGTTCGGGAGCACGATGACGAAATACGATGTGGCCGAGGCGACGACGATCATCAGAATCGCGAAACCGACGGTGGCGCGACGAACAGCACGCAGGCTCTGTGCGCTCGTTGCATTGCGATTGATATAGCTTTCGTACCAGTCGCGCGTGAAGCTCGTAGCCAGCGCGTTGAGTGCCGTGCTCAGCGAACCCATCGCGGTCGCGAAGATCCCCGCGATGAGCAAACCGCGCAGTCCGATTGGCATTTCATACAAAATGAAATGGCAGAACGTCTCGTTAGGCGTTTTGGGGAGGTTGGGATCGTAATGCGATTGGTAGTAAACCCACAGGAGCAAACCAATCGTCAGGAACGTCATCGCGATCGGAATGTCGGCGAGACCGGAAAGGATGAGCGAGCGACGGCTGCGGCGAATGTCGACCGCGGTCAACATGCGTTGCACCATATCCTGATCGGTCCCATGCGTGGCCATCGTGATAAAGGTCGAACCGATGAGGCCTGCGAAGATCGTGTATTCGATTTCGAACATCCCTTTGATTTTGTCCCAGCCGTGCCGCGCCGGATCGAGCCCCGTGGTGATGAAATCGTCGAAATGAAATCCGCCTTTGCGCGCGACAATCTCGTGCCAGCCGCCCGGAATCGCCGAATAGAGCAACGCGACCGCAGCAAGCGCGCTGCCGATCATGATTGAAGCCTGGATGAAATCGGTCCAGACGACGGCTTTGATTCCGCCGAGCGTAGTGTAGATCGCAGTGAGGATGACGATGACAACGATCGCGCCGACGTAAATGAGAAGCGTCTCGCTTTGGCCGGGGCGCACACCGCGAATCATCTCGTAAGCGAGCGCGAGCGCGATGGCTGCGACATAGAGACGCGCGCCGGAAGCGAGCACGCGTGTGAACATGAAAACCGCCGACGCTGCGTTCTTCGTTCCGACACCGAAACGGAGCGTGAGGTATTCGTAAATCGAGTAAACCTTGTAGTCGTAGTACGGCTTGATGAAAATGTAGCTGACGAGAATGCGCGCGAGGATGGTGCCGAAGGCGAGCTGGATGTAGGTGAAGTTGCGAAGCGCGTAACCTTCGCCGGGCGTGCCGAAGAAAGTTCCGGCGCTGGTTTCGGCAGCGATAATGGAAGCAAGCACGGCCCACCACGGAATGCGCCGGCCGCCGAGCGCGAAGTCTTCGAGGTTGTCCTCTTTTCGGCCCATGCGCAGGCCGATGAAGATGATGATGAAAAAATAAAGAAGAAGAACGCCGGTATCGACGAGAAGGCGTGAATCCATGGGCGGCTTATTTAGCCACGGATGAACACGTCCGCCAAGTGGACGGATTCGTCCGGCGGCGAAGATGAAACACGGATTTTTTTCTGCAACGCAGCCAGGCCCTCGTCTTTATCCATGTCCATCCGTGTTAATCTGTGGCCAAAATGATCTGGGAAGCAGCAATCGATGCGCCGGAGTTCGACCTCGCGATGACGCTCGAATCCGGACAGGTGTTTCACTGGCAAGGGCACGGCGCGGGATTTGCCGGCGTGATCGACGAAAGAGCAGTCTGCGTCGAGCAGCGCGACGCCAAATTGTTTTTCTCCGGCACAGATCGCCGCACGATCTCCCATTATTTCGCGCTCGATCATCCCCTCGCAGAAATCTGCGCCTCGCTTCCGCGCGACGAGATCATGAATCGAGCGCGCAATTTTTGCCGCGGGCTTCGCATCATTCGTCAGCCGCAATGGGAGTGTCTTGCCACCTTCATTTGTTCTTCGATGAAACAAGTTGCGCACATTCGGCAGATTTCGCATGCGCTCAGGCGGCGTTACGGAAGATCTCTCGAACTAAACGATCTCAGTTTGCATGCGTTTCCAACGCCGGAGCAAATTGCTAAGACGTCGGTGGCCCAGTTGCGCGAATGCGCGCTCGGTTATCGTGCGAAAAATTTACTGACCACGGCGCGTCTCGTCGCATCAGGCGAGGTGAATCTCGAAAGTCTCAGCGCGCTCCCAGATGAGGAACTGCGTGCGCGCCTTTGCGAGCTGCCAGGCGTGGGAGCAAAAGTCGCGAATTGCGTTTTGCTTTTCGCTTACGAGCGACTGCGCGCGTTTCCGATTGATGTCTGGATCGAACGCGTGCTCCGAGAAAAATATTTCGCGCGCAAGGAAAAAGCGACATCGCGGAAGCTGCGCGAGTTTGCGCAAAGCTATTTCGGCGAACATGGAGGTTACGCGCAGCAATACTTATTTCACCATGCCCGCATGACATCGCGTAAACAGGCGGGCGATTGAGGTCAATCGCCCCTACCTCGGATGGCGAACCGCAAGGTAGGGGCGGTTCACTGAACCGCCCGCAACGCGCTGGCAAATTTGTCAGCATTACAGAGGTGCGATATCATTCGCCCCCTCGTTGAGGGAGCGTAAATTGCTTCTACTTATTGGTCATCCTTCCGTGCATCACCTTCTGCCAGGCTCGCTTCGCTCATGTCGATCGCGATTAATCTTTTAGACCGCAATAGCGAAAGCCGGAAAATCGTTTGGGCCTTCCTGGCCGCGCTTCTTATCCATCTTCTGGTGGCGTTTTCGCTGGCGACATTCAGCGGAAAAATTACGCCGTTGCCCGAAGTCGAAGATAAGCCGGCCGAGCTTACCATCGTCAATGTGATGCCAACGCCGGCTCCGATTCCGAAGAATGCCCGGTTCATGGAAACCCAGAAGTCGAAGGAGTCAGCGGAAGAGCCGAAGGAAAAAACTTTCGAATCGAATGCGAACTCGATCGCTGCCAGTCAGATTCCGGCCGACGGCGACAGTCTGTTGCCGTCGCAGGAAGGGAAAGATCGTCCGTTTCCGAATCTCGAAACGCAGGAGGCGTCTATCGGCCTCGAAGCGCAACCGCCGATGCCGACTCCGGCGCCTTCCGCCAGCGCCACTCCGCAGCCTTCGCTGACGCCCGTCACCACGCCGACTCCGGCGCTCTCGACACCATCGCCGCCTCCTGTCACTCCGACGCCACCGCCGCCCGCGACTCCGCCGCCCGATCAATTCGCCATGCTAAGAGCGACGCCGCCTCCAGCGTTAACGCCTTCGGAAGAACTTGTCGCTTCACCCACGCCGGAAAGCGCGATGCCGACACCGACGCCGCAGGCTACGGAACAACCGGCGTCATCTTATCGACCTTATCTCGAACAAACGCGCACGCGTGGCAGCATCACAAATCGCGGCGCATCTTCGGTCAACGCGGTCGGCACGCCATTGGGCCGCTACCAGAAAATGATTTACGATTCCGTCGGTTCGCGCTGGCTTTATTATACAAAAAAACAGGGCGATCTGGTCGCCATCGGCACGGCGCATGTCACTTTTTCTGTAGATCGCGATGGCCACGTCCAGAATCTCAAGATGACGTCGAACAGCTCGAACGAAGCATTCGCCAACGTCTGTCTGGAATCGATCCAGCAGGCTAAGGCGCCGCCCATTCCTCAGGATGTGGCCGAAGTTTTGCCGAGCGAAGGCCTTGAGTTCGACATTAGTTTCACGATGTTCGCCAACTGATCATGACAACCTCGATACTTGCTGCCGTCCAAGCTGCGGAAAGCGTGCTGAGCTTTTTCAGCAAAGGCGGCTTGTTCATGTGGCCGCTTCTCGTCTGTTCGATGTTTGCGGTCACGACCATGATCCTGCGCGGATTCGCGTTGCGCCGAAGAAATGTTTTACCGCTCGTGATCGAAAGCGAGATCGAGCGACTTGTTCCGGGCGGCAGTGCCGAGCGACTCTCGCGGATCGTGCATCATGACGATTCGTCACTCGCGCGAATTGTTCGCGTTGCCCTGCAACATTTACGAGCGCCGCGAGCGGAAAATATCGAGGCGGTGGAAACGCGCGCCCGACATGAAATGGTCGTGCTCGAACGCGGACTGATCGTGCTGGAAATCATCACCGGCATCGCACCTTTGCTCGGCCTTATCGGCGCGGTCTCCGGATTGGTTCACGTTTTTTCCCATCTCGGTCTGAGCAGCGGCACCGCGGATACGAAAGCAATCGCGCTTGGAATTGCCGAAGCATTGAATGCTACCGTTTTCGGTCTCTCTATTGCCGTGCCCGCACTCGTCGCATTCAGCTATTTCTCGAGAAAAATCGAAGTGATGTCGGTGGAAATGGAAACGCTCGTCGTGGAGTTGATCACAAAATGTTACTATGGCCGGGTCGGAACCGGTGCGCAGCCCGCGGCGTCACCGGCTCCTGTGCACACTCCCGTAAAGCCCACCCCAATTATTCGCACGCCTGCAGCTTGAGCATGGCGCAAGCGTCCATTGGCTCTGTTGAAAAAACGTCCTTCTGTCATGTCGAGCGAAGTCGAGACAACTCTTACTGTTCATCCCGGCGTGGATAGGAATAATGAGAGATTCCTCGACTGCGCTCGGAATGACATATCTTTTCCGCAGAGCCACTTTCCATGAAGTTCGCGGTGCGCAAACGACGGGCGCCTTCCATCATCATCGTCTCGCTTGTCGATATCCTGACAATTTTGCTCATCTTTTTTGTCGTCTCGACCACCTTCAAAAAAGATCAGCCCGAAGTGCAGATCAATTTGCCGGAATCAAAAACAGCGACCAAAGCGCCGGCGGAAGCCGAACACGCGATCGTGACCGTCGATCAAAACGACGGCGTCAGACTCGATAACAACCCGATCGAGGTCGATCGACTTGAAGCAGCGGTGCGTGATTTGTCCGCGGAACGCCGAGCCACACTCGTCTTGCAAGCTGACAAGAAAGCTTCATTCGGCATCATTATTAAGGTGATGGACGAATTGAAGCTGGCCGGCGTAAAAAATCTTCCGGCCTTTACGCGCGGCGACGAATGAAATTGCCGATCGCGAAATACGGCAACGCGATCCTGCGCGCCAAAGGCAAACGCGTTGCGAACATCGACGACGAGATTCGCGAGCTTGCGTTCAGCATGCTCGAAACAATGCACGCAGCGAATGGCGTCGGTCTCGCCGCGCAACAAATTGGCCGGGCGTTGCAGCTCACGGTGCTCGACGTTTCGCAAGTCGAAGATCGTCCGAGCACGCTGAAGTTAAACGGCAAGGAAGTCGATCCAATCGCGTCGATGCCGTTGATCCTGATCAATCCCGAACTCGAACTGGGTGAAGAAGAAGTGCTCGGATCGGAAGGATGCCTGAGCATTCCGGACATCAACGCGGACGTGATGCGATCTCTTAGTGTAACGGCGCGCGCACAAACTTTGGATGATGAAGGAATCGAAATCGAAGCAACCGGCCTGCTCGCGCGCGCATTGCAGCACGAAGTCGATCATCTGAACGGAATTCTTTTCATCGATCGCATCAGTTCCGCCGCAAAAGCAAGTCTGGCGAGCCGCTTGAAACGGATGCAGAAAGAGAACGCGGAATTGTAGCGGCGGTCTATGACCGTCGCACTTAACTCGTTAGGCATCGCCGTTCCCGAAATAGGGCGACGGTCATAGACCGCCGCTACAGAATCAGATCATCTTGTAATCGACGGTGATGGTGCGGAAGAGCAGTGCATCGCGTTGCGCCGAAAAATAAAAAAGCTCGAGCATGGTGCTGCCCACCGTCCACTGGTAGCCAACCAGCGTTTGAATCACATCGGTATCGGTGTCGCGCGAGCGCGATACTAATTTCCCGACGCCGAACTTGGCGTCGAAATAGCGGCGGATCTCTCCCATGCGCTCGTTGTAACGCTCGATCGTCCAATCCTCGTATTCATACTGCAGCTCGATCTCGACCAGAAATCCCTCGCGAAAAGTAAAGAGCGTTCGTTTCAGACCAGGCTGCACCAGCCCCTCCACCGTCCAGACTTCGTTGTGCTGTTTTTTTTCGCGCGTAACGATTTTCGCCTTCGCTCCTTTGAGCAACGCTTCCACGCGTCCGGTCAAATCATTCCACTTGAAACCGAATGGCGGCGGGATCTCATCAAGCGCTCTGGCCGAGTGCGGGAGCAGAAAAAAGATCAGCGCGAGGCTGCACCAAAATAATCTTTTCATGCTTTTCTTCGGAAAATTTCCACGCGCCGCAGTGGTTTATGCATCTCTACAATGCTCCGCGACGTCGACCAGATGCCGCGGACCGCTGCAAAGTTGCGTGTGCCGGGACTCGGGTCAACACGCGCGCAAAAAGTTTGCACGCGCTTTTCCGAGGGAGATTCGCGCGTGACTTTTCCGTCAAGTTTTTTTCGCGCGCATTCAAAAAATAAAATTCAGATTTTTTCTTGTCGAACTTGCGCATGGTTCTTAATCTCAAGCCCGCTGTCCGGGTGAAAGAACGGTGGTTGTTAATAAGATGTGGACAGTTCTGAGGAACTTTTGCGGAGGAAGAAAATTATGGCGCTGGACTCACCGATCAAATTTCTAATTTCCCTCGCAGAACGAGCGAACAAACCGATGCTTCGTGCACGCGCTCTTGCTGTTTTTCCCTCGTATTTTTCGAACTTTACAGGAATTTCTTTAACTCGATCTCTTCGCGTCGTCGCCGCGAGTTCGTTCTCGATATCGATTTCTCCGATCGAATTTTCCCCGGTGTCTCGTTCGATTTCGATCGTTTAACCCTGTTAACAAGTCGGCATGGACGAGAAGTGCGCTCAGCTATGGCAGAAATTGTCGACCGCTCTAAAACCACACGTAAGCGCCGACACTTTTAAGCGTTGGTTTTCCGCCGTTCAGTTGGTCGACTTCACGAACGATGCGTTCACGTTCCGCGTTCCCAACAACATCTACCAATTCTGGATTGAAAGTAATCATATGCCTGCGCTGCAGGCCGCGATCGTCGCGACTTGCGGAGGTCCGCGCACGGTAAAATTTTTATCACCAACCGGGAATGCTTCCGGCGAAGAAGATGTGATCCTGAATCCGGCGGTAATGGAAGATTCGGTCGCGGAAACGAATCGTGATAGCAAACGCACCGGCAGCGCGCTCGGACTCAATCCGCGCAACACCTTCGAATCGTTCGTCGTCGGACCGAATAACGAAATCGCGCACGCCGCGAGTCTCGCCGTCGCGCAATCACCGGCCAAAACCTACAACCCGCTTTTTGTTTATGGCGGCGTGGGGTTAGGCAAAACGCATTTGATGCAGGCGATCGGGCAATATGTCTGGTCGAAGAAAAAAGGCGCGAAGGTGATGTATCTTTCGAGCGAGCTTTTCATCAACGAGTTCATCGACGCCATCCAGCACAGCACGCTCGTAAAATTTCGGAAACGTTATCGCCAGGCCGATCTGCTTTTGATCGACGACATTCACTTCCTCGGCGGCAAAGAACGTTCGCAGGAAGAATTCTTTCACACGTTCAACACGCTCTTCGACGGGCATAAACAGATTGTCCTTTCGAGCGATCGACCCGCTTCCGAAATCGCAAATCTCGAGCATCGTCTCGTTTCGCGTTTCGAATGGGGGCTGACGGCCGAGCTGCAGCCGCCCGACATCGAAACGCGCATGGCGATTCTGCGGAAGAAGGCGAAGACGCTGCATATCAAATTGCGCGACGAAATTTTTGAATTTCTCGCCAACCGCATTCGCACCAATGTGCGGAGGCTCGAAGGCGCGCTCATGCGCGTCGCGTCCTTCGCCTCACTCAGCGGTAAAGAGCTGACGCAGGAAGTGGTTGAGCATTTGCTCAAGGATATTCTGCAGGAGGAAGCGCGGCACGCGGTCACGATTGAGCAAATTCAGCGGCGCGTGGCGGAGCATTTCGATATTCGACTCGCCGACATGACGAGCAAACGTCGCCCGGCCAATATCGCTTTTCCGCGACAGGTCGCGATGTATCTGGCGCGCGAGCTAACGAAAGCTTCGCTTAACGAAATCGGCGATGCATTTGGCGGAAGAGATCACGGCACGGTCCTGCATGCGTGCAAACTGGTGAAGAAACGCATGAGCGAGCAGGACAATCTTCGGCAGACCATTTCCTTCATCGACAGTTCGCTGCAGAGGTAGGGGCGATTGACTTCAATCGCCCGCTTATTAAATGTCGTTACGCGAAAACCGGGCGGTTCAGGTGAACCGCCCTACCTGTTTGGCTTTCTAGCGCGCCTGAGAATACGGTTGCCGAACAAAATCGAAAGCCTTACATCTTAGCGCATCGGTCTCGATATGAAATTTAGCGTCACCAAGGAAAAACTCCTCGAAGGTTTGCAGCAGGTTCAGAACGTCGTCAGCACGCGCACGACTTTGCCGATTCTGTCCAACGTTTTGCTGCAAGCGAATGACAACGAAGTCCGGCTGACTACGACCGACCTGGACGTCGGCGTGCGCGGAAGTTTTGAAGCGCAGGTGGAAAAGGAAGGCGCCACTACGCTGCCAGCGCGCCGGCTTTTCACCATCATTCGCGAATTGCCTTCGAGCGAAATCCAGGTCGACGTCGATGGGAAGAACACCGCCTCCATTCGCAGTGGCAACAGCTTCTTCAAAATCCTCGGGCTACCCGAAGAAGAATTTCCGCCACTGCCAAAATTCGAGAATGCGAAAGTGGTTACGATTCCGCAGAAGGCTTTGCGGGACGGCTTGCGCAAAACTTCCTACGCCATCTCGACGGATGAAACCCGCTACGTTCTCAACGGCGTTCTTTTTAGCTTTAAGGAAAACAAACTCACGCTCGTGGCGACGGATGGGCGGCGGCTGGCGATGGTGGATATTGAACTCGAATTTCCGCGCAGCCACGAAGCCGACATCATCGTGCCGACAAAAGCGGTGACCGAATTGCAACGTCTTCTGGGGGACGATGGCGAGGTGAAGGTAAGCGTCGGCAGCGGCCAGATCGCGTTTGATCTTAATAATACGCTGCTCGTTTCGAAGTTGATCGAGGGAAATTATCCCAACTACAAGCAGGTCATTCCCGGTGAAACGAAAGAACGCGTAACCCTCGAACGTGAGACATTTTTGAATTCGCTGCGGCGCGTTTCATTGCTTGCGAGCGACAAATCGAATTCGATCAAACTCAATTTCAGCAAGAACAACATCGAGATCACGGCGAACACGCCGGAAGTTGGCGAGGCGAAAGAGGCGCTGCCGGTTACCTACAAAGGCCGTGAGTTTTCGATCGCGTTTAATCCAGAGTTCTTGATGGCGCCGCTCCGTAATTTGACGGAGGACGAAGTCTTCCTCGACCTCATCGATGAGATGAGTCCCGGTGTCTTGAAAATTCAGACGCCGTTCCTTTATGTCCTGATGCCGATGCGCATCAGCTCGTAACGATTTCTACCCGCAAGCCCGCTGTCTTTGTCATTTCGAGCCGCGGCACTAAGGCCGCTCCCACATTGCCACGGCATCTCGCACGGTTACAAAATCGAGCGTCTGGCCAAATTTCCTTCCGGTGCGCGCAGCACTTTCACGTTCTCATCCGCCGGCGCCCAGATTGCCGGATCGGTCGGACCAAAAAGTAAAATGCATTTTGCTCCCGCAGCCGCGGCGAGATGTGAGATGCCGCTATCGTGTCCGACGAAAGTCGCGTTTTGTAACAGCGCAGCGAGGTGCGGCAATGGAAGATTTGTCGCAAAACGAACCGGCTCGTTTTTCCACAACGAACGCAGCTCCGTAGTCCGTCTCTCGTCCGCTTCTCCAGATACGACCACCAAGGAGCGGCGACTTCCCAGTCGCCGAACTACCCGGCCGGCGCTCTGGAGAGCGCCGCTCCTTGATGGCTTTTCGTTCAGCAAAGCGTTCCCCAAATCGATCCAATTCTCGATCGGCCAATTTTTATTTTCGCTGCCGCTTCCCGGATGAATCGCCACAATCTCAGTGTCGATCCCACGGAGAAATTCAGCCGCCGCCTTGCCATCCGATTCATTCGGGAAAAGCTTCGCGCCTGGATCGCTGAGCTGAAGACCAAGCTGCGTTAGTGGCGTCGCTAATTGTCGCGCAGCATGTTCGCGTTCGTGGAATTTCGGCGAACCCAAAATCAAACGCTGCGTACAGCAACGCCGCAAATTCGCAGCAAAAATTCCGTCGGGATCGAACAGATAACTAATTATCAGATCAAAGCCGCTGAAGTACTCCCTCAGATCCGCCGGCAGTTCGGCATCGCGCGCGAAAAAGCGCGAGAGCGGAGCATAATCGATTGAGCGAGTGGCGTTCGCGTAAAAACGATTTTCCGCCAGAGCGATGATGTGTTTGTAACCAAGAATCTCGATGTGGGCGTCTGGAAAATTGTCGCGCAACAATTTCAGCGCCGGCAATGTGAGAATGAAATCTCCAATCGCACCACCGCGAATGACAAGAATGCGTTGCACTCTAATGCTTCTGTAGCGGCGGTCTGCGACCGTCGCCTATTAGGCAGTTTGAATGCCCAGAAAAGCCGAGCGGCGCTCTGTTCGCCGCGTTTCCCGCCTCCTGTGCGGAGCGTTCCGGCGAAGCGTATCCGCGCCCTGCAGGGCGGCGGCTACAGAAAAGTGCGGCTCATAGAGCGCCGCTACCGAAAAACTCAATATCGCATCACGGCGAACGCGAGGATCGCCGCTCCGTAAAGCAACACCAGAGCATGCAGAAACCGGCAGCGGCCCGCGCTGCGCGTGCTCCACTGCAATTGATCGCGCAACAAATAGGGCATCATCACCCAAAACAATCCCGCCACGACCATCAGGTAAGCGAACACGGTCACGAGCAATCGGCTCGGTTCGTATCGGAAAAATGCAGCATCGAGCAACGGTTCGGCTGCGAGCAGACAAAGAACGCCAAGCGCGCGCACCGCGAGAAGTTCATTCACGAACCGAATGGTAAGGAAATAGCCAATCGGCAGGGCAATGAGAAGCGGCCGGCGAAAAGCGGAGAACTCGCCCATCTCCATGGTCGAGAGCAGCCAAAGGCTCCAGACCAGATCCACCGTCAGCAGACCAACGCCGAACGCGTTCGAACGAGGAAAACGGACGGCAACATTGCGCATGAATTCAGGCTTCAACAATCCCGGCGCCGCAAGAATAAGGAGCAAAATGCCCGCGATTATGCCGGCAGTCTGAAGTGAAAGATGATAAATCATTTGGCGAAACGCGCGTCAGCCTTGCACGACTGGCGTGCCATACAAGCTGAAACCATTCGCCCGTTCGCACGTGCACATCGAAAATCTCGCCGACGCGATCTGGCTCGCCTTCGAACACGACGACCTTGTTCGTGCGCGTCCGGCCCATCAAGCGTGACGCATTGGTTCGGCTCGGGCCTTCGCACAAAATTTCGACGTCGCGCCCGACCAGGCGATCGTTCGCTTGCTTCACCGATTCGTTCACTACTCCGAGCAAATCCTGGTTGCGCTCCTCTTTGATTTGTTCCGGGACTTGATTCGGCATCGTGGCCGCCGGTGTATCCTGGCGCGTCGAATAACGAAAGATGAATGCGTTATCGAACTGCACCTGCCTCAACGAGTTCGCGCGTTTGCGCGTAATCGTTTTCGTCTTCACCGGGAAATCCGACGATGATATCCGTTGTGATCGCGATTCCCGGACGCGCCGCGCGGATGCGATCGACCAGCGCGAGATATTTCTCAGCCGTGTAAGTGCGATGCATCGCTTTCAAAATCCGATTCGAGCCCGATTGCAGCGGCAGGTGAACGTGCTCGACCAGTTTCGGCAGATCGGCCAATGCGCCTAACAAGTCGTCGCGAAACCCGATCGGATGCGGCGAGGTGAAACGGATGCGTTCCAGACCGTCGATCTCGTGCACCGCTTCGAGCAATTGCACGAACGGGCTCTTTGCCGTCTCGACTTCTCGGAAATTCGTGCCGGCCGTAGAGATTCACGATCTGGCCGAGCAACGTGACTTCCTTCACGCCGCGCGCTAACGAGTTCTCGAACTTCGCGCACGATTTCCGCGATCGACCGGCTGCGTTCCGCGCCGCGCGTCTGCGGCACGATGCAGAATGTGCAATGCATGTTGCAGCCCTGCATGATGGAGACGAACGCGGTCGCCTGACGCGGTGCGACTGCGTGATCGCGAATTGTTTCCTGCGAGCCGGCTTCCTCGGCGACATCGACGATCGAAAAGCGCGGATCGTCCATCGCGCGATTCGTCGGCGCGACGGCGGTCGCGCCCTACCAGTTTTGCGCGCGACCAGCTCGTCCACGTAATCGGCGACGCGATGAAATTTTTGCGTGCCGACGACGAGATCGACGTGCGGCATTCCGCGCAGCAAAGATTCGCCGCGCGCCTGCGCCATGCAGCCGAGAAAACCGAACACCACTTCCGGCGTTTCTTCGCCAGATGTCCCAGCATTCCCATTTTTCCGAGCGCCTTCTGCTCCGCCATGTCGCGCACGCTGCACGTATTCAGCAAGCACGACGTCCGCTTCCGCTTCGTTCGCGGTCGCTTCATAGCCGCGCGCGATCAGCGAATGCGCGACCTGTTCCGAGTCGCGCTCGTTCATCTGGCAGCCGTAGGTCTTGATGAAAAATTTCGGCATGATCGCGAGCGAAACAGTGGCATAAACCCTCGTTCCGCGCCACGACGAGAAGCCTTCAAGGAGCGGCAGTTTCCCAGCCGCCGTCTGTGAAGGGCTAAGGAACGATAGCCGAAAGGACAGCGGCAAATCAAGGCGGCGTCGCGAATCGCTGATTCGGAAACGGATTCGCCTTGAGCCGTTTTTGGATTTCCCGATCGGTCCACGGATATGTGCCGGCCTCGTTGAAGACCGCAACACCGATCACGCCGGCGTAAAACTTTGAGCCGTAGTGTCTCATTGGCGCAGCGTCTCAGACTCCAGACGGTACACTTCTGCGAGGAGACGCCGGCACCGCTATTCTTTCCTCTGACAATCGCCGTGTATTGGCCGGGAGCCAGCGTCGTGACAATCGCTGACTCCAGGTCGTTCTTCGGCGGAATCCCCTAGCTATGATCTGGATTGCCTGGCTTGCGTCATCTTTCCAGTTGTCATCGGACATTAGGAGCACGCCATTGCTGTCGTGCAACGCCAATGTCGGGTCGGCGAGGACGTTGATAATGCCAGCGGCGGTGAGTGAGGGGCCGAGAGCTCGGATGATTACTTTTTCACCGGCAGTTCCGTTACCAAAGAGGAAGCCGGCAATCATGACATCGGTGCCGGTCTGGACGAAGCCGCGGGCGCTGATGTTAGCCATGGCCGAATCGGATGCTGAGTTTAGTCGGACATTTCGACGAGCCCTACGCCCGTCGTTCTGTTTTTGCCACGCAAGATCGTGGTGTAACAGCCGGGCGCCAGAACCGCGATAATGGCTGATTCCTTGTCGTTGGTCGGCGCGAGCCCGCTATCTTGGATCGCAGCCCGTTGCGTGTCTTTCCAGTTATCATTGGTCGTAATCAGCGAGCCGTCCTCTCCATGCAACTCGAGCACCGGGTCGGCCAGCGCGTCCGTGATGTGAGAAGTGGTGAGGGACGGTCCGATTCCACGCACCATTATTTTCTTGGCCCCGTTACCAGTAATAATGAACCCAGTGATCGCGACGTTCTCGTCGGTTTGCACCTTCAGGCGCGCGGAGACGTTTAGTAACTGAGCGGGAGTAGGCGTCAAAGCTGGCGTCGGCGTAGGCGTAGGCGTCGATGTCGGAGTGACTGTGGCAGTAGGACTAGGTGTAGATATGGGAGTCTGAGTCGGGGTTGGAGTAGCAGTAGCGGTTGGAGTAGGAGTTGGTATTGGTGTCGGAGTTGGTGTGGGAGTTGGAGTCGGAGTCGGGAGTTGGAGTCGGAGTCGGAGTCGGAGTCGGAGTCGGAGTCGGAGTCGGAGTCGGAGTCGGAGTCGGAGTCGGAGTCGGAGTCGGAGTCGGAGTTGGCGTCGGTGGCGAGACAACGATTACCGATTCATTGGCATCGTTACATGCCCCTGTTATTGCCTTGTTATTTGTGTCACCGCCGTATCTCGCCACGAAGCGATAGCTGCCTGGAGATGATGGCGTAAAGGCGTCCGATGCGTAATTGCCATTACCAGCTACCGTCATAGAGGACGTAAAGGCTGCAACGCTACCGCAGGTCACATCGTCCGGTCCATAAACGTCGAATGTAATGGTGCCGATGGGATTATTCCCGGCGGAGAGAGTTGCTGTGTCGGAAATCGTATTTCCCAGCGTCGTGTCCGCCGAAGCGGCCGTCGTCAATACCGGAGTGGCGAGCACTATTCCCGGACTTGTTACAGTGTTTGTATCCAAGGTTACGGCGCCTGTTACAACCAAAAGCCGGCCAGTCACTGTAGCACCGCTTACGGCAGTGATAGCGGTATCTGCGAGGATGTTTCCAGTGAAATCACTGCCACCGGGCAGAGTGGCGGCGGTGCCTACTAGAAAGAAGACGTTCTGCACATCGGCACTATTGATTAAGTGCACCGATGAGATACTGCTCGTGATTAGTGTGGTGCCAATTTGGATGACGAAGCGCGCCGTTGGATCGTTCTGCGCGTCCAAGGTTAGGATGCCGGTCAAGCCGGCCGAGGTGGCATAATGATAAACGCCAGGAGTAAGGGTCAAGCCGCCGAGATCTTGCCCGCTCAAGTCGTTTGCGGGCAGATAAGGCAAGCCGGCGAAAGCGGTGTAGGCGGTGGCGAGGTCAGCATGGGCCTGTGTCGCTACCGCATCGCCCGGGTGAAGCGCACCGTTGGTGATGATGCCGGGCGGAAATCCGGTTATGGCAGTGCCAGGGCTGACGCCGACGTCACCGGAAATCTGAGTGAAACCGCCATTCGTTACCGTGGAAGCACCCAGGACGGCGAAACTTTCGGCTGATCCGAGGGACTGTGACTCGGCTTGACCAGCGAAGATAGTTAACGCGACGAAAGCTAGTAAAAGTCCCGAAAAGATCCAGTGACGAAGTAATGTAGCTCGGGTGTTCATGCTAGGCTTTGATTTGAGTTGCCTCCAGCTGATCCAAAGGGGCAGCCGATGGAAACACATTCAGAGGATACGAAAAGAAAGCTGACCTCACCGCGGCTTTTGTATCCTAAGCCGGAACGATCAAACTCTTGTAACCCACGGTGCCAGGAGAATACCAAGCACCCGAGTTATGCCGTTATAGGAGCATTAAGTAGTCCGCCGAGCTGTGAATGATTGGCTATTAAAAGACTGCGCGGACTGCTATATGCTGCAACAAAAGGCGGTAAGCTCGAAAGGAAAGCGACTTCGAAGGCCGCGGGGTAGGGCGCGCCAGCTCTACGGCTAGAGCCGGCTACTAACGGGAGGCTTACATTTGATGAATCCACCAAGAACTTTCCTACCTGACTTGGCCGAGCCAGTGCGAACTACCGCTGTCAAAGCTGTCCTGGAATCATCAAATGGAGAAAAGGGAGGCTCTAGAATGAAAACCCCGCTCTCACCTGACGAAGCGGAATTCGACGATATCACTCTCCTGGCTTCGTCTGCGTGCGGAGCGCACCGCTCACGCACCAGGGCATTTCCTCTGGCAGGCAAGCTCGTCCTCTGCTTTGGATTGCTCTGCGCAATTCTCATTGCGATCGGCAGCGTCTTCTTCTTCAACCTTCGTTCCATTGAAACCCTCAACGCCGCGGAGCGCTCTTCCTATGTAAGCAAAACCGCGGTTCTTCGCCGTGTCGCCAAGAACCTGGGTTTGCAGCAAGCCGAGGTTTTTCGGCAAGTGGCGTCGGCGAATCCCGAAGAGATGGAGCGCCATGAACCCCGCCATCGTCCGACTGGAGGAAGCGAACGCGAGCGACCTAACGGAATACGGACGAACAGTTGATGTGAAGGCAAAGGAGCGCCTTTACGCCCAAGTGCTTGAAGCACAGAGAGCCCATTCCGAATTTACCGGGCAACTGCTCGCGTTGAGTCATGGACAACGGAACACCGAAGCCACGGCTTTCGCCCTCACAACACAAGTCCCCGCTTACGATCGATATCAAACGGCGTTGGATGAGTTGCTCAGATTCGAGGACGCGGAAGGGCGCGGGATTGCTGCGACGACCACCGGTCAGATCCAACAGACCAGAGTTGCCGCCGACGTCCTCATAGGGCTTGCGATTGCCATCGCACTTGGGACGGGCGTCGCGGTCTCGAGAGTGGTCCGTTCGCTCAAACAGGAAAAAAAATATTTGCAGATCGCTGTGGATGAGCACGAGCGGGCGGAACAAGCGCTGCGCGAGGGCGAGGCGCGTTACCGGCTTCTCGTCGATCATTCGCCCGATGCCATCTTTGTCGTTTGTGACGAGAAGATCGTTTTCGTTAATCCGGCCACATTGAAATTGTTGGGCGCCGATCGCCCAGGACAGCTCATCGGCCGAAGCGTATCCGAAATCTTGCATCCGGACGAACACGCCGAGGTAGCCCGCCGCTCGAGAGAGGTCGCCGCAGGAAGGCAGCCCCCGGCGGCAGAACGCCGGCTTCTGCGCCTCGACGGCTCGACGGTTGAGGTCGAGTCGAGAGTGATCTCATTTCTCTATAAAGGAAAACCAGCGGTCCAGGTGATCGTGCGGGACAATACCGAGCGCAAGGCCGCCGCGGAAAAGTTAGGTGCGCAGGAGAAACAGTACCGCCTCCTCTTCGAAGATGATCCAACCCCAATGTGGATCTACGATGTCCACTCCCTCAATATCCTGGCTGTGAACCAGGCCGCCATTTCCAGCTACGGTTACTCGCGGCGGAATTCCTGTCGCGCACGCTTCGCGACATTATTCCCTCTGAGGACGTGGCCGCACTCGTTGAGTCCATCAGTGACGTGAGCGTCGCTTCCAGCTACGGCGGCGAGTGGCGACACTTGAAGAAAGACGGCACGTTCATTACCGCCGCGGTTTATTCGAGCCCTACCACCTTTGACGGCAAGGAGGCGCGCATGGCCCTCGCTGTCGATCTCACCGAACGGACGGAATCTGAACGCAAGGTGCGCGAAAGCGAAGCGAATCTCGCTCTCGCCCAGCAGGTGGCCGGCGTCGGCAGCTGGGAATATCAGTGCACCGCCGACGGTCAGGTCGACGAAGGGAAGCTGCACTGGTCGCAGGAAGCTTATCGTCAGTTCGGCCTATCTTCCGACGGATTTCAAATCTCGAACGAGGCTTTTTTTCAGATGGTGCATCCCGACGATCGCGCATTCGTCTCTGATCGTTTCGATGCGTTCAAGGAAGGCAGAGAACCGTTCGACTACGATTACCGGATCATTCGCCCGGATGGGACGGAGCGAATCATCGATGCCATTGCGGGAAAGATTTTCGACCCGGGACCCGGGAAACCCTTGAAGGTCGTCGGCACCGTTCTAGACATCACCCAGCGCAGAGCTGTGGAGAAACAATTGCGCGAGACGGAGGAAAAATACCGCTCCATTTTCGACAACGCCCTGGAAGGGATTTTCCAGAGCACGCCTGAAGGCGTCTTTATTTCGGCCAATCCCGCGTTTGCGCGCATGCTGGGCTTCGCGAGCTCTGAGGAATTGATCCGCGAACGCAATGATATCAAGAGCAGACTATGCCGAGCCGGCGAAGCGGCAGGAGTTCAAGCGGCTGCTCGACAAGGACGGCGTCGTCAACGACTTCGAATTCGAAGTGAAGCGCAAAGACGGGAGCACGATCTGGCTTTCCGAGAACGTTCGCGTCGTCCGCGACGCCGCCGGCAACGCTCTCTACTACGAAGGGAGTCACAGGACATTACCAAGCGCGCGCGTGCGGAGCTCGTTCTGCGCGAGAGCGAGGAATACCTTCGCCTAGTCATCGCCGCCTCCAACGACGGCATCTGGGAGTACGACTTCCCTTCCGATGCCCTGACTTGGTCGGATCGCGTCTATGAAATGTTTCTTCTCGATCGGAATTCTTTTACTCCCACCCTCGACTCTTTCACGGCGCTGCTTCACCCGGACGATCGCGCGACCTTCCAAAAAACGGTCCGCGAGCAAATGACCAGCGGCGCCCGCTACGAAGCGCACATTCGCATTTTGCGTGGGGACGGGAGCTACGGGCACTTTCTCCGCCGCGGGCGGGTGCGCCCGTCCTCGACGCCGACGGCAAACCGACTCGAATGGTCGGCTCTTTCGCCGACCTGACCAGCCTCCTGGAGGCCGAGCAGAAACTGCTGGAGCAGGCCGAACTACTCAACCTCGCCCAGGA
>CAWDLY010000005.1:0-171306 GCA_963803315.1 uncultured Verrucomicrobiae bacterium | reverse complement strand
GATTCGCCTTCAGCGGGAGAGTTCGTACTGAGCGCCTTCTACACGACAAATCGACGGACGACAATGTTCGCAAGGTTTCTACGACTGGTACATCGCGAATAAGCGATGGTGGTATCCCCTTCTCAAACGAACCGGCCGTCACTGAAGCGGCTTTGGAAGGCTTGCCGAATCAAACCCCAGTCTGATAGCCTCGCATTGTGCAGGATGTGCCGGGAACATTGCGGACTGGTGGGGTGCCTTTTGCCACGACGCATTGGAGCGTCATCGCCGCCTGCGCCGGCGAAGATGATTCCGCTGAATCGGCGCACGCTGCACTAACGCAACTTTGTCGCGACTGTTGGCCGCCGCTTTACAGCTTTGTGCGGCGGCGGGGTTACCAGCCGCAGGACGCGCAGGATCTGGTGCAGGGTTTCTTTGGGCAATTTCTTGGAAACAAAGCATACGCGCAGATTGATTGCCGGAAGGGAAAATTCCGCAGCTTCCTGCTCGCTTCGTTGAAGCATTATATGGCCGACGTGTGGGATCGGGAGCGCGCTCTGAAGCGTGGCGGCGGTCATGAGTTTGTCATCCTCGATGAGGAGATCGACCAGGCCGAGACGCAATGGGTGCATGATTCGTCCGGTGTAATGATGGATGAAGAGCGTCAATACGAGCAACGATGGGCCGCCGCTTTGGTGGGACGTGCATTGCAGCGACTGAGCGCGGATTACCAGACAGAATCGAAGAGGCAACTCTTCACTGCGTTAAAGCCATTTTTGTGCGGTGGCTCCGGTTTGCCAACACAAGAGAAGATCGCTGTCGATCTTCACATGCCGATCGAGACGCTACGCAGTCATTTATCGCGTATGCGCGCGCGCTATCGAGAGTTGCTGCGGGATGAGGTGACCCGGACCGTGAGTGAAGGCGATGACGTTGACGCGGAACTGCGCCATCTCTGCGAGACGCTCGTTCTGAACCGCTGAGGATCATGCAATGATTCTTGCCAAGAAAGAGATCACGCGCTGCGACCTCTGCGGGGCAACTCTCAGCGGTATCGCGGCGGGTTCGGGCTGTTTGAATTGCCTCCTGCGCGCGGGATTTGAAGAACAGCCTAACGAACGAGACGCGCCGCGCCGGTTTCAACATTACGAGCTTTGCCTGCGCGAAGACGGCACTCTGCACGAACTCGGCCGCGGTGCGATGGGCATCACTTACCTGGCGCTGGATACTAACCTCGGTTCGCAGGTTGCCTTGAAAATAATCAGCGCCCGCTTCTCGCGTGATACTGAAGTGCGCGAGCGTTTCCGTCGGGAGGCACGCGCGGCTGCCCAACTGCGCCACCCGAATGTAGCGAGCGTGTTCCACTTCGGCGAAACGCCGGCCGGCGATTGTTTCTATGCGATGGAGTTCATTGACGGCGAGACACTGGAAGCGTGCGTGCGCCGCGCCGGACCGATATCGGTGCCGCTCGCTCTCGAGATTGCCGCGCAAGTCGCACGCGCGCTGAGCGCGGCCGAGACGCTTGGTTTGGTCCATCGCGATCTCAAGCCCAGCAACATCATGCTGGTCGGAAACGACGCTTCCGCTCGCGACGAGTTGCTGGTAAAGGTGATCGACTTCGGTCTCGCCCGAACCGCGGAGACCGCCGAGCTGATCCACGCCGGCTTTTCCGGCACACCAGATTTTGCCAGCCCGGAACAATTCGACCGCACCGCCCCGTTCGATGCGCGGTCGGATATCTACTCGTTAGGCGCGACGCTTTGGTATGCGATTACCGGTAAGGTTCCTTTCGCCAGCCGTTCTCGAGGCGACATGAGCGCGGACCACCTCCTGCAGCCGGTCTCAATGAAAGAACTCGAGTTGGCAAGAGTACCAGCGTCCGTGGTGAAGCTGTTGCGCGCGATGCTTGCCATCGACCCCGCGGCCCGTCCGCAAGACGCGCGCCAGTTGCTCGGCGCAATCCAGCGTACGAGAGAGGAGACGAACAGGCGCAGAAAGCGGCGTCTGCTTACCGCCGCTGTTATAACCCTGCTTCTCATCGGCAGCGCTGGCGGGATAGCTACATACCAGTCGCGTCAGCGGCAAACCGCAGCGGCAGTCGTAAAGAGTGTGGCTGTTCTGCCGTTTGAAAACCTCAGCCCCGACCAGGAGAGCGCTTATCTCGCCGACGGGTTGCAGGACGAGGTCCTCACCAGCCTTGGGAAAATCAAAGATTTGAAAGTGATCTCGCGGGCTTCGGTTATGTCTTATCGCAGCAAGGCCGCGCGAAATCTGCCGCAGATCGGAAAGGAACTGGGCGTGCGCAGTGTCGTTGAAGGCAGCATCCGCCAGGTCGCGGACCACGTGCTGGTCAACGTGCAGTTAATAGATGCCGCGACCGAGCAACACATCTGGGGGCAACGTTACGAGCGCACGCTGGCAGATTCCCTTACCTTGCAGGGCGAACTCGCCGCCGACATAGCGGGCGGCTTGCGTGCCACTCTCAGCCCCCAAGAAGAAGCACGTCTCGCGCAGAAGCCTACCCACAGCCCGCAGGCCTATGAACTCTATCTTCGTGGTCGCGAGGTCCAGCTACGGACGGAGAGATCGCGAGAAAACTATTTGCTCGGGATCGACTTCGATAAGCGGGCGCTCGCGCTCGACCCGAAGTTTGTCTTAGCCCGGGCCCGACTTAGTTACAGCCAGGGATACCTCTACGCCTTATACGAACCAACCAATGCCGCCCTGCTGGCGGAGTCGAAAACGAATGCTGAAGAAGCATTGCGCCTCGACCCTAACTCGGCCGAGGCACACCTGGCTCTGGCTAAGTGGGCATGGACCACTGATGACCGAGAGACAGCTCGGAAAGAAGCAGCTGCTGCTCTGAGTCTGAACCCGAACGACCCGTTCATACTCCTGGGCGCGGCAAATACGCAATACGCGCTGGGGTGGTCCGACGAGGCTCTGGCTAATTATGAACGGGCAGTCGAGCTAGCGCCGCGTGAGCCCAGGGTTCACTACAACTACGGCCTTGTTCTCTATTATATGTCTCGCGATGCCGAAGCGCGCGCCGCCCTCGATCGTGCACTCGAACTGGCGCCCGAGTCGGTCCATTACCGAACCTTCCGAGCCAAAGCGGAGATTTCCTGGACTGGTGACATCGCTCGCGCCAAAAACATCCTTGCTGCTTTCCCTCCCACTGCGCACGACCCGGAAGGCAGAATAACCGCTGCTCGTTGCTGGATGGCTCTGCTGGAGCGCAATTATCCGGACGCTCTGCGGATTCTGCAAACCTATCCGGGCGAAAAATTACCGAGCGTCGGAGAAGGCAGCGTGAGCGCGCAGGAGCACTCGCCCAGAGCGATAAGTGAAGCTCTTATCCGTCTTTATGCTGGTGATTACGCTGGCGCCTATGAGTTCTTCGATTCCGCGCGACCCTATTACGAGCAGGCGGTGCGCGATCAGCCCGACTCGATGGAGGCGAGTAAGAACCTCGCCTGGGTTTATGCGTTGATGGGCTGGAAGGAGCCTGCCCTCGCCGAAGTGACTCACACCACCGAACTCGAAACGGCAGCAAAGGTACCTCTGAACCGGCGAGCGAATTGGGCAGTGGTCTATGCCTGGAGCGGCGAGCTAGAAAAGGCCTGGTCGGAGCTTCAGCGCTCGCTCGCCTTTCCTTTTGCGCTTCACATTAACGATCTGCGTCTCGATCCGATCTACGATCCGTTTCGCAAAGATCCCCGCTTTCAGAAGCTGATCGCAGCGGAGAAGCGCTAAGTCGTAAGCTTAGTCAGCTTCAAGCGCCGGGATATTTTTCGCGCCCACGTCATTTTCTTTGCAATGCCGCGCCGGCTTTTCCTTTGGAAGGAGGTGAACACAGAAACTCTATTCAACCCATAGCATCAAATCACAATGGCGTTACAAAGCCGGTGCACATCTCTCAAGTCTGTTGGAACCGGGGACGGGTTCGCGATCACCGTCTTAGCAAATGAAACTGCCAGGCGCCGGCGGAACTATTTAGGAACTTCATGGCTTCATTCCGTTAGAACACGGGTGAGAAGCATTTTTTCACCAAATCCAACCCCGCCATTCACTATGAGGTCATCGACGCGCCAGGAAGAACGAATCCGGAAAATGACGCGGGTGGAACTTTTTCGAGTTCCGCTCCACTTTTTCCGTAACGCCCCAGAAATTTTTCCGAAGGAATGAGCAACAACCCTTCTGCTCATGAACCAAATTCCTTCGCGGCACGCTTCCACGGCGTTTCCCGCGATATCCAACCCAGCCGCTCACTATGAGGTCGTCGACGCGCCAAGAAGAACGAATCCGGAAAAGAAACCGCGTTCGCCTAACCGACAGTTTGTCGACGCGGCGCAAGGTCTGATGAAAAAGGCGAAAACTCGCTCCCCCACGCGAAGAATACGGGCAGTGAGCCACTCGCTCCGGCGACGGCTTGATCGCCATTTTCTCGCGTGTTCGGCCACGGCGGCCTTGGCGGGGGGCGCTTCTGCAGAAGCAGGCGTCGTTTATCGCAGCCTGAACGCTCCGATCCCGGCCGATAATAACTCCGGATTTTTTTTGGACGTCGATACCGGTGCATTCAACACCGGAACGCCGGTCGCCGGATACGATCTAAATTTCTTCGAACAGGCGGGGACGCATTTGTTGCAACTGCGCATGCCGAATAATGGCACTGACGGCGGGCTCGGTTTCAACGCCGCGCCTTATACCTACGTCAGCAATCTCCCGAGCGATACGCCTGTTCCTCCGACCGGCGGGACTCCGATTTTTGTGCCGTACGGAATTCTCGCGGCGGTGGATTCGAACGGGGCAGGCCCGCGGCACGGACCCTGGGCGAATGGTGTGACGGGCGGCTTCGTCGGCTTTCGTTTCGTTTCCGCGCAACAGCAGACGCTTTACGGCTGGGCGCGACTCAATGTTTATGCAGGCCTGGTCCCGAGCGGAGGGAACGTCGCGGTGCTGGTCGATTATGCCTACGACGATACCGGGGCGCCCATTCTCGCGGGCCAGCTACCGGCGCCGCTAATCAAGAGCATCAGCAAGAGTGGCGGCACTGCGACCATTCGTGTTCCGACGCTGCCGGTTGCGAACTACCGGCTGGAAAAAAACGATAGCCTAACGAATCCAAACGGCTGGTCGCTGGTGATGCAACAAGCCGGCACGGGTAGCGAGATCGACCTGATCGATTCCACCGCGGGGAGCGCGTTAAACGGGCGGCGCTTCTACCGCGTCGTCCAGCAACCGCAATGAAAAAGCCATGAGCCGACGCCTCGCCAAAAAAGTTCTGCTCATCGGATGGGACGCGGCCGATTGGCAGATCATTCATCCGCTTGTTGATCGCGGGAAAATGCCGACGTTGGCGCGTTTCATCGACGCGGGAGTGATCGGCAATCTCGCCAGCATCCAGCCGATGCTTTCGCCGATGCTTTGGAATTCCATCGCCACCGGCAAGCGACCGCACCGCCACGGTATCTGCGGATTTATCGAGCCGCAGCCGGATGGATCTGGCGTCCGTCCCGTCACCAGCACTTCGCGCCAAACCAAAGCGCTCTGGAACATTCTCAACCAGGCCGGACTGAAGGCGCACGTGATTGGTTGGTTCGCCAGTCATCCAGCCGAGCCGATTAATGGCGTTTGCGTTTCCGATCGGTTTCGCGATCTCGATTCAAACACGATCGGCAGCGTGCATCCCGCGCGGCTGGAAAAAAAGTTCGTTGAAATGCGAATGCGGCCGGACCAATTCGATGGTCTTGATTTGCAGTCGTTCATTCCGCGCGCCGCGGAGATTGATCAATCGGATCCGATCGCACGCAAGCCGCTCGCGATTTTAGCGAAACTTCTCGCGGAATGCGTCACCATTCATCGCACCGCGACCTGGGCGCTTGAGAATGAGCCGTGGGATTTTGCCGCGGTTTATTATGACGCGATCGATCATTTCTCGCATGCCTTCATGCCCTTCCATCCGCCGCGACTTTCGTGCATCGATCCGGCGCTCTTCGAACTTTTCAAAGATGTTATCGAAGGGATTTATCGCTTTCACGACATGATGTTGGAGCGATTGCTCCAGCTCGCTGGTGACGACACCACGGTCATGATCGCGAGCGACCATGGATTCTACAGCAATCATCTTCGACCAGGCGCTAACGAAACAACCACGCCGCGAATTCCAAATCCAGTCGCGTGGCATCGGCCTCATGGAATTCTTGCCATACGCGGTCCGGAAATTCGCGCCGACGAACGCGTTTCCGGCGCGTCCATTCTCGACATCGCTCCGACCGTGCTGACGCTGTTTGGTTTGGCCGTTGGCGATGACATGGATGGTCGCCCGCTTATCGAAGCGTTTCGTCGTCGGCCGAAGATCGATCGCATCGCCAGCTGGGATGAGGTCGACGGAAATAGCGGGATGCATCCGCCGCATACACGCGTCGATCCCATGGCAGAGCGTGAGGCCATGATGCAAATGGCGGCGCTTGGTTACATCAATCCTCCCTCCGAAGATGAACGCGCCAATGCGCAAAGTGCAGCAGACGATCTTCGTTTCAATCGCGCGCAATCACTCCTGCACGGTGGCGCGCTCAAGCAGTCCATCGAACTTCTCGAACCGCTTGCGGAAAGGTATCCAGCGGACGGGCGTTTTCTTCTCGCGCTTGCGCAAGCGTTCTTGCAAAGCGGCCGGCTGCCGGAAGCGCGCAAATGTATCGAGCAAAGCGCGCCTAACGAGCAGAAGAATTCGCCGCAACGCGATCTGCTCTTTGGCATTTTGCTTTTGGCAGAAGGGCGCACGGAAGAAGCGCTCGCCATTCTGCAACGAGCCGAAGCGACGGAGCCGCGCCTGCCGCGATTGCACAATCAACTCGGCGCCGTTTATCTCCGCGCTCGATGCTGGGAAGAAGCGGAACGCGCTTTCCGGCGCGCGCTGGAAATCGATGGCGATAGTGCCGCGGCATGGTGCGGGTTAGCGACCGCGTTACTGCGTCGCGATCAGCCCGCCGAGGCAGCGGAAAGCGCGCTGCGCGCTCTCGGTCTGCAACATTTTTTTCCGGCCGCGCATTTCCAACTTGGAATCGCACTCGCGCGTTTGGGTTGGCCCGGACGCGCCGCGCAAGCTTTCGAAATCGGCCTCACCATGCGTCCGGGTGCGAGATGGGCGCGTCGCTATCAACTGCGTTTGCGACGCCAGCTCACGCGATCGGTTCGCCCGAAAAAATCTTCCACCACTAAGCGAGCGCCTGCGGCTCTTATTTCCATATGACAAAATCAAAAAGTTCCCATCTGCATCCCCAAGCGGTGCTAACAAACGCGAACGTTGAAGCACTCGATTCGGGTTTGCTCCAACTGGATTCGGACACTGGCTCGACGCATCATCGCCCAGTGTCGGAGGCTAGTGCCGTCACGCTAAATCTGGCCGGTAGCGATCTGGGTCGCTCCTACACCTCGGCGCCAGAGATTATGTTTCCGCGGGCACAAACCGTTAGCGGCCCAGCGCATTCGTCCTTGGAAAGCGACGACTCCCCGGCAATCCCGACAGCGGAGCTAGTTCCAATTTCAAGCGGCCCTTTCCGTCATCAAAACGGCCATGCCAATCTCTTGAAAGCTCTCGCCCCGATCCATCGTGCGAGCCCATCCATCATTCAGCGAGATGGAGGCTTTGTTCGATCCGCGCGCCGACAAAGCAGCGATTTAATCGATGGGGAAACGTCACCTTTTCGGAACCGCGGTCTAACAACCGATCGCCGTCCGATCTTGCAGCCCGCAGGTGGAGGGAACTTCAGCCAGATGCAGATCGATCAACTTAAGGCCGGACTGGATCAAGTGCTCATGAGGCTTGATGAGCAGGTTGGTTTGCAAGTGTTCGCGGAGACGCTGCCCTTGGTGGGAAATAATTTGAAGGACAAGTTCGACGCCAACGCGAGCGGGGCTTTGCATGATGTCGATGCGTTGCGCACCGCAATCGCCAACGGCTTCAGTATGCTGCCGGTCAGCAGCAGCTACGCAGCGACGGATGTGCAGGCGGCGATCAACAACGCTTTAGCCACGGCAGGCTTCGGGGGTTCGGTAGTGGCGACCGGCGGCGCGAATCCGCGGCTCGATTTTCTCACCACTCATAACAACGCGGCAGTGCTCGTGCCGGTAGAAAGCAACCTGGGATTGCCCAACCTCGGATTTTCTACCAGCGGCAATGCGCAGACGACGCTGAACGATTCGTTTCGGTTTAGTGTGGGAGTGGATGGGAGTGGCTTCTATTTTGACGCCACGCCGGCGGACACAACGATCCAGCTCAACAGCGTGACTCAATTGGCCTCGGGCTTTAACTCGCCGGCGAACCTGACTCTGCTCCCGTTCAACGCAACGGATCACGCGACAACATTCACCGGCAACTTCACCCTCTCGCTCATGGACCCCAACGGCGATGGCAAGATACGGCTCGGCACACCGATCGGGATCGACGCCATACTCAACGGCCTCGCGCATGTTGACCTCAATCTTGCCAGCACGCTACCAGCCGCGGCGGGCCTGCCAAATCTCGGCACCGAGCTGGCGTTGGGATGGGATTTTACGAATGCAGTCGTCGATCCAAGCGACACCAACGAGACATTCGGCGGTGTGCCGAGCGTTGAATTCCTCAATAACAATGTGAATCTCGGTTCGTTTTTCGGCGGGTTCGCCGGCCAGGTGCTCCACGAGATCAATACCGTGACCGGACCGTTGCAGCCGGTGATCGATATCCTAACCAGGCCCATCCCCATCCTGAGTGATTTGGGATCGAACAAGGTGACGCTGCTCGACTTCCTGGGACTGACGCCGGACGAGGTCTCAGCCATCAGGGGACTGGCAGATATTGCCAATCTGGCGGCACAGGTCGGCACCTTCGTTAACGATGGTAACGTGCAGATAGACCTCGGCTCGCTCCGGGTCAGCGGGGATGTGCGGATGGACGCGGCGGAAGACCTCGGGCTGATTTTGTCGCGCCCCCCCCAAGCGCCCGGCAGTCAAAACGTCGATCTCGGGCAATTCCTTTCGGGCGTCACCGACCTGGGTGGCGGCGGGCTAAGCTTTCCGCTGCTCACAGATTTTCAAGATATCGGCAAGTTGTTTCTTGGACAGGATGTCGATCTCTTTGACTACCGCCCGGCACCGTTCGGTGTCGACTTCGCGTACTCGCAATATTTTCCGGTTTTCGGATACATCGGTGTCAATCTCGGCGGGCACTTCGGCGTTTCGGGTAAATTCGACTTCGGTTTCGATACCCAAGGACTTCGCGATTACATCGCGGGCGGATCGACGGATCCGACCAAAGTGTTCAATGGTTTCTTTGTCCGCTCCACCGACGACGGCGGAAACCCCGTGACGGGCCTTTCCATCTCGATCGGACTCATCGCAGGGGTCGAAGCGAATATCGGCATCGCCAAAACTGGCGTGGATGGTGACCTCACCGCGACCATCGAGTTCAATCTTTCCTCTTCCCTCGCCGAAGATGAAGGCAAAGTACGCGGCGGCACGTTGACTTCAACGTCGTTCGGCGACCTCTTCGATCCGAGTGGCGAGATCACGACGGGGCTGCGGGTCTATCTCGAAATCGGCATCAGTCCCTTCGACATCGAGTTCTCATTTGAGAGTCCACGTGTCACCCTGCTTAATTTCGACGGCGACAACACCGTTCATCCGATCCTCGCCACCGACATCGGCGGGGGCACACTCGCGCTCAACGTCGGGCCGCGTAGCGCGGAGCGGCAGGTCGGCAACCTCACTGACCGGGCCGAGGACATCTTCATCCACAATTTTACCGCGCCGGGCGGCCAGGATCCGTCCGGATTGCAGATCGAGGGGTTCAAGTTTAGCGAAGTGCACCCGGGTTTTCCCGACCGCATTATCGGCGACGGCGGCGAACACAGCGACAAGTTGCAGCTCGACCCGGACGTAAACGTGCCCGCCTTTTTCTCCGGCGGCGCGAACCGTGACATCCTCACCGGCGGCGCAGCGAACGACAGCCTGGACGGCGGCGACGGCCCGGACGTGCTGGACGGAAGCGGGGGCAACGACACGCTGCGCGGCGGGGAAGGCTCCGACGTGCTCATCGGCGGCTCGGGAGCGGACATTCTCGACGGCGGCGAGGGCCTCAATACCGCGAGCTTCCGGACGGCGCCGGTGGCGATGCTCATCGACCTGCGCACCAATACATTTACAGGTGACGGCGTAGGCGACACGCTCATTTCCATTGAGCGTTACGAAGGGACTAACTTTGCTGACACCATCAACGGCGATGACGGCGATAACTCGTTGCTCAGCGGTCTGGACGGTGATGACACCATCCAAGGTTTCGCCGGCAACGACGTCCTCGATGGCGGCGCCGGGGACGACTTGTTGCTGGGCGGCGATGGCAACGACTTCCTCACCGGCGGACCCGGCGCGGATACGCTCGATGGCGGCGCCGGCATCGACATCGCCGCTTACCTTGGTTCGAAGACGCCGGTTGCCGTGAGCTTGCGCACCGGGTTGGGCACTGCGGGAGATGCGCAGGGCGACGTATTACAAAACATCGAGGTGCTCTACGGTTCGCCCCTGCCGTTTGGTGAATTGCCCAAGGACGTCAACGGCAACCCCATCGTCTCCGGAACCGGCGACACGCTCGAAGGCAGTGACGGCAACGACACGATCGCCGGGATCGGCGGAGCGGACCTCATCACGGGAGACGCCGGCGACGACGTGCTCTACGGCGACGCCCCGGACGCGACCGGCGGCCCGCAATCCGCGCCAGGCTATGACAACGACACGATCTTTGGCGGCCTGGGGAACGACACGCTTCTTGGCCAGGAAGATAATGACTATCTCGACGGCGGCCTGGGCAACGACTCACTCGACGGTGGCGCGGGCAACGACTATCTCGTCACGCTGGATGTGCCGGGTATCGACACGCTCGACGGCGGCCAGGGTAATAACCGGCTCTCGGCGGACTACTCGGACAAAACAGTATCGATCAACTGGATTGCCGGGCAGAATAACGACTACACGTTTGCTGACGGCGAGACGGAACGGAATTTCCAAAACATCGGCGAGCTCGACACGGGCGACCAGTCGGATTTCATCCAACTCGATAACGCCGCCGACGACGGCTACGCCAACCTCATCCGCACGAACGGCGGGAACGACACGATCTATTCCGGTCGAGGCAACGATACGGTCGAGGGCGGCGCGGGTAACGACACCATTTATTCCGGCGCAGGGAATGACAGCGTCGATGGCGGCGCCGACAACGATTTCATCAACGATGAGTCCAACAACGCCGTGCTCACGTATAACGGCTTCGGCGATATTACCGGCTTTTCAGTTCCCGGCGACACGCTCGCTGGCGGAGCAGGGAACGACACGCTCTCGTTTGAAGGATTCTACAAACAAGCGCCGGACAACATCGCTCCCGGTGTTCGATTTGGAGTCGTCATCAACCTTGCGACCGGCCAGACCGGCGGGGCGGCGAGCGGAATTACGATCGGCGGTTTCGAAAATATCATCGGCACAAACTACGGAGACGATTTGACCGGCGACGACTGGCGCCAATCTTATCGATCCGTTGCGTGGCGGAGGCTCCCTCGACGGGACCAACCACAGCTCCAGCGCGAGCGCCAGCGGGCCCGATCGCATCGATGGCGGAGCGGGCGACGACACGCTGCGGATCGATTTTTCAGTCGCCGACCCGGCCAACTCGTTAGGCATCACAACCAACGGCGCCGGCTTTTCCCGGAACACCATTGGCAACATCGATTGATCGATAGCTACAGTTACTCGAACATCGAAAACCTTCAGGTCACCGGCGCGAGCAAAGACGACGTGATCTGGGCCAGTTTCCTTAACGGCAACGACACACTCATCGGCCTCGCCGGCAACGACACGCTCGGCGGCCATGGCGGCAGCGATGTTCTACTCGGCGGCGATGGCAACGACGTCCTTGCTGGCCAAGCAGTCCGGCAATGAACAACGGCGCTCCCGGCTACGCAGGCATCGCGGGCGGGCACGATGTTTTCGATGGCGGCTTGGGCAACGATCTTGTCGAGGATGTCGCGTTCAACATCAATAACTTCGACTGGCTTCTTCCTCGGCGCCGGACGCGCTGTTCCAGCTCGATGGCGGCCTCGGCTTCGACACGCTCTCGGCAGATTTTTCGAATCAAACCGCGGCGATCGTTTGGAACAGCGCCGCGCCGACAAATCTGGAATTCGCCGACGGAGCGTATGCGCGAAATTTCGAGCAGCTCCGCAACTTCGCCAGCGGCTCGGGCAACGACTCGATCACACAGCTCGGACGTTTCGATAATCGCTTTTCTCTCGGCGCCGGAAACGACACGTTGAATCCAGGGAGTTGGCTTCGATACCGTTTACGGTGGCGCCGGCGACGATCTTCTGATCCTCGACTACCGCGATGGCGACAGCCCTACCGCGCTCGGCGTTGATTCCAGCTTCAACCTCAACGATGGCGGCTTGTACAGGCGACGCGATCCGGTGACGGGCAACTACATCGACTTCCTTGCCTTCCGGGAAATCGAGCGCGTGCTAGTTACGGGTAGCAGCCACGACGACACACTCACCGGCACATCCGCGGGCAACGACACACTTTACGGCGGCGGAAACACAGCATCTACGCGCGCGGCAACGACAGCCTGTTCGGCGGCGATGGCGCCGTCCTCTTCGGCGGCAACGATAACGATCGATTGCCGGTGACGCCGGGAACGACACCCTTTTCGGCGAAGTTGGAAACGACAGCCTCGATGGCGGAGATGGAGTTGACTACTTGTTAGGCAGCGCGGGCATCGACACACTCAACGGCGGCAATGGCAACGACGCGCTCGATGGCGGCACCTCCGCGGACTTGATGAAAGGTGGTGCGGGCAACGACATTTACTTTGTCGATGATCCGGGCGATACGGTGATCGAACTTGTCGCTGAAGGCGTTGATACCGTTGTCACCTCCATGGATTATACCCTCGGAGCAAATCTCGAGAACCTAACGATCGCCGATTTCTCGGCCGCGACCGGCACCGGCAACAATTCCGATAACACCCTCATCGCCAGCCAGCAGAATAATCTGCTTAGCGGCTTGCGCGGCAACGATACACTAGTCGGCGACGGCACGGCTAACCGTGGCTCCAGCCAGCGCGATACTCTCACCGGCGGCGCGGGCGGTGACCTCTTCGTGCTCGGAACCAGTGGCGGCCGTTTCTACGACGATGGTAACCCGAACACTGACGGACAATTCGATTACGCACTCATCACCGATTTCACGCCTTCGGCCGGCGATCTTCTGCAGTTATTTGGCAGCGCCAGCCAGTATTTGCTCAGTCCGTCGCCCGTCAGCGGCGCTCCCGGCACTGGTCTCTACTTCGACCAAAACTCCAATGGCGTTTTCGATTCCACCGACGAACTGATGGCGATCCTGCAATCGTCTACCGCGCTCACCCGCCGGCAATGTGATCGACTCCGCCATTTTCGTGAATGGCAACAGACCCAATCGAAAAAAAGCATTTCCGGATTTCCAGGACAGAATATCTCTGGGCGCTTCACAACTCGACGACTTGTTTGCTTCCTCTCTTGATCGTAGCCGTTCGGGGTTGAGCGATCCGCTCCACCTGGAACCCCGACGCTGCATTCCGCGGAGCATTTTCTCCCCAAATCACATGAGCAACAGCTTCTTATTCGCGGCGGTCTAGCTCCCGGGTTCAACCTCTGGATGCACTGCGAAGATGAAATTCCTTTTTCTGCACCCCAATTTTCCGTCGCAGTTTCGCGATCTCGCCGCCTTTCTCGCGCGCGATAAGCGGCATCAGGTTGTTTTCATTACCGAACGCGCGGAAGGCGAACTGCCCGGAGTGCACAAGCTGGTTTACAAGAAGGTCAGGCCGCCGGGAAAAGCGACTCATCCTTATCTTGTCGGGTTCGAGCAGACGGTGCTGCATGGGCAGCAGTCCTATCGAGTAGCGGCCGAACTAAAAAAGAGCGGTTTCGTGCCGGATGTGATCTACGGGCACTCCGGTTTCGGACCGACGCTCTTCATGAAGGATCTCTTTCCGCAGAGTAGATTGCTCTGTCGGTTCGAATGGTTCTATCACGCGCACGGAACTGATGCCGACTTCGACCATACTGAGCCGCTAACGGCGGACGACGAAGCTCGTATTCGGATCAAGAACGCCTCCATCTTGATCGATCTACAGGCATGCGATGCGGGTAGCTGTCCCACGCATTGGCAGAAGCGACAGTTTCCCGCTGAGTTCCAATCGAAGCTTCAAATCTGCCATGAAGGAATCGACACGGATTACTTCAAGCCCGAACCCGCGCGGCTTGTTTTGCCGCGACTCGGGCTCGATCTCTCTGCAGTCGAAGAGCTCGTCACCTACGTCTCGCGTGGACTTGAGTCCTACCGCGGTTTTCCGCAGTTCATCGAATCGATGCAGCAATTGCTGCAAGCTCGCCCACAATGTCATGTCGTCATCGTTGGCGATGATCGCGTGGCATACGGGCGAAAGTTACCCGATGGCAAGACCTACAAGGAAGCCATGCTGGAAAAGTTTCCGCTCGATCCGGCGCGAGTGCATTTCACCGGCCTGATTCCCTACAGCGAATATCGACAGGTTCTACGCGCCTCATCGGCCCATGTCTACCTAACGAGACCTTTTGTCCTTTCATGGTCGCTCCTTGAGGCGATGGCAACCGGTTGCCTCGTGATCGCATCGAACACCGAGCCGGTGCGCGAAGTGATTGAAGACGGGAACAATGGCTTGCTCGTCGATTTTTTTTCGCCCGAAGAAATCGCGCGGCGCGTGGGCGAAGCGCTCGGGGGCAACGGCGATTTCACACGCCTGCGCGACAACGCCCGCGCCACCATTCGGCATCGTTACGCCTTGCGTGATTTGTTGCCGGAAAGATTGCGCTGGATCGGCCGGCATGCGCCGAGACGCACAACAGTCGTTAGGCCAGCGAAGCCATGAGCGTAACTCCCGAAGTCCTCTTGCAGAAAGTCGCTGCTAACTGGATCCAGCGCTTGAAGGCCTTCGGTCTTTGGCCGCAATTCCTGCGCGAGATCGTTGTCGATCATTTCATCGCTTCGATCGAATGCACGGCGGAAGAAAACGAATCTGCCTGGGCTGAGTTTTGCGCAAACGGCCAGATCGATCCCACGGAAGCGAATGGCGCAATCCTTCAACGTTTCGGCCTGAATGAAGACGAGCTCAAAGCTGCCTGCGCCCGACAGGCGCGCGTCGCTAAATTCAAAAAGGAAACCTGGGGCAAAGCTTTGCCGGCTTATTTCCTGAAGAGGAAAACCTCGTTAGACCGCATCGTCTATTCCATCTTGCGATTGCGCGATGCCGCTTTGGCGCGCGAACTTTATCTCCGGATCAAGGAAGGCGAGCAAACCTTCGCCGAGATCGCCGCCCAATATTCCGAAGGTCCGGAGGCGCACACTTCTGGCATTATTGGGCCGATCGCACTCGGCGCGGTCCATCCTGGCCTCCGTCCGCTTCTCGCCGCCAGCGCGCCCGGCAAATTGCGCGCGCCGGTTCACCTCGGCGAATGGCATGTGGTCACGCGCGTGGAAAAAATTTGGGCGGCGGAACTGAACTCAGCGATCGAGGCGCAGCTGCTGCAGGAACTTTTTGAAGCTTCGTTGAATGCCGAGATGAAGCGGCAGTTTGAAAATCTCAAGCCATGAGCGCTACCGATGCGATCTATGACTTGTTAGGCGAAACCGCGCCCTGGTCGGAATTACCCGGGCAGACCCGCCGTTTTATCGCGGCGGAATTTCGCTCTGTGCGCTACGCGATCGGGGAGACGATTCTGGCCCGCGGCCGGCCGCCGCTGGATTTCCATCTCGTGGCGCAGGGGCGCGTCCGTTCACTCGGTTTTCTGCCGAACGAAGACGAGCCGATCAATCTCGAAGTCCTGCAGCGCGGCCAATCCTTCGGCTGGATCGGCATTACCTCCGGTCTTCCCTGCGAAACGATAGTGGCTTCGCACGACGCGATTTGTTTTGCGCTGCCGGCGGAGAAATTCCGTTCTTTGGTCGAAGACCTTTCGCTTTTTCGCGAGACTTACATTGAGCGCGCGGGGTTGGTGGAAGTCTTCGACCTGCTTTCCTCCGAATTCTCCCGCCGCGCGCGCCAGCCGGACGATCTCAAACAAATGGCATTGGAGGCGGCGCCCGCAGCGGAGGTAAAATTTTGGGGCGTTAACGGCTTTAGTGCAGAACAATTTACTTCCGATCGAGTCTGGCTTGTGAGTTCCGGCGACGGCGAGCGCGGCGCGCGCTGGAGTTTGCCGGCAAACGGAGCGCCACCAACCGTAACCAGGATCATCGGAATTCCAGCGGATATGTTGCGCGAGGAAGCTGCGCAACCGCCGCTCGAAACGACGGACACCGCAATTCCTGCCGAGACCTCAGCGGCAACACCCGCGTTCCCCGAGATTCGCGGAGAAGGCGAATTGGACGGCGCGCTCGCCTGCTTCGAGATGGTCTGCCAATATTTCGAGCGACCTTTTCGCGCGCAGGTTTTGCGACGCGTCTTGAGTAATCAACTGCAACGCGCGCCCGCGCTCTCGCTCAAACATTGCGGCGCTGTCGCCGAACTCGCCGGGCTGAATGCTCACTGGACGATGTTGCCCACGCATGACATCCCGCAGATCGAACCGCCCGCGTTGATCCGTTTCAACGATCGGCTCGTGGTCCTGTACAAAGTTGGCGAGACCGAGTGCGTCCTCGTCTCACCAGAATCCGGCCTGCGACACATCCCGTTAGCGGAGTTTCACGACGCGACGGAGGAGCATCGCGAGATGCTTCTTCTCACGCGCGGTCAGGCCGTGATCGAGGAAGAACCTTTCGGACTGCGCTGGTTCTGGCCTGCGATCAAGAAGCATCGCCGCGTCCTCTGCGAAGTGCTGGTCGCATCGTTCTTCGTTCAACTGTTCACTCTGGCCAATCCACTTCTTACCCAGGTGATCATCGACAAGGTGCTGGTGCAAAATAGCGCCGGCACTCTCAGCGTTCTCGGCGTTTTGCTTCTCGGCGTTGCCTTTTTCGCTGCGCTTCTCACCGGTCTGCGCACTTATCTTTTCGTCGATACCACCAACCGCATCGATGTCTCGTTAGGCTCGACCATCATCAATCGGCTCTACCGTCTCTCGTTAGGCTATTTTCAAAAACGGCCCGTCGGCGAGCTGGCCACGCGGTTGAACGAGTTGGAAAACATTCGTCAATTTCTTACCGGCACCGCCCTCACCGTTGTGCTCGATGGAATTTTCTCCGTCATCTACATCGGCGTCATGCTGGCCTATAGCGTCCCGTTGACGATCGCCGCGCTCGCAGTCGTTCCATTGCTCACGGGACTTACTTTTTTCGTCGCGCCTTTGTTACAGCGCCAATTGCGCACGCGCGCTGTCCGTTATGCCCAGACGCAATCCTATCTCGTCGAAACACTCGCCGGCATTCAAACGGTCAAAGCGCAAAACCTGGAGCTGCATGCGCGCTGGAAATGGCAGGAACACTATTCACGTTTTGTCTCCGCCGGATTTCACACCGTTCTCACTTCCACCAGCGTCAATGCGATTACGAATTTTCTCAGCCGCGTTTCCGACCTGGCTGTTCTTTGGTATGGCGCTTATCTCGTCCTCGGCAGCAGGCTCTCGTTAGGCCAACTCATCGCTTTCCGCATCATCTCCGGCTATGTCGCCTCCCCTTTGCTGCGCATGGTGCAAAGCTGGCAGCAATTTCAGGAAGTCGGTCTTTCCATCGAACGTCTCGGTGACATTCTTGATGCACCGCGCGAGCAAAATGAGCTCGGCGCCAAAAATATTCCGATCCCACCGATCGAAGGCGCGGTCTCTTTTGAGCGCGTTTCGTTTGCCTATGTCAAAGGCGGTCCGCCGCAATTGCGTGATGTGGAATTCGAAGTCCCCGCCGGCGCCTTTGTTGGCGTCGTCGGACAGAGCGGTTCTGGCAAGAGCACGCTGCTAAAACTGCTGCCACGGCTGTATCCCGCCGACGCCGGTCGCATTTTTATCGATCGCTACGACATCGCGAAAGTGGAGCTCTATTCCTTGCGCCGCCAGATCGGAATGGTCTTGCAGGACAGTCTGCTCTTCGAGGGAACCGTGCAGGAAAACATCTCGTTAGGCGATCCGGACGCGTCGCCCGAATCGATTGTCGAAGCGGCCAGGATCGCGGCGGCACATGAATTCATCATGGGGCTGTCCGAAGGTTACAACACGCCGGTCGGTGAAGGCGGCCGCGCGCTCTCCGGCGGGCAACGCCAGCGCATCGCGATTGCGCGAGTCGTTTTGCAAGATCCGCGCCTGCTCATTCTGGATGAAGCGACCAGCGCACTCGACTTCGTCACCGAACACCAGGTTTGCGCAAACCTGGCGAAGAAATTCGAAGGGCGTTCCGTCTTCTTTGTCACACATCGTCTGCGCTCGGTGCAATCGGCCGATCTCATTCTCTTTCTCGAAAACGGCATCATCGCGGAACGCGGCACACACGAGCAACTTCTCGCTCTGCGGGGACGCTACGCCGCGCTCTACCAACAGCAGGAAATCCCTTCGTGACAACCTTGAGCGCGCAGCGCAAACAAGCCACCGCAAAAATCGAGGCTGCCTTCGAGCGATTTGATCGCGCCGTCTTTTTGCGTCAGCCCGCTTTTTGGTCGCGCGCCATCATCTGGACGATCGTTGGCTTCACCGTCCTCTGCTTGCTCTGGATTACTTTCGCGCAAATCGAAGAGGTGGTTGTCGCCGCGGGAAAACTGGAGCCGACTGGAGCCGTTCGGGAAGTGCAGGCACCAGTCGCTGGTGTGGTGGAAAAAGTTTACGTGCAGGAAAACCAGCCGGTGCGCAAAGGCGACCCGTTGGTCCGGCTCGACCAACAAATCACTTCAGCCCAAATCGGCTCGCAAAAGTCGGTAGCCGCTTCGTTGCACAACGAGATTGAATTCTACGCGCGTCAGATGGCGGACGTGGCGGAAGTTTCATCGACTGATTCATCCGGCCAGGAGCTTCCGCCGGAAATGCTCGCGCTTGCGCGCGACCGCGCCAACCTTGTGGCGGAGAATCGTCTCTTTCGCGCCGAGCTCGCGCACTCGACGGAAGGCATTGACTTGCCTGTCGATCGCAAGGCCGCATTCGAAAACGCCGAGGAGGATCGCACCGGGCGCGCCGATGCATGGGCGCTCGCGACATCGCAGGCCGAGAGCCAGCTCGAGGGCGCGCGTAATCAGCACGCACAAACCGAGAAGCTGCTGGAGAATAACCGCAAAATTCTGGCTAGTTACACGAAGCTCGCGCAACAGGACGCGGTCAGTGAAGTCGAGCGGCTCGCGCGCGAGACCGAGGTCATTCGTACCGAAAATGAAGAGCAAAAAATGCGGACTAATGTCGCCAGCCTCGAATTGGAAATCCGCAAAAACCGCGAGCAACGCGACACCGTTGAAACCGAATACAAGAAGGAAGCCTTGGCCGGCTTGCAGCGCAATCAGCAACGCATCGCCGAGATCGATTCGCGCTTGAGCAAAGCGATCGTCGATAACAAGCAGCGTCTTTCACAAATTGAAAGTCAGCTCACTCAGCTTAACGCCAGCCTCGGTTACCAGGAATTACTCGCACCGGTAGATGGAGTCGTCTTTGATCTGCAAGCGCGCCAACCCGGCGCAGTGGTGGCGGCGGCAGACCTGCTGCTGAAACTCGTGCCGAGCGAGCAGTTGATCGCAAAAGTCTTTCTCGCCAACAAAGACATCGGCTTCGCACGCGAAGGAATGACGGCCCGCGTTCGCATCGATTCGTTTCCGTTTCGAGAATTCGGAGATATCGCGGGCCGTGTGACCTCAATCGGATCCGACGCTCTTGCACCTACCCAGGCCGTTCCGTTCTACGCGTTTCCCACCCGCGTCGATCTTGCGCAGCAACACCTGATCGTTCGTGGCCAGCGCGTGAAAATGCAATCTGGAATGGCCGTAACCGTGAACCTTCAAGTGCGGAAACGCAGCGTAATGAGTCTGGTGGTCGACATGCTCTTCCGCCCCGCGGAGAAACTGCGCGAAGTGCGATAGCTCCGCGCTTAATGCCGGGCAATGAATCTCACGCTGGTCTCCGGTTCTTCGGCGTCATCGAGGATCAACTGCCATGACCAAACAATCTAATCTAACACCACACCTGGAATCTATTATGAATACTAATGCTAATCGCTTACTTCTGTTTTCGATCGCCGCTGCGGGCGCTCTCATACTTGCTCGAATCGTATCCGCCCAATCTGTCGTATCGGAACCGGTCGGATTCATCACCACGAACCAATTGGGCAATTCCGATTCGTTTATCTCCCTGCCATTCGTTAGGCCACCGGCATTCGTCGGGCCGTTGCAGTCGGCGACGGGAACGACGATCACCGTGAGCGGCAATCCCTGGACGCCTAACCAGTTTGTTTACGCAGCTGGCAGTCAACCGGATCACTACTACGTCCTGATCGGTTCGGGAGGTTCCAATCCCAAGGAAGGCCACACTTATCCCATCATCAGCAACACCGCCAATGCGCTGGCTGTTCAACTCGGGCAAGATAATTTGACCGGCATTCCGGCCAATACTGAGTTCTCAGTCATTCCTAACTGGACTCTTGCGACTGCTTTCCCCGCGGCCTATCAGAATGTTTCCTTCACGCCCACGACTTCGAGCGCATCCTACAAAACGCAGATCCGAGTGCCGGATATCTCAGCCTCCGGAACGGACCTTCCCTACACGTCCTACTTTTTTAGCAACAACGTTGATGGGACATCGGGAAACGTGGGATGGCGATTGGTTGGCGATAACACAACCGATCACGGCGATGATCCGCTGCTTCCAGATAGTCACTTCGTCGTGCGAAATCTCAATGGCGCTCCGACTTTGCCACTTATTAGTCTGGGCGGCGTTCTGACCAAAAAATTGACGACACCGCTGCAGACAATCATGGGTTCCGCGCAGGACAATCCAGTGAGTCTTCTCCGTCCTCTGGACGTGGCGCTAAACGCAACCGGCTTAAGCGGAGCACAAGGATCGTTTGGCGCGAACGATCAGCTGCTCGTATTCGACAACGCGCAAGCGGGTTTCGATAAAACACCCAGTGCTATTTATTATCAGGATCCAGCGGCAGCCAACGGCCCTTGGCGATTGCTCGGAGACAGCACGACCGATCGCGGCAGTGACGTCATTCCGGCGGCTACCGGCTTCATCGTTCGCAAAGCCGCATGGAATGGGCAACCCGCTTTCTGGACCAACAGCTTTCCGGTGCAGGCGATCAGCGCCGTCTCGCGCAAAACTCATGGCGCGTCGGGCGAATTCGATATCGATCTTCCGCTCTCTGGCTCAATGGGTATCGAATGTCGCGCCGGCACGACTCACAAGATCGTATTCACCTTTCCCGGCCCGGTTACCTTTAGTGGGGCAAGCGTCACCTCCGGCACTGCGAGTAGCGCGATCCCTCTCGCCACCGGTGCGAATGAAGTCACTGTCAATCTAAGTGGAGTAACAAATGCACAAAGAATTACCGTCACATTGCTGAACGTGAACGACAGCAAGAACACAAACAACGTGGCGGTCCGCATGGGCATTCTCACTGGTGACACCACCGGCAATGGAACAGTGAGCGCCTCCGACGTTAGCCTGACGAAATTAAAATCCGGCCAGGCGGTCGATAGCTCTAACTTCCGCAAAGATGTTAACGTCGACGGCTCGATCAACGCCTCCGATGTTTCGAGCGTGAAATTGAAATCGGGCACGGCGTTGCCGGCCGTAAGCCCGTAGCCTAACGAGTGAATCCATGAAAACAACATCCAAAGCCAGGAACGCTGCGCTCTTACTGTTTTCCGTTGCCGTGTTCCTCGCGGGCGGCGCGGCGGCGGTGCGCGGGCAATCCGCGCTCGATGGTTTCGACCCGAACGCGAACGGCATAGTTCGGGTCGCCGTCCTCCAACCGGATGGCAAGATTCTTATCGGCGGCGATTTTACAAGCCTCGCGCCCAACGGCGGAGCGGCGGTCGCGCGCAACTTTATCGCCCGACTGAACGCGAACGGCACGCTCGACACCGCCTTCAACCCGAACGCAAACGATATTGTCTACGCCATCGCGCTGCAGGCGGACGGCAAGATTCTGGTGGGCGGCCGTTTCTTGGGAGCGAACAGCATCGGCGGACAACCGCGCAATCGTATCGCCCGGCTCGAGCCTGTAACCGGAACGGCAGATTCGTTTAATCCGAACGCGAACAATCTTCTCTCTGCAATCACGGTGCAGCCGGACGGCAAGATCTTAGTGGGCGGCTACGTTCACCAGCATTGGTGGACAGCCGCGCAACCGCATTGCCCGGCTTGATGGCAGCACCGGCACGGCTGATTCGTTTAATCCAAACGCGAATGCTTCTATCGTTGCCATCGTGGTGCAGCCCGACGGCAAGATCTTAGTGGGGAGGCGGGTTCAACACCATCGGCGGACAGGCGCGCACCGCGTTGGCGCGGCTCGATCCCACAACTGGCCTGGCAGATTCGTTTAACCCGAACGCCAACATAGCTCCTGTCTGGACAATCGCGCTGCAAGCGGACGGGAAGATTTTAGCGGGCGGCAATTTCACCAGTATCGGTGGACAGGCGCGCAGCCACATCGCCCGGCTTGATGCCACCACGGGCGCGGCAGATTCGTTTAATCCGAACGCAAACGATGGGATCAATAACAGTACCGTCCACGCAATCGCCGTCCAGCCGGACGGCAAAATCTTAGCCTGCGGCATCTTCACGAGCATCGGCGGACAGGCGCGCAATCACATCGCGCGACTCGATCCCACGACGGGCCTGGCGGACTCATTCAACCCCAGCGCCAGCGGACCCGCCCCAGAGCTCTTCGCAATCGCGGTGCAGGCGGACGGCAAGGTTTTAACGGGCGGCTCCTTCTCGACGCTTTCGCCGCCCGGGGGATCGGTAACACGTAATAACATCGCCCGCCTGGAAACCGACGGCAGGCCCGACCGGACGCTCAATATCAGCGCTGTCGGCATCCAGGTTATCGCTACCGCCGTTCAGCCGGACGGCAAGGTTCTCATTGGTGGCTCATTTTCCACCGTGTTGGGCGTTTCACGCAACAATATCGCCCGTTTGAACACGGACGGCACGCTCGATACCGCCTTCAACCCAAACGCGAACAGTTTTATCGGTGCAATCGCGGTACAGGCGGACGGCAACATCGTAGTGGGCGGCAATTTCACCAGCATCGGAGGACAGCCGCGGAATTACATGGCCCGGCTTGATGCGACGATCGGAGCGGCTGATTCGTGGAATCCAAACGCGAACAATCAGGTCTATGCAATCGCGCTACAGTCCGACGGCAAGATTTTAGCGGGCGGGACTTTCATAACTATCGGTGGAGAGGCACGCAACCGTATCGCACGACTCGATACCACCGGCTTCGCCGATTCATTCAACCCAAACGCGAATAATTATGTCAACGCAATCGCCGTGCAGGCGGACGGCAAGATTCTGGTGGGCGGCGATTTCAACGACGCGAACAGCATCGGCGGACAGACCCGCAATGGCATCGCCCGGCTCGATGCGACGACCGGAGCGGCTGATTCTTGGAATCCAAACGCGAACAATCAGGTCTTTGCTATCGCTGTGCAGCCGGACGGCAAGGTTCTAGTGGGCGGCCAGTTCACGACGGTCGGGGGACAGGCGCGCAATAATATTGCCCGGCTCGATGCGACCACAGGAGCGGCTGATTCGTTCGACCCGAATGCGAACAATAGTGTCCGGACCGTCGCGGTGCAGGCGGACGGCAAGATTTTGGCGGCTGGGGTGTTCATCGCCATCGGCGGAGCGGCGCGCAACCACATCGCCCGGCTCGATGCTGCGACTGGAGCGGCTGATTCGTTCGATCCAAATGTGAGCAGCACTGTCTATGCAATCGCCCTACAGACAGACGGCAAGATCTTGGCGGGCGGCGGTTTTGCCAGCGTCGGACGCACAGTCGCGCAACCTCTTTGCTCGTCTGAATAATGACACCATCGCGCGGCAAAACCTGGCTGTGACGCAAAGTGTTGTTACCTGGACACGCGATGGCTCCAGCCCGCAATTTGCGCGCGTGAACTTTGAGTATTCAACCGATAATGTAAGCTATACCTCTCTGGGCGACGGCGCAGCGGTCGGGAGCAACTGGACCTTGACCGGTTTGAACCTTCCCACCCTACAAAACATCTACATCCGCGCGCGTGGTTATTATAGTAGCGGGTATTCGAACGGCTCGGGGAGCATCACGGAATCGATACGCAATGCCTTTCTCTTGCTGCCTCCCACACCGACGGCGGTCGTCTCCAGAAAGATCCATGGCGGCGCTGGAACCTTCGACATCAATTTACCGCTCACCGGTAACTCCGGCGTTGAATGCCGCAGCGGCGGAGCGAACAATGATTACCAGATTGTCTTTACCTTCCCCAGCGCAGTGACTTTCACCAACGCAGCCGTCACTGCCGGTACGGGATCAGTCAGCAGCAGCAACGGCAGCGGGACAACTACTGTTACTGTTAACCTCACTGGAGTAACTAACGCGCAAAGGATTACGGTAACATTGCAAGGGGCAAGTGATGGCACTGTCACGGGCGACCTTAATGTCCCGATGGGAGTGCTAGTTGGAGACACCACGGTGAACGGAACAGTGAACGCATCCGATGTTAGCCTGACGAAACTAAAATCCGGCCAAGCTATCGATAGCTCGAACTTCCGCAACGATGTTAACGTCAACGGATCGATCAATGCGTCGGATGTTTCCAGTGTGAAATTGAAATCTGGCACGGCACTACCTCCCTAACCCACACCGGCGAATCAGTTACAAGCCATTTGGTAAATAACGGGTAGGTGTAGCCACGGCGCTATGTCGCCGTGTTTTGCGGTGCCAACGCCCCGACATAGCGGGCGGGACGGCTACAGCAGCGGCTACTGCTGCTTCGTCGAGTATGGATGTTTATGAGATAGCTTTTCAACGGAGCCAGATAGCTTCCTAGGCATTCCGACCGAGGGCTTGGACATGCTTATTCGCAAGAGCACAGAGATGGACCCCGAGCGTGGTCTTAAATCTATTTCGGGAACTTCACGGCGTCGTTCCGTTAGAAGACAGGTGAGAGGTTGACTCGGACACAACCTGTCAAATCAACACCAAGAAAAAGAAGAAACGAAATTTAATGAAGACCTATACCGCGATGCCGGGAAATCGATTTGCGGCGCTGATCGTAGTAACCTTAGCTGTACTTACAGGCGTGCCCTCGAACGCAAGAGCACAGTGCCCAGCCCCGGAACTTACTTCAGGCCTCGAAGGTCCCATCGGGATCATCTTATCCAAGCAGGATAACCTGATCGTTTCGGAGTCCGGAACGCCTACGCCCAACACCGGACGTATCTCCATCGTGAGTCTTACCGGCACGCGCCGCACTCTTTTGGACGGCCTTCCATCGGGATTTAGCGCGGAAGGCGGTGAACCCTCCGGTCCATCCGGTCTGTTCTTGCGCGGGCGCACCCTCTATCTCGCGATCGGTGTGGGCGATGCTGTCCTTAACGGCCCCAACCCCGGCACTGAAATTCCCAACCCGGATCCATCCTCGCCGCTTCTAAGCTCGATCCTCGCGATTGAATTCAGCGTCAATGTTGAGGCGATGACGACCGGCTTTACCCTAACGAGTGCCAATCAACAAACACTCGCGGGCGGTCACTCTGTCACGCTGTCTCACGGCGGCGACCAGACAATTACGATCCGTTTAATTGCAAACTTTCCGAATTACACGCCCGACCCTCGACCGGACTTTCCGGCGAATGTCCGCAATTCAAATCCCTTCGCGCTCGTTGCCGTCGGCAATCAATTGTATGTGACCGATGGCGGCCAGAACACGCTTCGGCAAGTCAATCTTTCCAGCGGAACGTTTTCGACGCTCACGACGTTTCCGCCAATTCCCAATTCTACGCCGATCGGCGCTCCCGTGATAGATGCTGTTCCCACGGGAATCGTTTATGCAGATGGAAAACTCTTGGTCACGCTCTTCCGTGGCTTTCCCTTTCTCGTGGGCTCATCAGTGGTGGAACAGGTTGATCCAGTCACGGGTAGCCATGCGGCATTTACTAGCGGACTCAAGACTGCCATCGCCGTCCTCCCCGTTAGGGCCAACGCCGATGATGATAGCGATCATCCCAACTATCTCACCCTCGAGCACTCATCGCAGGATATGCTGGACGGCCCCGGGATTCTGTCGCGCTTTTCTACTCCAACCAGCGCTCCAGTCGTGATTGCCGACTGCCTGACTAAGCCAACCTCCATGACGCTGGACCCCAAAACGGGCACACTCTATATCACCCAGTTGATTGGAAACATTGTCTCCACTCAAGTGGACGCCGAACCTTTTGAAGCTTTCGCTTTTGATCTGAACAGAGCGTTAGCTCCCGCCGTCCTCAATATCTCCACACGTGGTCGAGTCGATGTTGGCGACAGTGTCTTAATCGGTGGCTTCATTCTGGGCGCCGGCGGTGGCGGCGGTGACATCCCGGTAGTGGTGCGCGCGCTGGGTCCTTCGCTAAGCTCCTCGAATGTGAGCGACATTCTGGCGGATCCGGTGCTCGAGTTGCACAATGGAAACGGAGCCTTGATCGCTTCGAATGACAACTGGAAGGATACGCAACAAGAAGCATTGCAAGCAACCGGCCTCGCGCCGACAAACGCGTCCGAATCCGCACTGTTGATGAGCTTAGCCGCGGGGCCATACACCGCCGTTGTACGCGGCAAGAACAACACCACCGGCGTGGCGCTCGTCGAAGTTTACGCATTGCATTAAGCCGCTATTACGGCTTCGTTGAGCGACTCGTTAGGTCAGCTGCTTATTTTTCGCGAAAAGAAAAAACGGCAGCGCTGCAATTTGGATCACGACGGAAAAAATGGCGACGGCGAGAATGGATTTCTCGTAGAGCAATCCCATCGCCGCGCTGCCGAGGAACCAGGCGATTCCAAATCCGGAATCGAAAATTCCAAAAGCGGTCCCGCGTTTCGCTGATGGAATCACACTCGTAACGAGCGCTCGTAGAACCGAACCTTCCGCGCCCATTCCAAATCCCCACAGGATCATGCCGATCAATGCGGTTGTCGCGTTTCCGAAAAAGACGAACGGGGCATATCCGGCGGAGAGCAAAAACGCGAGCACTGCGATGCTGCGACCGAACTTGTCGAACAAGCGACCAAAGAGCAGTCCGCTGAGAGCAGAAGTCGCCATCGCGACGGCGTAGAAGATCGGGATCATGTTCGGCGCAATCGTGCTGGTTTTTTGAAAATGAAAACCGATGAGAGAAAAATCAGCCAGGCCAGCGGCCACGAGCGCACCGGCGACGAGATACATCCAGAATGGCTGCGCTAAATTTGTCGTCGATAAAGTTTCGGACGAACGCATCTCCAGTTCATGCGGTCGTGGATAGAGCCATCGCGCCACCACGACGCTCATGATGCAAAGCACGGCCGGTATGATGAAAACACCGAAGCCGATCCGATACGATCCGTGCGATGCAAGGATGTAAGCGAAGAGCAACGGGCCTGCCGTCGCACCGGCCTGATCGAGCGCTTCGTTTAAACCGAAAACCCAACCGGCGCCGATCGATTCGCCAGCATGTGAAAGCATTGCATCCATCGCCGGCTTGCGAATCGCGCGACCGGTACGCTCGGCGATGACGAGGGCCGAACCCGTTTGCCAGTTTGTCACAAGCGCGAGCGCTGGGATGGCAAGTTGATTGAGCGCGTAACCGGCGAATGCGAAGGGCCAATAGCGATGAGTCTTGTCCGCGAAATATCCGGAGACGGAACGTAACGCGTAACCGACAAACTCACCAAAGCCGGCGACGAAACCGATTACCGCGGCGCTTGCGCCTAACGAGCCGAGAAATGGACCGGTGACAGCGCGCCCGCCTTCGTAGGTGAAATCGGCGAGCAGATTGACGATGCCAATGATGAGAACAAAGCGGAACGCGGATTTTGCGAGCGCGCTTTTCTTCATGAGCGAACGCGTAACTCGGACTTGCAGTCCGATTCGTCAAGCGGGCTTTCAGCCGTAATTCGGACTTGCAGTCCGATTCGTCAGGCGGGCTTTCAGCCCGCGACCAAGCGGACAGAATGTCCGCTCGACGAAACAGGCAGAATGCCTGTGTTACGGTTGCGGCTTTTCGTGGCGATAATGGATCACCTTGATCTTCTCCAGCGTAACGAGGCCGCCGCCGATCATTTTTTCCAAGTCAGGAAGAAAGGCGTTCAGCTTTTCTTCGCTGTCGACGATTTCAATCACGATCGGCAAATCCATCGACAAACGCAGAATCTTCGCGGTGTGAATGCGACTGGCCGCGCCGAAACCCATCGGTCCGCGCAGCACAGTGGCGCCGGCGAGATGTCGTTCGCGCGCCTTGAGCACGATCGCTTCATAAAGGGGTTGATGTTCCCATCGGTCGCTTTCGCCGATGAAAATCCGCAATAACATGGCGTCTTTGGGAATTTGCATGATCTTCTATTTGTTAATCAACGTTGCACAAAAATGTCCGAGCCAGACGGCGAGAAGACAAAGGACCAGGGAAGCCACCGTGTTTGTTCCGGCGCGCAGCCATTCGCCTTCCTGCGCGAGCGTGAGTGTTTGCAGACTGAACGACGAGAAAGTTGTGTAGCCGCCACAGATCCCCAGCATGAAAAATTGACGGAAGGATGGACTAACGAGCCAGCGGCCATCGGGCGCGGTGAGCGTGGCAAACAGACCGATGACGAACGATCCGGTCACATTCACAACCAGCGTGCCGAAGGGGAAAATCTCGCCGCCGCGTTCGGCGATGAAACCCGAAACCCAATACCGCGCCGCGCTGCCGAGCGCACCGCCCAACCCGACTATTATATAAGTAAGCATAACAAAACTCCTGCCGCGCATCGTGCGCTAAACAGGAGTCATTAGCTTCAGGCGGTTTTCCTTCTGCAGGATGGCAAACTCCATTGCCGCTGATGAGGTAAATGCAAATCGCTCGCGATGCAACACAACATTGGTAGGGCGCGATCGCAATGCCCCAATGTGGGAGCGGCCTCAGCGCCGCGACTAGGCCCGTCCGTTCGAACTCGGGACGCTAAGGTCCCTCCCACATTTCCGAATTCACGATTCGAGAACGATCGCTGCCATCGCGTGATTGTCGGTGTGACTAAGTGTGATCCAAACTTTCGCGACACCACGTTCCGCGGCGAGCTGCTTCGCGCCGCCTTCCAAAACAACGAACGGTTCGCCACTCGGTTTTTTGTGCACGTCGATATCTTTCCAGCCCATCGATTTTCCAATCCCGGTGCCGAACGCTTTTGAAAGCGCTTCCTTTGCAGCAAAACGGGCGGCCAGATGCCGCGCGGGAAATTTCATCGATTGCGAATAAGCGATTTCGCCTTCGGTAAAAACGCGATGCAGAAATCTGTCGCCAAAACGATCAAGCGAATGTTGAATGCGCGCGCATTCCACCAGATCGACACCGATTCCCAACACACTCATCGAAACAAAAACGATTCGTATCGGAAATCCCGGAATCTAAAAAGGTAGGGGCGATTGACCTCAATCGCCCGCCAATTGAAGAGTGCCATTCTTTTCATCGGGTGCTTTCCAAATTCTATCCTTGTAATTTTCCATGGCAGCAAGCATTTCGCGCACGGCGGTTTCGAAACCCACAAGCATCGCACGCGAGACAATGGCGTGACCGATGTTGAGTTCCGTCAGATGCGGGATGCGGTGGATAAGTGCGATGTTCCGATAGTTGATGCCGTGGCCGGCGTTCACCTGGAGATTCAGACCAGCCGCGTATGTCGCGCAATCGACGAGGCGTTCCAATTCCGCAGCTTCGATTTTCTCGGTGAAGGCGTTAGCCAGCTTTCCGGTGTGCAATTCCACCATCTCGGCGCCGAGCTCGACCGCGGTGTCGATCTGTTCGCGTAATGGATCGATGAACATGCTCACACGAATACCAGCGGCGTGTAATCGTTTCATTGTCGGCGCGAGTTGCGCATGATGCGTAATGAGATCGAGCCCGCCTTCCGTCGTAATCTCCTCGCGTTTTTCGGGGACGAGACAAACTTCATCCGGCAAAACGCGCAAAGCGAAGTCGATGATCTCGGCCGCGTTCCCCATTTCGAGATTTAATTTTGTGACAAGCGTTTCGCGCAACCGCTCGATATCGGCATCCTGGATGTGACGTCGATCTGCGCGCAAATGCGCAGTAATACCATGCGCGCCCGTGCGCTCACAAATCCCTGCGATCGCGACCGGATCCGGCTCGACGTTTTTCGAGGCCGGCATCGTCGCATAACGCGCCTGCCGCAACGTCGCGACGTGATCGATGTTTACACCCAGTCGAAGAATTCCCATTGGTTTTTGAAATCAACCGATTCTGTCATGTCGAGCGCAGTCGAGACATCTCTTACTGTTTCGACGGTTGAGAGATTCCTCGACTTCGCTCGGAAAGACAAGTCGACGCAAATTGTAGGGCGTTTCTGTGAAACGCCTCCCTGGTGTCGGCGTCTGACACAGACGCCCTACAATTTAGAAGCGAATCGCGATGCCGCCGCGGATGCGATAGTCGGGCACGACCTGCAACGCCGTGTTCTCAATCGACACGGGTAAATCAGCGCCGACTTCGGCGCTGATCTTGCCTAACGAAGCAACGACGCGCGGACCGACATACACAGCAGTAATTCCAGTGTCCTCCGCTTCTTTGCCGCGAAAGCGATCGACGGCCTTGTGTTCGCCGGAAACGACGAACTGCAGCCCGATGATCGTGTGCGGATTGCGAACAAAATAATAACCGGGTCCCCCACTCCACGAGAGATCGTTGGCGAAATGATATTCGTGCAATCCATCGCCGCGCAGCGTGAATTGCACATCGGCCTGAAAGAAGAGATTCTTGTAACGCAACGAACCCTGCCCGCCGAAAATCCCATCATACGAACCGGTGCCGAGTGTGAGGTCGTGTCCGTGAATCCCGCTCTCCGGCGCCTCGGGAACCTGGACTCCCTCGTTGAATTCCTCCTTGATGCGATCGGTGTCACCGGTGGGAAATTTCAAGCCTGTGAGCAAAACAACCGACGCCGTGAAATCCGGCTCGTGGTCGATCGCGACCGGCGATTTGTTGCCCGGCTCAAAGCGCATTTCGCGCCGGCCTTCTGATTTGTAGTGAAAGAGCACGGACTTCAGGAGAAGCGAAACGTCGCCCAAGCCTGATTCCGTTCCGTGATCGATCACGAAACCTTCCGGACGCTGGAAGGAGCGATAGATGAACGGAACATTTACCTGTAAAGCAAAACGCGATGTGAAGCTGTAGCCGGCGACAAATTGCGTGATCGAGCTGGCAAGATATTGATCGGACGGATTCGCGGCCGCGCGTCCATCGATCTGGACCGTGTTGAAGTAAGTGAACTGCTCGCCGATCGCCAGAAAAAGGCGATCGCGCCACGATTGCATCACCATGCCGGCAGGCTGACCGAATGGAGTTTCGGTCGCGGTTTGCGGCATGGCTTCGAGTTGCGGTGTGTAACAACCGCAGAGATCGCAGGCCGGAGCCTTCGCCACGGCGGTGCTCAGTAACATTATTATTAAGAGAAGAAATTTTTTCACAGTATGTCCTCAGTGATGGGAATGGCGTTCGGCAAAGCACAACGGTTCCCGGGTTTAAAATCGGAAAGCTGCGACCCGTGCACACGCACGGCGCAGGCTATTGATTCGTTAGGCGAGGACTGCGCGGGGCGGAGGGACAGGCGGAGATTGCCCGCGCTCAGAGATGAGAACGGCGCTCTCCGTGTAATGAAAATCCCGGAAGGATGAAATGATTCGAATCGGGCGAGCTGTGCAGATCAGATCGGGCTTGCCCGGCGCCGGCTGGGCCTCCTGCTTTTTCTGCGAATGCTGCGCCGCGTTTATGCCTTTGCAAAGATCGCACGGATGATTGCCATCGAAAGTTTTAGCGACGGCTTGCGCAAGCGATGACGTCTGCTTCGCGTTTGCAACGAACATCGTCGTCCACGCGATCGATTGCAGTGCGGCCCAATGCAGCCCGATCGCAAGACAAAGCGCAATGACCGTTACGACCCGACCTGCCAATCGCATACCAATGAGGCTATGGAGGTCTCGTCCGGCGTCAATGGGCATGAGCGCCGCCGTGTATTTGATTCTTCAACTGCGCTCGATGATTGGGTGACCCAAGTTGTAGGGCGTTTCTGTGAAACGCCAGTCCCCAGGCGGCGTCTGACACAGACGCCCTACAAATTACGGAGCGACAAGATGGAAGGCGCTCGCCTCGACGAGCGCGAACAAAGGCGGACCTACCTACAGATTATACGCCAGCTTATGCGTCGGCTGGTAAAGCTGCATGTCGTCCGCGCCGGGCACGATCATCATGATCACGCGACCGTACACCTGTTCCTCGATCAAGCCGCGGAACTGCGCACCTTTCCCCCGCAACTCCTCCACCGTCGCCTCGATGTCATCGCACATCAGCGAGATCAAATGTTGCCGCGGGTGATCGTAGGTTTTGCCTTCCCAAACGCTGTGCGTCGGGTGCACACCCATCTCGCTCGGTCCCGATTTGAAGATCAGCCAGTCGTTATCCCATTCTTCGGACACATAGTTCCAGCCGAGCACGTCCCGCAGAAATGCCCGCGTCGCCTTCGCGTCGTCGGAGTAAATCAAGGTGTGAATTGAGGTGATCATAAGGTTGCAACTTAGATCAGCGCCCGCTGGTCTGCGTTACTTTTCGAAGCGCCACAACGTCGTAACTCGCCGCAATAAGCCTTAGCCGAACGCGCACTCATTAGGAGGCCAACGGCTTTCGCGCCGCATGGCGAACATGGCCGATGAGAACGGCGTCATCTGCGACTCGGTAGAATACGAGATAGTTGCCGATTGGCATCATTCGCCAGCGCGGCGTGTGGGTAAATCGCAAACCGCTCCGGAAACCTCGCGAGAGAATCGCACGCGTCGAACATCCGCTCGATCAGCCGGCCTGCTATCTCAGGCTCGCCGCTATCCTGCGCAACACGTTCATGAATTGTATCGAGGTCGCCCTGAGCTCGACGTGAATAGACGACGCGACACCTCATTGCAGGCCAAAGTGCCTGCGCAATGCATCAGAGGTGGCAACGCGACCGTTCGCAAAATCGTCGTCAGCTTCACGGAGCGCCTCCGCTATCTGCTTCACTTCCGCTTCCGAAAACGAACTTGCGAGCATTTGGCCGATGCCGCTTTGGATCTGGAGCCAGTCTTCCACCGGCATCTGTTTGATCTGGTCAAGAATCTCGCCCGCGCTCATTTTGTCATTATGACACTCGCGCCGCGCTTATTCAATTCATTCAACGCGTCCCACGCGCGTCGGGGACACACCATCTCGCTCGGCCCCGCACTGAGACGAGCCGCGTGGAGCGAAGCGATTTACGCGGCGCGAACTGAGCTTGAGAGAGTTGCGTGGTTTCGCTCGGCGCGGAGAGTCGGGCATGAGCGACAATATCCTCTCACGATTCCTGCGCTACGTCCGCGTGGATACGCAGTCGGACGAGACCAGTAACACATTTCCGAGCACGCCAGGTCAATTGGTGCTGCTGAAGATGCTGAAGCAGGAGCTGAGCGAGTTGGGAGCGGCAGACGTGCAGATGACAAAGCACGGTTACGTCATGGCCAGCATACCCGCCAACACGCGCAAAACCCGCGTGCCGACCGTGGCCTTTCTCGCCCATGTCGATACGGCGCCGGATTGCTCCGGCAAGGACGTCAAACCCATTCTTCATCGCAAGTACAATGGCAGCGTCATTAAGTTCCCGGATAACCGTGGTCTGACTCTCGATCCAGCGACCTCGCCGGAGCTTCGAACAGCCGTGGGCAAAGACATAGTTACCGCGAGCGGCACGACGTTGCTCGGCTCCGACGACAAGTCAGGCGTGGCGGTAGTCATGACTCTAGTCGAAAGATTGCTCCACGAGAAAAAACGCAAACACGGACTGATTCGAGTCTGCTTCAATCCCGATGAAGAGATCGGCCGCGGCATGGACAAACTGGATCTGCGAATGCTCGGCGCGGATGCCGCCTACACCCTCGACGGCGGTGCGCCGGGCGAGATTTGCTGGGAAACTTTTTCTGGCGATGCGGCCGAGGTCATCATCGATGGCATCACCACTCATACCATGGAGGCGCGGGCCAAAGGCATGGTGAACGCCGCCTATCTCGCGGGCAAGCTCCTGGCAGCACTGCCGCGCGAACGTTGCGCGCCGGAGACAACTGATGGCAGAGATGGCTTCATCCACCCGATCAGCATGGAGGGCCGGACGGAGCGGGCGATCGTGAAATTCATCCTGCGCGATTTCGAGCTAAGGGGTTGGCAGAGAAAGGCAAAATTCTGCAGGGCCTTTGCCGAGGGTTACAAGCCACCGAGCCGCGGGCGCGCGTTCGCTGCAAGATCCGCAAACAATATCGCAACATGGCTTACTGGTTGCGCAAGGACATGCGCCCGGTTGAGCTGGCTCGTGAAGCGTTCGTGGCGGCGGGCCTGAAACCGTACGATCACGTCGTGCGCGGCGGCACGGATGGCTCGCGTCTTACCGAGCTAGGCCTACCCACTCCCAACCTTTTCTGCGGCGAACACAACGCGCATGGCCCGCTGGAATGGGTTGCCGTGCAGGACATGGAGTCAGCCGTAACCGCGTGCGCCCACCTGGCTGAGTTATGGGAAAGAAAGAGCTAAGGCTTTCATCGTTCTAAGCGATCCTTGAGTCTTATACTTTAGACTTTTACTTTCTCCTTTCTTTCGTCCCCCTACGAAAACGTCAAACATTTAGATGCGAATCTACCTGCCCACATTTGCCCCATCCGTCGCTCGCCGACCGACGAACGCCAGAATTTGAGGATCTCAAATACGCTTGATAGTTCTTCGACGACTTCAACATGTAGCTTCTCCCTTCAATCACAAAGCCATCCAAATTGTGCTCTATCGTATAGGCCGAGAGATCGGCTATGTTGTTTATGAATCCTCTTCCTTTGAAATTCAGAGAGGTATTGCACAAGACACCGTAACCGGTACGCGCCTTGAACGCAATAAGCAGCTTATATAAATGGCTGTTAGTCACAGAGGACACCGTTTGAATGCGCGCCGTCCCATTGACATGTGTCACCGCAGCTAGCGCATCCGTAGAAACAAGCTGCGTGTAAAGCATGAATGGGCTCGGGTGATCGCAGCCAAACCATCTTGCAGCATCTTCTTCGAGGCAAACGGGCGCAATCGGACGAAACTGTTCGCGCTGCTTGATCTCATTCAGCCGCACCCTTGTGCTATTCTTGGAATGGCGAAGCAAGAATCGAACGATTTCCCAGCGCGCGCGGTCCGATTTCGTATTTTCCATTTACCCATCCGATGATCAGGTTGCTAGCCAGCATGTCGGCAACCATCGCGTAGTTCGTTTCGTCCTCATCAAATAGAGATGCATCGAACGCGTCGTTGGCTATGAACTCAAGACCAGAGTAGACGTTCCAATCTATCTTCGGGTTCCCTGTAAAATAGAACTGCGCGTCAATTGCTGTGCCGATCGCCGAACCTGAATCGTTGGCAACAGGCGGCACGAATACCTCGGAAAAGAGACCGGTCTCCCTCCACTTCGTGTTCCAGTCACAATTTAGTCCGCATCCCCCAGTGATCAGCAACGGCATGCCTCTCTTCATGTTCGACTTGGCAAACTGATAAAAACGATCGAATATCCTGTCGCTGAAAATACCTGCGAAGTTACGAAACTCCGGATCATCCAGCCCTACGTTGTAGTGTCGGCAATGCCGTAAGACCTCACACTCCTTCGGCTTGAGGTGCAGGCAATCCTGCATTAGAAATGCGATTATTTTCTCCTCTTCGTCCGAAGGCTTGCTTCGCTTCGAAAATGAAGCCAAAGCCATGAGCTTTCCCGCGTCAGAAAATCGGGAGAATTCTGCAACACTCTTATCAAAGGTCGGATCCGCCAAACCGTAGAGCAGAGCATAACGATGTCCGGGTTCAGGCATGACATCGGCGAGCTTTGTCAAGTTCAACTCGGAATCGATTTCGTAGAATGAGCCGATCACTCCTTCCCAAAGTAACGCATAGCACGGAGTGCCCTTGGGCAGATTCGACATGCCAAAGGCACAGAGAAGATGCGAACGTTCGTGGGAAGATGAGAAGTATTCAACCGTCTTCCCCAATAGTCGCTTTTGACCAACTATAATGTCGCTGTTACGGACGCCATGGTATCCAGCAAGAACGTGCTGCTCAGACAGATGTGCGTCGCTAGTGCCACCAGCCACCTCTACAAAGCACGTCGGGAACTTCATTGAGTTCACCGAGAACGCTGAACACATCCGGAACGGACAGTGGTGAGTGTCGATAATGGGAGTCTTTCTCAGCCTCAATCGAGGCTACTAAATGTCCGTCCTCAAGATAAGCGAATGCGCCATCGTGGCCCGGATTGTATGATAGAATCTTCATTGTGCTAGCTGACTCAGTTAAAAGCAACCCAGCCTAACTTGACCGGCGTAGATCATCAGACCCGGCCGAGGAGATAACGGAATTCGCCTCCAGAGCGATCGATCCTACTATTGTGGTTGCTGGGAGCCGTCGGTTGTCTGATTCGCCCGGCAAGTTGGGTAGAACGAGATGGCCAAGTGTTGACATGCAGCGCCATTGGAAGGTGCGGGATTGGCGTCGGATCCCAGATCGCGCGTCTATGGACCAGATGATCGTCAACCAACCAGCGGATCTCGCACGGGCTCCATTCAATTGCGAAGCGGTGGCTTGCTTTGGATGCGTCAAACCCGAGTTCAATATAGCTTGGAGCACCTCTATAGCCATAGTCAAAGTTTGCTCCTTCGCCACCTGGGTTGTAGAAGACATTGACCAAGAGGCGGTCTGGTCGATTCCCCGCGATCTCGATATCTATTTCCTGTCGTGGTGAGTTGCGGTGGAGAAAGAATCCGGTGACCACCCCGGGCACATTTGAAGCTTGGATGGTCGCTTCGAATTTTCCGAACAAGTATTGGTCCCGACTGCATAACGAAGCGGCAGTATAGTCTCGAACGCCTAGGGGCTCCCTTCTGACGGAAAGCGCAGCCCCGATTCCAGAACTGAACTCGACGTTTGAGGGGCGAAACAACGCCAAATTGTCCGTGAAAGTGTCGCTTCTTAGAAGCCAGCGCCTCGTGTCGAGATATTCCAAACAGTCGTTGATTCTAACGAACGTTCCAGTGCCCGTCTGCTCATCCTCTGTCGGGACGGAGCGAATGCCTTGCCACCACTTACGGGGCTCAACGACCCATGGCGACTTATCACGCCTAGGCCTTTTGCATTTTGAGTCTTGGTCAGCTTCAATGGTTCCGTCGAGAATTGGTCTTTGACCAAGGTCCTTCAGCGTAGGGAAGGAGCAAGTGGGCGGCGCACATCTGAGGTGTTCGCAAACGACTTGCCATTTATTCGGTTCCTCTGAATGAAGCACAGCGATGTCGGCACCATTGAGGTCGTCCTCAACACTGAGGAAAGTGTCATCTGCAGTGATGCCGTTGGCTGCGGTAAGAATAAACTTTGCCTTTGGGTAACGACTCCGGAGTTCCCTGACATTTGCGTCCAAAGATCCGATGTTTACATATGCGTCAAAAACCCGATCGTCTCTTCCCTCAAGAAGCCGTTCTAGTTCAGGAGCTGGTAATGCTTGGAGATCACTGCAGCATCTGTATCCGAGCATGGACAAAGCCATTGCAAGTGATGAATGGCCGGAGCCTTCAGGCCCAAAAGCAAACACTGGTTGCTCAGTTGGGCGAATGTTAAATAGGGATGCTCCTTCACTAGTGATCGCGCCAATTGTAGTGAGAGTGGGAAGTATTGAATATGAGTTGGTGGATTTAGCGTCGCGTCGTTGGCTAATAAGAGGCCGCCTAGTCGCGCGTACATCCAGCACTTCGAACTGGTGATTTATCCAGAGGTCAATGGGGCCACGACAAGGAAGTAGTCGAAGGAGTTTCTCAGCACCCTCGCGGGAAAGAACATATCCGGACAGATGCCAGAGCCCGCGCACTGGGCGGAATACGTTACTTGAAAGAAAGGTTTTTGGCGCACCGTGCTTCACTTCGAGATACGACACATAAAGAACGTCGAATCTTCCCTTCTTATCACATTCGGTCACGACTTCGTCCCACGCCTGGTCCAGATATCGTGCAAACCCGGAATGAAACCATACGTCGTCCTCAAGGATAAGTACATACGCATGATTACTCGCCGCAACCTGCCTCCAAACATTGATGTGCGATCGAGCGACTGCAATCTCAGCTCGACTCATTCGAATCGGAGTATTTAGTTCGAGCCGCGTGGGAAGAACTAACGGTTGGGGTTCTACAAAAAGCTGATCTCCAAGCGTATAAAACGGATCAATGTCGGCATCCTTGGGTGGCTCCTGCGAGAATGCATTAGCATCGACGGCGACATGCCGCTCAGTCAGGCTCAAGAGTTCAGCTCCCGACGAGTCCAATATGTGCCTGAGCTCTTGCTCCATCTTGGACCAGCGGCCCGGTTCACGATCGAGGTTGATGACATAGACCTTCTCAATCCCAGGGCCTTTCTCCGCTCCTTGGACACCGAATGCTCGACACTTCCGCCTCGGCAGGAGCCTCCGAAGAGTCAGCCAGAATCGGAAAAGCTTGACTGACAGCTGCTAGTGGAGGGCGCGCCAAGTTCACTGCTCCTCCGCGCGCCGTGAGGCCCGATACGCTTGCTGATTCGAAAGCCTCCAGTTTCTCTTATCATTCCGGTAACTGAGTGGCCACTTACTGGTGGAAGTCTTCTCCCAATCGCGCACAACGAGCAGCGCTTCCTCCGGGGAGCTTTCATTAGCAACCACTTCGAATACGGATCTGGTGAGGTTGCCGGGGCCAGTGGTTGCCTGGACTTCGGGCAACCCGCCTTTCGATTCTTGCTCAAGGGATGTCGTAGCGTTCAGCAGTGCACGCTCTACAATAGGATGATTGCGAACCGCGATCAAAGGCGTGGTGTTGAAGTAGAAAATCCAACTTAACTGGTTTGCCCCCGGATTGACGAAAACTGAGGGCGGAACCATCTGAGCTGTCGCAATGTCGTAGCAGAAAGGTTGAAGCTTCAATCGCCCATCTGTAAAGAGGTGATCGATTGTCGTTCCGTGATAGACATCGTCAGCGTCAACATAGAATCCTCCCTCCACGAAAATGTAGGAGTAACGGAAGTAATCTGACTTCATTGAAGGGTGATAGCACTTGTCAAAGGCTTTCTCATATCTCGAACCCAAGTGGATCCGGATAAATTCCCTCGCAGAGCTCTCGTCGAAAACCTGAAGCTCGAATCCGGACCGTTCGAGTTTCTTCCACGACTCCATGCACTCCCTAACATCCTGGGGCAATCGGCCAAGATCATCCCAAAACTGCACTATGCGTCTGGGAGGTGGGGCTAGGTGCCCCGCGGGCACCCGGGCCGGCTCATTGGGACGTTGGACTAACTCCCGGACGAAATTGGAGCGATCACGATCGTCCTTTTTGAGGGGATCTCCTTCCGAGGGGGCGTGCGCATTCATGAAAAGGGAAAAGGGGTCAGGTGGGATTGCCCTAATTGTACGGACAGTTGGTTAAGGGTGATTTTGATTTAGTTGGGATTCAAAAGCAATTGGGGCTTGGTAGGCAAGACTGGAGTGCAGTCTGACGCGGTTATAGAAAGGCTCGATGTAGTCGAAGATGGTAGTGCGAGCTTGGGCGATCGTGGCGAAGCGATGGTGATATCTTCGATCGGATGGGCAATGCCGATTCGTTGCATTCTTGAGTAAAATTCTGTCACCCTTCAGTTAATCGTGCGCAAGAAGGCAGCGCTCTTCCATGAGCGCCGGGGAGTAATTGGCGGTGAGGACTTGAGCGACGGCGAAGAGGTTGAGGGCTGAGGGGCTTGGACGATAAAGCCGCACTTTACGCAGCGCCAGCGCATGTGGCGCGCGGGCTCGAACGATTTCAGGCGGGTGACGATGTTATTTGAGTTGCTCGCCCACTTCCTCGAGCGACTCGCGACGACTACAAAAACGAGATCGCGAAACTCAGACAAATAGGATAAAAGAGCATTATGCGTCTACCCGCTATCGGGCTGGTATTCTTATGCAGCATTACCGCGACAATAGCATTCGGTCGCATTGGCGGGCAACGCGCCGCCCCGCCTCCGCAAGTGTCGGCGTTGCCCTATCGCGTGGTGCCGGATTTCTTCCAATTGCCTAACGAATGGCATTTCGGTGAGGTCTCGGGCGTGGCGATCGATTCGCACCGCCACATCTTTGTCTTTCAGCGCGCTGCGCCGATGCTCTCGGAGTTCGATGCGAATGGGAAATTTCTACGCGAGATCGGGGCCGGGCTGTTTACTCATCCGCACGGGCTGCGCATCGATGCGCAGGATAACATTTGGACGACGGATGATGGCAGCCATTTGGTCCTGAAGTTGAATCACGATGGGCGGCCGCTTCTGGTTCTGGAAGAAAGGGATCGCGGCGGAGGCGGACTGGCTCTTTAACGAGCCGACCGACGTTGCGTTCGACAAAGCCGGCAACATCTATGTCTCCGATGGCTACGGAAATTCGCGCTTATGAAGTTCGATCGCACAGGGCAGTTCCTAAAAGCGTGGGGCAGCTATGGCGATAAGCCGGGGCAGTTCGACCTGCCGCACACGATCCTCATCGACAAAGACGAGCGAACATTTTCGATGTTGATTTGGTTTGAGTACTTTCGCCATGTGAAGCGCCCGGGCGCAACTTCGTTCGCTTTAACAGCGATGTCTTCGGTATCTACATACTGTGTGTCCCCGCCGAGCAGATACACAGCCAGTGTGACGATCTCATGATTACTTAGGCCGTTTTGAGGCTTTGTCGGAGCGCTTTTCATTTCAGCCATCGAATTTTTTTCAATTCCGCCTCAACGACTTTGAATTCGGAGTCGCCAGTGATCAATTCGGCGTTCCTCGTCTTTGCTAACGCTGCCGCGAAGCAGTCGGCGTACAGACATCTTCTTGGTCGCCTTGAAAATCGCGGCCTGTCGAATCAATTCCAGATCACGCGCGTCCACCGGCACGAGCTCGATTCGCATCCCGGCAATCTCATGCGCCTTCGAGTCTGCCATTTCCTGAGATGCGCCGCGCATGATCGAATAGTAAATCTCGCCCCAATTGATAACGCTCATGAGAAGACGCGGAGTCCCGCTCTCAGCCTTGAGCAAGATCTTCTCAACCTCCTCCGCGCCGGGTTCGTCGTTGAACAAGATCATCAGCGCGTGGGCATCCAAAACCATCGTTGCCATGATTACAGCTCCCGTTCGCGCTTCCGCTCCGACATGAAAACCTCCATTGCCTTTGTCCCCTTTAATGAACCTCGCAGGCGACGGTAGTGCTGCGCCGTCAGCGGCTTCAGCACGATATGGTCGTTGTGCTTGTAAACGACGGCTCGTGTCCCTTCGTCGATCTCAAAATCCTTTCGCAGCCAGCTTGGGATCACGACCTGCCCCTTCACCGTGAATGACACGGTGTCAGTTTTCTGTGTTGAACTCATGATTGCGAATACTACCCTTTGCTAAAATGTAAGTCAAAATATTTATTGTAGGAATCTTTTCTTTATTGCCCACCTATACGGTTGACCGGCAACTTCGCCTGAAGATGTCGACCTTTCGCGCATTACTCCGGTGAGGCGTCGGGATATGATATCTAAAGTTGTCCCAAAATGATCGTTCACCTCGTCGACGGCACTTACGAACTCTTCCGTCACTTCTATGGCTTGCGCCGGTTCACCAAAGGCATGGACCGCCCTTACGGCGCGGTCGTCGGCGTGCTGCAGACCGTTCTCCAAATGATTGAGAACGGCGACACTTATCTCGGCGTCGCCACCGATCACGTGATCGAGTCGTTTCGCAATCGGCTTTGGGCGGACTACAAGACCGGCGCCGGCATCGAGCCCGCGTTGCTCGCGCAATTCCATCCGGTCGAGGAGGCGCTCGCGGCGATGGGCGTTGTCGTCTGGCCGATGATCGAGCTCGAAGCCGGCTCACCGCTGAATCACCTTCTGGATCACGAATTCTTCTTTTGAAATGTGCAACGTGTGCCGCACGGTGTCGTAAATGGCGATCCGTTTATCCGGGCCGCGATAAAGCGGCGCGCGGCGACCAGGCATTTTTGATCCGGCGCGTGCGCGTTTCGGCTTTGTAGGACCTCTGTGCCAGCCTTTGGTCTCGAGGTCATTGACACGAGCTCCGCCTCTGGCGAAGGATCGCTCCGATGATCTTGCGGAACTTCGCAGCGGCTTTGGCAATTTTGCTGTCCTCAACTATCGGGGATGCGCAAAGCGCCGCGCCGCCCCCGCAAGTGCCGGCGCTGCCCTACCGTGTGGTGCCGGATTTCTTGCAATTGCCTAACGAATTGGCGCGCGCAAGTCTTTGCCCCGACTAACGAACAGCGCGGCCTTTCGAGCTACATTCCGACTGTGCGCAAGTTCTGGGACCGGAAGCCGAGTAACGGCTGGGAGAGTCATCACCCGAACGCGCCGCTGCCGAAGAAGAAATAGCTTCGCGGCTAACCGCCGCTCTAGGAGCGGCTCACGCTCTAGCTGTAGAACCCAGACCGATCGAAGCCACGTAAATCTTCGATCACGTGGTGGACTCACGTAAACTCTGCGGTCACACAGCACGAATGTTATCGCGATAAGCGCCGGCGTATCGAGCAGGCAATTTCATGCGGCCAGCAGTCGCGGCGCTAAGGCCGCTCCCACATTTCTTGGCAGAAGTGTAATCCGGTGAATCCAATCTCGGCGCGCGATCAAAGCCGAGACGGGTCAGATAACATGAAAGCAGTCCAGGGTTTCGGCAGCATTTTGAGGAACGAAACTCAACTGTACACGGAGCACTGCATAAGTCTCGCATCGACATTCGCAAGCTTCACAGAATGGCAGACGAAGCTTGACTACGCCGCGTTCGTTTGCGAAAACGTCCATCAACCGACTCTCTCTTATGTATTTGCCAAGCAAGCTGGCCGTTGTCAGGCGGAATTGACGCGCGACTCGCTGCCTACGCCACACTCGCCGGCGTCATTCTCGGAGGTGCGCCTGCGGCGAAAGCCACCATCATCTATAGCGGCCCGGTCAATATCAACCTTCCGAGCACCACTTCCGGGATTTACATCAACCTGATCACCGGCGCGACCGGCACCACCCCGGGCAGTGTTCCCGGCTGGGACATTAATCCGTGGGGCAGCACCTCGTTTACCGTTTGGGCTAACAATGCCACCAGTCCTAACAGCGGCGTCATTACAAATTGGCCTGGAGGGACCTCCGCGACCCTGATCGATAACATTGGTCCCGTCTCCTTGGAAGAATTACCGTTTCCCATCGATAACTCATGGAACTACGGGCGAACCAGTTCCATCGAAACCACGGGACCCACGGCGTTCGTCCTCAACAGCAGTCAAAATTACGTCGGCTTCCGGTTCCTCAATGAGACAACCGGCCAATACAACTACGGCTGGGCCCGCTTTTCCCTCGGATCATCCTTCGACGGGCAGCCGCGCACGCTCGTCGAGTATGGCTACGAGAACAATGGTGGCCCGATTATTCCGGAGCCGCCGCCGAGCGCACTGCTCAGCTTTTTCGCTGCCGGCGCCTTCGGCATCCGTGCCTGGCGCAAGCGTCACTGAAAATCCATTCCGAACTCCGACGGACCAGCGGAAAAGCTCTTCGACGTCGCGACGCGGAAGGGCGCGGATCGCCTGCGCAAGTTCCAGGACAGTTCCACTCATGACACTTATTCTGCACGGTCCCGCTGGGAAGTCACTCTATGTTGTCGGATAGCTAGAACGTTCTTCGAAGGTTAGTCGCCGTAACACCAATGGTATTTGTCTAAGTCGCCGCTTTAGGAGCGCTCAAGCTTTTACTGTAGAACCCAGAGCGATCGAAACAGCACACGCGTCGCTTCCCGGCAGCGAGCATCGAGCAGGCATTTTTGATGCGGCGCGCGCGCGTCTCCCCTTGTTTAGCGGAGATGATCCAGTGGATCCAATCCCGGCGCGCGTTGGGCGTGATGTCCGACCATAACGCGCGCGCCTTCGGGGCGGCGGCCGCGAGAGCTTTCCGCAGATCTGCCGGCATGGTGGGTTCCGTGTCCTTTGCCGCCGGCGCGATCTCGAGGGCGACAACGTCGCCCGCCTCTGCGCCCGCAGATTTGCTTAGCTTCCGGTCAACCTTGAGCCAATGGCTTTTCTGGCCGTCTGGTTCGAGCGTGGCTTGAAAAGCCAAGCCATTGATGGTGCCTTCGATCGCCGTCATGCCGCGCGACGGGAGTTTCGCACTGGCCTTCTTCGGCAGGATGAGAAAGGTCCAAGACCCGTTCTTCTCGCTCTCGACCGGCCGGCAGGAGTCTTGCTTTGAAACGGATCGATGCGGTTTTGGTCATCTGGTTTGGTATCATGGTTAGCCCGGCCTGACCAGTGCCTCAGTCTCGAGCGTGTCATGCACTTTGCACATCGTCTCGCAAGAGAAGCCACTGTAGCCATGGCGCTGCGTCGCCGTGATGGAGTGAAGATTGGTACGAGATCGGCGCCTCGACGCAGCGAGGCGGCTTGTATCTTGGAATTGTGAACTTGTTCGGTCAGAACGGAGGAGGTGCGAGATCCTCGAGGCGGCGGCTTATGGCGCTGAGCCAGGAGCGCTCTGTAGTTTGATCCGCATCTGCCCTTGGTTGGAAATGAACTCGAACAGTTACTGGAGCGACCAAGCCGGCCCAACCCAAGGGCAGGTCCGGCCTGGCCAGCTCGCATCTCACAAGCAGGAGTTACTTACCACATGAAGGAGCAAAAAGTCTATGTCGGAATCGATGTCGCTAAAGCGTATTTGGACGTGGCGTGGGGACAAGAGTCATGGCGCGTGACCAACGACGTTTTAGGACGCAGTGCGCTCGTGCAGCGTTTGGCCAAAATTGAGGCCTCGCTTCACGTAATCTGTGAAGCCAGCGGAGGGTATGAGCGAGGCCTCATCCAGGCGCTGCAACGCGGCCAGATTAACGTCAGCTTGGTCCAAGCGAGTCGAGTGCGTCAGTACGCTCGAGCCAGCGGCATCCTGGCCAAGAGCGACGCGATCGATGCGCAGCTGCTCGGTCGCTTCGGCGAAGCGATTCGACCCCAAGCCACTATGGCCTCCAAACCGCAGCAAGATAAATTGCGCGAATTGGAAACTCAGCGCCGCCATCTCAGCCGTTTCTTGGTGGCGCAGCAAAATCGTAGCGCCCAACTTACCCACACCACTCTGCTCAGACTGAGCAAGAGTTTGGAGCACAAAATTCAAAAACAGATACTCCAGATTGATCAACTCATTGCACAACTAATCGCCCAATCCCAAGAGCTCTCCTCCAAAGCGCAAAAACTCAGGGCGATAGCTGGAGTGGGTCCGCGCACCGCGGCACTGCTCTTGGCACAAATGCCCGAACTCGGAGAACTCAATCGGCGCGAGGCTGCTGCCCTCGCCGGCCTTGCTCCCTTTAACCGCGACAGTGGCACGGCACGGGGCAAGCGCGCTATCTTTGGCGGCCGTCGCGCCGTGCGCACCGGCCTCTACATGGCGGCCTTGGTCGCCACCCGACACAACCCTATCCTGGCACAGTTCTATCAGCGCCTCCGCGCCGCCGGCAAACCGCCCAAGCTCGCCCTCACCGCCACCATGCGAAAATTACTCATTGCCCTCAACTCCGCCCTTAAAACCGATCCACTCCTCGCTTGAACTCAAGACAGTTACTACAGCAAGGAGCGCGATGACATGCTCTAGATCCGTTTGATTGTCGCGAACCAGGCTGGTGCGCCATTGTCGTGGAATCTCGTCTCAAGGCGGTCCGGTTCGATGGCGGAGACATTCCATCCATTGCTGGGGTAAAACGCCGCTCTCAGCTCTTCCCGACTAATGGGGTGCGGGCCAGTATCGGGACCATCGTCACTGAAACAAAACACATACAGAGTTCCATCGTGATCGGTCACTGACGCCAGACTCGCCGCGTATCGCGCTCGCTCTTCGGCGTCGAAGCTGTGAAACAGTCCGCAGTCCAGCACCGTCTGAAACATTCGCCCCAAACGCTCCAACTGGAACGCGTCAGCTGTAGCGAACTCAACCTCGATCCCACGCTCGGCGGCCTTCTCTCGGGCGATCGCCAATGCCGTCTCAGCCACGTCAACACCTAGAACCGATAATCCCAGCGAGGCGATGTGAAGAGCGTTCTCGCCGGTGCCGCAGCCCGCATCAAGCACCGCTCCGGCGAATCCGCCTTCGGATGCCAAACGCACTATTGCTGGCTGCGGATGGCCAATATCCCAAGGCGCAGGGCCGTCGTGATACGACGCATCCCAAGGCTGTCCTGCCATCCGTTCATGACTGGTCGGGTGCCGACCACCGAACGGATCATCGACGTGGGTTTTTGATTGCTCCGGCATATTGTCTCGTCTCTGTAACTGTTCTTACTACCTCATCGTAGCACGCCGATCCACAGGTCTTGACCATTCCTCCGCTTCGAACAGTGAACAGTCACTAAAGCGACACTCCGGTTTACGGGCAAGCTTGCGGGCGTCGTGGACATTTCTGCTGCCGCCTAACGAGACACAAGATGAGCTGCCATTGGGGGCGGCGAGTGTCGCTTGTAGTCTGTAGTCGCTAGTCATGTTGTCACGCGGAGCGTACATCAGGCCAGCGCCTTGGTTAGGCCATTCGTGACTCAAAACGCAAAATTGATCCCACTCCGAACCATCCCGAAATTGTTTTTCGGCCCTTCAATAATGTTCCAAGTGAAGTCGTTAATGAGGCCGATGTGCTGCGTCAGCCGCACTTCGAACCCGCCGCCGAACTCGGCGACGAATCTACTGCGGCTACCAGTGTGCTCTGTCCGCACCACCACTTCGTTGAGTCCGGGCGTGAAGATCTTGATGTCTTGCTGGCCGCCACCAAAGACTCCGCCGCCGCCGATGAATGCGTAAGGTGCAAATCGGCTGCAGGGCAACGGATAGCGGAAAGTGAAAGTGCCCAGGGCGGCTCCGACTGCGTGGGCATCTTTTGTGCGGCTTTTCACACCGGTAAAAAATGGGGGGACCGCCAGAACAATACGTCCTTCCTGGTCAATCCGAGTGCGATCCGCATCGAGAATATAGCCCTCGATGCCGATGCCGAAGTAGCGGGCGAAGAAATACCTGGCGTCTACACCGCCCCCGAATGCGTGGTCGACGTCCAAATACCGATCATTCGCGTAGTGCGTACCTGTAAACGCGTAGGCACCGAATAGGTCTAGATTCCATTCGTGGTTTGCGTACCACGTTGGGCACGGCTGCGGGGTAACCGTCCCTTTACCGTCTGTCGCTTCCGTAAGCGCGCCGGCGTGAACAGCGCAGGCGATGAGGAGGGAAGTGAATACTGCAAGTGTGCATGCTTTCATATATGGTGCTTTTGTCCGAGGCCTAACTGTAAGTAGAAGAATATTTTTTCGTCTATCATAATCCGGGCCGGATCGGGGAACATGGCGAAGAAAATATCGGGCGTAGCCGAAGCGGACAAGTGCAAAAGGAAGGAAGCGGGGGCAATGCGGAAAGCGGATATGCGAAACGACCCTCACCTTTACATTCCGAATTTCTTTTTCGTGACTTCCCGGTTTCCTGATCCAAGAAGATTCTGGCGCGCTCGGCGAGCGCGCCGCAGCGCCTGATCAGAAGGCAGAGGAAGAGGGAGCGGTAGAGGAAGATAAAGGCAACTGCAATCAATCGCTAAAGGTTCGCAAGCGAACGGGAGCGGACGCGCGCGCGTTTTGCTTTTATTCGAAGACGTTTGGCTGACATGTATGAATCAAGCTTGAAGATCCTGTCGATTTCTAAAAGGTGAAAAGGTTTCCTGTCTGGCTCGCGCTGTTATTGTTCGCGGTTTTCTTGTGCCCGAATCTTGTCTGCGGGCAGGGCGCAGTTTCGCCTCAAGTGGTGGTGACGGGCGCGGCATTGCCGGAATCGAATACTGCGCCTTCGATGGATGAGGCGGAGAAGCAGAAGGAGGAAATTCCTGGCGGTCTCACGATCAGGGACGCGGATGAGATGAATCGCGGACGCGCGTCGAACTTTGAAGATTTGTTCCAACGCACGCCGGGGCTTTTCATGCAGACGGAGAACGGAAGCGAAGTGACGAAGGTTTCGATTCGCGGCTCAGGTGTTCTTTCGGAAGACGAGCCGCTCGGCGTGCAGTTCATGCTCGACGGGCTCACGCTGAATCAGGGCGATGGCGAAGCGATCCTGGAGGACTTCGATCTGGCGACGGTGAAGTACGCGGAAGTATTTCGCGGCGCGAATGCGTTCAAGTATGGCTCCATCACTTTAGGCGGCGCGATCAATCTCGTGACGATGACCGGCTATGAGGTCGATCCGTTCGCGGTGCGATTAGAAGGTGGGAGCTACGGTTACTTTCGCGGCGAGATAAGCGGCGGCGGCGTAACGGGGCCTTTCGATTACGTCGGCTCGGTCATGGGCCGCTATCGCGATGGGTTCCGCGAGCATAGCGCGGAAGATACGGAACGATTCTTTGGCGATGTCGGTTACAAGATCAACGAGCATCTGGAAAACCGGTTCTATATTACTTTGGATCGCGTCCAGCGTCAGGTGCCGGGTGGCCTAACGAAAGACGAAATGGAAGACGATCCGCGCCAGGCGGATCCGGATGCGATCGCGGAAGACTTTAACAAGCGATGGACTCTCATGCGTCTGGCGGACAAGCTGAGTTACAAAGACGACGGCCATGAGTTCGACGCGGGCCTCTTCTGGTTTCATCGCAACATAGAAGAGCGCGGCTTTTTCTCGGAAGACTTTCGCGAAGGCATCACCGCTTTCTATTCGGATAACTACGGACTGAACCTGAACTTCGTCACGCACGACGAGCTATTCGGTCAGCGCAATATGCTCACGCTCGGGATAAGTCCGCAGTTAGAACGCGAGGTCACGCAAAACTTCGAGAACCTGAGCGGCCGGCGCGGTGCGACGACGGCGTTGAACACTGGCATTTCCATCAACGTGCCGCTCTATCTCGAGAACCAGCATTACCTGAGCGAGAAGCTATCGCTGGTTACCGGCGTCCAGCTCATCTACGCGCAGCGGCACTTTGAAGATAATTTCCTGAGCGACGACGAAGGCGATCAATCGCACAAACAAAACTTCTACGGCTGGAATCCGAAGGTGGGAATGATTTACGAAGTCGATAAGGAGACGCAGGTCTTCGCAAACTTCAGCGGAAGCTGGCAGCCGCCGTCGTTCGATAACATGGTGGAGTTCGAAGAAGGCGAGAACTCGAGTGTCGTTTACACGCCGCTCCGGCCGCAACGCGCATGGACCGTGGAGCTAGGCACGCGTGGCCAGCACGGGCGCTTTGAATGGGAGCTATCGCTTTATCACTCCTGGCTGAGAGCACGAGTTATTGGAACTTAACGACGCACAAGGCAATGACATTGGCGCGGTGAATGTTCGGCGCTCCTACCATCAAGGAATCGAAGCTGGGCTCGATGTGCAGCTGCTGGATTCCATCTTCTTCAAGGACAAGAAGAAGAAGCTGACGGATCAGTTGACGCTAAATCAGACCTACACGTTTAACGATTTTCATTTCGATGACGATCCGGTTTACGGCGACAACCGCATCGGTGGTTTGCCGATTCATGTTTACGAAGCCGAATTGCTTTACGTCACGCCGATCGGTTTCTACGCCGGTCCGAATGTGCAGTGCAATCTCAGGCGTTATCCGGTCGATCAGGCGAACACGCTTTACGCCGATCCCTATGCGCTGCTCGGATTCAAGATCGGTTATCGCGCGAAGAAAGGTTGGTCGGCGTTCGTGGAAGCGAAGAACCTGACGGACGAACGTTATCCCGCATCAGTCGATCCGATCGCGGATGCGAGTGTTGATGACGACGTGCGTGTCTTTCATCCGGGCGACGGGCGCTCCGTTTACGGCGGCGTATCGCTAGCGTGGTGATCGAGTCGACTTAAGCAGCGCAATACAGCGCGCCTCTCTTAAGAGTGCGACGGTCATAGACCGCCGCTACAGAAGTAAAAGAGAAGAACACGTTGCGCGCGGCGCAGAAATGTTTAGTCGTGTTCCCTCCATGAAACGTCTCGCTTTTGCCGGTGCATTTCTCTTCGCAATCACCACAGCGTTCGCAGCGGATTCGCATTTCAATTATCCGAAGCCGCAAAAAAGCAATCAGGTCGACAATTATTTCGGAACCAAAGTGGCCGATCCGTATCGCGGCTTGGAGAATGCCGATTCACCGGCGACGAAGAAGTGGATCGAAGCGGAAAACAAAATCACTTACGATTATCTCGCGACGATTCCCGAGCGCGAGAAGATCAACAAGCGACTGACCGCGCTTTGGGATTACGAGAAGTACGGCGTGCCGTTTCATGAAGCCGACCGCTATTTTTTTGCAAAGAACACGGGGCTGCAAAATCAAAGTGTGATCTACAAGGCTTCGACGCTACCGGGCGAACCGAGCGTGTTGATCGATCCGAACACGCTCTCAAAAGATGGGACAGTTGCATTGAGCGGATATGCCGTGCCGGATGACGGGAAACTTTTCGCCTACGGCCTCGCCGTGGCGGGATCGGACTGGCAGGAGTGGAAAGTGCGCGATGTCGAGAGCGGCAAGGATCTCGATGACGACCTGAAGTGGGTGAAATTTTCCGGCGCATCGTGGAGTCACGATGGCAGCGGATTCTACTATTGTCGTTATGACGCACCGAAAGGAGGCGGCGAGCAGCTCAAGGAAACAAATTATTTTCAAAAACTTTACTATCATAAGATCGGAACGCCGCAGTCAGCGGACGAGCTGATCTACGAACGTAAGGATCATAAGGATTGGTTGTTCTCTGGCGAGGTGACGGAAGATGGCGCTTATCTTATCATTACCGTTTCGCACGGGACCGATCCGAAGAAGCAAATCTTCTACAAGGATTTGCTGCATCCGGATGCGAAAGTAGTCGAGCTGCTAAACAAGCAGGACGCGGCCTACAACTTCGTGGGAAACGAAGGGAATCTCTTTTGGTTTCAGACAAACTTAAACGCGCCGAAGGGACGCATCGTCGCGATCGACGTGCAGAGCCCGGATGAAATCAAAGAGATCGTGCCAGAAGGAAGCGACAAACTCGAGAGCACCTCACTTGTCGGCAACCTTTTCATCGCGAATTACCTTAAAGACGCGCACTCGGTCGTTAGGCTATTTGAAGTATCTGGAAAGGCAGCGGGCGAGATTGCACTGCCGGGACTCGGCACGGCCGCTGGTTTCACCGGCAAACGAAAGGATAACGAGACGTTTTATTCTTACACGAGCTTCACGGAGCCGCCGACGATTTATCGCTATGATATTAAGAGCGGGCAAAGCACGGCGCTTTTTCGACCGAAAGTCGATTTCAAATCGGCCGATTACACGACGGAACAGGTTTTCTATCAAAGCAAAGACGGCACGCGTGTGCCGATGTTCCTGACCTACAAAAAGGGCCTGGAGAAGAACGACAAGAATCCAACGTTACTTTACGGCTACGGCGGGTTCGATATTTCGATCACGCCATCTTTCTCGCCGCGTGACGCCGTGTGGCTGGAAATGGGAGGCGTTTACGCGGTGGCGAATTTGCGCGGTGGCGGTGAGTACGGCGAGGAATGGCATCTGGCCGGGACGAAAGAACGCAAACAAAATGTGTTCGACGATTTCATCGCGGCGGGCGAATGGCTGATCGCGAATCATTATACTTCCACGCCAAAACTCGCGATCAGCGGGCGCAGCAATGGCGGGCTTCTGGTCGGCGCGTGTCTGACGCAACGTCCCGATTTGTGGGGCGCGGCGCTGCCGGGTGTAGGCGTGATGGATATGCTGCGCTTTCAGAAGTTTACCATTGGCTGGGCCTGGGCTTCTGACTATGGCTCGTCGGACAACGCGGAAGATTTCAAATACCTCTATAAGTATTCGCCGCTGCACAATATCAAACCGGCGAACTATCCGCCGACGTTAATCACTACGGCAGACCATGATGACCGGGTTTTTCCCGGACATAGCTTCAAATTTGCAGCGACCTTGCAGGCAGCGCAGAAAGGCGACGCACCGGTGTTGATCCGCATCGAAACACGAGCGGGTCACGGCGCGGGGAAGCCAACGACGAAACAGATCGAAGACGTGACGGATCAGTGGTCGTTTCTAGTCAAGAATCTGGAAATGAAGATTCCGTTTTGAAGACTCGTTAGGCGGATGCACAAATTTCGCAATTGCCCAAAAAGCGATGTCATTCTGAGCGAAGCGAAGAACCCCACGAGTCACTCCAGGCGTAACTTGCAATTACATCGCAGCGTTACGCGCGAGGTCCCTCGCTTTGCTCGGGATGACCGGAAGCGGTAACGCCCCCCGTGTTCGGTTGAGTTTCGGCTTGTCAGTGACCTGAGCTTTGGAAATGATCGTCCAATTATGGCTAATCCTGACTCGGCTTTCCACCGTTGGTCGCCCATTTTCCTCAGCATCCTGCGCATCGTGGCGGGTTTGCTGATCATGGAGCATGGCACGCAAAAGCTATTTAATTTTCCTCCGAGTGGAGGTCCGCATCATCCACTTGATCCCACTTCTTTAATGGGAATCGGTGGGATCATTGAGTTCGCTGGCGGAATTTTATTGGTCCTAGGTTTGTTCACCCGAATTGCCGCTTTTATCCTCTCTGGCGAGATGGCGGTCGCTTATTTCATGGTTCATGCCAGCGGCAAAGCGATCCAACATGTGCCGCCGACAACGACCGAGGCGTTCTTCCCCATCATCAATAAGGGTGAACTCGCAGTCGCGTATTGTTTCATTTTTCTGTTTATCTTCGTAGCTGGCGCCGGTGCCTGGAGTATTGACGCTCTGTGGGGTAAAAAGCCCGCGCCCTAACGAGTTAATTTTTCGTTAAGCAAACGTATGGCTCGTATGAGCGCACGCCGATTATTACTTATCATCGCGTGCGCGCTATGCATATGGCCTGCCGTCGCTCGCGCTCAGGATGCCAGTCCTTCGCCCGCGACGGAGGAGATACACGCGCCTAATACCGCGGACATGGATCCGGCGGCGGCGACGAAAGCGTGGCTCGATACCGTGCCGGCGGACAAGCGCGCGAAATCGGATGCCTATTTCGAAGGCGGTTACTGGCTGCTCCTTTGGGATTACCTGCTCGGCGCGGCCATCATGATCTTTCTGCTCTTGTCGGGAATTTCCGTTCGGCTTCGCGATTTCGCCGAGCGAACAACGCGCGTCCGATTCCTGCAAACCTTGCTCTACGCTTTTCCATTTATCCTCATCGTCACGATTCTCACGTTTCCCCTCTCCTACTACGAAGGATTCGTACGTGATCATGCCTACGGCTTGTCGACACAAAGCCTGGGCGGGTGGTTGAGCGATCAGGCAAAACAGGGCGCCGCTATTTTCGTCGCGCTGGCGATTTTGCTGGTCGCCCTCTACGGCGTCTTCCGGCGCGCGAAGCGCGCATGGTGGATCTGGGCCGTGGCGGTGTTTGCGCTGTTCTCCATGCTCGGCTCTTTCATCTTCCCGGTTTACGTCGCTCCCCTAACGAACAAGTATCAGCCGCTGACCGACGCCAAAATTCGCGACCCGATTCTGCAACTGGCGCGCGCCAACGAAATCCCGGTCAACAATGTCTACCAGTTCGACGCCTCGCGCCAAAGCAATCGCGTGAGCGCAAACGTCTCCGGTTTCCTTGGCACGACACGCATTTCACTCAACGACAATCTGCTCAAGCAATGCACCCTGCCGGAAATCCGCATGGTCATGGCGCACGAGATGGGACATTACGTGCTCAATCACGGCGCGAAACTGGTAATGTATTCCGCCATTATCAATTTCGTTTCCTTCGGTTTGCTCTTCGTTTTGTTTAACGCTGCGATCCGACGCAAGGGAACGAAGTGGCGCCTGCGCGACATTTCCGATCTCGCGGCGCTGCCGCTCCTAATCCTCATTTACACCACGATCAGTTTCTTACTCACGCCCGTCGGCAACACCGTGACGCGTGTGACCGAACGCGAAGCCGATGCTTTCGGCATCAACGCATCGCGCGAGCCGGATGGATTCGCAGAGGTTGCGCTCAAGCTCGGCACCTATCGCAAACTGAATCCGGGAGAACTCGAGGAATTTATTTTCTTTGACCACCCAAGCGGGCGCGCGCGCATACGCATGGCCATGGATTGGAAAGCGGCGCAATTGCCGTGCGGCTCGAGTGAGGCGAAGACGCCGTGATTTGTTTGGTGACGCGGCAGATCGCGAAGTCGTCGGCGGAAGAAAACGTCCAACGCTCAACGTTCAACGTTGAATGAAGACTGAAGGTGACGTTCCGGAAAATATTGAACGTTGAGCGTTGGACGTTAAACGTTTCTTCTAAATCGCCTAACGATCAAAGTCTTTAATACGTCCGGTAGACGTCGCCCGCATCCTGCTATACTTTCTGCCAGAATTTTCGCCAATGCCGCAGTTTGCTTATCGGGCGCGTGATGCGCAGGGAGGTTTGGTCGAGGGGGTATTGACCTGCATCGATCGTTCCGTCGCTATTCGCCAAATCGAGCAGCAGAATTGTATCCCGATTCGCATCGATGCGGTCGCAGGCGCGGAACCGCAGGTCGTCGAGGGAACGACGGCGGCGGCGCAACCAGCGACGCAAAACCTGAAAATTCCTCACGCGCAGTTGTTGGTTTTCACCGAACAGCTGAGCCATTTGCTCCAGGCGGGGATGACGCTCGATGAAGGTCTTTCCATCCTGGAAAAACGGTTGAAGCATCCGCGGGTGCAAGTGATGACCCGCGCTTTGCACCAGGCACTGGTCGATGGCCGAAGTTTCTCTCAGGCGCTGCGCGAATTCCCGAAGATTTTCGCGCCAATTTACGTCAATCTGGTTGCCGCCGGTGAAGCAAGCGGCGCGCTGCCGGACATCTTAAAGCGATTAGTCGAACATCTGACGCAGGGGAAAAATCTGCGCGACAGCGTGCAGCAGGCGCTCATCTATCCCGCGGCTCTGGCGGTTGCGGGCGTGATTCTGATCACGATCTTCATCACCTACATGGTGCCGCAGCTGACTGGCTTCATGTCCGCCAACGGCGGCACGCTGCCGTTGCCCACGCGGATTTTGCTGGAGGTCAATCATCTCATTGTCGCCTATTGGTGGTTAGGCGCACTCATTGCGATCGGCGCGGGCGTCGGCTTCCGCGCTTTTGTGCGCACGGATGAAGGGCGAATTACTTGGGACCGGTTTCGATTATCGATCCCCGGTTATGGCCGTATCGTGCGGCATCGTTACTACGCACAGTTCTCGCGCACGCTGGGAACGTTGATGGAAAATGGCATCCCACTATTGCGGGCGCTCGATCTTGTGACCGAGATTGCCGGCAATCGTTATTTGGAAGTGAAATTGGCGGAGGTGCGCCGTGCCGTCATCGATGGCGCCACGCTTTCTACCGCGCTCGCGTCGCAGAATTTATTTCCGGACATGTTCACGGACATGATGGCGGTGGGCGAGCAGACGGGGCAATTTGCGCGAGCAATGCAAACCATCGCAGACGTTTATGAGCGCGAACTGGAACGCACGGTCAAAATGACCTCCACGCTTATTCCTATTGCCATCATCGTCCTGATCGCGATCATCGTCGGCTTTGTCGTCTACAGCATTCTCTCGGCGGTCTTCGAGATGACGCACAGCTTGCAGTTCCGGCCGCACTAATTTACCATCGCAAGCGGTGAAAATGCTTTCCCGCGCCTTAACGTTTGCATTGCTTTTCGTCGCCGTTGCTCCTGCAAAGGGACAACTGGCTTTCGATCGCAGCCTTTCGTTAGGCGGATCCGCCGCGGAAACATCCGCGCCCGTGGAAAGCGCGTGGATCGATTTGCGCCAAATCGCCGCGGCCAACGCGAAGGCGCAGAGCGCTCCTTCCTGGGTTGAAGCGGTTACGCTGGGGCCGTCGGCATCCGCGTCGCCGATCTCATACAAAAGCGTTTTCCGCATCCGCGTTTCCCGACCGAAGAAGGAATTGAACACGTTGATGTTCCGCTTGTTTTTCGACGACAATCCGAAAGCACACCCGGAGATTGTGGCCTGGGATGAATCGGGCACGCAGGTAGTGCACTCCGGGCAGCTTGGTGCCGGCCTTAATGTTCCCACTTCGGAAACGGTCGTCATTCCGATGATCAATGTCACCGCCCTTGATGTGGAGGTGCCGGGCGACGGTTCGACGATTCGCGGTGCTTACATCGATTGGATGACGAGCAGCCAGGTCGCACATCCCCTGCACTCGCAATCTGGCGAAATCGCCCCACCACCGTTTGGCGCCGGGCTGCCGTTGCACGCGGCCCAAACTGACACGCAGTTATTTGGCACCGTCACCGCGCCGCTCGCGGCGGAGGCCGTGCCGATGGGGCCGAGCATTCAACAGTCGGCGTCCTTTCAGTTTGGACTCGAGGCGATGCCGTTGCTCGCTTTGCTCACTTTTGAAGTGGCGAGCCCGAAGGTGGAGGTGCCGCCCACTGTTTATTTAAACGGAGAAGACATGGGGCCGGTCACGCTCGTTTTGCCGGACCTGGCCGATCCCGGTTATCGCGGTGAGATGCGCACACTCGTTAGGCAAATGCAGTATCGTTATACCGGCTGGGTCCGGGCGCAGAAGCTGCTGCCAGTTTCGCGTTTGAAAGTGGGAAGAAATGATTTGATTGTAGTGGCAGGGAATGGCACCGCCGTCTCGGCAATTCGAGCGACGCAGTTGCAACTGAAGTATCTCTGGGAAAAATCGGACTATGTGCTCAAGCCGGAACAAAGCCTTTATGAAAAGAACTAACGACGGCTTCACTCTTTTGGAAATCATGATCGTGGTGTCGATTATCGCGGTCCTTTTAAGTTTGGCTATTTACAAGCTCAAAGGAAATTTGGAAACGGCGAAGACTGTGGCCGTGCAAAGCGACATTCAAAGCATCTCGACTCAGTTAAGGACGTACGAGAGTCTGAATGGATTCATGCCAACGACAGAACAGGGATTACAGGCTCTCGTCCAGAGGCCGGGGAGCGACCCTCAACCGAGTAGGTGGACGCAATTTTTTGAGTCCATTCCCAAGGATCCGTGGCATAGCGATTACATCTACCTCAATCCTGGCCGAAAAAATCCAAACGGCTACGACCTCTATTCGGCGGGACCGGACCGCAAACCAGACACCGCCGACGACGATTGGGGCGGCAAGTAAAGTCTAGTTATTGTTCCGGTTTTTCCTCGACCGGCTGTGCCGCCACTGGCTCGAGTGCCTGCGGTGCGACCGGTTTCGGCACGCGCATATAACCGCCACCAAGCGGATTGCGCGGAATCACGCCACGCACCCGCGGGGGCGGTGTTGGCAACATCGGGACCGGCGCAGGACGCATGCGATTAGCCGGCATGTCCACTCCGCCCAAACTCGCCGCGTTTAGATTGCCAACAGTCCCTGGACTGCTCGGAAGCGGCTGGCTCAAGAGCGCCTGGTTGAAGCTAAGCGTGGCGAATTGTCCATCTTTGCTCACAGTCACTTTGGTTTCCCCCACCCGGCTCGACCAGTCGATATTGGAGAGAGTGTAGCCATCCATTCCCTGTTTGGTCGTCAGGTATTTGCGAAAATTGCTATCGGTACTCGATGCCAGTGCAACCCAATCACCATCCGGCGAGTGCGCGGCGTTGGCGATAAACAGGTCGCGCGCAAAATCAGCAGTCGTGGGTGCCGCTACCGCCGTCGCGACCGCGAAAGGCGAATGTTTCAAGATCGGCTCGTAACGCGCAAAGCTTAACGCCTTCGGCAAATCATCAGCGAGGGCCGCATGCGAAAACATCTGCGCGACGGAGATGACGAAACAAGCTGACAATATTTTCTTCGTTCTCATTGGGGTTGACCTTGTGCCGGCGCAAACCAACGCGCGATCTTGAATCTTCCGCGCATCGTCGTGGGATCGCTGCCGTCAATGGATAGACCAACATCTTCAAAGGCGATAAACGATTCCGGTTGCTGCACGTCGTAAAGGAAATGGACGAGCGCCGGCCACGGACTTTTTGTTTCCAGCGAAACGGCGATCGATTGATGATCTGCGGCGGACACCACGGCGCCGAGCGACGGGTTTTCGATAAGGACTTTATGCTTCCCGGCAATCTCCTTTACTCGCTCGAGTAAAACGGACGCTTCGCCAGCATTCCTCAAAACGGGCTGATGTTTGACGACCCACTCCTGTCGTTTCTTCCAAAGATCGCGCTCTCGCAGAAAAACGGTCTGCGTTTTTCGCACGGCCTTTTGCTCGACCAATTCATGACGCGCGTTCTTGATCCCGCCAACGAGCGCGCTCCAGATAAACAGATTGATTAACGCGAATAGCGAGAGGGCCACGATTCCGGCGAGGATGCGCTCGCGGCGGTTCATGCGTTGATAGTAAGCGGAGAGCGAGATCATCGCGGCTTGCCCTCCAAACGAAATTGCGCGTGGCCGTTGCCCATGATTTGCGGCGTTCCCATTTCGAATTGAAATGAGCGCAGCTCGGGAGTTTTTTTCACCTTCTCGGCGAATTCGTAGGCCAATGCCGGCGAGTCCGCCTCCCCGCCAACCGAAACCTGGCGCGCCGATTGGTTGTAAAGAGTGATATGGACATCCTCCCCGGGCAGACTCTTCGAAAGGTTGAAAATGATTTCGAGCGGGTAGTAGTGAGGATCGACGGCCGGGGCGATCGCCTTCCAGTCGTTCGCGGCCGTGCGGATGAATTCCACCTCCGGTTCATCGTGCGCAATCTGGCGTTTAAGATGGCCGACCTGGAAACGCATGAAAAGGAAAGTGAGGAAAAGCAGGAAAAGTATGCCGACATAAGCGCCGCCGGCCAAAAAAAGACGCTTACGCCATTCGATTTGCCTAACGAGTTGAGCGCGGCGCTGCCGCCACATTTCCGGAACGAGATTCAGCTCCGTCGAAGCGGGCGGCGTTTCCACGCCGACCATTTCGGGACGGCTGGTGAACACGTGTTCGACGGTGGAACGCAGTTCGAGACAATCTTCGTCCATGAGCACGTTCGGGAACGAAGTATTGATTCCCTGTAACTCCGCGCTCAGGGCCAGCTGCGGAAGATCTATTTGCAGTTGTGCGGCCTCGCCGCCATTGAGAGTGCGCGTGAGACTAAGCTTGCCGTTTTCCGTGATGGCGGAAACGAGCGTTCCGCCCTCATGATAAATTAAAAGTGCCTGGCCTTCGGCGGCGTGAGTGGCGCCACGTTGCGCGGCATAGACCGTGACCTGACTGGGAATGCAACCGCGCGAGACGAGGGGCGCGACGAGTTCGTCCAGCCTTCCATTGTGAACAGCCACCGCAGAAACAACCGATTCGGACTCGCCCGCTTCAATGATCTCGTAATCACTGGTGACTTCATCGGCCGAATAAGGAAGCGTCTTCTCGACCTGGATGCGGACCATTTCGCGAAACTCCTGCGGATCGGCTGTGGGTAAACGCAGACGCTGCGTGAGAACAGCGCTGATAGGCAAACCGAGGACGAAGCGATCTCCCGAGCGAAGAAGCGGCACGGCTTCCGCCAGCGTGGAAAGAGCGCGCACATCCCAGGTGCCGTTCTGGTCGACAGAACGAATCAGGTTCCAGCCGTTGGCGGCGGGAATAATGTAAACCGGTAGCGATGCCGTCTCGATACTTATATCTCCTTCCAGGTGATCAATTGAGCAACATCGCCGCTCTTACGAACCACCATTTGTACCACACGCGTAACTTGTCCCGATTTTCCTGTGCTGATAATCCGGACAACCGGGTCGTTGAAATTGAACAGTCCAGCGATTTGCTGAAACTGATCTGGCGTCAGACCGAAAGCAATACGCACATCCTCGAGGCTTTGCAGCTTCAGATCATCCTCCGTCCCTTCAATCTTATCGGGGCCTCTGCGCATCTCAAGAAACCGATCCACCATTTGGTCGGTCAGCCCGGGAATAGCGAGCAAAACTGTGCGCGACGCCCAGGCCGGATCGACCGGACCCGTACTATTAAGAGTGAAATCATCCTGCCAGTCGGCGCTCGCGGTGAAATCGGCCCAGCCTTTCACTTTTTTTAGATCGTCCAATCGCGTAAGCAATTCGTTAGCCGGTTGGTAATCGCCATCAGCTTCTGCGCCGTTTAAGCGCACAAGATTATCCGGGTCCACCCAATCGAGCAGACAATCCATCATGCGATCGCGTTCATTCAGATCGACGCCCTTAAGCTCGAGATATTTTCGAAGTATCTCCAGACGCGCGGGATTTTCCCCGGCCAGAAGCCAGTTCAAATTCAAACGTCCGCCTTCACCCGTAATTTTCACTTCATATCGCTGGTTCTTTCCGAAACCCCCCTTGAGCACCGGCGAACCAGGCTTCACCGCAGGGTGAAGTGCGATTTCCGTGCCGGAGCAGGCCATGGCTTCTGCTTCCAGAGCGCGATTGGCATTGCCCGACATTGAAATGCGTGAATCGATATCGAGCGCCCAACTGATCACCACGGCGCTGAGAAGAAACAAGGCCCAGAGCGACAGCATAAGCGCGGCGCCGCGGATTTTGTTCTGGCGGAAAAGTTTCATTTTCAAAGTGGCGTGCGGCCAAGGGCAACGATCGCATCCCACGGCGCGCCGTTGGGGCGAGTGATAACCAGCCTAACGAGTCGCGGCAGCGTAACCGTATCGGTCCACCGATCAACCCAACTGTTCAGGCGCGGATCGTAATAGCGAATCTGCAAGCTCTTCACATTCGGGAGCAAGGGAAACCATGTTTCGTCACCCGCATCTTCGTCCTGTGGTTTGCGGGTCAGGCCGATGTCCATTTGGTTTCGGTTATTCTTCGATGGCCGCATCCGCAGCGTCACATTGTATTCGCCGCGCGCATAACGCGTGATCAAGGCCGGCCCGGCCCCTGCGATCCAGGTGACCTCATCACGAGATCGATTCTCGAATTTGAACGGCTCGCCCGTCAGTCTGCCGTCACCCGTGGGCAGGCTCTGCCATTGCGCGGTGAGAAGCGCTTCCAAGCCATCATAGCTTGCGTCGATCGCATTTGTTTCGGAAGAAACTCGCATCGAGATCAAGTTCGATTGCACGAAGCGATAGATGGCCATCGACATCATGGCGAGGATGGCGACCGCGAATGTGATCTCCAGAAGCGTGAAGCCGCGGCGATGCAATCTGTTTCTATCCGGCGCGATAAACATAAAACGAGATTTGTTTCGATTGCCTGGTCCCACCACGCGACCATTCCGCCGTCAGCAGCACGCGTCGCAGTCCGCCCAACTCCATTCCGTCCTCCTGCTTCAAACGCGCAGGCGAACTTTTTTGAATCAATCGCACGGTTCCGAAATTGCTTTTGATCTTCATCACCTTGGAAGCGTCCGGATTTCCCGGGGACGTTTGAATTTCCGCCATCCGATTGGCGAGAATGATGCGGATCCGATTCTCATCGGTCGTGATCTCACTCGCGTTTAGACAATTCTCCACGGAGCGGCCAAGAGCGAGAATGCCGACGACGAAAATCGTGACGCCGATCATCACTTCGTAGAGCGCGAACCCGCGCGCGCAGAATCTATTTGGCGGCATACTGCGTTAGCTCTCCTCGAGCCGTGAGTGCGGAAAAATTGGCGGTCCAGGATCCATTGCGCCCTTTGCACGCCACGATCGCGGGTTCACAATTTCCGGATGGCCAGAATATCCATTCTGGCGGCGGCTTCTTCGCCAATGCCGCCGGGAGCGTCAATGTGAAAACGCTATTCCCAACATTCATGACCACGGTCGGGGCCTTTTCCTCACCTTTGCCAAAGCTTTCGGGTTGCAGAGTAATGCTCCCGCGATGCCAAACGATCAGATAGGGACGGCGCTGCTCGACGCTGAGTTGCTGCGCCTGTTGCGCGAGCTTGCTGAATTCGTCGTACGATCGGTGCAGGCGGCGATCGGCCAGGACACCGTTGAGACTGGGCACGGCCAGCATCATCAACAGCAGCAAAATAAAAACCGAGATCGCAATCTCGATCAGGGTAAACCCGCGACAGGTTCGCATGGGCAAAAGTTACGCCTTAACCGGGGAATCACAAGGAGGCGCGAAGGTCGTGGTGGTTCACCGAATCGGTACCTGTTTAGCATCTCTTACTCTGCCCCTGCTGCAACAGTCCAGCCGACAATTCTATGTCGCATATGCGACTAAAATTGTCACAGGCTTTCGCGAATTGAGGTCAATTCCCTCCTACCCTGACGTGCAACCATCCGTCAAAAAATCGCAACTGATCGTCAGCGACTCCGCCAGAGTTGTGATAAGGTTTTTTCGTGACCGCGCGTTCATCTTCACGGCGTATAGCAATTGTCGCCGGGTTGTTCGCTGCCGCGATTTGTGTCGTGGCCATGCTTGTCTGGCAGGCGTTCGCCGCGCATGGAGCGCCCGATCCGACGCAGCCGCACACCAGTCCGACGGTCGCGGTTCTTGACATCGGCGTCCTCGTTTTCCGCGAAGGACTCGAATGTATTCTCGTGCTCGCTGCCATCACGGCGAGCATGGTCGGCGCCAAGCAAGCGCATCGGCGTCCGGTTGCGATCGGCGCGGGCATTGCATTCGTCGCCACATTGATCACATGGCTCATTGCCGTGGGAATTGTCGGGCAATTGACCGAGAGCGTCCCCGCTTTGGATCTGCAAGCCGCCACCGGCCTTCTCGCAGTCGTCGTTCTGCTTGTCATCATGAATTGGTTTTTCCACAAGATTTATTGGGGCGGCTGGATTCGCGCACACAATCGTCGCCGCAAAACGCTTCTTCAAAATGGCAACGGCGGCGCGATTTCAAAAAGTCATCTGCAATGGGGATTGATCCTGCTCGGATTCACTTCGCTCTATCGCGAAGGATTCGAGGTGGTTCTTTTTCTGCAAAGCTACAATCTCCGTCTGGGTGGCAACGCCGTCCTGAAAGGAGCGCTCCTGGGGCTAATTCTTTCCGGAATGGTTGCGGTTCTCACCTTTGTTCTGCAACGGCGTCTGCCCTATCGGAAGATGCTCATCACCACTGGCGTTCTTCTGGGCGTCGTCCTGCTCGTGATGGTGGGCGAACAAGCGCAAGAAATGCAGCTCGCGCATTGGATTTCGCAAACCGAGATCCCATGGCTGGTTAACATCATCCCAGCATGGGTGGGAATGTGGTTCGCGGTTTTTCCGACTTACGAAACGATGATCGCGCAGGCGATCGCGGCAGTGTTAGTCGTCGGTTCTTATTATGCCGCGCGCCGGTTGCGCGGAACATCGCCTAACGAGAGCGCCGAATCAACGCGCGCCATCGTCCCAGGCAACGCGCCCAAAATCGTCCCGCGTCTCGAGACTGTCGCCTGACTTCGCCGCACAGTTTGGGGAGCGCACGCGACTCGCGTGCTTGCGAAGGCGACTCGCCTTCGCGAATCGATTTCCGTCACAATCTGCTGCAGGCTTTGCGGCGAGTCGCCGCAAAGTGCACGCGAGTCGCGTGCGCTCCCCAAATCCAGGGCGACCTGAGAAGTCGCCTTTCCTTGATATTGCGTGCAACCATCCCAAAATACCGGATGCGCAATCAACCTCTTCGCTCCTTCATTCTCGTTGCCATTGGAATTCTGACCAGCGTATTTAGCCTAACGAGTGCTCGCGCAGCTGATGCAAAACCTCAGTTCGACGAAAAATTGTGGAGCGGGATGCAATGGCGCGAAATCGGACCTTTCCGCGGCGGCCGCGCTCTTGCAGTAGAGGGTGTATCGGGCGAACCCGACACCTACTATTTCGGCGCCGTAGCAGGTGGCGTTTGGAAAACAGTCGATGGCGGCGCAACCTGGGTGCCGATCTTCGACAAGGTAAAATCAACGGCTTCGATCGGCGCGCTTGCCGTTTCCGCCTCCGATCACAACACAATTTATGTCGGCACGGGCGAAGCGGCGCCTCGCGGCAACGTCACCTACGGAGATGGCGTTTATAAGTCGATCGATGGCGGCAAGAATTGGAAAAACGTCGGGTTGAAAGATTCGCGCAACATCGGCGCGAGTCATCGTCCATCCAGAAAATCCGGACATTGTTTTCGTTGCGGCGCTTGGTCATCTCTTCGGCCCAAATCAGGAGCGCGGAATTTTTCGGACAACTGATGGCGGGAAAACGTGGACAAAAGTGCTTGGCAAAGATGAGAACGCCGGCGGCATCGACATCGTGTTCGATCCCAACAATCCGAACACACTTTTCGCCGCGCTCTGGCAAATGCGCCGGCAGCCGTGGTTTTTCTCCAGCGGCGGACCGGGCAGCGGTTTATTTCGCTCGACCGATGGCGGAACGACATGGCAGCAATTGCAAGGCAACGGTTTGCCCGACGGCATTCTGGGCCGCATCGGCGTAAGTGTATCCGGCGCTGATTCGAATCGCATTTACGCCATCATCGAAGCGAAAGAAGGCGGCATTTTCCGCTCAGAAGATGGCGGCAACAATTGGACGAAGATTAACGATGACGGCCGATTCCGGCAACGCGCGTGGTACTTCAGCAAGATATACGCGGACCCGAATTCAGCCGACACGGTTTATGTTTTAAATACTGGGGCGTTTAAATCGGTTGATGGCGGCAAAACATTTTCCCTTTTGCCTGCACGCCATGGCGATCATCACGGTTTTTGGATCGATCCGAAAAATTCAGATCGACTCGCGAATGTGAATGATGGCGGCGCGAGCATCTCGATCGATGGCGGCAAAAACTGGACGTCGTTAGACGATCAGCCGACCGCGCAATTTTATCACGTCTCAGTCGACAACGCGTTCCCGTATCACATTTATGGCGCGCAACAGGACAATTCGAACGTGTGCATCGCCAGCCGGACGGATGAAGGCGTCATCGGCCGCCAGGATTGGTATCAGGCGGGCGGCGGCGAATGCGGATTTGTTTTCGCCGATCCGCGCGACTGGCACGTCATTTATTCCAATAACGAAGGATATCTAACCCGCTACGATACACGGACTGGATTATCGTACGACATCAGCGTTTGGCCGATCGATAATTCCGGACATGGCGCAGAAGATTTAAAACATCGTTTTCAATGGGTCGCGCCATTCTTTCTTTCGCCGCACGATCCTGATGCGATCTACACCGCGGGTGAAGCGGTTTTCAAATCGACCAATCGCGGACAAAGCTGGAGTCAGATCAGCCCGGACCTGACACGGAACGACAAGAGCAAACAGAAACCAAGCGGCGGCCCGATCACCAACGACATCACGAGCGTCGAATATTACGACACCATTTTCGCGCTGGCCGAGTCGCCGTTGAAAAAGGGAATGCTCTGGGCAGGAAGCGACGATGGCCTTGTGCATGTCTCGACCGACGACGGCGCGCATTGGACGAAAGTAACGCCGCATATGCCGGAGTGGAGTTGCGTGAGTTTGATCGAGCCATCGCCGTTTGATGCGAACAGCGCTTACATCGCAGTGGAACGTCATCGCCTGGATGACAACAAGCCGTACATTTTCAAGACAAACGATGCGGGCAAAACGTGGTCGTCGATCGTCAACGGCATTCCGGATGGCGCTTATGTGCACGCGGTGCGAATGGATCCCAAGGACAAAGGTTTGCTTTACGCTGGAACCGAAGAAGGCGTTTACGTTTCGTTTGATGACGGCGGCCATTGGCAGCCGCTGCAATTGAATCTGCCGATGTCGCCGATTCACGATTTGGTGGTGAAGGACGACGATCTGGTGGTGGCCACGCATGGCCGGTCATTCTGGGTACTCGATAACTTGACGCCGCTACGGCAGGTAAAGACGGGTGCGACACCGGAGATGGTTCTCTATCAGCCGCAAACGGCGTTGCGTTTGCATTACCCTAACGAGTTCGACAAACGCGGCCCGGTCGGGGACAACCCGCCTGCCGGCGCGATGATCGATTACTATTTCAAAGCCGCGCCGAAAGATGAAGTGACCATCGATATTCTTGATAAGAGCGGAACAGTCGTCAGGCATCTTTCGAGCAAAGAGAAAAAGGATAACAAGCAACCGCCGGAATGGCCGGATCGCGTCGAAGCACCAAAGACAATTCCCGCGAAGGAAGGCATGAACCGCTTTCCCTGGGATCTGCATTACGACGATCCGGTGCAAATACCGGGAGCATTCTATGCCGGGGAAGGTCCCCGCGGTCCGCTCGCCGCGCCGGGCGATTATCAAGTTCGATTAACAGTTGCCGGAAAAAGCCAGACGATCCCGCTGCACCTGGCGGTCGATCCACGACTGAAGGAAGCGGCAGCGACAATGCCGAAGCAATTCGAACTGTCGTCGCAAGTGACTGAACGCATTACCCAGTTGCATCAGGCGGTGAACGAGATCCGTGATGTGAAAGGCCAGATTGCGTCGTTACACAAACGATTTGGTGACAGCGAAAAACTGAAACCGGCGCTGGCCGCAGCCGATGAGCTCGAGAAGAAGATGGCCGCGGTCGAAGAGAAATTGATTCAGGTGAACATGAAAGGTTCGGAGGGCAATCTCGCTTTCCCGAATATGCTCAATGAAGAATTCGATACTTTCAGCCATGTGATCGATTACGCGGACACCGGCCCGACGCAGCCGGAATACGAAGTTTTTAAAGTCTTGAGCGCCCGGCTCGATGAACAGTTGGGAAAATGGTCTCAGCTCAAGGCGGATGAGGTGCCGAAAGTGAGCGCGATGATCAAGCAGGCCGACGTGCCCGCGTTGTCCGTGAACAGCAAGGTGGAAACATCAAAGTAGTTTCGTTTTGCCGGCAAAAATCACCAAAGCGGTTTTGCTCGCAGCTGGTCGCGGCACGCGCATGCGCAACCTAACGAGTGATCTGCCAAAACCGATGTTGCATGTGCGCGGGAAGCCGGTGCTCGCGCACATCGTTGAAGGGCTGAAAGGCGCGGGCATTTCGGATTTTCTCATTGTGGTTGGATGGCGCGCGGATGTGGTGCGCGATTTTTTCGGGGAGGGCGCGGCCTTCGGCGTGCGGATAAATTACGCGACGCAATTAGTGCAGGATGGAACAGGAAGGGTCGTCGAATTAGCGAAGAATTTTGTCGGCGAGGAGCCATTCATCCTGAGCTACGGCGACATACTGGTAGAGGCTGAAAACTATCTGCGCCTGGCTAATTTGCCTAACGAGATCGAGGCAATTGTGAGTGTGAAACACGATGAAGATTGCAGCAAGGGTGGCGCCGTTTTTGTGAACGACCGCTTCGAGTTAACCGATCTGCGCGAGAAGCCAAAACCGGGCGAGCCGACAAGTTGCTGGTATAACGCCGGCATTTACGCGTTTCGGCCGAGCATTTTCGAATACACCGCGAAACTCGAACCTTCACCGCGCGGCGAATACGAATTGACCGACGCGATTCGCGATCTCGCGCTCTCGGGAAAAAAAGTGCAGGCACTCGAGCTAAAAGGAATGTGGGCGGACGTGCGCGATCCCGAGATTCTCGCGCATCTCAATGAGATGTAGCCACGGTCTGTCGCCGTGCGACCTCGCCCGATAGAGCGGGCGGCTACATTTCCTCGGCCGGTTCTTCGCCGATCTCTTGCTCGATCTCGCGGCGCCAGCGCTTGGAAAACCAGGGCCGCAGCAATCCGTAAAGCAAATAACCAAGGAAAAGAGCCGCCGGCATCCATTCGTAATTCAATACCGTGAAGAGAAGAATGAGGCTGATAACCAGAAAGCGCGGGAGGGAACGCGTCGTGCGCCAATTGACCGCTTTAAAACTCGGATAGCTCAGCCGGCTAAACATCATGACCGACAAAAAAATCATGAGCGGCGGCAAGACCCACTTCAGCCGCCCAATCTCGTGCTCGCGTTCACCGAGCCACCAAAGCAGGAAGATCGTGATCGACGCGATCAAACCGGCTGCGGCCGGAATGGGAAAGCCGGTGAATTCTTTCGCCTTAGCTGGTGGATCGCTTTCCGATACGGAATTAAAGCGCGCCAGGCGTAACGCTCCGCAAAGCAAATAGACAAAAGCGACGACCCAGCCGACGCGCGGAAAATCGATGAGCACAATCCGATAGACCAACAAGGCGGGCGCGACTCCAAACGAGACGATGTCAGAGAGCGAATCGAATTCGCGCCCAAAGATGCTGTCTTGTCCGCCGAGGCGGGCGAGGCGTCCATCGAGCACATCGAAAACGCAGGCGCCGAGGATAAACCAGATGGCCAAATGAAAGAGCGCGGCGGCGGAATCAGGATCGGATGATTGCAGCAGCGCGCCCTGCACGATCTTGAGCGTGGCGGCGAAACCACAAAACAGGTTGCCCGCCGTCATCAGATTTGGGAGGAGATAGACCTTGGGGTTGTGATCGTTCATCCGTGACTGCGTTTAGATAAGCCGTGCCAGAACAGTTTCGCCAGCCTTTACATGATCGCCGAGCTGGACAAGGACTTTCACATTGAGAGGCAAGTAGACTTCGGTGCGCGATCCGAAACGAATCATGCCGAAACGCTCACCGCGTTTTAATTGATCGCCGATGTCAGCCCAGGCAACGATGCGCCTGGCAATCGCCCCCGTGAGCTGCCTGACAACGATCGTGCCCCATGGATTCACGAAGGCCCACGTCATGGCTTCGTTTTTCTTGGAGCACTCCGGATTGCGTGCGTCGAGACAAAGTCCTTTTCGATGCTTGCGATAGGTGATCTGGCCGTCGGTGGGCGCACGGTTTGTGTGGACATCGAAAACCGACAAAAAAACTCCGACACGGCGCATCCTGGTAAAGAGAACTTCCGATTCTTCTATTTCTTCGATGTCGGCTACCACGCCATCTGCAGCGGCCAATACAGTGTACGGATCCTCTGGAGCAATCCGCTCTGGATCGCGGAAAAAAGCCAGCGTGCACAAGATCAGCACCAGACAAAGAAGCGAAAACCATGGATTAAAAAAGAAACAACCTATGGCCAGGGCGATAAGAAGGGCGAAAATCCATTTTGCCTCCAGCAGTGTCTGCGATCGCATGTTGCTCACATTTCGTGTCCTGACCTTAACGGTCAAGCCGAACTGTAACTGAACTCCCCTCAAGCATTCGGCGGCACAGGTTATGATATTTATGGGTGCTGGCGCGTCGTTTGCTTCATTTATTCGTAATTGAAAGGCGTGTCAGAAATCGAACATTGTGTGGCGACTAACCTCTTCGAGCAACACCGCCGTGGCCGGAATTTTCGGCTGCGCAACGTGTGCACCGAAGAAGCAATGACGCTCGTTGAGGCTGCCATCGGCACGGCACTTCTCGCTCTGGTTGCGGCCACCGGGCTGGGGACCCTTGCGATCTTAAATAAGAATGCCGTGAGCACGCGGATCATGAGCAATGCCCGCGAGATCGTGCAGCGCAACATCGAGGCAGCGGCCGGAGCGCCCTTTACGTCAACGAACGTTCCATCCATCCTGGCCATCACGAGCGCCGGGGGGGTCGTTTGGGACGACGATGGCGGCTCGGATAACAAAGAAACCATTTACGCCAGCCACGACGGGTCGGTCAAAATACTTGGCACGCTCAACCGCACGGTCGTAGCCGAAAGTAACTCCGTTAGTGCGGATATCCGGCGAGTAACCTTTCATCTGGACTACTCTCTCTATGGACGCTCCATGAGCTATGAGATGACCACGCTGCGCGCGATCGACAAATGAAACGCAACGTCACAGCAATTCAGTCCGCCGGTTATTCTCTGGTCGAGATTAGCATTGCGTTACTCGTTTTCGCCGCCCTAGGCATGATGGTTTACGCGATGTTAGTCGGTTCGAGTTCGCTGTTGGCTAAGAACCTGTCGGTGAACTCTTCAAATACCGCTTTGCGGAGCACGCTCGACCGAATTTACTCCGAGATTAACCAGGCGAATGGAACGCCCGTTTTGCTTAAGGCCGACGGCACTCCCACAGGTTCCACGGCGCCGGCCGCCGGAGTCTTGTTCGATCATTACGTTGGGGGCCCTTTTATCGTCGGAAACCCCGGCTCCGGGCTTCCTTGGAATACCACTTCGTTCAAACTTTATTATTCCACAGACCCGTCGGCTAGTCCGGCCACGCCGGTCAAGGACGATGTAGTTGTTATGGACGGGGTAACAAGGGCATTAGTGTATTCCTGTAGCGCACCGTCCGCTTATTCATCGCCCATTCCAAGCCCCACACCGGTGGCTGGCAAGATGGTCACAGTGACTCTAAAAAGTAATTTGGGTACTTTTACGAACCCGCCTGTCACGAGTGGCACAGCCATTGGCTGGCTTTCGAACGTGCAACAAACCTCGTACGTTCTGCACCGTAAAGCGTTTATCGTCGTGCCGACTAATGGTCGCAACGAAATGCGTATGTATCCGGATGCAGAAACGCTCACTAACGTCAATGACCCTAATGTCTATGTCGCATTAAGCCGCGCGATCGGGACCCAGACGACCAATGGCGTCGCAGAAAACTTGCCGTTCTCACTCGTCACGCAAAACGGAACGACCTTCCTGAGTGTCGCCATGCGTGTGGAGGACCAGGAGTTCAACAATTATTTAAAGAGTAAACAAACGCAAGAATTCAACACGTTCCTTCGCGTCGACACCATGATGCGACCACGAAACTTTCTTCATTAAATGAAAACCACCATCCACAAACCCACTGAGACGGCATCCGCTCTGATTGTTACCATGCTCGTTATCTTCCTGATCGTGGTCTCCATCGGGATTGCGATGAACACGACAACCACCACGCTGAGGGTGACAGATTCCAGCAGGGACTTTTCGGCGTTGCGCAGCGCTGCCGAAGGAGCTTTGGACTTTGGTTACGGCATTTGGAACAAGACGGCTAATAGTTACTATGCGCCGCCAACAAAGACCCAATTGACAGCGGCACTTAATACCGTCCCAACCTTCAACGGCTTAAGTTATGCGGCTACCTCGGACGGTCCGCTCAAAGTCACCTCGATCGACGGTTATGGCCAGCCTTCGTCAGCCAGCACTCCCGTTTATACCCTGATCAATCTGGACAACTATCCCGGGTGGGTCGGAACCAACTACAGCTTCCTGGCCAGCGTCAAAATGACTGGAACATCCGCCGGTGGTCGCACCGTTACCTACGGCGTAAAACGCACCATGAATTACGAGGTCGTACCGCTTTTCCAAGCCACCGCCTTTTTTGAGGGCGATCTTGAATTGTATCGTGCCGCCACGATGACAATAGGCGGTCTGGTCCACACCAATAGCAAGGCTTACGTTAGCTCGTCCAATGCGGGAACACTCACTTTCTCCGGGCATCTTTCCTACTCGGCTGATGGAGGCTATCTTCCTGATGTCGACCCGCCCCAATCAAGTTCGTGGAGTGGTTGGTCTCCTAATAGCGAGCTGCCACCGACCTACTCGAGCGGCGGTGAGGCTCTACAAGTGGACCAGGTCAGCCGGATGGAACCGCTAGGCGCCGATTCAACCGCGCTCCTGCACCCTCCAAAAAATCCCAACGGCACATCCACGGGCGATGCAAATCCAAATGACGACAGCATGCGAGAACTGATCGAGCCGCCAAAAAACACCGCGACCTATACGGATCCAACTCCAATCGCATCACGCCGGCTCTACAATAAAGCTGGAATCATTATCCACATGGAGCCTGTCACGACCACCGTCACCACGGTTCCGGCAAACACCAGACAACCACGACAGTCACCACGATCACTCCGACTATTACGACACAAAACGGAACGAGTCTTACGACATCGCAAAGAACTGCATTGACCAACGCCCTTAGCACTGACGACAGCATTTATGATTTTCGAGAAGGTCAGAACGTTGGCATTACTACGCTGGATATTGGGGCAGCCAAGGCGACTTTGAATGCAGCCGCGGGTTTCAACAACATCATTTACATCGATCAAACGGATGCCAATGGAAACATCCAGGCGAATTCGGAACAGGGAATTCGATTAAAAAATGGTGCTACGCTGCCTTCTGATGGACTGACAGTCGCCAGCCAAAATCCCGTTTACATCCAAGGCGACTACAATACGACGAGCGCGAGCACGCGCGGTTCCGCCGCCGTCTTCGCCGATGCCGTGACGATTCTGTCCAATAGCTGGAACGACAATAATTCAAACAAATCACTCTCCTACCGTAACGCCTCCAACACGACGGTGAATACTGCGATCGTAGCCGGCTTTGTTCCCTCGGGCTGGACGAATTTCAACTCCGTGCCGGCTTACGGTTATTCCGGAGGACTCAATAATTTCCCGCGATTTCTTGAGAACTGGAGCAACGACAAATTTACCTATAACGGCTCGATGATTGCACTTTTCACCAGCGCAATCGCGACCGGGCAATGGGACACGGGCAACATCTACGTTCCGCCCAACCGCATTTGGGATTTTGATTCCAATTTTATGACTAACCCGCCTCCGGGAAGTCTCGATGCAGTCTACATAGGCCGCGGCGCGTTCACGCGCTTCTAAGAGCATGCAACCCGTGAAAAACTACATCGCTGCCACACTTTGGTTGCTGACAACATTCTCGAGCCCAGTCCTGGCTCTCGATCTGACTCCGCGCGAAACCGTTCTCAGCAACAAAGGGCCGCTCATCAGGCGCCATTTCTTCCAGGATACAGACAAGCGTCTCACATTCCGGATTGACAGTGAGATGACGGTGACGGGAGGCGCGAACAGCGCGGTCTTTCACTTCACCGATCTAAAGAATTCCATCACCAGGCTGACGCGGTCGTCGATGACGCCAGAAGCGACATTTGATGAAAAGAATCTCGATCTCTATCAAAAAGCGGCGCGCGCGCTTGTTTCACCTGAAGCCAAGGACGTGAAAGTTGAAGAACAGAAATCCGATGCGGTGGTCATCAATGGCTGGACCAGCCTGCAATTCACTTTTACTTACACGTTGTTCGGATTTCCGTACCGACAAAGCGTTACGTTTGTCAATTACTCTCCGACTGAGCAGTGGATTTTTGATGTGATGGCGCCCGAAGCCGACTACGCAAAAACCTATCGCCGCAGTTACCTGGTCTTGAATTCCATCTCGGATTACGCTCCGAACGAAAACGGTCCGACCTAAGCCGCGATCTTCGCGGGTTCTTAAAGCCCTCCGTAGCGAAGACAGCAACGAAATCAATGCTCATCTGGAGCGCGATTTTGCTGCCTTTTTTCTATCCAGTTTCCGATTTGCGACTGGATTCCTGCTCGTGATTACAGCCAGCCTTTCGGCGGCCTGCGCATACACTAAATAGAGCAGTTGGCTAAAGTCGTCATCGCTAGATATGGTGGCTGCGAGCCTTTGGAAGCGACAAGATTAATGGTTGCTGCGAATCCCCTTTTCGCTATCTTCTACGACACTAATGCGAGCCGCAGCTTTGCCTCAATCCCAAGACGACGAACCAAGCGACGAGAGTCGCCGAAAAGACACCATCGAGATTCAGAAATCTCAGAAATACGACGCCGCCCAGATCGATAAACTTGAGGGTCTCGAAGCGGTTCGCAAACGTCCCGGGATGTACATCGGCGACCCCGATGAACGCGGCTTGCACCACATGGTCTTCGAGGTTCTCGACAACTCGATCGACGAACATCTGGCGGGCTTTTGCACCAAGATTGAAGTCACGGTTCACGTTGATGGCTCGGTTTCCGTGCGCGACAACGGCCGCGGCATTCCAGTGGACATGCATCCGAAATGGAAGATGCCGGCGGTCGAGTTGGTGCTAACGAATCTTCACGCGGGCGGAAAATTCGGGCAAGGTGCTTACAAATATTCGGGCGGGTTGCACGGCGTCGGCGCAAAGTGCGTCAATGCGCTTTCCGATTGGTTCAAGGTCGAAGTTTCGCGCGACGGCAAGGTTTACCACATGGCGTTCGAGCGCGGAAAGACCACGCAAAAGCTCGAAGTCATTGGCGAAGTTAAGAACAAAAAGACGACCGGAACCCTCATCACTTTCCTCCCCGACCCGACGATCTTCACGATCACGACAGAGTATAAATTTGAGCGCCTGGCTTCGCGGTTGCGCGAACTCGCGTTTTTAAATCCTGGCCTGGTGATCACACTCACCGATGAGCGCAGTGACACGGCGAAAAAGGAAACGTTCTTTTACAAATACGGAATTGAAGAATTCGTAAAACAGCTTGGCGAAAACAAACAGGTCATTCATCCGAAGCCGGTCGTCATCTCACGACAGCGCGATGAGGTCTTCGTCGATGTCGTGTTGCAATATAACGACAGCTACAACGATCAGATTCTTCCATTCGCGAACTCGATTCCGAACCCCGACGGGGGCACGCATCTCACCGGCTTTCGCACGGCGCTGACGAAAGCAGTCAATCAGTACGCCAAGTCGAACAATTTGATGAAGGACAAGGATCCTTCCATTTCCGGCGATGACGCGCGCGAAGGTTTGGTCTGCGTCTTGAGCATCAAGCTGCCCAATCCGCGATTCGAGTCGCAGACAAAAGTGAAGCTCGTCAACACCGAGATCGACGGCATCGTTAACTCGGTTGTTTACGACGGGTTGATGACGTACTTCGATCAAAACCCGCCGATCGCGAAAAGGATTTTCGATAAGGTTTTGACCGCTGCGCGCGCGCGCGAAGCGGCGCGGAAAGCACGTGAAACAATTCGCAAAGGCGCACTGACTGGTGGCGGTCTTCCCGGAAAACTCGCCGATTGTTCGGAGCGTGATCCGGAATTGACCGAACTCTATATCGTCGAGGGCGATTCGGCCGGCGGTTCCGCCAAACAGGGTCGCGATCGACGCTACCAGGCGATTCTTCCGATTCGCGGCAAGCTCATCAACGTCGAGAAGGCGCGCGAAGATCAATTTCTAAAGAACAACGAAATCCAATCGATGATCACGGCGATTGGAACCGGCATTGGAAAGTCGCGAGAAGATGGGAACGGCAAGGACGAAGGCCGTTTCGATATGTCGCGACTGCGCTACGGTCGCATCATCATCATGACGGACGCGGATGTGGATGGATCGCACATCCGCACTTTGCTCCTGACGTTTTTCTATCGGCAAATGACCGAGCTGGTGCGCGCTGGAAAAATCTACATCGCGCAGCCGCCGCTCTACCAAATCAAACGCAAGAAACGCGAAGAATACGTTGATGACGACGTGCAGTTGAACAAAATTTTGATTTCGTTAGGCGCGGAAGATGTGCGCCTCAAAAATCTCGCCGACGACAAGGAAATCAGCGCGGCTCAGCTAAAGGATATTCTCGAATCTCTCGAGAGACTTGCGAAGCTAAATGAATCCGTGCGACGGCATGGCGGCGATTTCGAGAGTTTTCTGGCCGAACGCAACACGAAGACGGGCAAATTGCCCTCCTATCTGGTCAAGGTTCGCGACGGTAATGAGGAGACGGTGCATTACTTCCATGACGAACGCGCCGTGCGAAAATTCCACGAGGAGAATCTCGATCTCAACCTCTTCGACACCGAGATGGGACAGGAATTGTTGCCGCTGGCTGCTGCGCCAGTCGCTGCCGCTGCTACTTCGAAAAACGGCAACCGTCGTCGCGGCAAGCTCGTTGAATTGCATGAATCGACGACGATTCAAAAACTGATTGCAGAACTGGCGCGCAAAGGCCTGAAGGTAAATCATTTTTCCGCAAGCGATCGGCCGATCTTTGAACTGATCGAAGGAGAAGGTGATCGCGCGGTTTCGCATCCGCTATTTTCCATTCCCGAAATTCTCGAAAAGATTTTGGAAATTGGGAGGCGCGGCGTGCAGATCAAGCGGTTCAAGGGTCTGGGCGAAATGAATGCGAAAGAGTTGTTCAACACCACGATGGACCCTGAGAAGCGCAAACTGCTCAAGGTGGATCTGAACGACGACAACGCGGTCGATGCCGACAAGATGTTTACCATTCTCATGGGCGACGTGGTCGAACCGCGCCGCCAGTTCATCGAAGACAACGCACTGAACGTGCGAAATCTGGATGTTTGAGCCGGCGTCTGTCCAGGTTGCGGGAATAACTCATTCCAGCGCTTCCGACACAAAGATAAGATTTTGGAGTCCGCTGGCGCTCGCGGTCCTGGCCGCGCTGGTCTTTTATTTTTCCACCCGAGCCACACAAAGTCATTTTGACTACACCTTCCGAATCGCCGGCGCATTGCTGCACGGACATCTCGGGCTCCTCCCCCCGCCGCCCGCCTGGCTGAACGAGTTGGTGCCGACAAATGGCGTGTATTATTCCGTTTTTCCTTTGGGCGCCGTTCTCGCAGTTCTGCCGGTGGCGCTTCTGCACGAAATGGGATGGATCAACTCCTTCCCCGGCCGCGCCGTCGCCTCCATCCTGATCGGTGCGTGCGCATATTTGTTTTTCAAACTTGCCGGACTGGAGAATAACTCGTTAGGCCGTCGAATCGTTCTTGCCTTGTTTCCGATCTTTGCCACGTGGTCGTGGTGTAATCTTGGATTTGGCGGCGCATGGCAAATAGCGCTGGGATTCGCCCTCCTGGGAGAAACAGCGGCCATCTACTTTACGATGTTGCGTCCGCGACCTGTGCTCGCTGGATTATTCTTCGCGCTCGCGTTCGGCAATCGCACCGAGCTGATCCTCACGCTGCCATTCTTTGTTTATCTCTGGTTCGTTCGAACTCCTGCTGATATTCGTGCGTTCGATTGGAAAACTCTCGCCAGGTTTCTCGCGATCCCAGCGGCATTGGCACTGGCGACGGCGGGTTACAACGCCGCCCGTTTTCATTCCATATTCGAATTTGGTTACAGCCGCATTCCGAATCTTAATCAGGAGCCGTGGTATCGGGCCGGCGTGTTCTCGCTCAGCGCGATTCCGTGGAACATGCAAAAGATGTTGTTCGAGGGAATGGAAAGCATTCCGCGTTTTCCCTTCCTCCGCCCCTACCCTTTTGGCTGTTCGATATTGCTGAGTAGTCCCTTTCTTTTTCTCCTTTTCCGGGAAGGCGGCCGATACAAGACGCTCTGCTGGCTCGTCATCGGCGTATTGACGTTCACGCTCTGGTGTCACGGCAATCCCGGGGGCTGGCAATTCTCCTATCGCTACGGCATGATTTTGCTGCCGTGGATGTTTCTGTTGATCGCGAGCAACGGCCCGCGAAAAATATCCGCGACCGAATTATCTCTCTTTGTTGTTTCCGTCGCGATCAATGCAGTTGCGACCTATCAATTTCTGTGGACCAATGACATTCATCCCTGACTCCCGTGTATAACGCCAACGAAAAAATAGAACCGATCAACGTCGCCGAAGAAGTATCGAGGTCGTTTCTCGATTACTCCATGTCGGTGATCATCTCACGCGCGCTGCCAGATGCGCGCGATGGCCTGAAGCCGTCTCAGCGTCGCATTCTTTACGCGATGCACGACCTCTCGCTCTTCCCAAATCGACAGCATCGAAAGTGCGCAAAGATTTGCGGTGACACCAGCGGTAACTATCACCCGCACGGCGAAGCGGTGATTTACCCCACGCTCGTGCACATGGCCCAACCATGGGCGATGCGCGAGACGTTGGTCGACGGTCAGGGAAATTTCGGTTCGGTCGAAGGCGATCCGCCAGCAGCGATGCGATACACCGAAGCGCGCATGACGCATCTCGGCGCCGCGCTTATGACCGACATGGACAAGGACACGGTCGACTTTGTCCCGAACTACGACGAGACGCGCACCGAACCAACCGTTTTCCCGTCCGCATTTCCAAATCTTCTCGTTAACGGCGGCACCGGCATCGCGGTCGGCATGGCCACGAATATCCCGCCGCATAATCTCTGTGAGGTCATCGACGGCATCTGCGCGCAGATCGACGATCCAGACATCACGCTCGAAGAGCTGATGAAGCATGTGAAGGGTCCGGATTTCCCGACCGGTTGCGCGATTCTCGGCATGGCCGGCATCAAGCAATATCTCGAAACCGGCCGTGGCAGCATGAAAGTGCGCGGCAAAGCCGGCGTCGAAGAGCTTAAGGGAAATCGTGAGCAGATCGTTATCACGGAAATTCCCTACAACGTAAATCGCGCCACGCTCGTGGAGCGAATTGCATCGCTCGTGAACGACAAGGTCTTGAGCGACATCTCCGCCATCCGCGATGAGTCGGACGAGAACACGCGCGTCGTGATCGAGCTCAAGCGCGACGGCAACCCAAAAGTCGTCATCAACAATCTTTACAAGCATACGGCACTCGAGAGTTCGTTCGCGGCGTCGATGCTGGCGATCGATCACGGCCGCCCGAAGCTGCTCAACGTTAAGGACGCGAACACGGCCTACATCGATCATCGCCGAGAAGTGGTTCTGCGCCGGACGCGTTATGAATTGCGCAAAGCGGAAGAGCGCGCCGAAACGCTCGAGGGTTATTTAATCGCGCTTGCCAATCTCGATGAATTCATTCGCATCATTCGCGGATCGGCTAATCGCGATGAAGCGCGCGTTAAATTGCTCGCCTTCGATTTTACGAAACGCCAGGTCGAGCAAATCGGCGTCCTCATTCGCAACGAGGCGCGGCTGACCGAAGGCCGTTATGCATTCAGCGAACATCAGGCGAATCAAATTCTTGATTTGCGCCTGTATCAATTAACCGGGATGGAGCGCGAAAAGATCATCAACGAATACAAAGAGTTGATCGATACGATCAAAGATCTGCGCGACATTCTCTCGAAAGAGCAGCGCGTTTTCACCATCATAAAGAAGGAGCTGCGCGAGATTCGCGATAAATACGGGTCTCCTCGGCTGACCCAGGTGGTGCCCGACGAAGGTGAGATCAACATGGAGGATCTCATCGCCAACGAAGGCACCATCATTAGCATCACGCATGGCGGCTTCATCAAGCGCACAGCGGTAAGCGCGTTTCGCGCGCAACGTCGCGGCGGCAAAGGCGTGATCGGCATGACCACGCGCGAGGGTGCGACGGAAGAAGAAGAGGGCGATTTCATCGAGCATCTCTTCACCGCGACCACGCACGATTACCTGATGTTCTTTACCGAATCCGGACGCGTTTACGTGGAAAAGGTTTACGAAATTCCTGAGATGGGTCGCGCGGCGAAGGGTCGCTCCATCGCCAATCTCCTCGAATTGCGCGCCGACGAAAAAATTGCCGCCACCATTCGCGTGCAATCGAAAAGCTCCGGCACCGGCGCGAACACAGTGGACGAAACCTGGGATGAAAACCTGCACGTCGTTTTTGCGACGCGTTCTGGCATCGTCAAGAAATCGAACCTGTCCGATTTTAGCAACATCCGCAAAGGCGGCATCATCGCGATCAAGATCGAAGAGGGCGATCGCTTGATCGATGTGAAACTAACGAGCGGCAATAATGAAATCGTGTTGATCACGCGAAACGGCATGAGCCTCCGCTTTCATGAGGAGCAACTGCGCGATCAGGGTCGCAGCACCGTAGGCGTCTGGGGTATTCGCCCGCGCAAAGGCGATCACGTTGTCGCTAATGCCATCGTCAATCCCGACGCCATGTTGTTGGTGGCCGGTGAAAACGGCATTGGCAAGCGAACCTCATTCGAGGAATACCGAAAGCAATCGCGCGGCGGCAAAGGCATCATTACGATGAAAACCGGCGAAAAAACCGGCGATGTCGTCGGTGCGCTATCCGTCACCGATCAGGACGAGCTCATGCTCATCACGACCAAAGGGCAGATGGTGCGAACGCGCGTGAAAGAAATTCGCGAAACCGGGCGAAACGCGATGGGCGTGAAATTAATGGATCTGCGCGGCGCGGAAAAATTGCAGGCCATCGCGCCAGTCGTTAGCCAGGAAACGGAAGAGGCGGAATCAGAGAAGGCCGCCGCCGAAGAAAAGTAACGCGAGCGTCCCGCTTGCCACAAAGAGAAGACCCGCAGGCCAGAGGCTTGCGCCACCAAAAAAGAATAGGACGCGCATGTGCGCGCCCCATTCTTAAACAGCAAACAAAAATTAGTAGCCGCCGCCGGTCGTGTGTGTGGTTGTCGTTTGGGTCGTGCCCGGCATTCGGGTGACCGATTCTTCATGGGTCGTGGTCGTTGTCGTGGCCGCAGGCTCCTTCACCACCGTGGTGCAGGAAGTCAGGAACAACGCCACCACTGGAAGAGCCGGAATGAGAACGATAAGTTTTTTCATAGTGTAAATAGATTCTTAAAGACGATTCGTCGCAAGTGCCTTCGCCAGATGTATTAGAGGCGAAGTTTTTCCTGCCTGCGGGCGGCGCCCGGCCTCGAGGCACATGAGAATTCAACGCAGCACAGAATTTTGCTTCGCATAGCGAAGCGGCTACAGGTGGGACGTCAATCCTGAACCCGGCCGCGGAGCTTCTTTAAATTGGCCCGCCTCTTTTTGCTCTCCAGGATTCTTTTCTTGAGCGCTCGCGGCCGCGGGGAACGGCGACGGCGTTCCCGCTCGCGCAATGCGATTCGCTCTCTGCGCTGATTCTCCGCAATACGCTCCATAGCGTCGAGCAGGCGTTCCCGCGCCAACTGCCGATTGCGCATTTGCGAACGCGAATCCTGAACAGTTACGGCAACGCCCGAGGGCAGATGACGCAGCCGAACCGCCGTCGCGACCTTATTAACGTTCTGTCCGCCGGGGCCCGATGAATGCGCGAATGTCTCCTCCAGATCCGTCTCGCGAATTCCCAGCTTCCTCATTCGCTCTTGCAGCGAGTCTGGCGGTTCACTCATTCGTCGTAGAAAAATTCTCTCGTCCGGAGCGCAGCACGCGCGCCATCCAGATTAGTTCCACCAGAAATTGATCGACCCGCCGGACATAATTTTCGTCGAGCAATTTTCCGTTTTCATCGAACAGTTTTCGCACACTCCCGAAATTCACATCGTTGAATATCGTAACGAGTCCCAGCTCGCGCAGAACCGGCAAAAGATTTTCGATCACGCGTGTCCCGCCAAACGGCCCAGCGGAAACGCCGCAAATTCCGACCGCCTTATGAATGTATTCCTCGAGATTCATATCGAGCGCGTGTTTGAGCAATCCCGGGTAACCGTGGTTGTATTCCGGCACCACGAGAACGAGCGCGTCCGCCCGCAGAACCGTCGCCGAGAACGCCGCGTCTTTCATTTGCTCGCCCGCATCGTCCAACGTCAGTGGCAAGGTGCGAATATCGATCAGCTCGGTCTTGATTTCCGGCCGTTTTCGCATCTCGGCCAGAACGAAATTCGCCACATGCTCGCTTTGCCGCCCCTGTCGCGCCGTTCCCAAGATTACCGGAATAAAAAGCGCTCGCTCCATTTGGGCAGCGTAATTCATAATTCGAAAATCGTGAATCGTTTTCCGATTTAACGAAATTTAACAATGTAACGAAGCTGCGAAGCTGCCGATGGCCGGACTCGAACCGGCACGGGCCGTTTAAGCCCAACGGATTTTAAGTCCGTTGCGTATACCATTTCGCCACATCGGCGTTGCCGCTCTGACTGTATGAATTTCCGGCGCGCGACCAAGCGGAAATCGAGCTCGTAAAAATGACAGCGCAAAACATCCCACCGGCGAAAAATCTCAAGAACTTTGCTACGCGAAGTCCGTAGTTTTCCGTAGGGAGCGAGATCGTGGCGCTCTAATATTTTGAATAGCAGACCTTCACGCTCACTTCAAAGGTTACAATTCCGGCCGCACATGATAACGACGTCATATCCGTCGCGCTCGCGCAGGAGGGCGCGGTTGAGATCGCTTACGGGATTCGTTTGTTACTTGAAGGAGCCGAAAATCGGCCACCGCTCATCCCGTTCCCGACCTCGACCCCCGGCCGATTTGTTCCGACGACGGCGGGCATCGCGCTCCGCAGATTGAGCCTGAATTGTTTTGGTCGCATTTTTCTCGCAGAGCAAGAAACGGTGAGATTGCGCTGCGATTTTTCCGTTCGGGGCAATCTCATTGCCTCGTCTGACGTCGCGATGGTCAAACTGGCCGCTGCGAATTCCGCGCGCACATTTCAGATCGATTGCAAGTTTGTTTGAGAACGCCGGCATAAAGAAGGCTTGATGTTGCTCGCCAGTACGGCGTAAAAGCTGAATCGGAAGACAGCTGAGTGCGTGCGTGTTGATTGGACTGAGTTGTTTCCTCTTCTCATCGCGCAACGGCGGTCTTTCTAAACGTGTTGTCTTACGATGAAAAAGCCGCTCAATAATATTCACCGTGGCGGATACGGCTGGGTGCCGGATTTGCCCGATCACCGCGATCATGTGTATGCCGCGCCGATGGCGATGCTGCGCCGTTTACCGCCGAAGGCGAGTCTGCGCAGCCATTGTCCGCCGGTTTATAATCAGGGCCAGATCGGGTCCTGCACGGCGAATGCAATCGCCGCCGCCATTCAATTCGATCGGCGGAAACAAAAGCTATCCGACTTCACGCCGTCGCGGCTCTTCATTTATTATAATGAGCGCAGCATGGAGCATAGCGTGCCGCTCGATAACGGCGCGCAAATCCGTGACGGCATCAAGAGCGTGGGAAAACAAGGCGCGTGTCCCGAGACGGAGTGGACCTACGACGACACGGCGGCCGATCCGCAAACGAATGTGTGGCCAAAGGAAGCAAAACCGGCGCAAAAGCCGCCGAAGTTGTGTTTCACCGATGCGAAGAAGTATCGCGCCATCACTTATCAGCGTGTCGATCGCACGTTGAACCAGATGAAGGGCTGCCTCGCGGATGGTTATCCGTTTGTGTTCGGCTTTACCGTTTACGAGGCGTTTGAAAGTCAGGAAGTGGAGCGGACTGGCGTGCTGGAAATGCCGCTCCCTAACGAGCAGGTAATGGGAGGCCACGCTGTGCTCGCGGTCGGTTACGATGACAAGACGCAGACCTTCCTGGTGCGAAATTCCTGGGGAACATCGTGGGGTAAGCGCGGGTATTTCACAATGCCGTACACTTATCTTTTGACTGAAAATTTATCCGACGATTTCTGGACAATTCGGCTCGTTCGTTAGGCAAACAATAACCCGCACAGCCCCCATCGTGCGAAACGGTATTCGTTAGGCAAATGCGTATGAAGACGAAAACGAAACATTCGGCTCGTGTTACACGAAAGAGAAAACCAGGACGCGGCGTTGCATTGAGCGCGCGCACTGAGCCCCCGGCAAATTCGCTTGTGACCGCGCCGCGCACGGCGAAAAGCAAACGTAAACTCGATGTTCATCCCGATCCTCTCGATTTCCGCGATCGAATGTACGAACCGACACTGGTCGAGGTGCCACCGATGAGTCCTCTCGAAGAGTATCAGCAATTTCATGTGCCGATCCTTGATCAGGGACAGGAAGGAGCGTGTACCGGTTTCGGCCTGGCAACGGTGGTAAATTACCTCCTCAATTCGTTCAAGCACACGAGCTATCGGGATCGCACGCCGGTGAGTCCGCGCATGCTTTACGAGATGGCGCGGCGTTACGACGAATGGCCGGGCGAAAATTACGAAGGTTCGAGCGCTCGGGGAGCGATGAAAGGCTGGCACAAGCACGGCGTGTGTTCGGGGAAGCTTTGGCCGTACAAAGTTACGCGCACGAAGGGCGACGCCCTAACGAAAGAACGCAGCGATGACGCACGCAATCGTCTGCTCGGCGCGTATCTGCGCGTCAATCATCTCGATCTCGTCGCGATGCACAGCGCCATCTGCGAAGTTGGAGCTCTTTATGCGACCGGGCAGGTCCATTCGGGTTGGGACAAGGTCCGCGCCGATGGGATCATTCCATATGAAAAGGAAATCGAAGGTGGGCATGCCTTTGCCATCGTTGCTTATGATCGCAGCGGCTTTTGGATCCAAAATTCGTGGGGACCGGATTGGGGACGAAACGGATTCGCGCGGATTAGTTATGACGATTGGTTGAGCAATGGCACCGACGTCTGGGTCGCGCGGCTTGGTGTGCCTGTCACTTCCGATGTCGATAGCGCGGTTCTTTCCGCGGCGATCTCCGGAAATCCCGCGGCTTACACGCACGCCGATTTGCGTCCGCACATTATCAGCACGGGCAATAATGGTGAGCTGCGCGATGGCGGCACCTTCAGTTCAACACCGGAAAGCATTCGCGAGATTTTCGACAGCTACATTCCGAAGTTGACCGCCGGATGGAAAACGAAACGCATCCTGTTGTTCGCACACGGGGGCCTCGTTAACGAGCAATCGGCAATTCAACGCGTAGCGGAAGTGTATCAACCTTTGCTCGACAATCAGGTCTATCCCCTCGCCTTCATCTGGAAGAGCGATTACTGGTCGACCTTGGAAAACATGCTGCGCGATGCGCTTTCCCGCCGCACGACGGGTGGCGTTCTCGATGCGGCCAAGGATTTCATGCTCGATCGCGCGGATGATTTGCTCGAGCCGATCGCGCGCACGCTCACGGGCAAGGCCGAGTGGACGGAGATGAAGGAAAATGCGGAGGCGGCGACGACGACAGCGAAAGGCGGCGGCCGCCAGATCGTGGAGTTTGTGGCAGAACTCGTAAAGAAGGATCCGGCAGTCGAAATCCACATCGTCGGCCACAGCGCGGGAGCAGTCTTTCACGGACCGATCGTGCAACTCCTCACCGCGAAAGGAAAAATCGCGAACGGCCCGCTCAAAGGTGTAAGCGGTTACAACTTAAAGATTGCCAGCCTGAATCTCTGGGCGCCCGCGTGCACGATTGAATATTTCAAACAGTATTACGCCGGCGCGTTGCAAGCCGGTGCGATCGACGATTTCACTCTATTCACGCTTACCGATAAGGCCGAGCAGGACGACAATTGTGCTGGGATCTATCACAAATCGCTTCTTTATCTGGTGTCGAATGCGTTTGAGAAACGTTTTCGCATCCCGCTCGTCCAGCCCGATGGCGAACCGATTTTGGGAATGGAAAAATTCATTCGCAAAGACAAAGCCGTTTGCAATTTGATCACGACCAAGGGCAATTGGGTGCTTGCTCCCAACACCGCCTCGGCGGTGAAAGACCAATGCACGGCGCGACATCACGGCGATTTCGATAATGACGTGGCCACGCTTCGGGCCACACTCGCGCGGATTGTCGGACAAAAGACCGATGCGTTCGACGGCTATACTCACTTCCATGCGCCGCGAAGTCTGCGGTCGCGACTTCAGGGCATGTCGGTGTCGGCTGGTGGATTGCACACAAAGTGGAATGTCTGAGTTCCGCATCTGGAGTTAACCAGCCGATCTAAAACGCCACCAGCGGTAGCGATTTTCGCTACAAGAAAAGACTGTGGCTCGTGCGGCGATGCGGTGTTTCTCTTGCTCTTCGAGTAATGATGAGAACGCCGATTTCACTTCATCAAGCTCGTCGCCGCGCTCGTGCGCATCGCGCGTTTACGCTCATCGAAATCATGTTTGTCGTTGCGATTATTGCGTTACTCGCGAGCATCGCGGTCCCGAGTTTCTTGCGGGCGCGCAAACGAGCGCAGGCGACGCACGTCCTGAATGATCTGCGAGTTTTGGATCACGCTCTCGATCTCTATGCCATCGAAAACAACAAGGTCTCGGGAGCGAAAGTGAAGTTCAAGGATCTCCGCGAATATTTGCGTCCTGGTGGAGAGTTATACACGACCGGCAAAGATATTTTCGGAAATTCCTACGGCTCCTTTAAGATCGATCAACCGCCGAAGGTTCCAGCTTCGACCAGGAAAGCGCTCTCCGACGTCGTCGACAAGAGTTTCTGGGACCCGTATCGTTAGCATCCGCGCTGCGAGTCCCGAGCCTCGCATTTACATCCGAGCCCATCGCGGCAAGCGTAATGGTACTTGGCGAGAATTTCGCCAACAGTTAATCACAGAGACGCTATGGATAAAAAATTGACCGGCAAAAAAGTGGCCATTCTCGTGGCCGACGGATTTGAACAGGTGGAGATGACAAAGCCGCGCGAGGCTTGAACGAAGCCGGCGCCGAAACAAAAATCGTCTCGCCTTCCTCAGGAAAGATTCAGGGAATGAATCACGCTGACAAAGGCGACAAGTTCGATGTCGATATTGAGTTGAAGGACGCGCGGCCTGAGGAATTCGATGCGTTAATGATTCCCGGCGGCCTGATGAATCCTGATCAACTGCGATCGACGGAAGAGGCGCTCGATTTCACGCGCCATTTTTTCGAAAATGGCAAACCAGTCGCGGCGATTTGTCATGGGCCGTGGGTTTTGATTGATGCGGGTGTAGCGCGCGGACGCACGCTAACCTCCTGGCCTGCAATCAAAACCGATCTGCGCAACGCGGGCGCAAACTGGGTCGACAAAGAAGTAGTGGTGGACAATGGGCTCGTGACCAGCCGCAAACCGGACGACATCCCGGCTTTCAATCAGAAAATGATCGAAGAATTTGGCGAAGGAAAACATTCGCCGGCGAAGCCGGAGTTTGCGACGGCCGATTTGGAAACGTAAGCCTGTCGCGGTCGCCCTGCGAGCGACGCAGAGATCAACGCAGGTTTTCTCCTCACGCTTCGCACAGCGAAGCGACTACAGGGGCGCGCGGCAAATTGCTTGCAACTTCTGTGCGCTGCCTTTCATGTCTTGCTGTCCCCGTTGCCATGACTACTGCCAACAAAATCACGCTCGCCCGGATTCTGATGATCCCCGTTTTCGTGGTCATGGCGATCTACTATGGCCAAAGTGTAGAGCGCGGCGAACCGCTGGAATGGCAACGCTTTGCCGCGATCATGATTTTTCTCGTCGCTTCTGTCAGCGACGGACTCGATGGCTATGTCGCTCGACGATATAACCAGCGCAGCGCGTTAGGCATTATTCTTGATCCGATTGCGGACAAAGGTTTGCTCCTCAGTGGCGTCATTACCCTCAGTATCAGCAATTGGAGCGAAGATCCGGATTACGGTCGTTTTCCTGCGTGGTTTCCCGTGTTAATCATCGCCCGCGACGCCGTGATTTTGGTCGGCGCGATTGTTTTGCATTTACTCAACGGCCGCGTGCAGGTGAAACCGCATTGGACGGGCAAAATCGCGACGTTCTTGCAAATGATCGCGATCGGGTGGGTTATGTTACAACTGCATTTTCTTCCGCTCACTTACGTTGTCGGCGCGGCGGGAGTATTCACTTTCGTTTCCGGAATCGTCTATGTGAGAAACGGCGTGCGACAGTTGCAATCGGAAGGGCACGCTAATGCGAAGATCGACTGAACGCGCTGATCAAACGCTCGCGAGTGTGGGCAACGTCGCGATCGTGGGGCGGCCAAATGTCGGGAAGTCGGCGCTTTTCAATCGCCTCGTCGGCCGAAGTATCGCCATCGTTCACGACCAGCCGGGCATCACGCGCGATCGAATATCGGCGCTGAGTTCGCGAGGCGCGCGACCGTTTAAGGTGTGGGACACCGGCGGAATTGTCGGCGCGGGCGAGACGCACCTGCATGCTCAAGTGCGCACCGCCGCCGAAGTCCGCCATGCGCGAGAGTCAGCTCATTCTTCTCATGGTGGATGGAAAACAGGGCCTTACTCCGATTGACGAAGAGCTCGCGCGCATTCTGCATCGCTCCCCCACTCCGGTCATCCTCGTCGTCAACAAAATCGATCATCCGAAACATGAAGATTTCGCGGTCGACTTCGCGCGACTTGGTTTTGAAGACGTTGTCTCCATCAGCGCTGCACATGGTCGCGGATTGACAGACCTGCTCGAAATGATCGATCGCAAGCTGCCTGTTCTTTCGGCCGAACAGGCCCAGACAAAGAGCGAGCAGCCATTAGCGCTGGCGATTGTCGGCAAGCCGAACGCCGGAAAATCGTCGCTGATCAATTCCATCCTGCGCGACGAGCGCGCGATCGTGAGCGAGATCCCAGGAACAACGCGCGACGCGGTCGATATTCGCTACGAACGTGACGGCAAATCTTTTCTTCTCATCGACACCGCTGGAATTCGCGCACGCAGCAAACATTCCAGTTCCGTGGAAGTTTTCAGCGTCATGCGCGCGGAGCGCACGATTCGCCGCGCGGATCTGTGCGTCCTTGTTGTCGACTTAACGGGCGGAATTACATCGCAAGACAAGAAGATCGCGGGACTCATTCAACAGGCGCGCAAGCCTTGTGTCGTCGTTCTAAACAAGTGGGACCTGGTAAAACCAAAACGCAACGAACGATCGGAAATGCGGCGCCTAACGAGTGAAACGCAGGCGCAGCTTTTCTTTCTGGACTATGCGCCCATGCTGATCGCCTCTGCGTTAACCGGCGAAAATGTGGAGATACTCTTCAAGTTCATCGCAAAGATCCAGAAGGCGGCACCCGCGCGTATCGGCACGGGGATTCTTAATCGGCTGATGCGCGCCGCCTTCACGGAAAATCCGCCGCCGATGATGGGGACCCGACGCTTGAAGCTTTTTTACGCGGCGCAATCCGCTGGCGAAAGCGAGCGCGCGATCGAGCCGCCGGAATTTATTCTCTTCGTGAACGACCCGAAATTGCTCGGTGAAACGTATGAGCGGTATCTCACGGCGCGCATTCGCGACACGGAGCCATATCCTGGATTACCGGTTTTGTTGCGGTTGCGTCCGCGCAAGCAGCACGATCTCACCGCGCCTCACGCTCACTCATCGAAAGTTGCGCGCGCAGAAGATCGTGAAGCGTGACCACTGCTAGAATCTTTCCATCCGCGCGATCGGTAAGTGCAATTGTACCACTCGCGGATTCGATGAAAAGCGTCTGCGCTTCTCGAATTGTTTGTCCGGGTCGACCCGTTACGGCCGGCATGAGATTAGGCGAACGATTCTGCGCGATTGCATTTTGGATTTCGCTTCGCGCGATAACACCTTTGAGGTTGCCGTCTTCCAGCGCAGGAAAAAAGCGATAGGGATGTTTTTCCAAAATGTTCTGCAATGCATCGCGCGAAAAATCCTCGATCACGACTGGCTGAAAATTCGCGATCGCGGAGATGGGAAGATTCTGCCAACTGCGCAAATCCCGCGGCGGAATGAGATGCTCAATCTTGTGTCCGTCCTGGACGAGAATTTCATCGTAAAAATTTTCCTTCTGCAGACTGCGCGCAATGACCTGACTAACCAGACCAGCCAGCATCAAACCAGGGACGAGCGCGAATTGATGCGTCATCTCGAAAATGATCAGAATCGCGGTGACCGGCGCCTGCACCACCGCGCCGAGGCAGGCGCTCATTGCGCCGACGGCGAGGAGCGCCGAATCGGATTGGTTAAGGGCAAGGAAATGGAGGCCGAGATCGGCGGTGATGGCGCCGCACATTCCGCCGAGAAAAAGATTCGGCGAAAAAATTCCGCCGCAACCACCAAGCCCGTAACCGGCAACCGTGGCGATGAATTTCCCGACGAGCAGCAGCGTGGCCAATTTTAACGCCATGCCATTGACTAACGCATCGGAAAGATCGTCGTAGCCAAGAGCGAAAACCCCGAGACGACTGGTGTGATAGAACACCGCGACGCCGATCGCCCATGTGATTAATCCTCCAATGAGCGGATGCAGCCAGCGCGGCAGCGCCCGCGTCTTTCGTGAATAGGTGCGTAACCGAAGCGAACCGCGCTGAAACAGAATTCCGACCACCGCCGCGAATGCTGCCGCGATCGGCATGAGCAAGTACGCCCGCCAGGTCGGCTCTCCGATTTTCGGCAGGGCAAAGGCAGGTTGCGCGCCGATGCAGGCATGCACGATGAACGCGCCGATGACGGATGCGAGCAGCACCGGGCCTAACGAGCGGCTATTCAAGTCGCCGATGATTTCTTCGAGGACAAAGGCGACAGAGGCAAGCGGCGCGTTGAACGCGGCGGCCAAACCAGCAGCCGCGCCCGCCGCGCTGGCGGCGCGGCGATTCTGTTTCGTGACACCGAGTATTCCCGCGAGCGTGGAGGAAAGGTTGCTCCCGATTTGCACGGTCGGTCCTTCGCGGCCCAGACTGAAACCGGCACCAATGCTGATTACACCCGCGAGAAATTTGATCGATGCGATGCGTCGCGGCGCAAAGCCGAACTCTTTCCAATACGCTAATTTGACCTGCGGAATCCCGCTCCCGGCGGCTTCAGGGCAAAACGCAAAAAGCAACCAGCCGGCGATGAGTGACGCGACTACGATCGAGGCCAGGCTGATCCAGGCAAAATGCGAGAAGCTTCCCGTAGCGGGATTCTGGAGGCAGTAGGCGTAAATCCAATTGATCGCTATTTGAAAAGCGACCGCCGCGAGACTCGCGACCAATCCATAAAGGCAAGTGCCTAAAACCGGGCGAACTTGATCGTGAAATCGATGGAAGCGCGTCGCGAGTGTTTCCATTCGCGAAGGCTCTACTCGCGCTCGTCAATAGGAACGACCTTCTTGCCGACCGGCTCGCCGACATATTCGCTCAGCGGACGGAACAGTCGATTGTCTTCGAGCTGTTCGAGCACGTGCGCGCACCAACCGGAACAGCGCGCGATGGCAAACACCGGCGTGAACAGATCCGTCGGAATGCCTAACGAATAGTAAACCGTGGCGGAGTAGAAATCGACATTGGCGTTCAAATTCTTTTTCTGCTTCATCAACTCCGCGATTCGCTCCGACATTCTGATCCATTTTGGGTCGCCAAGTTTTTCGCTGAGCTTTATCGCCATGGCGCGCAGATGCGGCGCGCGCGGATCGAGCGTTTTGTAGACGCGATGACCGATGCCCATGATTTTCTTTTTCTGCGCGAGCTTCTCCTCGATATAGGCGTCGACTTTGTCTTCGCTCCCGATTTCCTCGAGCATTTGAATGACGCCTTCGTTGGCGCCGCCATGCAGTGGACCTTTGAGCGTGCCGATGGCGGAAGTAATCGCAGAATACATGTCACTCAAAGTGGAGATCGTGACGCGCGCGCTGAAAGTCGAAGCGTTCGTCCCGTGATCCGCATGCAAAACAAACGCGACATCGAGCGCATCGGTCGCTTCCTTCGGCTGCGGCTCGCCGCACATTAAATAGAGAAAATGCTCGGCTTCCGTGAGGTCGTCGCGCACCGGCGGCAACGATTTGCCATTGCGCGCACGATGAAAATAGGCCGCGATCACTCCGATCTTTGCCGTAATGCTGCGCGCGCGCCGCTCGTTGATTTCGCGCGTCGCCTCTTTGTCAATGTCGGGATCGTAAAGACCGAGCATGGAAACCGCGGTCCGCATCACATCCATTGGCCCGGCGGTTTTCGGCGCGGATTTAATGAAATCGATTACGCCGCCAGGCAGCTCGCGTTCGGCACGCAACGCGCACATGAATTCGTCCAGCTCGCGGCGATTCGGCAGTTTACCTTTCCACAAAAGGTAAACCACCTCTTTGAAACTGACTTTCCCTGCCAGCTCGTTGATGTCGTAGCCGGCGTAGATGAGCTGCCCTTTATCGCCAATGACGTCGCTCAATCGCGTGCTATTGGCGACGATGCCTTCGAGTCCGCGGGAAACCATATTACTTCTTTATACGCGAGATCAGCGTGTCCGCCATTACGGCCGGCGTTTCGGCGACTGCTATGCCGGCTGCTTTGAGTGCTTCGATTTTTCCTTCCGCCGTTCCTTTTCCACCGGAAACAATCGCGCCTGCGTGCCCCATGCGTCGTCCGGGCGGCGCCGTGCGGCCGGCGATGAATGCTGCCACCGGTTTCTTGCAATTACTCTTGATCCATCCCGCCGCCTCTTCCTCCGCCGACCCGCCGATTTCTCCGATCAAAATCATGGCGTGCGTTTCCGGATCGGCCGCGAAAAGTTTCACGGCGTCCAGATGCGACATGCCGTTGATCGGATCGCCGCCGATGCCGATGCACGTGCTTTGGCCGTAACCGCGCATCGTCAATTGCCAAACGGCTTCGTAAGTGAGCGTGCCTGATCGCGAAATCACGCCGACGTTTCCGGGCTTGTGAATGTAACCGGGCATGATCCCGATTTTGCATTGCCCGGGCGTGATGATGCCGGGACAATTCGGACCGATGAGCCACGAATTCTTTCCGGCCATTTGCGCCTTCACTCGCATCATGTCCATCACCGGAATTCCTTCCGTGATGCAGATGACGAGCTCGACACCCGCGTCTACGGCTTCAAGAATTCCATCAGCCGCGCCCGCCGCCGGAACGAAAATCACCGAGACATTGCAGTTTGTCTTCTGTCGCGCTTCCCAAACCGTATCGAAGACCGGCACCTTCCCGTCAAACATCTGCCCGCCTTTTCCCGGCGTCACGCCCGCGACCACGTTCGTGCCGTACTCCATGCATTGCCGCGCATGAAATCCTCCGGCGCTGCCGGTGATCCCCTGCACAACGAGGCGCGTGTTCTTATCGACTAATACAGCCATAGCTCAACCAAGCGGGCGAACATCGAACATCCAACGCCCAACATCGAACATCGAACGAGTTAGAGCTTTTCGGGCATTCGAAGTTCGATGTTGGATGTTCGATGTTTCCATCATAGCCGCGGTCAGCTCGCTTTTCTTTTATGTACGACCAACTTGTTGCCGTCCGGATCGCGAAATTGTGCCATCCAGCACACCGGCGTTTCCAACTTCTCCATATCGAATTTCACTCCGCGGTCTTTTAGTTTGGAGATTGTCGCATCGATGTCATCGACTTCGAACGCGACGGTCGTTCCGTCACGTGACGGTTTCCAATCAGGATGACAACCGACACCGATGGTGGCTGCACCGAGATCGTACTCGACCCACGCACCGCCCATTGCCGTCGTGCTCGGCTTCAATTCCAATGTTTCCTGGTAAAACTTTCGCGCTCGTTCCGCATCGGAAACGGCGATTGCGACAAATGCTACTTCTTTAATCATTGTTCCTCTATTCGTTAGGCTGATTTTAATTTATGGATCATGATTTTGTTCCCATCCGGTCCTGTACAATCGCCATGTGGCAAACGGGCGATTCGAATGGTTCCCATGCAAATTTGACGTTCGCTTTGCGCAGCTCGGCAATTGCTTCATCAAAGTTTTCCATTTCGAGCGCAGCGCCCGTTCCCTGATCGGACGGCGTCCAAGTGTCGTTGATGCTGGCGATGGCAAGCGTGTCTTTGCCGATTCCGTATTCAATCCACTTTCCGTCCATGAATCGCTGAGTCTCTTTTAGACCGAGGACGCCTTCATAAAATGCACGCGCGCGATCCATGTCTGTCACAGGAATCGCCACGAAACCGATTTCTTTTACTTTCACTTGCCTCCTCCGGCTGCTTTCACCGCTTTCTGTGCGGCATCGGCGAGATCATCGGCTGCGATTATCGCCAGACCAGACTTTGCCAGTAGCTTTTTACCGGCATCAACGTTGGTCCCTTCCAGCCTAACGACCAATGGAACTGAAAGCTTTACCGCCTTGGCCGCGTCGATGATTCCCTGCCCGACCACGTCGCATTTCATGATTCCGCCAAAAATATTCACCAGAATGGCTTTCACATTTTTGTCAGCGATCAGAATCTTGAACGCTTCGGTTACCTGCTCTTCACTGGCGCCGCCGCCGACATCGAGGAAGTTTGCCGGGCTGCCGCCGTAGAACTTGATGATGTCCATCGTGGCCATGGCGAGACCGGCGCCGTTAACGAGACAGGCGATGTTGCCGTCGAGACCGATGTAATTGAGCCCGTGCTTCGATGCTTCGACTTCGCGCGGATCTTCTTCCGCAGTGTCGCGGAGGGCGGCGACTTCGGGATGCCGGTAAAGCGCGTTGTCGTCGAAATTGAATTTCGCATCGAGCGCCAGCACTTCGCCGTCAGTTGTGACGACCAGCGGATTCACTTCCACCATGGAACAGTCGAGCCCGACGAAAGTCCGATAAAGTCCGTCGAATAATTTTGCCGCCGCCTTCAGCTGCGCGGACTCAAACTGTAATTGCTTCGCTAATTTCCGCGCCTGAAATGGCTGCATTCCCGCGAGCGGGTCGATCGGCTCGCGCATGATTTTTTCCGGCGACTTCTCGGCCACAGTCTCGATTTCCACGCCGCCTTCGGTGCTGGCAATGATCAACGGCGCAGCCGTCGCGCGATCGAGCAGGACCGCGAAATAAATTTCGCGCGCGATTTCCACCGATTGCGCGACGAGAACCTTATTCACGACGCGTCCGGCCGGCCCGGTTTGGTGCGTGACCAATGTTTGCCCGAGCATTTTCGCCGCGACATCGCGCACTTCGGCTCGCGATTTGCAAAGATGCACGCCGCCCTTGAATCCATTTGTAAAAGTCCCCTTCCCTCGCCCGCCGGCATGAATCTGCGCTTTGACGACGAGATCATTTGTGCCCAATTCGCGAGCGATATCCTCCGCTTCCGACGGAGTCGACGCAGCCTTGCCCGGCGAAGTCGCGACGCCGAATTTCTCCAGCAACTGCTTCGCCTGATATTCGTGGATGTTCATTTGGCAGTTCGGTTGTCCACTAAGGCCGTGAACAGCTTTGGGAGCAATCGATTTTCTTCGCGGAATTTCGTGACGGCGGGGCGCGGCTCAACTAATAGTTCGGCCATGAAAATCAGCCACCGGGTCTGCTTGTTTCTTTTCGCCGCTTCCGTCTCCGCCTGGGCCGGCACGCCTGAGCAGGAAAAAGGGTTCGTGGATAAATATAAAGCGGCCTTCGAAGGCAAAGACACCGCAACGCTCGAGTCTTTCCTTTATACCAAAGGTTCCGATGCCGAGGTACTCAGTTTTTACAAGATGATGCAGTCGAGCGAGGCCGGCGGAAAGATTTCCAAAATAGAATTGGTCGATCTCACTCCCGAGGATGTGAAAAAGGCGGCAGCGCCGCAGGATTCGCCGACTGGTGGAAAACTTTGTATCACGCTTCAGCCAACCAAGAAACTCGTCATTACGACCGAGACCAAAGATGCAAATGGAAGCTCTCGTGGAACGACAACGAACTTTGTCGCGGAGAAGGACGGCAAGTTTGTGATTCCGGTTCCCGGCCCCTGTAAGTAGCGCTGTGTCTCGGGCCGGGCGCTGGCGCGGTGTTGGACCTGGAGCAGACGCGACGCGGCGTTGCCATCGAATAAGAGTTGTGGTCAGGGTGTTTTAGCCACACTTTCTGTAACTGCGATGAAAACTCCCCAGCTAGTTCCGCAACGGATGCGGACGCGCTTTTCCAAAACGCCTTTGAACATGCTGCCATCGGCATGGCCCTCGTGGCGCCGGATGGCTCATGGTTGCGCGTGAACCGCTCCGTCTGCGAAATCACCGGTTATTCGGAAGCCGAATTACTCGAGCGGACTTTTCAGGACCTCACACATCCAGATGATCTCGACCGCGACCTCGCGAAGGTGAAAAACATGTTGTCTGGTGAAATCGATACCTATCACATGGAGAAACGTTACTTCCATAAGAACGGCTCCATTGTTTGGGTGTTGCTAAGCGTCTCGCTGGTCCGCGATGATGAGGAAAAACCACGATTCTTTATCTCTCAGATTCAGGACATCACGCGGCGGAAGGAAAGCGAAGAGCAACTGAGCGAAGCAGCTGCCGAAATAAAAAAACTGCGCACCCAGTTGGTCAAAGTGTGCGCCTGGACCAAACGCATTCAGATCAACGACCAATGGATTTCGGTCGATGATTTTCTGCGCAACCATCTGCACTTGAATCTCACGCATGGACTATCGGTGGAAGGCGCGAGGTTGTTTAAGAAGGACTGAGTTCCGCTAAGTCTTCTATCGCAGTGAGGCGCGGCGCCTGCGCCTGTCATTCTGAGCGAAGTCGAGGAATCTCTTAGTTCGACCGGCTGTCCAGCAATGGGAGATGTCTCGACTGCGCTCGACATGACAGAAAATCGCCACCTCGTGTCTTGCAAAACCAAGCAATCCCGTAAGAGTTGGCGACGATGTCCGTCGACACAAACCCACTCCGCTCCATTCTCGAGAAAGCGGTTTCCGATCGAAAACTGATCGAATCAGCAGCGACGAATATCCGGGCGCTCCTGGCAAGCGGCCAGTCGCCGATTTACGAGCAGGCTGTGATTGAACTCGCCGAGGCCGGGGCGTGGGAGGAGCTGAACGATCGCTTCTACAAAACCCTTGCATTCGGCACCGGCGGACTTCGTGGTCGCACGATTGGAAAAATCGTGACGAAAGCAGAACGCGGGCGCGCGCAAAAGAACGAGCCGCCGGAATTTCCCTGTGTCGGCACCAACGCGATGAACTTTTACAACATCAGCCGTGCGACGCAGGGTTTGGTTGCCTACCTCAAGGAGTGGCGCGCGGCGGCGAGCGCGCGCAGGCCGAGCGAAAATTGTCATCGCGCACGACACCCGGCATTTCTCAAAGGCGTTCTCGGATCTGACTGCGAAGATCGCAGCAGAAAACGGCTGCGACGCGTTTGTCTTTGCAGGTCCGCGCGCGACACCGGAGTTGTCTTTTGCCGTGCGCGAATTGCGCGCCAGCGCCGGGATTGTCATTACCGCGAGCCACAATCCGCCGCACGACAATGGCTATAAGGTTTACTTCGACGACGGGGCGCAAGTGGTAGAACCGCACGCGAGCGGAATCATTGCCAAAGTCAACGCCATCGCGAGCGAAAGCTACCGGCCATTGCCGCCTAACGAGCAAGGCAAAGTGATCACGATTGGATCCGATATCGACGAAGCTTACATGGCACGGCTGGAAACTCTCATTCTGGATCGGGATCTGGTGCGCGCAGCGAAGTCGCTGCGCATCGTCTTCACCCCGATTCATGGCACCGGCGGCGTGATTATTAAGCCGATGTTGAAACGTCTCGGTTTCAATTTTCAGGTCGTTGAAGAACAGGACCGTTTCGATGGAAGTTTCCCGACGGTGCAATCGCCGAACCCGGAGAATGCGGAGGCACTGAAACTCGGGATCGAGCTCGCAAAAAAGACGAAGGCCGATCTGGTGATTGCGACTGATCCTGATTGCGACCGCATGGGCGTGGCCGTGCGCGACCGCGCTGGCGAGATGAAATTGTTGACTGGCAATCAGATCGGATCGCTCATGGCTTATTATCGCGCGAAGACGCTATTTGAACGGGGCGTGCTTAATAAGGAGAACGCAAATCGCGGCGTCATCATTAAGACTTTCGTCACGACCGATCTTCAGAAAGCGATTGCGGAACATTATGGTTTGCGCGCGGTTGAGACGCTAACGGGGTTCAAATACATCGGAGCAAAACTCGGCAAGTACGAGCGCGGTTTGCCTAACGAGTTGCGAGAAAAATATCGCACGTTGTCCGAGCAGGAATCGCGGACGCTCCGCCTGAAGCATTCCTCCTTCTATGTTTTCGGTGGCGAAGAGAGCTACGGCTACAGCGGCGCCGATTTTGTGCGCGACAAAGATGGTAACGGCGCAACCATCATGTTTTGCGAAGTGGCGGCCTATGCCAAGTCCAAAGATCTAACTCTCGTTGAGTTGCTCGATGAGATTTACGCGACCTTCGGTTATTACGCGGAAAAAAATGGCGCGCTCACATTTGAAGGCGCAGAAGGCGCGGCGAAGATCAAACGACTTCTGGAATCGTATGCCACAAATCCGCCGGTCGAAATGCTCGGCTCAAGAGTCGTCGCGGTGAAGAATTTCGAGAGGGAAACCCTTCGCGATGTCGAAGGAGATGAGATTCCGAAAGAGAAAATGCTCATCTTCGAACTCGCGGACAAAACGCGCATCGCGGTACGCGGCTCGGGGACAGAGCCCAAGATCAAATATTATCTTTTCGCGCAACGTTCACCGAAGGAAGGGAAATTCACGGGAGAACAATTGGCCGAAACTAAAGCCGAGATTCAGCAACATCTCGAATCACTCTGGAGTTGGCTGCGTCAAGACGCGGACATGCGCCTCTCCGCTGCCAGGGAACGGCAATCTCCGAATCGCCGCTCCGGCGGTTGAAAACAGCTACTCCTTGATAAACACTCACCCATGCATCGCGAAATCAAACTCGATGGCGGCGAGATTACGATCCTGAAAACGCTCGGCACTACGGACATGAATGGGAAGCAACTGGTCGAACACATGGGCGGAGGGATGGAATCCGCCGAATTCGTCGACACGCTTCAAGGTTTGATTTCGCTCGGCTACGTTCTTTCGAACAAAGTCAGTGTGCGGTCGAACGAAGACGTCGAACGCGCATTTTTCCGCGTGAACCCGGCTTATACGCACGAACTGCGCGACGCCATCAATCCGGGGCGTCGCCGCGAACAGGAACAGAAGACTCGACGCCGGCGGCGCAGTTGACATTGCGTGGACGGTCTTCGAAAAGCGCTGCGCGTCTGGCCGTGGCTTGCTGCAATCCTCAGCGGTCTTTTGTATGCGGCGTGCTTTCCGCCGTTCGATCAAGGATGGATTTGCTGGTTCGCGCTCACGCCGCTGCTCGCCGCCATTTGGTTTAGTGGCGAAAATTCGAAACGCCGCTGGCTGCGCGATCTGGCGTTAGGTTATCTAGCCGGCCTGACATTTTTTTGGACCGTTTTATCCTGGTTAACAACCGTTACGGTCCTCGGCTGGTTTCTGCTTCAATTTTATATGGCGATTTATTTCGCCATCTGGGGTTGGTTCTGCGGCTTGCTGCGCCCGAAGGTGCGCGAGCCGGGCGCGCCCCGGAGCAAACATGCCTGGCCACCTCCCCAGCCTAACGAATCATCAACCCCACACTCGTCCTGGCTCAGCTCCGTGCACAATCTCGGGCTGGCCTTCGCCGTTGCCGCCGCATGGGTAGCAACGGAGTGGTTGCGCGGCTGGGTTTTCTCCGGCTGGGGCTGGAACGGCCTCGGGGTAGCTCTGCATCGCTATTGGCCCATCATCCAGATCGCGGAGTTCACCGGCGTCGCGGGAATTTCGTTTGTCGTCGCGTTCGCGAACGTCATCGCAGTTTCCTCCGTTTGTCGTTTTATTCTGGAAACGAAAAGGCGACAGATGCGTCCGCATTACGATCTCACACTCACCATGGCGACGGTGGTCGGCCTTTTCGCTTATGGATTTCAGGCTGGGCAGATTCACCAGCCGGCGACGAAACTGCGCGTCGCTCTTGTGCAAGCGAATGTGCCGCGCGAAGAGAAATTTACTTCGTCATTCGCATTTAAAATCTTCGATCAATTTTCACGTCTAAGCGAAATGGCGCTGCATAAAAATCCGCCGCCCGCATTGATCGTGTGGCCGGAAAGCTCCATGCCGGGCCCGGTGCTGGAAGATGACGAAAGTTATAATTTCGTGATGGCTTTTGCTGAGCGCACGAAAGTCGACTTGTTTCTCGGCGCGATCGATGAGGACGCCAGGCATGCCTACAACGCCGCCCTGCTCGTGACCGACGGCGGACGGAAGACGCAACTTTATCGCAAGATGCATCTGGTTCCCTTTGGCGAATTCATTCCAGGGCGAAACTGGGTGCCGCTCCTGGCGCGCATCATCGGCGACCAGGTCCCGGCGGATTTCGATGCCGGGACCGATTACACCGTTTTTCGCCTAACGAATAACAACATTCAAGCAGCCCCTTTGATTTGTTTTGAAGATACGATCGGGGAATTAGTGCGTCGCTTTGTGGCCGGAGGCGCCAACCTGCTCGTTAATGTTACGAACGACGGCTGGTTCCTGCGCTCGGCTGGTTCGCAACAACATCTGGACAACGCCATCTTTCGCTGCGTGGAAACGCGCCGTCCACTCGTTAGGGCTGCGAACACGGGCGTGACCTGCTTCGTTAACGAGTCTGGCCGCGTCACTCAAACGCTTCTGGACGAGCACGGCAACCAGTTTATCGACGGCGAACTCAGCGGCGATGTGATGGTTCCCACAGAAGGCACATTGACGTTTTACGTTCGACACGGTGAACTCTTCGCAGAGTGTTGCGCTGGAGTATCGTTGATCGCAATTATCTTAAATCTACTGCGAGTAATACGAGCAGGTAGGGGCGGTTCACCTGAACCGCCCGGGCGATTGAGGCCAATCGCCCCTACCCAGATCAAATGAAATCTGTCATTCACGTCCGCGGCCTTCGTAAATCGTATGGCGCTCTGGAAGCGGTAAAAGGAATCGATTTCGACGTTTGCACCGGAGAAGTCTTCGGCCTGCTCGGGCCCAACGGTGCGGGCAAGACCACCACAGTCGAAATTCTCGAAGGCTTGCGACCACGCAGCTTCGGTGAAGTTACCGTGCTCAATTTCGATCCCGACCTGCAAAAACAAAAACTGAAAGACCAGATTGGCGTTTGTCTGCAGGCAACAAATCTTCCCGACAAAATCACCGTTCACGAGTCCCTCAAACTTTTCGCCGCGTTTTACACTCGCACGGTTGATGGCGACGCCTTGCTCAAGCGTTTGCAGCTCTGGGAAAAGAAAGACGCAAATTACGCTACGCTTTCCGGCGGCCAAAAACAGAGACTGGCTATCGCCCTCGCGCTCATCAACGACCCGCAGATGCTTTTTCTCGATGAGCCCACCACGGGCCTCGATCCCCAGGCGCGTTTGGAAATCCGCGACCTGATTGAAGAATTGCGCGCGGAAAAGCGCACCATCCTCATGACGACGCATTATATCGAGGAAGCGGAACGCCTCTGCGATCGGGTCGCGATCATTGATGATGGCGTCATCATCGCGCTTGGTTCGCCCCGCGAATTGCAGGAGCGCAGCGCGGAGCAATCCGGGATCGAAATTACCCTCACCCACCCGTTGCCTTCGGGAAATTTACCGGCCTGGCCGGAAACAACTCATGCCGCTCTGTCCGACGACAGGCGCCACATTAAGGTTGGTTCGAAAAAACCGGCGCGAACGCTGGTCGAGATGGTGAAGTGGATCGACGCCCAGGGTTTGGAACTCGAAGACGTGAGCTTGAAACGGCCGACGCTGGAAGATGTCTTCATCGAATTGACCGGCAAGAAATTGCGCGACTGATCCAGGCGAGCGATGACAGTTCGGTCTTGTTAGGGCGGCCCGTTCTGTGAAACACTCATCGTGATGAAAAGGTTGCTGTCGATCCTCGCGATTCTTGCTTGCAGTCTGCTCTTAATCGCGCGCCCTGCGCATGCAATCGTGAATGGTCAGCTCGATAATTTCGAGGACGGCACGACCATGGGCTGGGCGGGTGATATGCTGCAGGTAAAAACTGGTGGACCGGCCGGCGCTGCCGATCACTATCTCGAGCTGACCGCCGATGGGGCGGGCTCCGGCGGTCGCCTGACCACCTTTAATCTTCAGCAATGGCTCGGCAATTACATCGCGCAAGGCGTTGACACGATTCAAATCGATCTCAGAAACGAAAGCGCGACCACACTTTCAATTCGGATCGCGTTTAAGTCGCAGAACCTGATGAATGCGCCCGGCTACTTGTCCGCTCCGGTCGTACTCGCGGTAGGCAGTGGTTGGCAGCATTTTTCGATTTCGATCGCGTCAGCGAATATGACCGCCATCGGCGGCCCGGCCGCCTACAACACATTCTTTTCCACCGGCATCGGCGATGCGCGTATCATCAATGAAGCCGGGGCGACGAACTTGAATGGCGACTTTGTCGTCGGGCAGCTCGGGGTCGACAACATTCGCGCAGTGCCTGAGCCCGCGACCGCCGCACTCGTGGCGAGCGGTCTGCTCTTGCTCGCCTTCAGACGTTGTCGGTCGGCTTCCACAGCGAAGAAGTAAGCGCCCGAAGCTCGAAGACCTTTTTGTTAGCGCTGCTTTTCCGGCACTCGATCGGGCCAGAAGCAGCTCGCTTGCAATGATGGCATGCTCGGGAAAGCTTCCTGCCCAAATGATCGGACAACAGTTGCGGGTCGAGATTGAGAACCAAAAATTGCGCGAGTGAAATGAAAGCATATCTCGCTCTTCTCATTATCGATCTGAAGCTGGCCTTTCGAAATAAGTCGGTCCTGTTCTTCAATTATTTTTTCCCGCTCACCTTATTTTTTGTTTTCGGGCAACTAATGGGAGCGAAACAAGGCTCGGCCGTGCTGCTCGTTATCACAATGGTCATCGTTCTCGGCATCATCGGGAGCGGTCTTTACGGCGCGGGGATGCGCGCGGTGCAGGAGCGCGAGGAAAATATTCTGCGGCGCTACAAGGTGACGCCAATCACGCCGGTCCCGTTGCTCATCGCCTCGATGATCACCGGGGTAATTCTTTACGTGCCGAGTGTGCTCGTGATGCTGGTGCTAGCCAAATTTTTTTACGGCATGGCGATGCCATCGAACCTGCTTTCACTGTTTCTCTTCGTTTGTCTCGGCGCCGCAGCATTTCGCACGATCGGTTTGATCAGCGCCGCGGTCGTAAATTCCACGCAGGAAAGCAACATTCTCATTCAGCCGATTTACATGGTGATGCTTTTTTTGAGCGGCGCCACGATACCGATCACCGTTTTTCCAAATTGGCTGCAGATCGTGACGCAGTTTGTTCCCGCGACCTATTTGGTGACCGGTATTGGCGGAATTCTGCAACATCAGGAAACACTCGCCCAAAATTGGCTACCGGTGATCGCGCTCCTGCTCACCACCGCAGTCGGCATTTTCATCGCGACGAAACTTTTCCGCTGGGAGAAAGAAGAGAAACTGCGCGCGTCCGCGAAACTCTGGGTCGTTATCGTGCTGTTGCCCTTTTTCCTGCTGGGCGGTTACCAGGCGTGGAGCCGGCAGGACCTGACCAAGGCGAAAATTCTCGAGCGGGATCGCGACCGCGGTCGCACACGCTTGATTCAGAATGCGCGCATTTTTGTCGGGAACGGAAAAGTGATCGAGTCCGGCGCGGTATTAATTCGCAATGGCAAAATCGCGGGAGTTTATGACGGGAATTTTCCGGATGCGAAAACGCTCAACGCGCAACCGATCGACGCGGCCGGCAAAACCGTTCTCCCCGGCTTGATCGATGTGCACGTACACCTGGGCGCGACCGGTGGTTTCTATGATGACCCGTCGAAAAGCAGCCCGCTCAAATCTGCGGAGCGCGAACTGGCATCGTATCTTTACTGCGGTGTGACCGCCGTGCGCAGCGTCGGAGATGCACTCGACACGATGCTGGAATTGCGCCAGCCCGTTCGATAGCGGCGTCAAACTCGGAGCCGAATTGTTTTTCGCCGGACCGCTCTTCACGACGGAAGGCGGTCACGGAACCGAATACGCCAAATATTTGCCCGAGATACAGCGCACGGCCTTTCTGCCGCAATTTGTTCGATTGCCAAAAACAGCGGAAGAAGCGCGCAAACAGGTGGACGAACTCGCCGCGCAACATGTCGATGTGATCAAGGGTGTTCTCGAAGCCGGCGTTCCCGGTTATTCATTCAATCGCATGAACCTGGATGTGTTGCGCGCGGTCGTGGATGAAGCGCACGCAAAACATCTTCCCGTGGCCATCCATACGGGCGACAGCAAAGACGTGGCCGATGCCGTCTCGTTAGGCACGGATTCCGTCGAGCACGGTTCTTTTCGCGATGAAATCCCGGACGCGACGATTGCGGAGATGAAGGCCAAAGGAATCGCTTTCGATCCGACGCTCAGCGTGGCCGAAGCATTTACCGAATTTGCGAAGGGTGACACGACTTTACTCAAGCGCTCACTCGTGCAGCAAGCGACGCCGAAGGATCTCCTTGCTGGAACCGAACACGCGGTGACTTCAGACAAATACGCCGGGCTACGCAAGGGATTGAGCCATTATCCGATGTCGGTCGAGATCGGAGACAAAAATTTGCTCAAAGCCTGGCACGCGGGCGTGATGCTTGTGACCGGTTCTGATGCCGGGAATTTTCTCGTTATGCACGGACCGACCGTGCAACACGAAATCGAGCTTTGGATCGCGGCCGGAATTCCGGCAGACGTTGCGTTACAGGCGGCGACGTGGAATGCCGCGAAATTATTGCGCGCCGATGCGCGCATCGGGACAATCGAAAAAGGCAAGGAAGCGAGTCTGCTCATAGTCGATGGAAATCCGCTTCAAGACATTCACGCGCTTTCTTCCATCTCGAATGTTTTCTTCAAAGGCGAGCGCGTGATTCGTTCGGAACTGTTCGAGCAAAAATGATTCTTCTGTAGCGGCGGTCTATGACCGTCGCTCGAATTTCTGTAGCCGTCGCCCTGTGGGCGACGCCACTCGCGCTTCGCACAGCGACGCGGCTACAGAAAGTTTGCGAGGGTCATAGACCACCGCTACAACAACCCCTAAATGGTTACGCTTCCGATCGATTGTCTCGCCGAGCTTTGGCCGGAGAATCTGCGCGGGGCGCGCATCGGGGCACTGCTCCATCCCGCGTCGGTTTCCTCCACGCTGGAACATAGTTCGCGCATTCTCGCACGCGAAGACGGGAAATTATTTCATCTCGCGGCACTCTTCGGTCCGCAGCACGGCTTTCTCGGGCAGACGCAGGACAACATGGTGGAATGGCAAAGCTATCTGCATCCGCGATGGAACATTCCGGTCTACAGTCTTTACGGCGAACAACGCGAACCCACGCCGGAAATGCTGCGCAATCTCGACGCGATCCTCGTCGATCTGCAGGATGTTGGTGCGCGTTACTACACTTTCATCTGGACGCTTTATCTCGTCATGCAGGCGTGCCGGCGCTCGGGCATCGCGCTCGTAGTGCTCGACCGCCCTAATCCAATCAATGGCCTAACGAGTGAAGGCCCGTTGCTCGATCCAGCCTACGCGTCTTTCGTCGGTTTGCATCGCCTCCCCGTCCGGCATGGGCGCACCATCGGAGAGCTGGCGCAGCAGTTTCGCGAGGAAGCATTTCCAAATGTTGCCCTGCAGGTTCTGCCGATGCGCGGTTGGGACCGCGCCATGTGGTTCGATCAAACGGGGCTGGAATGGGTGATGCCCTCCCCGAATATGCCGACCCTCGCCACCGCAACGGTTTATCCGGGCATGTGTTTGCTCGAAGGTACGAATATCTCCGAAGGACGCGGCACCACCCGACCGTTCGAAATTTTCGGCGCGCCATTTATCGATGCGGAAACTTTTTGTTATGAAATGAACGGGGCCAATCTGCCGGGCGTTTATTTTCGTGAAACTTATTTCCAACCCACCTTCCACAAATTTGCCGGCGAGCTGTGTGGTGGCGCCCAACTCCACATCGCGGATCGCGATCAATTTCAGCCATTCGCCACTGGAATTGAAATCATACGTCGGCTGCGAAAGCTTTATCCGAATTTCTTTGCATGGAGACAACCTCCTTACGAATACGAATACCGCCGTCTGCCGATCGAAATTTTGCTCGGCGGTCCGCTCGATGCATTTTTCGGATAAGACAGAAATGCAATCAAACACGGCGTCACGAAACGTGCGGTCATTCTGAGCGGCGAAGAACCTCACAATCCACCTTGTACGTCAGTTGCGAGATCCCTCGCTGCGCTCGGGATGACACGCTAAATAAGACGTCATGAGGTTATGCCTGGCCATGTCCTTCCTTCTCATGAGCGGAATATCCGCTTTCGGTGATATTCCGTGGAAGGAAGCGACGACACGATTGAAACAGGAAAATGCGCGCCTAACAAGGCAAAGGGCAAGAAACAAATGCTTCGTCATTTGCACTCTTTATTATACTCCGAAGGAAACGGGATTTACTGCCGCGCGTGGTTTCAACACCCATATGGAAACGCGGCCCGGTTTGAAGGGTCGCAAGTATCCGCGCGATTTTCTGCTCGCGGTCAAGAAAGAGGGCATCGGCCGCATCAGTCAGCCGGTGAATGGCCATCAATACATTCGTTATAAAGCTGGCCGATCCTACCGATTCGCCGACCGCCCGGTTGGTCGCGGCACCGAGCCATTGATCGCGCGAGTTTCTGCCGCCGTGCGCCAAGGGCAAAAACATTTACCTAACGGGCGTGAAGTTACGCTCACCGATCGCACCGTACAGAAAATATTTCGCAGCAAACATTTTCAGATCATCGATACCGGCGGTGGATTGCGCCGATGGCAGATCGATCTCTATTGGGGCGAAGACGATCCGCTGGGCCCCGGCAACCTCATGGCGCGTCCGCGGGGGACGACTTTTGAATATGCGTTTTCCGAGGCAGAACTGGAGCGTTAATGGCCTTGTGAAAAATCTATGTCATTCCGAGCGAAGCGAAGCGGAGTCGGGGAATCTTTCACTGTTCCAGAATGGAGTGCCGCGACGAGAAACAATGAGAGATGTCTCGACTTCGCTCGACATGACAAAATTTATTGGGGCGAAGACAATCCGCTGGGCCCCGGCAACCTCATGGCGCGTCCGCGCGGGACGACTTTTGAATATGCGTTTTCCGAGGCAGAACTGGAGCGTTAATGGCCTTGTGAAAAATCTATGTCATTCCGAGCGAAGCGAAGCGGAGTCGAGGAATCCCTCACTGTTCCAGTGTGGAGTGCTGCGACGAGAAACAGTGAGAGATGTCTCGACTTCGCTCGACATGACAAAAGGCGATTCCCAATCTCCGAGTGGCGATCTGGACAAATAAACAGCCATGCTCGATTTACTCGTTAGGCTTTACGAATTGCCGAAGACGGCGAAATCATCCGGCAAAGGGTTTACCATCCGTCGCGCTTTCGCTGCTGAGAAAGCAATGGCGAGCGAATTTGTGAGACAGCATTTCACCGCTGGCTGGGCTTCGGAATGCGAGATCGCTTTCGCGCGCATGCCCATTGCATGTTTCATCGCCGTCGAACGCGACACGATTGCCGGCTTTGCCTGTTATGATGTCGCAGCACGCGGTTTCTTTGGGCCAATCGGTGTCGCCGAGAAATGGCGGGACAAAGGTGTTGGCTCGGAGTTGTTACTCTCTGCGCTCCGAGATATGTCCACCCAGGGTTATGCTTACGCCATCATCGGACGCGTGCCTGATGCGGAATTCTATCGGCGCAATCTCAACGTTATCGAGATTCCCGAATCCGACCCAGGATTTTATCGCGGACTCCTGAAGTCGCAGTGAAGCGTCGCGTTTTCACGTGTCTGTCATCCTCGGGATGACACGCCGTTTTTTCACGAGATGGACATCGCCAATATGAACCAGCCGGATTTTTGTGTTCGCCTCGATTTCCACGAATCGCTCCGCTTTTTTCTGCCGAGGAATGCGGGCCGGCCGTTAGGCAAAATACTGCGCGAGAAAACATCCGTTAAGGACGCGATTGAATCCTGCGGCGTTCCGCATCCGGAGGTGGATCTGATTCTAATCGATGGTTCGCCGGTTGATTTCGCATTTCAATTGCGCCGCGAACACGAGGTTGACGTATTCGGCTTCCATGATTCGCCGGAGCGTTTTCAACATGCGCGGCTGCAAAAGAGAACGATCGCTCGCTTCGTTGCCGACGGACATCTCGGCAAACTCGCGCGATTTCTTCGCCTCCTCGGCATTGACGTTGTTTACGATCGCTCGGCCGACGATCGGAAATTACTCGAGATCGCTGTTAGCGAAAAACGTGCGCTCTTAACACGCGACCGACGCCTCCTCATGCATTCGATTGTGCAGCATGGATATTATCCGCGGTCGCAGATGCCCGATGAACAAGCGTTCGAAGTCGTTAGGCGTTTCGATCTTTTACGTGCGTTCGCTCCTTATACGCGATGCTTGCATTGCAACGCCGCTCTCGAGTCCGTTGGCAAGAGCGAAATCTTCTCGCAGCTTGAGCCGCTGACGCAAATTTACTACGAGGATTTTCGGCACTGCACAGGTTGCGGCAAAATCTATTGGGCCGGCTCGCATTTTCCAAAGCTGCAAGCGCGCATCGCAGAATTAAGAAACAAACTCGAATTCGCCCTGAGCCACCAAGGAGCGGCGGTCTTCAGGCCGCCGAACTTAAAATAAAGGGCGCTTTAGAAAGCGCCCCTCCTTGATGGCCTGATGCTCGTTCGCAGGATGAATTTAAAAGCCATGCATGCTATTTAAGCGGAGCTTTTTCTGCGACATTTGCATTACTGTTCTGGCAATGAGGAAGATCATCACGGGTTCGTTTCTATTCTGGTTTTGTGTAGCCGCTCTCGCCTATGGGCCGGACGGCCACGAAATCGTTGGCGGCATTGCGGACAAGCGGCTCGCGAATACACCGACCGCAGCAAAAATCGCCGCGCTTCTTGATGGCCTTACGCTGCAACGCGCCGCCACCATCCCTGACGATATCAAAAGCTGGGACCGCAAAGGCGCGGACGACCTCACGGCCTATCCCCATTTTTCGCAGAAGCGCATCGAAGAACAGTTGCGGGCGTTTTGGATGGCGAATCCTCCCACGGACGATCCACAACTCACCTGTTCCCTCGCATCATTGGTTTCACTACACCGACGTTCCTGTGCTCAACCCCGTGAAATACGCTGACGGAAAAACCGGCCGCACCCAATGGGACCTCGTTCATATGATGCGATTCTGCGTTCAGGTATTGAAAGGCGAAGTGCCGGAGGATAATCCGCGCAAAATTACAAAACCAGTCGCAATCATTTTGCTCGCGCATTACGTCGGGGACATTCATCAGCCGCTCCATGTCGGCGCGGAATATTTCGATCAGAGCGGAAACAAAATTGATCCAGACAATGGCAAACCTGGATTGGAAGATCAGGGTGGCAATTCCATCATCCTCGAGCTTCCATCCGGCGACGGTTACGCGGAGAAAAAAGGAAAGCTGCATTCATATTGGGATGGTGATCCGGTCTATGCGCAGTTCCCTTCCCTTCCGCGCGACCTCAAAGGAAAAGCGCGCACCGAAGCGCTCAAGATTCCGAAGCAGGAGTTTATCGCGAAACTGGCGAGCGAAGAGCCGAAAAATTGGCGAACACCAGCAAACGTTAAAGTCGAAGATTTTGGCGAAGCATGGGCGAATGATATTTTGCCACAAGCGCGCGAAGCCTACGAACGTTTGCGCTTCGTCAATGTTCATCGCAAACCGGAAATTAATAGCAACGTTGCCGAAGGCACAGCGATGGAGCAACCAATGCCCGACCACCTCTCGTATCGGAATTGGTCGGCGCGCGTTGTTCATGACGACCTTCACAAAGCCGGCTGGCGTCTCGCTGATTTGCTCGAGAAAGCGTTGGCCGATAGCAGCACAGCGACAGCATTGCCTTCTCCAACTCCAAGCGTGGCGCCGACGGAAGCGCCAGCGCCAGATGCCGTGGTCAGCCCTTCACCGAGTGCAACGCTCACGCCGAAACCCGTTACGCCTATCCCGTCGATCATCAGTGATCCCGTCTACGGCGAGTATCCGGTGAAATACAAAGATATCGTCATGGATTGGCTTTATACCCACCTTAACGATCCGCTCTCGGCCAAGATCGAATGGCAGGGCGAGCCCAAGCGCGCGGATCTCCCCAACGCGCGCGGCCGAAAGGTTTATGGCTGGCTTGTCCTATTCAGCGTTCAGGCACGAAACCGATTCGGCGGTTACACTGGAAAACAAACTCACGGCATTCTCATTCGAAACGGAGTGGTCGTTCAAGCCACCGGTTTCATCTATGAGAAGCGCTAAGTTAGCTTTGCTTCTTTTCCGGCTTCGCGCACTCGGCCTTTAGCTGCGCGTATTGTTCGGTCGAGAGAACTCTCTGCGCGCTCTTGAGGAATTTGCGCGCGACTTTTCTCTGTGCAGCCATCCTTCATGCACTTTTCCTGCAGCGCAGTCAGTTTTGTCTTTTGCTCCGCGCTCAGATTCAATTTCGCGTAATCAGCGCACATTGTCTTCTTCGGCCGTTTTGCCGCTCGCACAACAAGCGAGCATCCTCCGCCTGCAACGGCGCAATGGCTAACATCGCGACCGCAACAAAACCTAACCCGACGATTCGTGTCTTCATGGGTTCGAATGAGGCATCGCTTCCCCTTCACGTCAACGCGCCCCTGCTTTCTGTAGCGGCGGTCTATGACCGTCGCACTTATTCATTCGAGAGACGCTGCTCCAGTAGAAGTGCGACGGTCATAGACCGCCGCTACATATTAAGAACTAGCGCGCGGCGAAAGTCAGCGCGCCATTTTTGGCATCGACGTTAATGCGTTGGCCTTCACGGAATTTGCCTTCCAGAATCTGCATGCTCAGTGGGTCGAGAATTTCCTTTTGGATCGCACGCTTGAGCGGACGCGCACCGTAAACCGGATCGTAACCCTTGCGTGCGATCAACGCTTTCGCCGCATCGCTCAATTGCAGCGTAATCTTTTGTTGCTCCAAACGTTTCGTTAGGCGATCGAGCTGAATCTCAACGATCTTCTTCAGATCCTCCTCGCTCAATCGATCGAAGATGATGATCTCATCAACGCGGTTGAGAAATTCCGGGCGGAAATGCTGACGCAACGCATCCATCACCAATCGTTCGCGCCCTTCGCTCGATTCTTCCTCGGTGATGTACTGCGAGCCGATATTAGACGTCATGATGATGACGGTATTTTTGAAATCGACCGTTCTCCCCTGCCCGTCCGTGATGCGACCGTCGTCCAGCACTTGCAGCAACACATTGAAAACATCGGCATGTGCTTTTTCGATTTCGTCGAAAAGCAAGACCGAATACGGCTTGCGGCGCACTGCTTCGCTCAATTGCCCGCCTTCCTCGTAACCGACATACCCCGGCGGCGCGCCAATCAAACGCGCGACGGTGTGTTTCTCCATGTATTCGCTCATGTCGATGCGAATCATGTTGTGCTCATCATCGAACAAAAATTCCGCAAGCGCGCGCGACAATTCCGTTTTGCCAACGCCGGTCGGACCGAGAAAAATAAACGAACCGATCGGACGGTTCTCATCCTGCAAACCCGCACGCGCCCGCCGCACCGCGTTGGAAACTGCCTTGATCGCCTTCTCCTGATCGACCACGCGCTGATGTAGATGTTCTTCGAGTTTCAGCAATTTTTCGCGCTCGCCTTCCTGTAAACGCGAAACCGGAATGCCGGTCCAACTGGAGACGACTTCGGCGATATCTTCCTCGGTTACTTCTTCGCGCAAGAGTTGATTCTTGCCCTCTCCCGTCTTGGCGGCGAGCTCCGCAAGTTTTCTTTCCACATCGGGAATCTGGCCGTACTGAACCTCACTCGCTTTGCCCAATTCCCCTCGACGCTGCGCACGTTCGAGCTCTGTCCGCAGCGCATCCAGTTGCTCCTTTAGTTTTCGTTGTTCGTCGAGAAGCGATTTTTCCTTCTGCCATTCGGCTTTCAGCGCCGTTGATTTTTCTTTGAGCTCCGCCAATTCCCTTTCCAATTTTTTCAGCCGCTCTTTGCTTGCCGGATCTTTTTCTTTCTTTAGAGCCTGACGCTCCATCTCGTGCTGCATGACCTCGCGTTCGATTACGTCGATTTCTGTCGGCATCGATTCGATTTCGATCTTCAAACGTGAAGCGGCTTCATCCACAAGATCGACCGCCTTGTCGGGAAGAAATCGGTCGCTGATGTAGCGATGCGACAACACGGCAGCGGCGACCAAAGCCGCGTCCTGAATGCGCACGCCGTGATGCACTTCGTAGCGCTCCTTTAATCCGCGCAGAATCGCGATCGTATCTTCAACGCTCGGCTCATCCACCATCACAGGCTGGAAACGACGCTCCAGCGCCGCGTCTTTCTCGATGTATTTTCGATATTCATCGAGCGTGGTCGCGCCGATCGTCCGGAGTTCACCGCGCGCCAGTTGCGGCTTCAACATATTCGACGCGTCGACCGCGCCTTCGCTCGCACCCGCTCCGACAATCGTGTGCAACTCATCGATGAACAAAATGATCTCGCCCTGCGAATCGGTGACTTCTTTCAGAAACGCTTTCAGTCGATCTTCGAATTCACCGCGATACTTCGCGCCCGCGATCATCGATCCGATATCCATCGCGATGATCCGCTTGCGTTTGAGCGACTCCGGCACGTCGCCCGAAATAATTCTTCGCGCCAAACCCTCGACGATCGCTGTCTTGCCCACACCCGGATCGCCGATCAAAACCGGATTGTTTTTCGTGCGCCGCGACAACACCTGCATGATGCGCCTGATTTCATTATCCCGTCCGATAACCGGATCGATTTTCCCACGCCGCGCCATTTCCGTGAGATCGCGCCCATATTTTTCCAGCGTTTGATATTTGCCCTCGGGGTTTTGATCCGTCACGCGCTGAGAACCTCGCACCTGTTGCAACGCCTGCATCAGTTTGTCGCGCGCGGCCCCTGCATCTTTCAAAGCTTTCGCCGCCGCATTTTTTTCGCCGGCCACCGCGAGAAGATAATGCTCGGCGCTTGTGAATTCGTCCTTCAACTTGGACATCTCGCGCTCGGCATCTTCAAGCGTGGCCCGCAACTCATTGCTCAACCGCACTTCGTAGCCGGCACCCTGCACCTTCGGGCGGCGATTCAATTCTTCGCGCAATCGCGTCTGCAATTCGCCGATCGAAATACCCATCTTCTCCAACAAAGGCCGCGTAACGCCATCTGTTTGATCAAGCAGTGCGAGCAGGAAATGCTCGTTCGTTACTTCCGGCTGATTAAAATCGGAAGCGAGACTCTGGGCAGCCTGCAGCGCCTCCTGCATCTTCTGCGTATATCGGTCGGGTCGCATTGTTCAAAACTAACCATCGTTAATCGCTCGGCAATCAATCTCGACCTGATCCAGACTCAAAAACACGCTCTGGACTCGCGTATGTTTTCGTTGCAACCTCTGCGCGATGGCGAAAGACACACCAAGAGCGATTGCGGTAATTCTCGGAGCTTTGCTTTTGCTCGCGAGCCTGCTTGTTATCGCAAATCATTTCCGGCCGCACTAGCGAATTTGCGTTCGGTTCGTTGCGGTGAGCCGCGCTCCCGCGTATGAGTTCCTCCCATGAAATCGGGGGAACAAACATTTATCCGCCGTGCGCTCGTCTTGCTCGCGAAGGGACCGTTCCGTCGTTACATCATCGGCTCGGCCATTTCCGACACCGGCACGTGGATGCAGGTGATGGCGCAGGCCTGGGTCGTGAGCTCGCTCACGAACAAGGCTCTCGTGCTCGGCATGGTGAATTTCGCTGCCGGCATCCCGACTCTGGCGCTCACGATGATCGGAGGATCGGCCGCTGATCGGCACGACAAGCGCAAGATTTTGGTCATCACCCAGGTCGTGCAGATCTGTTGCGCAATCACGCTCGGCTTTCTCGTCATGAGTGGGCGAATTCACATCTGGCATGTGCTGGTGCTCGCGGCTGTGCTCGGATGTTGTATCGCATTTGAAATGCCGGCCCTCTCCGCGCTCGTGCCGGAACTGGTGAAACACGAGGAAATCGCCACGGCCATCGCCCTCGATCGTTCGGTCTTCCACGGATCGCGATTAGTCGGTCCGTCTCTCGCGGGATTGTTCGTCGGTTGGTGGGGCGCGGCCTCCGCATTCTTTTGCAACGCCGTTTCATTCGTCGCCCTTATTATCGCGATGATTTCGCTGCCCGCGCGCACCGTCGGAACCGCGGAGGAAGAAGAACAGCGGCGCAGCGGATTTAAGGAAGGCTTCCTCTACGTGCGCTCCGATCGAACCATTCTCTCCATGATCGCGCTCATCGCGTTGACCACGGTTTTCGTTTATCCGGTCATCTCGGTGATGCTGCCGCTTTACGTGCGCAACATTCTTCATCTGGGACCGGATCGACTTGGCTTACTCATGGGGACTTCGGCGGTGGGATCTTTGACTGGGGCGCTCGGATTGCTCAGCGTGGCGCGCCATTTGCGATTAAAATTTATGACCGGCGCCGCGCTACTTGTTTCCGTCGCGCTTTTTTTCATGTCCCGCTCAAGCAGCTTTTTGCTAACGGCCGCCTGCATGGGCACGCTCGCGGTCGGGCTCTCCCTCAACTTCGGTCTCGCCGGAACGATCGTGCAGGAACGCGCGCCCGGTCCCTTGCGCGGACGCATCTCCGCAATTTTCGGACTCAGCTTTTTCGGTCTCATGCCAATCGCGGGCTTGATGATGCCGAGCGTTTCCGACTGGATCGGAATGCGCGCAGCTCTTTTCGTCTCCGCGATTTGCTTCTGCGCCGGCACGATTTTCGTGCTGACGATGTGCGGCCGCACGATCTGTGAAAGCCCGAAGACGCCGGTGTCAGAACCCGAACCGGAGGTCGCGCCGGTCCTCTGAGGCGATTCGTTAGGCAAAGCATGATTACAATTTTGACTAGCGGCGCTGTAAAACCCCAAGCACCAAACCCCAAGCACCAAGGAAATCCCAACAACCAAGCTCCAAACTATCGATCTCGCTTCTCTTTGAAGCTTGAAAATTGTAGCTCCCCTGGGGTTTGGGGTTTGGAACTTTTCAAATTCGTTAGGCAATGATCGCATTTTCCACCTGCTGGAATTCTGGCCGTCACACCGATGGCGAAACGATGGTGCGCGAAATCAAAGAGCTCGGCTTCGACCTGGTCGAACTTGGACACGGTATTCGCATTTCACTTATGCCTGGCGTGCAGAAGCTTTTCGAAGCTGGCCAGGTGCGCTTCTCCAGTCTGCACAATTTTTGTCCATTGCCCGTCGAAGTCATGGGCGCGTCGCCTGATTGCTACCAATTTTCCGCACCCTACCAAAGGGAACGCGACCGTGCGGTGAAACAAACTTTTCAAACAATCGATTTCGCGCAGCGCCTCGGCGCACCGTTTGTCGTTCTCCATCTCGGTTCCGTGCGAATGAATCGCATCACGGATGAATTGATCGCGCTCGTGAAAAAAGGCGAACTGTTCTCCCGCGCCTATGTGCGCAAGAAAGTCGAGGCAGTAAAGAAACGCGAAGAAGTTGCGCCTGATTATCTCGCGCGCGTAAAAGATTGTTTAAAGCGCGTCGCCGATTACGCCGGTGAGAAAAATATTCGGCTCGGTGTAGAAGGCCGTCGCGGCTACGAAGAGATCCCGAGCGAGCGCGAACTTCCCGCGCTGCTCGATGAAATCAATTCGCCCGCGCTCGGTTACTGGCACGACATGGGCCATATTCAGATCAAAGAAAATCTCGGCTTCCTCAATCACGAGGAGTGGCTGCGCAAAATTGGCTCGCGCGCGATCGGTTGTCACATGCAGGATTGCATCTGGCCGGCGCAGGACCACCAACCGCCCTTTGCCGGCGATGTCGATCTGGAAAAACTCGTCCCGCTTCTTCCGAAAGATTGTCTCTATGTGTGGGAATTGAGTCCGCGTAAAACGGCGGAAGAAATCCGCAAATCGGTAGTTGCCTGGAAAAAGCATTTCGGCGCGTGAAAAAAATTCTGCTCACGCTCATCCAACTGGCCGTCACTCTCGCGGTCCTTTACTGGGTCTTCCACGACGCCGCAAAGCGCGCGCAGATGCTCGAAGCGTTGCGCCGCGCCGATTATCGCTGGATCGCCGCGGCCATTCTCGCCTACGTCGTCGTCGAAATCGCTGCAGCCATCCGCTGGCGCATGTTGCTGCGCGTGCAAAACATTCATCTCGGAATTTTCCGCCTCGGCGGTTTGTTTCTCATCGGAATGTTCTACAACCAGTTCCTGCCCGGCGGCACCGGTGGCGACATCATCAAGACTTATCTCCTGCTCAAAGAAACGCCCGGCAAAAAAACCGGTGCGCTCCTGGCGGTGTTGTTCGATCGACTGATTGGCCTGATTGGTTTGATCAGTCTCACCGGCGGCTTGATCGCGCTGCGTTACCATTGGCTCACCGCCATGCCCGAAACGCGCCGGCTCGTCTGGGGATTGCTTCTCGTGCTTGGCAGCGCGGTCCTTGCCCTCATCACGAGTTTCGTCATCAGCGGTTTTAAATTGCTCGATAGACTTCCGGCGCGTTTTCCGATGCGCGAAAAATTGATCGAGCTTTCCGCCATCTATCATCTCTACGCCCATCACTGGCCCACCACCGCCGCCGCCTATCTCGCGTCCCTCGTCACACATCTCGGGACATTTGTGACGTTCCTCTTCGTCGCGTATGGATTTCGCGCAAAGGTTCCGGTCATTGATTTTTTTGCGGTCATGCCGATCGAGCGCACGATTTCGTCGTTGCCGATTAGTTTTGCCGGCGTCGGTCTGCGCGAAAAAGTCTTGCAGGTGATGCTTCACGGTTTGTGCAACGTGCCCGAAGCGGTCGCCGCCCTCATTGGCTCGATGAGTTTTCTCGTGATGGTGTTTAGCTGCCTGCCCGGCGGAATCGTCTATTTCTTCTACAAGCCAAGCGGCGTCACCGAGCACGTGAAATTGCGCGAAATGCAGAAAGAAGTCGCCGCGCTCGAGCATGAAATCGGCGCACAAGAGTAAAAATTCGGGCGCGCCTTCAGTGTCCCGATCGCGGCGCCCATTTGTGGCCGGGACCTTCGCCATGACCGTCGATGGCAAAATCACGACCCGAACTTTTTCGCCGGTTGATTTCACATCACGCGAAGACAAGGCTCACTTATTCCGCCAACGTTCGTTAGGCGACGCCGTTCTTATCGGCGCCGGCACACTTCGGCAGGACAATGTTCGACTCGGTTTGCCGGGAACGGAACTCAGAGAAGAGCGTCGCGCTCGCGGCCAGGCGCCCTATCCGATCCGCGTGATTGTTTCCAACGAAGGCCGAATCGATCCTGATTTGAAAATTTTTCAATCCGATATTTCGCCAATCCTGATTTTTTCGACAAAGCGGATGCCGCAAGAATTCCGAGATGCGCTCGGCCAAAAGGCGACACTGCATTTGACCAGGGCGCGCAACGTCGATCTCGCGGCAATGCTGCAGCAATTGCGGAACGACTACAAAGTGCGCTTCCTTGCCTGCGAAGGCGGGGCGGAACTTTTTCGCTCGTTGCTCGAACGCAATCTAGTCGATCAAATAAACCTGACAATCGCGCCGCTATTGTTCGGCGGCGCCGATGCTCCAACGATAACCGGCCTGAGTAAGAAATTTTTGCCGGCAAGCGTTGATTGTTCGCTCAAAAAAATGAGAACGATCGGCGACGAATGTTTTCTAACTTATCGAATCAAGCGTCGCCACTGACTTCCGGGGAGCGCACGCTTTTAGCGTGCGGGTTTCGGCATTCTGCCGAAACAATCTTCCCGAAACGTTCGTGATCGCGAGACGCGATCACCCGCACGCTGCAAGCGTGCGCTCCCCAGATTTACCGCGACACTTTTCCCGAGCGCGGTCGCCTGACTAGTTCTCCACCACAATTCGGGCACACATTTTGCATCTGCGCGGCGCAGTCTGGGCAAAAAGTGCACTCGTAGACGCAGATAAAAGCTGCGGCATTACCGGCCAGCGCGGCCTCGCATTTTTCGCAACGATCTTTCATCTTCAGCGTCATTTCAGTTTGTCCTCCCGATCCGAAAGCTTATCGTCCACCGCCAGCAACGCCACCTTTCCCTTCATGCACACCGGCAACTCCATAGTCATTCACGTGCCGCGCGAAACGATCTTTGAGACTGCCGCCAACCTCGAAGTATGGCCGAAAATCCTCCCCCATTATCGATACATTCGTTATCTCGAACGGAGCGTAAATAGAAACCTAGTCATCATGGCCGCAACACGTTCCGGAATTCCAATTTCATGGACTTCCGAGCAAATTATCGATCCCGAGCGGTTCGAGGTGCACTTCCATCATCTAAAAGCGTGGACGAAAGGGATGCGCGTGGTTTGGACATTCAAACCGATTCCAAACGGGGGAGTGCTCGTCGAAATCCTGCACGATTTGAACTTTCGAATTCGCGCCCTGGCGCCAATCGCTGAACCGATCATCGGAAAGTTTTTCATCAGTAATATCGCGAACAAAACATTGCATGGCATGAAGGCTTATTTGGAATCGCAGGGGAATATGGTCGCGGCCAGATGAGCAAACGGCGCGCAGTCATCACCGGCGTAGGCCCCATCACGGCCGTTGGTCGCGGCCGTGAAAATTTCTGGCGCGGAATTCGAGCCGAAAAAAGCGGGATCGTCGAAATTTCATTTTTCGATACGAGCGCGTTCAATGCTCATTGCGGCGGCGAAATCCGCGATTGGGTTCCAGAGGATTTTTTCCCGCCGCATCGACTCAAGCGACTCGATCGTTATGCGCAGTTTGCGGTCGCTTCGGCCCGGCTGGCTCTCGACGATGCCGGCCTGACCTATTCGCGGGAACAACCGCAACATCGCATCGGCGTTAGTTTCGGAACCGCTCTCGGAGGCGTCTCGAATGCCGAAGATCAGCACGCGCATTTCCTGAAGAAAGGCACGCGCGGCGTGAATCAAACTCTCGCGTTGCAGGTTTTTGGCGGCTCCGCGCACACCAATATCGCGATTGAATTTGGCTTTCGTGGCGTTGGCACGACAAACTCCAACAGTTGTGCCAGCGGCACTGTGGCGGTCGGCGAAGCATTGCGTTACATCCGCGACGATTTCGCCGACGTGATCATTGCCGGCGGCGCGGAATCTCCGTTGGCTCCGCTTTCTTTCGGAGCGTTCGCAATCATCAAAACGATGAGTCAATGGCGAGGCGATCCGGCGTTCGCCTGCCGGCCTTTCGATAAATTACGCGACGGTTTTGTCATGGGCGAAGGCGCCGCCACGCTCATCGTGGAGGAATTTGAACATGCCAAAAAACGCGGCGCACATATTTACGCGGAGCTGCTTGGCTATAGCCTCAACAACGATGCGTATCACATGACCTCCCCTTTGCCGTCGGGCGATTCGTGTGTCCGCGCGATGCGCCGCGCGCTTGCCGATGCTGAGCTTGCGCCCGAACAAATCGACTACGTCAACGCCCACGGCAGCTCGACGCAGTTAGGCGACAGCACCGAAATAATGGCGATCAAACAAGTCTTCGGCGGTCACGTGCAGAAAATTCCGGTGAGCGGAACGAAGGGCTATACCGGTCACCCGCTCGGTGCGACTGGTGCGATGGAAGCAGCGATCTGCACGCTGGCGCTCGAAGAACAATGGGTTCCACCGACCTTGAGCTATGCGAATCTCGATCCTGCCTGCGATCTCGATGTGGTTCCCAATCACGGTCGCGAAGCGAAATTGAACTACGTGTTGAGCAATTCGTTCGGCTTCGGTGGAATCAACGCGTGCGTGGTTCTGGGCAAATGCAGGTAGGGGCGATTGACCTCAATCGCCCGCGGGCGGTTCGGTGAACCGCCCCTACCTGATACACAAGGTCATCCTGAGCGAATGCGAGGGCCTCGCGAACTACGAAAACGCGTGAAGGTTCGTGAGATCCCTCGCATTCGCTCGGGATCACAGAGTTATTAGTTAGGGCCTAACAAGTCGGGACGCTTTTCCCGAGTCCGTCGCAGCGCTTCCTTTTTTCGCCAGGCTGCAATCTCAGCATGATTTCCCGACAACAAAACATCCGGAACCTTCCAATCCCGAAACGTTGCCGGCCGCGTGTATTGCGGTCCTTCGAGCAACCCCGAGCTAAAACTATCGTCGCTTGCCGACATCTCGTGCCCCAGCACACCCGGCAGCAACCGCACGACCGCATCGACGAACACCACCGCCGCAATCGCTCCGTTGGTCAGCACATAATCTCCGATGGAAATCTCGTCATCAACCAAATGCTCGACCACGCGATGATCGATTCCTTCATAATGACCGCAAATGATGATGAGATGCGATTCCTTAGAAAGCTCTGCCGCCACTTGCTGATTCAATTGCCGCCCGCCCGGAGACATCAAAATTACCTTGGGCCTTTGCAGTTCAGTGTCGAACGTTGAACGTTGAACGTTGAACGTTTTCTTCATCTCCCCGCAAAGTTCCTCCACCGCCGCAAAGATCGGCTCCGCCTTCATCACCATCCCCTGCCCGCCGCCAAAGGGCGCGTCATCGACCACGTGATGTTTGTCTGTCGTCCATGCACGCAAATCATGAATTTGCAGACCCAGCGCGCGACTTTCCTGGGCGCGCTTCATCATACTTGCATTTAATGGGGCGCGGCAGATTTCGGGAAAGAGCGTGAGGATATCGATCCGCATTGAAGAGAACGTCTGATAGTCCACGTGCCGCGTCCAGCACACAAGCCACCGGCAAGTTTTTTGCTAAAGCGATGAAGCAATCCCTTGCGGAGCGTGATGATTCCCGGCTTGAATGAATCAGTTCGAACCCGGAGAGATCGACCTCGTTCATGAGGCGACTGACTAACGAGAAAAGCGGCCCTACCCTCTTGCCTCTCACGATCGCCCTGGATGCCTTTCTCTGGCTGTTTACGATGACAGGCGGGCGCCAGGTTTTGGCGAAAAAGATGCTCGGGTCCGTCTACGATTCCCAAGCCGAACATTTCCTGCGCGGGGACATGAGCGTGGATGGCGAAGATATCCGGCACGAGGCGTTGGTCGTGAACGGGCAGGCGCGGATGTATTTTGGCCCCTTCCCCGCATTTGTGCGCATGCCGCTCAATTTCATTTACCCGGCTGGCCGCGAGAAGTGGTCGCGCATTTCCGGATTTCTCGCCGGCACGATTGCTCTGTTCTTTTTTGCGAAGCTGCTGGCTGATTGCCTGCGCTCATCTTCCCTTTCACCTTCCGCGCGTAGCTGGCTGGGAAATGCCTGCCTGGCCGGATTTACTCTCGGCGCGGCACTGTTCCGTTCAGGGAAAAAGCGATCTTACCGAGGGCGCACAACTACAAACGAGCGGGTGCGATGACGACAAACGGACAGGACGTGAGTCTCGTTGGGATCGAGCGCGTTCACCATTTTCTTGAAATCATCAACCGACCGAACGGGTCGTTGATTAACTTCCTCGATGACATCGCCTTTTTGCAGCTCACCGGTGGCGGCATCATTACTGGTGACGACCACACCGCGAACGTTATTGGGCAAATCAAGTTGTTGTATAAGGGCCGGCGTCAGCTCGCTCACTTCCACTGAAGCCAATCCATCGCCGCCTTCATCCGGCTGCTCCTCGTTAGGCGGAGGCGTCGTCTGCGGCTGGTTTGGATCGGGGACGACGCGCGCCGTCGTGAAATTCTCCGGCTGCTCTTTGAGTGCGGTCGTTAACTTCACCGGTTTTCCATCGCGTTCTACTTCCAATTCGATCTTCTTGTTCACCTGCGCCTGCGAAACGAGCGAGCGCAGTTCCGGAAAATTCCTCACTTCATGGCCGTCGAAACGCAGAATGATGTCGCCCTTTTGCATTTGCGCCTCCGAAGCGGGTGAGCCGGGAATGATGTCATCGACCACGACACCTTTGGAAGGCGCTGGCGGCTGACCCGGCTGGCCTGCCCGGGACAAAATTCCGAGATAACCTCGAATGATGCGACCGTTCTTAAGCAAACTCTCCAGCGCCACGCGCACCGTATTGGATGGAATCGCAAAGCCGATTCCTTGCGAGCCGCCGCTGCGGGAAATGATTGCGGTATTAATGCCGATTACTTCGCCCTGAAGATTTATGAGCGGTCCACCACTATTCCCTGGATTGATCGCGGCGTTGGTTTGCAGAAAATCCCCAAAGCCGTCCACCCGATTCGGTCGTCCTTTCGAGCTAATAATGCCGTCGGTCACCGTTTCCTCGAAACCGAACGGGTTACCGATCGCGAGAACAAAATCACCCGCTTGCACCGTGTCGGAATCGCCGAGCTTGAGCGGTTTCACATCCACGCCATCGACCTTTAACACCGCCAGATCGGCCGTCGCATCCGCACCCACCAGACGCGCTTTCTTGGTGCGCCCATCGCTCAATACCACCTCAATATCGTCCACCTGATCGACCACGTGATTGTTTGTAATGATGTGGCCTTCGTTAGTCACGATCACCCCTGAGCCTAACGAGTTCTGCACCAGGGCTTCATCGTTTGGATTTCGAAATGCGCGCGGGTTGAGATGGAAAAATTCAAACGGATCGAGGCCATACTGCCGGCGGATCGCGATCTTGCGGGAAGTCTTCACGCTCACGACCGAAGGGATGACGCTGCTCACGAGTGCGCGCCGTTCCCGGTCCAGCGAAGCAAGCGTCGGAATCGATTTCGGATCCACACTGGCCTGTGAAGCGAGCGTATATTTTTCCGGCCCCATCCCGGCCAGCAGAGACAGGTGCCCATGTTTAATCTGGTAATCGTAGAGCGCGGAGATTCCGAAGCTCAAAAGCAAAACAAACAGGAAAAATTTGAATAGATTTCTCATTAGCTAACGTGGGAAAAGGTTCGTCCCTCTTGTTCGACAATCAACTTTCGGAAACGTTGATTTTGCGGGGATTCCAATCGCGGATCATTTTTAAAAATCTTCATCGCAGCAGCGCGGGCACGTCGCATTAAGGCCGCGTCCGTCTTGAGATTGCCGAGCTTAAGAGTAGGTAGGCCGCTCTGCGCCGTGCCCAACAGATCGCCCGGACCGCGCAAATCCCAGTCCGCTTCCGCCACTTCAAAGCCGTTGCTGGTTTTTTCCAGCACGCCAAGTTTTGCGTGCGTTTCTTCCGACGCGTCGTCGCTCAACAAAATGCAATAGGACTTGTGTTCCCCTCGCCCGATCCGGCCGCGCAGTTGATGCAACTGCGCCAAACCAAAGCGCTCCGCATTTTCAACGATCATGATCGTTGCGTTCGGCACATCGACGCCGACCTCGATCACGGTGGTGCTGATCAACGCCATTGTTTCGCCGCGGCGAAACCGCTCCATGATCGCCTGCTTTTCGGGCGGTGGGATACGACCGTGCAACAATTCGCACCGAAACGGTCGCAGCCGTTCTCTCCAGAGCTCGAACTCCTCTGCCGCCGCTTTTACATCCAGTTTTTCGCTCTCGTCGATCAAAGGATAAATCACGTAAGCCTGCCGGCCCGCTTCCATCTCTTTTCGAAGAAATGTCAGCACTTCCGGCAGCTTGGCATTCTCGCGTACCGCTGTGACGATTTTCCCGCGATGGCGCGGCATCTCATCAATGATGGAAACATCGAGATCGCCGTAAACCGTCATCGTCAACGTGCGCGGAATCGGCGTCGCCGTCATGACCAGCACATCGGGCGCTGGCTCTCGACTCGTTAGGCGCGCGCGCTGCGCCACGCCGAACTTGTGCTGCTCATCGATCACCGCGAGCCCGAGATTCTCGAACTCGACCGATTCGTATAGGAGCGCATGCGTGCCAATGATGACGTGTGGCGCTGTCACTTCTGGGGAGCGCACGCTTGCAGCGTGCTGGTCGCGGCATTCTGCCGCGACGAACTTCCCGCGACGCGCATTTCATCCTCCGGCGTCCAAACCCAGGAATAATCCTCATTCTCAGAAACCACCCCCGCATCCCACGGATTGCGAACAATGTATGAAAACTTCTCCGCCAGATCTCGATCCGACCGAATGTAGCGATCGAACGTCTCCTTTTCCCAAACCGCCCCCGTCCTACCCTCAGCCTTGTTAATTTCCCTCGCCGTAAACGATTTGAGCGACCGCATCAATTCCGTCAGCGACCAAAATGTTTCTTCATCGTCTTCCTTCGGCCACGGCTGAAACAGTGCGTGCACATGATCCGGCATGACGCAAAGCGCGAAGAGCTCGTAGCGCTTGTTGTGGAAATGTCGCCATGCGTTCAGAACAATCGTGCGCGCCTTGGAACTCAATATCTGACGCCGTACAGTTGAGATCGTAACCGCATAAATCGCCCAAGGTTTTTCGAAATGCGGTAGACGACGCTTGGAGTAACGGACGGTTTCTCCCAAATCGGTCGCAGTAGAAGTCCGCGACGGCGGAACGCCATCGCCCGCACGCTGCAAGCGTGCGCTCCCCAGATCATGCCGCGACGCGAATAAGGGCAAAGGACCGCTCTCCTCCTGACGCGCGGCAGTGCGTAATGCGATGCGGACACCCAACGGTTCCAACCAGCGGCGTAAGACTTCGTAATGCTGATCGGCGAGGATCTGCGTCGGAGCCATAAGCGCGGCCTGGAAGCCGGCGTCCACTGCCAGCAACATTGCAGCAATCGCCACCACCGTTTTCCCGGAGGCGACGTCGCCTTGCAAGAAGCCGATTCATCGGATGATGCGAAGCGAGATCGTGCCGCACTTCCTCAATCACGCGCAATTGTGCAGCCGTAAGATCGAATGGGAGCGCGCGCAGAAATTTCTCCAGCAACTCTCCTGAACCGCAATGCGGTTGGCCGGTCCGCAGTGATGATTCAAATCGGCGCGACGCAATCGCCATCTGCATCGCGAAAAATTCCGAGAGAACGAGATGCTCGCGCGCATCCGCAAGCGTCTCAAAGCTTTCAGGAAAATGAATCTCGCGCAAAGCGGTCGCGCGCGATCCCTCATCCAGATCATCCGGCAAAATCGATTCTGACCGACGAGCCATCCACTTCTTCGAGCGCTCGATAAATCAGACTTCGCATCACGCGCTGCGACAATCCTTCTGTCGCCGGATAGATCGGTGTGATTCTGCGAAAATGAATCGAGATCTCCTCGTCATTTTCGATCACTTCAAACTCGGGATGATCGATGCAAATGCGTTTCCCGCGCAGCTTTGGTTTCCCAAAAATTACGAGTCGCTGCCCAGTCGCGATCATCTTCTGCACGTAATGAAGATTGAACCAGCGGCAGACGATCGGTTCGCTCAGCGCATTCGCCTGCGATTCTTCCAGCGTCGCTTCGAAGATTTTCTTCCAGCCGCCAAATCGCATCACTCGCGTCTTTGTTACTTCGCCGCACAAACAAACCGGCTGAGAAGATTCTTCATGAGGGAAGTGCGGGAATTCGCGCCGATCCTCATGTCGCCGCGGAAAATGCGTGAGCAAATCCTCCACCGTTTCGATCTCCAGGCGGCGTAATGGCGTCAGTTTCGTGCGCGGCACCCACTCCATGTCGGCAAGCGGTTGCGAAAGTTCTATCGTCATTCGATCGGGCCCGCTTTCCGAATGGCGTGAATGTAAAGCTGCAAGCGAATCAATCCTTCATACTCGTCCGGTTTGATCTGGAACGCGATGTCCCACGGCGGAGGCGGAAGCGTTTCAGCGGCGCCATCAAAGAAAATCGCACGTTGCACTCGTCCACCCTGTCGTAAGCGCAGGAGAAGATGTTTTTCCTTGATCACACTCGGGGCCACTGCCGGTTCGACCTCCCTCGCAAAAAAGAGCGGCTGCGGATTTCCGCTGCCGAATGGTTGCAGCATTTCGTGCCAGCGACAGGAAATCAAAATTCAATTCGCTAAAGGAAAGCTCATGATCGAGCCGCAAGCGCGGCTGAAGAACATCATCCGAAAGCATCGCGCGCGATACCCGCCGGAATGCGTCGACAAAAATAGAAAAATTCTTTTCACTAATCGTTAGGCCAGCGGCCATCTCGTGGCCGCCAAATTTCTCCAGGATCTCGCCGCACTGATTCAACGCCGCGACCAGAGAAAAACCGTCGATACTTCTGCCGCTCCCTTTGCCGGCTCCATCGTCATCGAAACCGACAATGATCGTCGGTCGATGATATTTCCGCGCGATGCGCGAGGCGACGATTCCGAGCACACCGGGATGCCAACCCCGCGCGCCAATCACAATAGCCGCATCGGCGCGGGGATCCGACTTTCCGGCGATTTGCTTTTCAGCCGCGTTGAAAATTTCCTTTTCGACCGATTGGCGCTCGCGGTTTTGTGCATCCAGCAATTGCGCCAGCTCCGCCGCTTCAGTTTCGTCCTCGGTCAAAAGCAGTCGTAATGCTTTCTCGGCGGTGTGCAGCCGTCCGGCCGCGTTCAAGCGCGGGCCGAGCCGGAAACCGATGTCTTCGGTCGCGATTGGCGCACGGACAGCGGCGATCTCCATCAATTTTCGTAAACCTGGCCGCTGCGAGTTTGCAATCTGACGTGCCCCGGACCTAACGAGTATGCGATTTTCCGATTGAAGCGGAACGATGTCGGCGACTGTGCCCAGCGCAACCAGATCGAGCCGACTTTTTAAATCGAACTCAGCCAGCGGCCGTGTTTTTAAGAGCGCGTGACAGAGCTTGAAGACAATGCCGACACTACAAAGTAGTGAGGCAGGCAATCGTGCCTGCCGGGATTCGTTGCGTCAGTTGGCGCCGGACCGCAGACAGGATTGTCTGCATCACCAACTTTGGGATTTACGATTGCGACGCAATCGGGTAATTCGGATTTTGGTTCGTGATGATCGAAGACGAGCACGTCGACGCCGGATGATTTAAGCGCGGCGATTTCCGCAATGGAAGAAGTGCCGCAGTCGATTGCAATTAAGAGCTGTGGCCGATGTAATTCGCAGCAGCGCTCCACACTTTCGCGGCTTAATCCGTAGCCTTCCTCCATTCGAAGTGGCAGAAACAATTCCGGGGCGGCTCCGTAGGCACGCAACATTTCGGCGAGGAGCGCCAGCGATGTGATTCCGTCGACATCGTAATCGCCGAAGAGGACGATCCGCTCCTTTGTATCGATCGCTCGGAATATGCGATCGACCGCCGTGCGCAGATTCGGCAATAGAAATGGATCGGCTAGGGTGCGAAGGCGCGGATTGAGAAAAGCCTGGACTTCCTCGGTGTATGAAAATTTCCTTGCATGAGAAGACGGACGATGCACGGGCAGTTCACAAATTTCGTTCCACGAAATGGAATTGTCCTCCGTGCTTCGTTGCTGATGCTAGAATCCACCGCTTCTGCACCGATCACTTTATTTCAGTCGTCTGGCCTGACAAGACGACTGGCGCAAGTTTCCAACCATAATTCCTCCGAGATACTGATGCGAATCTGTGCCATCAAGGAGCGGCGATTTCCAATCGCCGATTGGAAGGTGGGCGCTTTGGAAAGCGCCCCTCCTTGGGGCTCGGGATTTGATGCGATCTAAATAAGTTTTAGCGCCAGCTCGCGCTTTGGATTGAGACCATGCTTTGCGCATAACGCACTGAAAGTTTGTAAGCCGTTCTTTTCTTTTTCTCCGAAGTTGAATCGCAAGTGCTCGAGAAAATAGCGGTGACAAAATTCGGAATCGAAATTCTGCTCTTCTGCGATGAGCTCTTCGATTTGCCGCAGATTCTGATCACGCAACGCACGCAATTGCTCCCCGATCGCCCCTGCCTCACCTAATTCCGGCCTAACGAGCCACAGCGCGTATACGAACGGAAGATCGAACAGTTGTTTCCACTGTTCTCCCAGATCCCAGAATTCGAATTCCTTTGCCTGCTCCTCCCGAAAACGAATTGCCTGATCCCCAATCAACAACGTCGCACGTCGGTCGTTCGAAGTTTTTGATGCCGATCGGGCAACCAGGCGCGGCCGAAGTTGCATTTGCCCTAACAAACACCGCAGAAGCGCGACCGAGGTTAGAGAGGCTGGATCGAGTTCGATCTCTTCGATTCGAGAGATTTCTGCGCGATGAGCGACGACAACGCTATAGACCGGTCCGTGCGACGAAATGGATACGCCATCGACAATTTTGTAGACGGGATTCCGCAGGAACTCAAAGCTCGAGACCAGCGCGATTTGCAAATCACTGCGCTGGAGTTGATCGCTGAGCGCGGCAGGATGATCGAAGGTGACCTGACCGCGCCATCCGCGGATGAGTGGGCGAGCGTTAAGATACTTAACGCAACCGAGACGAACGGAGTCCCATTCCTGCACTCGTTAGGCGCAAGCCAGTTCCGCTTCCGGTGTTGGCTTCTCAGCCCGCTTTGTTCCGGCACGCGACGGGATGTGGCGGTAATGACTGTCGCGTTGTCTGGGCTCACGTCCAGCTTCGCGGATCGCATTTTCCAGCGCTGCCGCGGTTTGCTGTTGCGGAGTGGTTGCGCCGGCCATGTGGAAAATCTTTTCCTCCAAAATGGTGCCGTGCAAATCATCCACGCCATAACTGAGCGAGACCTGCGCGAGCGGCAGTCCCATGCTGACCCAATAGGCAGTGAGATGATCGATGTTATCCAAATAGATCCGGCTGACGGCGAGGTTGCGAAGCTGCTCGACGGCGGAGGCTGGTTTGATGTGCGCGAGAATTGTTGTCTGCGGCTCAAAGGCAAATGGAACAAAACCGGTGAACCCGCCGGTTTCATCCTGCAATTCGCGGAGCTGGCGTAAGTGATCGACGCGGTGATCCAGCGTTTCGATATGCCCGTAGAGCATTGTGCAAGTGCTCCGGCCGCCCATTTTGTGCCAGGTGCGATGGGCATCGAGCCATTCTTCCGCCGTTTCCTTGCCGCGGCAGATTTGATCGCGCACAACTGGGTCGAAAATTTCCGCTCCGCCCCCGGTCATCGAACCGAGACCAGCCTCGCGCAAAGTCTCAAGCGTGTCTCGGATAGACATGCGGAAAACTCTTCGCGCCAGGTGTCGAACTTCGATGGCGGTAAAGGCTTTAATGTGTAAGTCGGGATCAAGCGCGCGGAGGCTGCGCAGCAGCTCCAGATACCAATCCTTCTTTAGTGTCGGATGCAAACCACCTACCATGTGCACTTCGGTGACGCCAAGGAGGAGCGCTTCGCGAACCACCTCGATAATCTCGTCGATCGCGTGCTCGAAGGCGTGCGCATCCCGTTTCTTGGCTGCGAACGCACAGAACTGGCACGAGAGGACGCAGATGTTGGAGTAATTGATGTAACGGTTGTGGATGTAGGTCGCCACGTTTCCATTCTTCTGCCGGCGCACTGCGCTGGCCATTATCCCGAGCGCATTCAAATCATTGCAGCGATAGAGCCCCAATGCATCCTCTTCCGAAATGCGTTGCCGAGTTTCGATTTTCTCCGCGATCGGCCGAAGTTCATTCGGGATCAATGAATGATTCATGGAAGCAGGATGAGCATGTGAAGCGCGAGTTATGATGCACTTGGCGGGCCGAGTTGCAACAAAAACAGCCTGGCTTTTGTGGGGCGTTTCTGTGAAACGCCGCACTGGAAAAGGCGTTTGACACAAACGCCCTACAAGCCATTCCACAAAGGCAAAGAGGGCGAACCTCTTTCGAGCATTCGCCCCCTCTCAACCCCACATTCTAAATTTGTTAAAAGTCTCGATCCTTTGCCGTGCTCATGAAGTGCACTTTCCGGCCTGTTTCTTCAGGAGCAGGCGGGATGCCGGGCTTCGGATAATCTGCGGCTAATTGACGTTGGGAAGTCGGCAGGAGACGCACCGCCCCTTTGGCGTTATTGCGCCAGCCGTTCGGGTCGGCATACTCCTCGCCACTGTGATGCAAACCGTTTACCTGATCTTCGAGACCCGTACCATAACGACTATCGATGATCGTCGGCGTAACAAAGACGAGCAGGTTGCGCTTGGTTCGCGCATTTAGCTTTTCCTGGAAGAAGTAACCGAGAACGGGAATATCTCCCAGTATCGGGACTTTGCTGTGCGCCTTGGTCTGTTCGTCTTGAAGAAGACCGCCGACAGCGAGCGTATCGCCGCTCTTGATAAGAACATTCGAATCGAGCGAGCGAGTATCGATGATCGGACTGGCAACAGTAGCCCCGGCGAAGACAAAGGTCGCATCACCCACCTTGTTGCTGATCTCCGGCTTCACGTTCAGCGTAATAAAGTCGTCCTTATTCACTGATGGTCTTACCAGAAGCGTGTTGCCGAATTTCTTGTCCTGGAACCCGCCGAACACAGCGGTGGCTGTCTGCTCATTGAAATTCAACTGCGGCACGGGCTGATTGCGAGTGATCTCAATCTTTGCCTGCTGATTGTCTGCCGTCACTACTCGAGGATTAGCGAGGAATTCCGCGTCGGAATCTTCATTCAACAATCGCAGAGTCGCCGACAATTGAGGAGCAGCCAAAATCGCGAATTGGCCGCCGAGCCTGTTCAAGGCCTCATCAAAGAAGAAATCGGCGCCGGTCAGTTTACCCGTGGCGCTGTCGAATTTCCCCTGCGCTGGAACGCCGGGAACAGAGTGTGGGACCCCTTGGGCGTCCAGAACAACCGACTCCGCTGTGGCCGGTTGGCTTCCGGCGAACCTGATGGTTTGGGGAGTTGTTGAACCTCCGAACACGCCGCCCCAGTTGATGCCGTAACTCTGCTTCGGGTTGGCATTCACTTCGACTAATCGCGCTTCAATCATGACTTGCTTGGTCGGCTTGTCGATCTGTGCCAGCATTTTGCGGATGTTGTCGATGTTGCTTCGCGTTTCGCGATAGAAAATCATGTTCGTCCGCTCGTCCACTTGCGGCACATCTTTGCTCGCCAATTGCGAAGCGAGCAGCGCCGCCACGTCTTTCGCCCGCGAGTAGCTGAATTGGTAACTGTCGCTCTCGGTCGGCTCAGCCGTGCGCTCCGCTGCGGTCTTGATGTAGTAAACGTTGTCGATCTTATCCATGAAGAGCGACTTCGCTTTCACGATGATCGCGATGGCTTGCATTGCGGTGACGTCTTCCAAACGCATCGTGACGGTGCCGGTGACGGCTTCGCTCACCACCATGTTGATCTTCGCCTGACGCGCTAACAAACGCAGCACCTGGCCGACATCATCGCCCTGAAATTCGCGTATACCCACGCCGCCGTTCTCGGTAACGCCGGCGTCTTGGGCGGGCGCGGCGCCGGTTGGCGCTGGAGTCGCAGCGGGAGCGCCACCTTGTGCTGCCTGCACCAGGACCATTGAAGAATCGTTTCCGCTTGCTGTTGCCGGCGCCGGTGCGGGATTGCTCTGCGCCGGGACCACGGTTGGCTGCTTTTCCGTTTCGTTTGCGGCTGGCGCGCCCGTGCTGACCTGCGCCTCAGCGACGGACAGCCCGCAAACAACCACCGCTCCGCAGAGGACTTGTTTCAACAGATTAGCCATAGGTAAAACGTGAGTTGATGAATGCGAGAGGGTCTAAAGCAGGAAGCAGACCAGCCCTCTCCACGTTATTTTCGCGGCGAACCAATGTAGCCGCCCGCTTTGCCGAGGCGCTTGGCGGCCAGGTACGACCAAAATGATTTATTGAAAGCGCACGGCGACAGAGCGCCGTGGCTGCAGTCCGCGGGCGTGAATGGTCACGCCGCTGTGGCGTAGCCGACGCGCTTGGTGAATTTCAACGAGGGCATTTCGTTGACCAATCTTACCAGCCCATCCTGCCACTTGTGGCTGATCTCTTGAAGATAGGGATCGTCTTCATCCAAACGAGTCCGGAGATTTACTCGGAGCGATCCCGTCTCGTAACAAAAAATATCGATTGGTGGACCGACCGAAACATTGCTCTTCATCGTTGCGTCGATCGAAATAACGCCAATTTTGAGGGCATCGCTAAGATCCGTGGTGAAACTGAAACCGCGATCAAGAATGGGCTTGCCGTACTTGGTCTCACCAATCTGCAGGAAAGGGCAATCGCGCGTGGCGTGGATGCTGTTTCCCTGCGGATAAATCAAATGAACCTCCGGTATTGCGCCTCCAATCTGGCCGCCGACGATGAGATGAATGTTGAAATCGAAGCCGTCGGCTTCTAATGCGGCGCGATCGCGCTTTTCGACCTCACGCACTTTGGTTCCGACATACCGGACGGTCTCATAAAGTGTTTGGCGATTAAGAAGGTTCGGTCTCTCCGCATCCCTGGCGGCGAGCAATAGATCGTCATCGATGCGCGCCAGGGTCGCTTGCGTAAGGGAAAGATTTCCCGAGCCCATAATGCAAATGACGCGGTCCTCCGGTTTTTCGAAAATGCGCATCTTGCTGCGCATGGTGATGTTGTCCATGCCCGCGCTCGTGCGTGAATCGGAAAGAAAAACAGCGCCGCGCTCGCACAGCATGCCGAGACAATAAGTCATCGATCTTCGCCCGGTTCGACGACGCGGCCGGAGACTCGGCGCATTTGCGTGTGATGGGTGAGCACATGCACACGTCCGTCACTTCCGCGGAAAAATGCGCTCAAGGCCCAGCTTATGATGCTGATCAAAATCGCGCCCCAAAACGCACTCCCGAAACTATCGACGTAAAATCCGCCGACCAGGCCCGGAACCCAGTAGAGCATCAGACCATTTACGACCAGGATAAATAAGCCAAGCGTGAGCAGGATCAGCGGCGCGCTCAGAATGAGCAGGATCGGGCGAACAAATGCATTCAGGATTCCCAGAAGCAGCGCAGCCAGGATCAGGGCGCTGGCGCCATTGTAGTGAATTCCGTGAACGATCGAAGCAGCGATCATGACTGCAATCGTGGTAATGATCCAGCGGAAGAGGAAATGTCGCATCAGGAATACTGGTTAGGCTGGTCTATCTTATGCTCGTAAAGAGAAAACTCCTTGCCAAATTTTTTGGTCACGAGAAATTCCGATTCAAACTTAGCCTAATCTGTGCCGAAAAAATCCAAAGATGTCCAAACCGAAAGCGCGAATGGCAGTCGTTCGCGTGTAAAGAAAGCCGTCTCCAAGAAGGTGTCGACGACCAGGAAGACTCGGGTGCGCAAGACAACGCCCGCAAAATCCCGCCTCGAGCCGAAACCTGCCCCACCCACGGACGAACAAATTCGTTTGCGCGCATATTTTATCGCCGAAAGACGCGCTCAGCGATCGATTGCCGGTGACCACAACAGCGATTGGCTGGAAGCGAGACGGCAACTGTTCGAGGAAGCCGGGCTCCCTTTGCTGTAGCCGCGTCGCTGCGCGAAGCGCGTCGTCCATAGGGCGACGGCTGCAGGACGAGCGCCATATTCAAGCGATCGATTCAATCTCGGGCACGCATTCTTTCACCTTTTGCAGAAGGCGATTGATGGCAAACGGTTTGGGCAGGAGTCCATGAACCCCGGCTTCGCGCAGGAGATCTTGGGCGCGCTTGTCTTCGCCTCTTGCGGAAACCAGCACGAGCGGTGGAACTGTTCTGGGTGGCTCGGCATTGGCGTAAACTTTGCCGATAAGGAAAAAGAGCATTGCTCCATCGATCATCGGCATGGAAAAATCAAAGATGAACAGGTCGTATTTTTTTTTGAGCGCCAATTCGAAACCATATTCCGGCGTGGGAGAAGAATCGACTTCGCAACGAAGAAATGAACTGAGCGCCTCGCGCATGACGCGCATAAGTCCGACATCGTCGTCGACCACGAGGATGCGCTTCGGCTCACCGTTCACGAGCCTGACGCTTGCGCAAAGTGCCCTATCGTTTCAAGCTTTGTTTTGGGGATTATTGCGAATATGAAGGATGCTACGACTCGACTAACCCAGGCCTTGCGCGAGCGGCTTGCGCTTATCGCCGATGAAGGCAGCCGCCGAGATGCCCAAGGGCATATGGAGCGCTTACGCCAGGTCTCCGAGCGTATTAATGAACTGGCGGCAGAATTGCCCGAACCAATTGACCCGCGGCTCAAACATTACCTCGACCGTTGCAGCTACAGTAAGGCGCTGGAGTTCTTGGAAGGCAGCGCGATGCCGGCGCCGGGGAATTAAAAGGTAGGGGCGATTCACCGAATCGCCCGGGCGATTGAGGTCAATCGCCTCTATCTGGAATACAATTCAACGATCAACTGCTCGTTGACCATCGGCTGCATCTCTTCGCGTGACGGAATACGTGCGACCTTCCCGCTCAGCGCATCGCGATTCGCTACCAACCAATCCGGCACCGGCGCGATCTGGGTCAGCTCAAGATTGCGCAGCACGAGCTGACGCGATTTCGGTTTGTCTTTGATCGTAACTTCATCGCCGGCCTTCACATTGAAGGAAGCGACGTTGACGTTTTTGCCATTGACCTGCACGTGTCCATGCGAGACGAGCTGCCGCGCGGCGCTGCGAGTATTAGCCAGGCCGAGGCGAAAGACCACATTGTCGAGACGCGTCTCGAGCAACTGTAACAAAGTCTCACCAGTCACGCCGCGTTTGCGTAGCGCGCTTTGAAAAATGCGGCGAAACTGTTTCTCGAGCAGCCCGTATTGATAACGAAGCTTCTGCTTTTCCCCGAGCGCAATCGCGTAATCCGATTGCTTGCGGCGCGAACCTTTCGGTCCATGCATACCCGGAGGATAATTTTTGCGCTCGAGCGATTTGGAAGGTCCAAAAAGCGGGACGCCATAGCGTCGGCTTACCTTCGTTTTCGGTCCGGTGTATCTGCCCATTTCTTAAATTCTGCGTTCGATGTTCGGTGTTGGATGTTCGACGTTTAAACGCGTCGTTGCTTTGGCGGTCTGCACCCATTGTGCGGCACCGGCGTCACGTCCCGAATAACGGTGAGGTCCAGGCCGATCGCCTGTAGCGCGCGCACGGCCGACTCCCGTCCCGCGCCCGGCCCCTTCACCAAAACTTCAACTTCTTTCAGACCATGCCCCATGGCCTGACGCGACGCATCCTGTGCGACCATCTGCGCTGCATAAGCCGTGCTCTTGCGCGAGCCTTTAAAGCCAACCTTGCCCGCACTCGACCAGCCAATCACATTTCCCCTTAAATCCGTGATCGTGACAATGGTGTTATTGAAAGTAGAAAGGACATGCGCGATGCCGCTGTGAACATTCTTGCTGCCTTTCGCCTTGATGATCTTCGGCTTTTCGACGTCATCCGGATTAAGCGATAGATTTTCCTTCGGAGGCTCCGGCGCAGGAGCTTCTTCCTTTTTGGCTTTAACTGGTTTCTTCGCCGGCTTGGGCGTTTCAACGGCAGGAGTCTCTGCTGCCGCCTGAGCCGCCACCGGCGCCGCAATTTCTTCCGTCGCCGCTGGAGCCGCTTTCTCCTCAGAAGCGCTTGCCTTGGTCGTCTTCGGTTTGCTCGCGGCTTTCGCCGGCTTTTTTGTTTCCTTGTCTGCCATTAGCTAAATCTTTCGTTTCCGAGCTAGACCTTGCCGGCCTTCGCATCCTTGTTGCGGATCACACCGACCGTTTTACGTGGGCCCTTGCGCGTCCTTGCATTAGTCGACGTGCGTTGCCCGCGCACTGGAAGACCCCGGCGATGCCGGATGCCCCGGTAGCAATTAATCGCCTGCAAGCGCTTCAGATTGCCCTGCACATCGCGACGAAGATCGCCTTCGATCTTCATTTTCCCGGCTGTGATCGTCTGAATAATTTCGTTCACTTGCTGCGGCGTAAGATTTTTCGCGCGCAAGTTCGGATCGATATTGGTGCGTTCTAAAATGAGTTTCGCCGTGCTCGGTCCGATTCCATAAATGTAAGTGAGCGACGCTTCGATGCGCTTTTCCGCCGGAATTTCTACTCCAAGTAATCGTGGCATAACGCTTTTATCCCTGGCGCTGTTTATGGCGCGGGTTCTTGCAGATCACGCGCACAACGTTCTTGCGCTTCACGATCTTGCACGCTTCACAAAGTCTCTTTACGGATGGTCGCACTTTCATATTCAACGAAAAACGCGGAGGGTGCTCCGCGCTGTCACTTCTGGCGAAAAGTAATTCGCCCCTTCGACAAATCGTAGGGTGAAACTTCTAGCATAACTTTGTCCCCTGGCAAGATACGAATGAAATGGAGCCGCATTTTTCCGGAGACGTGCGCAAGCACACGATGGCCATTGGGCAGCTCCACCCGAAACATGGTATTTGGCAAAAGTTCGACGACGGTGCCTTCTACTTCAATTGCGTCTTTCCGCGCCATGTCAGGATCTCTGGCTGGTCGTTCGTGATTAAAATCGTGTGTTCGAAATGGGCGGAGGGCGTCCCGTCTGCCGTGCAAACCGTCCAGCCATCATCGAGCAGCCGCACCGAAGCCGCGCCCAAATTAATCATCGGCTCGATCGCCAACGTCATGCCCGCTCTCAGTTTCGGGCCGCTCCCCCGTTTGCCGTAATTCGGAACCTGCGGTTCCTCGTGCAATTTGCGGCCCACCCCGTGGCCGACAAACTCGCGCACGACCGAGAAACGATTCTGCATCGCTTCTTCCTCGATCTCCGCACACAAATCGCCGAGCCGCACCCCTTCGAACGCGGCGGCAATCGCGCGGGCCAGCGCTTTTTCCGTCACGCGCAATAATTTTTCCGTGCGATCGTCGATCACGCCTACCGGAACTGTCGTCGCCGTATCCCCTACCCATCCGTCTTGCACAACGCCGATGTCGAGTTTCACGATGTCGCCATATTGAATCCGGCGCTGGCTGCCGATTCCATGCACGATTTCGTCATTGAGCGAGATGCAAATATTTCCAGGAAAGACACGGTGCCCCAGGCGATACCCGAGAAACGCACTCTTTACGTTCGCTTCTTCCATGAAATCCGCCGCGGCCTGATCGACTTCTTTTGTCGTGATGCCAGGCCGAATCAATTCACTGACGCGATCAAGAATATCGCTCGCGGTGCGGCAAGCGCGCCGCATTTTCTCGATCTCTTTTGCGTTCTTAATCGGGATCATGCCACCGGCTGCTGTTGCTCGAGTAGACGCGAAATATCGGCGAAGACGACGTCGCGCTCGCGATTTCCGTCAATGCGGCGGAGCGAACTTGTTTTTTGGTAAAAGTCAGCCAGCGGCTGCGTCTTGGCGTTAAACTCAGCCAGCCGAGTCTGCAAGACGGAGGCGTCGTCATCATTTCGCCTAACGAGTGGTCCATCGCAATACGGACAGACTGGCCGTTCCGCGAATTTCGCGCTCGTCACGCTCGTAGTGAATCCGCAGCCCTGACATTGCAGCCGGCTCGCAATTCGATTGCGCACCGTGTCCTCGCTCACGTCGAGCCAGATGGCGAGATCGAGCGAGGTGTGCAATCGCTCCAGGATCTTCTGCAGACTGCGCGCTTGCGGCAGCGTGCGCGGAAATCCATCGAAAACAAAACCGTAACCGCCGTGCAAGCGCAGCCAATCTTCGATCAGCCCGACGATGATCTTATCCGAAACAAGCCCGCCATGCTGTGTCGTCTCCGCCGTTTTCAAACCGAGCGGCGTTCCCAGATCTCTTTCCCGTCGCAGGATCGCACCCGGCGAAGTCACGGGAATGCCAAACTGGCGCGTGATCATTTCCGCCTGAGTTCCCTTGCCGGACCCCGGCGCGCCGAGAAGCACAAGTCGTCGTTTCACCTAGCGACCGTAGAGGAAAATAGCGACACCGCCGATCACGAGCACGGCAATGCCGACATAGAGCCACATGAGCGTGCCATGGGCAGCGGCTTCGCCGCGATTGTATGACGCGCGATCAAAACTGCGTCCACGAATCCGGCCTTTGCGCAGAAATCCGTCATAATGTCGTTGAATCAGATGCGTCTCGACTTGCCGCATGGTGTCAAGCATCACACCGACGATAATGAGCAAACTCGTGCCGCCAAAAAACTGAGCGGTAATTGTCGGAACATGTAAACCCTGGCTAAGCAAGCTCGGCAAGACCGCGATCAGCGTGAGGAAAATTGCGCCGGCAAAAGTCAGCCGCGTCATCGTGTAATCGAGAAAATCCGCTGTCGGTTTGCCCGGACGCACGCCGGGAATGTAACCGCCGTATTTCTTCAGATCGTCCGCGATTTGCGCCGGTTGAAATTGCGTCGCGACCCAGAAGTAGCTGAAGAAGAAAATCATTCCTGCGAGCACGGCGTAATGGGGCCAGCCCGTGGAAAGCATTTCCGAAATTTGTCGCGCCGTCGGACTATTTTTGAACGCAACGCTCACAATCGTCGTCGGGAAAAGCAAAAGCGCCCAGGCAAAAATGATCGGCATGACACCGGCATAATTGACCTTCAACGGCATGTACTGCGTTTGCCCGCCGTACATTTTTCGGCCTACGACGCGTTTCGCGTACTGCACGGTGATTTTTCGCTGGCCTTGTGTGACCGCGATGACAGCCGCGATAACAATGAACAAAAACGCAACCATCAAAACGAGAATCGCAGGACTGACCTGACTGGTTCCCGTTTCCGCTGAAGGAACGAAAGTCTTCCATGCTTGCGCCAAAGCAGCCGGCAACCGCGCCACGATGCCAATGGTGATGATGAGAGAGATTCCGTTCCCGATACCGCGCTCGGTGATCTGATCCCCAAGCCACATCAAAAACAAAGTGCCCGTGGTTAACGAAAGGACCGTGATTAAGCGAAACGACAATCCAGGATTGTCCACCAATGGAATGCCCAGCTTCGCCATCGTTTCCGTGATCCCCGGAAGCATGGTGTGATACGACTCGGGATGTTGAAAGGAAACCGAGAGCAAATATCCCTGAAAAATGCAAAGCACGACGGTCGAGTAACGCGTGTATTGCATGATCTTCTGGCGGCCACCGTCCTCACGGGCCAGTCGCCCAAGTTTTGGGATAACAGCCGTGAGCAACTGCATCATAATCGACGCGCTGATGTAAGGCATGATGCCTAACGAGAAGATCGCGCAGTTCTCGAGCGCGCCGCCACTGAAAAGATTGAAGAGCGCAGCAACGCCGCCGCCCGATTTTGCCGTCAATGAGCTGCGGAACCATTCCTGCAAAACGGCCTGGTTGACCCCAGGTGTGGTGATCGCAGCGCCGAGGCGCACAATGACAATTACTGCCAGCGTGAATAAAATTCGCCGCCGCAGTTCCGGTATCTTGACTGAGTTGAGAAACGCCGAGACCATCAGCTCTTCTCCGGGGAGCGCACGCGACTCGCGTGCCCCGTTCGGCGACTCGCCGAACGTCTTTTCTCCGACATGCACCAATCGCTTTTCTTCATCAGGGAGAACGTTGAAAAAGGACTCATCCCAGCGGGTTTTCGGCGAGTCGCCGAAAACGGCACGCGAGTCGCGTGCGCTCCCCAGAATTCTGTCGCCCTGCTTTTGCTTGTCATCGCAATGCTAGCGCTTCTTCGCCGATTTTTTCTTCTTTGCGGGCGCTTTCTTCTTCGCGACCGGCTCTTTCTGCGCTGCCTTCTTCGTCACAGGTTTCTTCGGTTTCGTTTCGGCCGTCGGCGCGCTTTCAGATTCCTTCGGCGTTTCTTCGCTCGGTGCCTGACGCGCTTCGCGCACCGTAACATTTCCACCAGCCTTCTCGATCTTGGCGCGCGCGGATTCGCTGAATTTGTCCGCCTCGATCGTCAGCCCATGCTTCAACTCGCCGTCGCCCAAAATCTTTATTCCCACGAAATTTCCGCGAATCAGTTTCGATTCCCGCAGCAACTGCTCGTTCACCGTCGTCCCCGCCTTAAAACTGTTCAGCGAGTCGAGATTTACAATTGCGTAATTCTTGTGAAACGCGGCGTTATTGAAACCGCGCTTCGGCAATCGCCGAATCAGTGGCATCTGGCCACCTTCGAAACCGAGACGCAGGCTTCCACCGGAGCGCGCCTTCTGGCCCTTATGACCTTTTCCGCTCGTCTTGCCGTGGCCGGAGCTTTCCCCGCTGCCGAGTCGTTTGACGCGATGACGCGAGCCCGGTCGTGGCCGCATATTGTGCAACCGAATCATGACTGCGGCTCAGCCTTTCCGTCGTTCACGCGAATGCCGCGCACTTTCAAAATTTCATCGCGTCGCCGCAGCGAGCGCAGAGCTTCAATCGTCGCTTTCACCACATTGGCGTGATTGCTCGAGCCTAACGACTTGGCGAGCACATCGCGAATCCCGGCCGCTTCGACAACCGCGCGCACGCCACCACCGGCGATTACACCGGTCCCCGGTGACGCCGGCCGCAAGAGAACGCGTCCACCGCCAAAATTCCCGATCGTCTCGTGCGGGATCGTATTCTCGTGCAGAGAAACTTTCTCCATTCCCTTGCGCGCAGCTTCCGATGCCTTGCGGATCGCTTCCGCCACTTCGTTCGCTTTGCCAAAACCGACACCGACACTTCCGTCGTGATCGCCGGCGACGATCAGCGCGCTAAAGCTGAAGCGGCGTCCGCCCTTCACCACTTTCGCGCAACGATTGATGAAGACGACCTTCTCGGTCGTATCGCCCCGTGCCGCGGAACTTTTGTCCGTATTTCGATCTGCGCTGCGTCTGCCGCCGCCGTGAGGTTGTGCCATGAATTTCTTCCTAAAATTTTAATCCGCCTTCGCGGGCCGCATCGGCCAGCGCTTTCACTTTGCCGTGATAAAGAAAGCCACCGCGATCAAATATGACCTTGTCCACCTTCTTCGCGAGCAAACGCTCTGCGATTGCTTTTCCGATCTGCTCCGCAGTCGTTCGATTCGCTGCTGCTTTTCCCTTGCCCCGTAAATCTTTTTCCGTTGTTGCCGCCGACACCAGCGTCTTGCCTGCGTCGTCATCAACGACCTGCGCGTAAACATGTTTGCCGGAAAAATGCACAGCGAGTCGTGGACGTTCCGCTGTCCCGCTGACGCGCTTGCGGATCCGCGTATGAATACGATGCCGGATTTTCTTTCGATCAGTCGCCGCAATCATTACTGCACCGTCTTTCCTTCCTTGCGGCGAATTTGTTCGCCAGCGTAACGCACGCCTTTGCCCTTGTAAGGCTCTGGCGGATAGTAACGGCGAATGTCCGCGGCAACTTGGCCAACCAATTTCTTGTCGATTCCTTGAATCGTAAGCTTTGTATTATCCGCGACCGTAATTTTAATTTCCTTTGGGATCGGAAACAGAATCGGATGTGAAAATCCGAGACTCAGATTGAGGTTCTGACCTTGCACGGCTGCTTTGAAGCCGACGCCTTCGATCTCCAAATTTTTCGTGAAACCTTCGCTTACGCCCTGCACCATGTTGTGCACGAGACTGCGCGAGAGGCCATGCAATGCTTTCACGCTGCGCGTCTCCGCTTCGCGCGCGAGCGAAATGGTCTTTTCGTTCACGCTCCCTTTAATGTTGCGCGGCAAATTCCAACTCAGTTTGCCTTTCGGCCCTTCCACCGCGACGGCGCCATCATCACTGATGTTCACCTTCACTTTGTCGGGAATCTCGACTGGTTTGTTTCCGATCCGTGACATGGTTTCGTGATTCGTTAAATCGTTACAACGTTAAATCGTCACCAGACGTAAGCGAGCAATTCGCCGCCGACGTTTTGTTTCTTTGCTTCGCGTCCCGAAAGCACGCCACGCGGCGTGGAAAGGATCGCAATCCCCATTCCGCCCGAGCACGCGTGGAATTTCTTTCGCCCCAACATAACGCCGCAAGCCTGGCCGACTCACGCGCTTCAAACCCGTAATTGCACTCGATTTATTCGCGAACTTATTTGTGATCTTGATCCGCGGATGCGCCTTCTCCGTATCAACCGCATAATCGGTGATGTAACCCTCCTCTTTCAAAATGCGCGCGACGTCGCTTTTGATTTTGGAGTAGGGCAAAAACATTTCCGGCTTCTGCGACGCCGCGGCGTTGCGCACGCGGGCGAGAAGGTCGGCGATAGGATCGGTAACAGTGCTCATGAAAATCAGGCGGTCGCCGCAGCGGCGGGTTTCTTCGCGCGATCGCTGAATGGCATTCCCATTTCGCTCAGAAGCGATTTCGCTTCTTCGTTCGTTCGCGCGGTGGTGACGATTGTAACATCAAAACCGATATTGCGCTTGATTTTATCCAGCTCAACCTCGGGGAAAATCGACTGGTCGGAAACGCCGAGCGTGTAGTTACCGTTACCATCAAAACCTTTCGGCGACACGCCGCGAAAATCGCGGATGCGCGGCAGTGCCGCTTTGATGAAGCGCTCTAAAAATTCGTACATGTGCGCACCACGCAACGTCACCTTTGCGCCAATCGCCTGGTCTTTGCGCAATTTGAAATTCGAAATGCTTTTCTTTGCGCGCGTCTCGGCTGGCTTCTGACCGGTGATCAACGCCAACTCCGTCTTCGCATCTTCCAACGCCTGCTTCACATCCGATTGCGATCCGACCGAAGTGTTGATTACGACCTTATTCACCTTCGGAATCTGGTGCAGATTTTTGTAGCCATGCTGCTGTTGCAGCGCCGGCATTACTCGCTCCTTGTAGTCCCGATAAAATTCGTTTTCGGTTTTCACTTACTCTTCTTCTCTTTCTTCGCCTTCGGCTCCGCGGCTTTTTTCTTTGTCTTCTCGCCTCGTTCCAGCAGCCGCACATTCGAAATGTGAATCGGTCCCTCGCGCTCCGCGATTTTCCCCTGCGGATTATCCTGGGATTTGCGCATATGTCTTTTGATGATGCGCACGCCTTCGATCAGCACACGCTGCTTGCGCGGCAACACTTCGAGAATCTTTCCGGAGGAACCACGAAAGTTCCCGGAAATAACCTCGACGTTGTCGCCTTTCTTAACGTGAAACTTGATTCGGTTCATAAAAAAACTTCCGGAGCGAGCGAGACAATTTTCATGAAATTGCGCTCGCGCAACTCGCGCGCGACCGGCCCGAAAATGCGGGTCCCGCGCGGATTCAAATCTTTGTCGATAATCACGATTGCGTTGTTATCGAAGCGCAATAGCGAACCGTCATCGCGACGAATCGGTTGCTTCGTTCGCACCAAAACAGCGCGCACCACCTCGCCCTTTTTTACTGTGCCCGTCGCGCTCGCTTCCTTAACGTTCGCCGTGATCACATCGCCGATACCCGCGCACTGGGCAGTCCCTTGCCCGATCACGCCGATCATCGTAGCCATGCGCGCGCCGCTGTTGTCGGCCACGTCGAGTCTTGATCTTAAGTAAACCATAAAAATCTTCCTCTTCCTCTCCCCTCCTCTACTTCTGCACCACGTCCACCAGACGCCAGCGTTTCAACTTGCTCAGCGGTCTCGTCTCCATGATGCGCACGGTGTCGCCGGTCTTGGCCTTGTTCTCCTCGTCGTGCGCGTAAAACTTTTTCATTTGTTTGACGATCTTCCCAAATTTGGCGTGCGGCACTCGCGTCACCGTGCGCACAACGATCGTCTTGTTCATACTGCTGGAAATCACTTCGCCCACACGCGTCTTGCGCGTTGGGCGTTTTTCTTCCGTCCTCGTGCTCGCAGACCTGTGCTTCACCGGTTTGAATATCTTCCGCCATTATTTCTTTGCCGGCTCCTTGCCGCGTTGAGAGAGAATCGTTTCAATGCGAGCAACGTCACGGCGCAATAAACGCAACCGGCTTGGCTGTTCGAGCTGACCGCTCTGTTGTTGCAAGCGCAGATGCAGACTTTCCTGACGCAAGTCGCGCTTTTTCGTCAGCAACTCGTCCGTGCTCATTTCAAAAATTTCCTTGATTTTCATGCTATTCGTTAGGCGGCGACGTGATGCCGCGTTTCTGTCATGTCTAGCGAAGTCGGGACATCTCTCATTGTTGGCTCGAACGCGATCAACGCAGAAACAGTAAGAGATTTCTCGACTGCGCTCCGCTTCGCTTCACTCCGCTCGAAATGACAATACGACTTCATACCTGTTAGGCGGCAACGTGATGCCGCGATAAAAATTTCGTTCGCACCGGCAACTTGTCCGCCGCCAGTCGCAAAGACTCGCGCGCAACCGATTCAGTCACGCCGTCGAGTTCAAATAAAATGTTTCCAGGTCGCACCGTCGCGACCCAATATTCCGGCTGTCCTTTTCCCTTACCCATGCGCGTTTCCGGCGGTCGTCCTGTGACCGATTTGTCCGGGAAAATCCGGATCCACAATTTCCCTTTGCGCTTCATGTTACGCGTGAGCGCGACACGCGCCGCTTCGATCTGCGTGTTCGTGATCCAGGCGCGCTCGAGCGTTTGCAGCCCGAACTCGCCAAAATCGATCCGCAGATTGCGCGACGCAGTCCCCTTGCGGCTACCCCGCTGGGTCTTGCGATACTTCACGCGTTTCGGCATCAATGGCATAACAAATCCTCGCTAAATCCTTAAGCTGCGGCCGGCTCTGGAGGCGGCAATGGCGCCGGTGTTGCCTGCTCGGCCGGCGCTTCCTCTTTCTTACAAAGCCAGCACTTTACGCCGATTTTTCCGTAAACTGTATTCGCTTCGGCAAAGCCATAATCGATCGGCGTCCGCAATGTGTGCAACGGAACTTTGCCTTCCCGATACCATTCCGAGCGCGAAATCTCCGCGCCATTCAAACGACCCGAGCTACGTAAGCGAATCCCTTGTGCGCCGAAATCCATCGCGGTCTGCACCGCCTTTTTCATCGCGCGCCGATAAGCGATACGGCGTTCGATTTGCAGCGCTACATTTTCAGCCACCAATTGCGCGTCGAGCTCCGGCGTTTTGATCTCCTGAATATCGATCTTCACCTGTTTGCCCTGCGCCATCTTCGAAATCTCTTCCGTCATCTTTTCGATTTCAGCGCCTTTGCGACCGATGACGATGCCAGGCCGCGCGGTGTGAATCGTGACGCGAATGCTATTCCAGGCGCGCTCGATGATAATTTTCGAAACCGCTGCGAACTGCAGTTTCTTCTTCACGTAGCCGCGAATCTCGAGATCGCTGTGCAGAAACGCCGGCATCTCCTGCGGCGACGCGTACCAGCGCGAACGCCAATCGCGATTCACACCGAGGCGAAATCCAATTGGATTAACTTTCTGTCCCATAAATTTTCCTACGCTGTCATCCCGAGCCCAGCGAGGGACCTCGCAAACGCCCCGGTGCTCTTCAAGTTCATTACCCCTCGATAGATCGAGAGATTCTTCGACTCCGCTTCGCTCCGCTCAGAATGACAATGCACAAAAATCATTTCTTCGAATCTTCCTTCTTCGCCGATCTTGTTGCTTTCGGTTTGGCTTCCGATTTCTCGCTCTTTCCTTTCGCCGCCTCTTTCTTCGCTTTCTTCTGTTCCGCTTTTCTTGTCTCGCGGTTTTGATTTCGATCTCGTCCGTCAACACGATGCGAATGTGGCTGGTTCGTTTTAAAATCCGGCTGCCGCTCCCACGCGCACGGGGCATCATCCGCTTCATCGTCGGCCCCTCACCCACGGTCGCTTCCTTCACGACCAATCCGTCGACGCGCAGATTCGCGTTGTTCTCCGCATTTGCGACCGCGCTCTTCAAAGTTTTGTTGATCATCGCCGCCGCCTTCTTCGGACTGAAAGCGACAATGTCGAGCGCTGCCGAAACCGGCAGGCCCTGGATCTCACGCGTGACCTCGCGCGCCTTAAACGCCGAAATCTTCGCATACCGTAATGTCGATCTAACTTCCATTTATTTCGTTTCGTGATTCGAGAATCGTGATTCGATTTCACGATTCTCGGTTCTCGACCTCCTATTTCAAACTTACATCGCGGCGAGCATCGACCTGGAGCCGATCGCCCACCTTTATTTGTTCCTTCTTCGAATCCATTTCCTGAATGACCGCGCCGCAAATTTTCTGGCGCACATCCACCACGCGCAACGTCGCGATCACCTTGTCGTCCCGCATCACGCGTAACGGCATTCCCATTTTCACGCCCTGCTGCTCGCCGATGTTGCCGACCACGAGCGACCATTCTTCCTTCACGCTGATCACGCTGCCGTCCATCAAACTCGGCTGCGCTTCCGTGGTCTCGCCCGACTTCGCGATCAAATCGTTGATGCCGCGCAACTGCGCTTCCAAGTCCATCCGCGCCTGCGCATCGCTGCTCTCGGCCGTTTTCAGAAAACGCAAAACCGATTCGCTCAATCGCAGCATCTGATCGCGATACTGTTCGCGTTCTTTCTCGAACAACTTCAGATCGCTCACCGCGTTCAACAGTCGCTGCTCGAGTTTCGCGCGGTCCTTATCGGCCGACGCCAGCCCGAGCGCTTCCATGCGCAACTGCAAATCGGAAAACTTCCGGCGAAACAATTCCGCTTCGGCATTCGATTGCGCCAGGCTGTCGGTCAACGTCCGCACCGATTCCTGTTGCAACGAAAGCTGCCGGCGCAATTCTTCGTTTTGCGACAACAACGCACTCGCGGTCACTTCCATGCCCGCGTCTTCTTTTTTGGATTCTGACAAAGAACTATTCCCCTCTGCCGCGAGCCTTCCGGCCAGCGTTACGCAGCCCAACACTGTAAAAATTTTCCTCAACTACTTCGTCACCTTCGCCGTGTGCGAACCGTGTTTCTTAAAGATGCGCGTCGGCGAAAACTCGCCGAGCTTGTGGCCAACCATGTTCTCGGTCACGAACACGGACGTAAACGTCTTGCCGTTGTGCACCAGGAACGTGTGGCCGACAAAATCCGGCGTCACCATCGAACGGCGCGACCACGTTTTCATCGGCTTCTTCGCAGCCGATGCGTTCATCTTGTCGATTTTCTCGAGGAGATGCGGTTCGACGAAGGGTCCTTTTTTCAACGATCTAGCCATAAAATCAAATGCGCCTCGTTAGGCTTTCTTTTTGGATTTGCGGCGCTCCAAAATGAAACGATTGCTCGGTTTATATTTCCGCCGCGTCTTGAAACCTTTCGCGAGCTGGCCCCACGGACTCACCGGATGATGGCGCCCGCCGCCACCTTTCGATTTGCCCTGGCCGCCGCCCATTGGATGGTCGATCGGATTCATCACCATGCCGCGCACATGCGGGCGCCGGCCCTTCCAGCGCGTGCGTCCCGCTTTGCCACTGGAAACATTCATGTGATCGACGTTGCCGACCTGACCCATCGTTGCGTAAGCCTCTTCGTGAATCCGGCGAATTTCGCCTGACGGCATTTTCACCAAAGCGTATCCGCCTTCGCGGTTGTTGAGGGTTGCTTGCTGCCCTGCGCTGCGCGCGATTTGTCCGCCGCGTCCCGGAGTCAGTTCGATATTGTGAATGTTTGCGCCTAGCGGAATCGCTCGCAACGGCAACGCGTTGCCCACATCAGGCGGCGCGTCTTCGCCCGCCCTCACCCGCGCACCAACATTCAATCCATCCGGCGCGAGAATGTAGCTCAGCTCGCCATCCTCATATTTAATAAGAGCAATGCGCGCGGATCGGTTCGGGTCGTACTCAATCGCGGTCACCTCCGCGGAGACACCACGCTTGCGGCGTTTGAAATCTACCTTGCGATATTTCTGCTTATGCCCGCCGCCAATATGTCGCGAAGTGAGCCGGCCGTAATGATTGCGTCCGCCACTTCTTTTCTTCGGTTCGAGCAGACGTTTCGTCGGCGTCGACTTCGTAATCTCCGCGAAAGTAGGAAGCGTCTTAAACCGCAGCGTCGGCGTGAGCGGTCGATAATTTCGTAGGGCCATAACTTAAACGAGCTCGATCTTCTCGCCCTCCGCCAACGTCACGATCGCTTTCTTCCAATGCGGCTTGCGGCCGAAATCGGAGCGACGTTCGCGCTTTTTCTTGCCGGCGTAATTGCACGTATTCACCGCCACGACCTTCTTCTGAAACAACTTTTCGATCGCTGCCTTGATCTGAATCTTGTTCGCGCGCGGGCTGACGCGAAAAACATACTTGTTCTGTTTTTCCGTCATCAGCGTCGCCTTTTCCGTGAGCGACGCGTTATGGATCAAATCGTATGGCTCGTTCATTTCCCGTTCGTCCTCTCCGCTAAATGCTCGAGCGCTTTGGCCGTAACTATGATTTTGTCGAATGCGAGAAGCTCTTCCGCATTCACTTCACGCGCTGTCGCCAATCGTACCGGCTTCACGTTGCGCGCCGATTTGTAAGTGTTGTCGTCAAATGCGTCGGAAACGACGAGAACCTTCTTCGCGTCCGTCTGCTTTTTGACTAACGAGACAAACCCCTTTGTCTCGATTTCCTTCACCGCGAAAGTGTCAATCGTCAGCACATCGCCCGCGTTGATGCGTTCGCTCAACGCTTTTTGAAATGCCAGTCTCCGCACCGTCTTCGAAATCTTCTTCGAGTAATCGCGTGGCTTCGGCCCAAAAACGACGCCGCCCTTGCGCCAAATCACCGATGATTTGTAGCCGGCGCGCGCACGACCCGTTCCCTTTTGCCGCCACGGTTTTGCGCCAGAAAAAGCGACTTCCGCTTTCGTCTTAGTGCTCGCAGAACCCGAACGACGCGCTGCGCGCATCGCCACGACCGTTTCGTGCAATGCCTGCGTGCCCTTTCCACTTTCGATCAGATTGATCTTGGCTTCTTTCGCCGCGGCCTTCGTTAAAGCTTTTGCGCTCATTCTTATCGGACTCTTATCGCCGGCTTCTTCGCCGCCTCAGCCTCGTCGTGCTTTCGGTGCTCCTCGTGCGCGGCCCGTATCGTTTCCGGATGTTTGATCGCTGGCCTAACGACTACATAACTGCCGTTCGAACCCTGGCACCGCGCCGCTAATCAAAATGATTTTCTCCGCCTCGCGCACCTGCAGCACCTCAAGATTCTGCACCGTCACGCGTTCGTCACCTAAATGGCCCGGCATGCCCATGTTCTTCCAGATGCGACCTGGTGTAGAACGATTGCCGATGGCGCCATTACGTCGATGCGTCTTCGAACCATGCGCCGCACCCTGACCATGGAAATTGTGCTTCTTCATTACGCCCTGAAAACCTTTGCCCTTCGAGCGGCCAATCACATCAACGAAATCCCCCGGCTGGAATTGCGTCACGTTGAGATTGATTTCGCCTTCCGGCACATCACCGATGAAACGGAATTCGCGCAGAAGTTTCTTCGGCTCGACGCTGGCTTTCTTAAATCCGCCTAACGAAGCGCGATTCAAGCGCGATTCCTTTTGCGTATCGAACCCGACCTGAATGGCGGAATAACCGTCATTGTCATGCGTTAGTCGACGCACCAGCACATTATCACCTGCCGCAATCACGGTGACCGGACGCATCTTGCCGTTGGCGTCGTAGACGCTGGTCATGCCAATTTTTTGTCCGAGTAATCCGATGCTCATGATCGTGGGTTCGCAAATTCCGTGACGCTAAATCTTGATCGTGATGTCCACGCCCGCGGGCAGGTTCAACTTTTTCAATTCATCCACCGTCTTCGCAGTCGGCTCGATAATATCGAGCAGGCGCTTATGCGTGCGGATTTCAAATTGGTCCATCGACTTTTTGTCGACGTGCGGGGAGCGGTTCACCGTAAATTTCTCGATCAACGTCGGCAGCGGAATCGGGCCAGCCACGCGCGCACCAGTGCGCTTCGCGGTCTCGACGATGTCGACCGCGGATTGATCGAGCATTCGATGATCGAACGCTTTCAAGCGAATACGAATGCGTTGACCATCAGCCATAAATTATTTCGTCTCCTTCTGATCCAGAATGGCCGCGACCAACTGCTGCGGGACTTGCTGGAAGTGCGAAGGCTCCATCGAGTAACTCGACCGGCCTTTGGAAAGTGAACGAATCGCAGTGGCATACCCGAACAACTCCGCCAGCGGAACTTCGGCGTGAATGATAGCGAGGTGGCCGCGCGTTTCGATGCTGCCGATGCTGCCGCGACGACGGCTTAAGTCACCGCAGATGTCGCCCTGATAATCGTCCGGCGTGATGTTTTCTACTTTCATGATCGGCTCGAGCAAAATCGGTTTGCCTTGCTTAAAGCCGTCCTTCATCGCAAAGATCGCCGCGAGTTTGAACGCAAGCTCGTTCGAATCGACTTCGTGAAAACTTCCGTAAACGATGTCGACCTCAACATCCACAACCGGGTAACCGCCGAGGACGCCATTCAGAACCGCTTCCTCGATTCCTTTCTTCACTGCCGGGATGTATTCGCGTGGAATGGTGCCGCCGACGATTTTGTTATCAATTACCAGACCTGTGCTGCGAGCTCCCGGACGCACATCCACTTCGACGTGTCCGTATTGACCGCGACCACCTGATTGCTTGATCAACTTGCCGACGCCGTGCGCGCTGCTGGTAATCGTTTCGCGATACGCGATCTGCGGTTTACCCGCGTTTGCGTCCACTTTGAATTCGCGGAACATCCGGTCGCGGATGATTTCCAAATGCAACTCGCCCATTCCGGCGATAATCGTCTGGCCCGTGTCTTCGTGCGTGTAAACTCGGAAAGTCGGATCCTCTTCCGCGAGACGCTGCAGCGCGATCCCCATTTTTTCCTGATCCAATTTTGTCTTTGGCTCAATCGCCATTGAAATGACGGGATCCGGAAATGTTGGCGGCTCGAGCAGGATAGGATGGTCCTCATCGCACAACGTGTCGCCCGTCGTGATGTTCTTGATGCCGACGATCGCGGCGATGTCGCCCGAGTAACACGTTTCGATGTCTTCGCGTTTGTCCGCTTGAATCTGAATCAAACGCGAGATGCGCTCGCGCTTGTTAGTGCGCGGATTGTAAACGGTGTCGCCTTTGGAAAGTGCTCCGGAATAGACGCGGAAAAAAACGAGTTTGCCGACGAATGGATCGCTCCAAAGTTTGAAAGCGAGCGAGCAGAAAGTTCCGTTGTCGTCCGTCGGCGCCTGCATCGGCTCGTGCGTGTCAGGCTCCATTCCTTTGGCTGGCGGAATGTCGAGCGGGCTCGGGAGATAATCGACCACGGCATCGACCAAGTACCTGTACGCCGATGTTCTTCAACGCCGAACCGCCAATAACCGGCACAAATTTATTCGCGATCGTTTGGCGACGAATGCCAGCCTTGAGCATCTCCGGCGTGACTGGTTTTTCTTCGAGCACGACGTGAGCTACGTCGTCGTCGATGTTGGAAATTTGTTCGACCAGATCGTTGTAGGCTTTCTCGACAGCTTCAACATGTTCCTTGGGAATCTCTGTAACTTCATACGTCGACCCAAGCTGGTCGCTGTCGGAATAAATAATCGCCTTCTTATTAATAACATCGAGCTGGCCTTTGAGCTGATCTTCTCGACCGAGCGGCAACAAGACCGGCCACGCGTTGGCGCCGAGTTTTTTATGAATGCTATCGACGGACATCGCGAAATCGGCGCCGACGCGATCCATCTTATTAATAAAGGCAAGGCACGGGACGTTATACTTGGTGGCCTGCCGCCAAACCGTTTCCGATTGCGGCTGTACGCCCGCGACACCGTCGAAAACTGCAATCGCGCCATCGAGCACGCGCAACGAACGTTCCACCTCCGCCGTGAAATCGACGTGACCCGGCGTGTCGATGATGTTGATGCGCTGCTTGATTCCCTCGAAAATTTTGTAAACGCCTTCTTCTTTGCGCTGCGCCCATGCGCAGGTCGTCGCCGCGGAAGTGATCGTAATTCCTCGCTCGCGCTCCTGCTCCATCCAGTCCGTCACGGTTGTGCCTTCGTGCACCTCACCCATCTTGTGGATCATGCCGGTATAAAATAGAACGCGCTCGGTGATCGTCGTCTTGCCCGCATCGATGTGCGCGGCGATCCCGATATTACGCGTACGCTCGAGCGGGAACTTCCGATCCGGCGAATTCGGATTCGCTGAAGCTTTCTTTGGTTCCATCGTCGCGGTCGCCATAGTCAGATTGCCGATTGTAAGCTGTTGTCATTTCGAGCGGAGCGAAGCGGAGTCGAGAAATCTCTTGCTACAACTGGGGCGCCGCACCGCGCAGAAATAGTGAGAGATCCCTCGACTTCGCTCGGGATGACAGATTGGGAAACTGGATTCGTTGCCTGTTTAAAATTCATTGCGTTACCATCGAAAATGCGCGAAGGCGCGGTTCGCCTGCGCCATCTTATGCGTGTCGTCGCGTTTCTTGATCGCGTTTCCCTGGCCCGCCGCAGCGTCTTTCAATTCCTGCGCAAGCGCCATCGCCATCGGCATGCCGCGACGATTGTCGGCGTATTGCACGATCCAGCGCATCGCCAACGAAACCTGGCGCGCCGGCGTCACTTCCATCGGCACCTGGTATGTGGCACCGCCGACGCGACGAGATTTTACTTCAAGACGCGGCCGAACATTTTCCAGCGCTTTGTTAACGACTTCGAGCGGATCAACCGCATCCGAACCTTCGCGCGATTTATCGATCGCGGTATAAACAATCCGTTCCGCGAGCGACTTCTTGCCGCGCTTCATCACGGTGGAAATAAGACGCGCGACCGCCGCACTCCCGTAACGGGAATCGACGCGCTCTTCTTTTTTGTAAACTTTCCGCCTTCGTGACATGTGTCGTCCTAATCAAAATGTTATTTCTTGGCTTCCTTTGGAGCAGCCTTCCCTGCATCGCCGCCAGCGCCCGCCTTCGGACGTTTCGCGCCGTATTTCGATCGGCTTCGTCTGCGCCCATCTACGCCTAACGAGTCAAGCGTGCCCCGCACAATGTGATAGCGCACGCCCGGCAAATCCTTCACCCTTCCACCGCGCACGAGCACGATCGAATGCTCCTGCAGGTTATGACCTTCGCCCGGAATGTAGGCAATCACTTCCTGGCCGTTCGTCAACCGCACTTTTGCCACTTTGCGCAGGGCGGAATTCGGCTTCTTCGGCGTGCGTGTCATCACCTGCACGCAAACACCGCGGCGCTGCGGACAATCGGTCAGCGCCGGTGATTTCGATTTCACCGAAACCTTGCGTCTTCCTTTCCGAATAAGCTGATTAATCGTTGGCATTTTTGTTACTCAATTGTCACACCGCACCTACGGTTTTGGGGCGACAAAAAAACCGCACAGGCCGCGCAATAAACTGTCACGCGCCTGATGCGGTGAGCGCGGAATATAGAGGCGAATCACCGCGCTGCAAGAATATTTTGCGCGTTTACTGCTTACCCGAAGCGTGTTTACGAATCGGTCAGACCGGCTCGGAGCCGAGCCTCACTTTACGGTGAATTAGCGTAAGCCTTCAGCTCGCCCTTTTTCTCCATTTGGATGAAGTTCTCGATCGCCGGAAGTGTGAAGGCGGGATCTCGTTTTTGCATCTCCCGGTAGACATGGATCACTTCCAACACGCCACCGTAGGAATCATTCTTCTTTTCATTCTTCGCCAATTGCGAATCGATATTGCCGGCAATAAAGGCGTTCCGCAAAAGGGTGCGCTTGGCGGTGACGAGGTTCGGGTTATTGAGAAATGGTGTGACCTTGTCGCTAATCTCAACAAGAACACTGGTATTTTTCTCGGCAAAGGCCCGAACGCGCGCGCCCGCCGCCTCTCCCTGTGGGGATAGCGGATCCTGACGAAACGTCGCAATAGCAGCGCGAATGTCGTCTTTGGTGGCCGTCGATTCCGGCTCGGCCGCAGGCGAACAAACTGCAAACAGGGCAAGTGAAGCGATGACAAGGTATGTTGGTTTCATCATAAACATGCGTAGACCTTTAAACTGACCTAATGATTCAATAAAGTCGACCAAACTCGTTAGAAAGATATCTCCGCGAGGCCGGTGTTGGCGTCGACGGTCGACGAAGAATTTGTCATTCACAACGGAGTCGAGGAAATTTTTGCTGTGGCACAACACTTCGAATTGCTGATCCAGGATCGCCAGTCAAAAGCGAGGTCTGGTCGCTTAACGACTAATCACGGCGTGATCGAGACGCCGGCCTTCATGCCGATCGGGACGCAGGGAAGCGTGAAGGCCGTCAGTCCACGCGAACTGCGCGAGCTTGAGGCGCAGATCATTCTCGGGAACACCTACCATTTATTCGTTAGGCCGGGTTTGGAAGTGATTCGGCATTTCGGCGGACTGCACAAATTCATGAATTGGGACGGACCGATTCTGACCGATAGCGGCGGCTACCAGATTTTCTCGCTCGCGAAACTGCGGAAAATCAAAGAGGAAGGCGTGCATTTCCAAAATCATCTGGATGGGACGCCGACATTTATTTCGCCGGAGATTGCGATGGAGATACAGGCATTACTCGGCAGCGACATCGCGATGGTGCTTGATGAGTGCGCGCCTTATCCGTGTGACTATGAATATGCGGCGCGCAGCGCGGAGATGACAGGGCGCTGGGCGAGACGATGCAAAGAAGCAAGCGTCCAACGTTCAACGTCCAACGCTGAACGTTCAATGCCAGAGGAGCGGCCATTGCTTTTTGGAATTGTGCAGGGCGCGACGTTTGCAGAGTTGCGCAAGCAGAGCGCGCAGGCGCTGGTCGGGATCGGGTTCGATGGATATGCGATCGGAGGCGTGAGCGTAGGCGAACCGGAAGAAGAAATGATGCGCGCCGTGGAAGCGAGCGAGCCGTTTTTGCCTAACGATAAACCGCGATACGCAATGGGGCTCGGCACGCCACCACAATTGCTCGAACTAATTGCGCGGGGCATGGACATGTTCGATTGCGTGTTGCCGACGCGGCTCGCGCGGAACGGCACCGCGTTCACTGCTGGGGGCACGATCAATCTAAAGAATGCGGAATTCGCGCTTGATAAGAATCCGATCGAAGAGGGCTGCGCGTGTCCGGCTTGTCGGGAATTTTCGCGCGGTTACATCCGTCATCTCGTGAAAGCGGAAGAAATTCTGGGGTTGCGTTTGATCACGCTGCACAACCTGCATTTCTATCTCGAGCTGATGCGACGCGTCCGCATCGCGATCGCAGAGGGAACGTTCGATAAGTTTCGCGCGGAATTCGTCGAGCGCTACCGCGTTCGCACTGTGGAAACAGCGAGTTAGCCTAACGAATCATGGCCTTGCCGCCGATCTGCCGCGCCACGGCGTGAGCCCAGTCGGTCCCAGCGTCTTTGTTATAATGGATTCCATCTCCGCCGGTCTTGCCCGGGATGTAATGGGTGAGCCGGCTCGAGATGATAGTCTGGAAATGATCGCGATCGGCGGCGTTTCTCAACATGCGCTCAACTGTGCGCTGGGTTCGCGCATTGAAATGCGATGAATCCGGCGGCGTGATCCAGATGATGTGTGAAACGGTTCTGGAACTGCGAATCGCGCTCACGAAACGATCGAGAATCGAATCATAATCCAACTGCCTGGTTCGGCTGGGACTGGCGATGATATCCATCCAGTTTGTTCCAAGTTGAACAATCACGACATCGGGGCGGAATTTCGCGACCAGGTTTTCCACCTTTGGCGTGGCAACGTGTCGCGGGGGCCGCCCGTTTTGGAAATCGATTATGTCATTCGAGTCTGGAGTTTGTTCGCGGAATCCACATTTGGTCACAAATGGCGGCTCGTCGCGCAGCCAATTCTCGGGCGACGAACCGCACGAGGCGTAAACAGCGACATTCGCGCTCCCGTGCAACGCCACCAGATACTGGTACATCACTTCGCCAAACTCCCCCACCGTAAGTGAATCTCCAATCATAAGAACGCGCGCGGCGTTGGCACGCGTGGCTGGCAGTGATCTTCTCGTGGGCGATTTGCCGTCGGCGATAAAAAGCAGCGAGACAAAGACGAGGCACAATCCGCACAGGGAAAGAATGGGGCGAACGATGCTGGCGCGGCGACGATTTCTAGCGCGCATAGCCGGGATATTTTCGTTCATCTTCGATTCGAATGTAGGGCTGCAGGTCGATCAGACCGGAGTCATCCCGCGCCTTCGCTGTTTCCCACGGAGTCCCTTCCAATTGTTGCAGACGAAGTTTGTAACTCCTGCCGATGCGATATCTGCTCAAGCGTTGCGGCTGCAGAGCGATGTAAGCCGGATGCATGACCAGGATTTGTTTTTCGGAATACTCGCCCGACATGACCTTTTTCACATCATAGACATAGGCGACCAGCAATTCCTGATAAGGAAGGAGCTGGCGCAGCTTAATGGGCTGCGATTTGAAAACCAGTTTCGCTTTCACGAGGAGAGTCTTTGAGTCAGCTTCTGCTTCCGCTTCTGCTTTGGCCGGCTCGTGATGCTCGGGCGGTGACGCACTCGCCAACTGCACGGTTTCGCTGAGCGGTTTCAACGATGCAATCGAAGTGGAAGACATATCGCGCTCGACGATATCGAAGACGCCGTCCGCCCATTGATCCATATCGGCGCCGATGAAATGTTCGCGGTCCGGTTCCATGTGATGGTACGGATAAGAAACGAGCGTGCGACTATCGATCACTGTCGCCGCCACCTGCAAATCGGCGCGCGTTTGTTCGAACACAAACTGCTGCACGTCTTCCGCGACTCGACCTGAAGTGGGCGATGCCACCCAGTAAATTTTTCGCAACGGCGACGGCGCTTTGATCGCTCTGGCCACAAATGGCAGCAGATAATTTCTCAGCGCCGGCCCATCGTGCTGCGGACGGACCGTTTTTCTACCAGCAAAAAGCCCGAAGAGATTTGTCCCCGTCTGCATGATAAGAATGTCGGGCTGCGTGGATTCCAGCAAATCTTCCAGCTTCGGAACGAGATGGGCCTTCGGCGAATACCTCCGTCTCATTCCATACGTGTCCTGAATCTCACGCGGATGATCGGCGCCGGGGACCGATTCGATCGTCCAGAATCCGCAATGCGTTTTGACGTTGGCGTACGGTTTTTGTTTCAGCCAACTGAGCGGCGTCGTGCCGCAGGTCATGTAGGTAAATGTCGATTTCACGCGCGGGTCCTCGCGGAATCTTTCATCGAGTCGCTTCCCAAAACCGCAGAGACTCAGGGAATCGCCGAGAATTAGCACGTTGATGGGACGCGTTGACGTCGCGTCCGTCGCTGCAGCGTTTGGAATCGCAGAATCGGGTGACGGATTGTTATCTGCCAAAACGCCAAGCGATACGAACCACGAAGCAAGCGCGGCAAAACGAAGCAGGCGATGATTCCCTCGATATCGTAACTTCATTTTGCGGTCATGCGTTTCAGATCAAATTCCATTCCGCGTCAAGATTCTTCATGAGCAATTCGCATCCGGGTTGCAACGCTGCCGTCTCGTGTTATTTCGCGAGAGGCTCCGGGACCCAACCTTGTTCGGTTTCTGTGAATTCGCGGGCTGCGAAACACCACACGACAACTTTTTTCTTCGCAAGGTAGTTGGGATCACCGCGGCTGTGCCGGTAAAGATTGATGCGCACCGCCGTCGCAGCCGATCCGCGCGTTCCGATCACATCGGGCGCGAAGCCGAGCTCGAACGCCAACTGATCAGGCAAGCCCGCGCGCTCCGCCAGAAAATCGTGAAACACCAGGACGTGACTGTCGCCGAGGAGCAGCACCGGACTGTTTGGATCCGATGTAATCGGTCCGTTTTTTTCGCTAACCATTCGAACGGAAATTTCTTCCGCGGCCGCGTCCTTCTGCGATTGACCGAGAAGTTTTTGCAAATCGCCTTCGATCGATACTTTCTTCCATTCCGCGCTGTACTCTTTTCGAGGCGATTGTTCCGAAGCCAACGTGTCGCGAATTTTCTGAGCGATCGCTTGCGCCGCCAAAACACAACCGATTCCCGACCAGTGCGTGTCTGTCTTGCAAAAGAGTGCGCCATGTTCGCTGGCACGGTTAGCGACAAACGTTGAGGTGAGATCGAGCACATCGATGCCTTTACCACGAAGCTCGTCATAAAAACGATGCAGAAACGGCACGGCATCCGCCCCATTTAAGTCGACGCCAGGAAAAATTTCGTCCCCATAAATGGCGGCTTTCGGCGGGACCGGGACGAGCAAAAGTTTTATCCCGCGTTTTTCGAGTTGCTGTTGGAAATCGACAATCGCGGGAATCGGGTCGGCCCATTTCGGATTGCGCGATCGGCCTACCTTTGACGCGTTGTCGCCCCAGAATTTCTCCGCCGCGAGAAAGCGAAGATTTCCCGCGAGGCAAAGCCAGCCGTGTTCACCCGCAAAGACCGGCGCATTTGTCTGCTCCAGGTTGTGAACTTGCTCAGCCAAAACGCTGCGGAAATGCTGTTGCGCTTCCGACAATGCATCCGTTCCGGAATCAGCTCTTGCCAAGAATGCCAGAAGGAAACAGAACGCCGCGATTCGAAGAACTTGCATCAATGAAAAAATATCACGTCCACCGGCTGCTCAAATTGGGTGTTCCTATTCCACACTTTTTATTATAGACGCAACGTAAATTATGGGGCGCACGCGTGGTTTTTAGTTCTCACATTTTCATTTTTTATTTTCTGCCGCTGGCTCTCCTCGGCTATTACGCGCTTTATCGCGCCCGCCAACGCTGGCGCAATTTTTGGCTGATCATTACCGGCTACATCTTCTACGGATGGGCCGAGCCGCGCTTCATGGCGTTGATGTTCGCCACTACGTTTCTCGATTGGCTAATGAGTTTGGTCATCGCGCATGATACGGCGCGACTGTGGAATTTTTGGCACAACGCGGTGCCATCCCTGGCCCGCGGTGGAGAACGGACGCGTCTGCAGAAGGCGGCCATTACCACATCGATCATCTCGAATCTCGCCGTTCTCGGTTTCTTCAAGTACTTCAACTTTGGCGTCGAAAGCTACAACGCGATGCTGCACTCGATCGGCCTGGCGCACTTGCAGTGGGACGCATTTTTCCGTGTCATTCTGCCGCTCGGAATCAGTTTTTATACTTTCCAGGCGCTCAGTTACACGATCGATGTCTATCGCGGCGAAGCCAAAGCGATGGCGAACTTCGTCGATTTCTCCTGCTTCGTTTCCATGTTCCCACATCTCGTTGCGGGACCAATTCTAAAGTTCTCGTTTTTGGCCGAGCAGCTTCGGCATCGCACGTTGACCTCGGATAAATTCGCGCGCGGCGTAGCATTTTTTCTGCTTGGCCTAACGAAGAAAGTCTTGCTCGCAAATCCATGCGGCAAAATTGCCGACACCGCATTTGACGCAGGGTCGCTGCAAACGCTCGACGCCTGGTTCGGATCGCTCGCCTATTCGTTCCAAATTTATTTCGATTTCAGCGGCTATTCGGACATGGCGATCGGTCTCGGATTGATGTTCGGCTTTGTCTTTGCGAAAAATTTCGATGCGCCGTATCGCTCGGAATCGATCACGGATTTTTGGCGCCGCTGGCACATCTCCCTTTCCACATGGCTGCGCGAATATCTTTACATTCCGCTCGGCGGTAATCGACGCGGCGTCCAGCGCACTTACTTCAATCTCGTCATCACGATGTTGCTGGGCGGACTCTGGCACGGCGCATCAGTTAACTTTCTGGTTTGGGGCGGCATTCACGGCGGGATGCTTGCGTTTGAACGCACCCACGGCCGGGAAGGCTTTTATCACTCGCTTCCGAGACCGCTGCGTATCGCGCTCACTTTCCTTATCGTCCTGCTCGGGTGGGTATTTTTTCGCGCTTCGGATTTGCCGCGCGCCATTCGGTATCTCGGGGAGATGTTCGGTCTGATTCATCAGCAAGCCGGCGCGACACTCGTTAGTGCGATCATTTACAAACCGTATTATCTGCTCTCGCTGCTCGTCGCCGCCATCGTGGTTTGGGGCGCGAAACAAACCTGGGATTGGACGCAATCGATGACGCTTCCGAAGACAGCCGTTTGTTTCGCGTGTGGCTGGCTCGCCCTGGCCGTGCTCGTGACGCAGGAATACAACCCTTTCATTTATTTTATTTTTTAAGAGCCAATGCCGGATCGAAAACTGGAATCAACTCTGCGCACGGATGAACCGCGTCCGCCGAAACACTCGCTGCCGCGATATGCCGATCCAACGCCGGAAACGCATCGGCGCATTTCGCGCGAAGAAGAAGCAGAGCTGGCGCTAAAAAATACGGCGTTCACACCGCTGACGAAGCCGATCTTGATTGCGCTGTTTCTGGCCACGATCGCTTCCGTTCCATTCATTCAGATTTACTCGGAAGTGCAGACCAAAAGAGCGCACTCGGTTTATGCGATTTTCAAACCGCTGCCGGGCTGGAGGAAGATTCAGAGCGTGCGAAATGCGGAGGGTCTGTGGGAGTTGTTGCCACAGGCGAAGGAAATCAAAGCCGCCGAAAGAATTCTCGAACAGGAATCTGTCCTCGCACAATGGCTGCTGCCGGGCATCCAATATGCGCTCACCGCCGGTCTGCATGCGGGAAGTGAGCAGGTCTATTTGGGACGGGACGGATGGCTCTTTTATCGCGCGGATGTCGATTACGTCATGGGGCCGCCATTTCTCAATGCGGCGCGGATGACGCAGCGATGGCACACGGCCGCGGCTCAGCCTGATGCGATCAAGGCGATTGTGGATTTTCGCGATCAACTCGCAGCGCGCGGTATTGAGCTCATCGTGGTCCCTGTGCCCGTGAAGCCGACCATCGAAGCGCAACATCTTTCGGCGCGCGCGCCACAGAATGTTGCAGTCAATAATCCGTCGTTCGCAGAATTCAAGACACGCCTAACGAGCGCCGGCGTGCGCATTTTCGATCCGGTACCTTCTCTGATGCAGCGCAAACATGACGTCGCCGGAGCGCCGCTCTATCTGCAAACCGACACGCATTGGCGTCCTGAAACGATGGAGTTTGTCGCGCAAAAACTCGCCGGATTCATCGAGCCGAAGAAATCGCCACGAGATTCATCTGTGCAAATCGTGACCAAAGAAATCACCACCCGCGGTGACGTCGCAGCGATGTTAAGATTTCCGCCGCGCAAAAATATTTATCCTCCGGAAAAGGTCACGCTCCACGAAGTGACAAGTGGAAATAGTTCGTGGCGGCCAATGGGCGATGCTGACATTCTTTTTCTTGGCGACAGTTTTTCAAACATCTTTTCACTCGGTGCGATGGGATGGGGCGAGTCCGCAGGCTTTGCCGAACACTTGAGCTTTGAATTGGGGGGCCGGCCGCTCGATTGTATTGTGCGCAATAGCGATGGCGCTTTCGCCACCCGCGAGATCTTGCAACACGATCTCGCGCGCGGGCGCGATCGTCTCGCGGGCAAAAAGCTGGTGATCTGGGAATTCGCCGCGCGCGAGTTGGCGTTCGGAAATTGGAAGATGCTGGAGCTGAAGTTAGGGCATCCCCGCCCAGCGAATTTCTTCGTTCCCCGCTCCCATGAAACCGTGACGGTGAGCGGAACGGTGGAAGCCGTTTCGTCGGCGCCGCGTCCTGGGACCGTTCCCTACCAAGACCATATTATCGCCTGGCATTTGGTCGATATTTCGCTGCCGGGAGAGACGGTTAACACCAACAGAGAGGCGATCGTTTATCTTTGGAGTATGCGCGATAATCAGTGGACGCCGGCTGCGCGCGTGCGGGCGGGAGATCGGGTCACATTGCGTTTGCGGCCATGGAGTGATGTCTCAGCGCAGTACGAAAAATTTAATCGCACTGAATTGGACGATGCAGCCCTGCAAATGGAAGAACCGACCTGGGGAGAAATCGTTCCCTGATCCGCATCCGGTGGAACTCTCAATCGACCATTGCAAACTTGGCGCAACTATGCTCTCTAAGACGCTGCTTTGGCGGTAGCCACAGCTACCCGACGCCGTAACTAACTCTTCGCATGTTGTCCTTCATTCTTGCACAAGTTCAAGCTGCTTCGCCTCCGGCGGGCGGACCGAACCCGATCACGTCGTTCATCCCCCTGATACTGATCTTCATCATCATGTACTTCCTGTTGTTTCGTCCGCAGATGCGCAAGCAAAAGGAGCAACAACGATTGGTATCGACCCTAAAAACGGGCGATCGCGTGGTCACCGGGTCGGGAATTCACGGGCTGATTTCAAATGTGAAAGAAACCACTGTTATGTTGAAGGTCGCCGACAATGTGAAGATTGAAATCGAGAAGTCCGCGGTCACAAATGTGCTCAAGACGACGGAGACAACATGAATTCCGTTCTCGAATTCTTCATCGGCCTAGGGATATTGTTCCTCTTCGGATGGTATTTCGCCACTGACTACGGTCTGCGAAAACGCCTGCTGGCCGCACTGCTGGTCATATCACTTGTCGTCTTCAGCGTCTGGAGCATCTGGCCGCTCCAGAAAAAAGTGCGACTGGGTCTCGACATCAAAGGCGGGACGTCGTTTCTCATTCGACTGAAAGGCGAAGAAAAGACTCTGAACAAAGGAATGCTCGATCAGGCGGTCGAAGTGATCCGTAAGAGAGTCGATTATTTTGGAAGCAGTGAGCCGGTCATCGGCCCGGTGGGCACGGATCGAATTCTGGTGCAGATCCCCGGACTTGATACGGCCAAGATCCAGGAAGCGCGGGATCAGCTTTCGCGCGTCGCCAAGCTTGAATTCCGCCTTGTTTATCCCGATAGCGGCGAGCGCTTGAAGGCGATCGATGCCGGCAAGGAAGTTATTCCGCCGGAATATCGAATCGAAACTTACACACCTCACGCAGAGGACGACAGGAAACCACCGCCGGAACGTCTCCTCGTTAAAAAGAGGGCGGACCTCGGAGGCGACCGGGTGAGCGAGTCACACGCCTATTACGGTAACGAAGGCTGGACCGTGCAGCTAAAGTTCGACAGCGAGGGAGCCAAACAATTTGGAAAAATCACCGAGCAATACAAAGGTCACCGCTTCGCCATCGTGCTCGACGGCGTCATTCAATCGGCGCCGGTAATTCGCGATGCGATTTACGGCGGCGATGCCGTTATCACCGGCCGATTTACGGAGGAGGAAGCGCGGGGATTGGCCAGTGTCCTGGAGAATCCGCTGCAGGTTCCGGTGAGTATCGAAGAGGAGCGCAGTGTCTCGCCCACGCTCGGCATGGATTCGATCCGGGTCAGCATCGTGGCGGGCTTGATCGGACTCGGCATCACGCTGCTTTTCGTAACGATCTATTACAAATTCGCGGGCCTGGTAGTGAATCTCGCGTTGATTATTAATCTGATTCTGCTCCTGGGCGCGTTTCAATTGATTCCAGGCGGCGTCGTTCTCACCTTGCCAGGTATTGCCGGAATCATTTTGACGATCGGCATGGCAGTGGACGCGAGCGTCCTGATTTATGAGCGGCTGCGCGAAGAAATGGCGAGCGGAAAGTCTCTCAAGACCGCGCTCCCTGCGGCGTATGACAAGGCGTTCAGCTCGATTTTCGACGCCAATGTCACGACCCTCATTACCGCCACGATCTTGTTCTTCAATGCCAGCGGCCCTGTGAAAGGCTTTGCCATTGTGCTGATGCTGGGAATTCTGGCGTCGCTTTTCACCGCGTTAATTGTTGGACGCAATGCCCTGGGATGGTTGGTGGAAAGCGGCCGGCTTAAACGCATTTCGATGCTGCACTTGATCTCGGCCAAGAACATCAATTTCCTCGGCAAAGGTTTTATAGCATGCATGTGCTCGCTTGCGCTGATTATCGCGGGAGCGGCGGCATTTTACATGCGCGGGGAGAAAAATTTCGGCGTCGATTTTCGCGGAGGCGATTTGGCCACGTTCAGCGCGCCGCACAAAGTGGAAATCGCGCAAGTGCGAGACGCCCTAAAGCCAATCGGTTTAGCCGACGCATTAATCCAACAGTCGCAGCAGGGCGAGAGAAGCTACATCACCATCCGCAGCCCGCTTAACACCAGCGACAAGATCGAGAAGCAAATCGCGCAGAGTCTTCCGAATGCCAGCCTCAAAGTCGAAGGCTCGGAGCGCGTGGGTGCTTTGGTCGGCAGCGAGTTGGCCCGGAGTTCTCTTATCGCTCTCGGGCTCGGCATCCTCGGCATCTTGATTTATGTGACTCTTCGGTTCGAACTTTCCTTTGCCGTGGGTGCGATCGTCGCGCTTTTGCACGATGTGCTGATCACGGTCGGCATGTTCGCACTTCTCGGCCGCGAGTTGACGCTTACGATGGTCGGCGCCGTCCTCACCATCGCCGGCTATTCGATTAATGACACCATTGTCGTTTACGACCGAATCCGGGAAGGGCTCGCGAGCGGACGCAAGGGTTCGATCGAGCAGATCATGAACGAAAGCGTCAATCAGACCCTGAGCCGCACGATCCTGACGAGCACAACGACGCTAATCCCGATCTGCTGTCTTTTCTTCCTTGGTGGAGCGGTGCTACGGGACTTTGCGCTGGCAATCATAATTGGCGTTGTTGTAGGCACTTACTCATCGGTCTTCATCGCCGCGCCGATCGTGCTTTGGTGGACAAAGGCGCGTGGAGGCAGCGCTACGAGTCTCCGCCGGGAAATCACTCAGAAGGCCACAACAGTAAATCCAGCGGCCTCGTAGCTGTGGCCCTTCGCTGTGCGAAGCGCAAACCACAAAGGTGCAAACCCTGCCCACAGGACGGCGGCTACAGGCTGCAAAACGAAAGTTATTCACAAAAGTTGACGCCCGCATCGAGGCCGCGTAGGCTCGCCGGTCGCCGGTGGATTTTCAAACATTTTCCAAGTTAGGAGAAGAATCATGCCAGAAGTAATTGTTCGCAAAGGTGAGCCCGTAGATCGCGCGCTGAAACGCTTGAAAAACAAGCTCGATGCCGAGGGAATTCTCGAAGAAGTCCGTCGCCTGCGCGCGTTCGAGACTCCGAATCAAAAGAGTCGTCGCAAGGCCAAAGCCAACGCGAAACGCGGTCGTCCCAAGTTTCGCTTTAATCCTTCGTAAGGTAGGGGCGATTGACCTCAATCGCCCGCGGGCGGTTCAGTGAACCGCTCTTACCTATTCGCACTCGCAGACGATCCGGAAACCGAGATCGTTGCAGCTGTAGTTAGGCGCGTTCGCGCTGCGAGTTGTGGTTCGTAAACTGTTGAACCGCGATTTCCAACTCCCACCGCGAAGAAGACGTTTTGTCCCGTTCGCCGGACCGTGTGGATTTACCCGTGGGGTCCCCCGATACGGCTCATAAAAATCAATGCACCATTCCCAAACGTTGCCGGCCATGTCTTCCAGCCCGAATGGGCTAACTCCAACCGGAAATGAACCGACGGGCGAAGTCTCAGCATACCCATCGTCGATGTCGCGATCGCTCCAGGCAAAAACCGTATTGCGATCGGCAAAATTAGCCAGATCGCCGCGACGTCCGTAGTTTCCCCACGGATACCTGCGGCCATCATTTCCGCGCGCGGCATATTCCCATTCCGCTTCGGTCGGCAACCGGTATTTGCGTCGCTCGCGAGCGCCGAGCCATTGGCAAAACTTGATCGCATCGACGCTGCTGACGTGGATGACAGGATGACGATCGCCCGCTCCGGGGGCACGTTTACGCACATGCTGCGGGTCGAATTGCTCGTATTGCGCGTTGGTGATGAGATGCCGCGACATATAGAAACGGCTTACCATCACTTTCGTCGTCGGCCTTTCGTTAGGCGCGGCATCGGGTGCCTCGCTTCCCATCATAAATTCGGTGCTGGGAACAAAAATCATTAGATCGCCGAGTGAGTTTTGGAAATTGGAGAATCGGGTTCGTTCCTCGGCGACGTTGATGGCAATTCTCGGAGTTGCGTCCACTTTTTCAGCGGCCGGGCCTTTTCCGTTGGCTTGCACCACTTTTCGGACAACGGGCTTGGCTTTTGGGGTTGGATTCAAACGCTCTTCGATCTCTTCGAGGTAAACATCCACCATGTCCTCGGCATCACCCGGGTCGATTCCGAGATTCTCCGCCATGTTAATGAAGGCATCGCGCTGATCGTCGGTCATGGCGTCGCTATCGAGCGCGCTCAATCGGAGCATGCGCATGAAATCTTCCTTCTGATCTAATGCCGGCTGCGCCCCTGCCGCCGCTGCAGCTTCCGCGGCCTGTGCTGCCTTGAGTTCTTCTTCGTTAACTCGTTGCGCACCGGTATCGATAAGTTCGGCGTCGATGAGCTTCAGCATTTCCTCATCATCGAGCTGGAGCTCTTTGCCGAAACGTATCAGGGCGGCTTCCTCATCGTTGCGCAAAACCCCGCTGGAAAGCGCGAAGGCAAGATACTTATGAAACTCTGTCAATGATTCTTCGTGCGCCTGTTTCGCCAGCTCGTCGTCCATCTGACGACGACGCTCTGGATCGAGCAGTTCCACGCGCGCCTGGGTCAGGTAGCGCGATGATTCCTCCAGCCCCGAACGGAGCATTTGGGCCAGCGGATTGCTGGGCTGGTTCTTGAGGGGGAGCTTCTTTTGCCACCACCGCAGTAACTCGCGGCAGTGAGTTTCAATTAGCTCGTTAGTCGGATTAGTGCGGGGATCGAGGCAAAGTCGCTCGTAAAGATTCTCCGACTTGTAATTATTCCACCCTTCCCATTTCCTGGGGTCGTCCGGCAAGGGAATGGGAAATAGGACGTCGCATTTCGTCATTACTAGGCAACATTCATTTCTCCAATGCCGGCCATCGCCTTCTCGATCTCACTGGGCGCGAGGCCGGTGTTGCGTTCGATAGTTACCTTCTTTTGATTGCCCGCCGCGGTCACACCTACCTCGAGCACCTGGTTGGTGTTGTAGGAGTAACTTAGTTCCACGGGTGAGCCCTTCGGAAGGAACGGCGGTAATTCGACGTCGCAAATGCCAAGCGGCGTGCATTCTCCGGGAACCGTGCTTTCGCCCTCCACGATCTTGACGATGACCCGCTGCATGTTCGCGCTGGCGGTGCCGAACGAATTTCGTGCGACGGCCGGAATCGCATTCATTTTTCGAATCATCGGAAAAACATATTCTTCCAGATTCGCCTCATCCCAAAGGACAACACCCAGCGTGTGCGATGTGATGTTCGTCACCTGAATCAGGCCGCCTTCGCGGGAAGAAAATTGCTGCCGTGTGTCTTCGGGCAAAACTCTCTGACCTGAAACTTCTTCTTCGTGAAGCAAGGAGAGGATCGCCTGAACGGCTGCGCCGATTGCGACCGCTTCATCCGGATTCACATCGTCGACCACGGGCGCGGAGGAGAGTTGCGAAATCATTTCGCGCACCATCGGCATACGCGTCATACCGCCGACGAGCAGAACCTTATCGAGATCGTTCCAACTCATCTTGGCTTCTTGCATAACGATTTCGCAAATCGTCTTGCATTTTTCGACAAGGTGGCGCGTTTTACTTTCGAAATCGGCGCGAGTCAGCTCCACTTTTACGCTCTTGCCATTGTGGTTGGCGATGATCGCGGTCCGATCCCGGCTGGAAAGTTGGATTTTTGCCGAGAGCGCGCGGCTTTGCAGATCCTGGTAACTCGCCAGATCGAGCAGCGGATTTTCCCCGTGCTGCCGATCGAATTCTTCCGCAACCAAATTGACGATGACATCATCCCAATCCTTGCCGCCGAGGCGATGGTCGCCATTAGTCGCGAGCATCTGAATCTTGTGGGAGTGGATCTTCATGATCGTGACGTCGAACGTGCCGCCGCCAAGATCGAAAACAAAAACGGTCTGATCTTCATCAAGCTTGTCGAGTCCGTATGCCAGCGCGGCCGCGGTCGGCTCGTTGATGATCTGTAAAACATTGAGACCGGCGAGCTGGCCGGCAGTAATGGTCGCGGTGCGTTCCGCGTCATTGAAATAGGCCGGGACCGTGATCACGGCATCGGTCACCGGTTCTTTGAGATATTTTTCCGCGTCTGCTTTTAGCTTCTTGATGATGAGCGCGGAAAGTTCTTCCGCCGAATAAATCTTGCCATCAAACTCGCGATGGAATTGCTCTTTCGGTTTGCCGATTTCGCGCTTCACGAAATCCACAATCCGCTCTGGTTCCGCCACGGAGTTGTTTTTCGCCAGGGTTCCGACGATCACATTGCCGACGTCGTAGAGAATAACCGACGGCGTGATGCGCTCGCTTTCCGAGTTCGGAATGATCTGCGGTTTTCCATAGGGATCGATATGCGCAACGACCGAAAATGTCGTTCCGAGATCGATTCCAACTGCTTTTCGTTGCGTCATAGTCAGGGTGTTGAAAAGGATTTTAGGAAAACTGTTTCTCTAGGCTTCTTACCTTCCAGAAGTGCAGTTTCCATGCCCAACACAAAGGAAATCCGCATGGCGTAAAATCTGCGTTGTTTTGCCTTAGCCATACCGTTTTGCAATCACTTCTTCAGGCCGCAGAACGCCGTCACGCCACTTAAATCCGCGCTTCACGCGCATTACGATTTGGCCATCTTCTTCGGCATGTTCTGCCGGCTCGTAGCTGACCACCTTGTGCAGCTTCAAATCCACTTTCTCCTGGGCGGGAATCTCCGTTACTTCAAGCCGATGCAAGATCTCGACCAGAGCGTGAATCGTGTTTTCCAGATTGTCCGACCATTGGCGATAAGCGGCGCGCTTACTGTCGCCCTTACCGGCCGACTTTAGCTGTGCCGACAGCGCCGTGAGATCGTCGAAAAGCAAAAGGAGATCGCGAATGTAGGGTTTCTGCAACGAGTCGCGCAAAAAATTATCGCGATATTCCTTCAACTCCTGATGCATGGAATCGAACAGGCGCTGATTCACACCTTCGGCCCTGCGAATGGAATCCATCTGCGCATCGAGCTTCTTGAACTGCCTCGCAAAATCGAACAGGTCCGAGTTCGAGCGCGGTCCCGCCAATTCTTCCAGTTTGTTGACTATGCCGGTTTCGAGATTCTGAATGCGCGCATTTAGATTGTAGAATTCGCGAACCACTTGCGCCAGGAGCGCTGCCACGGCGGCGTTCACATTGCGGTTTGCTTTAGCGTGCTCCGGCAAATTCTTCTCCGCTTCGGCGCTGAGTTGCTGCATGGCGGAAGCAAATTCGCCGGCAATTGGTGTTTCCAGTTCCACGCTCAACTTCCTCTCTTGTAGAAGCTGCGAATGGCGTCCACCAGCCCGGGAATGTCGTGACGGCGCGCTTCGATATCCACTTGCAGACCGCGGTCCCGCGCAGTCTTAGAGGTAATCGGACCGATGCTGGCGATTTGCATCCTCTTCGGCCATTCCAATCCGAGGGCGAGAAAATTTTCCACAGTCGAGGAACTGGTGAAGGTAATCAGATCGGCGCCTTCTTCCATAAGCCGGCGTTGCGCGCCAGTAATGTCGCGCGTTTCGGCCACCGTGCGATAAGCGAAACCTTCGTCCACAATTGCTCCCAAGCTTGAAAGTTGTTTGGAAAGCACGTCTCGCGCCTGCTCTGCGCGCGCCAGGAGAATTCGCAGGTTCTCGATGTTTCCCTCCTTCCTAAACGCGCGCACAAGTCCCTCAGCAACGAATTCTTCCGGCTCCAAATCCACGTGCAGGTGAAAATCTCTTACTCGTTGCGCGGTGGCCGGACCAATCGCGGCGATGCGCGCGCCGCCGATTTCGCGCGCGTCGTCATATAATTTGTAAAACAGCTCGAAGAACGCCGTTACTCCATTCGGACTGGTGAAGACGATCCAATCGTAAATATGAGCGGCCTGCACCAGTTCGGCGAATGCGCGCAGATCGGTCGGCGGCTCGATTTTGATCGTCGGTAACTCGAGAACATCAGCACCGAAAGCGCGCAGTTGTTCGCTCAGAGCGCCCGCTTGCGATCGCGTTCGCGTAACCACGATTCTCTTACCCGACAGCTCTTTGTCTTCGAACCAGTTCAATTTTTCGCTCAGCGAAACCACTTCTCCGAAGATCGCCACTGCCGGTGCGGCGAAGTTTTTCTCGCGCGCTTGTTGGGCGATATCATGAAGCGTTCCCACGAGCGTTTGCTGTCGTCCCGTCGTCGCCCAACGTATCAACGCCACCGGCAAATCGCCGCGCGTTCCATGCCGAATCATTTCACACGTGATTGCTTCGAGTCGTTCAATACCCATTAGCATCACTTGCGTTCCGCCAAGACGTGCCAGCGCCTCGAAGTCGATCGAGCTTTTTTCTTTTCCGGGATCTTCATGGCCGGTGAAGAAAGTGACGTGTGAATTCTTCTCGCGATGCGTTAACGGAATTCCCGCATATGCCGGAGCCGCAATGGCTGAAGAGACGCCCGGAACAATTTCAAAAGAAATCCCCGCGCCCGCGAGCGCCAGGGCTTCTTCGCCTCCGCGACCAAAAAGAAATGGATCGCCGCCTTTTAGCCTAACGACCTGTTTTCCCGCTCGTGCCTTTTCCACAAGCAACGCATTGATCTCATCCTGCTTCAGCGTGTGCTGGCCGGCTTTTTTCCCCGCAAAAATTAGTTCGGCGCTGGCGGGCGCCCACTTCAGCATTTCCGGATTGCAGAGATAATCGTAAACGAGGACGTCGGCCTGCTCGATACATTGCTTTGCCCGCAACGTGACCAATCCCAAGTCGCCTGGCCCGGCGCCGACCAGGAAACATTTCCCGCTCTTATCCTTGCCCATACATCAAAGAATGTAACGCAGCCGCGACCTTGGTTGGTTCGTCGTTCCGCGATGAGGATCGAGCCATTCCGGTTTTTGGTTCGGCGGCTGGCGGTTCGAATACCTGCGCCTGCAACGTCATTGTTTCGGACTCGATCGTTGCGAGGACGCCGACCGGCGAATTGCAATCAGCTTGCAGCAAGCGCAGAAATTCGCGCTCCGCCCGCAGCGCCAGAAGTGTCGGCGGATCGTTGATAGTGCAAATGCAATCCTTCATTGCTTCGTCACCCGTTCGTGTTTGCATCGCAATGATCCCCTGCCCTCCCGCCGGAAGAAAATCGTTTGGACGCAGAAGTTCGACATGAAGCGAGCGGCCATCGAAATCGAAGGCATGATTCGACAAATCATAACCAAGCCGTTCCAGGCCGGCACGTGCGAGGACAACGGCACTCCAATCGCTGTCGACGAATTTGCGCAATCGAGTCAGGACGTTTCCGCGCAAATCCAGGAACCGAAGATCGGGACGTTTCCAACGCAGTTGATATTGTCGCCGAACGCTGCCGGTCGCGACGATCGCGTTGTGCGGAAGCGATTTAAGGCTCCCCGCTTCTTTCAGAATCAACACGTCATCAATCGCGGCGCGGGGAATGGTCGCGCAAATTTCCAAATCATCCGACGTATCGCTCGGCAAATCTTTCGCGCTATGCACGGCGACATCGATCTCACCTCCGCGCAGCGCCTCCTCGATTTCCCTCGTGAAAACTCCCTTTCGACCAGCAAAGTGCGGCGGGTTCTCAACTTGAAATGTTGCCCCACTTTCATCACCTCGCGTTTTGATAATTCGGATTTCAATCTCCAGCGCAGGCGTGCCGGCGCGCAACGCTTCTTCCACGAGACGAGTCTGCGCACGCGCCAGTTCGCTCCCCCGCGTGCCGAGCACGATTTTCTCCTTCCGCATCTGTATGCGTTTACGATTCCGAAACGCGCAACGATTCCGTGATCGCTCCGGACTTCGGGTCCAGTCTTCCGGTAACGCCACGCAAGACTCGATCGCAAAAATCGGCGACGTGATCGGCGATGATCTCCTCGGCAGCGGCAACTTGTTGGCGACGCAAAGCCAGCGATTGTTGCGCGATCGATTGCAAGGAATCGATGTCATAAAGATAGACGCCTTCCAATTCATTAACATCCGGCGCCACATCCCGAGGCACGGCGATGTCGATAATGAAAAATGGCCGGTCCGGCCGATCGCGAAGAATTGGGGCGAGCTCTGCGCATGTCAGGAGCGGTTGATCGGCGGAGGTCGATGAAATCAAAATGTCGATCTCGCAGCACTGCTCCAACCATTGCTCAAACGGAACTGCGCGTGCACCGACAAGTTCAGCCAGGCTCGAAGCGCGCTCGTTGGAACGATTTGTTAGGCGCAAATCGTTTACCCCGCGCGAGACCAGCGCGCGCGCTGTGCGTTCGCTTGTTTCGCCGGCACCGATAATCAATACCTTGCGCCCGCTCAGCTGACCGAAAATCTTCTGCGCCAGGTCCACCGCAACAGAACCAACCGAAACTGCGCCACGCGTAATTTCAGTGAGGCTGCGCACGTGCTTGGCCACGTGAAATGCACGCTGAAAAAGGCGATGCAAATAAGGCCCGGCGCTACCCGCTTCGCGAGCGTTTGCGTATGCTTTCTTCGTTTGGCCAAGAATTTCGGTTTCTCCCACGACCATCGAATCGAGTCCCGACGTCACGCGAAAGAGATGCTGTACGCACTCCTCCGCTTCGTAACGATAAAATATATCGTCTTCGTGGCGGTCCGATTCACGCGCGAGATAACTGGCGATGAGTTCTGTTGGAACAGATGTGGGCGAAGCGGCATAAACTTCCACGCGATTGCATGTCGTAAGCAGGAGAGCTTCGGCGCAGCGATTCTGTTCCAGCAACGCGCAATCGATCACGGGGCGCGCCGTATAACGTTCGCGCGTTTCCACGTTCGCGGTGTGATGGCTGATGCCGACGCAAAAGAGATTCATCAGATGGGATACTTTTGCGAGACGAAGGTGATTCCCCACAACACGGAAACGGCGGCGCTGAAACCGAACACGCAAAGGGCCGCGATTCGTCGTGGCGCAAGCCGGCGCAAATGGCGCGCCTGCAAAATCGCGGCATAAAGAATCCAAACGCCAATGGCCCAGATAATTTTCATGCGCGGCAACGGTTGACCGGTAAAGAATCCGCTGGCCAGCCCGATGGTGTAAAGGATAAAGCCCATCCACAACAAGCGTGTGATTGCCGCGAACAAATCGGTTAACGGCGGCAGATGATAAAAAATGGAATGTAATTGGTGGGTCTTGAGCTGCCGCTCCTGCACTAAATACATAAGTCCCGCCACACAAGCGAGCGCGAACGCGCCCAGAGCGACGATGGAAATCGATGCATGC
>CAWDLY010000004.1:0-47724 GCA_963803315.1 uncultured Verrucomicrobiae bacterium | reverse complement strand
GTCACCTAACGGATTACGTCATCACCGCCCCGGTTGGACGCGCAAAACAGATGAATGCCGGAGCAAAAATCGCCACCAGCGATTCTTTTGGTTTCTGCATGCTATTCGCAAATTGCATCCGACTCATCGCTGCGATCGAAACCGCCTTGACCGATCCGCAAATCGTGGGTGGATGTTTTCGTCTCCAGATAATGCCGTCGCGCTGGATTTATCGAATTCGCGACGCTGTCGGAAATTTTTGCGTCGAATGTTTTGGCGTCGCGCTCGGTGATCGTGGTTTTTTTTGTCGACGCGATGTATTTGTTCGAATCGCATGGCTATCCGGAAATTCCGTTGTTCGAAGATGCGGAATTTTATCGCAAGCTAAAGCTCTGCGGCCGCGTACGACAATTACGCGACAAACTCCAAACCAGCGCGCGCCGTTACGAAAAGCTCGGTCCATTCAGGACCGTCTGTTTCTACGGATTTATCATGACGCTTTACGTCGTGCGTGTGCCGCTTTCCATTCTCGAGAAAATGGTGCGATCGTATGTCGTTAGGGCAACCGGTCCGTCTTCCGCTTCAACCATCTCCAGAACCGGCCAAGCGGATCGTAGTATTCATCCACGACGCGTTCCTTCAACGGAATGATGCCGTTATCGGTAATGTGGATGCTCTCCGGGCAGACTTTCGTGCAACATTTTGTGATGTTGCAAAATCCGATGCCGTGCGCTTCGCGCAATTCTGCTGTGCGATTCTCGATATCCAGCGGATGCATCTCGAGCGCAGCCGTATAAATGAGAAAACGCGGGCCGATGAATTTGTCGTGCATGTGGTGATCGCGCAGCACGTGGCAGACATCCTGACAAAGAAAACACTCGATGCATTTGCGGAATTCCTGCACGCGATCGATGTCCTGCTGCTGCATCCGCCAGGTTCCATCGGGGGCGTCTGGCGGTCGCGGCTTGAATTTTTTGATCCGCTTTTTGACGGCGAAATTCCATGACACGTCCGTGAGCAGATCTTTGATAATTGGAAACGCCTTCATCGGTTGAACGGTAATCGGCTTCTCAAGCGACAAATCGCTCAGTCGCGTCATGCACATCAACTTCGGCATGCCATTGACTTCCGCCGAACACGAGCCGCATTTGCCAGCCTTGCAGTTCCAGCGATAGGCGAGATCGTTCGCCTGCGTCGCCTGAATGTGATTGACCGCATCGAGCACGACCATTCCTTCGGAAACGCCGGTCGTGTAATCGCGGAATTCGCCGCCCTTTGCGTCGCCGCGCCAGATTTTGAAGGTGGCTGTGTTCATAGGAGGACCGTTCCCTCAACGCGCACGATTGCGCCGTCATCCCGAGCGCAAGCGAGGGACCACGCGAAAACTCGTTCGTCACACAAAATAATTCGCGTGATCCACACAGAATTGTGAGGTCCCTCACTTCGTTCGGGATGACAGTTCATTTCATCTCCTCAATGATCTGCTTCAGATAATCCGGCATCTCGGGCAGTGGCTCCAGTCGAACGTCCATCGTTCCATCTTCCGTCTTTCGAACAATCGTGTTCACCTTCGCGAAGCGTTCGTCTTTTTCCGGATAATCTTCACGGAATTGTGCGCCGCGACTTTCCTTTCGCTCCAGGGCGGCGCGCGTTATCGCTTCAGAAACGGTAAGCAGATTTTTCAGGTCGAGCGCGGTGTGCCATCCCGGATTGAAATCGCGATTGCCGATGACACCGACTCGGCCGGCGCGTTCCCAAAATGTTTTCAAATGATCGAGGGCCGATCGCATTTCGCCTTCGTCGCGAACGATGCCGACATTGTGCTGCATGATTTCCTGCAAGTCGCGCTGCACCATGTAGGGATTCTCGCCCGCGCTGTTCTCGAATGGTTGCAATGCCTCTCGCGCGTGCACTTCGATTTTGGCGTTGTCGATTTTGCCGTGTGGATTTTCCTTCGCGAATTTAGCCGCGAATTCACCGGCGCGTTTTCCGAAGACGATGAGATCGGAAAGCGAATTACCGCCCGAGTCGATTCGCGCCATTGATTCCAGCGGCGCATTCACCGGCGGCAAATAACCCCGCCACATCCGACATTTGGGTGTCGGCATTCACATGGACGCCGCCCATGATGTAATGCGTCGTCGGCCCGACTTCCATCGGCTCCTTCGTGATGTCGACATCGCCGAGCGCTTTGAATTGATGATACATGCTCGGCAGTTTGCGTTTGATGTGCTCTTCGGCATTCGACATTTTTTTCTTGATCCACGAGATGTCGAGATAAACGCCGCCATGCGGAGTCCCCCGCCCTTCCTTGATCTCGCGCACGATGCAACGCGCCACGTGATCGCGCGTCAGTAATTCCGGCGGACGCCGCGCGTTTTTGTCGCCCTGCGTATAACGCCACCCTTCTTCTTCATTGTCGGCCGTCTGCGTCTTGTAGTTGTCCGGAATGAAATCGAACATGAATCGTTTGCCGTCGACGTTCGTGAGGATTCCACCTTCGCCGCGCACGCCTTCCGTCACCAGCATTCCCGAAACGCTCGGCGGCCAAACCATTCCCGTCGGATGGAATTGAATGAACTCCATGTCGATCAAAGCCGCGCCCGCATGATACGCGAGCGAATGTCCATCGCCGGTGCAATCCCAGCTGTTGCTCGTGATTTTGTACGCTTTGCCGATTCCACCGGTGGCAATAATGACCGCCTTGGCGCGAAAAATTTTGAACCGGCCGCGCTCGCGATCGTACGCGAATGCGCCGACGACACGCGCGCCATCCTTGAGCAGTGCCACAATGCAAATCTCCATGTGCACATCGATGCCTTGATGGACGCCGTGATCCTGCAACGTGCGAATCATTTCCAAACCGGTGCGATCGCCGACGTGCGCAAGTCGAGGATATTTGTGGCCGCCAAAATTCCTTTGCAGAATGCGTCCGTCATTCGTGCGATCGAACACCGCGCCCCACGCTTCGAGTTCGCGCACGCGATCCGGTGCTTCCTTGGCATGCAGTTCCGCCATGCGCCACTGATTCACATACTGGCCGCCGCGCATGGTATCGGCGAAATGAACTTTCCAATTGTCGCGATCGTCAACGTTGGCCAGCGCCGCAGCGATGCCTCCTTCAGCCATCACGGTATGCGCTTTGCCGAGCAAACATTTGCAAACCATTCCGACGGAAACGCCCGCGGCCGACGCCTCGATGGCCGCGCGCAATCCCGCGCCGCCGGAACCGATGACGAGAACGTCGTGCTGGAAAGTTTCGTAATCAGGCATGCGCTAGAAAATTCGCACGTCATGCCAGATGCCCATCGAGCAAAGGCGCACGTAGAGATCGCTAAATCCAACCCAGCACAAACTCATCCACGCCCAAAGCATGTGGCGACGATTGAAGCAGCTCACACAGCGATAGGCATTGTAGCAACTCGCCGAGCGCGAAAGTCTATCGCGAAATCCACCGATCAAATGGCGGAGCGAATGACAGCCAAAAGTGTAACCACCCAGGAACACAACGTTGATCGCCAGAACGATCGTGCCGACGCCTATGCCGAAAGATTCTTTTCCGGATGCGTCCGCGAACCACATCGCTTTCCAAACATCGTAAGCGAGAATCAAAATAAAAATGAGCGCGAGATACATAAAGTATCGATGCACATTCTGCATGATGAGCGGAAACGAACGTTCGCCGAGATATGTCTTACGCGGCTCGCCGACGGTGCACGCCGGTGGATCAGCCCAAAAGGCTTTGTAGTACGCGCCGCGGTAGTAATAACACGTGAGACGAAATCCGCCCGGCGCCCACAAAATCAGGAGTGCCGGTGAAAACAAAAGCCAGGCCGGCCACCAAATCGGTTTCGGTCCAAACCAACTGTGTGGCGAGGAACCGACAAGTCTCCGGCGAATAAAACGGCGAGATATAATTGCCAAAATAATAGTGCGCTCCCTGAAATGCCGCCCACGTCGAGTAAACGACGAAGGTTCCAAGGCCGAGGAAAACGACCAGCGGTTGAATCCACCAAACGTCCGTGCGCGAGGTCTGGCCAAACGAGCGGCGTTCCATGGTTGCTTCGGCGTTTGTCATTGCGGGAATTTTTTCGATTGCCACGCTCTGATTAACGGCGCTTCATTCGCTTTTCAATAACAACATGATCGTTGCTTCGCAGCAACCGTGTGACGAAGGCGTCATTCGCGGCAAACCATCCTCCGAGCCGTGCCCAAAATTTTCCGGGCGCTGGATTCTGGCGGCGACGATTCTCGCGTCCAGCATGGTCTTTATCGATGGGACCGTGATCAATGTGGCATTGCCTGCATTGCAGGTCAGTCTCGACGCCACCGTGCTCGACGTTCAATGGGTGATCGAGAGTTATTCGCTTTTGCTCGCCGCGCTCCTGCTCGTCGGCGGTTCGTTAGGCGATTATTACGGACGTCGCCGCATTTTCCTGATCGGAGTCATCATGTTCGCCGTCGCGTCAGTTTGCTGCGGCTTTGCATCGAACATCAGCCAACTGATCATCGCGCGAACCTTGCAAGGACTCGGCGCTGCTCTTCTCGTGCCGGGCAGTCTCGCCATCATCAGCGCTTCGTTTCCCGAGCGCGATCGAGGACACGCGATCGGAACGTGGTCGGCCTTCACTGCCATTACCGCGGCCGTTGGTCCGGTCCTCGGCGGTTGGCTCATCGAGCACATATCGTGGCGCGCGATTTTCTTCATCAATCTGCCTCTTGCTTTCATTGTTTTGCTCATCTCGCTTCGCTACGTGCCGGAGAGCCGCGATGAAGAATCAACCGGCAAATTGGATTGGTTAGGCGCGGTCCTGGCCGTTCTGGGGCTCGGCTCGCTCGTATATGGTTTACTCGAATCATCGCGTCGCGGATTCACTCAACCCGCCGTTCTGATTGCTCTTTCCGCTGGAACATTTTTCCTTCTCTTCTTTTTGTTCTATGAAGCGCGCACCAAGAATCCGATGCTGCCCCTGACACTTTTCCGATCGCGCGATTTCACCGGCGCCAACTTGCTTACGTTCTTTCTGTACAGCGCACTTGGCGGCACGCTCTTTTTCCTGCCGTTAAACTTGATTCAAGTCCATCGCTATAAGGCGACGGCAGCAGGCGCTGCGTTGCTCCCTTTTATTCTCATCATCTTTGTGCTCTCACGCTGGGCTGGCGGACTCGTGCAACGCTATGGAGCGAAAGTTCCGCTCGTAATCGGACCCGCCATTGCCGCGATTGGTTTTGCGCTTTTCATGTTACCGGATGCAGGCGGAAATTATTGGAACACTTTTTTTCCAGCGATAGTCGTGCTCGGCCTCGGCATGGCCATTAGCGTCGCCCCTTTAACGACGACGGTGATGAATTCCGTTCCTGAAAATCGCGTTGGAATCGCTTCGGGAATTAACAACGCCATCTCGCGTACCGGCGGACTTTTGGCGATTGCAGTTCTCGGGCTCGTCATGCTCCACGCGTACAATCGCGCGCTTGATCAGCGCCTGGCTCGCGCGGTTCTCTCAAAGGATGAACAACGCGTAGTCGAAGAAAGCCGCACTAAACTTGCCGGTGCCAGGCTGACGACGGAGATCGATCCGGCCGCGCGTGCAAGATTAAGGAATATTATTGATGATTCCTTCGTCTCTGCCTTTCGCAGCGTCATGTTAATCGGCGCGGCACTTGCCTGCATCAGTTCGGTTAGCGCATTGTTGTTGATCGCCGGAAAACCTCGGAAGGCTCCAGGATGACTAGGGCTTGCGCGCGCCGGGCGCGAGCGCCGCTACAATTTTGTCGAAGCGCGGGTCGCCACGAAGATTGTCCCAAAATGGGTGGAGCTTCAGCTGGCCATAACTCAGTTCTCCGGGAATTTTGACCGCCGTTCCGAGCTGCTCGAAAGCAAGATCGTTTTCTCCGACCCAGGCATAGATGAGAGCAAGGCGTTCGACTAGGAGAGCACCGGTAATCGAGTCTTTCGTTACCGGCAGTAGCTCGACTGCCCGGCGGCCATCACGGATTGCATTTTCCTTATCCCCAAGAAGGGCCTCCACCATGCCGAGTGCTCCCACCGCTTCCGCGTAGTCAGGTTGACCGGATACCGCTTTCTCAAGCTCGCGGCGAGCCTTTTCAAGCGAAGCACGCTCCGCCACGAAATCACCGCGGAACTGAGCGACAATTCCTTCGCACCATCCACGAGGAAAAGGATCTTCGCAGCCGTCCGCAGTCATCGCAGAGAGAGCACGAGCGGAGGCATCCGGGTCGCTCTCGAAGAGCGCCAAATTCATCCACTGCTCGGCTATCCGCGCAGCAGCTTTTGGATCTTGAGTGATAATCGCGTCAATTGCGGCGTGTAGCGGTTTTGTATCGGCGCGCCATTGGAAATCTACGGCCGCGCGTTGCACGCGTATGACGGGATCGTGTGGCGCCAGTGTCAGCGCGCGATCCAAGACTGACGCCATATCGGCGTAACGCCGCAGGTCTTGATAGCTCAGCGCGATTTGCTGCAGAAATAAAGCATTGCGAGGATCCAGCTCGATCGCACGCTCAATATTACGGGTAGATTCATCCCAGCGCCCCTGCCGTCGATCGATGTAGCCGGCGAGCAAAAATGTTAGCGGTTCGTTAGGCAATGTCCGGCGCGCCTCGATGAGTTCCTTGCGAGCGCCATCGTAATCGGAGTAGCCCCAATAAAGATGTTTTGCCAGGGCGAGATGCGTCTCACCCGCGTTGGGATTTAGACGCTGCATCGCCTGAATAGCTGCATGCGCTAACGCCAGACGCGATGGCGTGTGATCGACACCAAACAAATAGAGTTGGTCGTGAGCGTGCGCCAGTTGGTAATAGGCAAGCAAGAATGTCGGATCGCGCGCTATCGCCTTATTCAAAAGGCGCACCGCTTCCTCGAGATTCTTCGTCCGCGGTGTATTGAAAAGGGCGTTGTCGATAAGCACTTTGGCGCGGACGTAAAGATCGTGCGCAGCAAGATCAGGGGTTGGCTTCCGCTCGATCGCTGCTTTCTCTGCCGGTGAAAGCTGAGCCTTGAGGTGCGACACTATCTTTTCCGCAAGCTCGCTTTGAATGGCAAAGACGTCTGCCAAATTGCGATCGTAATGTTCTGCCCAAACATGCGAATCGGTTCGGGCATCAACCAACTGCGCATTGACCCGGACACGACTCCCTGAGCGTTGCACACTTCCCTCTAAAACGTAGGCGACACCCAGGGCTTTTCCGATCTCGCGCAAATTGCGAGTCGTATCGCTCCCGTACTGCATTACCGATATGCGACTTATAACCTTAAGGTCGGCAACTTTGACAAGGTCAGTGAGAATTTCATCCTGCACGCCATCAGTGAAGTAGGCGTTCTCCTTCTCATCACTGAGATTTTGGAATGGCAGCACGGCAATACTCTTCGGAGATATGTGCGGCGTAACTCTACCGGTTCCTAATGCCGGCGAATTACGCGATGAGAAAGAGAACAATGTGTAGCCGATAAGAGCCAGCATCGCGACTGCTGCGGTAATAATCGCAATCTTGCGGCGATGAGTAGCAGTGCGAGCTAACGCCTCAGTCTGTGCCTCCCGGCAACGAAGCGGCAAAGCGGGATTTCCTACCTCGTCGCTATGGAGATTCACCAAGACGACTTTTGTGCCGTGTTTAACAGTACATTCTCCAATCTCGTGCAAATAAGGCTGCCACTTGCTGTACTCGACAAGATCGTCTGCTGCGCGTTTGGAAAGCAGAATATGACCTGAGTCTCCGCAATCCATGATCCGCTCCGCGAGATTGATTCCAGCTCCCGCGGCGTTACAGCGGTCGTTTACATCCACGACTCGGCTCACCGGGCCGCTGTGAATCCCCATGCGCAAAGGCAAATGCGACGAAGTCCTTAGAGCCCGACTGATTTCTAACGCGCATTCGACCGGCGATTCGAGACTATCGGAAAAAATGAGGGCCATGCCATCACCCGTCGGGAGCCGAATTAGTTTTCCAGCCGATTCTGCGGCACGAAAACAATTCGTGCTTCGAACAATGCGATTCAGTTCGTCAAGCTGTTCACGCTGCTCGTCTATCCGCAGTTTCGAGTAACCGACGGTGTCGATGAACAAAACGTGCGCAATCTCCAGCTTAATTTTTGTTTGGACCTCGTCGCCCATACTCGTTACGCGCGTTCAGCAAGCGTAAACATAGGATCTCGACCGGGCAAGTCGACTGGAATCAACGCCGCGGCACCAATGCAATCATTGCTGTTCGTAGTCCGCGCGGCTCAGCTCGTTCACGCCGTGCACGGGAATCTAACGCACCTGGGCCAAAAGCCGCGAGGTTCAGCACAATCATAACGAGCGCAAAAAGGTACATCCCCATCGTAATCGCGATCGCAAGATGCATCGCGATGACCGCCGAAAGCCAGAGAAGGCGAGTCCGTCCTAACCAGATAAGGAAAGGATAGCCTGTCTCAATCAGACAAATCAAAATCCCAAGAACAGGCAAGGCATACTTCCACCTAACCAGGATTTCGGGAGGAATAATGTTAAAAGGTGCGCGTGTCAGTGCGCGCCAGATATTTGAGCCATCCCACCATCCGGCCCCAAGACACTTGGTCAGGCCGCTGAAAAAATAGATTACCGATAAGTGAAGTTGCAGGACTCGTCGGAAGAACCCGTTCACGCCTTGCGCTCTTAGACGCTCTTTTCGCAACCAGCCATCGAGAGACAATCTATCGGGCAGTGGCGATAACATGAGATAGAAAAGCCCGATCGTCATGAAATTATCCACGCCATAGGAGATGAACCCTCCGCTCTTCGCAGCGCTTAGGTGAAGAAACCAGCAAACCACGGCGCAGAAACGGGAAGCGAATCCGAAGAGCAGACTGCAACCGGCAGATAGAAGACAGATCCAAGTCAGGGAAAGAATCGTATCTTCGCGGAATCCCAAGCGCGCTCCCAGTTGAACCAGCAACCCGAGCCGCGGTACGAGCGGACTTTGAAGAGCCACGAGACCTTCGGCCAAGTCTCGGGTAATTAAGCCACTCCCGGTGGTGCTGAAGAGGTAGCTCCAGTCATTGAACAACGAAAAAGTCCACGCGATAACCTGCAAACCCAGGCCTACTCTCAGAAATGTTAGCCACTTGTCTGACTGAACAGGAAAGAGAAATTTCGTCAGCAGTTCTCTCAATCTTACCATCATTTACGATTTATGGGCGGGACTGTTCCCCGACAAGACTGAAGTCGTACGCATACAGGAATTGCAGAGATTGCTTTTTCCCGCGCTCAAAATCTCGAACACTTGGGAGACCAATCTCTTCCAGCGACGCGCACATCGTTTTCACATCAGGATGCGTCCGCCAGAGCGATTGAGCGAGCATCTTTACCATGTGCTCCCGCAGAGGTTCGGAGCGAGTGCGCCCGATCTGGTCGACAAGGCCGGCTATACGCAGGCCGGCCGAAAAGCTATGAACTCGCGGCAACGCGCGTTCTACGTGGCCGTCAGCGTAGTGTAACTCGAAAGATAACCGGTAACCCGTTGGAACATTGGGTGCGAAATAACCATACCCCGCGTCGATACCGGCAAGTGCGGTATAGGTCGCTAACGCTTGCCGGAAAGGATTCGATGACGCCAGGTCCTCTCCCGAAACAGTCGTTGGGATGGTTTCCACTTTGCGCCCAGTGCCTCTTAGCGGATGATGGAAGCAGAGTCAGTCCGTTGTCGATCAACCACAGCGTCTCACGGCCGGCGACGCCGAAGATGAGCAAGAAATGCAGAACGAACCACGTCAGACAAATGCGAATCGACACAAAGTCATTCGTCGCTGAGGGAGAAAATCGTCAAGGACTTTACTATTTTGCCTGCGCCAGGACGAGGTCGATATCCTCCTTAACGTCTGAATAAATGCGTTGTGTTACGTGCGAACCGATCGGAGTGAGCTCACTCGCTGACGTTTCCGCCAATAGAGACGTGGTAATCTTATCCACCTTGACTGTCAGATTCCGTGCGCTGCAGTCAGTTGGCTTGCAGCAGTTCTCAGGTTTGCCGCCTTCGTCCTGAACCACGTCGAAACTATATATAGCACCCGGACTAAGCCCCTTTTCCAATATGCTGCAGAAGCCCTTGGGGTCCTTCACCTGATGGCGTTCCGGGAAACCGAAGCTTAGATTTTTTCCAGACCTGCCCGAGCCAAGATGTTGCGCGCAGGCTTGAACGACGAGGATGCAGAGGACTACCACGCTGGTGGCGACAAGAATCTTCACTATTCCAGGGAACTTTTTCATAATCCTATCGGTTTGAGCTTGAGCGCGCAGATTGGCAAGCACAAAAACAAAGTTCTGCCCGGTTCGTTAGCCGCGAACGTTGCAAATACTAGAATCATTATTGCTCACGAGAGGAGTCGAACCTCCACGGGTTTCCCCATACGGTCCTGAGCCGTACGCGTCTGCCATTCCGCCACGTGAGCGAGCGAATGCTAAAATGCGCGTGGGCAGTTTTCGCGCAAGCTCAATCCTGTAGCCGCTTCGCTGTGCGAAGCGCGGGGAAAATTCCGCGCGCCACAACGCCCCCGACAGGGCGGCGGCTACAGTGCGTCAACCGCGGCGTTTTTTGCGGGCGCGCTCTTCCAGAGCGTTTGCCTTACGCGCTTTGCCTAACGAGCGCAGCAAATCGGCATAATTCGATGCCACGATTTCGTAATCCTTCGGCGGCGTATCGTTCGTGTCTTCCCAGGTTTTGAGCGACGCGCGGTAAAGTTCGGCCGCTCTCGTGTAATCGCCCCGCGAATGATAAACGACGGCCAGATTGCACTTCGATTGCGCGATATCGGGATGCTCCGGCGGATAGATTTTCTCGCGAATGGCCAAAGCACGCAGATGCGTTTGCTCCGCCTCATCGAAGCGCCGTTCGTTCGTGTAGAAGACCGCGAGATTGTTCAGGACCGAAGCGACGTCGGCATGTTCGGGACCCAGTTGCTTTTCGTAAATTTCCAGTGCGTGTTTGTAATACGGCTCGGCTGCTCTTTGCCGTCCCGATTTGCGATAAATCAGCGCGACATTGTTAAGCAGGGTTCCGAGATCCGAATGCGGCAGGTCCTTTAGCTGAATCCCCGACTGGATCGCTTTTTCGTAATACTTAATCGCATCCTCATCATGGTCGAGATGATCGCAAAGATACGCGAGCCGCCGGGCGGAGCGATACACCGATCGTAGATCGTTCGGCTCTGCTTTTTCGAACAGTGCGTGCGCACGCTCCAGCAGCGGCTTGGCTCCAGCTCGATCGCCGCGCTGGTCGCGCAACTGCCCGAGGCGTTCGGCGCTAAAGGCGAGCTGCGGCGCGTTCGGAGGAAATGCTCGCTCCGCCAGCTCCAAGGCTGTTTCGGCGACGCGCGTCGCTTCCGGCAGACGATCGCTCGCCCGCAGCATTTCCAATTTGTCGCTTAAAATTTGCCAAAGTTTTTCATCCCCTTTCATTTGGCATTACCAGCCCTCGCTCAGTTGGCTGACGAGGTGGGTGGCGAGCTGCTCCGTCGCCAGAGGAAGCGCCTGCCGTTCGTCCGTATTGACGTCGCGGCTGACAAAGAAACTGGTCGTGCCTACGGCTTCGGAAGCTGGGGCAATCTGTTTTCCGGAGCGAGTAAGCAGCGAGTAGCGCACAGTCATCGTTAGGCCAAATTCGGTCGTCGCCAAAACGTTGCCTCGCACGGAACGAGTCGGCCGGCGCGAGATCGACGTGATCTCTCCTTTCAAAATTGCATCCGCATCCTCGTCGCCAACGATGCGAAAAGTTCCATCCTGCTGAAATTGTTTGATCACCGTGCTGGTAACGAGCACTTCGATGCGCGGCTGGAGCGAGCTGTTTTTAAAAGTCGGCACCGAAATCGAGTGAACATCGCGCAAGTAATAGGGTTTGGCCGGGCCGATGTGATAACCCATGCATCCGGTTAAACCGAACGCGATGAGGGCGGCGCTGAGGAACTGTTTCACGGCGTCGGCGACGCGGTGCTCTCAGGCGTGGGCGACTCGGCCGGCGTAGGCGAAGCCGCGGGCGCCGTAGTCGTGTCGGGCGCAAGCGAAGCAGGCGGCGGTAATGAAACATCGGCTTCAGGGGGCGGCAGCGGCGCCACATCGGTGGGCGATGCGCGCATGGCGGGCGGGCCTTCGTTCGACTCGCCGGCGTTCGCCATCCTTCCTGGCTTCTTCTTCGGCGCATTCGCGGCGACTTCGATTTCTTTTACCGCGGCGTCTCCAATCTTTGAGCGCAGTTGATCGATGCGCCGCTTCGCTTCGTCGCCTTTGGCCGAGCCCGGTTGCTGGCGAATGACATCATTATAATAGATCACGGCCGCACGATAGTTCCCTCGCTTGTCGTAAAATTTCGCGATGCCAAACGAATCGCTCGTCGCTTTATTCTCGAGCCGCGAAAGATTTTCGCGCGCCTGCGGAGCCTTTTCGCTATGCGGATAGCGAAAGAGAAAATCCTGAAAACCGGTCGTCGCCTTGGTCACGGCGTTCGGGTCTTTTGCGCCGGCGCGCGCCGCCGCATACCAAAGATACGCGATCTGATATTGCGCATCTGCTGCTACCGGCTCATTCGGGAATTTATCGATCACAGCCTGGTAAGCGGTAATGGCGGCGTCGGCGAGTCCTTGCTTTTCTCGAACCAGTCCAATGTCAAATTGCGCACGCGCGGTGTATTTTCCGTAGGGCGCCGTGCGGACGACAGAAGCGAAGATTTCCACGGCCGCATCCAGCATGTTCGAAACGGGCACCCCAAGTATCTTGCGCTTTTTCCCACCCAGAAACATTTCACCGATCCGGAATTGACCTTCGATTGCTTCGTCGAAGTGCGGGCTTTGCGGATAGTTTTCAACCAGATAGCGGTAAGCTCCTGCCGATCGTAAATAATCATGCCGTTGTTCTTGAAGCTCACCAATGCGAAATGACGCTTCGGGAGCAAGAACGTCGCGCCGGTAGCGCTTCAGAATTTTGGAATAAATTTTTACCGCTGTTTTGAGATTTCCCTCTTTTGCGGCCGCTTCTGCTTTCGCGTTCAGTTCCTGTGCCGTGCCACTGATCTCTTCTTCCCCGGGCGGGTGATACTTCACCCCTTTCCCTGCTTTAAAAACGACCGGCGCCGGGCTTCTTTCGGGAAAAGAAAGACTCGCGATGACGAGCAAAAGAATAAGGCGCAGTCGATAATTCATCTCTTCCCGCAGGGTAACCGCATGCACTATCGCGTCAAGCTGAGCGCCGACTGAGGAATGCCATCTTTTTCGCCGCGGGCAGCAGCAAAATGCTTTCCCCCCGGCGGAGATCGTTATCTTATACGTGAGAATTGAATCTGAGCGATCAACAAAAAATCCGCATCGGAACGTGCGCCTGGAGTTATGAAGAATGGCGCGGGACGTTTTATCCAGCCGACCTTCCCCCGGCACAATGGCTCGAATTCTACGCGCGCCATTTTCCCGCGGTCGAGGTTGACTCGACCTTTTATCACACTCCGGCCGAGAACGCCGTCCGTCGCTGGCTCGAAATGACACCGGCTGAATTTCGCTTCGCATGCAAACTGCCGCGTGAAATCACGCATGTTCGCCGCCTGCACGATTGCGCGGAGCCGCTGCATACATTCTTACGCGCGCTGGCGCCGCTGGCGCCAAAACTTCAGCTCCTGCTCGCTCAATTGCCACCCTCTTTCGCGCCGAAAGAAGGAAAAACTGCTCTGCGCAAATTCTTGGAGCAATTACCGAGCGATTTCCGTTTCGCGATCGAGTTCCGCCATCCCGCATGGCATCAGCCGCAGATCATTCGTCTTTTGGAAAAACATCGCGCTTGCTGGGTTTGGGCGGACACCAGCCCGCTCAACGAACGCAACCTCGCCCCCTTCGAATTTCTCCCGCGGACGACCGATTTCCTTTATCTGCGATTGCTCGGCGATTACGCGACGAAATACAGCAGCGATGGCGGACGGATTCATCGCTACGGAAAGCTACTCTGGAAACGGGAAGCTGCGCTCGAAAGTTGGTCGCTCAAGATCGAGCGACATCTGGCCGATGCGCGCAGCGCGTGGATTTTCATGAACAATCACTTTGAAGGTTTCGCGCCCGTGAGTTGCCAGCGTTTGGCGCAACGGCTCGGCTTTGAACTCCCTCTCCCCTCTGAAATCGAAAGCGAAGCCGCCAGATCGCGGCCAGCTTGATCTGCAACTGTAGCGGCCGCTTCGGTTGTAGCTGCCGCCGTCTCTGGCGGCAGGAGAATGGCTAACATGCCCGGTACTGCCGCCGTGACGGCGGCAACTACAACAACAGCAACGCGAACTTGGAGCTTCGCCTAACGAATCTCGGTGCCTCCGAAAAACGGCTGGAGTTTCTCGGGAATCCGAATCGACCCATCGGGTTGCTGCCCCGTTTCAATCAGCGCCGCAAACAAACGCGGCAACGCCAGCCCGGAACCATTCAACGTATGCGCAAATTTGTTCTTACCATCCGCATCTTTGTAACGCAGATTCATTCGCCTCGCCTGAAAGTCTTCAAAGTTCGAACAGCTCGAAACTTCCAGATAACCGTTTTGTCCCGGCGACCAAACTTCGATGTCATAGGTCTTGGCCGAACCAAACCCCAAATCGCCGGTGCAAAGCTCGATGATGCGATAGTGCAGATTCAAGAGTTGCAACACGCGCTCGGCATTCGCCGTTAACGATTCATGTTCCTCGTAGGAGGTCTCCGGCGTCGTAATTTTCACCAATTCCACCTTGTCGAATTGATGCACGCGAAGAATCCCGCGCGTTTCCCGTCCCGCGGATCCGGCTTCGCGCCGGAAACAAGGCGTGTAAGCCACGAATTTTTTTGGCAGGTCCTTTACCGCAAGAATTTCTTCACGATGAAAATTCGTCACCGGCACTTCCGCCGTCGGCGCCAGAAACATCTGGTTTTCCTCTAATCCATACATGTCCGCCTCAAATTTGGGCAACTGCGTCGTGCCGATCATGCAATCGCGCCTAACGAGGAATGGCGGACTGACTTCCACGTAACCGTGTTCGCGCGTGTGCAGATCGAGCATGAAATTGATGAGCGCGCGCTCCAGCCTCGCTCCCGCGCCGGTGAAGCAAATGAACCCGCTTCCGCTTAATTTCGTCGCGCGATCTGGATCGAAGAGTCCCAATCTGGTTCCAAGCGCGACGTGATCTTCGATCTTCCCGCTCAACGGCGGTTTCTCTCCCCACGTCCGCACCACCGGATTCGCGCTCGCATCTTTGCCGACCGGCACATTCGCGTGCGGCAGATTCGCGATCTCGAGGAGCAACGTCTTCTGTTTTTCTTCCGCTGCCGTAGTTCGCTCCGCCAAAGAGGCGATCTCATCGCCAATCTGGCGAACCCTCTCCTCCAAATCGTCTGACGATTCGTTTCTGCTTCGCTTGCCCCCGATTTCTTTGCTCAGTCGCTTCCGATCGGCATTTAACTGCTGCAAAGCAGTTTCCATCTTCCGGCGCTCGACATCGACTTCAAGAACTGCATCCACTTTCGCCGCATCGTCGCCGCCGCGAGTCGTTAGGCGACTCTTGACGAAATCAGGCTGTTCCCGAATAAGCCGAATATCGAGCATGGCCCGCCATTGTAGAGGCCGCCGTCCCCGGCGGCAAACTCCAGGTAGGGACGATTGACCTCAATCGCCCGCCGTAGCGACGGCGCTCTGTCGCCGTGCAAACGTTCGCGCCGACAGAGCGGCGCGGCCACAAAACGCGTGACAACGAATCACGCGCGCTCATAATTTTCCCAATGGAGCGACTCAATCTCCTCGGCGTCGCGCTCGGCCTGGCCTGTCTCGCCGGCATCAACCTTTACCTCACCGTCTTCGTCACTGGGCTCGCCATTAATCAGCATTGGATCGTTCTCTCGCCTGCTTATCAATCGCTCGAAGTGCTTGGCCATCCGGTCATCGTTTCCATCGCCGGCGTTCTCTATTTCCTGGAATTTTTTGCCGACAAAGTTCCATGGATCGATTCCGCGTGGGACGCCGTGCATACCATCATTCGTCCCATCGGTGGCGCACTTCTCGCCATTCGAGTGCTCGGACATTCGACGCCAACATTCGACGTAATTGTCGCGTTGCTCGCCGGCACGACCAGCCTGCTCACGCACACAGCCAAGGCCACTTCACGCTTGGTTGCTAATACATCGCCCGAACCATTTTCAAACATCGGCCTCAGCGTGGCTGAAGATGTTGCTGTCATCGGCGGGCTCATTCTCATTCACTACAACCCCGCGCTCGCCTTTGCGATTTTCGCTGTCGCGCTCGCTGCCTTCATTTATTTCGCGCCCAAAGTTTTGCGCGCGATGAAAGCAAAACTCTGGCTGATCCTGAAAAAATTGAATGGCCCCGCTGCTTCCGACACTCCGGTAACGCTGCCCACGACTTTGCCCGGCAAACTCGCGCCGGTCTTTACGCGCGAAAACGTGCTGAACGAAACAATCGCCTGGGCCGTTCCTTGTGTGAGCGGACGCGGTCGCCGCATCCCGCCAAATCTTTTCGGAGCGCTCGTCGCCACAAATGAAGAGCCACACAAGATTGTCTTCGTCGCGCGCAAAAGCGGCCGCGCGTTTTCTCAGACAATCGATCTCGTCGGTTCGATGGTGGCACGCGAGCCAAAATTCTTGTCGGAGAATCTGATTATTTTTCCGGCGGCGGGAAAAGGGCCGAAGTATCTCTTCGTTTTTCCGCGCTCGAGTGCTGCGACAGTCGAGCTCATGGCGGAATATTTGCGCGAGCGTCACACCGGCCCCATTTCGCAGCCTGAAACAATCCACCCGGAACCCGTTGCACCCGCCTAACGAATTCTGTCATTTCGAGCGAAGTCGAGAAATCTCTTATTGTTCATTATGAGAAATGTCTCGATCCGAGCTCTCCGCGGCGAGTCTTCGACCGGACTGGCGTATCGCTCGACATGACAAAAAAAGCAGATAGCCAGCGCTATGCCGAGATGCGGACCGCATCTCGTGTGCGGGAGCGCGCACTCATTCCCCCGCAACGCATCCCAAGTGAATTGGAATTACAGGCACGCTGGTTCGCCGGCGATTTCGGAAAAAATTTCCGCTCTCTCACCGGCGAAGACATTGAAATTGTGCAATTCGGCACCTGGAATCGTGAAGCCGGTCCTGATTTTTCCGATGCCGCGATCCGCATCGACAGGGCCGAAGCAATTCGTGGCCATGTCGAATTCGATCTCACCGATCGAAACTGGGAACTCCACAAACACGCCATTAATCCCGCATTCGATGAAACGATCCTGCACGTGTTTGTCTATCCCAGCGATCGCACGTTTTTCACGCGCACGAGTTCAAATCGCAACGTCAAACAGATCCGCGTGGATCCCTCCGCGTTACCCGACGCATTTTCGGCCAATGTTCCGCTCGCTCGAGCCGGCCGTTGCCAGGCGCCGCTAAAAGATTTGCCGGCCGAACGCGTTTCCAATGTGCTCGATGCCGCCGCGCATTTCCGTTTGCAACGCAAAAGCGCGCGTCTGCATCAGATAGCCGAATGTCACGGGCGCGACGCGGCCCTGTTTCAGGAAATCGCCGCTGCTCTCGGTTACAAGGAAAACAAACTGCCGTTTGCCTTACTTGCGCAAAGGCTGCCACTGGCTTCGCTGCGCGCAAAACCCAAAGATATCGAAGCGATCCTATTTGGTAGCGCCGGTTTTCTCGAAACACCAGACCTCGGCATTTACGAGGCGAACACTCGCACTTACGTCCGCTCTTTGTGGGATCGCTGGTGGCCGCATCGCGACAAAATGCAGCGCCTCATTCTGCCGAAAAAACTCTGGCGCTTGAGCGGCGCGCGTCCGCTCAATCATCCGCAACGTCGGCTCGCCGCGCTCGCATTGATCGTCCAGAAGTGGCCCGCGTTTCTCAAGTCGTTAGGCAATAATGACGACGGCTCAGCCGCCCGCGCTTTCTTTCTCGCGCTCGAACATCCATTTTGGGATTTCCATTACACACTTAGCTCCGAGTCTGCGAACAAGTGCATGGCGCTGATTGGCGATTCGCGCGCAGTCGAGATTTTGGCCAACGTCGTTTTCCCTTTCCTGTTTGCGGAAGGAAAAGATATTTGGGCTGCTTACAAAGAGTTGCCCGCGGAATTATCGAACCGTCGGCTCGAGACCGGTGCGACACGCTTGTTTGGCGACGATCCGCGCCGCGCCTCTTTTCTAAAGTCGGTCGCGCACCAACAAGGCTTGCTCCAGATTTACGAAGACTTTTGCTTGCAGGACAATTCCGATTGCGAGCAATGTCCTTTCCCGGAGCAAATGCAAAAATGGAAATAGCCAGGAATCAGAAGTCAGACATCAGAAGTCACGATCAGCCCTCAAGGAGCGGCGGTTTCCAAACCGCCGAGGCACTTTGGAAAGCGCCGTTTCTCGATCGTCGCGGTTTCACCCTCATCGAACTTCTCGTCGTCATCACCATCATCGTGATTTTGATGGGCCTTTTATTTCCCGCCTTCCGCGGCGTGCAGGATCAGGCCAAGAAAACCCAAGCAAAGAACGACCTCACACAGATCGTCACCGCCGTGAACGCGTTCTATACGGAATATGGCAAGTATCCGCTCAGACAACCGCTACGACTGATGCCACGGACGACGTACGGAACTTCAACTACTAACGACGTGCTCTTCAACGAACTTCGTGGGCTGTGAGCGCGAACTGCTAAATACGACGGCAGATTGTTTTTATTTCCCCGCCCGATGTGAAAGATCGGCGCAAATCCACGCTCAGGTATCGGCACGACAATACCAGACCGGGGCAATTTTTTGATCCATGGGGAACACGCTTACAATATAGAGATTGACGCGAGACTACGATAACCAAATCACTAATCCGTACACTGCTAACGCGGGAGCGGTGCCGCCAGTTTCGCCAAGGAGTGTGATCGCGTGGTCCCTTGGCAGAGATGGACCGGTGCGTTGCAGCGGCTAATGGCGACAAAAATGCCGGCAATGCATGCCGACGACGTAATTTCCTGGCAATAAATTCTGGCGCATTCACTGCTTTACTATTCACCAGTCACGATTCACTATTCGTTTCTTCAAAACCGCGGGTGTAGTTCAATGGTAGAACGCCAGCTTCCCAAGCTGGACACGAGGGTTCGATTCCCTTCACCCGCTGACTTGCGCACGACAATCGAAGTCAACAGAAAGATTGTCATGACAAAGTCGCAGGAGCCGTAAGGTACTCATCGTCTCCGCCTGCGACCATTCACGCCGCTGCTGCTTTCGCACTCGCGGTTGCGGGAAAGCATCGAGCGTTGCAACGGGTGAAAAAGGCTCCGCCCGGATTAACATTGCCGCTTAAAAGTGCGAAAGATACAATCGCGAACATGAAAACAAAACTAACCCTCCTATTTTTAGCTCTGATGACAGTGGTGAGCTTCGCTGGCGATGGAAGTCAATCAATCGTGTTCGACGACGGCGGATTGGGCGGCGGAACACCCACTTCGGGCACATATAACTCAACCGACACGTTTGGCTTTGACGTCTTCCTAACCTACAGCGGTTATAATGCGTCCGGTCTTACCTTCTGGCTGGAAACGAACACGGCTTTTGCCGCCAGTCTTTCTATTATCGGCGTGACATATGGCACGGCCTTCCCAGATGCCATTGATACCGCGCCCAATCCCGCCTTCTTCACTCATGCGCCCGGTGCCTCCCCCGGCTATCTGACTGAAAACCGGGATCTGGGTTCGGACAACAACGATTTTGGCAATGTTCCCGGACCTGGCACCTATTTCGTTGCCCATGTTACTCTCCAGATTAGCGGAGCACCTCCGGGGACGTTCGATTTAGCGTCCACCACCGTCAATCCTCATCTTTCCGAAGTAACAAGCTTCGACGGCACTACCTTCGCCGAACAAGCTCTGCCCGCCGCGCACTACTCAATTACCATCGTTCCCGAACCCAGCGCATTCGCCCTCATTGGTTTGGGAGCGATAATCACTCTGGGATTTATTGCTCGTCGGCGCATTGGCGATTGCCAACGCTAAAGTCATTATTTCGTCCAGACGATCAACGCCAAACTCCTATACTTCATCGCACGTTCGACTGGAATAACCTGGCCACCAGTTCCGTGATATCGGCCAGGAGTTTCTTTTGCCCATTTCGAACCAGGAACCGTCATTGAAACTGGGGAGAGCAAACTCTTACTTCTATTCCCCTAGGTCTGTCAGGACATCTCTGCTACGAAGCTTACGGGTAGCAGTTTGAAAATAGCTTGGCTGCCAACATACTGGCTCTCTTAGCTTTTGCTTCGACGAGGCTTATCTTTACGGATACAGAGACGAAGTGATTTTGAAGCGGATATTACGGGGGTGTCTGCGCCGAGCGCGGAGATGGCTGGGACCGGAGGAACCGCGTGAGTTTTTCAATGAAGATGGGTACGGGCGCCTCAACCGCCTATTCCTGGAATTGACCACCGAAAAATTCGATCACTATCCACATATTATGTGGGGCGTCCTGCACGCAGCTCACCTGGCCCGGCAACTGGGGTTAGCCAGAATTTCCGTGATTGAATTCGGTGTCGCCGGCGGCAACGGTCTCATCAATCTCGAACAAGTGGCTTCAGCTGCAGGTCGCCAGCTCCAAATTTCGATCGACGTTTATGGATTCGATACCGGCGCGGGGCTTCCACCGCCCCAGGATTATCGCGATTTGCCGAATCTGTATCGCTCCGGCGCCTATCAAATGGATGTGCCCGCTTTACGAAAACGCCTAACGAGTGCGCAGCTGGTTCTCGGGCCGGTCGAAGATACGGTCGAGCCTTTCATGGCGTCGGCACCGTCCCCGGTTGCATTCATTTCGTTTGACCTGGATTATTACAGTTCGACGAAACAGGCATTCAAGTTACTGGAAGGCGATGCGAGCATTCTGTTGCCGCGCGTTCACTGCTATTTCGATGATATCCTTGCCTATACGTTCTCGGAATTCACGGGCGAGCGATTAGCGATTGCCGAATTCAACAACGCACACTCACTCCGGAAAATTTCGCCCATTTACGGTCTTAATTATTATCTGCCGCGATTGCACAAAAACTCGTGGTGGTCCGCTTCCATGTACCTGGTCCATTTGTTCGATCACCCTCAATACGGATCTGATGACGGCCTCGCCGTCAGTGCTGCGCCCCTTCAAGAAAATTCGAAGCCGGACTAACCCCGAGCTTTGTCGATTCCGAAGTCCCATTGAGTGGCGTGCATGCGACAGTCTCGATCCCTTCATCCGCTTGCTCGCTCGCTTTTTCACCTTGACCGCGACTAATGCCGCGCGCAGCCTCCATGTACTACCAATGAAATCTAAACTGATCCCTTTGTTCGTGCTCGCGCTTGCCACCATTTTGTTTGTCGGTTGCGCGGCTCAACCCACGCAATCAACTACGACCACCACGACGACCGAGAAGACTCACGGTTACTTCCGTTGAACTAATTCTTCAATCGTCGGTGTCGACAGTTCGTTCCGTTTTCTCCAAACAATGATTGCGCCAATCGTAATGGAGATGACAAGACCAATGCCAAATTCGTCAATGATGTATTTGGTGGGACCGGTATCGCGCGTCATCGGTGTCAGAATACTTTGAATGATCAGGTTGTGACTGCCGTGTAAGATCGCGGCCGGCCAGAGGCTGCCGGAACGCAGAGTCAACCACGCGAGAATAAAGCTGTCGGCCACCACCATAAGTGTGAAGCAGGTCAGCCCATACCACGGCGGGCCACCTGCATTGTAGTCGGCGAAGAGAAGAACGGGGTAGTGATATGCCGCCCACATTAGCCCGCTGATGATTCCGACGCCGGAAAAGCCGACGACTTTGCTCAACTCCGGCACGAGAAATCCGCGCCAGCCAATTTCTTCTCCGAGCGCGCGCGACGTTTTCCCGACGAGACCAACAGTCGCAGTAAGCAAAACGAAAAGCACTAGCGTCAAGGTTGGTAGGAAATTGCGACCACCCAAATTGTTCTGCTGTTCGCTTAATGAACTGGAGCATCAGGAAAACCACCCAGGCCCGTCACCCAAACGAAAAGGTAAACCGGGAACGCATAAGCAATCGGAATGAAATATGCCGACCACAAATACCTTCCGCTGCGTCCCAAACCCCAGGGTAAATCGCGGATATTTTCGTGAAAAATTCTCTTTGTGGCAAATGCCGCGAACGCCGGACCCCACATCGCGCCAGTAACATAGAGAAGATTTCCAGCATCCATTTTTCCTGCGTGCAGGACAAATGCACTGAACACGCCGCTAAAAAGAAGTGTCAGCGCATAGTAAACACCGATCTTCTTCCAAATCCGACTCTTTGATTCGTTCACAGGGTATGTTTTAAGGCGGTCATTTGGCGTAATGATCCGCGCCGAGAAAATGCAGCGAGACGTATTCTTCTTTGCCGATCACCCAGCTGTCATGGGGCACAGGCGGAATGTAAAATAACTCGCCCGCTTTCATTTCCACCACGCGGCCATCGTCGAATGCAACCGCAGCGCTACCCGCCACGACCAAGCCGACATGCTCGACGTTGCAACGATTTGCACCGACTTGCGGACCAACGTGATCGCTCCATTTCCACCCCGGCTGGTATGTTGCGCGACCTATCGTCATGCCGCCGACACGAACGACTTCAAATTTTCCCTTTATCATCAAGCGCGTTTCGTCGGGCTGATCGAAACGTTTGAGAACGACTTCGAGGGATTCTTTGTCCATGTGTCTTCGTTCGCTGCTACGTCCTAAGCGCCATCGGCTCCCGCCCAGATCATCTTGTGAAAGAGCTTGTCCATCTCTTCCGGCGACGGAATCATTCCGTGTTGAACCCACCATGACAACAAAGAGAAAAGATTGCCCGCGAAGCCATGTGCAATCGCTGCACGGCGAGCGCGTGGGACTTTGCGCGCGCGTGGGATTTCGGAAAGCCGTTGCTCGATCCCGCGCGCGAAATGTTCCCGGCCCAGTTCCCATATGTCCTGAATTTTTCCTGACTCCACGAGCGCGTTGTAAAACGGACGGACTTCCGCAATGTGCGCAAACAATTCCTGCACCGGCGCCACTCGTTCCGACTTATCGCCAAAACGCGAAAGCGCTGTCGCCATTCCTTCGAGGAACTCATCCGAATCGCTAAAGAAAAGATCGTTCTTATCGCTAAAGTGCGAATAGAAAGTTGAGCGGCTTACTCCAGCACGATCAAGAACGTTCTGGACCGTGATCTCCTCGAACGGCTTTTGCACGAGTAGCTGTACCAGCGCATCGCCGAGTTTATCACGCGTGCGCCGGACTCGCCGATCTTCCTTTTTCTGCAAATCCGCGATGTTTCTGAACACGGGGCGCGTCTCTGTTCGGTTCTTACTCATTCGCGTGCTGGACAGTTAACGAATCGGTAGCGGAAGATTTAAGACATGAAAGATAACCGACTTGGCGGCATCGCGCTAATCATTGGAGCAATCAGTGGGATGATTACGATGAGCCTCCATCCGGTGACTGGCGGTCATCCAATCACGCCAGCTCAATTCGAAAAGTTAACCGCACTCATGATTGGTGTGCATGCTCTCGCGATTGTGGGCATACCTTTCTCCTTCCTCGGCGCGTTCGCGCTCACCCGGCGGCTGGATTCGCCATCTCGCATCGCTCTCTTGGCACTGGCAATTTATGCCTTGGGGTTGATCGCCGTGATGATAGCGCCCGCGATCAGCGGCCTCGTCGGTACGGAAGTTATACGCCACATGATCGCACGCGGCCCTGGAAGCGAACAGTGGCGGACATTGATGGAGTATAATTTCTTAATCAATCAAGCGTTCGCCAGGATCTTTGTCGTGGCATCGTGTGCCGCGATTGTGTTTTGGTCGGTGCTGATCGTGAAAAGTCGCGTGCTTTCCATCGCGATCGGAATCTACGGGCTCCTACTAGGACCAGCTATAATCATTGCGATGATAACCGGCGGTCTGCGTCTCGATGTGCATGGCTTCGGCCTCATCATCTTTTGTCAGGCCATCTGGTTTATTGTTACCGGTATCCTCTTGTCGCGATCAAAGGCCATTGTCGATCACCGCGAAAAATATCAGGAAACGTGAGGTCGGCGCACACCAGCTGGTCGGGCATTTGAAGAGCCTCATGGCGACAGCGATACCGAATGTCAGGGCCACAATCATCGGCGGCGATTTCAACACCAATCAGGATCAGCCCACCCGCCCGTAAGTCGAGCGAGGATATCCGTGAAGGTATCAGCGATGAGGAATTCCATCAACGCGGGGGCCAGAGCCCTTCCTTTGTTAGTCGACGTTCAATGACCTCACTCGATACAGCAAACTTGGCTGCGATTGGCTTCGCCAAGTATCCCATGTGCCGTTCATCCAGAAGTTCGCTGCGCTTTAGTCCGGTCCGCTCCACTTGGGCGATAACAGTCTCAAACTCGGAGGCGAGTGCAGCGGGAGGGACCAGGAATCGCCCGGCAAATTCGTAGGCATGATACTCCAGAAAACTGTATTCCTTGTCTGGCAAATTCAGCGTGAACCGAACCCACTCCTCGATCGAACCACGAGGCATCTGATCGAAAACCGACTTATGTAAAACGTAATGACCGAGCTCATGCGCAACACTAAACCGCATTCGATTAAGATATCTGTCATCCATGTAATGACGTAGATCGACCATCAGCGTCTGCCAGTTGCCCAAAAGCAGCGCGTCGATATCCTCGTCCTCTCGCATTTTCGGAACCGGACGGATTTCTAGACCGAGTTCGAATTCCACAATCGTCATTACATCGACCGGGATTGTTCCCGATGGCCAATAGCGCTCGCGGAAACCGTCCGCTTCCCGCCAAATCTGCGACCGATCGATAAATGGAGCTTTGAAGTCCTGCGGGTCCACTGGCTGGTCAGGACTTCTTGATCTTTTCGACGATCTTGCGGAGCTCCTTTTCGGTGGGCCGTTGACCGCGCAATGTTCGGAAAAACGCGGGTAAGTGTTTCACGACTTCCGCGTCGTCCATCAAATCTTGCGGAATCATTCCGTGATCAGCCGCCGCTAGGTCGAAGAAGAGATACCATTCATCACTTCCTTCCTTCAGATCCAATGCTTGAGCATAGCGCGTTAAAATCTCTCGATCTTGAGGAGGAATGATCGCTCCGCGCTCCATTCGACTGATGTTTCCGGGATCAGCGCCTGCCGCGAGACAGAAATCGCGTAACGTGATTCGCCGTTCTTTTCGGAGCGACTTGAAGAACTCGGCGAAACTCTTGTGAGGTGTTTTCATGTTCGTGTCGTTTTGTGTTTGTTGTGCAAACACTACAACAAATGGAGAAACGTGTCCAGCCCGGACCGGCGCCGTCGAGTTTCTGAGCAAACCAGGAATGGATGCGTCAACTATGGCTTGAGTTATGACGTTCCGATTCGATTTCTCAAACTCGACTGGTTTAACCAGTCAAGTTACTCAGCGGCGCCCGGATTTGTGGTGCGTATCCGCTTGTTCCAGGTTGAGTTTATTGAAACAGCGATCGGAACAAAACTGCTAATCGTGTCGCGCAGGTTGGACACGATAGACGTGCGCTACATGGGCAACACTTATCCCGTTGCAATCTCAGCGACGGATTTGCGCTGATAATCAGTGACCTCTGATCGCTGATTTCCGGTCGTGTTCGTCGTTCATCTTGGCGCTTCTAGGGGCAAACTTCACCTCCGGGCCTTACTAACGACACTTGACTGGTTTAACCAATCGAGTTTCTAGATGACACTTCTATTTTCCCACGCGAACACTTTCGAGCATGCGGCTGCAAACATGACGGCTTTAAGCCGTCGAGTTTCCTAAGCAGCAGGATGCTTATGCAGTTAACTCGGCGGCGATGACTTTTAGTTCGTCGTTGCCCATTGCTTCGACGGCGCGAAGGGAAGTGCGAACGCAGAAGTGCGAATTTCGAAGTTCGGTCAGTTCGACATTCCGGATTCGCCATCCGACATTTTCCGGGCTCTTCGATCACTTCCTGCGTTGCGATCGCACGATTGTGATTGGGGAGCGCGCGCCCTCGCAGTTGCTAGCTGATCGCGCTCCGCGATCAGCACGCTGAGACTCTCGGTTCTGAACGAGGTTCCGCTTTGAGCGCACTTTGATCTCGTCGCCTAACAATTTCGCTAGCAATTCGGCGGCGACGTTCTTGTATTTCAGTCCGCGGACCTCGGCGAGGAACTGGTCGCTCGGGATGCTGATGTCGGGTTGCTTGAGTCCGGCGGCTCAAAAACAGCCCATCTATTTCACGGGCAGCGGCAAAATGAGACGTCTCTCTACGTTAGACCGGCATCAGCATACGCGGCGTATGCGGTTTTGATCTTCCTTGGCGTCAACGGCGATGCCGCAACGCCGGACTGAATTCTGCGAATCACCGGCTCTTGAAATGCAGCGTGTGTTTGACATGCACCGCGCGTCACCGCGTCGTCGAGGAGGCCGGTATTCACCATGCGAGTATCCGCGTAAAAGATGACCGATGGTTTCTGGATGAACGGATGATCTCCCACATTCAGGATCGTCGTCGTGTCTGAATGCGGTCTCTGCGTTGTTACGTTCACCATGATCGCTTCCTTCGTGACCGGATCAGGATTGGTGATCAGCACCCAGAGGTGTTCCGTTTCCTGCCCCGGCTTTGGGAGCATGAAGCTGTCACCCAGCCCCGCCATATTTCTTAGCGCGTGGGAAGCAGCAGGTCAGTTTCCGCCAGTTCGGCCAATTCTTCCTCGATTGCGGCAATTTCGAGATCGGATTTCCCTCCGGCCTTCAGAATGTCGCGGTAGGTGATCGCGATCGCGCCGCCACGGGGGTCGATCCACTCCGGCAGCCCGTGTGTGAGATCCACCAAGCTCCCAGCGGCTTTTTTTCCCATGCTCGGCAAAAATCAGGTCGAGGAGTCGCATTTCGGCTTCGGAAAGCTCGTCATCGCCGGCCTCCGCCTTGAGTTCCACTTCGTAGTTGCCCGGCGAGGTGATGCTCGAGGCCCAGATGGACGGGCTTCCCGGGGTCTTCCCCGTCGGTCGCGAGATCGAGCACACGGCTCAAGACCGGGCCGCGATCCATCGAGACGTAACGGTCGGTGCTGATGGGGCGGCCCCATTTCAAAAGGGCCTCGCGGTCGGCCAGGTAGAGCAGCTTGATCAGCTTAAGGTAGCTCATGCGGCCACCGCGCAGGCGCAGCAGATGCGCCGCCGCCTGGGTGGCTTTTCTCTCGTTGAAGCGGATGCGCGTGCTCACACGGATAGCAAATCAGGAACTGGCATCGACCGCAAGTGCCATGCCGGCCTCGCTTCGAATTCCGCGTCGATCTTCGGCAGCTCGCTTTGGTTCAACCCCAGCTCGGCCACGCGGCTCTGCAGGAAGTGCGAACGCAGAAGTGCGAATTTCGAAGTTCGGTCAGTTCGACATTCCGAATTCGCCATTCGACATTTTCCGGGCTCTTCGATCACTTCCTGCGTGGCGATCGCACGGTCAGGCGTTGAGGGTCTTCTTTAGCATTTGAAAGCCCGGCCGTTGCTGCGCATCCGTTACGGCGGAGAACTCCTGGCTCTGCACGAGGTTCCGTTTGGACCAAACTTTGATTTCGTCGCCTAACAATTTCGCCAGCAATTCGGCGGCAAGGTTCTTGCATTTGAGTCCGCGCTTCCGTTTGGTGGTTTAACCTAGACACGTTTCTCTAACTTGACCGCTTAAACCGGTCAAGTTTTCAAGAGCTGGCGAACTATAACGAGTGCACGGAAAGCGTGATTCGAGGCTTGACGGCTTTAAGCCGTCGAGTTTCTGAGCAAACCAGGAATGGATGCGTCAACTATGGCTTGAGTTGTGACGTTCCGATTCGATTGCTCCAACTTGACTGGTTTAACCAGTCAAGTTACTCAGCGGCGCCCGGATTGGTGGTGCGTGTCCGCTTGTTCCAAGGTTGAGTTTGTTGGAACAGCGATCGGAACAAATTGCCGATCGTGTCGCGCAAGTTGGACACGATAGACGTGCGCTACATGGGCAACACTTATCCCGTTGCAGTCTCACCGACGAGAACGGGACGAAGTCCGAACGCTGAATTTCGAATGTCGAAGTGATCAGCTCTGCAAAGTCCGAATGCTGAATTTCGAATGCCGAACGATGCGAATTGTGAAATCCGAGTTTCGAATGTCGAATTGGTGGCTTGCTGTTCCTTCGTCATTTGAAGTTCGTCATTTGTCATTTCCATTACCCCTCGCCGTTTTCCGTGATGCTACAGTGATCGCGACGAGTTGGTTCGCTTCGTCGAGTAGGCGGGTCAATTCTTGGGAAGTTCGAACGTCGATTTTCAAGTGCCGAAGTTGAGCAATGTCGCGGAGCATTTCGAGCCAAAAGCCACTTTCATCGGCTTCCTCTTCGACGGTTCCGAGTTTCGAAATGAAGTCAGCTTTCGATTTTCCACGACATGCGGAGCGGTAGTTGGCCGCAACGGAACTCGACGCGCGGATGACTTGCCCGATGGCATGTCGTGTTTCGAGAACCTGCGGCACGCCTGCGCACAACGCAATGATGTCGAGCGCGAATTTCTTTGTGCGTTTCTTTAACTCCTCACTCATACGAATTTCGATTGTCGAATTTCAAATGGCGAAGTGTTTGCGGCATTCGCCATTTCGTCACGTTCTTCACTCATGGCATTTCACTTCCACATTCGCACTTCGGCATTCGCCATTTCCAGGTCGCACCGTGTTCGGTAAAGACATAGGGCAGGTAGCGGATATTGCGCTTCGATGCGGTTGCAATTTGCAACCGCATGGAGGATCTGCCGGAGGATGCGGTCACAATTTGCGACCGGTTCGATTCGATCAAGGTTGCAATTTGCAACCTTACAGCCTCGTCCTCCTCGGACGTTACCTGAAAGACGAAATCCGCCGGGAACCGCTCCAATTTCCGTTTTACCTGCTGGTTCAAGCGTTTCGTGGTGACGCCGTAAAGTCGCGCCAAATCCGAATCCAGGATCACCTTCTCACCGCGGATTTCGCGAATGAGGGGCTCGACCTGCTCAAGGGCGAGCGCGTGTGAGTCGAGGGCTTTCTTACGCGGCATACGCTTCGAAGCCGAGATTGGCGGTGGAGTCGTTGATTTGTTCGAGGAGGAGCGAGCGCGGGCCATGAGGGAGAATCTTTCTACCCGCTCAGAAGAAAATTTCCACACTTAATCGGCCGCCTTCATCAAGATTACGGCGTGCCAAGGAGATCAGCGGTCAGAAATCTGAAGTCTGACGTCAGCGATTAGAAAGATTATTAGCTTTTCTTCATTCGACGTTTGGTTCGAGGGTCGCGCGATTATTGGATCTCGAGACCGCCGTAGCCAAGCGAACTGAAGCCGTTGATAGTCGAATGTGACTTTGTCCGACTATCTGCGCGACTCGAAGAAAGCGCTCATTTTTACCGGAGCCGGGATCTCGACTGGAAGTGGCATACCCGATTTTCGCGGGCCACAGGGTGTCTGGACACGACGGCAGCCAGTTTACTTTCAAGACTTCATGACATCCGAAGCGGCGCGGATCGAGCATTGGGACTACAAGCTAGAAGGAAGAGATGCCTTTCGCGATGCCAGGCCCAACGCAGTGCATAACGCGATCGTCCGATTGGAACGCGCGGGAAAACTTTGCGCTGTTGTCACGCAAAACATCGACGGCTTGCATAGCCTTGCCGGTACCAGTCTGGATCGGCTCGTCGAGCTGCATGGCACAAATGCGCTCGTTGAGTGTCAGACATGTCATCGGCGCGAAGATCCAGAAGCGCATTTCCAATTCTTCCGTCGCAATCGCAAGCCGCCGTTATGCGATTGCGGCGGCTTCCTCAAACCTGCCACCATCAGCTTCGGCCAGAATCTTGACGCGCGAGAACTCGAGCGCGCGCAGCGATTCACCATGGAGGCCGACCTCGTTGTATCGCTAGGTTCTACGCTCTCGGTTTATCCCGCCGCGTCATTTCCGCTTGTGGCTGCCGGGCGCGGGATTCCATATATCGTCATCAACCGAGGTGCGACCGATCACGATCATGAGAGTTGCGTCACGCTTCGGCTGGAAGGAGAAGTCGGCGAAAACTTTCCTGCGGCTGTCGACGCGGCGCTGGAATAGTCGGTATTCACGTCAACCTAACGAGAATAAGCCATACAAGGCATCTCATAAATGGCTTCAGTTGTAGTCACGGTGCTCTGTAGCCGTGCCTTACCCCGTCCGACGCCCCGACACAGCGGGGCGGCTACAAGGTTATTTTCGTCATGCGAATATTTATGAGATGGCTTATACATGCTTTTAGTCTGCTGGATTTCCAACCTGCGACGATCGCTTTCGCCAACGCGACCGATGGACGATTAGAATTATGAGCCACGCCAGGAGCGCGCAGGCGCCCGCGGGAAGCGTGATCAGCATCAACCAGCCCATGACGCCTAACGTGTAAAGTAGCTGTCCCCTATCTACTCCATTGATTAGACACGGATGCACCGATCCTTCGTCAACCTTGCAGCCATAAGCGTTTGCGATCCAACTGCACACCACGACCGATCCAATCGGCGCCAGTGTGAACGCCAAGACCAGTGCGAGAACGAGCAGATAAATGATCCACGGAAATTTTCTGCTGGCTTCGCGCGACATACGTTGCGTTCGAAGGTTGATCTATCGAATTGGACTGGGCCGGCGAGGCCGTTCCCTACTGTGTCGCGGTGATCCCCCGACGGGAGCACGATTTTCTTCCCGAACCTGCATGATCTCAAAGGTCCGAAAGAGCGGAGCCAGATCGATCACATCATTCGCGGCCGATCTGAGAATGTTGCCAAGATTTTGCGCGACAGAAGCTACTTCGACACGAATCCCGCGTCGCCGCAATTTAATGGCGAGATAAGCGAAGTCTGCGTCACCGGTCACGAGAATAACCACATCGGGCTGCATCTCGACGGAAAGCTCGAGCGCATCGATCGCCATCATTACATCCACGTTCGCTTTGTAATGACCTTCTTCCGCCGGCGCTCCATCTTTAGTCACGACCATAAACCCATTCGAACGCAACCAATGCATGAACTTGTTCTTCTTATCTCGCTCTTCCTGCCAGAGCGGAATTGCGGGCGGCAAACCCGCGTAAACCACCATTTCAATCAAGTCCCGTCCAGTGTCCGGTCCGGCGAGAAATTCACGCAGCTTCAACCAATCGAGCCCGCGTCCCGCCGTGCGCACCGAACTACCCACATTGGATTCATCCACGAGCACCAACAGTCTGGGACGGTGGGAGCTGTGTGATTCTTTCTTTCGCATCTTGAGATCTACATTGGATTGAAGTGCGCTGAAAAGCGAGGGGAAGCGAGGTAGCGCAAGGATCAACGCGGTCCGTCTTTTGCATCCAGCAGTTGTTCTGTCTTCCGCGGCCGCAACGGTGATCGCTCCACTTTACGCAGAAACAAGCCGGGCTCACTCCGCTGTGCATGGGTTTTGCTCTCAATCTTGGCAATTATAACGCTCACACCCACCAGCACCCATGCCCCGTGATCAGGACCAGTTCGAACGCTTATTGCCGCGCGCCATCCAGTGGGCCAGAGAGCAGGAAGAATATATCCTCGCTAAAGGTACTTCTTTAGGCGCGCGGCATACGGATGATGCCCGGCGCGCGGGCGTTCAGGATTGTTCTCGTGTGCGAATGTTGGTGGTCGATCGGATCCCTTTGCCCGACGACGAAGAATTGGCCGTGGCCGCGCGTCGCGCCCATCTCATCACCGAAGCTTCCCGCGCCGTCACTTTTGGTTATGGAATTATCATCCGCGCCGATCGATGGCACGACCGCGAGTTGCTTCTGCACCAGTTTGTTCACGTCGCTCAATACGAACGCTGCGGTGATCTTGAGACATGCATTCAACAATATCTCACCGACCGACGCGATTGTCCTAACTTCACCACCGGCTCACTCGAAGAAGAAGCGCATTGCATTGCTCGCAAGATATGCGCAGAAGATGCCGCCATAAGGCAAACGTAAACTCGGTCCCGACGGCCTCGTCCGCCGTCGCTCATCTTGTTCTCGTTACGCCTAACCGCTCGAAGTCATGCGAACGATTAGCGACAAGATTGACGGCGACATGAGCATCTCGGACGCCGTTACAGTCCATGGGATGCTCGGGCGATGTCACCGTTCTTTCACGTGGCGAGCTCACGCTTCATGGGATGTACTGTCGGCAGTTGGTGATTCAGCCAGGTGGGCAGGCTATCGTTCATGGGATGGTCGTCGGTCGAGTGACGAACCTCGGAGGGAGACTTGAGATTTACGGTGTGGTCGGAAGCGTTGCCGGACTCGCGGGGGAAACATACGTCGCGCCATCGGCGGTCGTTCGAGATGCCACGCCAAGGGCCTAACCAGTTGGTGTAGCGAAGGGCGGACCGCCTTGTCTCCACGCGCAGAGTAGCTACAATGTCTTTCATGTTCTCCACGCTCGCTCTCGGCCGCCGTCGCTCATCTTCTTCTCGTTAGGCCGCTCACCGCTGCCAAGTTTGTGATTGACGCGCCGCGATCGCTTTGACAATCTCGCGCCTTATGAAGACATCCCGTGCGCCCTCTAAGAAAACAGCTTCGATCAACAACGCACGCTGGCTCGCCTATGCGACGGCTGGCGCGGCCACCGCTCTCGCCGGTGCCTATCCCGCCGAAGGCGCCATCCATTATTCAGGACTAATCAACCAAACCTTCAACGCGCCTCCCAACTCTTCCAGCTTTCAAACGTTTACCTTGGATCAACCGGGTGATTTCTTCAGGATCGGCCAGGCCGTGTTGAATTCTGCCGGAACCGATGGGTTCGCCGGCTTTGGCATGGGCGGCATAGTCTCGGGGAAATTTGTCGGCTACACCAGTTCGGCAGGTATCGGTGCCGGCGCGTACGCGCTTGCTTCGAGGTTGCTTGCTGGGCAGGCATTTTCGATGGCGACGAATTTTGTCGACAATGGAACTGTTTTTGGCACCGGGACACTCGCTGGCGGTAGTGTATATGGCCAATTTCGCACTGCGGGTCCGGGCTACATTGGTTTTCGGTTTAATGGCGGCAAAGGTATGCAGTTTGGTTGGGCCCACGTCCAGATGAACGGAGCGGGCGCCGCCAACAGTTTCACCCTGATCGATTATGCCTACGGTGATGTCGGTGATTCGATCGTAGCGGGCCAGGTCCCGGAGCCGGGTTCTCTCGGTCTGCTCGCTTTGGGCGGCGTGGGTTTGCTCGCGTGGCGCAAGCGCCGGACGAATGCAGCCAAGGCAGCAACCTCGCGGCCGGCCTGAAGATTCCGTTTGTCACACGCGGCGACACAGGATTTTTTTTGGCTGGTGCGCGCGTCGTTCTCTACCGTCGTTTCTCAAAGACACTTCCACTCCGAGCGACGCGCGCCCTCGCTCGCCGTAGCTCATCTTGTTCTCGTTGATATGGCTGTCGATTTGTCAATGGGCAAAAGAAGTCTAGGGCGAGTGTTGCATCGCTTTTTTAAGTCTCAGTAGGAGCGGGTTTGAGGCGGCCGATCAGTCGGGGTGAGTTAGGTTCCCGGCGGTTGGTGATGCTGATATTCGCGGGCTATCCCGGGTCTTGCGACTTGGGACCTATCCGGCATTCTTTTAATTCACCGCAGCCCTTTTCCAACAGTCTAGGTGACGCGTGCTGGGGTTGGACCAAGTCCAACCTTAACGCTAACGAGACATCGTGGGTTGGCTACCGTGATCTGCCACCTCAGAGCCGCTCCTGGCTTAGATTTGTGTGTGGCGCTTGCGCTGAGTTGTCTCTTCCTCCTTCTTTTGCTTGTTAGTGCTGTTCCCCTCGAACCATCTTTTTCAGGTCGGTGTGGATTGCGCTTGGTAACAGGATTGCGTGCGTAAGAGTTCCCAGATAAAACCGCATAGCTCGCGCGCCACGGCCACGATCGCCTTGTTGCGCTGGAGCCGCCGCCCCAAAAGACGCATATAACGTCGATGCAACCGGTTCTGCGCGCGCCAACTGATGGCGCGCACTTCGCGCGGGTTGACCTTGCTGACGCCGGCTCAGTTCCTTGCTCACTTTGGGCGGGCTAGCGTAATGCTGGGCGCACTCGACCAATAACCAGCGGGCATGGGCATTGCCGCACTTTGTGATGCGGCCCTGACGCCGTTTGTCACTGGAAGTATTTTCTGTCGGCACCAATCCCAGATAAGCCATGACCTGGCGCGGATGACGAAAGCGATGCACTTCACCCAGTTCGCTGATGAGGATCATGGCCGCGACGGTTTGAAATCCCTTCATCGCCATGAGGCGCGCACCGCCGGCGCCAGACGCCATTTTTCCAACAGTTCCCTCATCGCCCCTTCGCACCGCTCGATCCGTTCCGCTGCCGCCGTGATCGCTTGGAGATATTCTTCCAGGATCACTTTCATGGCCGGATGCGGCAGCACCAGCTCGCGCAGGTAACGCTCATGCGCCGCGCTCCAGCTGCTTTTGCCCTGGTAGCGATAACCGTGACGCAACAAGAAGCCTTTTAAGCGATGGCGCGACCGGCGCCGATCATCCACCGCATCGGTGCGCGCCCGGCACAAATCGCGGATCGCTTCATCCCGCGCATCGGGAATGTAAACCGCGGTCAGTTCCCCGGCGCGCAACAGACGCGCCAGTTTACGCGCATCGCGTTTGTCGGTCTTCACCCGATCGCCCGAACGTGTCGGGGTCAGTGAGGGCGCCACCACCTGGCACTCTACCCCAAGTTGCTCGAGCCGCCGCGCCAGCCCAAATCCACACGGCCCCGCTTCATAGCAGGCGCGCAGGATCACTTCCTTGCCATGAGCTTTGCGCACTCGGCCGATCCATTTTTCCACCGCATGCAGATCGTTGCTGATGGCGCCGCTCTCGTGCACTTCGCCTTTGCGCCCCTCTTCCGCTGCCGCCGTGATGATACAGTCTTTGTGGACATCGAGTCCAAGATAGAGTTCCTTCTTCATTGGTGTGTTTGCTTGTTCGAGTTGTTTAAACTGCAACGCTCCGCAACACTCGTGTTGCGGCCGTTGGTGCGGCTCTGCTCCACTTCAAAACCGGGGAGTAGCCCGCGAGAAAATATGAACGGCAAACACACCCTTCTTTTCAACCCCGTGCTCGCGCGCTCATCTCCCGCCCGCCAGCCATAAGGTCTAGACCTATGTTCGATCGCGTCAGATCATGGCCCAAGATTGCGGCGATAGTCGTTGCAGGGTATGGCCTGGGCATCACGTGCTCTGCGTGGCCGGTGACATGGGATTTGCGCGCTACTTGGATGACCTGCGACTGGAGCGCGATAGCTGCATCTGCGGTGCTGTTCATCATGAGCTACCTACTCGCGACCGGTCGCGACTGGGCGAGACGAGTTCTTCTAGTTGGTGTCATTCTGTATGGTCTTTTTTTGATGATCATACATGGAGGCAGCGCTTTCGGTCCGATCTCCCTTGGTGACATCTCTCCCGCACAAGCGGACATCGCGCGCCCGCGGTGGCGTCTGCGTGAGCTTTCATCATTATTTTTCGCTCTCAGCCCTCTTGTTCTTATGCCCAGATTTGAGAGCACGCGAACGTCACATGTAATTCGCGCCCCGAACGCATTCGGGGCTGATCTTGTGTCCCGTTAGGTGTATGAATGTCCGAACAAACCAACCCAAAAGGAGAAAACACACATGCAGAAGATCGTAATCGCACTCGCGCTGGCTGTCTTGACAGCGGGACCGCTAGTTGCATCCGAGAACACACAGGTAATGGCGGCCGTGCACCAACTCGTCGATGCCTTCAACAAAGGCGACACCAAGAGCCTGGTGGCAGGTTGCGCCGACCAAATGTGCATTATCGACGAATTTCCACCTTATGAGTGGCATGGAGCAGGCACATGCTCGAAATGGCTGGTGGACTACGACGCGGACGCCAAGAAGAATGGAGTTACCGACGGAAACGTCACCATCGGTAAGCCCCGGCACGTCGACGTTACCGCTGATCGAGCCTATGTCGTCGTTTCTGCGAACTACACATACAAGCAGAACGGGAAATCCATGAAGGAAACGGGTTCGACATGGACATTCACACTGCGGAAAGTCGCGGCTGGGTGGCGGGTTACTGGATGGGCCTGGGCAAAGCATTAAGTGCCGGTTGAGCCTAACCAGTTGATGCGGCCAACGGAACGAAATTACAAAGTTGAAATAGAAAGTAGAAAACGAAACAGTTCGCGCGGTAGCTCATCTTATTCTCATTAGGCCGACAGCGGAACCGCTATGAAACGCACATGGACGATCATCGGCGTTAGCGACGTTGCCAGTAGCTTCAAATGGTACCAGTCGCTCTTCGGCCAGCCCGAGACGGCTCCGGCCCATGACGACTTTGGTCAAATCCTGGATACGGATGGAACCGTCTTGCTCTGCCTCCACCAGTGGGGCGATTCTCCAAAAAACGGAACAATGCGACCTCCGCACGACCATCCCTCCTTGATGAGCCCGGACAAGGGGACGCCCGGCAACGGTCTTCTCTTGTTCTTCCGCGTCGACGATTTCGACATGGCATTGAAGAGAGCACGCGCGCTCGTCGCCCGGTTCGAAGAGCAACCCCACATGAACCCGAACACGCGCACCAGGGAGTTCTCCCTGCGAGATCCAGACGGATATGACGTCACGGGATACATTCTTTATTTTTCTGCAGCCAAACAATCCAAGACTCGGGAGTCACGGGTTGAAAAATGCATGCAGCAGATTCTCAATGGAAAGGGATTAAATGATTAGTAGTGCCACCAAACGTTCGATTCTTCGCTGCGTTCACCTCATCTTGAGCATTCCGATACTCGGTTACATTTATAGTCAGCCTTCGGAAGTTGCACAGTATGCCGGCGCCGTTCGGTTTGTCTTCGTTCCTGTAATTATCCTTTCGGGATTTTGGATGTATTCAGGTGTATTCTTCGCCATCCTTGGCGTGGCGTTATGGCTCGGCGCATTTTACCTCTTTGGAATTGGAGCGGCTATCCTGGGTCAGGTCGCGCTATTCATCGCGCGGAAGATTTGGTTGATGATTCGTGCGCGACGTTCAAAGTGATCGGGCTTATCCATGCAGCGCAGCGGACTTGACCTTTCTCGTTAGGCGAACCAAAGCCCCACTGGGAGAACTCTCAGCGGGCTTTTTGCCGGTGGATCGATCTCTCTACCGAATGGCCGTGCGGCTCGCACCGTTGCCAAGGGCGCTTCTGTGTTTGGGGCGCTTTCAAGACACGGCGACAGAGCGCCGCGGCTACAGAAACCAAGGTGGAACGTGTTAGTCACAGCGCGACGCGTCATTACACAGATTTGCTGGGAATGAGTTAGCCGGGTGAATGCATCTGTGTAATCAGGGAAATTTGTGGACCTCTTACCTAACGAATCGACGGCGCGACGGGCCGCCGCGCCCTACCAATATTTGGCGGCGTAGCCGCATTTGTTTACCAACGATGCGAGCCGCACGGGCACTTGGAGAGCACGATGCACCTTCGATGGATTAAGCTTGTGAAATCGGTGTTGCGGATGCTATTTGGAGAGGCGTTGAAACCCCTCACCTCATTCCCCAGAGCCGCGGTTCGAAGAAGGAAAGCTCTGCTGCGATTTCTTGCCTTAACGGCTATCTCGACACTATCCAATTCTCTGGCGTCACCACCGGAGCATTGCAAAATTCTTTTGCACCGCCGCTCTCGACATCGACGGCGATTCCTACCATAGCTATTTCCCCGGATCGCCAAACGCTCTTTGTCGCTCGCGCAAGTTCGGACGGAGACTTATCGACTTACGACATATCGACACCTAACCCCCTTCTACTTCACCAACTCCCGGGCTCTTTTTCGTCTCTCACTCCAAGTCCTGATGGTCAATATCTCTATTACCTTAACGATAATGCTGCCAGTGAGTCCTTGATCCAAGCCAGACTGCCTGCGCTTAGTCCTGCGGGATTGTCAGAACTTAGATCATATCATTCCCGGGTTCCTGGCTTCCTAATTAATTTTGAACTTCGGCGGGAGGCTCGGCGATCCCACCCTACCATCAAGCGGCGAAGCTTTCATTCGTGCGCGGGAAGCGGCCTTCGTCGACGTCGTGAAAATCCACCCAGGTCTGGATGTCAGCGCGATCGGCCAGGCCGTTGGCTCTTTTTGTTTCTTCCAGCTCTTTCGTGCTGTCGTCGCGCCAGCCGCGTTTGACGACAAAGTTATTCCAGAGCTTGATCTTTTCTTCATCGGGCCGGCCGAAACTGGCGAAGCACCAGTCGAGAATTTCATCATCGCTGCCACCGGCGCGCACGCGTGCGACGAGTTGTGGCACATCAAGGCCGAAGAAGCGGCAGAAGTAGCCATCGAAGCAATCGTAAACGGGACAGCCGGCGTAGTTATAATCGGCCGGTAAGAGATCTTGCTCCTTTAAGCGCAGCTTATCGAGCATGCGCGGAAAGAAGAGCACACCCTGGGTTGCATCGTAGTCGCTGCGTGGGGTTTTCATACGGCAGCAGGAGTAACGCGTCCGCGACTCTTCTACAAGCGGGAAGAGGTTGAGAGTCGTTTTGCCTCCGCCGGGCCTACGGCGCGACAGGGGTTGGGAGCGCAAAAGCTCCGTGCGAGCCACGCTCCTTTACGGAGTTGAGGGATTCATTCGCTTCGACAATTCCGCGTTCGCTAGTTTCTGTTCCCGCCATTGCCACAAAAAAACTGGAGCTTGCGCCGCCAGTCCAATAATCTCAACGCTATCGCTATGAAAACGTCGCTTCCCCTCGTCGCCCGCTCAAATGCGGCTTGTGCTTTGGCCCACTCCTTCGCCTGCCAGTAGGCGCGACCAATTCGCATCCAGTTTCCAGCATCCGCTTTCTTCGAAGTAGCCGCGTCGAAGATTGCCTGCCCCTGCCCTTTTTAATCCAGCCAGATACTAAACGCGACCGACGGCAATATTTTCCCAGCTACCCTTGCCCGCCTGTGATCGAGCAAGATTAAGCAAATCCACTCCAGCGGCTCGTTTTGGTTTCGCCCCGCAGAATGCCGGATCAAGACCTTTCCCACGCGCAAATACGCCCGCGGCTACGCCAAGGCAAAAGATTAGAACGCAGAAAAGAGGGATGCGTTGGTTTTTCATTTAGCAGAGTAGGCACGATGAAGGTCGGACACAATGCCTTGTTAGCTATTTCAAAACAGCTTCGAGCAATTTGAATAACCGAAAAAAGGCGGCCGGCGAGCACGCCCTACCATTAAATGACTCGGCGAAATCTGGGAATGTTTTCGTCAAACATACGAGAGATTCGAAGAGTGGGAATCGGTAGGTTGGTTGAAAGCTGGAGATGAAGGCGAGTCGCCTTCATCGGCACGCGAGTCGCGTGCGCTCCCCAGACAGCTACGGGATGGCGGTGACCTGATCTCAATTTTACTGTCGAGACATCCGTGGCGTTGATAGCGCCGTTAGCAAGGACATCGGCGCGGAAGTTTGTCGCATCGACTGTCTGACCAACTCGGAGCTTGGCAGTTGAAACATCTGTGGCATTGACGCCGTGACTTGCGTTTAGGTCGCCAACGAGCACGCCCATCGGGATGACGAGATTGCCGCCAGTCACCGCGGGAGTATTGATAATGCCGGGCTCGTTGTTCACGTTATTAAGTGTGACATTGATGACCTTCCCGCTGGTCACATTGGTGAGCGGAATGGTGACAGTGTTTCCGCTGACGGTGACCATTCCGCCATTGCTGGTTCCTCCGCTTCCTATGGCGCCTGCGCCGGAGGTGACTTGCGCCTGGGGATTGCCGTTGACCACGACGTTTGCCGGATAGGTAACGACTAATTGATAATCATTAGTTGCTCCGCCGCTTCGGCATTCAACTCCGAGAGTGCCCGGGAGTCCCGTGAGCGGCATATCGATATCGAAGTCGCCTGCGGCACCGTGCGTCTTGCGCGAGACAGCGCTTGTGGAAGCGAGGGTGCAGTCGCGCAATAAGATCGCCAGGTTGGCGTTGGTGCGGCAAGGTCTTGCATGCCATCGCCATTGAAATCGCCGACCGCGAGTGAACCAGGGCCACCGCCAACGTCGAAGTTGATGGCGTTGCCGAAATTGGCCGCGCCATCGCCGAGGTAGATTGAGATATACGAATTGACGCTGCCTATGGCTACGTCCTGATTGCCGTCGCCATTGAAGTCGCCCACCGTGGCCGAGAGAAGAAGGACGCCAGTGGCCAAAGTAGCGGACAGGGTGAAGCTGCCGGTGCCGGTGCCCACCCAGATCTGGACGGCGGCTGAGGCCTGGCAAGTCGCGGCGAGGTCCTGTTTGCCATCGCCGTTGAAATCGCCCACCGCGAGGGAGACGGGAGTATTGCCAGTCGAGAAAGTGGTAGGGGCGCCGAAACTACCCGCCCCATTGCCCAACAAGACCGAGACGAAGTGTGGATTTATGTTAGCTACAGCAAGGTCTTGCTTCCCGTCGCCATTGAAATCGCCCACTACCATGGCGTGCGTCTGGCCGCCAGCACCGGCGCTAAAGTTAGTGGAGGCGCCGAAGTTACCCGCGCCATCGCCCAGCATGACCGACACGTAATCTGTTTCAAAAGAGAGGGCCAAGTCTTGTCTGCCATCGCCATTGAAATCGCCCACCGCTACGAAGACAGAATCAGCGCCAACGCCGAAGCTAGTGGGAGCGCTGAAACCGCCCGCGCCATTGCCCAACAGGATCGATACGTTGAATGAGTTGAAGTTGGCCACGGCCAGGTCCTGTTTGCCATCGCCGTTGAAATCGCCTACCGCTACCGAGTTGGGATTAGTGCCCGCGCCCGTGGTGAAGCTGGTCGCGGCGCCGAAATGGCCCGCGCCATCGCCCAAAATGATGGACGCAGTGTTTGAGGAAAAGTTAGTAACGACGAGGTCTTGTTTGCCATCGCCATTAAAATCACCCACCGCGGCAGAGCCCGGGCCGGTGCCAGCGGCGACGGGCGCCACCGGCACGAAAGTAAGTGGGTTGCACGTCACCGGCGTAGTCACGGTTAGCATAAAAGTTTTGGTCGCACTCAATCCGCCGGTGTCGAACGCTCTTACCGTCACCGTGTAGGTCCCGGCGGGATGAGCGTCGGTCACTCGCACAACGCCCGTCGCCGGGTTGCCTTCCAGCTTGCCTTTGAAGCTGGTCGAAGTGGACACATTCATCCTCGCCGCATTGGTCGGCGCGACATCAGGCGTAACCGTCGTGTCGGTGCTCAGCGGAAGTGATGTATTTGGATAGTTGCCCAGCGTCGGCGTGACCGCGATTGCATCTGGTCGCCTTTCGATCGGCGAAGCTGCTGTGAGAGTGAGCAGTCCTGAACAAGAAGCACCGCAGAAGCGTGGCTTTCTGAATGTGGTCCTGAACGGCACGAAGAAGATTCTTTTCAAGCGGAGGAATAGTGGGTGTATTCATTGCAACCGTGTTCTTACCGGTTACGCGCGAATCCTTACACGGTTTCGGAAAATATTTTTAGCGCAATCTTCGTCCTGTAGCCACGTCGCTGTGTCGACGTGCCGCGCTCCATTATCAGCCGACTTCACGATTTTGTCTGGCGCCTCGACGCAGCGAGGCGGCTACAGCACTCTTCCGGAAATTTATGCGTGCTCAGCCGCCTCGCGCCAACTACCGTTTGCGTTTGAGCTCAGACGTATTCGTTCCTACGGATGGGTTCCGGACGAGTTATACGTAGAGCTCAGTGACGAATCGATGGCTCTTGTTATTTGTTAGATTGAAGTGGGCATGGACCTTCGGTATCTCCGTGGCCCAGATGTCTCTGATACTCCAGGCTATTACACGGTAAGGTGAGCGTAGCCGTGTGCTTGTGGCATACCGTGCACTGGTTAGTTCCCGTTACCGTGAGGCTGGCGGTATCGGTGTCGATTGAGAAGGCACTGCCGCCGCCGTTGGGCGACGTATTTGCCAGCATCCCGTTTGTGCCCGAGGTCTGATCCCAGGCGCGGAAGGTGATGGCGCTGGGGAGTGTGCCGTTGAAGTTGGGGTTCGGCTGGAAATAGAGCCGCGTGTTCTGAAAATCGACGGCCAAAAGTCGCGCGCTACTGCCGGAGACAGCGCCGAGAGAATTCCAACTCGCTCCGCTGTCGATCGAGTAGAACCAGACGCCGTTGCTGGTATCGGCCGCGGTGACTGCGATCCCGAGGAGCGCTCCGTTATCTTCATCGGTGACGTTATCGACCTGGCCGGGCGGGATTGCGAAGTCCACCAGGCTCGAAATCAGTGTTCCGACCGCGCCAACAGGAGGTCCACTGTTCTGCGGCTCGTCGTTGAGCATTGGGCTCTTGCTCGCATCGAGCACCGGCGCGCAGTTCCGCAACAGGATCGAGACGTTGGCCGAGTTATTGTTGGCGGTGACCAGGTCTTGCCTCCCATCGCCATTGAAATCGCCCACCGCTATGGAGACTGGATTATTGCTGCCCCCGCCGGTGCTGAAGTTGATCGGAGCGCCGAAATTGCCCGCCCCATCGCCTAACCGCACTACCACCAAGCGCGGGGTGGAGTCGGTCAGCGCGATATCCTGGCTGCCATCGCCGTTAAAATCGCCCACTGCCATCGACCTAAAAGAAACGCCGCCGGCGGAAACGTTCATGGGCGCGCCGAAACTACCGAAGCCATCGCCTAACAGGATCCTTAGAGGACCCGCTGGGGTAGTTGCGCCCACAGCTAAATCCTGGCTGCCATCACCATTGAAATCGCCCAGCGCAATGAATTGCAATTGGGTCCCGGTGCTGAAATAGGTGGGGGCGCCGAAACTGCCCGCGCCATCGCCCAGCAGGATTGCGACTCTGCTTTGGCTGAAGTCGAGGACCGCAAGGTCTTGCTTGCCATCGCGATTGAAATCGCCCACCACGAGGTTGAGCCCTTGAGAGCCTCCGTTGAAGTGGGTGGGAGCGCCGAAATTGCCCGCGCCATCGCCTACCAGGATCGACACGCCTGTTCCGTTTTGTGGGAGGACGGCGAGGTCGGGTTTGCCGTCGCGATTGAAGTCGCCCACTACGACAAAGCTCGGAAAAGCGTCAGCGCCAAAGCTGGTCGGGGCGCTAAAACCACCCGAGCCATCACCCAGGAGAATGGATATGTTGCCTGAGAATGGGTTGCCTGCGACGAGGTCCTGGATGCCATCGCGATTGAAATCACCCACCGCGACGGAGACAGGCGATCCGCCAGCGCCAAAGTTAGTGGCGCCGTTAAAACTACCTGAGCCATTGCCTAACAAGATCGAGACGTTGTTTGAGGATTGGTTGGCCACGGCCACGTCCTGGATGCCGTCGCGATTGAAATCGCCCACTGCGACGGCAGTCGGGTTAGTGCCAGCGCCAAAGTTGATCGCCGCGGCGAAGCCCACGGGATTGCACGTCTCGCGAGTCGTTACCGTCAGCGCAAAGCTGGTGCTCGTTCTCACGCCCATGCTGTCGAAGCCCGTCACCGTGATCGTGTGCGTGCCGGCGGGATGCGCATCGGTTATGCGAACTACACCTGTAGTAGGATCGCCTTCCAGTTTGCCTTTGAAATCGGTCGAACTGGAGACAGTCATCCTCGTGATACCAACCGGCGGAGCATTCGGCGTGACGGTGGTGTCGGTGCTGAGCGGTATCGACGCGTCCGGATAAGTGCCTAACGAAAGCGGACAGTTGTCCATGAAGACCGAAACGGTTGAGCTCTTGCATACGGCGAGATCTTGCCTGGCGTCGCCATTGAAGTCGCCCACCGCCAGCCGAACAGGAAGAGTCCCCGTCTCAAGGTCAATCGGGGCACCGAAATTGCCCGCGCCGTTACCGAGCAACATCGCCACGCCGCTCGTGGAGGTGGCGAGATCCTGATTGCCGTCGCCGTTAAAATCGCCCACGACGACGAAGCGAGCAGCAGTGCCAGAGCTGAAGTTAGTCGCCGTGCCGAAATTCCCCATCCCATCGCCTAACAAGATCGAGATGTTGCTCGAGCCGAAATTGGCCGTAGCGAGGTCTTGCTTACCATCCCCATTGAAATCGCCCACCGCGACGTCTTCAGGAGAAGTGCCTACAATGAAGTTCGTCGAGGCGCTGAAACCACCCGCGCCATTGCCCAATAGGATCGAGACGTTGCTTGAGCCGAAGTTGGCCACGGAAAGATCTTGCTTGCCGTCGCCGTTGAAATCGCCCACCGCAACGGCGAAAGGATTATCGCCAACGGGGAAAGGCGCGGGCAAACCGAAACTACCTGCGCCATCGCCGAGCAAGATCAAGACATTGTTGTTGAATGCGCACACGGCGAGGTCTTGCCTGCCGTCGCCATTAAAATCGCCGACCACGACGGCGCGAGGAATAGTGCCAAGGGGGAAGTTGGTCGCAACGCCGAAGCTGCCCGCCCCACTGCCGAGCAAGATCGAGACATTGCTCGAATTCTGGTTGGCGGTGACCAGGTCTTGCCTGCCATCGCCGTTAAAATCGCCCACCGCGATCGAGACTGGAGTACTGGCAACGGGGAAAGTCGCGGGCAAAGCGAAACCACCGGCGCCATTACCTAACAAGATAGACACGCCGCCCACGGGCGGGGCGCCATCCACCACAGGGGGGCGATTCGCAGTCGGCGGTAGGCTGATGCTGTGCGCGACAGCGAGGTCTTGAATCCCATCGCGATTGAAATCACCCACCGCGACGGCGTTGTTCGACAAACCAGCAGGGAAGTTATTCGCCGCAGCGAAGCTCGGAGGATCGCACGCTTCGGAATTTCTTACTGTTAGGTCAAAGGTCGTGCTTGCGTTCCCGCCGCCATTGTCGAAGGCTTTGACCGTGACCGTGTAAGTGCCGGTCGGATGCGCATCGGTCACGTGCACGACGCCCGTGGCTGGATCGGCTTCCAGCTTGCCTTTGAAGTTCGTCGAAGTGGAAACATTCATGCGCGTCGCATTGGTCGGCGCGGCATCGGGCGTCACCGTTGTGTTGCCACTCAAAGGAATGCTCGTCGCAGGATAGTTGCCGAGCGTCGGAAGAGGGGCACTACTTGGTCGCTTTTCTCTCGGCGAAGCTGCGGTGAGAGTGAGCACTGCCGCCATAAGTCCAGCGAAGACAAGCAGTCGCGCGGTCGTGGGAACGAAACGGTTGATGGTATTTGTACTTAGGGGTTTCATAAGAAAGGACTTCGGCGAATTACATGACTCAGTGCGAATCGATGGCTCTTGTTACTCTGTTAAATTGAAGCGGGCATGGACCATCGGTGTCGCCGTGGCCCAGGTGTCTTTGATACTCCAGACTATTGCACGGAAGGATAAGTGTGTTGTGCTTGTGACATACCGTGCACTGGGTCGGCGGGCCATAGATATAAGCCGAGCCTTTGTCTGGTGTAACGGTATCGTCTTTCGGCGCTCCAACTGCCACCTCCGCGCCCGAGATCGACACCGCAAAACCGAAGAGATCGCCCTGTGCTGGGCTGGGATTGTTCAACGTCGCGGACGGCGTGGTCGGCGTCGCGCTGGTCAAGTCATACACATACGCGCTCCCCGCATCGATTGCTCCCGAGTCGTCATCTCCGTAGGTCCCTATCACGACGGTTGCGCCGGAGATTCCGACAGATATGCCGAATTGGTCCTCACCAAATGGCGTCGGGTTGTTTAAGGTGAACGCTGGAACGGTCGGCGTCGCGCTAGTTAAATCATACACATATGCCCGTCCATCAGCGTTGGTAGCCTGGCTCCCGCTCGATTCGCCGACAACGACCAGAGTCCCGGATATCGCCACGGCATTGCCGAATCCGCTTGGGAAGCTGGAACTCGGTTTGTTAAACGTGAACGCCGGCACTGTCGGCGTCCCGCTGGCCAAGTCATAGACATAGGCGCTCCCGGCGTCAGTTGCTCCGGTATCATCACGAAATGCCCCTACCACGACTCGCATTCCTGAGATCGCCACGGAATAGCCGAAAAGGTCGCCCGCAGCCGGACTAGGATTATTTAACGTGAACAATGGAACGCCCGGAGTTGCATTCGTTAGGTCATACACATACGCGCTACCCGCATCGACCGCTCCCGAGTCGTCATCTCCGTAGGTTCCTACTACGACAAGCGTCCCGGAGATGCCGACCGAAATCCCGAATTGATCTTCCCGCGCTGGGGTGGGGTTGTTCAAGGTCAGCACCGGCACGGTCGGCGTCGCACTGCTCAAGTCATACACGTATGCTCTTCCATCAGCGAAGTCGGTTTGACTGCCGCTGTACTCACCTTACGACGCGAGTCTCGGAGATTGCCACGGCGTTGCCAAATCCGCCCCGAAAGTCGAGCTGGGATTGTTCAAGGTAATGCCGGCACGGTGGGCGTCGCGCTACTCAAGTCGTACACATAGGCACTCCCAGCGTGGAACGCTTCGTATCCTCCTGCGGTGCACCGATCACGACTAAGGTTCCGGAGATCGCGATGGACGAGCCGAATTGGTCGTCGACACTCGGGCTCGGGGCGTTCAGCGTAGCCACTGGCACCAATGGCGTCGCGCTATTCAGATTATATAGATAGGCGCTCCCCGCATCGGTCGCTCTCGTGTCGTCCATCGGCGCCCCGACTGCCACTGAGGTCCCTGAGATCGCCACCGAAAAGCCGAAGAGATCGCTTTCGGCCGGAGTGGGATTATTTAACGTGAACACCGGAACGTCCGGCGTAACACTGGTCAAATCATACACATAGGAGCTGCCGGCATCGACCGCTCCCGAGTCGTCATCTCCGTAGGTCCCGACCACCACCTTTGTGCCGGAGATTCCGACGGAAATTCCGAATTGATCCTCCCCTAGCGGGGTCGGGTTGTTTAACGTGACTATCGGCACGGTCGGCGTCGCGCTGGTCAAGTCATACACATAGGCCCTCCCATCAGCGAAGACGGTCTGGCCGCCGGCTGACTCTCCTACAACGACGCGAGTCCAGAGATCGCCACAGCGTTGCCAAATCCGTTCGGGAAGCTCGAGCCGGGTTATTGAACGTGAACGCTGGCACCGTCGGCGTCGCGCTGCTCAAGTCATACACGTAGGCACTGCCGGCGTCGGTCGATCCGTGTCGTCGCGGAATGCTCCTACCACCACTCGCGTCCCCGAGATCCCGACTGAATAGCCGAAGAGGTCGCTCATAGCTGGAGTAGGATTATTTAACGTGAACACCGGAACGCCCGGCGTTGCATTCGTTAGGTCGTACACGTACGTGCTACCCGCATCGACCGCTCCCGAGTCGTCATCTCCGTAGGTCCCTATCACGACAGCGTCCCGGAAATGCCGACCGAAATTCCGAATTGATCTTCCCGCAATGGCGTCGGTTTGTTCAAGGTCAACACCGGCACGGTCGGCGTCGCGCTGCTCAGGTCGTAAACATAGGCTCTCCCATCAGCGAGCGATGTCGCCACGGTGTCGGCCGCAACGCCTACCACAACGCGCGTCCCCGAGACCGCCACTGCATTTCCGAAGCGAGCACCGGGCCGCGGGTTCGGGTTCGGCAGCACAAATAAGATTGCCGTTCGTGGAATTGAAAATCTTAACCGTTCCACAGTCGGTTCCTTGAAGATCATCCAATGGCGCGCCAACTACCGTGTAGACGCCGTCTACCGCCACACTGGAACCAAGTTGCACACCGCTCTGCACCCCGACTGGGGGAGCCGGAATCACATGTTGCAGCGTGACTGGCGCCTGCGCCGTTTGCTGAACTGCTGCGATCAGCGCCGAGCAAATGACAGCGAGCGCGACGAGACCGGACAAAGGATAAAAAACGCTTTTTTTCCAAGGAAAGAAGATGAGGTGAGTTTTATTTCACCCGTGTTCTTACCGGTCGCGCGCGAATCCTTACGCGATTTCG
>CAWDLY010000003.1:0-83001 GCA_963803315.1 uncultured Verrucomicrobiae bacterium | reverse complement strand
TCGAACTTCAATCTGGCCAGCGCTTCGAGGAAATACGGAAACCCGGCGGGCGCTTCGCCGCGGGGCTGAGGAACACTCCAGAGCGCGCCGTAATTCATCGCGCACCCGAGGAAGACATGGCGACCATCGCGTGACATAATGGAGCGGTAATTTTCCGAATCCATTCCAAGTCCGCCGCCAGACGGTTCGGAGTAGTGCACGGTGGCAGGCTCGGCATCGTGCACATCCCAAAAGGAGAAACCATCCTGATCACGCACGAGCAGCGCTTTCCCATCGGCGGTGAAACGGACCGTTTCGCAAGTCGCTCCCGGCAGCAGCGGCGACGCAGGTTCGCCCGTAAGCGGATGCCAGAGGCGCGCAGTCCCGTCGCGGCAGGCGGTGGCGAGAAGCTGGCCGTCCCGGACTAAAGTCCAGATGCGCGAGCCAACTTAGATGTTGCAGCGGCGGACAGACGAGCCGGCCGGTAGCGACATCCCAAACGCGCGCGGTTTTATCGTAGGACGCGGTGGCGACGTAACGGCCATTGGGACTCCAGGCGGCGCTGATAATGACGTCTGCGTGTCCAGTCAAAGTTTGTAATTTTTTTCCACTCGTTAGGTCCCAAATAAACGCCGTCCCATCGAGCCCTGCCGAAACAAAGCGGCCGCTCCCATCAGGTGCAAAACGGAGGACCCTGATATCGCCGGGATGATCGAGCGTTCCAACAAGCGCGCCAGTGGCGGTGTCGTGGACCCGGATGTGGCCATCATCGTGCCCGGCAATGATGCGGCCGCCATCGGGCGAAATTTCAGCGGGATGGATGAGACCGGGTTGCTCGTTAGGCGGCCAGAGTTCTTTTCCGGTTTCCAACGACCAGCCGTAGAGCCAGCCATTATCAGTCAATGCATAGCACTTCCGCATATCGGGCGAGAAAAGGTGCAGGTAAACGCTGCCCGCGAGGAGTAATCGAGCAAAACCTTTCGCTCTCAAATTCATAAACGTAACTGCGATTCCCGGAATTATTCCGAGCGCGCCAAGTCGGCCATCCGGGCTCATGCGGCCGGCGTCGAAATCGCGCAGGCCCGGCAGAATCCGCCGCTGCGGTTCGCGCGTCTTGGTCCCACGCCAGACTGCAATCGTTCCGGATCGATCGACCCGCCGCGCGAGATGCAAAAGCAGCCTGCTCCCATCGTGTGAGAGTGAAGTCCAGGCGCCTCCCCTGGAACCGCCGACTTCGATCGGACTGATGAGGGAATTTCCTGCACGTGCGTCCCAAAGATTAATCGCGCCATCCCAGCCGACGCTCACGAGACGAGCGCCGTCTGGCGTTGCTTCGAGGTCGCCGACCTGATAGCGATGCTCCATTACCGGCGAAACCGGCAGCCGCGAGACAACATCGTAAATGACCAGGTTGTTGTCGGCCGTAACCATCACGGATCGCCGGCACCATCGAGCGCGATCCAAAGGAGCGCACCGAGCGAATTTTCGATTGCGGGAAATTGCGGACAGATCGATCTCGAAAACGCGCGCAAAATGATCATCGTCGATGAAAGCTGCGCGTTGCCCGCTGGCGGCGAGCGCGCCACGCGAGAATTTTGTCGTTGCTGAAACGCGCATGAGTTCCGCGCCGGTGAGCGTGTTCCAAACGCACGCACGTTTCGCGTTCCAGGCGAGAACACGTGCGCCGTCGGCAGAAATGCGCGCGTCGTCGATGCCGTCTTCCATCGGGAAGGCGCGCGGAGGTTGAGCGATTGCACTCGTTAGGCCAACTTCGATACGCTTCGCAGAATGCGCGAGAAGACGCGAACCGTCGGCGGAAAATTGCAGCGCGACAATGGGCAACGAATCGCTGCGCGCCAAAGGCGTGGGCGGAATATTTATTTCGGCGGCTGTCGTTAGGCCGCCGTCCTCTGTCGCCACGGCAAGCTTGATCGGTCCACCCGAAACCGCCAGCGCCGTAATCGGCGACGAACAGGAAAACTGCGCCATCTGCCGGCCGGTCGCCGTTTCCCAAACGCGTAGGTCGTTTTTTATCCGCCGCTGCCAGCCAGTTGCCATCCGGAGCGAGGCGAGCTGTCCCCGGCACGAACGCCACCGGCGGATAAATCGCCGGCCCGGCCAGCGCCGGCAACGAGCGCTGATCGACGATCGACATCGCATACATGGCCGCGCGCCAGTTACCCGGCCGTTCCCGGATGAGCGACGCGAGATAGGCGAGTGCGCGCGGTTCCTCGCCGGTCCGCGCCCAACGCGTCATCTGATCCCAACCGAGATGCGCGAGCGTTTTCGACTGGCCAGTGCGTGCCATTTCACTTCGATGCCACTGCCAGGAAATCCCCGCGACGCCGACGAGCAGCGAGATAATGAACAGGGCGAGCAATGCCGCCACCCGCGGCTTGCGCGCGATCCAACGCAACAAAACCTGCGGCGGCGTGAGCGGCACCGCCGACACCGGTTCCCCGCGGACGAAATCCTCGAGATCAGTCGCGAGCGCGGCCGCGGAGGCATAGCGATCGCCTTGTTTCTTCTCGAGACACTTCAGGCAGATCGTGCGCAGATCTTTCGGAACACTCGTTAGGGGAGCCGGCGCTTCATCGGCCGCGCGGCGCATCGTCTCGATCGCCGAGGCGCCGAAAAACGGCGGCTTGCCGGAGAGCAATTCGTAGAGCACCGCACCGAGGCCATAGACGTCGGTCGCGGTCGTGATCTCCGCCGTGCGCCCACCCATTTGTTCCGGCGCCATGTAGCTCGGGCTGCCGAGTGCTTGCGCGGAAAACGTGGCCATGCCGTCAGCCGACGCGAGCACTTTGGCCAGCCCAAAATCGGTGACCTGCGGTTCGTCGGAAGGATCCCAGAGAATATTCGAGGGCTTTAAATCGCGATGCAGCACTCCGCGCTCGTGCGCATGCGCGACCGCGCGCGCCACGCGAGCGACCGCCCCGGCGATAACGCGAAATTCTCCACGCCGCCGGCTCGCCCAATCCGCGATCGTTTCGCCGCCAGGCACGAAACGCATGGTGAAATAATGCTGCGTCTCGTGCTCCCCGATTTCGTAAACGGGCACGATGTTCGGGTGATGCAGATTCGCGGCAGCGTGCGCTTCGTTCTGAAATAATCGCAGCGCCGCTTTCCCTGCTAGTTCGCCGGACAGAATCATCTTCACCGCCACTTCGCGCTGCAGACTGATCTGCCACGCGCGATAAACCACACCCATTCCGCCGCGCGCGATCTCCTCGCGCAATTCGTAATCGCCGAAGCTGCGGACCTGCGTCGGGTCTAACAAGTCATCGGTGATTGCGTCATCTCCCGGCAAACCGAATCGGCTTCCAAGACTGAGGAGACAGCGCGGGCATTGGCCGCCCGCGATGCGAGCGGTCAGCGGCGTGCCGCAAACATTGCAACTCGCGGGCGCGGGCGGCTCGATCCGAGAGTCGTTAGGCGAAGACTGAGGCAAAAGCATGTCAGCAGTCGTTTCTAACCGGAAATCCCCCAATCCTTACCGGAAAAATAAGGGGAGAGAAGGGTAAAAGTGGTTTCTAATCCGGCGCTACCGAAACGACATGCATGAGGTGCCGCAGTTCTTCTTCCATTTCCTCCGCGGATGTGACCGTGTGCGAAATTTCTTCACGCAGCAATTCGCCGTAACGCCGCCGCATGCGATGCATCGCCACCGTCACCGCACTCTCGCTCATCCCCAGATCGGCGCTTACCCGCGCGTAACCCGGCCGTCCCTCCGCCCCAGACATAAACGGTTGCAGCGCCTCGTAGAGTGGCAGTCGGTTCGCCGTCTCATACTCCGCGCGCAAGCGCTGCATCACCCGATCAAGCAAACCCAGCGCCCAGCTCTTTTCATACTGCCGCTCCGGCGTCATCGAATCGCTTGCCTGGAGGAAAAAAACTTCCTCGCATCCTGCGTCCCATGAGATCGGCGGGTTGCCTCCACCGCGCTTTTGCGCCGCACTTTGGCGGTGCTGGTTCGCGAGGTAATGGCAAAACGCCGAGAGCAAAAAAGTGCGGAACTTGCCACGCTGACGATTCGCCATCGCGATGCCGTTGTTTTCCAGAAGCGAAAGAATGAAACCCTGGGTCAAGTCTTGCGCATCCTCGGGAGGATGCCCCTTCCGCCGCGCGAAATGATAAAGCGGTCCCCAATATTCCCGACACAAATCGGCCAGCGCCTTTTGGCCATCCGGCTCCGACGACGAACCGGCGCAAATGACGCGGCTCCACCGCGTGGTCGCGAAATTCGCAGGCCCTACAGTCGCCTCGGTGTCCGCCGCTCCCCAGCTATCCACGCGTTTCAGAAAGCCTTTCTTTGAGGCAGAGTCTGCCTAACCCGACACCGCAAAGTCAATTCCGTTTTCTAGTTCTTGCCAAAAAACAACGGCTAAAGTTGACCGCTGCTAGCCTGAGGATTTGAGTGCGCAGTCATCAGCAACACGGGCAGGGTGCCTGTGCCACGACGTCATATCCTAGTTCCCGGCAGCGTCATCCGGTAGGGTGGATCTAGCGCTCTTAAGACCAGTCCGGTCGAAGACTTGCCGTGTCCGCCATTGGACAGACCCGCCGTGGCGGGGAAAGCTCGGACCTCGATGTTATCAGTGTCGACGAAGCCGAGTAATTTTAGCATCGCGCAGGGACTGCGCGATCCACCCGCCGCCTCACTTGCCTTTCAGCCTGTCAGAATCTCTCTCTAGTCGCGTGAGGCGCAAGCCTTTACGCGATTCAGCGTTTTCTCAATAACTATTAACTCGAAGCTTTGCTTCGTTAGTTCTTCTAATTCCGTCAAACCTTAACCTTGGTTAGTTCCGCAACGCTGGGTCTAACCCCACTTTCAATTGGTTACAGAAACTTGGCGCGCCTCTGGCAAAATCAGACTATCTGCACGAGAAAGGTAAGTATTGCATAATGCTACCCGGATCGGGTAGAAGAGGACAACCGCAGTAAATAGGACAACCCCTCTATGAAAAAGACCCTGTTCGTTGTAATTGTCACCGCCCTCTTTGCCGTCGGGGCTACGACCGGCACAGCATCCCTCGTTCGCCCTCACGGTGCGACGCAATCCCTTAGCTTCGATGATCTCGGATTGGGCGGAGGCACAGCTAATTCGGGAACTTACGCACCCGGCGACACGTTTAGTTTTGACGTTCTTCTTACATTCAACGGCTACAATTCCACGGGTCTATCGTTCTGGTTGGAAGCCTCTAACGGTCTTGCTAGTAGCCTTTCCATTACCGGTGTCACTTACGGGACCACATTTCCTGACCCTACTAATACCGCGCCGAATCCAGCTCCCTTTACCTCAAGCGCTGGTGCTTCTCCGGGCTTCATGACGGAAACCCGCGATTTGGGTTCGACCATCAACGATTTTGGCAACGTCCCTGGGCCTGGCACATATTTCGTCGCTCATATTACATTCTCGCTTTCCCTGAGCTTCGTGCCCGGGAATTACATACTGCAATCAACTGTAACCCTGCCGCATGCGTCCGAAGTGACCAGCTTCGACGGTACGACCTTCGCCGATAACAATCTGCCGGCCGCACAATATCAGCTTGTTGTGATTCCGGAACCTGCAACTTTGGACCTGATTGCCATCGCGGCATTGGCAGGCTTGGGACTTCTAGCTCATAAGCGGCGCAATACAGATTCAGCTGGCAGGGCGTGAAAATACCAGTCCGGGCTCGGACCCGATCGCGCCGAAGCTGGCAGCAAAATCAGGGAACGGCTAGTATATAGCCGCTCGACAGCGTTGGACCGGTAACGCCCGCGCTGTAAACGTTGTTGTTCAGGTGCCAAATCATAGTTTCCCGCGTCGCGGCTTTGTAGAGCACATAGTCCGGCTTCGTGTCGCCATTGAAATCCCCTACCCCAGCGAGCGTGTATCCGGAAGCGATTGTCGGGCCGTATGCACCGCTGACAAACGCCGTGCCGGAGAGATACCAAATCGCGGTTTGTCGCGTTCCGGAATTGAAAAGAGCAAGGTCCACCTGCCCATTCCCATTGAAGTCTGCTACACCGGCAATAGCATAGCCGGCGGCTAATATCGGCCCGTAGGCGCTACCGGTGTAAACGTTATTGTTAAGATACCAAACAGCCGTGCGGCGCGTAGCTGCGCTGTAAAGAAGATAATCCGGTTTGCCGTCGCCATTGAAGTCGGCTGTGCCGATAAGTTCGTAGCCGGCAGCAATTGTCGGCCCGTAAGCGGCGCCCACTCGAGTTGGCCCAGATAAGTACCAGATCGCGGTCTGGCGCGTGTTGGCGTTGAAAAGGAGATAGTCCGGGTGCCTATCTCGGTTGAAATCCGCCAGGTCGACCAACTTCCAGCCCGATGGCAGAGTCGGCCCGTAGGCGCCGCTGCTGAAAACGTTGTTGTTCAGATACCAGAGCGCAGTTCGGAGGGTGCTGGAATTGTAAAGCACATAATCCGATTTGGCATCGCCATTCAGGTCGAGCTTGGGCGGTTCGGGTGTAGGGAGCGGTTCGGGTGTGGGGTCAATGATATTTCCAGTTGAATTGCCAGACATGCCGACCGGCCCAAGCACGTTTTGCCCAAAGATATTTCGCTCCTTTCCGGCCTGCACGGAGCTGATCGGCAACTGAACGGTATTATTCGATGCATCCAAAAGGTAAACGCCGAAACCGTGGTTACCGATAATCTTGCCTGTAATCGTTAGGCCGATCCAATTCCCGTAGATGGCGTTGTTGCTGGCATTAGCGAAGGAGACGCCATGCATCGAGTGGCCGACGAGCACGTTTCGGCGGAGGACGTTTCCTTTTGACTTGGATTGCACAGTGATGCCGTTGCCCTGGGACCCTAACGCAGTAGTGCCCGCGCCGTTTGTTCCGATGAAATTGCTTTCCACGCGATTGTTGTTGCTGCCGTCGGGTCCGGGGAAATCAGGGTCACCAATGACCACTCCGCCAAGCGTATTACCAGAGATGACGTTGCCGGCATAAGCACCGCCGTAGGGTCCACCGACGGTATTACTGGCCGCCCCGTTGGCGATCAAAACGCCCAGTTCGCCATTGCCGATCGCCTGCGTGCCAGCGGCATTGGGGCCAATGATATTGCCGAAGATGAGGTTTCCGATAGCGGTGGCGTGCAAAAGCTCCACGCCAGACGAGATCATGCCAGAGAGAACGTTGCCTGGCCCGATTTGGTTTTGCCGGGCGCCGGCTCCAAGGAAAATGCCGTCCGAATCGTTGCCCACTTTGCGCGTGCCGGTCGCGTCTGTTCCGATGAAGTTTCGCTGGAATACGTTCCCCGTGTAAGCCGTACCGGTGGGCATATTGATGTCGTCGCCGACAGTGATGCCGTTGTCGACGCCCGAGATGGTGTTGTCGCGGATAACATTGGAGTTCGACTGAATGCCGATGCCGCGGCAGCCAGGAAATGTTGTGACGTTGCGCTGAAACGTGCCGGGGCTGCCACCCGGCGCGAAGCCGATCTGGTTATTCGCGATCACATTGGCGTTCGCGCCCTTTGCGATGGTGATGGCGTTAGAAGAATAATTGGTAATGCGGAACCCCTTGATGGTGCTACCGCCTCCACCTGGCAAACCGTTGCCCGGTCCAACAATGTGGAAGCCGCTGGGAAGTCCTCCGCAGTTGATACGGATGCGTGGCTGACCCGCATATCCCTGCTGCGTCGTGCCATCGATATGCATCGGCCGCGCGATGAAGAGGGTCTCGGTAAGCGTGATCTGAATCTCGCCCGCGCTCGGTGGGAGGTTGAAGGTGATGTTGTAGGAAGCAGCGCCGCCGTAGTTGGCCTGGTAAATAGCCCACGTCAGCGTGCCGACCGCTCCCGAACCACCACTGGCGGCAGAGGTCACAACGATGGTGGAACTCGTAGCTGCGGGCACTGGGCTGATTGCGCCACAGGCGAGGACAAAAATCACTAGGATGGGAAACAGGCTTTTCATACTACGGGTCTAGCAGGCATAGCGCACCGGCGTCCACTCAAATCTCCTGACGCGGTCTAACGATACGCATCCCCGGGGCAAGGTAGGCGTCCGGCGTCGCCGAACTTAGCTGCCAACTCTTCCACATTTCCGTGCCTCTAGACTCCCATAAAATCCGAATTCCGAATTCCGCATTTCGAATACGTATCCCCGCTACCCCGTGGCGACCCGCGCTTACGTTCGGGCCGTGATGAGAAATCGGCGCAGACCGTGGCGATAAGAACGAACTATTGAACAGCTATTTCGTCACATAATTGCTGCTGCTCGCCCCAGCTTTCCTATTCCGGACACAATTCAACGTTTCAGAATTTCAGCTTTCAGCTTTTCCCCCAGGAACCGATAACCACTAACGCGAAGCTCTGCTTCGTCAGCGTTTCAGTTTTTCAGTCTTTCAGGTTTTGCTCGGCCTTATGCCGTCAGCTAGCTCTGACGCGTTATTTCCTTCAGACTCAATAATAGACGTGACTAACTTGTTCGGCGTATGATGGCACGAATGAGCCCGACGCGTTCGCGACATTCCAGAGATTGGATTGCGGCGGCCGCAATATTAGTCGCGCTCGTGATATTGCCTTATTGGCAAACGCTCCATCACGATTTTGTCAATTACGACGACAGCTTTTATGTCGCTGAGAATCCGTATGTGCAGCGGGGCGTGACCTTGTCCGGCATTGCCTGGGCGTTCACCACTTCCCAAGGTGGCAATTGGCATCCCGTGACGTGGCTGTCGCACATGCTGGACATTAGTGTGTGGGGTAGCAATCCCGCCGGTCATCACTTTACAAACATGCTCCTGCATGTCGCGAACACCTTATTGTTGTTCCTGATTTTCTCGCGAATCACCGGCGCATTGTGGCGGAGCGCACTCCTGGCGGCGCTTTTCGCCGTGCATCCTTTGCACGTCGAATCTGTCGCCTGGGTCGCGGAACGCAAAGACGTTTTGAGCACGTTTCTTGGCTTGCTGGCGACGTGGGCCTACTTCAAATACGCCCGCGATTCCTCCCTCAGGCAATATCTGCTCATGATCTGCCTGTTTGGTCTCGCACTGATGGCGAAACCAATGCTGGTGAGCCTGCCATGTATCCTTCTTCTCCTTGATATTTGGCCGCTCCAGCGATGGAGACTTTGGCAGATTGACAATCAAGCACCTGTTACTTTCGAACCGAAAGCGACTACTCGCATTCTACTGGAAAAAGTGCCGCTCGTCGTCCTATCCGCGATCTTCAGCATCGTTGCGTTTATCGCGCAGAACCGCGGGCGCACTATTCCCGACGGCGCGCTGCTTCCGCTCTCGACTCGCATCGCCAATGCCATTGTTGGGTACCATTTCTATTTGGATAAACTGTTCGTGCCGGTAAAGCTCGCGGTGTTTTATCCTTATCCTGCCTCCTGGCGACTTACGGTGGTTGCCGTGAGTGCATTCTTGCTCTTGGTGGTCACGCTTGTGGCGATCCTGTATCGCCGCCAGTATCCATGGCTGCTCGTCGGTTGGCTCTGGTTTATCGTCACACTTATTCCGGTCATTGGTCTCATCCAGGTTGGGTGGCAATCAATGGCCGACCGATACACCTACATCCCGTCCATCGGAATCTTCATCATGGCCGTGTGGAGTATTCCCACCACGCAAAAGCCGTTAGCTCTGGGAGCCTGGATTGTTGCCACGTGCTCAGTCATTGCCGTCCTGGTTGTCATGACCCGGGTTCAGGTATCCTATTGGCGCGATAGTCGCACGCTATTTACACACGCTGCCCAAGTCACCCAGGGTAACTACATCGCGCATCAGAATCTTGGAGTCGTGCTCGAGACTGAACAACACGATCTCGATGGCGCGCTCGAATTATACAGAGAAGCCGCAAAAGAACGTCCGAAATTCGCAAGAACCAGGATCCACGAAGCCATCGCCAATGCCCTGCTCCAACAAGGCAATAATCAAGAGGCGTTGGCAGAAGCGAGAAAGGCGATCGAGCTGGACCCATTCTCCACCACCGCATACGACAGCATGGGCCTGGTCATGCTTGCCAACGGAGAAGAGGCCGAGGCGGCAAAGTATTTCCAGCTCGCCGTTAAATTCGATCCCGATAATTTCGGCGCACAAATCGATTACGGCACCACCCTGGTGAAGCTCCGGCGCTGGGACGAAGGAATTGCGCAGTTGGCCCCGATCGCGCGACTGCTGCCTCGTCGCTACCTGGCCCGAACATATCTTGCTCGCGCACTTGCCGCTCGCGGCGATTACGAGCAAGCCATCAGTCAGCTGGAGCAAATCCTTGAGCTCAAACCCAATCACCGCATCGCGCAAGAGTTGCTGCGCGAAATTGAGTTGGAACAGACACAACACCCTGGTGTATCTCCTGACCGAGACAATTCTAGCAACCAGCGCTGATTGACAAACCCTGCTTTCTCCCAATCTGCGTAAATCTGCGAACAAAAATTTTCCCGCATCTCTAAACGGAGGTTACCACGGCAGAGCCCATCTGCATTCGATGCTGAACGTTGAGCGTTGGACGTTGAACGTTTTCTTCGTCTGTATGTAGTTAACGTATCGACTTACTCGTCAGACTGCTTTGCTAAGTTCTGTTCTAAGCTGCGGAATGACTTAGCCAATCGCTGAAATGCGTCGGAGCGAGGCGGGCTTTAGCGCCGGGAACCAGTCTTTGATCGTTCACCTCTATACCGAAGTAGCGCGCATCGACGTCGGTGACCACCTTCCGCGGGTCGCCCGTCGCACTGAGAAACTGCCGCACAAGTTCATCCTGCCGGATCCGATCCGGCCCAGCCACTTCGATCATGCCATTCATCGGTTGCCCAAGGGCAACGTCTGCTACCGCCGCAGCCACATCATCCGAAACCATCGGCTGCATAAGGACTGATGATAACCGAACCGTGGAACCGTCGGTCGCCGATTGGGCTATGTTCTTCACGAACTCGAAGAACTGCGTTGCGTGGACGATTCGTAAACGGAAGCCGGAAGCCTTGATCAAATTTTCCTGGGCCATCTTCGCGCGGAAGTAACCACTTAAGGAACCGGGACCACTTCCAAGCAGGCGATTCGGTGCCCACTACCGACAGAGCCACGTGATGTTTCACGCTTGCGGTCTTTTCAGCAGCAAGAAGATTGCGCCCTGACGTTTCGAAGAATTCCAAAGCAGGCTTGTCTTCGAAGGAATTTCGGCTCGCCGTCGCAGTCTGCGCTTTGCACACTGCCAAGCCGGCCGGGTTCTCCCGCCTGGGATCGCGCGCACTCTATATATATACATACACATGACAAACGATCCGGAACTGATTGGGCTCCCCCAAGGGCTCTCCGCAGAAGAAGCGGCGGCGCAATTCGATCGTCTCCAGCAAAAACTCGTTCCGCTTTGGAAATCAATTGAGTCCTTCAACCAGGACGAACAAACGATCGTCGTGGTGCCGTCGATCTCACTCGATATGGCCGTGAGCGGCTTCGAGGTGCAAGGCTACGAGGAGCGATTTCTGTTTCTGCTCCTGCTTCTCGCGCAGCCTCGCGCGCGAATGATTTATGTCACGTCACAGGCGATTCACCCAAGCGTGATCGAATATTATCTCGATCTGCTTTCGGGCGTGATCCCGAGCCATGCCATGCGCCGGCTCACTTTGCTTGCGCCTTACGACGACTCGGCGCGTCCGCTCAGTTTGAAATTGCTCGAACGCCCGCGTCTCCTCGAACGAATCGAAGCCGCGATCGCCGATAAAGACCGCGCCCACCTTGTCTGCTACAACACGACCTTCCTCGAAAGAAATCTCGCCTTGCGACTGGGCATTCCGCTTTACGGCGCCGATCCCCGACACCTTTCTTTCGGAACAAAAACCGGATGTCGCCAATTGTTCGCGCGCGCGGGAATCAATTACCCGCTCGGTTTCGATAACCTAACGAGTATCGAGGAAGCGATCTCAGCGCTCGGCCGAATGCGTGCGCAACGGCCAACCATCGCGCAGGCCATCGTGAAACTAAACGAAGGCGTCTCCGGTGAAGGAAACGCCAGTGTCGACCTCTCGAACCTGGCCGAGCCCGCAGATGCCGCCATCGCCGAGCGTGTCCGCGCGATGCAGTTCGAGCTTCGCTCGACGAAGTTCGATGAGTATGCGGCAAAGTTTCGCGATCGTGGCGGAGTGGTCGAAGAACGCGTCGGCGTCGGTGCGAAAGAAGTGCGCAGCCCGAGCGTGCAATTGCGCATCACGCCTTTGGGAAAAGTGGAACTTCTCTCCACCCACGATCAGATGCTCGGTGGCCCGAGCGGCCAAAGTTATCTCGGTTGCATTTTTCCGGCCGATCCGGCTTACGCCGTCGCGATCACGCACGACGCCGCGAAGGTGGGGAACCTGTTGCGAGACGCCGGGGTCATCGGTCGTTTTGCAATCGATTTCGTCGTCACGCGTGCGCACGAAACTGCGGCATGGGAAACCTACGCCATCGAGATCAATCTGAGAAAGGGCGGAACGACGCATCCTTTCCTGACCCTGCAATTTCTCACCGGTGGCACTTACGATGCCGAGAGCGCCACCTTCACCGCACCGAATGGGCACAAAAAATTTCTCATCGCCAGCGATCATCTCGACTCGTCCCGTTATCGGGGATTTACGCCCGACGATCTGTTCGATCTAGTCGTTAGGCGGGGTCTGCATTTTGGACAGGTGCGGCAAACAGGAATTGTCTTTCACATGCTCAGCGCCCTCGGCAGCACCGGGCGTCTCGGACTCACCGCCGTGGGCAATTCCCCCGAAGAAGCGCGCGCGATTTTCGACCGGGCGAAATCGGTGCTCGACGAAGAGGCGCGTTTTGATGAATTGTAGAAGAGTTCCGTAACGACCGAAGGAAATGCCTTTCTACGCGCCCCTACGAAAGCTTCCGCAGCCACAGCAGAAACGCACGGCGGAAGGACTGGTGCGGCTCAAAGACGCGTTCGCTCAAAAAGAATTCCCGCAAAAGAAAGTGGATGGCAATCTGCTTTTGGCGACGTGGAACCTTCGCGAATTCGGCGGGAACAAATACGGCGGGCGCGATGACGAGCCGCTCTACTACCTTGCGGAAATCATCAGCCGATTTGATCTCGTGGCGGTGCAGGAAATCCGCGACGACCTCGCGGACCTCGACAGATTGGTGCAGATTTTGGGTCGTTGGTGGAAAGTGCTTTTCACCGATGTGACCGCCGGTCAGCGCGGGAACAAGGAACGCACGGGATTCCTTTACGATTCGCGCAAAATCATCTTCGGCGGTCTGGCGGGCGAGATCGTCATGCCTCCGATCGAGGGCAATAACGGAGGACCATCCGAACAACTGGCGCGAACGCCAATGATCGTCGGCTTCCGCGCCGGCTGGTTTAAATTCACGATCTGCACCGCGCACTTATATTATGGCGCCGACAAAGCCGATGATCCCCGCCGCGTGCAGGAGATTCGCGATCTCGCAAAATTTCTCGCGACCGAAGCCAAGGCCAAAACCGCCTGGGCGCAAAACATGATCGTGCTCGGCGATTTCAACATTTTTAAAACCACCGACGACACCTTCAAAGCGCTTACCGATAACGGCTTCATTGTGCCGCCGGGAATTTTGCAGTTAACCTCGAACGTAGCGGGCGGGAAACACTTCGATCAAATAGCTTTCATCGCGCCGCGCGTTCAGGATCAGTTCGCGCACGCGGACTCCAACGTTTTCAAATTCACCGATTACGTTTATCGCGATGCAGACGAAGCGGCCTACCAAACGGAATTAGGAACAGCAAAATACAAAACGTGGCGAACCTATAAGATGTCCGATCATTTTCCGTTGTGGGTAGAGCTGCAGACGGATTTCGGCCGCGATTATCTGCTCGGTCTGGCGGGTAGCTGAAATATCACGCGCGAGTTTTTGCCTTTGCGTTGCGCACGAAGACAAAACAGACCTGGTAGGGGCGGTTCACCGAACCGCCCGAGGGCGATTGACCGCAATCGCCCGCTTCTGCTCAACAGCTGCGCCTGCCCCCGGCCAGCATTTCGACCAGCTGCTTTTGCCCATTGATAGGATCGCCGCGAGATCTCCGAGCTACCTGCTCAACATTTTTTCCAGTTTGTCGAGCGCGCTGTTCCAACCTCCGGTGTGACCATCGCGCGATTGCTCGCTCGGCAACTGCACGTGCGTCAGGCGCAGCTCCGTTCCGCCGTTGGCATCGTCGAGTTCCACGGTTACGACGCTGGTGCGATTCTTCCAAGCTTCGTCGTCATCCCATTGCCAGGTGAAAACAATTTTCTTGCCCGGCTCCAGCTCGCGGTATTCTCCGTGCACGGTCATCTCGTCACCATCCGGGTCGATGATATCCCAGCGAAACTTTCCGCCGACACGCGCGTCAGCGATCAGATTGCGGGTCTGAACATTTTCCGGACCGAACCACTGCTTCAGCTGCGCCGGATCGGTCCAGGCTGCGTAAACACGATCGCGCGGAGCCTTGATGAGGCGTTTGATCTCCAGACTGGTTCTTGGTGCATCTTTCGTCGTCATGATTTTGCCTTCTCGGTTTTCTCAACGAATTCCTTCAGCGAAGTGCCAATGATTTGTGTCCAGCCTTCGTTGAAATTCTTGCGCGCGAACGCCGGAGTTTTTGGAAAAGTCTCCAGGCCTGTGTGTGTCAGTTTCAGCCGCGTCGTGTCGGCGGCGGCGAACAATTCAAACGTGACCAACGAGTCGCCTTGCTCTCCTTTGTATCGCCACGTATACGCGATCTTCTTTTGTGGAACCACTTCTGTGATCCTGCACAAGTGATGATATTTCCTGCCCTCGTGCTCGACGATGAATTCAAATTCAAAACCAACTTCAGGTTTGAATTCCTTCAAATCGAAATACCATTCGCGCATTTGTTCGACATCGGTGAGCGCCTTCCAGACGCGCGCCACCGGCACGTTGAAAGTTCGTTCGATGATGAGCGCTTCTGTCAGATTATTTTTTGTCGTCATGTTCCTTCACTTAGCTTCGCTATTCGGTTCGATAATTCCAAAGACATTGCCGGCCGGATCTTCCGCGTAAGCGAGCCAGCCGATCTTTGGAATCGCCATTTTCGGCACGCAGATTTTTCCGCCGTTTCGTTCTATTTGTTTCATCGTCTGATCGAGCGACGAAACAGCGATTGTGTTTAGCGTGCCGGCGCTTTGTCCTTCTCGCGGCCGAGTGATTCCGCCATTGATCCCCGGCTCCTTGTCATCGCCTGTCGTGACCAACCAGTACTCGATCGGGCCGCCTTCGAATTTGTTGAACTTCCAACCGAAAACATCCCGGTAAAACGGCTGCACCGCTTCGGGATCATCGGTATAGATTTCAAAGTGTGTCACACGATTCATGTGTTGATCCTCAGTTCGTTTCAATAGTCGTCGTGACGACGAACCCAATCCATCGTTGAATCCGGATTTTCGTCGCGACCTTTCGGCACGAGGTCGAGGAATTGGTAGGTGCCGACCAGCATGTCGAGCCCGCGCGCATAGGTAGAATAAGTATGGAAGACTTCGCCACGATCATTCTTGTAAAACACGCTCAAGCCCGGCAACTCGTCACTCAGCAGGTCGCCCGTTTCGTAGTTGTAATACATTTCGTCCTTCTTCTTATCTTCGTCTGTGGCTGACACGTGATAGTCGAAGTTGAAATCGCTGCCGTGCGATGAGAGCCACTTGAAACGCCAACCCAGGCGTTTTTTGTATGGCGTCAGCTCCGATAACGGCGCGCGTGAGACAACAACGAATGTCACATCGCGATGCGGCAGGTGCCAGTTGGCGCCGTCAAAATGATCGGCCAGATAGGAGCAACTCTTGCAACCCTCCTCCCAACCCGGACCGAGCATGAAATGATAGACAATCAATTGGCTCCGGCCGTCGAAAAGATCGACCAGCGTTTCTTTGCCCTCCGGCCCGTCGAACGCGTATTCTTTTTCCACTTTCACCCACGGCAATTCGCGGCGATGGCGGCTCAGCTCATCACGCAATCGCGTAAATTCCTTCTCGCGCGCGAGCAAATCCTTGCGCGCGACCAGCCATTCAGTTTCGGTGACGACCTGCGGATGATTCAATTGGCTGTCTTTCGTCATTTCTTTCAGTTTCATATTGGTCTCCTCTGATTTTGTTTTCTCGTTTCCTTCGATAAAACTTGCTCAGCGCGAACGCGGTCGCTCCGCCGCTCGATGTCGCACCCGCCGCGGCCAGCGCCATGGTGGTTACACAAATGGGACACATCGGTTTTATTTCTTTCCTTTCTTGTCCCCGCGCTTGTTTGTCGTTTCCAGATATTCGGCCAGCCGATCGAGCGATCCTTCCCAGAATTTGCGATACTCCTCGACCCATTGCGCGGCCTGCTTGAGTGGTTTGGCTTCGAGCTGCATCTCGTGCACGCGCCCGTATCGTCGGCGACGAAGCAGTCCTGCCTTTTCCAGCACACGCAAATGTTTCGACACCGCCGGTAATGACATGTCATGCGACCGCGCCAAATGCGTCACGCGTTTATCGCCCTGAGCCAGATGCGCGAGAATGCGGCGCCGCGTTGGATCGGCCAGGGCCGCGAATGTGCGATTCAATGTCTTCGACGAATATTTAACCATCTGGTTAAGTATATAGTGAAAACAATATCGTGATGCAAATAAAATTTTGTCGCCTGCCCCATTTCAACAATTGGAGCACACCTGCTCGCGGCAAACGCTCCACGGGCGAGAGTAAGACCCACCCTTGCTGCTCAGGTTCGTTCGTTAGTCCGCAGGGTACTCGACCTTCACAATTTTCGCAGTGCCGATCTGCGGCAGCGTAACGTGCTGACCAAGTTCCGCCGCCAGCAAACTGCGCCCGGTCGGCGAAATCCAGCTCACCGCCTCGGGATCAAAATCCAGTTCCTCCACTCCGACGATTCGATAGGTCTGCAGTTGCCCGCTCGCGTCGCGCACCGTCACTCTCGCGCCAAAGCTCACATCGTTCCCCACCTCACCTGGCAGCTCGACCACAGACACTGATGCAAGAATGCGCTCAAGCTCAGCGATTCTTTCGGAACCATTCCCCGCGGCATTCCTCAATTTCGCCAGTTCCTCCCGTAATCGCGCCGCGCCACTCGAAGTAATATAATTCGTCGCGCCAGGCGGTAGTCCCGAAGACGATCGCGGCCGGCGGAAGCGCTCTGGCGGATCAACATCTTCTCTAATGAATGCTCTGCTCATCTACTTTTAAATTAAAATGCGCCTGTGCACCATCGCTCAACTCAGGTGGATCCAGCTCTCCGAGGCTCGATGTTACTATTGTCGGCGTAGCCGAGTAAATTTAACATCGCCCGCGGAGCGGCCGATCCATCTTGCTTGCAAATTCGCCACGCATCCACACCGTTACAGAAAAGAAAACGCATGACACCAAAGAATCGCCGTGTTGGTTATCACCCACGTCACTTTTCGCGCCGTCAGTTCGTCGCTTCCACCGGCCTGCTGACCGCCGCGGCCTGGCTATCGCCAAATCAGCTCTTCGCCGACAAAGAAAACATCGTCGCGACTGCGCGCAAACGCGCAGAGACAGCAAACATCACCGTGCAAGCGTTGCGCGGAAATGTGAATGCGCTTATCGGCTCGGGCGGAAACATCGCGGTGCTCACTGGACCGGACGGCAAAGTCATCATCGATTCCGGTTACTCGACCTCACGCGCGAAGATCACCGAAGCCTTGGCGAAGATCAGCCCCGAGGCGATCAAACATCTCATTAATACGCACTGGCATTTCGATCATACCGACGGCAACGAATGGATGCATGCGGACGGCGCTACGATTCTCGCCCACGAAAATACACGAAAACATCTCGCCACCACCACGCGCGTGGAAGCATGGAATCACACATTTCCGCCGTCGCCCGCAGACGCAATTCCCGCCGAGGTGTTCGACAAAGAGAAGACACTGCATCTCAACGACACCACCATCGCACTCACCTACTACGGACCGAGCCATACCGACGGCGACATCTCCGCTTACTTTGTCGAAGCCGACATCCTTCACTGCGGCGACACCTGGTGGAACGGCCATTACCCGTTCATCGATTATTCCACCGGCGGTCACATCAACGGCATGATCAAAGCCGCCGAGTCGAACCTCGCCAGAGTGACGGAAAAAACGATTGTCATTCCCGGCCACGGCAAAATCGGCGGCAAACCGGAACTCACCGAATACCGCGACATGCTCGTCACCATTCGCGACCGCGTCGCCGCGCTCAAGAAAGAAGGCAAATCGCTTGATGAAGTTATCGCCGCCAAACTGACGAAGGATTACGACAGCAAATGGGCTACCCCTTTTACCACTGGTGACGTCTTCACCAAGTATGTTTACGCCGGAGCCTGAGTCGCCGGACTACGCTCCCTGCCCTGCCCCGAATCTTGGTGAACAACCGATCGCGAAGAAATAATCGTCGCGTTTCCTCTATGCTCCCTGAGGATTTGGTCCAAGCGTGAAATCGCCGTTAGTCGAAGTGTCTTGCGGAGTCCCATCAACCGCCGCTCTCTTCGCTGCCCATCGCGCTTTCATCGCAGCCGCGAGCTGCGCACGCCGTTCTGGTGAAAGATTCAGTTTCCTCTTCACCTTAACTTTGGCATTGGGTTTCTTTGCACTCGACGATTTGATCTGACCCTTGGCGGTTGAGCGCTTCTTCGTTCGGGAAGTCGAAGCCTTGCCGCCCCTGCGAGCAGAAGCAGCTCGAGCGGCCGATTTCTTCTTCGCTTTTGCCGCGGTTGCTGCGACCAACGCCGTATGTTTCCGTTTCAGCTTGGTAAGTTTTTTTGAATCTTTCTGCAGCCGAGTTTCGAACCGGCGGATCTTTTTCTTGAGAGCCTTGAGTTTCATAAAAGGATAAAGTTATCTCGCCTCGTCCCACAAACGGAGGACTCAATCTTGCAGTTTACTGGCGATACCTCGCCAATGTCACGTCATTGTTTGCCATCGCCTGGTCTCGATAATCGAAAGGTTTTTGCTGTCGGAATCTTTGACTCACTTTTCATGGTTTGGTTGAATCCTCCGCGCGGCATCTCGGCTCGGCTATGATCGACAACAGCGATTGGAGCTCAATTGCCTCCACAACTTGTTAGGCGAATTTCTCCGCGTCGCGCTCGTAACCCGGCACAATCCCCCGAAGCACAAGCGGCACACCGTTTGCTTGGAGAAATCCATGACTTTTCTGCTCCTTCTCGCGTCTCTTGTTTTGCTACCAGCCACCGGTGCGTTGCTTTCCCAAACGTCGCTCTTACAACGCACACCGATCAGGCCGCCGTTTTGTATCGGAACTCCCATCGTTTATCGGCAGCAGGAAGCCTCAACTCGTCCGACTGCCGGCGCGCGCGATGTTCGCCCGGCAGAGCATGGCGATTACTATTATTACAGCATTATCAATTACCTCCGCGTGGTAGAAGTGCTCGGCGATGGCCGCATCATCGCCGTCGCGCACAATAACGATCGCCTCTGCTTCTGGCCTAACGACTCCAGCCTGCGCAAAGCCCGCCTGTCCGAGCGCCTCATTTACCGCCCGCGCTTTCCGCATTCTTGACTGGTACAGGTTCAGAACATAGGTAACACTTTTGAAGGCAGGGACGCTAAAAGAATCGCCTTTATGTCATGGAAGAAAAGTGAACCTATGGAACAACGAATCGAGTTTGCAGTGAGAGCGCTACGGACGCTTAATTTTCGGGCGCTGTGTCAGGAATATGGGATCAGCGCCGAGACTGGCTGCAAATGGAGGGAGCGACGAACTCGACTTTCACCGGCTCGATTGGTGCGCTTTTTGTTTCTTACCTGCGTTTGCAACCACTACATCACGGCAGCGCCGTGCCAGAGCGGAGCTTCACGCTGGAAACATCCGACGCATTGATCGTTCCGTTTACGGTAACATCGTTGCGGAAGTTCGAAGCCGAGACCGGTTGGCCTGACTGCAATTTCACCTGACTCACATCTGATGCGTTGACGCTGCCGTTAACCGTCGCGTCGCCAATGAGTATTGGCATCGGGATGGATACATCGCCATTACGTGTACCGTCATTCACATTGGTAAGAATAACATTGATGCGCTGAGCCGTGGCAACGTTGTGTAGATTCACCGTCACAGTGGCGCTGCTCACACTCGGCGGGTCCGCTGTGGCCATGCTATCGCTACTGGTAACAAGGGCGCCGTTAAGCGTGACGGGATTAGCAAAGGTGGCAATGACAGTGAAATCTTTCCCGCTTGGCGTGCCGTTGCGACATTCGATACCAGAGGCAGAAAGCAGATCGATATCGAACGTGCCGGCAGCCCCATGTGTCTTGCGCGAGACCGCACTTGTCAGCACCGGCGGCGCCCCGAATCCACTCACGCGGATCACCTGGTTCCCGCCGCCATAAGTGGAGAACAGCAGATCGCCGGTCACGGTGTCAATGAACGTGCCTTCGACGCCGGAAAGGCCGGTAATGAAGTTCTGCGCGTTTGCCACGATTGGGTCTCCGTTCGAGTCCAATGGCTCCGTGATTACTGTCCCGGCCCCGTACTGCGCGACGAGAACACTGTTCGCTGGAAAGACGGGGGAACCCGCTGGGACAAAGCCGATGCCTTCGGGTCCGCCGCCAACTATCGGACCCGCAGTTACCGACGTAATGTCATAAGTGCCATTGCCATCAGGGGCGAAAGCGGCCGTGTACCAGCCGCCACCATTATAGGAGAGGATCTTCATTTGCCCCGCGCCGGGGAATCCCGCAGGGACAAAGCCGAGCGACCCCACAGACGATGTCACTCCGCCGCCGGGGATGGTGGAAAGATTGATGACCTTGTCCGGCGCGGTACTGCCGGGCTTGGTTTCTTCCAGTTGATTACTTGGATAGCGCGCGACGAAGAGCACGTTCCCCGGACCGAAGACAACTCCTCCATCGTTATTCTGGCCAATAGTCGAGCCGGCTACCGGATACACGCTGGCCGTGCCTGTAAAAGCGACGATGTGCATATTGGTTCCGCGGACGACGCTGATCTGATAGATGAGGCCACCACCACTATTCGCATTGCCACCGATGAGCAGGATGTTGGGATTGTTATACTTTAATGTCAGACCGCCGTAATTAGCCGGCACGCCTGGTACAGAGCCGAGACTGACACAGGAGTAGTCTACATTAAACGGCGGCTGCAATGCCGCGCCGCTAACCCCTGTGCAAGGCGTCGGCGTTCCAGCAGCAGTCTTCGGCCCGGGAATAACTTGTGCCCTTACCGGAAGAAACGCCGAACAGAAGAACAGGCTTGCGGATGCAAGAACAAGAAGGAGAGAAATGAGGGTTTTCATAAAAATTGCGGCACGCCATAACGACCGGATTCTCTCTATCGGCCTTTCGACTGTCAATCCTATTCGCCAAGAGCCGAGCCCTGAGCTGCAAGATGTGGCGGCCGTTCTGTCAACCGCCGAATACGAACGCGGTGGCTGACTTTTGTGCTTCCATTGGTGCGCGTCATTTCCTATTCTGGCGGATCGGTTCGCTGAAACTTTAGGCCGAATCCTCCTGGAATCGGTGAACCAACACCAACCCCAACCCCAACCTCAGCCACAGCCCCAACATGAAACGAACTCTCCTATTCTTTATTCTTCTACTCTCCTTTACCTGGCCTTCGGCAGGTCAGAGCAACACTCAATCATTGGCGTTCGATGACCTCGGACTCGGCGGCGGAACCCCTACTTCGGGAACTTATAATTCCAACGACACCTTCAGCTTTGATGTCAATTTGACGTATAACCCCTATTCTGCCGGCGGTTTTTCCTTTTGGTTGCAAACAGACACGGCTTTTGCTGGCAGCCTTTCTATTACAGGAATCACGTATGGCACTACCTTCCCCGTCCATGGCAACCCGACTTTTCCTATTCCCTTCCCCGGCGGGTTCGAAAACTTTGATTTAGGATCGGGCACCTCCAGTGGCTTCGTGCCGCCGGGCTCATACTTCGTCGCTCATATCACATTCGCGATTTCGGGGGCGTTGTCGGGGACATACGATCTGGCGTCAACCGTAACGCCACCGCACGCATCAGAGATCTCGGGTTTCGACGGAACTAATTTTTCGGATAACGCTCTGCCCGCGTCGCATTATTCGGTCACAATCGTTCCCGAACCGGCCACCCTTGGTCTCCTGGGATTGGGTGCCGCCGGGCTGGCGGCAATCTTACTAGGTCTAAGAAAACGAGCGGTGCGGACGGGCTCTCGCTTGCTGTGAATGACATTTGAGGCACGCGGTAAGTCGGCGCGACGAGCCGTCGCTTTGCTATAACTTCTGGAAGCTCGTCTCGTCGACCTTCGGATTGACAGTTATCTCGCGCACCTTGGTCGTCTCCAGCACCTTGCCTGTCTTCAAATCGGTCTCGGTATTCGCGAAAGAAAACGTCACGCCCGAGACTTTGCGAAAGTCGGACATTCGCTGCTCGATCGTCGTCGGCCTCGGATCGATATCCACATGCAAAGGCCGCACATCGCGCCGCCGTGTCACCAGCCAGGACTGCGGATCGACATACAGCGTCGTCGAGTATCCATCATCTAACGTGATCCGTAGCGCATAATAATTTGTGCCCTTGATCTCCTCGCGGCCGAGCAGATCAATGCGATGACCTTGTTGCCGCACTTCATGCAAGCCGTAAAGTCTTCCCGGGAGTTGCACACCGTGCCGCAGCGCAGCCGTTGCCGTCGGCGATTCTTCTACGGTTGTTGCTCCTTCACCTTTCCACTGCCAGCCGCGCCGGCCGTCGAACGCTTCGGTGTAAACGTGCTTGCCGTTCGCCTTGATATCGATGCGCATCTTACCAGGTCGCGCCGCGCGATACGTTCCATCAACGGCGAAATCCGGGTCGACGATGTGCAATTCTACCGCCACGGTTTGCACCGCTTCGATCGCAGCGCGTCCGCCCATCGCTTCCGTGTTGCGATCGATCACCTCATCGAGCGTTCGCGGTATCCGATTGCAGCCAGCAAGAATCACGGCGACAACCGAGACAAATAGGAACCAGGTTCGATCGCGCGCCAGGGTTTGCATCGTTCTATATAGACGCCGCCCGGAGGCGGATTTGTCTGATCTTGACCTGCTCTCGCGGCGCTTCCGCTTGCCAGTCTTCTTAACACCCGTCGCTTTGACGACGATCTCGCACTTCCCATTCTTAGCCGATCGGCGATCCGCTCGATGTGCTGGTGGTAATGGACGAGCCCGCGTTCGTCGGCTGCCTTGTTTCGTGTCGTTTGCTTGGAGTCACCGAAGCGGAGTAAACCAAGAAAGGAAAAAACGGAGCGCAACCACTTTGCCTAACAAGCAGCTTGACTAATTTTCTGTAAATCGAGTATCAAGAGCGAAGTCCCATGCCGGAACCGGGGGTCCTCTATGAAACATTGCCTCACCAAATCTCGACTCATCCTGAAAAGCGCTTTAGCTCCCCTTCTGGTTCTCTTGCTCTCTCAGATCATTCTGGCCGGGCAAAGAGAACTCCCGGCTGCTTCGGCGCAGAGGATTTTGCAGTCGGCCCGCGTGGCGAATCCTTCTCGTTCAACTTCGAAAAGCCGGGCGCGAGTCCGCACGCGTTAACCTCAACTCCAGTCTGGATACCCGCGGGGAACTGTCCGGTTGCAATCGCGCGATACGGTTTTGTGCAGGTTAGTGGGAATTTCTATGTCATTTCTGGCATTACCGACGGCGGGACAGTTTCAACGGGAGTTTATCGCTACGGCCCGGGCCGTACCTGGTACACCCTGGCCCCAATTCCTGTTGGCTCCGAAGGGCCTGTCGCGGCCTACTCCGCCTACGACAATAAAATCTATGTGGCCGATGGATTCGGAGGCCAAAATTTGCTGCGCATCTACAACATCGCGAGCAATACGTGGACGAGTGCCACGGCGAGACCCGGTGTTACCGACAGTCTCGGTGCTGCGGCTGGCGCTTACAACGGTCAGATAAATATCGCTGGTGGGAATAGCGGCGGAGCAAACAACGTCCTCTCCAACTATAACATCCCGAATGGCGTTTGGAGCACCTATAATAATATGCCATCGCGTTTCTATGTTGGCGGCTTTACGCAAGTAGGACGCTTTCTATACCTCGCAGGCGGTTATGGCACTACTTCCGCCAACAGCAACCTTAGCATGCGCCTTGACATGGCAACGATCACTTGGACAACCGGTCCGACCTTTACGCCACAAAAAGCTGACTTCGCTCTGGCCGCAAGCGGTTCCAAGCTTTTCGCCATTGGCGGCGATGCTAGCGGTGGCGGCTTTTTCGATCCTTCCACGGGAGTGGACGAGTTGGAAACAGCTACCTGGCCTTCGGGATCATGGGTCAGTTCGCCCCCCGATTTGCCTTCGCCGCGGCAAGGCAACCAAGCCGGATTCTTTAGCGTTGCGCGCATGGGCGGAGAAATCTGGAGCACAGGCGGTATCACTTCCAATGCTCCCCCTTCTCTTACGGCTACCGCAGAACATCTCTTCCGCGCTAATCCCTGCCCGTCGATTTACTTTACCGGCCCGGCGTCTACTCATGCGACCGCTTATCCGGCAACCTCTGGGACTCAAATGGGCAATATCACTCAGAACGCCGCCCAAAGCGCATGCGGTACAGCAAAAACTTTTCCGGGGACACTTAATCCAACGATCATGTTTCCGTTCGATCGATTTAGTTTCACTAACAACGGCCCCGCAGCCTGTGTTACTTTTGCGATCGATACCACATGCTCGGGAAACCAACAGCTTTTCGCCGCTGCCTACCTCGGCAGTTACGATCCTACAAATCTGGCTACGAATTACCTCGGTGACCTCGGAGTAAGTCCGCCGAATTCAAGAAGCTTCTCCGTCGATGTTCCTGCAAACGCGACAGTAGTGCTGGTCGTCCAGCAGTTCCTTTCGCCGTGTGATCTCTATCATGTGACCGTCACCGGTCTCAACTGCTCCCAATATTGTAACGGCGATGGAAATATATTTATTCCCTCCGGCGCAAACGGCTCGAGTGGCCCCGCCAGCCCGTATCCTTCGGTCGTATCGGTTTCGGGAGTTCCGGGAAGGATAGCGAGCATGAGTGTTGAGCTGAATGATTTCACTCATACTTTCTCGGGCGATATCGACGCCCTGCTCGTTAGTCCGACCGGCCAAAAAATGATTATAATGTCGGACGTTGGATCGGACGTTGGGCTCGATTCCCTCGCGACAATTATCTTGCGCGATTCAGGAATAATCCTGCCGAGTGCAGCGGCGATTGAGACTGGTTTATATATCCCGACGAATTATGAGGCCACTAACGACACGTTTCCCGGCCCAGCCCCCGCAGGTCCATACAATGATCCGGGTCCCGGCGGTACACCCGCTGGCTCAGCAACGCTTTTCAGTTCCTTTGCCGGCGTTAATCCCAATGGAAACTGGCAACTGTTCATCAACGATGACGCCTCCGGCGATGTCGGCTTCCTCGGCAGCTGGTGTTTGAAATTTCACACCATCGTTCTTCAACTCACAAATGCAGTCTCACGCAAAGTACATGGTAGCACACCGTTCGATATCAACCTGCCTCTGACCGGCAACCCCGGAGTAGAATGCCGGAGCGCCGGCGGCGGCAGTTCTCACACTTTGGTATTTACGTTCACCACAAATGTTGTCAGCGGTAGCGCCACAGTCACGGCTGGCACTGGTACTGCCGGCGCCGCAGCCTTCTCCGGCAATACCATGAGTGTACCACTGAGCGGAGTAGCGGATCAGCAAAAAATTACCGTTACTTTAAACAATGTGACCGATGCCTCTTCGCAAGTGTTACCGGCAACGTCCGTGAGCATGAATGTCCTTCTCGGCGATACGTCCGGTAACAAAACCGTCAATGCCACCGACATTTCGCAAACCAAATTGCAATCGGGCGTTGCAGTCAGCGCGACGAACTTCCGCAACGACACGAATGTGAACGGAACCATTAACGCAACCGATGTGTCACAAGTAAAACTGAACTCCGGTCACGGTCTGCCCTAACTGCCTGGCACGACGCTGCGAGTGACTTCCCCCTCTCGCCACTCCTCAATCACGCAAATAAAACGATCGCGTACTCGCACAGACAGACTACTTATCTGACTCGCCTTAAGGGACAACAATTAACCCATAACGCGAAGCGACGCTTCGTCAGCGTTTCAGAGTTTCAGCATTTCAGCATTTCAGCGTTTCAGCGTTTCACGAAGAAAACAGAGTCGCCGCGAATCCGCCGCCCGCATCTTCTGGCCCAATTCGAGCTTCTCGGAACTGCCGAGATGCACCTTCACTACCACCATTGGCATTATCAGGCGTTGTTTGGTGTAGTTCTCCTTCTGGTGATCTTGCGCCTGCTATGGTTTTTTCTGCACGGCTGGTGATACGCTCAGGCTGCATAACTCGGGCGTGCGATTTTCAGCTTCCAAATTTGAAACGCTCCCCATGAAGCTTACCCGCTGCGGCGGGCATTCCGAATTTCCCCATTCCGGGTAGGGCGGGCGTCTCGCCCGCCGGGCGACGCGTCCCACGTCGCCGAACGCACGCAGCTCGGCTCCAGCCGCCGGTCGATTCCGAATTTCCCCATTTCCGGGTAGGGCGGGCGTCTCGCCCGCCCGGCGACGCGTCCCGCGTCGCCGAACGCACGCAGCTCGGCCCCAGCCGCCGGTCGATTCCGAATTTCCCCATTCCGGGTAGGGCGGGCGTCTTGCCCGCCGGGCGACGCGTCCCGCGTCGCCGAACGCACGCAGCTCGGCTCCAGCCGCCGGTCGATTTGAACGACAGACGGCTTGTATCACCTGTAGCAGCGGCTCTATGAGCCGCTCCTTACTTCTCGTTAGGTTCGCGCTGGCAGCCGATTGCCACTGGCGCGACTCGTTCGATGTTCGATGTTCGATGTCCGATGTTCGAGTGTTCAGTGTTCGAGTGTTCGATGTTTGATGTTCGATGTTCGATGTTCGATGTTCGACGTTCGACGTTCGATTGCCCGCCCCGTCCCTTTGGTTTACGGGGTTTTCTCGCCGCCTAATCCCGCGGACTCTTGCGCCGTACTCCCCAAAAATGTGGGAGCGCCTCGGTGCCCCAATCAGTACCGCGACTGAACATGCAGTGTATTTCCCCCATAGAACCGCGTGAGGCGTCCCGCCTTTTACGCGGTACGCCGCGTGAAAGCTCGGCTTTTTTACGCGGTTTAAGCTTGCCATCCCTTTCATAAACCAGCCAGACTCAAAGCGGAATGGTCCCCCTCTCCACGTGCGGCAGCTTAAAAGCGTCAAAGCCTCTCCCTCTCAACCCTCAACCCTCAGCTCTCAACCAATTAGCTCCGCCTCCCAAACTCTTCGATCGCGTCCGTTTCGAGTGCCTCTTGTCGCGATTCGTCCGTTAATCCAATGGACTCTTTACACCTAAACCCGGCTTATTCAGTACATGCGTGTAAATCATCGTCGTGCTCACATCCTTGTGGCCCAGCAACTCCTGCACTGTGCGAATGTCATAGCCATTCTCGAGCAGATGCGTCGCAAAGCTATGGCGCAACGTATGACAACTGGCATGCTTGTTCAGCTTCGACTCCCGCACCGCTCGCTTCACCGCCTGCTGCAACGTCTCTCATCTACATGATGCCGTCGCTTCCCTGTAGCCGCCTCGCTATGTCGAGGCGCTCCAGCCATCTCTCCCCGATCCTCCGCGCCACGACCTCTCGGGTCAAAGGATAACCTTGAAGATGGAAACACATATTGCCACGCCCACTCCCGCGATGCGCTAGGATACTTGCGCTCCAACGCGTATGGCAGATACACGCGCCCAAAACCATCCTCCACATCCTGCTCGTGCTGCGCCTTCACCTTTGCCATATGCCGCTCCAGGCCCGCCGCAAGATTCACAGGCAGCATCGTCACCCGATCCTTCGCCCCTTTCCCGTCGCGCACCACTATGCGGGCATATCCAAAATCGATGTCTTTGACGCGCAAACGCACACACTCCATCAAGCGAAGGCCACTGCCATAAAGCAGCCCCGCCATCAACCGCGGCACACCGTGCAAATGCGCGAAGAGTTTGTGCACCTCATCGCGCGTCAAAACCACCGGCAGGCGGGCGGGTTTTTCGGCCCGCTCCACATTCTCCAGCCAACCGATCTCCTGTTTGAGCACCTCTTTATAGAGAAAAAGCAACGCGCTCAGGGCCTGATTCTGCGTGAAGCAGCCACATTGCCCTCGCGCGCCAGATATGTCAGGAAATCGGTCATCTCCTCCTCCGCCATCTCGCGCGGGTGGCGTGTGCCATGGTAGCGGATGTAGCGCTTGATCCAGTCGCAGTAGGTTCGCTCGGTTCGCAAGCTGTAACGCTTCAGGCGCATCATATCGCGGACGCTATCGAGCAGCTTTTTTGGCTTGTCAGCGCTGGGGGGAATAAGCGACATTGGAGAGAAATGTTTCCCCTTTTAACGGGCGGCAGCCTCGAAAGCAACCGGATTATACGGAATTATTCCGTATTTAATTGCGGAATAATTCCATCGAATTCTCGTTAGATGATAAAGTCCCGCCGCTCTGTTCACTGGATGCGTGTTCGTCTTTTCTCGCTTTGCCCCTCCGGTGCGTCTCGCTCGATGATCCTACGTCAGAGGATTCAGAAGCGAAAGCCCTATGCGCTGCGCTAGTGGCATTTCAGCAATCGGCCCCGAAAGCTGACCTGCGACACTATACCGTTTACGTTGGCAAAGAGGGCCGGACATTGCGGTGACATCTTTACGGCCGGACGATCGACCGGGAGAGGAGTTTCTCGCTGGAGGAGAGACTAGTATGGTGCAGTGGTAACCTTTATTCTGGCGTCTCGAAGTTTCAAAGTCATCGGCAAGCACTGCGGCAAATAATCATCTAACCAGTCGATGGAGCCAACGGCTGACCGCTGTGAGCGCACCTTTAATATGACTTCGACACTTCCATTCCAGAGCGACGCGCGCTCTCGCCAGCCGTGGCTCATCTTGTTCTCGTTGATATGGCTGTCGATTTGTCAATGGGCAAAAGAAGTCTGGGGCGAGTGTTGCATCGCTTTGCTAAGTCTCAAGTAGGAGCGGGTTTGAGGCGGCCGATCAGTCGGGGTGAGTTAGGTTCCCGGCGGTTGGTGATGCTGATATTCGCGGGCTATCCCGGGTCTTGCGACTTGGGACCTATCCGGCATTCTTTTAATTCACCGCAGCCCTTTTCCAACAGTCTAGGTGACGCGTGCTGGGGTTGGACCAGGTCCAACCTTAACGCTAACGAGACATCGTGGGTTGGCTACCGTGATCTGCCACCTCAGAGCCGCTCCTGGCTTAGTTTGTGAGTGGTGTCTTGCGCTGAGTTGTCTCTTCCTCCTTGTTGTTGCTTGTTAGTGCTGTTCCCCTCGAACCATCTTTTTCAGATCGGTGTGGATTGCGCTTGGTAACAGGACTGCGTGCGTAAGAGTTCCCAGATAAAACCGCATAGCTCCCGCGCCACGGCCACGATCGCCTTGTTGCGCTGGAGCCGGCGCCCCAAAAGACGCATATAACGACGATGCAACCGGTTCTGCGCGCGCCAACTGATGGCCCGTACTTGAGCGGGTTGACCTTGCTGACGCCGGCTCAGTTCCTTGCTCACTTTGGGCGGGCTAGCGTAATGTTGGGCGCACTCGACCAGTAACCAGCGGGCGTGGGCATTGCCGCACTTTGTGATGCGACCCTGACGCCGTTTGTCACTCGAAGTATTTTCTGTCGGCACCAATCCCAGATAAGCCATGACCTGGCGCGGATGACTAAAGCGATGCACTTCACCCAGTTCGCTGATGAGGATCATGGCCGCCACGGTTTGAAATCCCTTCATCGCCATGAGGGCCTGCACCGCCGGCGCCAGACGCCATTTTTCCAACAGATCGCGCATCGCCGCTTCGCAGCGCTCGATCCGTTCCGCTGCCGCCGTGATCGCTTGAAGATATTCTTCCAGGATCACTTTCATGGCCGGATGCGGCAATACCAGCTCGCGCAGGTAACGCTCATGCGCCGCGCTCCAGCTGCTTTTCCCCTGATAACGATACCCGTGCCGCAGCAAGAAGCCCTTTAAGCGATGACGCGAGCGGCGCCGATCATCCACCGCATCCGTGCGCGCCCGGCACAAATCGCGGATCGCTTCATCGCGCGCATCGGGAATGTAAACCGCGGTCAGTTCTCCCGCTCTTAAGAGTCGCGCCAGTTTGCGTGCGTCACGTTTGTCGGTCTTCACTCGATCGCCCGAGCGTGTCGGCGTCATCGAAGGGGCCACGACCTCGCACTCCACCCCCAGTTGTCGCAGGCGCCGCGCCAGGCCAAAACCGCACGGCCCCGCTTCATAGCAGGCGCGCAGGATGACCTCCTTGCCATGAGCTTTGCGCAGCCGGGCGATCCACTTTTCCACCGCGTGCAGATCGTTACTGATCGCACCAGTCTCGCGCATTTCCCCTTTGCGCCCTTCCGATTTACCGCCGTGGCCGCCGTATGATACAGTCTTTGTGGACATCGAGTCCAAGATAGAGTTCTTTTTTCATTGGTGTGTTTGCTTGTTCGAGTTGTTTAAACTGCAACGTTCCTGGAACACTTGTGCTCCGGTCGTTGGTGCGGCTCTGCTCCACCTCAAAAAGGAGGAGTAGCCCGCGAGAAATATGAACGGCAAACACACCCTTCTTTTCAACCCCGTGCTCGCGCGCTCACCTCGCGCCCACAGCCATAAGGTCTAGGCCCTCTCGATGCAGCTCGGTAGTTTCAATCGCACGACCAAACATTGCGAACTCATTCGAGAGCTTACTCCGGATGGGAATCAATTTGAAGTCCGTCAAATTGCGCCCTAACATGTCGTTAGGCGACTCGCGCTATGTGAAATTCGGTGATGCTTGTGCGAATTTATGAATCCCTACATCATTCATGCTCTTGAGATCGCCGCTATTGTGGTCGCGGGAACGATGACCGGTAGCGAGCTTGCCGTGGCGGTGTTCTTTCACCCTCGCATCAGCCGCCTTGAGGACGTGGTGCATATCCGAGCTGCCCAGACATTGGCGAAGGTTCTCGGCATGGTGATGTCATTCTGGTATCCGCTTACACTTCTGCTTGCCCTCGCAGTGACTTTCGTTGCGCACACGGCACGAACCACGCCGTGGTGGCTGGCACTCGCCTCGACGGTGCTTTTGGCCCTCATAAGTGTTTACTCCGTGCTCTTGCCCGTTCCCATCAACAACCAGGTTGCCCGCTGGCAGCCAGATTCTGTGCCAGCCAATTGGCGAGATTTGCGCCGGCGCTGGGATTTGCTTCATGCCATCCGGGTCGTCTTTTTAGTTATCGCCTTGATTCTTCTCGTTGCCTCATGTGTTTATTAAACCAGTCGCCTAACCCATCGTCGCTGGAGCCAACTCCGAAACTGTTCGCGAGCGAAGAACGCCCTGGCTCGCCACGGCGAGTCCGTCCAACGGCGGACCGTTGTGAAGTCCACATTTGATTTTATGAAACAGTTCTTCATGTTTGCCACGCTCGCTAAAGTTTACCCGTCCTGGTCGCCGTGGCGACCGCGGAGGGCCAGCGGTGGCTGAGCTCGGTCTCTTTAGGTCTTTAACGCGTATGAACCTTCACACAGTGGAAATCAAAGCATTCGTTCCGGCCTCGAATTTCGAGCGTTCAAAGCAATTTTATCTTGCTCTTGGATTCGAAGTGCCGTGGTCGTCGGAAAGCCTCGCTTACGTCCGCTATGGCGAAACGAGCTTTTTGCTACAGGCCTTCAATCAACCCAAGTTCATCAATAATTTCCAGATGCACCTCCAAGTCGAGAACGCCGACGACTGGCACGCGCACGTTCTGGCCTCTGGCGTATCAGAGCACTTCGGGACCAAAGTCGATCCGCCGCAGAATCAACCGTGGGGTATGAGAGACTTTCCGCTCGTCGATCCTAGTGGCGTCTTGTGGCGCGTCGCCCAAAACATTCCTTTTTCCTCAACTGGTGAGCAGCCATCGCCGAAGACATAACCAGGCGCTGAAGCGAACTCCGAAATCTTTCGCGAGCAGGCTGGCCGACCGCTATGCATTCACATTTGAGGTGACTTCCACACATCCACTCCGAGCGACGCGCGGTCTCGCCACGCCCGCATCGCTAGCACGAAGCGGTTGCGGGCAGGTCCGCCGTCGCTCATCTTATTTTCGTTAGGCGATATATCTCCATGTGTAGCGACCCGTATAACTTTGCTCGCGCTGTCGATCAAAAGATTGAGGAGCTTTCGCGCGAGGAGTTCTTTGTTCGCAGTGGTGCGGGGAAGCGGCTACTCGAAGAAGTGTTTCCTCTTAGCCGCCTTGCGCTCCACTTCGCGCAACCTGGATTGCGAGTGATCGTCGAAGCGTTCGAAGACGACGGTCCGGTCGACGGGCACATCTCTACTGAAGGATACCGAGAGGAGGATTTTGACGTCGAGGTGACGCACGTCCACTCGTATGAGGCTTCGATGCGGAACGAGCTTCTTCATACCGTCGGAGTCTCGCCGGGCGCAGGCCCCATTTTCAGGGATAAAGCCACTGGGCACGTAATCGCACTTCAAGGAGGTACTGATCGACACGAGCAGATCAAAGCGATGGCTTCGGACGTACTTGTTCGCTGGAAGAAGAAAGCGACGAAGATCTACGCATCAGCTACAATCTTGGTGATCGGCTTCTCCGACATCACGTTTTACGGACACACCGCATGGCGCAATCTGTTCGGCCACCTCTCGGCAGACGCGCTTACTGCCGCGCCTTTTCGCAGGGTGTATCTTTTAAACTGCGCAACCAATGACCTCCGGAATGTCGCCTAACTACGCGACGATCCAGCGAACCGCGAGCGGCGCTGCGATTTACCTTGTGAGTGTTTGCCATCCACCTTTTACCTGCGAGCGGACCCACAGTGGGCTCGCGGTCGCTGATCTTGTGTCTCGTTAGGCGCACGCATGGACGTAATCCATTCGCTCTTGTTGGTATTCCTTGGATCGCAGGAAAACGGAGACCGATGAGATCTTCACCTCAGGGTTGTAAAGAGCACCGCAATATAGCTCAGCACCAAGATCAAACTTCCGTAGAGAAAGCCTTGGTGATAACGCCCGCTCCGCGTCACGGCTGCGATTCCCGCTGTTACCAGCCAGATGAGGTGGAACCCGAGATCCAGCCCCACCGGCAGGCCTCCTCCCACCAGTATCGATTTCAGCAGGCTGTCGAGCAGCAACAGCACGAGAAAGCCGAAGAACCAGCTCTTGTGCCGGAAATAATTCGCCCGCAGATCGATCGCTCCATCCCTCGGAGAAGCTGGCAGCGCGAGCGCCGCCAGCAGGTAGAGCAACACCACCTCAAGAAGGAGAGTGGCGAACTGGGCAAAACTCCAGGAATGCCGGGTGCGATAATCAAACATCGCCCACCAGGCCTGCACATCCACCACCAGCAACAGCACGCTCCACCCCACCGCCGGCCCATAAAAGCGGACCCGGTCCCGCTCATTAATTAGCTGACTCATTCCCTGGAGAAGCTGAGTAATGCTCAGCCCGAGAATGATCGAGACGATCACCGAGAGAAAACCCCATTCATCCATCGCGACCTGTTTCTACCTTGCTCCAGCCACACATCGCAAGCCCGCGTTCAGTTCACCGGCGCGCAACAGGCGCGCCAGTTTACGTGCGTCACGTTTGTCGGTCTTCACTCGATCGCCCGAGCGTGTCGGCGTCATCGAAGGGGCCACTACCTCGCACTCCACCCCCAGCTGTCGCAGGCGCCGCGCCAGGCCAAAACCGCACGGCCCCGCTTCATAGCACGCGCACAGGATCACCTCCTTGCCATGAGCTTTGCGCAGCCGGGCGAGCCACTTTTCCACCGCGTGCAAATCGTTACTGATGGCACCGCTCTCGCGCACTTCTCCCTTGCGCCCTTCCGTAGTTTACCCGCCGTGGCGGGGCTACCGCCGTCATAATACAGTCTTTGTGGACATCGAGTCCAAGATAGAGTTCCTTTTTCATTGGTGTGTTTGCTTGTTCGAGTTGTTTAAACTGCAACGCTCCGCAACACTTGTGTTGCGGCCGTTGGTGCGGCTCTGCTCCCTAAGCGGAGTAGCCCGCGAAAAATATGAACGGCAAACACACCCTTCTTTTCAATCCCTTGCTCGCTCGCTCACCTCGCACCCCCAGCCATAAGGTCTAGATGAGTTGGTGCATTCGGTAGGACTGAGTTTACGCTAAGAATATTATTCGACCGGCGCGGTAACGAACATGGGATTAGGCACGGGCAGCAGTTATATCGCTACCTTCTGCAAAAGCCTCGGCTTGCTGCTCCTTCTGTTCCTCGCAGTTTATGTGCCCGTCTTCGCTGTCGCCGGCGCTCTGCGGCACCCGCCGGAGTTGCTGGTCCCAGTTGTCATCGTCCTCAGCCTCGGTATCGCGATTGGTCTGATCGTGTTTTTTATTCGCACCCGTGATATGTCTGTCGCCGCATTCGGATTACGCTGGTGCAGACTGTGGGACGTTATTGTCGCCCTCATCATCGGCCTACCGCTAGCGCTGGCGGCGACGTATTGTTCTACTCACGCGCACGAAGCGGGTGCGCTCGCCGGACTTTCCATTTCACTCGCCGTCTCCATCCTCTATTTCGGCATCGGCGCGCCCATTCAGGAAGAAGTTATCTTTCGCGGCCTTTTGCAAAGTGTCTTGGCAAGATCGTTTTCTTTGCAAGAGATTTCTCCTCACGCGGCGCCCTTCATCGTCGCTGTGTTATTCGGAGTGATCCATCTCGTGGTCGGGCCGGTTACCGGAGCAGCCGCGTTGGTCTTGGGCATAGCCGCCGGAGAGCTTCGCCTACGGAGCAGGAGCGTGCTCCCCGCGGTGATCGTGCATGCTCTGTTCAATCTTTGCGGTATGTTCTGGCCGCAAGCCTGATTTGTTCGCCGTTTGTGCCACAGCAAGGTCGACCATCTAACCCCTATGTATGATGTCAAGTGTGGCCCGCCGCGGCGGGTAAACTGTAGCGCTTGCGATTAAGTTCGTGATTAGTTCATAGCTTGTTGGTCGCGGTTGATGTTGTTTTGGGAACGCTTCCTCTTCCTTTTGCTCGGTCGCCGCGGCGACCGGCTCTTACTCCTATCCGTGCACGCCGCAGCGACAGCAGCAATTTGATGTCGCCGCGGCGACCGATCAGGTGAAAGAGGAATTCCCTTCTTCTTGAATCGCTGCGCCGGCTTGGGATTACTCCCTCCCTCCTGCATCACCACGACTCCGCGGTCGCTGAGCTTGTTAGGCCCATGTTTCGTCTCTATCCGGAACGGCATTATCGTTGGATTCTCGGTTCTTCGAGCAGCAAGGTTTTCACATCGGGCTTTAAATTCTGATCTTTGACCGTCAGATTTACTCTCCGATCGCCACATCCACGAAAATTGCAGCGGGCCCGCGGGAACGCTACCTTCGATTCGATTCCCGGAAATTTCTTCGCTTAACCATGGCTATCCGAATTCTCGTCACCGGCGGCACATTCGATAAGGAATACAACGAACGCACCGGACAACTCTACTTCAAGGACACTCATCTCGCGGAGATGCTGAAGCGCGGGCGATCGCGCATCGAGGTGACCATCCGCACGGTGATGATGATCGACAGCGCGGAAATGACCGATGCCGATCGCGCACTCATCGTACAGAATTGCGTGCAGTCGCACGAAGATCGCATTGTCGTTACTCACGGAACCGATACGATGACCGACACTGCCGCCGCGATTGCACGCGCCGTTTCGGGAAAAATTGTTGTCCTTACCGGTGCGATGATTCCGTGGGCCTTTGGCAGCTCCGACGGACTTTTCAATCTCGGCAGTGCGCTCTCATTCGTGCAGGTGCTGCCACCCGGTGTTTACGTCGCCATGAACGGCAAATGTTTTCCGTGGGATCGGGTGCGGAAAAATCGCGAACGCGGCGAGTTCGAGGAGATAGTCTAGAAGCTGAACGCCCCTACCAGGCTATTTGCCGATCAGGATAAAAATGCCTGCGAGGAGCGCGATGAGATCAACCAGGAACACGGCTGGCCCGAGCGGCAAGCCGAACCCGAGCAGGCCATGAAGGATCAGGTAAAGGGCGAGCAGAAACATGCCGATGCTTTTCGTGAATTTCATGATGTCTATCTTTGAGATCGCCCTCTCGGCTGACAACCAAAATCTGCGGCAGCCATAGCGCTGCTGTGCGCGGACTCCGGCTTGTTCCGGCGGACGCGCGCCAAGCGAGATAAAAACTTTTAAAAAAAAGCCTTGCCTGCGAAGTAGTGTTATAGTTCACTATATCACCATATGGGGAACAGCGATCGAACAACCCGGTATCTCGCCCCTCTCTCACCAGGGCCGGTTGCAACACAGGGATGAATCGTGAATGGAACGACAGTCAGCCGATTTATCGCCAGCTTCGCGACCGCGGCGTCCACATGATTCTGGATGGCGTACTCAAAGAAGGCGATCCGCTTCCCTCTGTGCGCAACGTCGCGGCGGAATATCGCGTCAATCCGCTCACGGTTCTCAAGGCCTACCAGGAATTGGTCGACGAAGAGTTGGTCGAGAAAAGGCGAGGGCTCGGCATGTTCGTCAAAGCGGGCGCGCGGGATCTTCTCCTCAAGGGCGAACGCGAAAAATTTCTCAACGAAGAATGGCCCCGAGTCGCGGAGAAGATTCAGCGGCTGGGTTTGACACAAAAAGAATTGGACTCTGCCGCTGCGGCAAAGCGCAGGTCTGCCGCCAGTGACGGCGGCCGCTACAACAAGAAGAAGGAGCGCTAATCCTTATGGCAACGATAGAAGCACGCGGTCTTCGCAAAGTTTTCGGCACAACCGTAGCGCTGGACGGTGTCGATCTTCGCGTGGAAGAGGGCCGCATTCTCGGAATCATCGGTCCCAACGGCGCAGGCAAGACCACCGCACTCAATGCCATTCTTGGCCTGACTTCATTTGAGGGAGAACTGAAGGTACTCGGTCGCGACCCGTGGAGCGCGCGCGACCAGCTCATGCGCGATGTCTCTTTCATTGCAGATGTTGCCGTGTTGCCGCGCTGGATTCGGGTTTGGCAGTTATTGGATTACGTCGCCGGTGTGCATCCGCGATTCGATCGCGCGAAAGCGGAAGGTTTTCTGGCGAAGACGAGCATCAAACGCACGAGTAAAGTGCGGCAATTATCGAAAGGCATGGTGGCGCAGCTGCATCTCGCCCTGGTGATGGCGATCGATGCGAAATTGCTGGTGCTGGACGAACCGACGCTGGGCCTCGACATCCTATATCGCAAACAGTTCTACGACTCGCTGCTAAACGATTACTTCGACAAGAGCCGCACCATCGTGGTGACGACACATCAAGTGGAAGAGATCCAAGATGTGCTGACCGATCTCATATTCATCAATCGCGGTCGCATCGTGCTCGAATGCAGCATGGAAGAATTCGATTCGCGCTATCTCGAAGTGATGGTGAATCCTGAGAAACTCGACGCGGCGCGCGCGCTCAAACCGATTCACGAGCGTCCGGCCTTCGGGCGAAGCATCCTGCTGTTCGATCATCCCGATCGCAACCAACTCGCCGGGCTCGGCGAAGTGCGCAGGCCCAGCATAGCGGATTTGTTCGTTGCCGTGATGGGGAAAAGGGAATCGCAATGACTGCGCAACCAAATCCACGACCGCTGTTTTCGGGAAATCAGGAGCCCAGCGGCCTTAGCTCCGACGGCGCGCCGACGCGACCACTCTACTGGTCGGTATGGCGGGAATTGTGGGAGAACCGTTCGATCTACGTCGCGCCGCTGATCGTCGCCGCCGTCCAGGTGTTCGGTTTCGCGATCAGCACAATCGGTTTGGCGGAACGCCGGCGCGCGGTGTTGTTGCTCGACCCGGCGAAGCAGCGAGCTGTTATCGAGCAGCCGTACGACATGGCGGCGATGATAATGATCTTCACCGTGTTCATCGTCGGCGTGTTCTACTGTCTTGACGCGCTGCACGGCGAACGTCGCGATCGCAGCATCCTGTTTTGGAAATCCCTGCCGGTTTCGGATTTCACCACCGTGCTATCGAAGTTGATCATTCCGCTAGCGGTTCTGCCACTGCTCGCTTTCGCGATCACCGTCTGCGTGCAGCTGATCATGCTATTGATGAGCAGTGTAAACCTGATGATGCACGGGGTAAGTCCGGCGACGACGTGGGCCCACTTCCCGGTGTTTCAAAACTGGTTGGTGATGCTCTACGGACTGGTCGTGCTCGCGCTCTGGCATGCACCGATCTACGGCTGGCTCCTGCTGGTCTCTGGTTGGGCGCGTCGCGCGACGTTTCTGTGGGCGGTGTTGCCATTTATCGTGATCCAAATCTTCGAGAAGATCACGTTCGGCACTTCGTATTTCGCCAAGCTGCTCGAACACCGCTTGATGGGATTCGCGCCGCACGCTTTCGGTTTCCACGGAAAGGGCCATCCCACGATCGATTCGCTCTCCCAACTCGCTCCGGCAAGATATCTGGGTAGCTCCGGTCTTTGGATCGGACTGATGTTCGCTGTCGCATTCGTCGCCGCAACGGTACGATTACGCCGTTATCGAGGACCAATTTGATTCCCACTTTCGATTCGATCACTCCCATAAAGGAGAAACTAACGATGACAGCGAAATGACAGAACGAATTTCAGAAGCGTCGCCGCGCCTCAAGGCCAGGATCGCCGGCTTGCTCTACTTGATCGTCATCGTCGGCGGCATATTCGCCGAGGTTTTCGTTCGCGGTCGGCTAGTCGTGCAAGGGGATGCCGCGGCTACGGCGCACAACATCCTGACGCACGAGCTGCTTTATCGGATGGGCTTCGCGGCCGAGATTTTCTACTGCGCGTGCAATGTGCCGCTGGTATTCATCCTCTACGACTTGTTCAAGGTGGTGAACAAGAGCGTCGCTTTGCTGGTGGTGTTCTTCAGCCTGGTGGGAACTGCCATTGAGAGCGTCAGTTTGCTCGCTCACGCCGCGCCATTAATTCTTTTGGGCGGCGGACACACCTTGAGCGCATTTACAGCAGAACAGTTACAGGTTTGGGCGTACGTGTCTCTCCAGCTGTTTGAATATGGCTTTGCCATCGCCCTGGTATTCTTTGGCGGCTTTTGCCTCTCGTTCGCATACCTGATTTTCAGGTCGACCTTCTTTCCCCGCATCATAGGCGGACTGCTGGCGATCGAGGGCCTGTTGTACCTGACCACGAGTTTCGCAAAGTTTATTTCGCCGGCGATTGCCGCCCGTGTCTTCCCCTACCTGGCGATCTCCGGCCTGGCGGAAATATCGCTGTGCCTGTGGCTCCTCGTAATGGGCGTGAACGTTCAACGATGGAAGGAGCAGGCCTCGTTAGGTCGATGAAACTAAAGCGTATTCTAAAGTGGAGCACCCGCGGGATTTTGCTCGCGCTCATATTGGCTTTCCTGGTGGGATTCATCGCTTACTGGAGATCGACCAACGATTGCGATCGCAAAACTGCTTTGGTCAATCCCATGAAAGCCATTCGTTTTTGCGCGTATGGCTCACCTGACGTTCTCAAGTTTGAAGACGTTGAAAAGCCTGTTCCGAACGACGATCAAGTCTTGATCAAAGTTCGCGCGGCTTCCCTTAATTTTATTGATCCGGGCGTGATGCGAGGGCCGTGGCCGCTTCGCCTGATGTTGGGGCTAGGGCTGCGCAAACCAGAGAAGACAGGGCTAGGCAACGATGTGGCCGGACAGGTGGAGGCGGTTGGCAAGAACGTGACGCAGTTCAAAGTGGGCGACGAAGTTTTCGGCGTGGGTCGTCCTACTCTTGCGGAGTATGCGTGTGCTCGCGAGCGAGGATTGGTTATTAAGCCAGCTAATGTAACGTTTGAACAGGCGGGCTGTGTGGCTTGGGCGGGATTCACCGCCTTGCAGGGTCTTCGCAAGGGTAACATTCAGCCGGGGCAAAAGGTCCTGATCAACGGCGCAACGGGAGGCGTGGGCACTTTCGCCGTCCAGATAGCGAAGTCATTCGGCGCAGAGGTAACGGGCGTATGCAGTACGGGGAAAGTGGAGCTTGTCCGATCCATCGGCGCAGATCACGTCATTGACTACACCAAAGAGGATTTTACCAAAGGTGACCAGCGTTACGATGTGATTTTCGATAACGTTCAAAACCGCTCCTTCTCAGATCGCCGCCGCGTCTTAACTCCTAATGGCGTGTGCGTCCTTGCAGGAATCGGGGGAGCAGGACTACACCCGGAAGCGTGGGACCGTATAATTGGGGGGTTCAAAGCGAATCTGCTGTCGCGGTTCGGTCGTCAGAAGTTCGTCAGTTATGGTACCGCAACGAACAAAGAGGATCTGACCCTGTTAGCCAACCTCATGAAAGCGGGGAAGGTGACGCCAGTCATCGACCGGACTTACAAGTTGAGCGAGACCGCGGAGGCGATGCGGTATTTCGAAGAAGGCCACGCGCGCGGCAAAGTAGTAATCACTGTGGAATGATTCTGTGAAGTTAAAGCGAGTATTAAAATGGTCTGCGTGCGCAATTTTTCTGGCGCTCGTGGCCTGGCTCTTTATCGCCTACTGGACGTCGACTAACGATTGCTTTCGCAACGCCGGTCCCGTGAACAATCCCATGAAAGCGATTGTTCATTGCGAGTATGGGGGCCCGGAAGTTCTCAAGCTGGAAGAGCTTGAGAAGCCGGTTCCTAATGACAACCAACTCCTGGTCAAAGTGCATGCGGCTTCAATCAATCCACTCGACCTGACCATCCGAGGCCCGCTGCTCCTCCGCCCGTTGTTTGGCCTGCGCAAACCAAAAGACACTCGCCTGGGTGTCGACTATGCCGGAACAGTTGAAGCGGTTGGCAAAAATGTAACGCAGTTCAAACCCGGTGACGAAGTGTTCGGCGGGAAAAATGGCGCGTTGGCAGAGTATGTGTGTGTTCTGGCGGATCGAGCCGTCGTGTTGAAACCGAAGAACATGACCTTTGAGCAAGCCGCTTCTGTCCCCGTGGCAGCAATCACAGCGCTGCAGGGTCTCCGCGACAAAGGCAAAATTCAGGCCGGGCAAAAGGTCTTGATCAATGGTGCGTCGGGAGGTGTGGGTACGTTTGCAGTGCAGATCGCGAAATCGTTTGGCACCGAAGTGACCGGCGTTTGTAGCACGCGAAATCTCGACATGGTCCGGTCGATCGGCGCCGATCACGTGATCGACTACACCAAAGAGGATTTTACCAAGAGCGAACAGCGTTACGACTTGATCTACGACCTCGTCGGAAACCATTCGTTCTCCGAACGCCGCCGCGTCTTGACGCCGAATGGCATTTGCGTCATGGCCGGGACTAGGAGGAGCCGGATGGCACGACGGTATGGCGGTGCGTTTGACCGGCGAGCTCAATGCGTATGTGCGGTCACGGTTCACGAGCCAGAAATTCGTCGCTTACATTGCCGCATTTAACAAAGCGGACATGACTATTCTGGCCGATCTGATGCAGTCCGGAAAGATGACACCGGTTATCGACCGGACTTACAAATTGAGTGAGACCGCTGGCGCGCTTCGATATCTGGAACAAGGGCACGCTCGAGGAAAAGTCGTAATCACTTTGGACTAAAAGGAGAAAAAAATGAGCACAAACCCAACAAACGAATCGACTGCGGAAACATCGCCGCGCCGCAAGGGCAGGATTCGGCGTTTTCTCAAACGTTTCTTGTATCTGATCGTTTTATTGATCGTAGGCTTCGTTATCTACGCTTGGGCTACGGGCGCTCGGCAAGAACCGATCGAAACAGGAGAACCGCACATGAAAGCAGTTGTCTACACCGACTACGGGTCGCCGGACGTTCTCGAGATCAAGGACATCAAAAAGCCTGTGCCGAATGACGATCAGGTCTTGATCAAAGTGCGCGCGGCTTCCATCAATCCACTCGACTGGCACTTCATGGAAGGAACGCCCTACATCATGCGCATGGGGACTGGATTGCGTAAACCGAAGGTCCCACGACTCGGCGTTGATATGTCCGGCGAGGTTGAAGCCGTTGGAAAGAACGTGACCCAATTCAAGCCTGGAGACGAGGTATTCGGCGTACGAACCGGTGCCTTCGCCGAGTATGTGTGTGCTCGACCAGATCGAGGAGGAGTAGTGCTGAAACCAGCTAACGTCAGCTTTGAGCAGGCGGCCGCCATACCCGTAGCGGCAGTCACCGCATTGCAGGGTCTTCGGGATAAAGGGAAACTTCAGCCGGGGCAGAAGGTCTTGATTAACGGCGCATCGGGAGGTGTCGGCACCTTCGCCGTGCAAATCGCCAAATCATTTGGCGCGGAGGTGACCGGCGTGTGCAGCACGAGAAATCTGGACCTGGTCCGATCGCTCGGCGCAGATCATGTCATTGATTACACTAAAGAGGATTTCACCAAAGGTGACAGACGTTACGATCTGATTCTCGATAACGTCGGCACTCAGCCCTTGTCAGGATTTCGACGGGCCTTAAAGCCGAAGGGAATCTGCGTCATGATCGGAGGAGGAGGACCAAACGACGGAGGATTAATCGGCCCGATGGGTCGTCCGATCAAAGCGCTTCTGATGTCACCTTTCATCAGCCAAAAGATGGACATGTTCATGGCCGACGTGAATAAGGCGGATCTGACGGTCCTTGCCGATCTCATGCAGTCCGGAAAGGTGAAAGCAGTCATCGACCGAACATATCCGTTGAGCCAGATCGCCGAGGCCATGCGTTACCTCGAGAAAGGACACGCGCGAGGAAAAGTAATCATAACGATTGGAAAAGAATAGGATGACAACAATCGATAGCACACAACGCACCGCCGCAAAAATCGCGGGACTCAGCTATCTGTTCACGATGGCGATTGTGGTTGTGGCTAACTACGCGTTGCTCAACCCTCTTTTGGTTCGTGGCAACGCAGTAGAGACCGCCCAGAACATTGTGGCACACGAAACACAATTTCGTATCGCCGCTACCTGCTTTCTAACTTACAGCGCAGGTGTTGTCGTTTTACTGGTCGCACTCTATCTGGTTCTCAAGCCGGTGAATCGAGGACTCGCTCTGGCAGGCGCGCTCTTTCGGCTTGTCTTCGCGCTGCTTTGGCTCCTGACGACGCTTAATCTGCTTGCCGGCCTGCGGCTCATGCAAGGTGCCACTTACTTGAAGGTTTTCGAGCAGGATCGGTTGCAAGTCCTGGGACGGTTACACCTCGCGTTTAGTTTCGACGATTACTATGTCGGCCTGCCTTTTTTCGGATTGGCCGCCACGGTTTGCGCCTACTTGTGGCTTAAATCGGGTTACATCCCAAGAACCCTGGCTCTTTTCGGTCTCATCTCGTCCGCATGGTGCGTGGTGTGCGCTTTCGTTTTTCTCATCTTTCCCGGTTTCGGCAAGCCGGTCGATCCCTACTGGTTCGATTCGCCCATGGTCATCTTCGAATTAGCCGTCAGTTTTTGGCTTCTCTTCAGAGGATTAAAGCCATCCGGAATTGCTGAACCTGATAAGACAATCGCTTAACGCTCGAGATTTCTGTTTCACATCTTGATGATGGCGATTTAGGGCAGATCGCTTTAAGAAGGCTCCTGTTTGATGACAGCGATCAGCCTCAATCCATCTGAACCCGGTAACCCACGCTATTGGTGCTTCATCAGTTACCGGCATGCGGATAACAAGGAGGAAGGCCGCCAATGGGCGACGTGGTTGCATCATGCGATAGAAACCTACGAAGTGCCGAACGATCTGGCCGGCACGACTAACGAGCGCGGCGACACCATTCCGGAGCGCATCTTTCCGGTGTTTCGCGATGAAGAAGAGTTGCCCGCGGACGCCGATCTTTCTTCGCCGATTTATCGGGCTTTGGATACGAGCCGTTTTCTCATCGTGATTTGTTCGCCGCGTGTGGTCGGGTCCACCTACGTTGGCGAAGAGATACGATACTTTAAAAAGATCGGTGGCGAAGATCGCGTGCTGGCAGTGATGATAGAAGGCGAGCCAAACGCAAGCCGCGATGCCGGCAAGCAAGCGCTGGGTTTCCGCATCGACGACGAATGTTTTCCGGAAGCATTGCAGCACAAGATTGGTCCGGACGGGGCGACTCTGGAGGAAATGACGGAGCCGATCGCCGCCGATTTCCGGTTGGGCAAGGAGCAAGGTTGGACGAGCCCAGAAGCGTATCGACAAGCAATGGGGCGCGAGGACGTATTGAGCGCCCGCGAAATCGAACGTCGCGTCGAAGATTACCGGCAACGCTCACATCTGATGCTGCTGAAAATTCTTGCCGGCATCCTGGGCGTGCCGTTAGGCCGGCTCACGCAGCGCGATAAAGCGTATCAACTCGCCAAGGCGCAACGTCGCGCGCGAATCGCGCGCCGCATCGCCGGAGGTTTCGCGGTGCTCGCATTAGCCGCGATCGCCGCCGCGGTCATCGCCCTCCTGCAGTACCGCGCTGCGCAGGCGGCGGCGGAGCGCGCGACACATGCGCGATACGAAGCAGAAAAACTGGTCGAGTTCATGGTTTTCGATTTGCGCGACAAACTGCAACCGATCGGACGGCTCGACTTGCTCGACGATGTCAATCACAAGGTAGACGAATATTATCGCGCGTTCGGCGAGCAAAAAATGGATCCCGCCGTGCAACGCCAGCGCGCGGCCGCGATTACTAATGCGGGCAACGTTCTCGGCGGCCAGGGCAAACTCGCGGCCGCGATCGCAAAATATAAGGAAGCGCTCGGCTTGCAGAAAGAGATCGTCGCGGCGCGGCCTAACGACTTGCAAGCACACGACGATCTATTCGTCAGTTATAAGAAATTGGGAGACGCATTGCGCGAGCAAGGCGACATGAACACAGCATTAGCCAACTATCGCGCGGCGCGGGCCGAAGCGGAAAATCTGGTCAAAAGCGACCCGCGAGATGTGATTCGTTTGAGCTATCTCGCGATGAGTGTGGAAAGCATGGGCGCGGTAAAATCGCGCACCGGCGACTTGAAAGGCGCGCTCGACGATTTTCAGCGCGCGCTGAAGATTGCCCAGGCGCTCGCGGCCGATCGCCCTAACGAGACCGAGGCCCAATACAACGTGTCCATCCTGCATGAACGTGTTGGAGAAACCTTGTCCGCACTGGGCGATATCGACGGCGCGCGACAGAGCTTCGAAGAAGAAGAAAAAGCTTGTGAAGCGCTGGTGAAGCGTGATCCGCGCAACACGAATTGGCGCCGCGCTCTGGCCGTCGGCCAATTGAAATTGGGTGAAATTCAAATCACACAGGGAAATGTGGCGGATGCCCTAACGAGTTTTCGCGCCGCTCGCGAGACGATGGCAGCGTTAAGCGCGCAAGATCCCAGCAATGCGGGGTGGAAACGCGAATTACTCGTCTTGATCAACAAAATCACTGACGCGCTTGGTCTTAGTAGCGATCAGGAAGCAGCTCTGAAAAACGAGCGCGAGGCCCTGGGAATCGCAGAAAAACTTGCGGCGTTCGATTCGACTAATGCCGACGCGCAACGCGATCTGAGCATCAGCCAAAACCGTCTCGGCGATCGATTGCGTTTGGCGGGAAAATTCGCGGAAGCGCTCGAACATTATCGAAGCGGACTTGCCATTGCCGAGAAACTCGTGGCGCGCGACCCGACGAATGACGAGTGGTTAGGCGATCTCGCAGTTTCGCAAAGCAAGATTGGCGATGTTCACCGAGCACAAAACGATCTCGGCAACGCGCTCGATCAATACCGCAAGGCACTGCAAACAGATATCAAAGCCGCTGCCGCAGCGCGCTCCAACGCACAGCGTAAGCGGGCGGTTGCCGTCGCTCATCGTAAGATCGGTGACGTTCTGCTAGCGAAAAAGGAATATCCCGGCGCACTGGAAAGTTATGGTGCAGCACTCACCCTCACTCAGTCACTCGCATCTGATTTTCCCGATAATCCGACCTGGCAATCAGAGCTTTCATTCATGCACCAGAATCTCGGAGATGTGCACCGTGCGCAAAACGATCTTCCCGCAGCCGCGGCGGATTATCGTCGCGGTTTGGATCTGTTGCGGCCGCTGCTTGATCGCCAGCCGACAAACCAAATCTGGCTCGGTGCGCTCTACCTGATTCAATCACGCCTCGCAGCAACTTTCACTGCGCAACACGATCTCGACGACGCGCTCACTTCCGGCGAGGAAGCATGTCGCGCTGCCAAAAGTCTGGCTGACGCCGAACCCGATGCAATTGGCCGATCGCACGATCTCGCCGTAGCGGAACTGGGATTGGGCGACCTATTCGTCCTGCGAACGGAGCCGGACAAGGCATTGCCGCACCATCGCGAAGCCGTTCGCCTAACGACCGAGATTGCCGCGAAAATGAAAGACAATGCCGGCGCGCGCGCGGAGAAGGCTTATTGCCTCGGCGTTCTCGGGAAGACATTGGCTGCGTTATCGCAGAAACCGGAAGCGCGCGCGAGATTGAGCGAGGCGCGTGACATTTGGTTGCAGCTACGGAAGAGCACTCCCCTCACCCAATCGCAGGAGTCAGCGTTCGCAGAGACCGAGAAAACGCTCTCCACGCTGGAGAAACAGAAGAATCCCTCACAAAACCCCAAGCCATGATCAAACGCTTGTCCATTTTGATCCTTAGAACAAATGAGGCTGTTGAAAAACTGCGCTCTGTCATGTCGAGCGAAGTCGAGACATCTCTTACTGTTCATTTCCTGGCTGGGTAATAACAATAAGAGATTCCTCGACTCCGCTCGGAATGACAGACAGTGCCTTCTGGAATTCGAAAGTCATTCTCACCGTCTCTCTTTAAACGTTGAACGTTGGACATTGAACGTTTTCCCATCATTTCATAGGATTGCTTCGCCTCCCGCTGATACACTGCCCGCAATCTTCTGGAAGCCCGATTGATGATGACAACTCGGCTCATTCGTTTTCTTCTGCGAAACTTTGCGCTCCTGTTGTTTCCATTTGCGACCTTCCAGGCATTCGCCGATTGGCCGATGTACGCTGGTAACGCGCAGCACGCCGGTCAATCGAACGTTCGCGGCCGGCCGCTAACCACATTGTTGTGGCAGACCCCCGTCGATAATCATCCGGGGCCTGCCACCCATTATGGTTCGCCCACGATCACAAGCGCCAACACCGTCATTGTTCCCGTGACCACCGGTGTTGGCGCAAATTTCGTGGTCCAAGCCCGACGCGGGTTTGATGGCTCGCTCGTTTGGTCGCAATCGACTGACTACACGCTGCCGACGTCGAGCTGGCGCTCTCCCTTTTCGCCTGTGCTCGCGAAAATCTCGCCGACAAATTACCGCCTCTACATTCCAGCGGCCGGCGGCACGCTCGACTGGCGCGACAATCCCGATGAAGCAATGCCGAACGCAAGCGGCAAGCTTGCCTTCTTCGATAACTCGCCTGGCCTAACGAATTATTTCGCGAACAAAGCCGGTTACGACGCCAACGTGAAAATCAGCACACCGATTACGGCGGATGCCGCGGGCAATATCTACTTCGGGTTTCAGGTTGCAGCCGCCACCGGAGTCCTTCAGGCAGGAGGCGGCATCGCCCGCATTTCCGTTTCTGGTGTGGGTTCGTACGAAAGAGCCATCACGATCTCGGGATTTTCGCAGCCGGCACTCAATTGCGCTCCTGCTCTCAGCGCCGACGGCACAAAGCTCTACGCCGCTTTCAGAAACGGTGGCAGTTCCACAAACGGCAAACTGGTGCAACTGGACAGCGCGACTCTCGCAGCATTGCAGTCCACCGCTATTCTTCCTGGGATCTCAACGATTTCGACCGCTTCGCCCGTGATCGGACCCGACGGCGACGTCTATTTCGGAACGGTCAATGATGAGTACAGCCGCGGCCGCCTCCAGCATTTCTCGGCGGACCTCCAGACAGTAAAACTGATTGGCGGCTTTGGCTGGGACACTACTCCGGCAGTCGTCCCTGCAAATCTCATCCCCGATTATGTCTCGTCTGCCGGCTCCACTTATTTTCTTTTCACCAAATACAACAGCTACGCTTTTCCGGGCGGCCTCAACAGAATCGCCGTGCTCGATCCAAATGTTTCGCAGACCGACCCATTGACCGGCGAAACCGACATGAAGGAAATCAAGACGTTAATCAGTCCTTTCGGAAACAACGACGAATGGTGCATCAACGCTGCTGTAGTTGATGTTCCTAACAAAGCCGCCTACGCCAACAACGAAGACGGTCATCTGTATCGCTGGGACCTTGTCACCGGCAATTACACCAGCATTCAGTTAGCGGGAGCCGCTGGGCAACCCTACACTCCCACCATCATTGGTCCCGACGGCGCTGTCTACGCCATCACGCAGGGGAATCTCTATGCCGTCGGCTCCAGACCGTCGGTTGACTATACTTATGCAAGCCTGATCAAAGCTGGGAACGATTTGCTTTTCACGTTCAAGCGCAGCCGGAACGATGTCAGCTACATTGTCGATTCGTCTGCCGGCCTAACGAATTGGACCTACGTCGTAACAGATCCCGGCGATTACGGCGACAATGTGACCGTGACGTTTCCAGTGCCGCCCGGGGCGACAAAATATTTTCTGCGACTGCGCATCTACTAGCTCGCGCTGTTTTCGCGATCAGTAAACTCACGCAGTGAACGCTTCCTTGTTTACGACATACGGCATCTTCGCCGGATCGCCGCCGTAATTTTCTTCCAACACATCGATCACCGCCTGCGCAGTACGCCCGGCCATGCCTTTGTCGGGATCGACCGAGAGTCGCGTGATCTGCCCACCGCTGGCGAAATGATGGAACAGACGCGTGCGGTCGACGATTTCGGGATCAAGCAACGGCGAATCCGGTGGCAACGGTTCTTTCTCAAAGACATCGAGCGCCGCGCCGGCGATGACTTTGTCTTTCAACGCTTTCGCGAGTGCCTTCTCGTCCACGACCGGACCGCGTGATGAATTCACCAGGTACGCGGTCGGTTTCATCAGCTTGAGCGTCTTGTCATTGATGAGGTGATATGTCGGTTTGTCCGTTTCGCCTTCGCGCAACAACGGCACATGGATGCTCACGTAATCCGCGCCGCGCAGTGCGTCTTCGAACTCAACGTACTTAATATATGTCTTTTCTTTTTGAATGTCCCTGGCGTGGCGCAAGTCCATCAACTCTTGGATGGAAGCAATATACTTTTCGTTGTGATACGCCGGGTCGTAACACAGCATGTTCATGTCGAACCCCGAGCACTTCTTGATCATCGCCAGACCGATGCGCCCAGTGCCGATGATGGCGATAGTCTTGCCCGTGACCTCGTCGCCAAGGAACGGCAGAAATGGATGCCAGGACGGCCACTTCTGTTCCCTAACGAGACGCTCGCTCGCGTACATTTTGCGCGCGAGCATACCCATCATAAAAAATGCAAACTCAGCGGTCGCTTCGGTGAGGACATCGGCCGTGTTTGTGAATGGGATTTTGTATTTGTTGGCGTCGGCGCGGTTGATGTTGTCGAAACCGACTGCGATCTGCGCCACGATTTTTAATGTCCCCTTTCCTGCTTCGAAAACTTCGGCATCGATCGGATCGCGCAATGTGGTGATCAATGCGTCGACACCGCTTTTCACTTTCTCGATGATTAACTTTTTCGGCGGCGCGTCGGGACCTTGGAAAACCTCGAGCTCGTAGCCGTGCTCGCGCAAACGATTCTCCGCAGGATCGCCAATGCGGGAGGTAGCGAAGACGCGCAAACGTTTTTTGTCTGTCATGTTGAAAACACGGAAGCACGTGTTCACCGTCGCGACAATCGCTCGCGGGAAAACTCGATTCGGTTCCTGTTCAACGCCAAGCGCGCTGGTTCATTTAAGCCGCGGGCAACGTCCCCTCCGCTCCGCGCCAAAGGCGCTGGATCAATTCAGCCTGGGCAACGCCCCAGGGATTACAAATTTTCCTTCGCCCAAGTACCGACGCGATCGAGCGCCTTCTCGATATTTTCGATCGAGTTGGCCACGCTGAAACGCAGATAGCCTTCACCGAAATCGCCGAAGGCGGTACCGGATAATGCGGCGACGCCGGCGTCGTTGAGCAGCGCGTCGGCCAATTTCTTCGATGGCCATCCGGTCTTCGTGATGTTCGGGAAGACGTAGAACGCGCCCTTGGGCAAGCGGCAGGAGAAACCTTTGATCTTGTTCAGACCCGCGACCATCACGTCGCGTCGTCGCTTGAACTCGGCGCACATTTTCTCGACCGAATCCTGCGGGCCGCGCAGCGCCTCGACCCCGGCGACTTGGGTAAAGCTGGCGGTGCAAGAGTTGGAATTGGTCATGAGACGGGAAATGTGCGTCGCAAGATCTGCGCGCATCACCCCGTAACCCATGCGCCAGCCGGTCATGGCGTAAGTCTTGGAAAACCCGTCGAGCAAAATGCAGCGCTCCTTCATGCCGTCGATCGACATGATGGAGTGATGCTCACCTTCGAAAATGAGGCGGCTGTAAATCTCGTCACTCAACACCATGATGTTGCGATCGCCAATCGCGCGCGCGATGTCGTCGATGTCTTTCTTCGTCAAGACGCCGCCGGTTGGGTTCTGCGGCGAATTCAGGATGACAAGTTTCGTGCGCTCGTTGATCAGCTTTTCGAATTCTCCAACATCGAGGCGGAAATCCATTTCCTCGCGCAACCGAATCGGTACGGCTTTCGCGCCGACGTAGTTGATCATCGATTCGTATATCGGAAATCCGGGATTGGGATAGATGACCTCGTCCCCTTCTTCAACCAGCGCGAGGATAGTGAAAAAGATGATCGGCTTGCCCCCGGGGACGACCACCACTTCTTCGGGCGTTGCGTTTATCCGGCGCGTCTCACTCACATACTGTGCGATGACCTCGCGCAACTGCGGCAAACCGGCCGAAGGTCCGTAGTGGGTGAAGCCTTTATGCAACGCGTCAGTCGCGGCCGAGATGATGTTATCTGGCGTATCGAAATCGGGTTCGCCGATCTCCAGATGGACGATGTCGCGCCCCTTTGCCTCCAGTGCCCGCGCTTTCACCAGCACTTCGAACGCAGTCTCGGTGCCGAGACGCGTCATGCGTTTGGCGAGGCGGAGTTCGCGGTTCTTATTCATTACTGTGAAACATTACTGTGAAACTAGAATCGATTATAGCGTCGTGTCGCGTTTTGTCTTTTTTGCCAGCTTCTATTTTTTCATTTCCAACGAGGCTGACGTCGCCTCCTAAGCCACAATTAAATTAAGATCGCGATCAGCCCCATCAGAACGCAAAAGCCGATGGCGAAATAGATCACCCATTTGCTCCGCCGCCCGGTCACGATCTGCCACAGCCCGTAACACATCGCGGTGATTCCAAACAACTCTACCGCTCCGAGAATACCGAGAGCGAGCTTTGCCTCTCCGGCGGAGCCCGAAAAGCGCAGCCCGTTACTTCTTCCCAGCAATGCCGGGCCAATCGCGAGCAGCACCATCCCCATCACCACGCTGATGGCGAGGCCGATCACGAGCAGAATCCATCCATAACGTCGCGACCATCGCTTCGATTGCATGCTGCGCCCGCATTGCGGGCAGTGCGACATCAACCGATAAGTCTCGTAACCGCAGTTGTAACATTTGCTCAGGTCGTCCGGATTCGTGCCGTCGCCTTTACCGTGAAAAAAGTCCGCATTCCTCGGCGTGTCGCCACGGTAATGAGCGACCACCGTTTCCGCTTCTTTCCACGCGCCGGTCCCGACCGGGAATCGCAATGCCGAACGAGTCGCCGCCCGCGGGACACCGGAGGCTCCATGTCCCCCACCCGGATAATACAATTGCAGCTCGATCACCGCGGGTTGGAGATCGTGCAATGTCGCGCTCGTTACCTCAGGCATACTGCTCGTTAGGCGGTGGATGCTTTCGCCAATCTGCACTGCATTCTTGCCGACGATGACTTCGACGCCGCCCCCTGGCACTTCATTCGGGAGAGATAACTCGTTAAGGAGCGCATCGCGCCCACGATTCCATTCCCGATCCCTCTCGACAAACTCACGCCACTTCGGCGCATCCACACGCCAGCGGGCGATGATGTCTTCGCCTCGAGCGAGCGCTTCCTTTGCCCGTGCGTCGAAATGCCGAAACAACGCCGTGCCGCCGCCAAACAGGATGGCGGTGCTCCCATATATAAAGAGGCACGTCCGCATCCAGTCGGTCGCCATCGGTTCGGGAAGGAGAAACGCCGCGAGCACCGTGGCACAACCCGATGCAAAAAATCCGAGCGCGATATTCCGCGAGCGTTGTGGACTGCCCATGATTCCGGCGAAAGTGAACGACGCAAGACTCCAGCTCAAGCGCAGCTTTTCAGCCGCTCAATCTTGTTCGTATTTCGTCCGGTTGACGTTTCGATCTCACACAGAGACTTTTGCCAATGGAAAACAACGACGCACCGTCTCCGGTTCTTTTCTTCCAAACGCTTACCGCCTATCAACGTAGCGGCGCGCTCAACGCCGCGATCGAACTCGATTTGTTTACTGTGATCGGCAATGAGGGCGCGACGGCGGCAGAAATTGCCGAACGTTGCAAGACGGCGGAGCGCGGCGCTCGTATCCTTTGCGATTACCTGACCGTGCTCGGTTTTCTCGTGAAGACAGGCGAGCGTTATAGCCTAACGAAAGATTCAGCGACGTTTCTTGTTCGCGATTCGCCCGCATATGCGGGAGGCGCTGCGGAATTTCTCATGTCCTCCCATCTCACCGATGCGTTCGCCAACACCGCGAACGCAGTGCGCAAAGGCGGCACTGTCCAGGGCGAAGGCGGCAGCATGGCGCCCGAACATCCGATGTGGTTGAATTTCGCGCGCGGAATGGGCTGCATGATGGCGCCGGCCGCCGAAACGCTGGTGGGATTGGTCCCACTCGACGGAAATCGCGACACCAAAGTGCTCGACATCTCGGCGAGTCACGGCATTTGGGGCATCGCATTCGCACAACGCAATCCGCGCGCACGAATCGTCGGGCTCGATTGGGCGCCAGTCTTGAAAGTCGCGCGCGAGAACGCTGCGCGCATGAGCGTCGCCGATCGCTTCAGCGCAATCGAAGGCAGCGCGTTCGATGTGGATTTCGGCGACGATTACGATCTCGTGCTTCTACCGAATTTTCTCCATCACTTCGATCCGCCGACTTGCGTGAAGTTGTTGCAGAAAGTTTACGCGTCACTGCGCCCCGGCGGTCGTGTGTGCGTTGTCGAGTTCGTGCCGAATCCTGATCGCGTTTCACCGCCCGAGGTCGCCACGTTCAGTCTCGTCATGCTCGTTTCCACCGAGCGCGGTGACGCCTATACCTTCGCCGAATTTAAGAAGATGCTAACCGAGACGGCCTTCGATTCAATCGAGCAACATCCCCTCCCGCCGGGCGTCGCAACTGCGATCATCGCGCAGAAGCAATAAGGACAAACAGCATCGTGATCCTGAGCGCAGCGAAGGACCTCACAAAACACACTCGGCTTAGCTTGTGAGCTCCCTCGGACGCAACTGCGCGTCACTTTTCTGGGGGCAGCCTTCCAATCGTCCCCCGGCTCCATGACCGATCGCGGACCCGCGCCATTCAACCACGCCAGCGCATCCGACCGCCAACGGATCGTAGTTCGCGCCGCGGACATCACCGACCGCGAGCAGCAAGCAGATCGCGCCTAAAGAAAAGAGTGCCTTCATGTTCTTCTTTTGACCGGACCACGGGACCACAGGTTACAATTTTCGATTTAAAAATTCGCCGCCCGACAATTGAAGCACAGATTGATGGATGAGCTTCATCAATCTCGAGCAGTTGCCGTTTGTTGGAATGTCACACGAGTTCGTCGGCGAAACGCAAGGCGCGCCCTTCTCGGCTTACATCGTCAACGCAAAACCCGGACAAGGTCCGCCACTGCACAAGCATCCGTACGTCGAAGTCGCATTCACCATCGAAGGCTGCGCCACGATCATGGTCGGCGATAAAACGCGCGAGGTGAAAGCGGGCGGCATCGTCGTTATTCCGGCGGACACACCGCATCGGTTCGTTAACTCCGGCAACACGACGTTGCGCCAGATCGACATTCACGCCAGCCCGAATTTCCTCCAGACAAACCTCGCGTGAAGGTTCGCAACAAGTAGTTATGCTCCACCTTCCATGACTGTTCGGAGCAAGACAGCGCGAAGTTTACGTGCGCACGCGGTAACTACTCAATTACCGGATGAGCGCCTTCTCGAATTGGCAGACGAGTATCACACTCCCCTATACCTATTCGAGGAGTCCGTCATTCGCGATCGCTGCCGCGAGCTCAAAGCCGCAATAACTTATCCGAACTCACGCATCCGGTATGCGTGCAAAGCACTAACTCTCCAGGCGATCCTCAAGATCGTGCGCGACGAAGGTCTGTGGATCGATGCAAGCTCGCGCAACGAAGTGGAGCGCGCTCTTCGCGCCGGCTTTCTTCCCGGAGAAATTTATTACACTGGCGAAGGTGCCGAGCGCTCAGTTTACGACTTTCTTGTGAAAAAAGGTGTGCTCATAAATTGCACTTCCATCGACCAGATTCGTCTGCTCGGCTCCGTGCGCAGGCGAACCGTTTGTTCGCTTCGAATCAATCCCGGAGCAGGTGATGGCGCAACAAACGAAACGAATACGGGCGGACCGAGCAGCAAGCACGGGATTTACTTCGATCAAATCGACGAAGCTAAAGCGGTCGCAAAATCGTTTGAGATCAAGATTATCGGCATCCACTCGCACATCGGTTCCGGCGGCGCCAGCATCCGCCCATGGTTGCGGATCAAGAACACAACGCTGCGCATTGCAAAGAACTTCGAGGATCTGCGTTTCGTCAATCTCGGTGGAGGCCTGCCCGTCGTTTATGACGTGAAGCACGACAAACCGATGCTGGTGAAGGAGTGGGGTCGCCAGTTGTCAGAAGGAATGGCAGACTTCTCGAAAGCGTTCGGCCGCGATATACAACTGCAGGTCGAGCCCGGACGATTTATCGTCGCGCACTGTGGAACGCTTCTGGCTACGGTCCAAGCCACGAAATCGACGCCGACATATCAATTCGCCATTGTTAATACCGGCCTTAACCACAATCCCCGTCCAGCGATGTACGGCTCCTTTCATCCTATCCGCTTCATTAGTCGCACTCCTGACGCGCCGAAGCGAAAACGCAAGTATGTTGTCGCAGGTTATCTTTGCGAATCCGGCGACGTCTTTACACGAGATAAATCTGGCGTTCTTAAGCCCAGAACATTTCCGCACATCTCTGTCGGCGATCTGATGGTGATGGGTTGCGTCGGCGCCTACTCCCATGCCATGAAGTCGGACTACAACTCCATGAACATGCCACTTTCTGTGTTAATCGAAACATCGGGAAAAGACGTAGTGATCGAGCGTCGAGGAACGCTCGCAGATATCATGCGGCGTGAGATTGAAGTTTTCTAATGACCGCCGCCCTCGAGCTACAGGCGGTAGAACAGAGTTGGCCGATGGACAAAGTCTTTCGCACCTCTCGTGGCGAGCGAACAGCCGCGCGCGTCGTTCTTGTGACATTGACCAACGGCCGGCACACCGGAAGAGGCGAAGGCGTCCCGTGTGCGCGTTATGGCGAGAGTATAGCCTCTGTTCTCGCGCAACTACAGAGTCTTGATCTAACTAACTGTGCCGACTTTAATCGACACAAGCTACAAGACTTGCTACCTGCCGGCTCTGCGCGCAACGCGCTCGATTGTGCCCTGTGGGATCTGGAAGCCAAGTCCTCGAATAAGAGAGTGTGGGAAATAGCAAATGTTCCCGTTGTCGATAGCATCGAGACGTCCTTCACTGTTAGTCTGGATACACCTAATGACATGGCTGCCGTTGCAAAGGCACATCCTGACGCCACGTTACTTAAGCTGAAACTGGGAGGGGATGCGCTTGACGTCGAGCGTGTTCAGGCCGTGCGCAACGAAGTAAATTCCACGCGTCTTATTGTCGATGCGAATGAGTCATGGACGCCGTCGCATTACCGAATTGCGGCACCGGCTTTACAACGCCTGGGTGTTGAATTAATCGAGCAGCCATTTCCCGCGGACGCAGATGAAATACTTGAGCACCTGGAGCATCCGGTCCCAATTTGCGCCGACGAGAGCTGCCACACCACTTCCGATCTAAGTCGCCTAACGAAGAGATATGAAGTAGTTAATATCAAATTGGACAAAACTGGCGGACTAACCGAGGCGTTGCTTTTAAGTGAACGCGCGCGCCAAAGTCAGTTTAAAATCTTCCTAGGCTGCATGGCGGGCACGTCTTTAGGAATTGCTCCGGCTCGCCTTCTCGCACAGGTTGGCGATTACGTCGACCTGGATGGTCCTCTGCTTTTGGCTGGTGATCGACACCACGGACTATTGTATCAACACGGGACAATTGGGTTACCGTCTGCGTTGCTTTGGGGCTAAGGGCCCCACGAGAAAGTGTCGTTCACTCTCGCGCTTGCGCGCCTCTCTTGCTGTAGCCGCGTCGCTGCGTCGAGGCGCCGGTCGCGCAGATCTTCAATTCATCACGGCGACGCAGCGCCGTGGCTACAGCAGCTTAAGCCGAAACGATGAATGAAATCGTCTCGTTCGCCGCGCGATGGTTCGACCAGAACTTTTCGCCGTCGTGCGTGAGTGATCGCGCGGCGAACGGAATCGTCGCGAGGTCGTCGACCTCCGGCGCTTCTTCGCGAGGATCGAGCCGTGCGATTCGCCACTCCTCGGTTTTGTTCGGAACGTCCTTGTTCTCGTAGCCGCGAAGCACATACAGCGTTCCGTCGACAAAAGTGTGGCCGCAAATTTCGGCGCCGACGTTGATCGTGCGGAAAACTTTTCCGGAATCATCCACCTTATGAATCAGCCCTTTGTACCATTGGCTGAAGTAATAATGCTCACCGTCGAAGCTCAGGTATGACGCGGTAAAATCCGGACAGGCAAACAGCTTCGTGAATCCTTCGTTAGGCGCATAACGGTAGATGTAACGATCGTCATTGAGCCCTTTGCCGATGGTAAACCGCCAGCCATCGTTCGTTAATGTCGCCGCCCATACCACTCCTGGCGGATCGATTTCTTCGCCGATCTTCCACGTCGCAACGTCGATCTTGTAAAGAGTTCCGAGATCGCGCGAACTCATCCAAAGGTTCTTCCCGTCCCACGCCAGCGCTTGCGGCGTGATTGTCGGCGAACGCATTTGTTGTTGGGTGTTGATTGTCGGCAAATCGGTTTTCATCATTTCGGTCATGCGCTCCATTTCATCTCACTTCATTTTCATTTCCACTCGATCAATTCTCCGCTCTCGTGATTTTTCCCAGAAGCGACCGCAGTCCGTTTAGATCGACCGGTTTGGTCGCATGATAATCGAATCCAGCCTCAAGACTTCGCCGTACATCCTCCTCCGTTCCGTATCCGCTAAGCGCAATCGCCTTAAGTGGCTGTCTTAGCTTCGCCTGGCGCACGAGATCGTAACCATTGCCGTCCGGAAGACCGATGTCGCTAATCAGCGCGTCAAATTGACGATCCTCCAAAAGTTTCAAGGCGGCTTGCACAGAATCAGCGGTAACAACTTCGTGTCCGTACTTGGTCAGAAGCCGCGAGAGAACGCCTCGCGTATCGCGGTGATCATCGACCAGAAGGAGACGCAAACCTCTTGAAGTGGTAACGCCACCAGCCGCCTCTTCCGTCGATGCCCGCATGGGCTCGCGCAGAAGATCGAGAAAAACTCGAAACGTTGTGCCGCGGTTTTTTCCCGCGCTGTGCACATTGATTTTGCCGCCATGGAGATCGAGCAGAGTTTTGGAAATTGTCAGACCGAGACCCAAGCCCCCGAATCGCCTGGTAATGGAGCGCTCGCCCTGGTCGAAAGCCTCGAAGATGCGGCTCTGTTGTTCCGGTTCAATGCCAATACCGGTATCGCTGATTTCGAATACGAACTGATCGCCCTCATTGGATGAGCGGATGGTGATGCGGCCTTCTATCGGCGTAAACTTGACGGCATTGTTGAGCAAATTCCAAAAGACCTGCTGAATCCGGACCGGATCGGCAAAGATGTAGTGATTGGTCGCGTTCAGCTCAATCGCCAGCTCGATCCGATTCTCCAGAATGTCGTTTTGCGTGATCTGCACGACATTGTGCAACAATTGATGCACATCGATCGCGGCATGATGGATCTCGATCTTGCCGCGCGCGATCCGGGTCACGTCGAGGAGATCATCGATCAAGTGCGCTTCCAGTTGCACGTTGCGCCAGATGGCGGTGAGTTCCTCGCGAAATTCGGGCAGTAAATCCTTGTGTTCGGCCACGTAACTTGCCGCGATCAGCGCCGGCGTGAGCGGCGTTCGCAGCTCATGGCTTAACAACGCCAGAAAATCATCCTTGGCCTGGCTCGCTTTTTCGGCCGCGATCTTGGCCGCGTGCAATTTTTCTTCAGCGCGCTTGCGCTCGGTCACATCGCGAAAACTCCAGACCCGGCCCACCGGCCGCTCATCGATCGATTGGATTTTTGAGTAGCGCTCCAAAATACTTCCGTCCTTCAACTCCAAAGTCTCGAAACTTTCCGCCGGCGCAGTCGCGTAGATCTCCATCACCCGCGACATAAATTGCTCGGGGTCCTTGAATCGCTGACTAAAATTCTTCCGCAATTCTCTGACGTCGGCAGCGTTCAACTGCTCGCGGGTCACCCCCATCGTTTGCGCGTACTTCTCGTTGAAATCCCGCACGTTGCCGTTCAGATCGGTAACCACTATTGCGTCGGTGGTGGAGTCCAGCGTCGCCTGCATCATCGAAAGCGACAGAGCCAGTTCCTCTGTCTTGCGCTCGAGAGCTGCCTTGGCCCGGATGAATTCGCGCTCGGAGCGACCGCGCGGACGGACAGCCGTTTTCGATTTTTTCCGCGGCGTTGAGCGCACCCGCTTTTTCGCATTTCGGGAAGGTTTCACTTGGCGGGCTTCGATAATTTCTCCGTCCGATGCTGAAGCCCATAGTTTCGCTCGTCAAGCTACGCCGTGCTTCTTCGCAGCGGTATCCCCGCTGGCTTGCTTGCCGCACCGGAAGGTTGATATGATCGAAGCGCTTCTCTCAACTTTCGTTCTCAAACGAGACAAATGGAAACGCCGCTGACACCGCTCGAATTCGCTCGCCGCGCGCGCAAACTTTATCCGGACCGCGTCGCCGTCGTCGATGGCGAGTCACGCTGGACCTACGCGCAGTTTCTCGATCGATGCGATCGCTGGTCGGCCGTTTTGCAGCAGCTTGGAATCGGCTCGGGCGATCGCATCGCCTATGTCTCGCCCAACACTCACGCGCAGCTCGAGTCGTTCTACGCTGTGCCGCAAATCGGCGCGGTGCTGGTGCCGTTAAACTATCGCCTCACCGCGAACGACTTTGTTTACCTCATCAATCACAGCGGCGCACGGATGATTTGCGCACACCGCGATTATCTCGCAGCAATCGACAGCATTCGTTCGCAGATTCCTCAAGTCGAACACTTCGTCGCCCTAACGGGAGAAGGAAAAGAGTGGCTGGACTATGAAGCGTTGCTTCACGGAAGCTCGATTGAATTCACGCGTGCGGAAATTCGCGAAAGCGATCTGCTCGCCATCAATTACACCAGCGGCACCACTTCGCGCCCGAAAGGCGTGATGATCACTCATCGCAACGCGTGGATGAATTCCATCGGCACATTGGTCCACCATCCAATGAGCTGTGCCGATCGTTATCTCTGGACGTTGCCAATGTTTCACGCCAACGGGTGGACCTTTGTCTGGACCGTTACCGCGGCAGGCGCGACGCACGTCTGTCTATCCAAAGTCGATCCGCGCGCGGTCTTTGAATTGATCGCGGCGGAACAAATCACCATGCTCTGCGCGGCGCCGACGGTTTTGATTTCGCTGGCGAATGCGCCTGACGAGCTTCATCGCCTCGCGCCGAAAGGAATTCGCGTTGTCACCGCCGGTGCGCCACCCGCCGCCTCTACCATCCAGCGGCTCGAAGAAGAGCTGGGCTGGACGATTACTCACGTCTACGGACTGACGGAGACGGCGCCTTTCATTACCGTGTGCGAACCGCGGGCGGAACACGAGTCACTCTCGTTAGGCGAGCGTGCTGCGATTAAAGCTCGTCAAGGCGTCGAGCTAATTACCTCCGGCGAGTTACGTGTGGTTGACGCGGAGGGCAACGACGTGCCGCGCGATGGGATTACGCAGGGCGAAATCGTGGCCCGTGGCAATGTGATCATGGCCGGTTACTACAACGACCCGGAAGCGACCGCCCAGGCTTTGCGCGGCGGATGGTTTCACAGCGGCGACGCCGCGGTCGTGCATCCGGATGGCTACGTCGAGATTCGTGACCGTCTGAAAGACGTCATTATCAGCGGCGGTGAAAACATCTCTTCGGTCGAAGTTGAAGGAGTCCTTCTGAGACATCCGGCCGTGCAGGAAGTAGCGATCGTCGGCATGCGCCATGAGCGCTGGGGCGAGACGCCGCACGCGTTTGTCGTACTCAAGCAAGGCGCGCACGCCGATGAGAAAGAGCTACGCGAGTTCGCGCGGGCAAATCTCGCGCATTTCAAGGCGCCGCACAGCGTCACCTTCCTCCAGGAACTTCCGAAAACCGCCACCGGCAAGATTCAGAAATACGTTTTGCGCGGTGGACAGACCGCGATCGCGCCGCAGTGAGTAACCCTCGATCCTGTGTTCACCGCCGCTATTTCACGAATCCCCTAACGAGCTGCGCAATCTGATCCGCCGCGGTGTCGAGCCCAAAATGCCCCGCATCCAAAACATGCACTTCGGCCTTCGGCACATCCTTGCGGTAGCGTTCCGGCTCGCCGAGATCGAACGATAGATCATACTTACCCCAGAGCACGAGAAGTCGCGGCTGCTTCTCGCGCATCCACGCCTGCCACTTCGGATACGCGTCGACGTTGGTGCGATAATCGTAGAAGAGATCGCTTTGAATGTCGGCCTGGCCGGGTTGGTTTAGAAAATAATATTCATCCGTCCACAGATCCGGATCGTAGCGTTCCACGTTCGGATCGTTCCCGACATGGCGCGTCTTTGTCGTCGCCAGCGACAACAGATTTGTGCGAAGCGCGCTCTCGTTAGGCGCACGATCGGCCCAAAACGCGCGCCGCGTTTTCCAATTCGCGCCCAGACCTTCGTTGTGCCCGGCCGCGTCTTGCACGATGAGCGCATCAACGCGCTCCGGATGCGCAAGCGCCATGCGAAAACCGACCGGACCGCCATAATCGTGCATGTAAAGCGTGTAACGCGAAAGCCCGATCGCTTCAGTGAAGTGATTCATGATCTCGGCAATGTGATCGAACGTGTAGGCGAATTTTTTCGCGTCGGGCCAATCGCTGTGGCCGAATCCCGGATAATCGGGCGCGACCAAATGAAAGCGATCGGCAAGTCGCGTGAAGAGAGGCTCGAACTGTCGCGATGAAGTTGGAAGTCCGTGCAGTAGAAGAATTGTCGGTGCATCCTTCGGCCCCGCCTCTCTATAAAAAATGGAGAGCCCATCGATCTGTATCGTGCGGTAAGAAGTTGGATTTTTCACAGGACGTTCCTTTCCTTCGGCTTGGGCGAGCAATAGAAATGACGCGAGCATCAACGCCAACGTTACGCGCAAGACCTGCATACTTCCTACTTTCTAATTTCTACTTTCTAATTTTCTTCGACCTCGAAGATTACCTCCAGCTCCACCGGAACGCCAAGCGGAAGACTTGCCACGCCATAAACCGAGCGGCAGGGATTTCTTTCTTTTCCGAAAACATCCTGCAGCAACTCCGAAGCGGCATCAGCAACTTTCGGCTGATCGCGCACATCTCCCGAAGTGGCCACCGACACGTCGAGGCGAACGATGCGCGTCACTTTGTCGAGCGACCCCAGATGTTCTCGCGCGACAGCGAGGACGTTGAGCGCCGCGAGACGAGCCGCCTTGCGCCCCGCTTCCACATCGAGCTCCGCACCGATGCGTCCGACAAATTTCGCTTCGCGACCTTCGGTCGGAAGCATGCCGGTTAGAAAAAGCAGATTGCCCGTCTGCACCGCTTCCACATATGTGCCGAATGGCTCCGGCGGCGCCGGAAGTTTGATCCCAAGTTCTTTCAACCGCTGCTCAGCGCCGCTCCTCATGTCGACTCTCTAAAATCAGTTCGCATACAACCGGCTTGTTGAGCCTATTTCTTGATGTGAGATTGTCTAATCCGACTTCTGATTTGCGTTTCAGTTTTTCAGAATTTCCATTTTCGGGTTTTTCGAAAAAACGAATGTCGAGTGTCTTAGCCTGTTTTCTCACCTTTCCTCGAACTAGGTTACTTATATGCGACATAACAAGATGAGCACTCAAATAAGTTATTTTCTCAAGTTATCAACGGCGCTGCTCTTATGGCATGGCAGCTATGCCACCGGCGCGCCAGCGGCGGATACAGCGACACTCTTCACGCATGTAAACGTGGTTCCGATGGATCGGGAGCATGTTTTACCCAACCAATCCGTCCTGGTGGAAGACGGTAGGATCAAGGCCATTAGCGAAAAGCTTTCGCCGGCTGCGGACGTGCGCGAGATCGATGGTCATGGCACCGAGTTTCTTTCTCCCGGTCTGGCCGACATGCATGTGCACTCGGATACCAGCCGCGACATGGCGGTGTTCCTGGCCAATGGCATCACCACCGTTCTTAACATGGGCGAGGCGCGCAATGGCTTCATGGCCCAGACCCGACCGAAGGTGAATAGCGGCGAAATTCCGGGGCCGCATATCTACGCGGGGTTTCTCGTCGATGGCTCACCGGAGTTCGGCCACCTTGTAGTAACGACTCCCGCGGAAGCGCGCGCGTTTGTCAACCTGGCGAAAACAAACGGCTACGACTTCATCAAAGTTTATAACAACCTATCACCCGAATGTTTCTTGGCGCTTATCGAGCAAGGCAAGATCGATGGCTTGCCGGTGATAGGTCATGGCGTAACAAGAGTTGGCCTCGCGCGGCAATTGGCGGCAGGCCAGCTCATGGTCGCGCATCTCGAGGAGTATCTTTACACCGTGTTCTTCAAAGCTGGCTCCGATCCAGGCAATCGCGCGCCGGAGTTATCCCAGATCAAAGGTGCGATTGAACTAACAAAACGTGCCCATGCTTTTGTTACGGCTGACCTTAATACCTACGCCACGATTGCAAAGCAATGGGGTAAGCCAGAGGTGGTCGATGATTTTCTGCGAATGCCCGAGATACGCTATCTCGATCCGGACGATCGGATTTTGTGGAAGGCGAGTTCCTATGTGCACCGACACGGTGACCTGAGCGCTCGGCTCGCTTTCCTGAAGGTCTTTTGCAAAGCATTAGCCGACGCGGGAGTTCCGCTCCTTACCGGCACCGATACTCCTTCTATTCCCGGGCTCGTGCCCGGTTACTCTTTGCACCAGGACCTGCATGCTCTCGAAGGAGCGGGACTAAGCCGCTATCAAGTCCTCTCCGCGGCAACACGTGAACCCGGCGAGTTGATCGCTCGCGCAAAAAAGAGCGCACGCACCTTCGGGACCGTGACAGTAGGAGCGCGCGCTGACCTGATTCTTTCCACAGCCAATCCGTTGGATGATCTGGCCACGCTGCAAAAACCACTCGGCGTCATGGCTAACGGCCGTTGGTATGACCAGTCGGCCTTACAATCGTTGCTCAACGAAGTCGCCGCGAAGTATGAAACTGCTGCGCAGACGCCCTGAGTGGACTATCAACGGAGCGACTTGAATGCCGCCCGCATCTCCTGCACGAAAAGCTCCGGCTGTTCCCACGCCGCGAAGTGCCCGCCTTGGTCGACCTTATTATAATAGATGAGTTTGGGGTAGGCCTTCTCCGTCCAGCTCTTCGGCGCCTGATAGAGCTCGTCGGGAAATGCGGTCACGGCTGTGGCAACGGGAACGCCTTTCGGTGCAAAAAAGGCAAGCTTGCTCTCCCAATAGAGACGAGCCGAAGAGACCGCCGTATTCGTTAGCCAATAGAGAGTAATGTTGTCGAGAATGTCGTCTCGTGTGAGACCCTCGGACTTTCTGTCAAACACGCGTGCAATCATCCCGTAACTCCGCGCGTCGTGGTCGAGAAAATAGGACGCCAGGCCAACGGGCGAATCCGCTATCCCGTATTTCGTCTCCGCCCGACATTTGTCTGACGACTGCGACGAAGTCAAGCCTGCTTGATCGGCCCTGCCAGATTACACGCAAATTCGTTAGGCCAAAGCCAGCGTGGAAGAGTTCCTCGCGATTTCGTCACCATCCTGAAGCGATCGAAAATTTGAGACTTCGCCTTCCGAATTCTTCATTTTGCCTTCTTGCTTCGCAGCCTTCCCCTGTCGCGTTCCTGCGGGGAACGGTGCTGATAACCGCTATCTGCGATAGACCTCACGCCGGTGCGCGATGACTCCCACGAGGACCTCGTGCGCAGTTTTATCAGCGAAATAGAGAATCCGATAATCTCCCACACGGACGCGCCAGCCGTCGCGATTTTTAAGCTTCTTGCAACCGGGAGGAAACGGATCGGTTTCCAGCGAAAGTAGGACGCGCGCGACGCGCTTTTGCACCGCGCTGGGGAGCCGGGCTAGCTCCTTCTTCGCGTCGCGGCCGAGCTCGACGCGCCAGTTCACACGCGAATCCGCAGATCCTTGGTACCTCGCGCAGTGGCGTACGAGGTTGATCTCGCCGCGCTTCAAGTGCCAGCGAATCTGCCAGGTCATCCGCCAATTCTGCGTCCGTGACGAGTTTTTGTAAGACGGCTTCGCGTTCCTTTCGCTTCAAAGCCTTGAAGGCGGTGACGAAGATTTCAGCGGTAGCCTCGGTCGCACTCACGTCTGCGATTCTCGCCGAAGGCCAGCCGCCTCACAACAAGAAATCCAACCTTCAGGTTTCGTCCCCGGCCTTCCAAACTCGCTTACGAATATGTTCGGAGTCCCAATAACAAATAACCAATAACGCGGAGCGAAGCTTTGGCAGCTTTCAGCTTTCAGTTTTCAGCGTTTCAGCGTTTCCTTACAGGGAATGTTCGTATCCTGCGCCGCCACGATCTGCCATTTCCCGGCGCGTTTCAGCCACGTGTCGGTCCAGATCAGACAATGCTTTGTCTCCTTGCCATCTTTAGCCTTGACCGCGCTTTCCGCTCCATACGCCATCGCGATGGAGTCGCCGAAAAATCTCACCTTTACCTTGCCCAGTTGACAGTCGCGCTCGAGCGCCTTGGTATCTGAGGCGATCGCATCCTTCTTGCCGTAGCGCCGTCCGCTTGGCGATGTCCCCTGGAAGTCGTCCGCAATCACGTCCTTAAGATCCGGTTGCGGACGACAGGCCGAGTTGGCCCACTTCGTCTCGGCCGCAATGATGAACTTCACCGTCTCCTCCCCCGGCGATCCCCATCGAGATTCCTGCCCAACGCTGGGTGAGGCAAACCCACCGAGAAACAACAGTGCGAGAAGAGATGCTGGAATGATTGAGGCGAATTTCATTGGCTTTGATCCTGTTCGTTCTATTTCACCGGCATCGCACGGGCAAGCCTTTTCTCTTCGCTCCGAATCAAGACGCCCTGGATGCAGCTTTTTCGCCTGCGTCAGCTGGACGAATCGCGCCGTAATCAATGAAGGCGGGTCAGCGTTTCAGGATTTCAGTTTTCAGCTTTTTCCTCCCGAAAGCGACTTTAGATTCCTCAGACGAAATATATTTTTACCCGCTTGACGTTTTGCCATGCATGCGGAGATACTCATTCAAATACCCCTACGAATCACTTACATGACGATAAAAAATGAGTCGCACCAGGCAGGCTGGTGGGCTAAATAGGAAACCGCAATTTTATGACACGAAAAATCATTCTTCTTCTGGTGGCCGCTGTGGGCAGCTTCGCATTAACGACGAACGCCACTCCAATTCAATTCCAAGAATTTGGCGACAAAGGCCATTCTTTCATCTTCACTCAAAACGGCTATAGCGTGACCCTCACTGCATTTTTTACCTCAGGTATGGATACCCACGTCTACTTCAATGCCGGAGGACCCGATAACGACGGTGTGGGGACAACCGGCGATCCATCAGGCCAAAATGGCATCGCGACCACCACTTTCATTCAGTTAACGGTTCCCACGAATCCGGTTTCTATTTTGGATTCTATTTCTATCGGCAACATTGGGCTCGGGGAATCGGCCAACGTTTATTTTACCACGATTGCCGGGAGTTTGGCCGGGGCGACTCTTATCGGGACGCTCACCGCCAACGGCTCCATTGCGATCGGATCACTTTATCAGAATGGATTTATCGACATCACCGCTGGCTCGGGCAACGTCCTTCTGACCGGCGCTGAAGTCTCGCCCGCGAGTGTGCCAGATACCGGATCTACTTGCTCGTTGCTCGGAATGGGTTTCGTTGGTTTGGCGGCGCTGCGTCGCAAGCTGCGCGTCTAAAAGTTTTTATCCTTAGAATTTAAGAGGCAGGACGCGAAGGTGTCCTGCCTCTTTTGTTTTCAACGATGGGCTGCGGCGAGACCCAAGCGACTGCGAGATATGGCCACATCGACACAAAGTCATTCTCGAAGTCGCGCGCAATTTCCTGCTGTACTCAGGGCCGGTTTACCTCACAGAATTTTTGGAAGCAGGGCGCGCTCCGCAACGGATCGAACATTGGATCGAGTCGCAGCAGCGCAGAAGTGAGCGGCATGTTTGAAGCCCAGGCGCTTTCGTAGGGCATCGAGAGCAATTTCTCCAGCGCGGGACATGCGCGGTCGGGTTCCGCCGTGATCGCTGCCACCCGGGCGAGGACTTCGTAGGGGTAAACGCCATAGACCACATCTTTCTCAATCGGCATCAAGGTCATGGCTCGTTCGGCCAAAGCGAATGCAGCCGCTTTGTCGCCCAGAGCCGCATTGGTCAGCGCGAGATCTCCCACTAACTGAAAATTTTCCGACTGTTCCTTGAGGTAACCCTCCAGCTCGGTGCGCGCCTGTTGCCAAGTCTTCTCGGCGGAGGCGGAGTCTCCCGCGACTTGCTGCGCCCAGCCCAAAAAGAAACGCAGTTCGCCGTTAAGAAAACCCAACGTCGGATCGGGCTTGGCTAGGATTTCCTTTAGTCGGGAAATCATCGGCGCTGGGCGGCGCTCCAGGATCGCCTGGTAAATCTGCGTTTCTAAAGTGGGAGTATCGTCAGGATTCGGATGAAGTTTGGCCAGAAGCGCCGCCGCCCGGGGCAGATCGCCTTCCGCCTGTGCGATGCCGGCCCGAAAAGAGAGGGTGTTAGGATCGTCGGGGATGATATTGAGGACCTGATTCAATTTCGCATCCGCTTCGCGGAAACGACGAAGATCGGTATAAAAGAGGACCGCGTAATGAGTAAGGAGAGGGACGTTGCGCGGGTCTAAGAGCTCCGCTTCCTTGAAATAGGATTCACTTTTGTCCCAATGTCCTTGCCGGCGCGAAACGTAGGCCAGCAATTCAGGAATCTGGCTGCTATTAGGTAAAGACTGCCGAGCTTCTTCGAAGTAAAGGACGGCCGTATGGTAGTCCTTCAAACAAGCGTAGGAGTAGTAACCTTTCGCTAACACTGCCTCGCCCAAACCGGGCTGAAGCGTGATTGCCGTCTCCGCCGCTTGCCGTGCTTCGTCCCGCAGCGCCGGAGTAGGTTGAAGCGCTTCTATCATATAGCCATGAGCATCGACATAGGAAAGCAACGCCCAGGCGACGGCGAACTTCGGATCTAGCCGCACTGCTTCCTTCAGGTACTTCTGTGCCGAGAGTGAGTTAGCGGGCGTATTAATTGCCTTTAAAGTATAAGCCAGACCACGAAGGTAAGAATCGTGCGCTTCGGTATTATCAGTCGGTTTTGCGTCGATCACTTCTTTTTCCCGGCCAGTCAAACGCACTCGCAACTGATCGGCAATAGTCCGGGCTACTTCGCTCTCGACCGAGAAGATATCCGTAAGTTTCCGATCGAAAGTTTCCGCCCAAAGATGGGAATCATTACTCGCTTGAATGAGTTGCACATTTATCCGCACCGCATCCTTGATCCTTTGCACACTGCCTTCAACGATGTGAGCTACTCCCAGTTGCTCGCCGATCTTGCGCAAATCTTCGCCCTGACTTTTGAATTGTTGCGTGGAAGCTCGCGAAATCACCTTTAGATTTCCGATCTTGGATAAGCGCGTCAGGATCTCGTCCTGCATTCCTTCGGCGAAGTAGGCATTCGCCTTATCTTCACTCAGGTTTCCGAATGGAAGGACCGCGATGCTTTTGTCAGGAATAGTCGTGCCCGCACTTGGTGGCCGGGTTGAAAGAAAAACAAGCCCACCCACTGTCCCGGCCAGTAGAAGAAGGCTAATCCCTGTCACCATCCAACGCACTCGACCCCGACGTTTCCTCAAGGCCTTAAATTTCGTTGGCAACTGGGCGTTGCCGATCTCTTCGGAACAAAGGTTCACGATCGAGATGCGTATCCCATGCTTCACTTCGCACTCGCCTAACTCATGCAAAAGCGGGCGCCAGTGATCGTATTGTTCCAAATCTTCCGACACATGTTTGGAGAGAAGGATGTGGCCGGCGTCAGCGCAATCCATCACGCGCTGTGCGACATTGATTCCCGCGCCAGCGATGTTTGCCCGCTGGTTTACGTCGACAACCCGGTTCACCGGTCCGCTATGTACTCCCATGCGGAGATGAATATTCGGATGACTTTTCAGAGCCTGGCTGATCTCCACCGCGCATTGCGCCGGAGCTTCGGGATGATCGCGGAAAACCAGCGCCATTCCGTCGCCGGTAGGCAAACGAATCAATTCCCCTTCCTCCTCCGCCGCGCGAAATTGTTTCGTGTTACTGACAATATCGTTCAGTTCACGCAGCAGCTCGCTTTGCCGGCTGATAAGCAGTTTCGAATAGCCGACAATATCGACGAACAAGACGTGACCAATCTCAGCACGCTGTTTTGCCTTCGCATCTTCGGCCATGGCGGCACAGGTTACACTCATCCCGCGGCTCGCGCACAGTTGATTATTTTCAGGGGCGCGCTCCAGAACGCGGGAATGGTCCTTAAATCTTCTCTGTTTCTACGGTCATCCCACTCTCTCCACCTTGTCCACCAGCGCCTACGAGAAGAGCGGCAAGAAGCTCGACATGGGTAAGGGTTGCGTCCGCTTCAAATCGCTGGAGGACCTGGCTCTCGACGTACGGTTCGCAGGCGCGAACTTTACGGCACAGAACGCGGGTGGCTTGGGAATGGAGCGACCGGGTTGAGCGACATGGCCGGTAAAGCCGCGAGGTAGCGGTCGAGCCGAATGGGTGTGAGCAAGATACAATCAGGGTCGGGAGTTCGTAGGGAGGCCATGAGTTTAATGCCCGTGCGGCTCGCACCGAGTTGGTCTAGAGCGTTGCTTGGGCGCCAACTTTACGGCTGGACGGGGACGTGCTTGGGAGGGAGGCCGGGCACCGAAATTTGGAATTTTGGAAGCCGTCGCTGCGGTTTTGGGGAAACCGATGGCCGCATCGTGCTCGCGAAAACATTCGGAGTTGCGCGCGTGTCCGTGCAGGAGCACATGGCCAATTACGGTGCGGCGAGGGCGCGCTGGGCAAGGCGAAATCAAAGAAACGACTTAGGCGACCGCCTAAGGCTTACAGGGGATGTTCGTATCCTGCGCCGCCACGATCTGCCATTTCCCGGCGCGTTTCAGCCACGTGTCGGTCCAGATCAGACAATGCTTTGTCTCCTTGCCATCTTTAGCCTTGACCGCGCTTTCCGCTCCATACGCCATCGCGATGGAGTCGCCGAAAAATCTCACCTTTACCTCGCCCAGTTGGCAGTCGCGCTCGAGCGCCTTGGTATCTGAGGTGATCGCGTCCTTCTTGCCGTAGCGCCGTCCGCTTGGCGATGTCCCCTGGAAGTCGTCCGCAATCACGTCCTTAAGATCCGGTTGCGGACTACAGGCCGAGTTGGCCCACTTCGCCTCGGCCGCAATGATGAACTTCACCGTCTCCTCCCCCGGCGATCCCCATCGAGATTCCTGCCCAACGCTGGGTGAGGCAAACCCACCGAGAAACAACAGTGCGAGAAGAGATGCTGGAATGATTGAGGCGAATTTCATGGTTTGGCTCCTGTCCGTTTGTATTTCACCGACATCCACGGGCAAGCCTTTTCTGCCTGCGGATTAAATGCTTGCCCTTCGCTGCGAAAAACGAAAGATTCGGACCACAACGATGCTCCCCATTTCCGTTCCCCGAGTCGTAATAGACGAAAAGATGTTCGTATTTAAAGGCGAACATTCGTCGAATTCTCGTTAGGCCACTAACGCTCACACCAAAAACCAACAACCAACCATGAAAACAAATACTATCTGTCTTCTCCTGTTATTGTCGTTTGCTCATGTTTTGAGCGCCGCGCCAATTACACTTTTTGACTCCGGCGTTAACTCTGTCGGCGTACCACTACCTGGTGGGGCGAGCGACCCACATTGGGAGATTGTCTCCGGTCCAGGCATCTCGTCTCCCGTGCCCGCGGTAGTCCTCACAAACCAACAACCTGCAGGTCCCCCGGGTTACATTCAGACCCTTGATTCCCGTTGGATTTGGGTTTCCGCCGGTGGGATAGGAGGGACCAATGCTCCATATACCTTCCGCTTAACCTTCGACTTAACCGGTCTCGATCCCGCGACAGCGTCGGTGACAGGGCAATGGGCGATCGACAACATCGGGTTTATTCGCCTAAACGGCCTGAGCACCGGGATCGGCTCGGGAGTCCTTTCACTCCCCAGCGTTGATCGTTCCAACTACGAAAACCTCCATGCTTTCACCCTGAATAGCGGCTTTCTCCCAACCATAAACACCTTGGATTTTGTTGTAACTGACGATGCCAACCCGGGAGGACTTCAAATATCGGGACTTACCGGAACTGCTAATGTTCCCGAACCTTCCTCGTGGCTGTTGCTGACGGTTGGCGCTATATTGGTGCCTTTCAGACGCCTGCGTAAGCGCAAGAGCAGCAATCTTCAGCAAAAAACAATGGCCTAACCAGTTCGTTGCAGCGGCGTCTGATCTTCACATTGCACTCTTCGCCAAATGCTGGCAACGCGCATAAACGCTAATGTGGAAAGTGAAGATCAGACCCCGGCAGACCCCAATGAACTTCACCGTCTCCTCCCCCGGCGATCCCCATCGAGATTCCTGCCCAACGCTGGGTGAGGCAAACCCACCGAGAAACAACAGTGCGGGAAGAGATGCTGGAATGATTGAGGCGAATTTCATTGGTTTTGGTCCTGTTCGTTCCTTATTCGCCAGTGTCGATAGTAACCTCTAACCTCTCTCGGTACTCTAAATATTGAATGTTTGGATGCGCACCCTGTCTGGGATCCCCCCTTTTTGTTCTTCCCTTCTTTTTTATCTTCCGATGCTCAGCGTCGATCCAGAGTCTTATTCTGTTCGTTGTATGCACGCGTACCCACTGAAATAGCATGGTGAAACCGCCGGTCGTTAATTGTTGATGGGCCATATGCGCTTAGAGCGCCCGTTCGGAGAATCACCCATCCCCGCCATCCCGTGCTCCCTGATTTAGCGATTGTGGATTCCGGTATCTTCTCCCACTTATCGCTCGCGGCATTCGCTGAAAGTACAGCTTGGATTTCGGATTCAGTCAGCTCCGTGTCATCTTCTTTGGCATAGACTTCGGAATGGCTGATACCGTCGATAAACTGGACCAGTATGATGAATCCATTGGAACGGTAAATGTGTCCCGTTCGCCCTTTGATGTCGCGATAGACTGCAATCTCTTGTCCGTAACGTTCTACAACCTTTGCGGCGGTATCACCAAGGCGCGCGTCTGCTAACGGTGCGAGGCAGAGTGTCGCGATGACAAATGACAGTGTCTTCATAATCGATATGTCCTGAGGCTCATTTCGCCGCTAAGAACAACCAAATTATTATCGCGAGCAGGGCCCCAGCCGTCGCAATCACTATGGCGAGGAGCCAACTCCATCGTTGATTTGATTTCGGCGGGTGCCGGGGAGGCACTGCGGTCTTCGGGCGTTCATTCGTTTCTTGTGTCGTTGCTGGCATGAACTGCATCGCGGGTCTCAGCCTCGCAATCGGTTCCGCAGCTGCCGACTTAGGCCGACCTAGCGTTTGGCGAACGGTTGTTTGCAGTCGCTCGCGTGCATAGGCAGGAAACTCGCCAGTCGTGGCATTAATTGCCCCGATAATCGGCAGGATGTCCTTCGCCATTCGAGTGTCCTCCGTGAGCCGCGAGAATTCCGTCCACAATTGAGGTTCACGCTCCAACGCCGCGTCCAGCTCCGAACGCTCCGCTTCCGTGGCATGCTGGGAAATGACCTTTAGGGCCAGATCGAAAAAACGCTGGTCATCCATATAGTATTATCGCAAACGCTTCTGCATTTCTTTCAACTATATTGCTCCTGTCGCCAAAGCCGTCGCATTTTTTCTAGTCCTCGCTTTAAGTACACGCCAACTCCACCGATGGGAATTGCGCGCTTTTTCGCGATCTCCTCGTAACGCAGGCCCTCGACAAAGAAGTCGGAAAGAATATCACCCATTGGCGGCTTAAGTTCTTTCAGCAATGCGTTGAGGCGTCTTGCCAATTCCATTTGTTCCAAATTCTCGAGGGGTGAATTGAAAGACCCCTGTCTCTGCAAAATTCGTCTTTCCTCGATCCGCAGCATCGAGTGAGTCGGTTTTACCTTCCCCGCGCTTTTTCGCGAATCGCTCCCGCAGCAAGCTCACCGCCCGGCGGCTCGCGATGACCGCCGCCAAGCGGTTTTAGCTCTTCTACTGACTTGAAAGGACACCCCTTCACTTTCTCCACCAGCAGCTCAATGGATTCAATCGCGACATCTTCGACGTCATTTGGGAGATACGATTGCAATTTGGATTGCGCAGCGGCGCGATACTGTCGGCCAAAGCCACTGGAAGGCTAAATCCCAAGATTCGGCGTCCCCCGCGCGTAAAGCTGCCAGATGTAGGGAGCCATCTGGAAAAGCATGAACAAGAGCAGTTCGTGAGGCAAGTGTAAGCGACACGAAATTTTCTTGAAAGAGTTGTAAGAAAAAATCTCGCATTTGCGATTCTCAGTATGAAAGGCGGTTCGGAGTGGATAAAAATTGGTAGGAAGTACTCACCGACACTCAAAGGCTGCCCCAAAAAGAAAGCTTAAAATATGAAAACTCTGATCACACTCACACTGTCGGTTATGCTTCTGAGCAGTATTGGTTCTGCGAATGCACGTTCAGCTTACGGCTATCGTAGCTTTTCCAGTCCCAGTTGTCTATCGCAACCCATACGCCGCACGCCATCAGTTGGCGTTCACGATTATTTCCGTCGCAACGGGACCTACGTCGCACCGCATGTTCGTACCGCTCCAGACTGGACAGAAACCGACAACCTCACCTATCGCGGTTACGGCACGATTGCCGTTCCGCGCGATACGGAGTGGTAAACACGAGAAGCACGAGATTAACTGGATGGAGCATCGAGATAAACTCTCGATGCTCCATCAATTGAAAATGATAAATCAGAATCGTGGAACAGACCCGCCGCAGTGTGGCGCGAAAGCTTGGTCCAGATGTGCTCATTGCGAGTACATTCGTACGGTCGCTCCTCGGCTACCTGCTAAAGGAGCACTGGACGGAATCTCATATCATCGATCTCCACTGCAACGAAGAAGGTATGTTGCTCGCGTATTAATCGCACTTAGACGGATACCTGCGATTGCTTTGTAGCCGTGACGAACTTGTCCACGCCGTACTTGGCTCGCACATATGGCAAACCTCACGCCATGCGAGCGCGCTTATTTGCTCGCTGGAGTACCGCCGCTTGATCATCCCTGTTGAGAGTCCGATATGTCATGCCACTAATTCATCAGACTATCCCCGAGCGATACATCCCATCGTTACTCGACAATGGTCATCATTTCACTCCCTGTTATCGCTTCAAAGACCAGGCTGAGTTTCGGTATGGGTATTGTCTCGAGGACTATTTTATGCCGAACGACGATGCAATCGAAAGATGCGTTGAAGCAACCTACAAAAACGATAAACTGAATCGGTGGGCCCGTTCAACCTCCGTTTCATGTTGGGTGAGCGAGCTAGAATTTCCCGATCGAATGTGGATAGAACATGGGGACAAGGGTCCCGCCATTCGACTATCTATCGACCGCGAGATCTTTTGTCGGCATATTGCGGCAACTCAACAAATTTCACACAGCCAGGTAACATACGCGGGCCAAGTGTCGTCAGTTCGCCCCGGATTCTCACCGAAATGGGGCTTGAGTCCGGAACATGATGAATTCCGGTTCTTTTTCTTTCATAAGCGCGCACGTTATGTATGGGAGCGAGAATTTCGAGTGATCTTGGAGTCAAGTGACGGCGTAGACATAGCTATCAACTCGGACATCATTCAACAAGTCACAATATCTCCATTAGGGAAAATCAATTTCAATCTATTGCAGCGACTCCAAGTTCAATTTGGGGATCGTCTGATTGAATTAACGTGAGACGCACGAAGGAAAACCTCGATTCAACGCCTTCCCGCGTGCTGCTAGTGAGCTAATTCTTTTCCAGAGATTCGGCAGCGTAAGACTCGTAATAGTCGGCAAGACTTCGTGGCAAAGTGAAGAAATGGGGTCAGACCGAGAAAACGGACCAAAAACGCCCACCGGGGACTCAAAATGCGGTTCAAATCCCGCTAACCGCAAATGAGATTCCTTTGCCTTCTGTTAGCCTCTTGAGCGGCGCGGCCGCCCATTTTGGAGTCGAAGGCGCGGCCACAATCTGCCTCACCCACCCTAAATCTTCAAAAGCCACTGGGCACCACTCCGGACGACGTGTCACATCTCCTAAATAACTTCCGTCGGGCTGTCGCTGATATTCGCCGGGAGGAATTGGTGGCATCACTTCAAATCTAACCTCTGCCTCACTCTTAAAAGCGTTCCGCTTCAAATGTAGAAAGAGCCGATTTAGCGGCGTGCTATCGTGGGCATATCCTTTAACCTCCAATTCCTCCCAATTATCCGCATACTCGATTGTAAGCTGTCCTAGGCTGGCCCCGCTCGAACCAGATTGATTCTCGCCCATGAGTCTCGCTATTGGGGCAGCCTCTAAATCTCCGACGGTCGTTTTAATAGCAATTCCGCCAGGGGCATAACCTTTCCACATCAAGGCGCTCTCGTAGTTGCCCATGTTCCAGCAGCTGGCATATGTAAAGTAAAGTAGCCTTTCGCGGTTGTCTTCAGCCGAGTTGCGGAGATTCGTGATGTCACGATCTTGATGACGTTCAATGCTATCCCAAAAGCCTGAGACGGTCATTCCTTCGCGGGCATCACTGTCTTGAAGCTTCTTAAACTGATGGAACATCAAGGTATGATCCGTGAGCAAGGTTAGCAACGCGTGAATACTCGTATAACGCCAAATTGTGGCATCGGGCGGAGCTTTGGGCGGGGCCATCTTCGTTGTGGAATCTTTTGGCATCACAAACTTCTAGCTTGAACGGCGGCTTTGTCGTCTCCCGCGCGTGTCGGTAAGGCGGTAAGGGGTCAGAGCTTATTTTTGACACTCGGACGCTTTCGAGATGACTTCTTCCGTGCGCGAGTCCCGTACGCAGGCGGACTCTCAGCGATCGTTGCAGCTAATTCCATCCCCGCGCGTGGCTTTAACTCGATTTGAAACTGTGCCCGGCCGAAAAGGGAACTGTTTTCATTCATCAAGCGCGAAGTCGCCATCTTGCAATAATCCGTGTCGAGTTCCACGCCGATGCTGTTTCTTCCGTGCTCGAGCGCGGCGACCATGGTCGTGGCCGTGCCGCAGAAGGGATCGAGGACGGTGTCGCCGGTAAACGAGAACATCTGCACAAGGCGTGAAGCGAGTTCGAGCGGATACGGTGCAGGGTGCTCCTTTGTCGAGGCGCCCGTGATGGTCCAGAACTGCTGAAACCATTTATCGAATCTCTCCTTCGGAATCATGCTTAGTCGGCGCTGCTCGTTGGTGGGTTTACGGTAGCCGCCCGGCTTGCGTTGCATGAGGATGAATTCCACGTCGTTCTTGATAATGGCGTTTGGCTCGTACGGTTTGCCGAGGAACTTCGAGCCGTTGCTCACCTCGTAGCTGGCGTTGGAAATCTTGTGCCAAATGATCGGGTTCAGATTGTCGAATCCCAGTTTGCGGCATTGCACGCAAATGTCCGCGTGGAGCGGCACGACGGTATGGCGGCCATTGTTATCGCGGCGGGACAGACAGACATCCCCCACGACACAAACCAAGCGTCCACCAGGTACCAGAACGCGGTATACTTCAGTCCAGACGCGATTCAGCTCGGCGAGGAAATGTTCGTATTCTTTGATGTGACCCATCTGCCCCTCGGAATCGTTGTAGCGCTTGAGCGTCCAGTAAGGCGGCGAGGTGACGACGAGATGAATGGATTTGTCAGAGATGAACGACAAATCACGCGCGTCGCCTTGCACAAGGCGATGCAAAGTCGGGATGGCGTCAATCAAATGCTGGTCTGCGCCGGCGAATTTCATGCGTTTTTCTGGCCTCGCAAAAATGTCTCCACATGTCCGAAAAGCGAGTTTGCGAAAGCGTAGAATTTAAGGTCGTCGGCCGGTTCTGAAAAGTCACCTTTTAATCCTCTGTCGGGCTTGGACATCAGGAAGGCCGAACAGTCGTAATGTTTCTCTCGGACGAGCCGCCGACAGAAAAGTTCGTAGCGTTTGGCGTATGACGAGTTTCGAAACTCGGGGAAAACTTTGAAATGCGGTTCCTTTACATCCACGGGAGCAGTGGACCGAGGACAATCTTCCAGAAGAAACATGTAACCAAGCCAGGGCCGTGTAGCTGAACCGAAAGCGTTCTCGCGAAATGCGGTCCACAAATCGAGAGCGCTACCCATGGCTTCTTCAGTGCGGTTGTTGAAATTGTTTCCGAAGGACGGACCGACCTGCGACTTGGCTTCCAACGCAGCAACGAGTTGGCAATTCACGACGACGATGAAATCCCATTTCTTGTTTGGACGAAAATACCCGGGCAATTCGAGAGATTGATTGTAATAGACGTGCGCACGATCAATCCCAGCTTCTATGACCAGTTTGGTGAGTAGCTCAATAAACCCGTTCATTTGTGCACCACCGGTAACCGCGCTGCGAAATCCTTGATCGGAGCCACCGGCGTCGCGCTGTCTCGCCAACTGGCTGGAGCGAGTTTCCCAATAGTAACGGACCGCGTCTCGGACGAGCGTGGGCAAATTAGTGAGAATGCTTGGCGTCGGCATTGCTTCAAAAATTAGGGGGCGTGCTCAAAGGGGTCCTGCTGGGGTCGGTCCTAACTCTTGACACACTTCGATGGCGGGACAGGGAATTGCGCGAAGAAAAGTCATGGGGTCAGCGGTAAGCCTGACGACGATGACGGATTCGCTGCACTCGCACAACTCGAATCCGCGTAACCGCGTAACCGCGTAAAAGGCTTCACCTCAGCGGTCTCAGCATTCATGGTGACGCGAGTTGCCGGTTTCTTTTATCTGAAATTCTCCGTGCTAGAGACGCTCGTGTCCTCCCGCCGTAACCGCCTTCGCGCCATGTCAAGAAAGGCGTCGCCTACGCGGCATTGCTCTTCCGTCACTTCTATGCTTGCGCCGATTCACCAAAGGCGTGGACGGCACATGAAAGCAAAAGTGACGACCATCCGCCCTCCCCGAGGGCTTCGGCGAGCCAGGCAAGCGCGGCCCATCATTTTAAGGCTTCCGGCGGCGTTGCAGGTTCACCACCGGATGACCAGAGCGTTTCTCACGCTTGCGCGTTTCCGTGAACAGTTTGTCCACGTCATGCCCATATGACGCAGACAATTCGTCTTTGATACGCCAGATTTCCTGGAGCACCACGTCGCCGGTTGCCTTCTTCGTTCGCGTCTCAGTTATCTTGCTCATTCTCGTTTTCCAAAAGTTCTTCCGGCGTGCAAATCACAGGTAGGCTAAAGCCTGTGCCATCCGCCAACTTTCTCAACTGCTGCTGAATTTTGGCGTTGGCAATGTGACGGCAGTTCCAACTCAGGAGTATATCCATTTAGTGGACTGTGGCGAGGGCGATGTGAGCAGCGTCACGGTCAGCGCGTCCTGGGAGGACACCTGAACGAAGGATTTCTTTGGTCAGGGCGCTGGCGTCATCCGTGAGCTCGAGAAGCTTGATTTTCGCCATCAACTCTATTCGCAGTCTCGCCATTTCCGCGTCTCCAGCGCTGATCTCGTCCAGCACCACTTGGGACGTGAATAGTTCGTGTTTCTCGCGCTCCAACTCCCACCAATCTTTGGCGAGTTGCTGACGAGCGGCTTGGAGCAGATCGCGCGCAGGCCGCGCGACCACATAACTGGGAATCGTGCTTTCGATGTAAACGCGCATCAGTGCGGCGCACAAGGGTTAAGTCTTCGCGTAGACTTCTGCGCGCTTCTCGACAAATTCGCGAGCTTTTTGTTCCAATCCAACTTGGAGCATTGACCCCAAAATGATCGTTCATCTCGTCGATGGCTGGGTGAAGAGCTTCGCCACACGCGGCTTCAACGTTTTATCGCCACTGGCTCATTCCTCGGGCTCTTCGGCGACTTTCCAGTGCGCCTCGGCTTGGGTTTGCGACACGCGCTGACGACCGGCTCGCAAATCGCCGCGTCGTCGCTCCAGCTCAGCGAGTTCCTCGGCGGTCTGCCTCAACTCGGGTACGGCGAACATTTGATCCAGCAGATACGCGGCGATCCATTTGCGCTCCTCCGCGGTGCGCGCATCGATCATTTGCTTTAGCTCCGCGGTGCTCATCTCGTTGCGGGCAGAAGCCTGGCTTTCAGCCTGTCCATTGTCGAGACGCGCTTTCTTCCGCGTAAAGAGCTTCGCCTTACGCGGTTTCATCCTGACGGGGTGTTTCATTGAAATACTCCTCGTTAGGAATGGGCGATGCGCTCGCATGCGGCTCAAACCGCAGAATGTCGCCAGGCGGGCATGAGGAAAAGTAGAAAGTTGAAATTAGAAAGTAGAAATTGGCCGAGCCCTACGGGTGCGGCTTAAAAACTGAAACCGCTGAGAATCTGAAACGCTGAACCAAGTCAGAGATCGGAAGTCAGAAATCAGAAGTCACATTTGGATAGCATCGACCCCCCGTTTCAAAGGCGGCAGTGAACTTTGTAAAATTTGCCAGATGATCTCCAAGTCTAGTCCAAAGTAGTCGTGGACGATCCGATTGCGAAGTCCAGAAATCTGCGCCCAGGGAATGTTGGGATATTGTGACTTGAACTCGTTAGGCAAAAGGCGCGCCGCCTCGCCGATTATCTCGAGATTGCGCGCCACCGCGTCGATGGTCTTCTCATCAGATAGAAATTGCTCTCGATCGATCGCGCTGGTGTAACGTTCAATACGGGTTAGAGCGCCTCGAATATCTTCCAACAGCAGGTCCGGCTCTCGTTTAGGCATCGATCAGCTCGGGTTCGATACGCTTCCAAAGAGAGGGTTTAATGGCGCGGCGGGAGACGAGATCAACCCGGGCGCCCAACAAGTGCTCGAGGCGTTCCGCAAGCGTGACAAAGCCAAGACCAATGGTGGGTTCTACCTCAACCAGGATATCGACATCGCTCTGCCCGGAAACCTGCGTCCCGCGAGCGAACGAGCCGAAAAGTGCGAGCCGCCGCAAAGGGAATTCTGCCTGCAGTTTTTCTTTTGCTTCCCGCAGGCGGGAAAGAATCTCTTCGCGAGTCGCAACCATGAAAAGAGTTTATGGCGTCACACTGGTAAGATGCAACTACAAGCTGAGAATCCAATTCGGTTCGCATCTTAAACTTCTGACATTCATTCACCGGAAAAGCTGAAACACTGAAATCTGAAATGCTGAAGTTTGCGGAGCTGGGAACGGTGCAGCGAAGTCATCCCGGTCGTTGCTTGCAGACGCGAGAAAAATGGAAGCGACTGGCGAAGGGAAAGTAGAAAGTAGAACACGCCGAAGAAGGGGTGCCGGCGGGTAGATGGTGGGCTGGGTTCACGACAAAGGAGGAGTGTCTCGCGGAAGAGCTTTCGGCGAGAGCGAATCAAAGTTGAAATTAGAAAGTAGGAAAATCGGGTGAGCCAGTCGTTATCGAAAAGCCGGCATCGAGATGGAGCGGACCAGGTCCGGTACCGGAAAGTCATCCGCAGATTGCACAGATTTACGCAGATTATTTGAGAATCGTCGGCGCGACAAAGCGCGTCCTCCATGGTTTGCGACGGTCATAGACCGCCGCTACAGGTCCGAGCTCGGACCACGCCCCGCCAAAACCTTCCTGATTTCTCTCCACGTCTGCCAAAAGGACAGACTCGCCGTGGCGAGGCGAGTCTTCGACCTGGTTTCCTGATTCGAGTTGATTCTCGCCTGAATTCAATCTGTGTAATCTGCGAAATCTGTGGACCGATCCCCTAACGAATCGACAGCACGAAGGCAATGCCAGTCCGCGCTCGGACCACGTTCTTCCGGTAATTACGCTTTCTCGCCACGGCGACTGGGGCGGGTAAACTTTTCAATCGATTGCGGATAGCCCCCGGGGTCTTCGCGGGTGCGCTGCGACTTCACTTTGCGCGCGAGCCGAATCAGCTCGCCGACCTTGCGGACCTTTTCTTCGAAAGGCAGTTGGGCCAGTTGCTTTCGCATTTCCTGCTTCATGGCGTCGGTAGCTTCAAGTTATACCGCCTCAGGATCTCATCCAGCAGCACCTTGTCGATCGTGGCGTGCGACATGAGCTGTTCGATGCGCGCAAGATCTTTGTGTCGCCTGACACTGGCGGCAATGGCAATGATGTATTCGGGGCGGAACACTTTCGCCGGCACGCGCTCGTATTCGATTGGTTGCGCCTGGCGCACTGCTTCTTCGGTTAATCCGGATGCGGCAAGAAATTGAACTGGAAAATCTTTGACCAGCAGATGCTCGCGCTCGACGCGCCAACCTTTGGATTGCAAATGCGCGTAGATCGCGGGAATGCCGGCACTGACAGTCTCGTCCGAAGCGATAAAAATAATATCCGCGTCGTAAGTCGTAAATGGTTCGGTGTAGTAAATCGCGGCAAGTGCACCGCCGAGTGCGTAGTCTTTGATTATGCCAGCAGAGACCAGCTCATTGGCAGCGCGGAGAACGTCAGCAAGGGGAATCATGGAGGGTTCGTCGGACATCTTGTTCGATCTTAGCGGAAAAGTTCGTGATGGCGAGGGCGCCATCGGTCCAATCTCTCCTCGCCACGGCGAGTCTGTCCAATGGCGGACACGGCGAGTCTTCGACCGGGCTAGCAATACGCCTCGACACAGCTCCGAAAGCTTTCGCGAGTCCCAGGACGAGGCGGCTACAGACACTGACGCCTCGACCCGCCTTCACCGATTTCGGCGCGGCAGGCACAGCTCGCCACGGCCAGTCCCTCCGGGGGCGGACGAGGCGGCTACAGGGAAGCTCTATCGGTCAAGCCACTGCGGTTTTGCCGCGGATCCGGGCGCTCCCGGCGAACTCGACTTTCACCGGCTCGATCGTCGCGCTGGATCTGATGTGACATGTGGGGCAGACATCGCCGCTCGGGCGTTTCAAGCCAAAGGCGAGCCAGCGTGGATCGCTTTTGCCTAACGGAATGAGAGCAGAATGATGACGCTGCGCATTTTGGCGCGTAAACTTTTCTCGGCCGCATCGCGTGCGCGTTTTCTTCCGTCCGTATCGGCCCGGGCGATTCGAACATTGCGTTCGGCGGTGGCGATTTCTTGCTGCAATGCGCGCGCCTTTGCGGCGGTGACATCAGCGAAAGGCACTTCATACTGGCGATGTTCGGCCAGGAAATCGGCGAGGCGGCGACTCAATTCCATGCGCAGCTTGATTCTTTTCGGCACGTTCGTCCCGCGATGGGTGAAGCCGGTGGCGATCCACGATTCCGACCATTTGTTTCCATAGGCGAGCATGACGACGAGCCGCGCCTTGGCCAGCCAACTCGTTAGGTTCGCATCCGCGGCGGCGAAATCTTTCCCGGCTTCTTCTTTAAGAGCACGCGCGCGGGCAAACGTCGCCTCAAGTTTTCCGCGCATTGGCTAATAGCTCGGAGAATTCTGCCGTTGTCACCGATTCGTGCAATCGCCCGGGCCCATGGTTCGCATGCCCTCGCCCATGTGTTCCGCAAGCTGGAAGAGATCGCCGATGCCGGAAGGAAGTTTGTTTGCCGCCATACGATGCAAAAACTCTTATGTTCCGAAGGTGTTCCGGCGCATCTGCGGGAAAATTGTTGTCATGGAGGCGTCTTCCGCTGTGATAATTGGAGCAACGTTGTACCGATAGGTGTTCCAGCTCCGCTGTGGTCAGAAGATTATCCCGCAGCCATGGACGAGACGAATCAGATCCGCCGCCGGCGGCGGAAGCGTTGATTCAGCCGGGGCATGGCCGCGGCGTCTCGTTTTTTCCCGTAGACCGGCGCAGAGACGGTGAAAACGCAAAGATTTTACCGCGGATCGGCGTGAAGATGCCCACCGGAGAAACATTTTCTCATGGTTGAGGCGGCGGGCCTTCAAAACAGAACGCCAAAGCCCTAGTGTCGACGAATCACCGCTCCCGCCGTCGGCGCGAGACGTGATAAACCGACGGCGGCTTCGCGCGCCGGGATTTCAGCGAGGCAGCACAGACACTAACGCCTCGACTCAGCGAGGCGGCTCCGGGCGCCGACGCCTCGACCCACCTTTGCCCATTTCGGCGCGGCAGGCACAGCTCGCCACGGCCAGTCCGTCCGGAGGCGGACGAGGCGGCGACAGACACTCGCATGCGCATACATTTCGGACTTTCTACTTTTCACTTTTACCTCTTACTCTCCTGTCGTGCCTTCAGTCGTATTTCTTCGCGCGGTAAACGTAGGCAGGACGAATCGATTTCGGCCGGCAGCGATCGCGAAACAATTGGCGAAATTCGGTGTCGTTAATATCGGCGCGGTCGGCACGTTTGTGGTGCGTGAAGATGTAAGCGAATCCACTCTACGCACGGCGTTCGCCAAAAAGCTGTCATTCAAATGCGAGATCATGATTTGTCCCGCACGCGACATCATCAGGCTCGCATCAAAGGATCCATTCTCGCGACAACCCTCAGGCCCGGACATTACGCGCTTCGTGAACGTCTTGCACAAACCGGTACCTCTTCCCTCTTCCTCTCCCTCTTAGTCTGCCGTCGGACGACGACTGGCTGCTGAAAGTCAT
>CAWDLY010000002.1:0-76374 GCA_963803315.1 uncultured Verrucomicrobiae bacterium | reverse complement strand
TGATCTCTGACATCTGATTTCTGATCTCTGCCCCTGATTACAAGCTTGCCTTAAGGAAACACCTACAGATAAGCTGGCCGCCCTGTCCCCAGATATTGAAACGCCGCAGCCCAACCCCAACCCCAAACATGGATACCAACGACAAGGAATTCATCGCTAAATGCATGGTGGTCGATGAAAATGCATGCAGCTCTGCTCGAACAGCAAAATGACCTGCTGAAGTCGATACTCGACAAATTGCCGGGATAGCTTTCCCATCATAGTTACATGCGAGACTTCCATGCTGGATTAAGCTCGTTAAAGCTTACCCGCCGACGCTGGCTATGTTGTGTCTCGTTAGGTCTATCAGCGGTAATATGCATTTGAGTAGAAACAACGAACACGCCAGATACAATGAAACTACCAACATCTCTCAGATTCTCAGGGCTTATTTTTACCCTCTTTGTCTTCGCACCCATTCTCGTCCACGGACAAGCATTTACCATGTACGGTACCGAATTCACAAACGATGGACACTTTTGGGACGTGAACGTCGACGATGCATCATTGACAACCATCACGACGAACACGGAAGCATTCTATGCCGGAATGGATCTTCAGCCGACGACAGGAGTGCTTTGGGTGTGAGCGGAACTTTTCTCTACACCATCGATCCGGCGACTGGCAGGCCGCTGACAACTCGCACGATCATTGGGGCACCGAGAATTTCAGCATCAGTTTCGCCCCGAATGGGCTTCTCTACGGTCTCGGCAATGGCGACGGGAACTTGTATTTGATCAATCCACAGACGGCTACGGCCACGTTCATCGGATCAGGCGGTCTCGGTATCTTCGGACTAGAGTTCGGTCCTGGCGGAATATTGTATGGCTGTGGAGTTGAATTGTATCAGATCGACCCGAATACCGGGGCAGCGGCGGACTTGGGCCGCCTTGCAAGTGGCCCCGTCGCGTTGTTCGACGACTTGGACTTTGCCCCTAATGGGGTGATGTACGGCGTTAGAATAATATAACCACAAATTCCTTTTATCGGATTAACTTATCGACAGCCACTGCATCGGTGATAGGCACGACAGAAAACCTTAAGTCGATAGCTTCCGTCCCAGAGCCTCGGTGTGTCGGGCTGCTGGCGCTAGGAACTTTAGGGCTTCTTTTCTGGGCGCGACGACCCAAGGTTTGCGCTCGTTACGCCGAGTTACTTTCGCACGTCTCAACTGTGAAATCGCATTCTGGCGAAGGCCTGCCTTGATTTGCGCGAGGGTCATTTCGCCGTTTCCATCCCGACGTGACTGTAGCCGCCTCGCTGTGTCGAGTCACTGAGCTATCCGACAATGCCGCATACTAACTGTAGTAATTTGCGCACTGGTTACACCAGTGAGATTGACGGTAACAGTTGGGGTCCGCTGCCGCTGCTGCCGGTAACCGATCCCGCGCCCGCAACCGACGCGTTAGCGAAAGTAACCGAAGTGCCGAACGTAAAGACCACCTGATGATCGCCATTCGCGCCGCCGCTGCGACATTCGATGCCGGAATTACCCGTGAGCGGTAGATTGACATCAAAGGTTCCCGCGCCGCCATGGATCTTCCTGGAGACGACCTGCGTTGGCGAGGAGCGAGCCATGCCCCCCGCCAACGCCGAATTTATTCGCGGCTGCGCCGCTGATCAGACCTTACGGTAACGCCGTGCCCGATTTGAGTTTGACCGCGGAAACATCCGTTCCGTTAATCGTGCCGGAGACGACGACATCCTCTCGGAAGTTTGCGGCGGTAGCTGCCTGGCCTGACTGCAATTTGGTCTGGCTAACATCCGTACCACTTACGCTTCCATTGCCTGAGGTATCGCCATTAAGCACGCTCATCGGGACAACCACGTCGCCCATGTTTACGCCGTCATTAACGCCCGACAGAGTGACGATGATGGTCTGAGCGTTCGCGACGCCGGTAAGGTTAACCGTGACTGCATTGCCCGCCACAATAGGACTGCCAGAGACGCTGCCCGTGCCAGTGGTAACGGAGGCGCTGCTGACAGTTACCGGATTGGCAAAGGTAACGACGATCTTGTGATCAGTCCCGGCGCCCTGACCATTTCGGCATTCGATCCCGGGTGTGCCGCTTAGTGGTAGCGGAATATCGAGGTCGCCGGCGGCGCCATGTGTTTTACGGGAAACGGCGCTAGAAGGTACTGGAGCCGGGGCGCAGACTGGTATCATGTAAGCGCGCGAGACACTCTGCACAGGAGCGGGATTCCCGCAGAAGTCCTGCGTAAAGAAGCCCTGGCTGCTATTGCCTTGGACGCCGGATACGTAGTTGTGATTGGCTCCAGTCACGTTAAGCACACCGAGGATCACGTCAAAGCGCTGGTTAGTCCCGACCGAATCCTCATACAGCCGCGCTTCGAAGTTCTGCCGGGATGCGTTGTTGGCAAAAAGCACCACGCGCCATTCGATGTTGAAGATGCGATTGGGCGCAACCCCGGAGACCGAGGTGAAGATGCCGCATTGTCCGCCCGGGAAACCCGAGCAGCCGCTCAAAGCGGCATCGGTGCGCGTATCCTCCCACAAGGGGAAGATCGTGTAATCGTATGGCCCTTGATTAGCCGGAGCCGGCAGACACGCCGTGATATACCCGAGTGGCTCATTGACGGTCACGAAGTCGAGGCGTCCGTTGGAATTAACGTTAACCGAGTTATAGGTGTTGCCGTACAATTTGAACGGGAACGGCAACGCAACTGCCGTGTCAGAGTCATCCGCGTGGTTTCCCGTGTCCGTCGTGCCCGGCACGATCGCATCGGCTCCTGGGGTTATGACGTATTGGGTGGGAGGGCAGCCCTGTATTGTGTAATTTCCTGTGAAAGCCGCGCCTAGGTTACCGAATTGATCTGCGATCGCCCCCGCGGAAATACTCGCCGTCAAACTTCCGCCGAAGGTGCTACTGATCGTGAAGCGGGCCGTCGTGTTTCCGGCAAGAACAGTAACCCCGGTTACGCTGGCGCCAGAGGTGCCGCTTAGCGTCAGATCGCTCGTTTGGACTGAGATTGGATCGACAGCCTCGTTGAAATTCACGTCATACATGTACGTGTTCGGCGCTGCCGGAGAGAACGCGCCGCCAACCGGCGGGCTAGTGGTAGTCACCTGAAGCAGAAGAGCATCGTAACGGAACGTGCAAGTAAAATCCAGATTCCCCTGGTTGTCGGAAACGCGGTTAAAGGCGCCAGCGGCAATATGCATTGTCTGCACGCCTTGCGCTGTTACCGGCGTGCTATTGTAGTGGAACGTTATCGTCGCGTCACCGTTCGATAGAACAAAGTTATCCGCTGGAATCCCATTCACGGTGAAATCGCTCGCCTGAACGGTTCCTGGAGTCACCGGGTCGGTCAGGTTGATAACAAAGTCAGTTGGCTGGGCAAAGACTACGCTGCTGCAGCCGGGGTTGGCGGTGGTTACAGAAAAACCAACCAGCTCCCTATCGGTGAAAGCGTCCTGCTGAGATGAGCCGCTAATGGCCACGCGCCCGTCAGTCCATGAAGTGACGTGCCTCGAGGCTACCGCGGAACCGTAATCGTAGTCGCCCGCGTAGGTTGCTTGAACTCCGGGATCGTTTTGGGCGGGGAGTGGACTGACAACGTCTGAGAATGCGTCGTCTGGCAGCCACGAGGCGCCGTTGTCGTTAGACTTTCGCGAGTATATCCTATAACACGGAACGCCTGGGTTACCACGCGTGCAGCTCGCACTGTCGCGCGCGTCATACCATGTGGCGAACAGAGTGCCAGTCGGGCTAACTGAAAGGTTAGGCTGCCATTGCGGTCGGGTGGTCGCGTCGCTATTCAGCTTAAACGCCGCGCCAAAAGTCGCACCGCCATCGGTAGAACGGATGTAATAGACGTCGCCAGGGTCACTGCCAGCGCCGTGCTGGGCATAGACCAGGGAAACGACGTTGTTGAAGGCAGCGGGCTCGCCCCAGCCCTCGTGCCGCCAGTAGCCGCCGCCATCGCTAAACATACAGGAGAAGTAGGTGCTGCCGGTGCAAAGGATTACGCCTGGTCCGGCTAACCCCGGACCGGTGTAGGGGTGGCTCCACGTGTTACCGCCGTCAGTTGATTTGAAGATATGGTTGACGTTAGTGTGGGGGAAGCCGCCACCGCCTTCGTTCATGCCCGCGAGGTACACCACCCCGTTGCCCGACATGTCGCCTGTGACCTGCACGTCCCGGATGAAGGGGCTGGCGGGGGCAACCGTTATGGGAGTGTGCCATGTGGCGCCATTATCAGACGAGTAAGTGGCGGTGAGTGCACTGCTGTTGCCCCACGTAATATACATGCGCCCATAGAATGGCGAGGCCGGGTTGTTGTCAGCCCAACCAGATTCTCGATCGTCGCTAGAGGCGTTGTGAACACAAAAATGTGTCCAACTGGCAGCATTCGCAGGAGTAGAGGACTTATACCCACCGAGCCCCTGAGAGCCGCAGGTTGTATCAAGCCACACGGTAAACCAGGTGCCGGTTGGTTTGTTGTACAGAGCAACCGGATCGCCCACAGTGCCCGAAAAGGGGCTTTGACCGCCCGCAGTAGTGAGGCGAGTGAAGGTCGTCCCGCCATCGCTGGAGATCGACGCGCCGGAGATATTGATTGGGGTCTGGTTCCGGCCTCGCGAATCGTTGTAGGCCACGAAAATCTGGTTAGGATCATCCGGATTAACCGCAGTGTATGTCTCCGACTGAGTAATGTTGGGGGAGGGCTCGGTGCCGGTGACCAGGTCGACGTCGGCCGAGCCAAACATGAGTGGCGCGAAAAGTTTTTTGACTGAATGAACGAACCTGCCGAAAGCAGAACCGGAACCTCCTTCTGACTGGCCGCACGCAATCATGATCGCCTGGGCCCGGAAGTTCTCTTGCCTATCAATGCCTAGTTCGTGAATCTTAGAGCAGTCAAATGGGACAGGGACGAGAGGATCGTCGGAATGGGTAATGACGATATTCTTTTGCGACGGCCCTTTTGCGAACGCAGAGAACCCGCCAAAGCCAGCCAGCGCCAGACAGGCCCCGACCAGAACTATAAACAGACCGATTAAGACACGTGGATTAAAGAAGGCTGACTGTGAGGCGGATTTTGTTTTCATTAGTGGTTAGGTAGTTTTGAGGTGGGTGAAATTTGAATTACCGAATGTGAGTGTCTGCTTATGGTGAGGTTAGGTTCGTGCTACTTTCCGCGAACTGCCTTGAATGTGCCGTGCTTCGATGGTCTGTCACCGCCGAGAGAGGAGAATTCCATCTCGCCTGTTATCAGGTCCTCTGTCTCAAACGTTCCTTTGAGAACCAATGTTCCCGCATCGCGACCGACGTTACCGATTAGAAATTCAATGGGGCCAGAGAACGTCACGGATTTTCCTTCGCCCCGAGTCCACTTTGCCTCCGCACGCTTGGCGCCCTCCCAGTGGGTCGATCGTGGATCGAGCAGCAGCAAAGATCCCTTTCCGCCGGCTTGACCATCAAACCGCAATGAATACTGGTTCGCATTTGCGAAGGTGATCTCTATGTTCCATCTGCCAATCACGTTCGGAGACTGCGCCAGAGCCGAGGCGACGTAGCATGCCTGAAAAATCATGATCGGAATCAAACGACAAGACATAACCCACTTACGTGCACCTACGGCCGGAAGCCACACCGGGCAGGAAACGCGCCGCAGGCATCGGGACCACGCTGGTCCACGCCTCTGTTTACATTATGTTGGTAGGTCGTCTTCAGGATCTCGTGCGCTAGAAAGATAAGACGCGCACGTTATCGCAGTGGACGAGAAATATGTCACGCGTTTTCCACGAGTATTACGGAAATGTAATGAAGCTAAGCCAGCTGATCCCGGGGTGTTAACGTTTCTGTGGGGAACTTCGCCTCGCCTGGCGAAAGTGGCGGGCAAGAGTGGCCGAGAGGGATTTTTGACCTTTTCTCCCTCAACTCCTTGCCACGCCGGAGCCTCGGCGAAGGCGGGTCAGCCACCTGTCGCGCCGTAGACTCGCGGAGGCGGAATAACCCTCAACCGTCTTCCGACGTCTCAACTGTGAAATCGCATTCTGGCGAAGGCCTGCCTTGATTCTAGCACAGGCTCCCAGCCTGTGGGGCCAAGGGCGCTTTTAGCCCGTTGATTTCACCAACAATCAGCGAGGTCAGGAAATCAGGAAGTTACTCGTAGCCCGCGTCGAACTGGCATTGCGTCGCGCCGATTTCTCTGTAGCCGCGTCGCTGTGCCGAGGCGCCAGTGCCAGTCGGCTCGGACCATTGGCGCGCCCTCGCCGTCGCGAACTTTAATCTTCAAGCCTCTCGAACAGCTCTTCGTTGTCTTGCCAGGGCCGCGCAAACTTGTACACTCGTTGAAACTCCTGACTAGGATGCCGACCGGAGTAAAAAGAACGAACGCGAGTCTAAGCCATCGCGCCGACGCCTTCGCTTCGAACGCGAAAAAATAATTCAACCCTAAGAACAAAAATGAAAAAACGAAAAAATAACTCCACTCGCGCTTCGGCGCTTCAAATGACCCTCTCGGCCGCTTTGATCGCGATCTCCGCAGTCTTACTGGCTTCCAGTTTCAAGGCAGCTCCGTCAGCGAGTGGACTCAGCGCGGCCATCGCGCCAGCTTTGGAAGGCGGTACGAACCCGGCGATCGGCAGCTGGACGGTCACGGGCAGCCTCAACACCGCGCGCGGCGATTACTCTACGGCGTTGCTGCCGAACGGCAAGGTGTTGGTGGCAGGGGGAGGTAATAGTAGCGGCTATCTTAGCAGTGCGGAACTGTACGAGACACAATCGGGGATGTGCAGTGTCTGTCACAAACACACCCTCACTCTCTCACTGGCGTGCGGCAGCGTGGAGTATCAAAGACACCTCGATCATGGGGACACTATTGGCGCGTGCCAAAGTGCCGCTGCGCCGCTAATCATTAGTCCGTTATCAATCTTTGGGAATATCAACCGCCAGCTGGTATATCAAATCGTGGCGACGGGTAATCCGCAAAGCTACGCCGCGGCTAATCTTCCCGCCGGATTGGCGCTTGATCCGGTCCTGGGCATCATTAGCGGCATCCCCGTCGTAAGCGGAACGACTGCTGTCACCATTACCGCAGCGAATAGCCAGGGCATGGACGTAAGAACGCTGAACCTAACGCCCTTTGATCCGTCGTTATTTCCGAACCCTCCGTTCATTGCGAACGTTGGAAGCCTTACCGCGCGGACTGGGCAGCCTTTTGCATTTGACGTCATCGCACGCGGCCTGGACTCAAACCATGTGGTAAGTACGGCGGGGAGCGCACCGGGAATCATGTTTCGGCCGCTGACAAGCGATCTGGTTGGAACTCCCCAGGAGGATGGCAGTTTTGCCATCAATTTCATCATCCATACTCCGCCGCCGCTCGACGATCTCATCTATAATATACAAACGCTGCAGGTAACTTTTGTGTCAGATTCCGCGCAGCCGGTAATCACAAGCGCGGCTAGTGTAAGCCTGGTGCCAGGCGAACCGTTTACCTACACCATTACCGCGCCGAACAGCGCTGCGCCTAAAGACCAAAACCATTATAGCGTCATCGGCACGTTACCGAGCGGTCTTGTCTTCGACTCGAATGCAGGAACTATCTCTGGCACCTATCCCCAAGGCGCGCGCCAGATTCTCAACGCACCGGTTGGGCCGGTCGGTTCGTTTGTCGACATTGTCACGCTCGTAGCGCAGAATTCTCACGGCGTCGCCACGTTGCCCCTTACGTTTTTGCTTCCTTAGCTCGATTCGGAGAGCAGGAGAGCAGTCAGAATAGGGAAACGCAGGCGAATCTAGATTCTTTGATACTTCGCTATTCCACTTTAACGGGGTAGGCACAGTAATTCATCCGCTGAGGAATTAGATTTGATCCCTCATTCGCCGCACCGACGTGCTTACCAGCTTTTCGGAATTTCAAATGTCAGCTTTCCACCTCTTCCTTCTGCCTCCTTACTTTTTACTTTCTATCGCAACAGCCATCAACGCTTCGACATCTCAACTGTGAAATCGCATTCTGGTTCGGCTACTACTGCCAGTAATTTCCGTGAAGACGTAACCATAAATGGAACAGTCTCTGCCTCGGACATTTCGCTTGTAAAATTGCATTCAGGCGCTTCTGTGCCGCCCTAGCAACGCGCGCGATTTGCAAAGTCAGGAAAGGCTCGCTCCGAATCATTTAGACCTGCCACGTAAGCGGAGCTTTTACGTGGCTTCAAGCTTGAGAAGAACATGCGACTCGCCGGCGGGCTCAGGGTCCTGATCGATCGCGCTCTGGCATAAGGTGAAGCCACATTTTTGCAGGACGCGCATCGACGCAATGTTGTGCCTGGCCACACCGGCGTAGAGCGGCCGGCTCTGTTCCAAGCGAAGAAAGGCAGGGAGCGCCTGGCTCATAATGCCTCGCCCCCACAGTGCGCGGTCGATCCAGTAGCCGACCTCGCGTTTCCCGTCCCGCCCAAAACTACCGATGTGTCCGGCTATCTGGCCATCGGCTACGATTGTCTTTTTCAGACAGGCGTCGTCGGCCAGGATCTTTGCCCAATGCTCGTCGAACTCCGCTTTATCGCGTGAACGGAATACAACCATCGCCACGGCCACGGGATCTCGCTGGTGTTCGAAAAAGATGGGCAGGTCGTCCGGTTCGACGTCGCGCAAGAGAACCTCTGTTTTCATACGCCAAGGATACTCATCAGATTATCTTGCTGGAAGCAGATCGGGGTCGCATCCTAAATTCTTTGACACTTCGCTACTCAGCTTTGCTGCGCGATATTTAGCAAATTTATCTGTTAAGGAATTTAATTCTTTACAGATTTGCCTAACGAGCTGCCTGCACGATCGAAGAGTCAAGGAGTTAGACTTGAACCTGTCATCCCCTGCCCGCTACAGAGATACACTTATCTGAGAACCGGATCGTCCTGGGTCCACATGATCTTGTCCGGGCCGGCTGATCTGATCTCCATGTGGTCGCGGGAAAGTTGGTGGAAAAAATAAGGCGTGCCCCAGCGATCAACCAGCTCGGTCGGCAAATGGGCATAGTATGATCCCCTGCGCGGATCGGCATAGCGCCTGCTCTTGGAAGAGCGAAAGCCATTCGTAGTTCGCTTACCCCGGGTGCAAACAGATACGGCCGCCAGCTTTTCAAGATGGATGCTCGAGGCCTTCCTTTACAAAATCCACCGGCGCGAGGGCCGACCCTTTCCCCTTGGAAGCCGGTCTCGCTGGCCGCCGCCGGGATGGCGGTCGTCCTCCTCCTCCTGACTGGCTTCGCCATGAGCGCCGCCTTCACCTCGTACCGCGCCGCGGCCCGGGCGAGAACGCCGCGCGAATTGAGCAGCAAGTTTCAGGAAGCACGCTTCGCCGTCGCCGCGGAGGAGTCGCTCGAACGAAAGTATCGCCTTGAACCGGGTGCCCGGATCCGCGCCGCGCATGCCCACGCCGCCCAGGCCCTGAGCGCAGCCCTCAATTCCATCCGCCTGACGGGTTCGCAAGACGACATCGCGCTGGCGCATCAGGTGAATGACGAGCACGCGGAATATCTCGCCTCGGTGCACCGACTGTTCGATGCCGTGGATACCGGGGACACCAGGCTAGTGCTGCAAATTGACGCCACGGAGGTCGATCCCCTGTTCGCGCGAATTGAACGGGAAGTGAACGAGGCGGCCGCCGAGCATGATCAGGAAGCGATTCAGCGCCTCAACGATCTGGGGAAGTTGGAAGGGTTCATCTTCGGCGCGACGCCGGCAGTCTTTGGCGTCGGTCTTTTTCTTCTCGGGATCTTATGGATCATCCTCCGCAACTATCGCCTGCGCGCGCTCAACGCCCAGGCGCTCGAGAACGAACGCGACAAAGAAGCCGCCCTCGCCGAAATCGAGCGCCTCAAGCTCGCGGTGGAGGCGAAACATCAAGCCCTCCTCACCCGCGATGCCCAACAGGCGCAGAAATCGGCGGAAGAAGCCAATCTCGCGAAGACCGAATTCCTATCCCGGATGAGTCACGAATTGCGCACCCCCATGAACGCGGTCCTCGGTTTCGGTCAGGTCCTCGACATGGACAAAAGCCTGACTGAGGACCAGCACGAAAATGTCAACTACATCCTGAAAGGCGGGAGCCATCTCTTGACCCTGATCAACGAGCTCCTCGACGTGAGCCGGATCGAAGGGGGCCTTCTCATCTCGACGATGGAATCCGTCTCGACGCGGGACATGTTCGCGAGCGCGCTGGAGCTCCTAGCGCCTTTGCTGGCGGAGCGGAACATCGAGGTTACCGGGCTCGAGAATTGCCACGGCCAGGTGAGGGCCGATCCACAGCGCCTCAAGCAGGTCCTCCTCAACCTGCTTTCCAACGCGATCAAATATAATCGCCCCGGGGGCCGGATCGTCGTCGCCTGCCGGGCGGAAGACGCTGAACGTTGCCGGCTCGAGGTCAGCGACACCGGGCCAGGGATCGCCCCCGCCGATCTGAAGAGAATCTTTACGCCGTTTGAAAGGCTGGGCGCGCAATACATCGGGGTCGAAGGCACGGGCATCGGTCTCACCCTTTGCAAGCGTTTGGTTGCAGCGATGAATGGAACTCTCACGGTCGAGAGCGTGCTCGGCGAAGGGAGCACCTTTGCCGTTTATCTGCCCGCCGCCGCGACCGCCGCCGCCGCCGCGAGCCCGCCAGCAGCCACGCCGCACATTTTTTCACAGGCTCAGGACCCGGAACCCGGCGCGACTCACACCCTTCTCTACATTGAGGACGATCTTTCCAATCAGGAACTGCTCCGGCTCATTTTGCTGGAGCGTCCGGAGATCCAATTGTCCATTGCCGGCCACGGAAGCCTCGGGTTGAAATTGGCATACCGTGACCGGCCCGACCTCATCGTGCTGGATCTGCAACTTCCCGATATGCCGGGAACAAGTGTGCTCGCGGACCTGCGTCAAAATCCTGCCACGGCACTGACCCCCGTCCTCATTCTGAGCGCCGACGCGACCGAACACGCCGCCAGTAAGCTGCTGGCTGCCGGAGCCACCGGCTTCGTGGCGAAACCTTTTGGTGTCAGCGAGCTGCTCGAAACCGTGGATGCCATGTTGGGCGTGCCTCACGGAGCGCGGGAACGGGTGTTATTGTAAGAACGTTGCGTCGGTGAAGTTTGCCGCCCTCAAACTTTTCTTCGCGAGATCCATTTGCGCTCCTCCGGAAACCAAATGATGGGGTCACGTCAGACTTGACCCCGTCACCCACTGCGGAGTCGGATCGAAGGTGACGACGCCGTCCAGTTTTGTTTCTTGAAACGCTGAAATGACATCGCGCGGGCGATGCGCTCGCGGGTGCCGAATTGCACCGGGGAAAGGCCGGCCTTTTGCAAAAGCTGAAATGGGAGGAGCTGGCGAAGAGAAAGTAGAAGGTAAAAAGTAAAAGTCGGCCAAATACCTGATATGGAAAACGTCGCACCTATGTCACTCATCTTCGAACGCATCCAAACTGACGGCATGGCCGAGCTTTCCTACCTCGTGGGCGACGACTGCGAAGGCGTCGCCGCGGTCTTCGACCCCACGCCGGACGTCGACAAATATGTCGAGATGGCGCGCGAGAATAATCTCTCGATCACGCACATCTTCGAAACCCATATCCACGCCGATCTCATGAGCGGGGCGCGGGAACTGTGCGCGCGGGTCGACTCATGATGATCCTGGCGCTCGTCCTTGCTCTCGCAATCGGCGTCTCCCTCGGATTGTTAGGCGGCGGCGGGTCGATCATTACCCTGCCGGTCCTGGTTTACGTGGCGAAAGTGCCCGCTTCGCAAGCGGTCGGAATGTCGCTTGCCGTGGTGGGCGGGACGACGCTGGTGGGGAGCATCCTCGGCGCGCGCAGCGGACTCGTGCACGGGAAAGCCGCGCTTCTCTTCAGCATCACCGGCGTCGTCGGCGCGCTCGCCGGTTCGCAACTGACTCACCTCGTTTCGCAGCCGGTGCTGCTCCTGATTTTTGCCGGACTCATGATCGTCGTGGCGCTGCGCATGTTTCGCCCGCGGCCCGAGCAGTCGTCGAACGAACATGCCGAATGTCATTGGTTGAGCTGCACTGCGACCGGACTCTTCGTCGGCGTTCTGACTGGTTTTCTGGGAGTGGGCGGCGGTTTTCTTATCGTGCCGGCGCTGCTCTTCCTCGCGCGTGTTCCCTTGAAACGCGCCATTGCCACTTCGCTCGTCGTCATCACCGTCACCTCGGCCGCGGGATTGCTCGGCCATCTGCGCCGGACGCATTTTGACTGGGACATCGCGGGAATGTTTCTCGCGCTAGCGATCGTGGGGATGCTGGCGGGCAGAAAGTTCGCTCACCACATCGAAGCCGAGCGACTGCGCTACTGGTTCGCCTGGTTCGTGCTCGCGGTCGCGGCCTTTGTCATCGCCGAGAATTGGAAAGCTTTTTCCTGATGAACTTAGGAACAGCCTAACGAAAACAATAATCGGCGCGGCGCTTGGCGCGCTCGCTGCCTTGGCGGGCGTCACGAAGGCCGAGCTCGCTATCGCGCCAAACCCTGCGATGGGTGAGGTGTGCCTCTGGAAGATTGCCCAACTTGCGGTTATGCCCTGTCGATCGTCGATCATCAGTGCCGGCATTGTGCTCCCGCGTTGCTGTCGGGATCGCCCCTGCCGCTCTTCGATCCGAAAAGGCTTTCCTGGTTGATCACGACGGTGGTGGCGCTGGGTGCCCTGGGTTATTTGATTTTCTTTCGGTAGGAACAGGCCACCGCCCCCTACCGACGTCCGCCGGAGTGACGGGATGCCGTTCGCAGCGCTTTGCGCTCAACCGGAACTGCCGAGATTCAGCGCTCACCCCATTAGCTCGCCGAAAAACGATAAGAGAAAAGAGGTATCATGTCGCGCTGCGCGGCCGTATCTTCCGATATGATGACCACACACTCGGCCGCAACCGGAACCCTCACGCCGGCGCAAACCTATCGCCGCGCCCATGCCGGCAAACTCATGGTCGTCCAGCCGCCGACAGATCGGCAGCCTGTGAGAGCTGACTTCTTTCATGTGGAGTCGGTGGGCACGCATCCCACTGGCTTGTTCGTCACGGGAAAGTTCGCCGGCGGCCGGTTGGAATCCATGCGCGTTTCGACTGTCCGGGAAGCGAACCAAGAGGAAATTGCGTCATTGCGCGCGGGGAGCGAGATAGAATCGCCGACCTCTTAAGGCCAGCGGCGGCTGAAGCGTTCGAAAAAGTTAAGATTCGCATCCGTCACCCCTCCCGCCTTCGCTTTACTACAGCGCGGCAGACGATTTGCGCTCGGAATGACATATCTTTGGAGCAAAGTCGGATGACTTATGATCCATAATCTGTGGATAACAACATTCAGGATTTCTCTTTTATGAAAGATGATAAAGACAATATCCAGCTCAGCGCCGTGGAAGATCACGACGGCATCCTAACGATACGTGGCGGCGGCGCGCGCCGGGATTGGAATGGCATTCATTATAAACAGGGCATGTCGGCCAAGAACGTCGGTACGACGAAATTGTCAGCCAACATCGCCACGATTCCGCCGGGCGGCGTGGCTTATGCGCACATTCATGTCGGCTTCGAGCTGATCCTTTATATTCTCGAAGGCAAAGTGCGCCACGAATTCGGTGCGGGCTGCAAGCAGGTGTTGGAAAACGAAGCCGGCGATTTCATTTACATAAAGCCCGATGTGCCTCACGAAGTCTTTAACATGAGTGACACCGAACCCGTCGTGGCCTTCGTCGCGCGCTCTTCGGCAGAGGAATGGGATAATATTATTCCGTACGACCGGAACCAGCGGATCCACGAGCGAAACGAGTTGTAGCGGCGTTTGTATCAAACGCCGAACCAATAAACAGGCGCTCGCCGCGGCGAGCGCCTCTACATCAACACCGTCAGATCCTAGTTACTCGGGCATGGTCCCTGAACATCTCCGTGATCCACGTGTCTTTGATACTCCAGGCTGTTGCACGGCAGAATGAGCGTCGTGTGCTTGTGACAAACCATGCATTCATTAGGATTACTTACCGTGAAAACATAGAAGGCGTCGCCCGCGTTCCCGGCAGCGTCAATTGCTATAACCTCGAAGAGGTGTTGGGCAACACTCAGAGCACTCGCCGGCGTGAAAGGCGAGGTGCAGGGAGAGAGTGCGCCATCGTCGATGCGACACTGGGTGCTGACGATCGGCGTGGTCGCCGGAACGTTCATGACGGTGAAAAAGAGGTCCGGCGTGGTGTCGCTAGTCGGGTTGGGATTGGTGGGGGGGCCGGGGATGTTGACGTTAGGAGCAACGGTATCGACCACGAAGGCAAGGCTACCCTGCCCGACATTACCTGCCGCGTCCGTGATCTGGACTGTTAGCGTGTGCGGACCATCCGTTAACGAGCTGGCTGTTTGCCAAGGCGAGACGCAAGGGACGAGTGTATCACTGTCGATGCGGCATTGAGCAGTACTCGGTGTGCCAGCAGGGCCGACGTCAAAAAAGACGAATGTCGGGTGGCTGGTACTGAATGTCGTCTGGTTAGGCGGGACCGGAATGCTGACCACTGGAGCTTGCGTATCCACTGTAAAGGAACGGCTGGCGCTCGCGGTGTTGCTGGCGGCATCTGTGGCTTGAACAGTGAACGTGTGCGGGCCATCGGTGAGCGTGCTCGTTGTAAAGGAGGAGGAGCATGGGACCGATGGATCGCCGTCGACGTGACAAGTTGTGGAAACTGCGCCGCCGCCAGTCACAAAGGTAAACGTCGGCGTGCTATCGTTAGTCGCGCCGTTGGGACCTGAAGTAATCATGATCGTCGGCGGCACCGTGTCGCGCACTGTATTAACAGTGTTGGAAGTAACCTGCCTCACCGTCAGGTGCGCAAAACTCATTTGCGCAGTGTTATTGTAGGTTCCATCAGCGGACACGCTTACTTGAAAAGTCACGGCCGCCATCGCACCAGACGCCAGCGGCGGCAGGTTCCATGTCAAAACGCCGCCCGCGTTGCTCGTTGGAGGAGGCACTCCGGAACCGGCGACATAGGTCGCACCGGCAGGCAGTTTGTCCGTAAGCTGGATGCTCTCAGCCGGGCGCGGCCCCTGGGGATTCGAATAGTTAATCGTGTAACTGATGGTGCTGCCGTTGATCGTTGCAGGCGCGGACTTCGTGAGTGTCACATCCGGTTGTCCCGCGTCGATCGCGCAATCCGATTCGAAGATCGAATTCAGAAAAAGGCGCACACCGTTCGTTTGTGGATTCGTGCTAATAGGCAAACTTACCGAATAGTCATGGCCGGCCAGATAGGTCGCACGTCCATTGCCCGAAACACCATTTAGGCGGCCAGTCAGTAACACGATGCGTTGAAGAAGCGACGATGCGCTGTCGTTGATGAGCGTTGTCACTCCAGCTCGGAAACTCGATCCACCGGCAAGTCCGATCGAATCGACAGCGCCGCTGTCGACCTCGAACGCGCCGTCGAGTTGCGCAAGCGGATTGGAGGGAACCCGGATGAGCGGACTCGCTGTCGCGGCGCCATCATCAATCAATCCAAGCGTGGAAAGAAAGAGACCCCCGGCACCGTCATTCTCGAATGCCAGGATCGCCTCACATTGCATAAAGGCATGCTCTGAGGAATCGCTCGCCAGCGCCGCACGGAACTCCTGCACCACCTCCGGCGTTGTGGCCGTCGTGATGTAATGCATCGACGCGAGATAACAATACCGATCCGAACCACCGGGCCCGTTAAAGAGCACTCCGTCTTTGTGGTTGGTTGTAGTAGGTCCCGCGACACCGGCCTCAGTTAGGAGGTCTGGCGACGCGGCAGTCCAAAGTGCGCCCGTCGAATCAGGAATACCGGCCGCGTTCAGATTGTTGAACGCAATTGTCTCGTTTCCGTCCTTAAGAATGCCAATGCGCGGCGCGCTGATAAGGAACCGCGCCACGTCTCCACTAAACGACCCGGCCCCGACGAAACGATGCACCGCGGTCTGATCGCCCGCAGTCGCCTGCCAGCTAGTAATGATGGGCAACGCCGCCGCCGCATCTGCTGCAGCGATGACGAATGGACCACCGCGATAACTTCGCGGCGAAGTAACCGTTGCACCTGTCCTTACATCCTGGAGCGAACCCGACGTGCTGATCGCGAAATCGTCGCCGTTCGCAAGTTTTGCGGGGTTGATTACCCAGTTTACCGGCACATGATTTCGCAGAAGCGCATAGACGAGACCGTAGGCGCGAAGCATTCCGTTGTTCTGCCCGCTTGTGCCAATATCCATCGGAATAATAAGGCTACCCGTGCCGAAACTGACGACCGTATTCGGTGCGAGGATTTTCGACTTAGAACCCGAACCCGACTGCGCCGCAATCTTCATCGTACCGGCGAGCAACGCCACGAAACCTGCGGCAAACAGTAACAGGCACGCCGCTTTTCGAGCGAAGTCCTTCGAGATTCTCCGGAAGCGTGTTTTTAGTTGGAGTACAACATTCAGGATCGGGGCAGTGATAAGTGTTTTCATAAGATCGAATTCGGCGGTTCAGCAGAACCACTCACACACCCACATCACGATCCGTTAGCACTCCCTGCCGGAGCGCAAGCCAACTGCTACCGAGGAGTTTGCCCAATCGACCACAGCCAGGTCAAGGCTGTTTTCCAGTTTTTATCGAAACAACTGTGGCTGAAATTTCTGCTCGCAGTCGTTGAACAGCCCGCTCCGTTCTCCGGGATTGAGCGCCTGCTCGCGAAAGTATTTGGAGTTTGCTTCATCTCCTCGCGTCTTCACCAATACGATCGTCGACAACCTCTAACCGCACCTAAACAAAGATCGCGATCAGCCCTAGCAGGGCCGCAAAAGCGAAGGCGAAATAGATAACCCACTTGCTGCGGCGGCCGGTTACGATCTGCCAAACTCCATAGAACGCCGCGGTGATTCCAAATAATTCCACTAACGCCAGAATGCCGAGCGCCAATCGCGCATCCGATGCGGAACCGGAAAATCCTCTCCTGCCGGATTCGGAAATCGCAGCAAACAGCTTCGGGCCAATCGCCGTGAGCACCAGACCAATCACGCCGCTGATGAAAATTCCCAGGATCAACAGAATCCAGCCGTACCGGCGCGACCATCGCTTCGACTGCATGCTGCGTCCGCATTCCGGGCAATGCGAAATCAGCCGATAAGTCTCGTAGCCGCAATTGTAACACTTGCCCAGATCCTCTGGATTCGTGCCGTCGCCTTTACCGTGAAAAAAGTCCGCCTTTCTCGGCGTGTCGCCGCGATAATGGGCGACTACGCTTTCGGCATCTTTCCAGGCGCCCATCCCGACCGGGAATCTCAACGCCGCGCGAGTCGCTGGGCGTGGGACGCCGGATGCTCCGTGCCCGCCACCCGGATAATACAATTGCAGCTCGATCACCGCCGGGTGAAGATCGTGCAAGGTTGCGCTCGTTACTTCCGGCACACCACTCGTTAGGCGGTGAATGCTTTCACCAATCTGCACCGCATTTTTGCCAACGATCACTTCGATTCCATCGTCGCGAACGTTGTCTGAAAGAGAGAGCTCGTTGATAAGGGCATCTCGTGTCTGGTTCCATTCGCGATCCGCAGCGACAAATTCACGCCACGTCGCCGCATCCACGCGCCAGCGGGCGACGACATCTTCACCGCGCGCGAGTTTTTCTTTCGCTCGCGCGTCGAAATGTCGAAACAACGCCGTGCCGCCGCCAAACAGGATGGCGCTGCTCCCATATATAAAGAGGCACGTCCGGATCCAGTCGGTCGCCATGGGGCCGGGCAAAAGAAAAGCGGCCAGCCCCGTCACACAACCTGAAGCAAAAAATCCGAGCGCGATATTGCGCGAGCGTTGTGGATTACGCATGGCCGGCGTCAGTCCTTAAGACGTTTCCAAACAACGGTCGCCTTTCCATTCGGATCGATGGCTGCAGTGATTTGATAGAGGCGGGCGAGGTCGTGTATCGAATCAAACGTCAGATTGTCGACCTTGGTCGGCATCATCTTCCGGTAATATTCGTGTCGCTGAAGGACGAGCACGCTTGGCTTCTGCCAGCGCACCGGCTCAGTATATTCGTGGCCGAGAATGGCGTGATCGAGTTCTGTGTCATTGTCACGATCGGGCACTTCGCCTAACGACAGATCGACGCGCGCGAATGATTCGCCGGAAAGTTGATAAACCGCCGTTTGTTTTCTTAGCGGCGCCGGGCGCGGTGTGCTGAACAAGTTGCCTTTCTGTTCGGTCAAATCGCTCGACAAACAGGCGACGCGTTTCGAATCGGGCGACCAAAGCGCTTCGCCTTCGCGTTGCGCGCCGGTGCCGATGTCTTCGGGTGTCAGATCGCACAGCACGCGGCCGGTCTTCTTCTCGATCAACTCCGCACGCTCGACTTTCGATCCCCTCAATTCCAACTCGTCGCTGAAAATTTTACGGATCGCGTAAAGATCGTTAGGCGAAAACCAACCGACCATCTCGCGCTGAAACAGAACTTTGGCCGTCAGCGGAAAATAGCGTCTCAGATATTCGCTGGCGTGCGGGGTGAAGCCATCGCTCACGATCATGTTCCGCACCATCATTCGATACGGCAACGGCTGAGCCGCCAGAAACGTCGCAAACTTCTCGTCGCCGAGAAGGTGGTAAACCACAGTCGGCATGCCCGCGATCGATTCCGCCGCCGCGCCATCGGCGTCGTGCGCAATCGAGAAGAATTGTTTGAGTGCCTTCGCGGTCGCCGCGTGCCGCACGCCGCGTGTCTACCGCGTAATCAAATCCTCGCCCGCGCGCAAATTCTTCGATCTCCGACGGCCCGGCTGAATCCTTCTCACGGATCGGCAGATCCTTTTCGGTAAAGTGAAGACGACCATCGGGATCATTGTTCTGTTCGGCCTGCGCGAGTTGCACAAAAGCAAGCGTGATCGCCAGGAGGATTGTTTCGAATCTGAAAAACCTGCGACGCCGACTCTTCATTTCCGACTAACCTTCAAATCGAGTTAGGCTGCAATACCCAATGCCACGCCGCCGTCCCTCCGCATTCGATGTTCGGCGTTTGCTCGCTTTACTCTCCAACTCCCGCTGTACAGTTTGACGCTTCGATCTCACGCAGAGACTCTTGCCGATGGAAAACAACGACGCGACGTCACCGGTTCTTTTCTTCCAAACGCTCACCGCTTATCAACGCAGCGGCGCGCTCAAGGGCGCAATCGAGCTCGATCTTTTTACTGCGATCGGCAATGAGGGCGCGACGGCGGCTGACGTAGCGAAGCGTTGCAAGGCTGATCCGCGCGGCACTCGCATGCTTTGCGATTACCTGACCGTACTCGGCTTTCTCGAGAAGAATGGCGAACGCTATAGCCTAACGAAAGATTCGGCGACGTTTCTGGTTCGCAACTCACCGGCTTATGCCGGAAGTGCGGCGGAGTTTCTCCTGTCGCCTCATCTTACCAAGGCATTCGACCGTGTTGCGGATGCGGTGCGCAATGGTGGCACCGTCCAGGGCGAAGGGGGCAGCATGGCGCCCGAACATCCGATGTGGTTGAGTTTCGCACGCGGAATGGGGGCGATGATGATGCCGTCCGCGCAAACGCTGGCGGGATTGATTCCGCTCGACTCATCGCGCGACACCAAGGTGCTCGACATCTCCGCGAGTCACGGGATTTGGGGCATCGCATTCGCGCAACGTAATCCGCGCGCAAAAATCGTAGCGCTCGATTGGGCGCCGGTATTGAAAGTCGCGAGAGAGAACGCGGCGCGCATGAGCGTCGCCGACAGATTCAGCACACTCGACGGCAGCGCGTTCGATCTGGATTTCGGCCACGATTACGATCTTGTGCTCTTGCCGAATTTTCTCCATCACTTCGACCCGCCGACATGCGTGAAGTTGTTGCAAAAAGTGCACGCGTCGCTGCGCGCGGACGGCCGCGTCGTCATTGTCGAGTTCGTGCCGAATCCCGACCGCGTTTCACCTCCGGAAACGGCAACGTTTAGTCTCGTCATGCTCGTTTCTACCGAGCGCGGCGACGCCTACACTTTTGCCGAAATCGAACAGATGCTGACCCAGGCAGACTTCGGTTCCATCGAACAACATTCGGTGCCACCTGGCGTCTCCACCGCGATCATCGCGCAAAGGCGTTAGCGGTAGTGATACAAGGTGGCTTTCAGCATTCGATGTTGGGCGCGTGCTCGCGAAAGCATTTCGGAGTTCGATGTTCGATGTTCGATGTTCAGTGTTCAGTGTTCAGTGTTCAGTGTTCGGCGTTTTCCCAATGCAGACTTTCCCATAGATTTTCGCCATGAACTTTCTCAGTCTCGAACAGCTGCCGTTTGTCGGAATGTCGCATGAATTTGTCGGCGAAAATCAAGGCGCACCTTTCTCGGCCTACATCGTCAACGCTAAACCCGGGCAAGGTCCACCGTTACACAAGCATCCGTATGTCGAAGTCGCATTCACGCTCGAAGGCTGCGCCACCATCACAGTCGGCGATGAAACGCGCGAGGTAGGAGCGGGCGGCATCGTTGTCATTCCAGCAGATACACCGCATCGATTCGTTAACTCCGGCACCACGACGCTGCGCCAGATCGACATCCATGCGAGTCCCAAATTCATCCAGACGAACACGCCATGCGGGGACGCCGGTGGGTAGACTGAAGAACTTCAAATCGCTGCGTCGCGGCAGCGATGACGGTTGGGCTTGAGTCGTTAGGCTACTTGAAACGCTTCCTTATTCACCACATACGGCATCTTGGTTGGGTCGCCGCCGTAGTTCCCTTCCAGAACATCGATCACGGCCTGGGCAGTACGCCCAGCCATGCCTTTCTCGGGATCGACCGAGAGCCGTGTGATCTGCGCGCCACTGGCGAAGTGATGAAACAGACGCATGCAGTCGGCGATTGCCGGATCGAGAAGGGGCGAATCCGCCGGCAGCGGCTCTTTCTCAAAGACGTCGAGCGCCGCCCCGGCAATGACTCTGTCTTTCAGCGCTTTGGCGAGAGCCTTCTCGTCCACGACCGGACCGCGTGAGCTATTCATGAGGTAGGCTGTCGGTTTCATCAGCTTGAGCGTCTTCTCGTTGATGAGGTGGTACGTCGGCTTGTCGGTCTCGCCTTCGCGCAACAGTGGCACGTGAATGCTCACGTAGTCCGCGCCGCGCAAGCGCATCCTCAAACTCCACGTACTTGATCTAAGTCTTCTCCTTCTGGATCCCTTTGGCGTGACGCAGATCCATCAACTCCTGAATCGCAGCGATGTACTTGTCGTTATGATACGCCGGGTCGTAGCAGAGCATGTTCATGTCGAACCCCGAGCACTTCTTGATCATCGCCAGGCCGATGCGCCCGGTGCCAATGATGGCGATGGTTTTGCCCGTGACTTCGTCACCAAGAAAAGGAAGAAACGGATGCCACGACGGCCACTTCTGTTCCCGCACCAGGCGCTCGCTCGAATACATCTTGCGCGCGAGCATGCCCATCATGAAGAAGGCGAACTCGGCAGTCGCTTCGGTGAGCACGTCGGCGGTGTTTGTGAATGGGATTTTGTATTTGTTGGCGTCGGCGCGGTTGATGTTGTCGAAGCCGACCGCGATCTGCGCCACGATTTTTAATGTCCCCTTCCCTGCTTCGAAAACCTCGGCGTCGATCGGATCGCGCAGCGTCGTGATCAAGGCGTCGATCCCGCTCTTCACTTTCTCGATGATCAATTTTTTCGGCGGAGCCTCCGGGCCTTGGAAGACTTCCAGTTCGTAGCCGTGCTCGCGCAGACGGTTCTCCGCCGGATCGCCGATGCGGGATGTGGCAAGAAGGCGTTTCTTGTCGGTCACATTGTATCGCTCAATCTCTAAGTCCGCTTGTAGATATCTCGCCTATTGCCACGTAGTGCAGATAGATCCTATTGCTCTATATCGAATTCGTAAAGAACCCGGTAATCGCCTGCTCGCAACTTGAACTCCGGACGGTCTTCTACGCGAAAATTCAATTTCTTCAAGGAAAGCAAGAAACGCGCGTGCGAATTTCATCTTGTCCGGAATACAGATAATCGTACGGCTTTCCCGTGACAGGTTACTCACAAATTCTTCTTCGCCCAGGCGCCGACGCGATCGAGTGCCTTCTCGATGTTCTCGATCGAGTTCGCCACGCTGAAACGCAAATAGCCTTCGCCGAAATTCTCCGAACGCGGTACCAGACAGCGCGGCAACGCCGGCGTCATCGAGCAAAGCGTCGGCCAATTTCTTCGATGGCCAACCGGTTTTCGTGATGTTCGGGAAAACGTAAAACGCGCCCTTGGGCAAGCGGCAGGAAAAACCTTTGATCTTGTTTAGACCGGCGACCATCACGTCGCGCCGTTTCTTGAACTCGGCGCACATCGTGTCGACTGATTCTTGCGGCCCGCGCAGCGCTTCGATGCCGGCGATTTGCGTGAAGCTCGCCGTGCATGAGTTGGAGTTGGTCATCAGACGCGACAATGTGTGTCGCCAAATCGGCGCGCATCACGCCGTAACCCATTCGCCAGCCCGTCATGGCGTAAGTCTTGGAGAAACCATCGAGCAAAATGCAGCGCTCCTTCATTCCATCGATCGACATGATGGAGTGATGCTCGCCTTCGAAGATGAGACGACTGTAAATCTCGTCACTCAACACCATCATGTTGCGATCGCCGATCGCGCGCGCGATATCGTCGATGTCTTTCTTTGTCAGCACGCCGCCGGTCGGATTCTGCGGCGAATTCAAAATGATGAGTTTCGTTCGCTCGTTGATCAGCCCTTCGAACTCACCGACGTCGAGTCGAAAATCCATTTCCTCGCGCAAACGGATCGGCACGGCTTTCGCGCCGACGTAGTTGATCATTGATTCGTAGATCGGAAATCCCGGATTGGGATAGATGACCTCATCCCCTTCTTCAACCAGCGCAAGGATGGTGAAAAAGATGATGGGCTTACCGCCGGGAACAACGACCACTTCTTCCGGCGTTGCGTTTACCCGGCGAGTCTCACTCACGTGCTGCGCGATGGTCTCGCGCAACTGCGGCAAACCGGCCGAAGGTCCGTAGTGAGTGAAGCCCTTGTGCAGCGCGTCGCATCGCCGCGTCGATAATGTTGGCCGGCGTATCGAAATCGGGTTCGCCAATTTCGAGATGGACGATGTCGCGTCCCTTTGCCTCCAGCGCTCGCGCCTTCACCAGTACTTCGAACGCCGTCTCGGTGCCGAGACGCGCCATGCGCTTGGCGAGGCGAAGTTCGTGGGCTTCTCTCATAATGACGAAATCAGCATTACAGCGCGGTAGAAATTCTCTCAACTCTTAACAATGCAAGTCCGGCTCCGAAGTGCATGGGGCTACACTTCCTGCTTTCTACCGTTCGCGACGGATGATAAGCGAAATCAATGAAACGGCTTCTCTGGCTCGATATCGCAAAAGCTCTGGCCATCCTCTGGGTCGTTTACTTCCACTTCCTCGCCACCTATCTCGATCACAGACCAATTCCGCCAGAGAACTGGAACGGTTTTTTCGAGAGCGCGGTGACTGCCTCCAGACTGGCGTGGCTGAAAATTTCCGGGCTCGGCCTTCACGCCGTGGGCGTGTTCATTATCCTGAACGGCTGGACTCTCATGCAATCAACCGCGCGCCGCGCCACCGCCGCACCGATGGCTTGGGGCCAGTGGTATCGCGCGCGCCTGCTTCGTCTCTATCCCATGTATTGGGTCGCGCATCTGGTCTACCTCATTTCACCTTTCGTCGCGCGCTGGGAAGTGGTCGATCGCCGCATCGTGCTCAGTCTGCTCGGTCTGCGCTTTATCAATATCGAAATGAATTTCTACTACCTCAACGCTTCCTGGTGGTTCTTTTCCATGCTCATTCAGTTCTACTTCGTCTTTCCTTTGCTCTTTCGCACAGCGCAACGACTTGGACCCTGGACTTTCCTGCTCGTTGCTTGCTCGGTTGGCTTCTTCGCACGTTATCTCATGCTCATTGTTTATCCGCAGAACGGTGCATGGATACTGGGCGGTTTTGCCATTAGCCGATTGCCGGAGTTCGCTTTGGGCATGGCGCTGGGAACGTGGCACGCTCGGTCGAGCGCACGCGCCGAATGGTTCCTCCTTCGCGGCCCGGGCTTGATTACCGGGTTGCTGCTCTACCCGGCAGCGCTTCAACTTTACCACAATGGTTTCACCTATGTATTTGTTGATTGCGCCACTGGTGCCTGTTGCTTGTTGTTAATTGTGGGCGTCGCTGGATTTCTTTCGCGACTCTCGGGAGCCGCGCAAATACTCGCCCTCATTGGCACATATTCTTACGGCATTTACCTTACGCATCAGCCCTACGTCATTTGGCTGGGCCTGCGCATCCGCGAACAACCGATGTGGCTGTTCCCATTCATCGCTCTCGCGACTCTAGCCGTCGTGAGCGCATGGGGAGTTATCCTGGAAAAAGCGACTAACACTCTCGTGCACATGCTTGTCCCAGTAAAGTCCACGCCCCGCCCTGCATAAGAGCAGCGCCGTTGCCGGCTTCGCCGCGGAGGTGTGTAGGGGCTGATACGGTAACATCGGGATAGGCGATTCATTCCAGCTCGCTTTCTTTTCTTTTTCTAATTTCGAGCCTTGCTGACTCGATTAACCCTCCGCCTTCGTGATTTTTCCCAGGAGCGACCGCAGCCCGTTTAAGTCGACCGGTTTGGTCACATGAAAATCGAATCCGGCCTCAAGGCTGCGCCGTACATCCTCTTCCGTTCCGTACCCGCTAAGCGCAATGGCTTTTAGTGGCTGCCTTAGCTTCGCCTGGCGCACGAGATTGTAACCGTCGCCGTCCGGAAGACCGATGTCGCTGATTAGCGCGTCAAACGGAGCATCCTCGAGAAGTTTCAAGGCGCCTTGCACAGAGTCAGCGGTAGTGACTTCGTGTCCGTATCTGGTGAGAAGCCGCGAGAGAACACTCCGCGTATCGAGGTGATCATCGACCAGAAGAAGACGCAAGCCTCTTGAAGTTGTGACACCGCTGTCCGCCTGATCAGTCGATGCACGCAAAGGCTCGCGCAGAAGATCGAGAAAAACTCGAAATGTCGTGCCTCGGTTTTTCCCCGCGCTGTGCACACTGATTTTGCCGCCATGGAGATCGAGGAGCGTTTTTTGAAATCGTCAAACCCGAGACCCAATCCTCCGAATCGTCTCGTAATGGAGCGCTCGCCCTGATCGAAAGCTTCGAAGATGCGACTCTGCTGTTCCGGCTCAATGCCAATGCCGCTATCGCTGATTTCGAAAACAAACTGATCTCCCTCATTGGACGAGCGGATTTTGATACGACCTTCCGTCGGCGTGAACTTGACTGCGTTGTTGAGCAGATTCCAAAAGACTTGCTGAATTCGGACCGGATCGGCCCAGATATAGTGATGGGTCGCGTTCAGCTCGATCGCCAGCTCGATCCGATTTTCCAAAATGTCGTTTTGCGTGATCTGCATCACGTTATGCAACAATTGATGCACATCGATCGCGGCATGGTGTATCTCGATCTTGCCGCGTGTGATCCGGGTCACGTCGAGAAGATCATCGATCAAGTGGGCTTCCAATTGCACATTGCGCCAGATAGCGGTGAGTTCCTCGCGAAATTCCGGCGAGCAAATCCTTGTGTTCGGCCACGTAACTTGCCGCGACCAGCGCCGGCGTGAGCGGTGTTCGCAGCTCATGACTCAACAACGCCAGAAAATCGTCCTTGGCCTGGTTCGCTTTTTCCGCCGCGATCTTGGCGGCTTGCAGTTTTTCTTCAGCGCGCTTGCGCTCGGTCACATCGCGAAAGCTCCAGACCCGGCCCACGGGCCGCTTATCGACGGATTGGATTTTTGAGTATCGCTCTAAAATACTTCCGTCCTTCAACTCCAAAGTCTCGAAACTTTCCGCCGGCCCGGTCGCGTAGATCTCCATCACCCGCGACATGAATTGCTCGGGGTCCTTGAATCGCTGACTAAATTTCTTGCGCAATTCACTGACGTCGGCGGCGTTCAACTGTTCGCGGGTCACTCCCATCATTTGCGCGTACTTCTCGTTGAAATCGCGCACGCTGCCGTTCAGATCGGTGACCACTATTGCGTCGGTGGTGGAGTCCAGCGTCGCTTGCATCATCGAAAGCGACAGAGCCAGTTCCTCTGTCTTGCGCTCGAGCGCTTCCTTGGCCCGAATGAGTTCGCGTTCGGAGCGGCCGCGCGAAGGGACAGTTTTTTGCGATTTTTTCCGCGCCGCTGCGCGCACCCGCTTTTTCGGTTGTTTGGAGGGTTTCACTTGTCAGCGCTTCGATAATTTCTGCGCACGATGGTGGGGCCCTTGCTTTCGCTCGTCAAGCTGCGTCGGGCCTCCCGTGATCAGTAAGATTCGCACCTTGTTATTTGTTACTTTTCGCCAACGGCACAGCGATGATCGCCGTTCCCTTGAGATCGGCGGCATTCTTGATCGCGCCATCCGGCTGATAGTGACTGACGTACAAATTGCCGATCACATTCAGCGCGCCGTTCGCGATCGCTCCAGTAGTCGGCTCATCAAAGTCGGGGTGATGATGCGACTGCAACACCGTGAGGCCAGATATCCGCGTCCCCCTCTCCGCCAACGCGATCCGGACGACTCTTCCCGGGTTAGTGCTATTCTGGATGCCTAACAAATCGCCGTCATGCCAGTAAAGTCCGTCGCAGCCTCCCGTCACGACGGTATCGGGCTGCGGTAATCTCGTCGGCTCGCCGGTCTTTGTATCGACTCGCGCAATACCGGTCGACAACGTCACATACAATGTCCCATCGTCGGCGAGCGCGATCCCGTTCGCGCCACGCAATGCTCCCTTCTTTGCGAAAAGAGTCAGCGCTGTTTCCTTTGGTTTCTTGCGAAAGAGCGAGCCGCTCTCCGAATCGGTCGCGTAAAGTGTGCCATCGGACGCAACCGCGAGATCGTTGAGTTGCGCTGCTTCTCGCGCGGGGAAACGATCGGTCCGCTCCCCCGTCTTCAAATCGTAGCGTACGACGGCGTTGCGCCGGTCTTTGTTCCCGCTCTCTTCGAAACCATTGGTGCTGACGGCATACAGTTGTTCGTGCGCCGGATCGACCGTTAGTCCAAGAACGGCGTCGAGCTTATCGGAAGGGCTGGAGAAATCTCGCGCCTCGCCTTTCAAGTCGGTCACGACGATCTTGTGTTTTGGGATACTGCCGATGAAGAAGCGCTTGCTCGCAGCGTCGTAAGCGATCCCCTCCGGAATGAGTTTCGGATCCTTCAGTCGGAAAGCTACGGGAGAAACAGGTGTCGCCGGTTCCTCATCGGCGAGTTCCTTGCAAATCGCCTGGAACGAAGAGTCATTCCAGACCGCATCGAAGCCCGTGTCACGCGCGGGAATCAACCCGAGCTTGCGGCCTTTCAAGCTGCGCAAAAGCGCGAACGCTGTCTCGCGCTCGCCGAGACCTGTGCGAAGCACCGCCTCATAGAAGACCAGCACTCCATCGCCCGGCCGTTCCTTCCGCAGACTCAAAACGCGATCGAGGCTCGCGCGGGCCGCTGAGGTTGGGTCATCAGCCGCGTTCAGAAAAGCGACGCCGCATAACAACAGACCAACGACGATCATCATTCTTAGGAGGCGTGCAGATCGATGTGCAAAATCTAACTGTGTCCTTCTCATCGATCCAAGTGTGGTCTCAGCTATCGGTCATTTCCAAGACAACTTCTCAGCCAGGGCCAGAACGATCTCTGCCGCTGCTTGCTTCCCGCACCGGACGGCTGATAACATCGACGCCATTCTCCCAGCTTTCGTCGTCAGACGAGATAAATGGAAACGCCGCTGACACCGCTCGAATTCGCTCGCCGCGCGCGCAAACTTTATCCGGATCGCGTCGCCGTCGTCGATGGTGAGTCGCGCTGGACCTACGCGCAGTTTCTCGATCGATGCGATCGCTGGTCGGCCGTTTTGCAGCAGCTCGGGATCCGCTCTGGCGATCGCATCGCTTATCTCTCGCCCAACACTCACGCGCAGCTCGAATCGTTCTATGCTGTTCCGCAAGTCGGCGCGGTCCTTGTACCGTTAAACTATCGCCTCGTCGCAGACGACTTTGTTTACCTCATCAATCACAGCGGTGCGCGAATGATCTGCGCACACCGCGATTATCTCGCAGCAATCGATAGCATTCGTTCGCAGATTCCTCGCGTCGAACACTTCGTCGCCCTGACAGGAGAAGGAAAAAGTGGCTGGACTATGAAGCTTTGCTTTACGGAAGCTCGACCGAATTCGCCCGTGCGGAAATTCGCGAAAGCGATCTGCTCGCCATCAATTACACCAGCGGCACCACTTCGCGTCCGAAAGGCGTGATGATCACTCATCGCAACGCGTGGATGAATTCCATCGGCACGCTGGTCCACCATCCAATGAGCTGCGCCGATCGTTATCTCTGGACGTTGCCGATGTTTCACGCCAACGGGTGGACCTTTGTCTGGACAGTCACCGCGGCAGGCGCGACGCACGTCTGTCTATCCAAAGTCGACCCGCGCGCGGTCTTTGAATTGATCGCGGCAGAACAGATCACCATGCTCTGCGCGGCGCCGACGGTTTTGATTTCGCTGGCGAATGCGCCTAACGAGCTTCACCGCCTCGTGCCGAAAGGAATTCGCGTTGTTACCGCCGGCGCGCCGCCAGCGGCTTCGACCATCCAAAGACTCGAAGAAGAGTTGGGCTGGACGATTACTCACGTTTACGGACTGACTGAGACGGCGCCGTTTATTACGGTGTGCGAACCACGGGCGGAACACGATTCACTCTCGTTAGGCGAACGCGCCGCGATCAAAGCTCGTCAAGGCGTCGAGCTGATTACCTCCGGCGAGTTACGCGTGATTGACGCGGAGGGCAACGACGTGCCGCACGATGGGATTACGCAGGGCGAAATCGTGGCTCGCGGCAATGTGATCATGGCCGGCTACTACAACGACCCGGAAGCGACCGAGCAGGCTTTGCGCGGCGGATGGTTTCACAGCGGCGACGCCGCGGTCGTGCATCCGGATGGCTATGTCGAGATTCGTGACCGACTGAAAGATGTGATCATTAGCGGCGGTGAAAACATCTCTTCAGTCGAAGTGGAAGGTATCCTCCTAAGACACCCGGCTGTGCAGGAAGTAGCGATCGTTGGCCTGCGCCATGAACGCTGGGGCGAGGCGCCACACGCCTTCGTTGTCCTCAAGCAAGGCGCCTACGCCGATGAAAGCGAACTACGCGAGTTTGCGCGGGCGAACCTCGCACACTTCAAGGCGCCGCACAGTGTCACCTTTATCAAGGAACTTCCCAAAACCGCCACCGGCAAGATTCAGAAATACGTTTTGCGTGCTGGACAGACCGCGATCGCTCCGCAGTGAGTGATGAGCGCATCGGACAGCCGCAGCAAAATGTCTGACGTCTGATCTCCGATCTCCGATTTCTGCCTTACGGTGACTTAGCTGGCAACAGCGCGCATTCGTCTGTTAGGGTGCCGCGCAAATGGAAGGCAAGCACGATACGATGAGCGCAGACGAAGCTACATCGACGCGCGCCAGCGGTGCGACCTTCATAGGCCACCCCAAGGGTCTTTTCTATCTTGCGTTCACCGAAGCATGGGAGCGCTTTTCCTATTATGGAATGACGGCGCTGGTTGTCCTTTTCATGGTCAATCAGTTGCTCCTGCCAGGACATGTCGAGCACATCGGCGGATTTTCTGAGTTCCGCGCCACTTTGGAATCCCTGTTCGGTCCGCTCTCAACGCAAGCGCTGGCGTCGCAAATTTTTGGGCTCTATTCCGGTTTCGTTTACTTCACGCCGCTGCTCGGCGGCATTATCGCCGATCGCTGGATCGGACAACGCAATGCGGTCGTGATCGGCGCGCTGTCGATGAGTGCCGGCCATATCGCCATGGCTTTTGATGAGTCATTCCTCCTCGCCCTGCTGCTCCGTCGTCGTCGGCTCAGGTTTTCTGAAAGGCAATATTTCAGCGCAAGTTGGTGCACTTTATCCGCCCGAAGATGAAGCGCGGCGAACTCGAGGGTTCGTCATCTTCAGCACTGCAATCAACATCGGAGCGGTCGCCGGACCTTTGCTCTGCGGTTTACTCGCACAGCTTTACGGCTGGCACTACGGCTTCGGCATCGCCGCGATCTTCATGCTTCTCGGCCTTGCCACTTATCTCTACGGATATCGTTACCTGCCGGCGCGAGTGGAACGGGGCAAGTTTGAAGGCACTACGCGACTTGCCGCAAACGAGCGCCGCATCGTCGGTGCGCTCATCGTAGTGATGATCATCTCGATCTTCGAATCAATAGCTTACGGTCAAGTCTTCAACGTGAGTTCGATCTGGATCCAACAGCATGTCGCGCTCGACCTGGGCGGCTTCCGGATCCCGGTTCCGTGGTTCCAATCGATCAATTCGGTTTTCAGCATCGCGAGCGTGCCGCTGCTATTCTGGATCTGGCGGCAACAGGCATTGCGAGGTCGCGAGCCTAACGAACTGGCAAAGATCGGCACCGGCGCCTTTCTTGCCGCGGCCAGCAACCTGATCCTGGTACTCGCGATCTTCCTTTCGGGCGCCGCGCCGGTTCATCCGATCTGGCCATTCCTCTATAGCGCTGGATTGGGAATTTCATTCCTCTACTGCTGGCCCACGCTTCTCGCCTTGGTTTCGCGCGCCGCGCCGGCCAAACTGAACTCTACTCTAATGGGATTGGCCTTTATGAGCCTGTTCGTTGCGAACACCATCATCGGCCGGATCGGCGGCTTCTACGAAAAGATGACGCCTGCGCAGTTTTGGGCGATGCACGCGGCCATCGCCGCCGGCGGCGGCATTCTTGTTTTGCTATTCGGTCGTCGCCTCAGTCGGACGCTTCATCCCAGCGCGACTAGTTGAGCGCTGAAAAGCTGGTCGGGTCCATAAAATAGTGGTCGATATGATCGACCAGTGGCCCGTTCTTTTCCGATTCGGCTTTCACCTTCTGCCATTCCGGATCGGCGTGGAACGCGTCCCAATTCTTCTCCGCCTCCTTACGGCTGGGATGCTCCAGAATGTAGACAAACAGATTCTGAGAATGGGGCGCGTCTTCCGGCGACCAATAACCGATGCTCTTCATATTATGCCGCTTGAAGATAGAGTCGGTGTGATTGCCAAAGCGCGCTTTAAGCGCCTCCATTTTACCTTCGTTCACGTGATACAGGCGCAATTCGTAAACGTGGTGCGTCGGTTTTGTATCGGATCCGCGGAGCGCGCTCAAGCCGAGCATCATTACCGCGGCGCCGCAAAGAAAAGTCAGGACATAGGATGCTTTCATATCGCTCAAACTACTACCGCAATTCATCGGCGTCGAAAGCGAGCAATTACTGGGGCACTCCACAAACGACGCACGCTTTAGATTTCGTTGTGCAACTGCCGTCGCCCGCGTTACTCCGCGTTCCATCCCGACGAATCCCGTCTGGCGATTGTTCGCTACGCCGAAATCGTAAATGAAATCGTCTCGTTAGCCGCGCGATGGTTGGACCAGAACTTTTCGCCGTCGTGCGTGAGCGAACGCGCGGCGAACGGAATCATCGCGAGATCGTCGACCTCCGGCGTTTCCTCACGAACATCGAGCCGCGCGATCCGCCATTCCTCGGTTTTGTTCGGAACGTCCTTGTTCTCGCGGCCGCGAAGCACGTATAGCGTTCCATCGACAAAAGTGTGGCCGCAAATTTCCTCGCCGACGTTGATCGTGCGAAAAATTTTTCCGGAATCGTCCACCTGATAAATCAGCCCCTTATACCACTGGCTAAAGTAGTAATGCTTGCCATCAAAGCTCAGGTAGGACGCCGTAAAATCCGGACAAGCAAACAGCTTCGTGAATCCCTCGTTAGGCGCATAACGATAGATGTATCGATCGTCGTTCAGCCCCTTGCCGATGGTAAACCGCCAGCCGTCATTCGTTAACACCGCCGCCCACACCACTCCCGGCGGATCGATTTCCTCGACGACCTTCCACGTCTCGACGTCGATCTTGTAAAGCGTTCCGAGATCGCGCGAGCTCATCCAAAGGTCCTTCCCATCCCACGCCAGTGCTTGCGGCGTGATTGTCGGTGAACGCATTTGCTGTTGTGTGTTGATTGTCGGTAAATCGGTTTTCGTCATATCGGTTATTCGATTCTCGACCCTCAAAGACGACGGCTCAACTACGCGCTTTTTTCCGTCGCTCGTTATTGTTACAAGCGTTACTTCAATGTCTTCAGTCGTATTTCTTCGCGCGGTAAATGTCGGTGGAACGAATCGATGCCGACCTGCGCAAATCGCGAAACAATTGGCAAAATTCGACGTCGTTAATATCGGCGCGGTCGGCACGTTTGTGGTGCGTGAAGACGCGAGCGAATCCACTCTGCGCGCGGCGTTCGCCAAAAAGCTACCGTTCGAATGCGAAATTATGATCTGTCCCGCGACCGACATCATCAGGCTCGCATCAAAGGATCCGTTCTCAGGACAACCGTCGGGCCCGGACATAACGCGGTTCGTGAACATCTTGCTCAAACCCATTCCTCTTCCGCTTCCTCTTCCTCTGAATCTCCCCTCGGACGACGACTGGCTGCTGAAGATCATTGCGATCCAGGGCCGATTCGTCCTGGGTCTATATCGCCGGCAGATGAAAGCGATCAGCTACCTCGGCAAGATCGAGAAGCAACTCGGTGTCGCAGCGACGACCCGGAATTGGAACACAATTCAGAAGATCGCGCAGATTCTTGAAGATGCATAAGCCCCCGATTTTACTGCTTAGCTCGTCACTCGTCACTTGGAGAAAAGGAAGTTCGTTTCGGCGAGATGGAGCGCTATGGGACGCGGCGGGGCGCATCCCTCCAGCATTTCCGACGGTCATAGAAAAGAATCGGCGCGACGGGAAAAGCGACGGAGATAAGTAAAAAAGCCGGGAACGAGTGGTCAACTGGGCATCGGACTCATCAGCTTGATCTCGCGAAGCCTCGCCGCTGCTTTCATGGTTGCGTAGTCCGTAAGCGGGTAGCCCTCGGCCGAGCGAATGAATTCGTAGACAGTCATCATCTGCGTCCACTCGTTGACGTCGATCCGGAAGATGTCCTCCATGTTGACGCCGTGCTCACGAACCCAGGCGCGGAATGCGGGTGAACGCCAGCGGTAGTTTGAGACGTCGACTATCATCGTGGTTTACAAAATCAGAATTGCACAATGTGGGAAACGGAACGCATGGCTAATGTATTACCAATTGCGGCAAGAGAAGGAAGTTCGTTTCAGCGAGATGGATTCGCTGCCCATTTACCGGACGCCTCGACAGAGCGAGGCGGCTACAACATCATTTCCGACGGTCATCCGCCTTCGCCAGCTACGGCGAAATAGATAGACCGCCCGCTACAGGTCCGAGCCGGACTGGCACTAACGCCTCGGCCCGCCTTCAACGATTTCGACGCGGCAGGCAGAGCTCGCCAGGGCGAGTCCGTCCAATGGCGGACGAGGCGGCTACAATGCGGAAGGCGAAATGCAAATTCCGATCGCCTTTGTCCCAAATTCGGTTGCGTTTGCCCGGAACTCGATAGGGTCTATTAAAGCAACCCGACACCGTTTTTTATTCCACAAATGAGTAAGCAGACATCCACCGAAGAGAAGTGCCCCTTTAATCACACAGCCACCACCGGCAGCGCCACGACCAATCACAACTGGTGGCCGAACCGGTTGAAGGTGGAGCTGCTCCATCAGCATTCCTCGAAATCCAATCCCATGGGCAGCGACTTCAACTACACGAAGGAATTTAAGAGCCTCGATCTGGCAGCGGTGAAGAAAGATCTCGCCGCGCTCATGACCGACTCGCAGGAGTGGTGGCCGGCGGATTTCGGCCACTACGGCCCGTTGTTCATTCGCATGGCGTGGCATAGCGCAGGCACCTACCGCATTCAGGACGGTCGCGGCGGCGGCGGTCGCGGACAACAACGCTTCGCCCCGATCAATAGCTGGCCGGACAACGTGAGCCTCGACAAGGCGCGTCGCCTTCTCTGGCCGATCAAGCAGAAGTATGGCCGGAAAATTTCGTGGGCCGACCTGATGATCCTGGCCGGGAACGTGGCGCTCGAGACGATGGGCTTTAAGACGTTCGGTTTCGCGGGCGGGCGGGAGGACACCTGGGAGCCGGATCAGGATGTCTATTGGGGTCGCGAGGCGACCTGGCTGGAAAGTGACATTCGTTATTCCAAGGGCTCGCCGGGTGTCGAGGAAAACCACGGCGTGCTGGTCTCTGACGACGACAGCGAAGCGCCCCACACGCGCGACCTCGAGAATCCGCTCGCCGCGGTGCAGATGGGTCTGATTTACGTCAACCCCGAAGGTCCGGACGGCAATCCGGATCCCATCAAGGCGGCCTACGACATTCGCGACACGTTCCGCCGCATGGCCATGAACGACGAGGAAACCGTCGCGCTCATCGCCGGCGGCCACAGTTTTGGCAAGACGCACGGCGCCGCGCCTGCCACTCACGTGAAGCATGAGCCCGAAGCGGCGGGTCTCGAAGAAATGGGCTTTGGCTGGAAGAACACTTTCGGCACGGGCAAAGGCGCGGACGCTATCACCAGCGGCATCGAAGTCACCTGGACGACCACGCCGACAAAGTGGAGCAACAACTTTTTCGAGAACCTGTTCAATTACGATTGGGAACTGACGAAGAGCCCCGGCGGCGCGCATCAGTGGCAGCCGAAGAACGGCGCCGGCAATGGCACCGTGCCGCATGCGCACGACGCCTCGAAACGGATCGCGCCGAACATGCTCACCACCGATTTGTCGCTGCGCTTGGATCCGATTTACGAGAAAATCTCGCGGCGTTTCATGGCGAATCCGGATGAGTTGGCCGACGCGTTTGCCCGCGCCTGGTTCAAGCTCACGCATCGCGACATGGGACCGCGCGCGCGTTACCTCGGGCCGGAGGTTCCCGCGGAGGAACTTCTCTGGCAGGACCCGATTCCCGCGGTCGATCATCCGTTGATCGATGCGTCCGACATCGCCTCGCTGAAAAAGAAAATCCTCGCATCCGGTCTGTCCATCTCGGAGTTGGTTTCGACTGCCTGGGCGTCGGCCTCGACGTTCCGCGGCTCCGACAAACGCGGCGGTGCAAACGGTGGCCGCATTCGTCTTGAGCCGCAGAAGAATTGGGCCGTTAACCAGCCGGCTCAGTTGGCCAAAGTGCTCAAGACTTTGGAGAAAATTCAGAGCGCATTTAATGGCGGAGCGAAGGGCGGCAAGAAAGTCTCGCTCGCCGACCTAATCGTGTTGGCCGGTTGCGCCGGCGTCGAGCAAGCCGCGAAGAATGCTGGGCACGAGGTCAGCGTTCCTTTTAGCCCCGGCCGCATGGATGCCTCGCAGGAGCAGACCGATGTCGAAGCCCTGGCCGTGCTCGAACCGATCGCGGACGGCTTCCGCAATTATCTAAAGGGGAAATACACCATCCCGGCGGAAGCGCTTCTCATCGACAAGGCACAGTTACTGACTCTCACCGCGCCTGAAATGACAGTGCTCGTGGGAGGGATGCGCGTTCTCGGCGCTAACTACAACGGCACGAAGCATGGCGTGTTCAGCCAGCGTCCTGAAGCGCTGACTAACGACTTCTTCCTCAACCTGCTCGACATGGGCACGGAGTGGAAGCCGGTCTCGGATGAAGCCGACTTGTTTGAAGGCCGCGATCGCAAAACCGGCGAAGTGAAATGGACCGGCACACGCGTTGACCTCATCTTCGGATCCAACTCCCAACTCCGGCCGCTGGCCGAAGTTTACGGTTGTGCGGATTCACAGAAGAAGTTCGTCCAAGACTTCGTCGCGGCCTGGAACAAGGTGATGAACCTGGATCGCTTCGACCTCGCGTAATTCCCGAGGCCAGTCCCCGACGACGCGGCCGACGAAAAAGCGGGAGCTGGTCAAGATAATCGGCGACTAGGAAGTCTCAGTTAGCCAGCGACCGCCGGTTTCTACTTTCTAACTTCTACTTTGTTTCATGTCCGTCGTCGGAACAGTGGAAAGCCTTTGGCGTTATCCGGTCAAGAGCATGCGTGGCGAAGAGTTGGAAGAACTGTTCGCCGGTTACGCGGGAGTTTATGGCGATCGGCTTTTCGCTTTCCAGAGTTCTGCCAGTCCGAAGGGCTTTCCGTTTTTCACCGGACGCGATCAATGTCAGATGATTCGATACCACGCGCGCTTCCGGAATCCGGAAGGGGCAGCATCGCCGGTGAACTGGACCGAAGCGCAAAAATTGTCGCCGAACCTGAATCCGATCTCGGCTAACGCTTCCGAGTTGATGGTCGATGTCGAAACACCGGAGGGGAAAACTTTCGCGATCAATGACCCGGCGTTGATCGACAATCTGCGAGTAAACATCGACGGAAGTCACGAACTCACGTTGCTTCGCTCGGACAAAGCGATGACCGATTGCCGTCCGTTGTCGATCTTTGCTGTGCAAACTGTAAAGAAACTCGGCGAGGAAACCGGTATGGCCGTCGACAAGCGTCGCTTCCGCGCAAACGTCTATCTGGATTTGCAGTCGTCCGCGGGCTTCGCCGAAGATCAATTCGTCGACAAAACTCTCCGCATCGGATCGAAAGTAGTGGTCTCTGTTCTCGCGCGGGACGGCCGTTGCATGATGATCACGCTCGATCCCGACACCGCGGAAAAGTCGCCCGCGATATTGAAAGCAGTCGCACAAGCCCACGAAGGAATGGCTGGTGTCTATGGCGCCGTGCTCGCGGAAGGAATGATTCGCAAAAGCGACCCGGTCGAGTTGCTAAGCTGACCTTCTGACCTTGTCACATGCCACTCGTCACTTCCGATATTGTTCGTCGGTCACGTGCTCCATCCAATCGACAGCTTTGCCATCAAGCGCTTCCTGGATGGCGATATGAGTCATATCCGTGGTCGGCGACGCGCCGTGCCAATGCTTCTCGTTAGGCGCAAACCAGACCACATCGCCCGGCCGGATTTCCTCGATCGAGCCGCCCTCGCGCTGGGCCCAACCAAGTCCGGACGTGACGATCAACGTCTGGCCTAACGGATGGGTATGCCATGCCGTGCGCGCACCCGGCTCGAACGTGACGCTTGCACCACGAACACGCGCCGGTTCCGGTGCCTCGAACAACGGGTCGATGCGAACGGTACCAGTAAACCAGTCCACCGGCCCGTTGCCGGAACTTTGCGAACCAGATCTTTTGATTTCCATTTCTCAGAGGCTACCTGACATTGGGTATCTTCACGACGCTGCCTTTTGCTTTCGGGTCCTTTGGATCCTTCACCACCGTCACGAACAAATCTTTCTCGCCTTCGCCAAAGGCGACGTTGGTTGTGCCATCGCCCGCCGCGATTTCAAACACGTGGAGGAGCTTGCCATCGGGAGAGATCTTCAAAATCTTGCCGCCAAACCATTGCGCGACATACATGTTGCCTTTGCGGTCGATCTTCATGCTATCGGGTCCAAGCCACCAGGATTTGTTCTTGTCTTTAACGAGCAGGTTGAGCAGGGCAAAGTTTGATCGGTGGCTCAAGGTTCCGTCGTCATTGATTGTGAATTTGAGGATGCAGTTACCGACCGTTTCGCTGACGTAGAGAGTTTTTTGGTCGGGAGAAACGCCGATTCCGTTGGCGTAATTGAGATCGTTCGCGACCTCGACCCATTGCTGACCGCCCGGCGCAAGATAGAGAATTTTTCCCACCACCGAGGTAGGCACATCGTGATAGGGGCCGAAGACCGTGGCATAAGCAGCGCCGTTAGGGGCGACGACAATATCATTGATGCCGCCTTCGAACGGCTGGCCCTCTTTGTCGCGATCCCACCGGCGCAACTGCTTGCCGGTCATGTCGAGTTCCAAGATGGCGCCGTGCTCGTCGGTACACGCGAGCAGAAATGTCTTCTCTTTCGTGAGCGCCAGGCCGTTATGGCCGCAACCCTCGGTATGATTCAGCACGGTTGTCGTTTTGCCATCCCACTTGGAAAGCGTATTCGAAATCCAGCCGACGTAGTAGAGGTTGCCGTCAATGTACAACGGACCCTCAGGTCCAAGGGCATTGCTCACGATCGTGACTTCCTTGGCCCACGCCGGAGCAACCAGCATGACGCCCAACACGAAGCAGATAATTTTGTCTGTCCTCATTCTTGATTTCTTTGGCGAGTAAAAGGTTTAGCGAGGAATTTAAGATCAGCGAGTCTATTTTGGTCTTTCCAGTTTGCCACCGTCACGGGCGCTTAAACCCCTCGGTTCCGCCTGTTGGGACTCAAACCGATTGGTCCACGACCTGAGTTGATCGCGAGTGTTCTCGGAATGAATTATCTGACGTCGCGAAGGATTTTCGGAATTTGCGCCTGATAGGACCCGGCCCGATTTCGTCAGGCTTCCGGCTCGAGGACAAAGAATCCGGCTTCGCCGCCCCCGGAGGTGACATTCACGATAGGCGAATGCGATAGACGAACCATCGCGCCGCAAACCTCCCCGCGGAACAGGAAGGGGTTTGTATCGACGAACATTGGCTGCAAGCTCCACTCGTTTTCGCTGAAGACGGGAAACTCTTCCGGGTGCAAATCGACCGCCTCCTGCACGACAAAATTCCCTGGTAGCGCCGTCGCGATGGCCTCATCCCATTCGCTCTCAGTCAACCGCGCGCCGAGGTAAAGACCGTGCCCGCCATAGTCATCGTTAGGCTTGAGCACGAGGCGAGCGCGCTCCTGCCTAACGAACTTGAGCAGCTCGATATCGCGGCCTTGGTATGTTGTCCGCCGGTCGCTTAAGCGTCTGGTCCAGGGAACGCATCGGCGAATCGCGTCCAGTTCATCAGCGCTAAACCAGCCCTGGCGCGCTTCATCGGTCAGCGGCTCGAAGCTGGCTTTTTTGTGCATGATCTTGCAGCGAAATGGATTCACCAGGCAAACCGCACGATCTCGATAAGCGCGGACGATTGCCTCGGCTTGCGCAGGATTCGCGAGCAGTTCGTGGATGATGACTCTTTTATAAATGAGATCGATCGCAAAATCGCCGCAACGCAGCTTGCCCCCTTCATACGTAAGCTCGTCGGGGGAACAAATGATTGTGCGAACACCGTGGCCGACGAAATGATTTCGCAGCAGCACAAATTCATTCGCGGTGGGCAAATTCTTCCAGTCGATGATGGCAATATTCGGCAGACCGGCGCCGCCCCATTCGCTGTAGGTCGCGAGCAGCGTTTCGAGCAATTTTTGCATGGGCGAGAATTGCCGCAGCCGATGGCGCTCGGCAAAAGTGGACATCTCAGGAAGCTCGAAAAGCACCCGGTTCAGTCCCTCCTGGTCGGAGAGGCTCGACGGGTTTTCCGCGTTGTATTCCACGAACTTGATCTCATCGCCGTGAACGAATCCGTCCATCCGGCTGGTGATCGACGCGCCCGAGAATCCGGGATCAAGCAGCGCAAGCTCCCGCTCTGTCTCGGTTAGTCCCAGCTCGTCCATGATCGCTGGAGATCGCACGGCGGCGGCGGCGACTTTCTCCAGCGCGGCGGCGACCAATTCTGTTTTCTTCGACAGTTGCTGGAATTGCTTTTGCTCCAGCAAATGCGGGCGCAGCGCCACCCCGATGGGACGGTCGCCATACACCAGAAGGTCCCGGCGCATCGCGGCACGCAACTTCTCGAAAATCACGCGGGATAAACCAGCGTCGGAATGAAGCAGCTGATGATATTCCGCAATCGCTTGCTCGCGCAGAGTCATGGATGCAAAAGTATGAACTTTTATTGAGAAGCAAAAGAACGGCCGCAACGCGGCAGGTTCTGGTATGACAGCAGTCTCTCAGCTCAAACGACTAATCGGCAAGCTCGTGCAATCTTGAACGCTCGCTTTCCATGCCCGACCGATTATATCCGCATCCCGTCGATCTCGAACTGATTCCGGGCGCGCGCAACGCCATCGGTGTTTGTCTGCGTCTGCAACCGCACGAGCGAATCACCATTATCACCGATGTGGCCACTCGCGCCATTGCGGCCGCGCTCCAGGCGGAAGTCGAGGAGGTGGGCGCGGACTACAGCTTGTTCGTGCTCGAACATCACGCCCGCCGCCCGCTCAAATTTATCCCGGAGCCAATCCTGGAGGATTTGGCCACTTCGCAGGTGTCGATTTTCGCCGCTGGTTCGCTGCCGGGCGAGCTCGGGTCACGCACTCAAGTCACTACTGTAGTTACTAACTATCACATTCGCCACGCCCACATGGTGGCCATTACCCGCGCGATCATGCGCGAAGGGATGCGGGCTGACTTCTGCCAGATCGATACGTTTAGTCAGCGACTGGTGGAACGGGCGCGCGCGGCCGGCCGCATCACCTGCCGGACACCGGGCGGCACTGATTTCGAGGCGGAGTTCTCGCCGGAACTGAAATGGCTCAAGACCAGCGGCATTATTCAAAAGGAGAAATGGGGTAATCTGCCCGGCGGCGAAATTCTCACCTCACCCCTCAATACGAACGGCGTCTTTGTCGTTGACGGGGTGGTCGGTGATTACCTCTGCCAGCGTTACGGCGACCTGAAAGCGACTCCGCTCACGATCGAAGTAGAAAACAACCGCATCCGTTCGCTCAAATCGGAGAACAAGGATTTGCGGGACGATTTCCTCCGCTACACCAGCACCGATGAGAACAGCAACCGAGTGGGCGAATTTGCCATCGGAACGAATACCGCCTGCACTCAGGTCATCGGCAATATCCTGCAGGACGAGAAAATCCCCGGCATCCACATTGCCTTTGGCGATCCCTACGGCGAGCACACCGGCGCGAACTGGCTTTCTCATAGCCATATCGACTGCGTCGGGCGCGACTTCGATATCTGGTTCGACGGCGAACAGGTCATGCGCGCCGGGCAGTTTATGATGTGACGCGCTGCCCAACAGAATCGACAGCTCAGCCGCGACCGGCGCAGAAAACGCGTGCTGTTGAAGAGCATCGCAGAATTACAAACACGTCCTCGTTCAAGCGCCTCGAAGCGCCGGCAACTCGCAGTGTTGATGCTAAAATGGCGCCGGTAATTCCACCGCGTGTTCCGAGGCTGTGGCGCGCGGCGAGCGCGATGGTCAAAACGGGCTTGAGCCCGACCGGCGACCCGCTATCCTCGCAAGCCATGCATCGGGAATATCACCGTTGGTACTCACACCGTCTCAATCGCGACATGGGCGTCGTCGTTTACGGCCATTACGGTCTGCCCATCCTCGCCTTCCCGACGAGCGTGCGGCGACGAATGGGAGCAGGAAGGCCAGGGCATGATCGGCGCCCTCAGTCCGTACCTGGAAGAGGGGCGAATCCGAATCTTCTCCATCAACGGCGTGAACAACGATTCGTTCCAAAACAAGGGAGCGCACCCCTTCCATCGGAGTTGGATGCAGGCGCAGTACGACGACTATGTGGCGAGCGAAGTTTTCCCATTCATCGACTCCCAGTGCCAGACGCCTGGCATCCCGATCACCACGCTGGGCGCGTCGCTCGGTGCCTATCACGCGGCCAACACCCTGTTCAAGCATCCCGATCATGTGAAGCGCTGCTACGCGCTCTCAGGCATCTACGACCATGCAGGATTCGATGGACGGGATGTACGACGACAACTTCTACTTCAATAACCCGGAGGACTACATGGCCAACCAGCATGATCCGTGGTTTCTGCACCAGTACCGGAGTTGCGACATCCACCTCGTGACCGGCTGTGGCCCGTGGGAGAACAGCGGGCCGACCTACCGAATGTCCGAGATCCTGAGGAATCGCGGCATTCGCTCATCACCTGGACGACTGGGGCCCGTTAGGCGGACACGAATGGCCTTACTGGCACCACCAGATGTGGGAGTACGTGGGCCAGCACTTCTAAAAACCGTTGGGCTCGCCTGCGTGTGGGTCGCGTGTCGTGACCGCATGAAATCGCTCACCGAATATCTCTGGTTTGAAGTTCCGGGCCGGCGCGGATTCATCAACATCACGCCGAAGATTGAGGAACTCGTTAGGCAAAGCGGCGTGGGCGAAGGCTTGTGCCTGGTCAACGCCATGCACATCACCGCGTCCGTGTTCATCAACGACGACGAGAGCGGGCTCCATCACGACTACGAGGTCTGGCTGGAAAAACTGGCGCCGCACGAGCCGACCAGCGCTTACCGGCACAATCGCACCGGCGAAGACAACGCCGACGCTCATCTTAAGCGCCAGATCATGGGCCGCGAAGTCGTCGTCGCCGTCACCAAAGGCCAACTCGATCTCGGCCCATGGGAACAAATCTTCTACGGCGAATTCGACGGACGGCGAAAGAAACGAGTGCTGGTCAAGATAATCGGCGAGTAGAGCATGCGCTTTCGCGCTCGTGCGCTTCTCTCTTGCTGTAGCCGCCTCGCTGCGCCGAGGCGCCGTCTCGATATGATGTCCGCTCCAGCACGGCGACGCAGCGCCGTCGCTACAGCAGCTTGTCTTGCGAACCGACGGTGCAAAGTGCATGACACGCTCTAGGACGTTTCAGCATCTCAGCTTTTTTGTTGCTCTGCTCTGTTCGATCGCAACTAACAAACGACTGGGAAGCGATAACGACGAGCCATGCGGCTCGTGCCAGTAAACTACATGTAAGTCTCGAGCAGCTTTTGAAAACGCGGATGATTCCGCAGACCATCCAAATCCGAATCGTGTCTGATCCACATCTTGATTTCTTCACCCACCTTCGGGAGCATGCTTTCGATCAGGTCCAATGCCAGGTCTGTTTCGCCCAACTTGGCATAACCGCAGGCCACATTGTATTGAGTTGAAGCGTCATCGGCGCCGATGACCAGCGCTCGGGTTATCCATTCCCGGGCCCGGTCCTTTTCTCCCATCTCGATGAGGGAGGAGATACCCATGTAGGCCGGTCTCGGGTCGTCCGGATGATTGACAAGTTCCCGCTCAGCGCGTTCGACCCCTCGACGAGCAGCATGCAGTTTTTCCCGGTCACGACCGAGCGATCGATAAATCTGAATCAGCAGGATTGGAGATTGGTAATCGTCCGGGTTAATCTCGGCCGCGCGCTCGAAAAGTTCCGCCGCACGTTTCAAATTTCCCTGAACGAAGCAGACCCGCGCATAAAAATAATGCGCCTCAAACGAATTGCGATCGAGCGCGATAGCCTGTTCGAATTCCGCGACCGATTCTTCAAAGCGTTTTTGGATCGAAAGCGCGACGCCGCGCGAAGCGTGTGCCTCGGCCGATCGATTATCCAGCGCTAACGCCTTCTCGGTGTTGGCAAAAATGTTTTCGACTCCATGATCGACATGAAACTGGAGAAGCAAAAACGAATCGCAGTTCGCGATGCCCGCATAAGCGCGTGCATAATGCGGATCCAACTCAATAGCCTTCGCGAACATGCGCCGCGCAAGTTCGTAATACGACTTTGTGTAACGATGGAGAAACTGGCGTCCTCTTAAGTCGTAGGTGTAGGCTTCGACATTGTCCGTGCGAGCCTGCGCAATTGATTTCTTTTCCGCCGGCAACAGCTTCACCTTCAATTGCTCCACGATGGCGTGGGTGATCTCGTCCTGGATCGCAAAAATATCCGTCAAATCGCGATCGTAGCGCTCCGCCCACAGGTGGCCGCCGGTTTTGGTATCGGCCAGTTGACTCGTCACGCGTATCCGCGTCCCGGCTTTGCGCACGCTTCCTTCCAACACCGTGCCCACTCCCAGTTCGTAACCAACTTGCTGCACCGTGACCGGTTTCCCTTTATAGGTAAACGCCGTTTGCCGCGCGACGACGAAGAGCCCCGAGATTTTCGACAAATCGGTGATGATATCTTCGGCGATTCCGTCGGCAAAATATTCCTGCTCGGGATCGCCGCTCATGTTGCTGAAGGGCAGAACGGCAATGGATGGTCGCGCGTCTACTTTGGTCATGGCACTTACTCCGCCCTCATTTTGCAGTGAGACATTGTACACGCGAATCGCCGTCGCGATGTTCTTCAGGTTTTGTTCTCCTTTATCTTCGAAGTTGAGGTCAAGCCGATTACCAACCTGTTCGCGCACTGAATGTGAAATAGTGATTCCGCCAGCCTCGGCGATACCCTCCAACCGCACGGCAACATTTACGCCGTCGCCATAGATGTCGTCGCCTTCCACAATCACATCACCCAGATTCACGCCGATCCGGAATTCCATGCGCCGATCCGGCGGGAGATCGACATTGCGTTCGCGCAGTGCCCGCTGGATGTCAGCCGCGCATTCGACCGCTTTCACTACGCTGGCAAATTCAACCAGCATGCCGTCGCCCGTCAGTTTCACGATGCGTCCCTGGTGCTGCGCGACTTTGCTATTTACAACATCCGCGCGCAGGGCGTTGAGCGCTTCGAGAGTTCCGGCCTCATTCGCGCCCATCATCCGGCTGTAACCGACCACATCGGCGGCAAGAATAGCGCTCAAGCGACGTTCCATATCAGAGGATAAGAGTACTCTAGTTTAGCAGCATCGTTCCCATCGCAAGAACAGAGATGCCGCGCGAACGCGTCACCCACTTGACGCTGAGCGTGACGATCGACAGTTTCGCCTAACGAACGTGTAACCGGCGACCAACCCTCCGCGACAAACGCGCGACATCAAATTGCCCGCTACTTTTTGGCGGTAGTCACTAAAGCCGACATCCCGCCGATGATCTGCCAACCACCCGGAGTTCGAATCCACGTGTGCGTGATTCGATCCGTCTCGCCTTCGCCGTGGCCTTCCTTGTCCACCCAACGATCCGTGATCCAGTAATGAGTTACGACCACGTTCCCGGTGGCCTGGCTGCCGGCGGGTTCCAATTTGTATGACTCCAGCCGTAACCCCTTCTTCGTGTAGTTAGCGATCCAATCCGTAATGTGATCTTTTCTTTTCGGCTTCGCGCTCGAGTTCGGCCAGCCGACAAAATTCGGGTGCCACAACTTCCGATAACTCTCCAGATCGCCCGCCTGCACATATTTCCAGTAGGATTGTTCCAGCTGCCAGACCGCGCGTTCGTCCGCGGACTGTTTTTCGGCAAAGGCTGGACCGACACTCAGCATCAAGGCAACAAAAAGACAAACTGGTTTCATTTTAATTCCTCGGTTTTCTGAACGCCGCAATCTGTCAGCAGACGATCGGAGCCGCCAAGGCAAATCGCCCGCACGCCTAACCGAAGCGCCAGCTTTCGTTCAAACCTCCACCGTTACCTTTAGGAAGGTGGCCGGAATGTTTGTGGCTTCCGGTTTCGGGCTTTGGTTTTGGCTAACGAACAAATCCTCCAGCTCTTTCCGCAGGTCCGCCGCGCGGCCATTCTTTTCCGCCGCGTCGAACGCGTTCATGGTCGGCCCGTAGTAGGTCAGGAATTCATCCACGATCACGGCGGGAGCTTTGGGCGAGCGGAACGTGAACGTCTCCCGGCTGAAGCTGATCTTTTCCGGAGCAATGCCCGCGCCAGCAAATCGCTCGATCACGTTGCTCTCGACGCCCCACGTCATCGGACTAACGAAACCTTCCGGCGGCGGTGGCGTGTAGGCGGAGCTGACCTTCAAGATTTGCGCGACCAACGTCGGGTCGCCCGGAATCCAGTTCCCCATCACGATGCGACCGCCGGGCCTGGTCACGCGCACCATCTCTTTGGCCACGTCATGCGGTTTGGGGGCAAACATCGCGCCGAAAATGCTGACCACGAGATCAAACGACTGATCGGCCAGCTCCTGCAGATTAGTCGCATCGCCTTCCTGAAATCGACAATTCGTTAGGCCCAATTCGCGCGCGCGCCGGTTACCGGCCTCGACCAGGTTCGACGCGATATCCACGCCGAGGACGTCGGCGCCGAATTTCGCGGCGGGCAAAGCAGTCGTGCCATCGCCGCAGCCGAGATCGAGGACCCTCATGCGCGGCTTGATCCCGAGCTGACCAACCAACTCCTCGCCGCTCTCCCGCATGGTCGCGGCAATGCGAGTAAAATCGCCCTTCTCCCAAAGTGCTTTGTTCGGATTCATGGCCGCGATGATGCGCCGAATCGGACCAGAGTGAAAGCAATGCTTTGCGCGGACCGCGCCGGCTTCAGAGTTGAACGAATGGAGCAACCGGTTCTAGTGTGATGAAAGGGAAGAAAGGGTTGCATGAAGAAGGACGATGCCCGCGAGGCGCGAGCGCTCCCCAGGTTCCTGCATCGACCATGACATCCTTATTTACCTTTCACGACACTAGTATATAGGGGGTCCTTCCAGATTAGCTGCGTTAACCTGATCGCCTAACGAACGCGAACTGTGCCCCGTAAATAATTCTATTCTGCCAGCTCACGCCGGTCTTCACGAATATTTCAGCTTATAAATTTGCTCCGTTAGGCGATCTGAAAACACTCCATGCCGCGCTGCGCACGATGTGTGTCGAAGCGGGAATGCGCGGCACGATCCTTCTCAGCCTGGAAGGAATCAACGTCGTCGTGGCAGCCGAGCCTGACGCCGCCGGCGCGCTCCTCAATTACCTCCGAACCATTCCCGGTCTCGCCAACCTCAACACGAAAATCAGCGAGAGCGATCATCAGCCAGTCAATCGAATGCTCGTGAAGATCAAAAAAGAAATAATCGCCTTCTACTTGGCTTCTTTCGGCGCCAAATCAGCGATGATCTTTTCGAAGCGCGGATTGCCGCGCAACGCGTCCCATTGAGGTTGGAGTTTCAAAAAGCCAAAGCTAAGTGGGTTGGGCGCGCGTTCTACATCGGCTATCTGTTCGATGGCGAGATCTTTCTCACCGACCCACGTATAAATTTGGGCCAGATTAACGGCGAAACTCGTGCCGTCGACCGCATCCTTGTCGACAGGCAAAAGCTCGCACGCGCGGCGGCCTTCGCGGAGCGCTTCCTCCTTCCGCCCCAAGCCGGCATCGATCAGGCCAAGAAGACTGAGCGGGCCCGCGAAATCCGGCTGTTTCGCGACAATTCCTTCCACTTCGCTGCGAGCCGCGCTAAACGCGATCTGCGCTTTAGCGGAGTCATGCTGCCAAAGCGCCACCACTCCCTCCCAGTATGCATGGGGGAAGATGGCGCCGTTATATACCGCACCTTCCCGCGGATAGTTAGCGAGCGTGCGCGCCGCGGCCATGTCGGTGCGCTCGCAAAGAGAATAATTCGGCTCGTCGACCTCGGAGGCCACAGCCGGGTTCTCCGCGATCAACGCGGCGAGCGTTTCCTGATAGGGCTTAATGTCTGCGCGCCAATCGAGAGCCACAGCTGCGCGAAGTATCCGAGCAACTGGATGGCCGGGCATAATCTTCAACGCGCGATCATAAGTTCGCGCTTCGTCGGCGTAGCGGTGTTGCCAGAGATAAATAAATGCGACCTGGATAAAGAGGTTGCGCGGATCCAAATCCAGCGCGCGCTCAAGATTACGCGTGGCATTGTCCCATCGACCCTGGCGACGATCGATGTATCCGATGTATTCGAAAACTTCAGCGCTGTTCGGTAGGGTGCGTTGCGCGCTCGTTAATTCAGTTCGGGCGCGTTCGTAGTCTCGAAAACCCATGTAATAATAATAGGCTAATGCGAGATGGGCTTCGCCTGAATCGCTCTGGAGTTGCAAGGCCTTTTCAATTGCGGCATGCGCCATTTCAAGGCGTGCCGGAGTATGATCGAATCCATCGACGTAGATGTCGCAATGGACTCGAGCGAGCAGACACCACGCAATCAGGAATCGCTGGTCGCGCCGGACCGCTTCATCAAGAAAACGCACTGCCTGCGTTAAATTCCCGCGCGCCTTCACCTGATCGTCGCTGGCGGCAAAAAGCGATTGCGCATGTAAATAGAGATCGTAAGCGGTCAAATCGATTGTGGCCGGTTTTTCGATGGCGGCCTTTTCGTGCGGGGAAAGTTTCGCCTGGAGTTGATCGGCGATGGTCTTGGCGATCTCGCTTTGAATGGCAAAGACGTCGTCCAGCGGGCGATCGTAGTTCTCGGCCCACTGATGGACGTCGGTTCGGGCATCGATTAACTGCGCGTTGACGCGCACCTTGTTACCGGCCCGTTGCACGCTGCCTTCGACCAAGTGCGCGACACCGAGTTGCTGACCGATCTCGCGGAGATTGCGCTGCACGCCAGTTTTGTACTGCATCACCGAGCTGCGGCTGATGACTTTGAGATCTGCGATTTTCGCCAGATCGGTCAGGATTTCGTCCTGCACGCCATCGGTGAAGTAGGCGTTCTCCTTGTCGCTGCTGAGATTTTCGAATGGAAGAACAGCGATACTTTTCTCCGCCACAGTTAATGCCGGTCGCGTTGGTTTCCGCAAAAAGACGAAGGCAGCGACAAGCGCGGCCAGGACGAACAGCGCGATAGCCACTTTCGCCAAGCCGACACGGCTGCGGTGTTTCTTCAATGCCTGGAATTTTTTTGGCAGATCCGGATTGCCGACCTCATCCGAGTAAAGGTTGATGACGCCGACGCGCACACCGTGTTTCACTTCACACGTGCCAAGGTCATGCAGGAGCGGCCGCCAACGATCGTCCTGTTCGAGATCTTCAGCCACGTGTTTAGAGAGCAGGATGTGCCCGGCATCGCCGCAATCCATCACCCGTTGCGCCATGTTGATTCCGGCGCCCGCGATGTTCGCCCGCTGATTCACATCCGCGACCTCGTTAATTGGACCGCTATGGATTCCCATGCGGAGTTGAATCGCGGTATGACGTTTTAGCGCCTGCGCGATCTCCATGGCGCACTCCACCGGTGCCTCGGGATTAGTGCGGAAAACGAGCGCCATGCCGTCGCCCGTTGGCAGACGTATCAATTTCCCGGCAGAGTCGGCCTGTCGAAATTCGTGGGTCTCGCTTACGATTTCGTTTAACTCGCGTAGTAGTTCGCTCTGTTGCCTAACGAGCAGCTTCGAATAGCCGACAATGTCGATAAAAAGAACGTGCGCGATCTCCAGCCGCGTCTTGTCGGTCGACATCACGCCGACTTTAGAGGCCCGCTTGTTCCTCCACTACTCTATTTTTGGAGCCTGTCTCCCGTCGCAAATGTTGAACGCCTTGCTCGCGAAAACTTTCGGAGTTTAGTTCAGCGCTGAAAAGCTGGTCGGGTCCATGAAATACCGATCGATATGGTCTACCAGCGCTCCGTGCGCCTCTGATTCGGCCTTCACCTTCTGCCATTCCGGATCGGCGTGGAAAGCCTCCCAATTTTTCTCCGCCTCCTGGCGACTTGGATGCTCCAGAATGTAAACGAACAGATTCTGCGAACTCGGCGCATCTTCGGGCAACCAATAACCGATGCTCTTCATGTTATGCCGCTTGAAGATCGCGTCCGTGTGATTGCCAAAACGATCTCTTAGCGCATTCATTTTGCCCTCGTTCACGTGATAGAGGCGCAATTCGTAAACGTGATGTCGAGATTCCGCGCTGGATCCCTTGAGCGTGCTAATGCCGAACATCGCCGCCGCGCCGAAAAGAAAAGATAGAACATAGGATGCTTTCATATCACCGAGATGATATGGCGATTCCGTGCGGCTCGCACCTCGGAATGGTCGCCGTCTTTCGCGCCGGGAAGAGTTCTGCGCCATATTCCGCAGCTCATGCCGGTCTTCACGAACATTTCAGCTTATAAATTTGCGTCGTTAGGCAATCTGAAAGCACTCCAGGTCGCGCTGCGCACGATGTGTGTCGAAGCGGGAATGCGCGGCACGATCCTTCTCAGCCCGGAAGGAATCAACGTCGTCGTGGCGGCCGAGCCTGACGCCGCCGGCGCGCTACTCAATTACCTCCGAACCATTCCCGGTCTCGCCGACCTCAACACGAAAATCAGCGAGAGCGATCATCAGCCATTCAATCGAATGCTCGTGAAGATCAAAAAAGAAATAATCGCCTTCGGTGTCGCTGGAATCGATCCCGGCCGCTGCCCCGCCCCAAAAGTTTCGCCGAGAAAACTGAAGGAATGGCTCGATGAAGGCCGACCCGTCACGCTTCTCGACGCCCGCAACGCCTACGAAGTAAAACTCGGCACCTTCCGCGGCGCCCACACACTCGACCTCGATCATTTCCGCGAATTTCCTACCGCGGCCGCGTCCCTGCCCCATCATCTAAAAGACGAACCCGTCGTGACCTTTTGCACCGGTGGCATTCGCTGCGAGAAAGCGGCGCCGCTTTTACAAAAGGCTGGCTTCGCGCAGGTCTTCCAACTCGATGGCGGCATTCTCCGCTACTTCGCGGAATGCGGCGGCGAACATTTCGAAGGTGATTGTTTCGTCTTCGACAAACGCGTCGCGCTCGACGCCTTCCTGCGCGAAACCGGAGCCGCGCTCTGCTTCGTCTGTCAGACTCCGCTCACCGCGGTCGAACAGGAAGATCCGCGCTACGTGGAATCGGTCTCCTGTCCGCATTGTCACAAATACAGAGATAGCTAGCGGGTCGCCACACGAACTACGAGATCAGGGTTCACGATGTTGTGTCGCTCGTTAGGGCCAGCTGGGTAGGGGCGATTGACCCGAATCGCCCGGGCGGTTCAGGTGAACCGCCCCTACCTTAAAACGCGCGCGAAAAATTCGGTCAAGTGCGCGCTGAACTCCTTGGATGTTGAAATTGCTCGTGCCTGCGGATGCGATCTTCAAACGCGGTCTCGGCTGCGGGCTCAAGCCCTGGCGGGAACTTTGCGCCTGAGCGTTCCCAGCGCGCGAGCCAATCGCCGGAGAGCATCTCGGAGCGGTTGATCCACGATAACCGGTACGCCTTCGGCGTAAGCGCGATCGTCGTCTCTTCCTTCGGTCCCATTCCTCGGCCGCGCGCGAGATAAAATCCCGTCGCGAGCAAGATCACGCGAACGGAGGTGGAACAGGTGTAGGTAAACAGCTCGACTGCGCGGCCAGCGCACGCGGCGAAAAGTTGCTGGAACGAAGCTATGGTCCAGGCTTCTGCGCACGTCTTGCTCGAGAACATGTCGTAGAAAATAAGATCCGGTGGCGCCGACGCCTTCGGCATCATCTCGAGGAAATCGCCGCGCAAGAGTTGCCAGCTCAGACCTGAGTGATGTTTCGATTGCCACTCGCCATGCTGCAAGATTGCTGGCGGACCGCCGTGGCGCAGATAGGGGAACAAGTCATTCCGCTGAAACGCGAGCTTGAGTGAATTGAGATCGTTCTCGAAGCTGATGATTCGGAGCGGACGCAACGGCCCGAACGCAGCCTGCTCCTCGTAACACTCGATGGCCGCCATCGCGTTTGCGCCCGCGCCGAGGCCGATATCCCAGATCACGAGCGGCTCGAGCAATTCGTGCAGGCGTTCCGCGAGTCGCGATTGTTCTATATAGAGCTGATGCGCTTCTTCCATCGGCGGTGTTCGCATGTGCATGATTTCGCCCGAAGAAATTTGCCGGATGCTGGCAAATCCTTCCCGCGCGATGTGCACTTCGTAATCGCCCAACCTCATCGTGCGCGGCTTCCTTTGTTTCATCGGCACGACCGGATTCTCCAAATCCGCTTCGGCGAGAAAGGCGCGCTTTTCTCGATATAACTCCGTGAACCCGACCGGCTAAAATACTCGCGCGGATATCGCGCATGAGCTGGTGATAGAAATGAATGTTGTGCTTGCCGAGCAACTGCCAGCCAAGTGTCTCGGAAGCTTTCGTCAGGTGATGGAGATAAGCGCGGGTGTAACGCGCACAGGTGGGACAGGCGCACTCGGGATCGAGCGGCTCGGTGGAATATTTGTAAACGCCGCGCCGCAACTGCAGAAAGCCGCGCGAGGTAAAGGCAGCGCCGCGTTGCGCGAGCTGCGTCGGCATGATGCAATCGAACATGTCCACGCCGTGATGGACCGCCTCCAGGATATCGAGCGGTGTGCCCACTCCCATGAGATAGCGCGGCTTGTCGGCTGGCAGAAGTTCCGCTGTGTATTCGCACACTTCCTCGCGCTCGTTCTTCCCCTCACCCACCGCAAGCCCGCCGATCGCGAAGCCATCGAACGGGAGCGCGCCTAACGAGTCCACGCTCGCGCGTCGCAGTTCCGGCACGAGCGCCCCCTGCACAATCGCAAACATTGCCGCCGGCGAATCTCCCCGCGCCGCCAGACTCCGCGCCGCCCAGCGTTCCGTGATTTCCATCGCCGCGCGCACCGTCGTTTCGTCTGCGGTCGAAGAGACGCAATGATCGAGCGCCATCATGATGTCGCTGCCGATCGCCTTCTGCGTTTCGATGCTAATCTCCGGGCTGAGCAGAATCGTCTTCCCATCCACGTAACTCTGGAAAACCGCGCCCTCTTCGCTCATGGAGCGCAAGTGCGGGAGCGAGAAAATCTGATACCCGCCGGAGTCAGTCAGGACGGAGCGTTCCCAGCTCATGAATTTGTGAATCCCGCCGATGCGCCGGAACACCTCTGTTCCCGGTCGCAGCAACAGGTGATAAGTATTCGCGAGCAGAATCTGGGTACCGGCTTCTTCGAGCGTGCGCGTCAGTTGCGCCTTTACCGTTGCCGTCGTCCCCACCGGCATGAAGAGCGGTGTCTGCACCTCGTTATGGAGCGTCCGAAAAGTCGCCGCGCGCGCACGGGACGCAGGGGCAACCTTTTCGAGGCGGAAGTGCAAACGCGTGGAGCTCATCGAAGTCCTTACTCCTTCAGCTTACGCGAGCAGCTCTTCGAGTTCTTCAGTCGTTAGGCCAGTCATGAGCGGTTCCTCGCTGTCGATCGCGGCGTCGATCGCCGCGCGTTTTTTCTCCTGTAGCCGCAGGATTTTTTCTTCGACGGTATCGCGCGTGATCAGCTTGTAGGCGGTGACGACGCGCGTTTGCCCGATGCGATGCGCGCGGTCGGTCGCTTGCGCCTCGACCGCGGGATTCCACCACGGATCGAAATGAATGACGGTGTCGGCCGCCGAAAGATTAAGGCCGACGCCGCCGGCTTTCAGGCTGATGAGAAAGACTGGAATCGCGGGATCGCTTTGGAAACGATCCACGATTTCCTGACGCTGTTTGGTTGAGCCGTCGAGATAGCAGAACGGAATCTCGAGCTTCTCCAGGCGTTCGCGCACGAGATGCAGCATCGAGACGAACTGACTGAAAACGAGGACGCGATGTTCGCCGTCGATCGCTTCCTCGAGAAGCTCGTCGAGGAGGTCCAACTTTGCCGAGGTCTCTTCCTTATCGATGCCGACGAGACGCAGATCGCAGCAGACCTGGCGCAAACGGAGCAGACCAGTAAGCATCTTCATCCGTTGGGCACCGGCATTCACATTCTTGCCAGAACTGCCGAGACCTTGCTGGATCTCGCGCAACAACGCGTCGTAGGCGGCGCGTTGATGACTCGTTAGGGCTGGAGAGCACGACCTGCTCGATTTTCTCGGGCAGATCTTTCGCGACGTCGCGTTTCCGACGGCGAAGCAGGAATGGCTGGAGCCGTCGCGCGAGCCGGCGTTGCACATCGGGCGCGGAACCGCGCGCAATCGGTAGCTCGTAGCGCTCGCGGAAGTCGTTGCGATTTCCGAGATAACCGGGCAGCGCGAAGTTCATGATCGACCAGAGATCGCGCACCGAATTTTCCATCGGTGTGCCGGTGAGCACGAAGCGATGATTCGCGCGGAGGGCGAACGCAGCCTGCGCGTTTTGCGTCTCCGGATTTTTGATGTGCTGCGCTTCGTCGAGCACGGCGGTGGAGAAATTAATTTCGCGCAGTGTGTCGATGTCGCGTCGCAACAACGCGTAGCTAGTAATAACCATGTCGGCGTCGGCGATCGATTTGAAACGTGCAGCGCGATCGGCGCCTTCGAGCGCGAGCGTCTTGAGTTCGGGAGTAAACTTGCGCGCTTCATTCTCCCAGTTTGTCACGAGCGATGTCGGGCAGACGACGAGCGCCGGGCCTTCACCTTGATGCGCGCGCAGAAACGCGAGCGTCTGCACCGTTTTCCCAAGACCCATCTCGTCCGCAAGAATGCCGCCGAGATTGTTCGCCGCGAGACGCGTGAGCCATTCGAAACCGGCGAGTTGATACTCGCGCAATATTTTCGCGAGCGAGCCGAGTTTCGTCTTCGCATCCGGCGACGCGTCGCGGCCGGTGATAAACTTCTTCAGCGCTTCGCGACGATCGGCGACGGCGGAGCCAAGCTCGCGCGCGGTTTGTTCGACATATCCGGCGTGAGCGCGGTTGATGCGGTAAAGCCCGGGCTGAGTCTGCGCCGGATCGCAATCGCGAATGACCTCTTCGAAATCCTCCAGGCCCGCGGTATCGATCACGGCAATGTGGCCATTCTTTAATCGCGTCTGCGATTGGCCGGAACGAAGCAGCCGCTGAATGTCGGCGTTTGAAAACACTTCGCCACCAGGCGTCGTAAGCGAGTAACGCACCTCGAACCAATCCTGACCCGAACCGATAATCTCAAGCTTCGGCGTGACGCGCTCGATCTCGCCGCTCCACTTCTCGACCTGCGCGGTGAGCGTGATCTTCCAATCACGCTGCAGTCTCGGATAATCGGTGGCGAAGAACCGCACAACATTGGGCTGGCCATGCAACACGAAGCCGCCGGCGTCTGTTCGGGCGAAGCCGATCTGCTCGAGCCGCGCGATAGCCGCTGTTCTCGGCGTCGAGATTCCGCATCAGCACTCGATCGGCATTTTGCGGATCGCGGAAAACGAATTGATCCTGTGCGTTGGCTAATGTTTTGATCGGCGCGCGGTCGCCGTAAGTGCACATCAATTCACCCGTGACGCTGAAGAGCGTGCCGGCCAGCCGCAGCTCAAAGGTTGGCAACGCAGTTGCGATTTCCGGCAGGCGAACGCCTTCGCCCGCGCGCACGTCGAATGCATCGCGCAGCCGCGGCAGATCGAACGCGAGGAAGTGCAACGCGCGGTCGCCATCGAGCAGCAGAGGCCGCTCGATGAGGTGCGTCGAGCCGGCCGGCAACGCTTCGCCGCAGCGGACGAATTCGTTGTTCTGCAGCATCCACGCGTCGGTCGCATTCCAAAGAAGCAGAGCAGTCGGCGGAAAGTTGCATTTCACCGCGATGCTCCCCTCGCCGCGCGACTCGACCAGAAGCTCGGGACGCAGCGCGGCCGAAGAGATCGTCGCACGAGTCGCTTTGCCAAATGTGACGCGCGGATGATTCTGCAACGCGGAAAGCACCCGCAGGAATGCATCGCGCGACAAGATCGCCATACCGCTCTCGAAGATCGTCGGAACCGCGCGCAAACCTTCGGCCAGCACGAGATCTGCGTCGTCGACTCCAAACGTGTTCTTCTTCTGGAGCGCGGAGACGAGCGTACGGTTTTGGGAAACTTCCGCTTCGACCACGATCATGATCTGTCCTTTTTGCCATGCGCCCGGGAAGTTAGGGGGCAGGATCACGTGCAGTGTCGTTAGGGCAGCATCAGCCGAATCAGCGGCGACGAACCGGGGACCTGCGGGAGCTTCGGGAATCGCTGACTCGTTAGGCGCGGCTACCACAGCGGACGGCGGATTCAGATAGCCCAAACCCACCGCGACCGAATGCGCACAAATTTTCCCCGCCGAACGAGACTCCCAACAGCTGCAGAGATTCTCGACGTCGATCGCGCTCTTGATCCGCAAGCCGGAGCGGTAATTCTTCGCGCCTTCGCGCACGTAACCGCTCAGTAACGGCGGCTCGTATTTCGCCTCCGAGACGCGGCCGCTCTTGAGCAACTCGCGCGCAGGCTTCATCGCCTGCCATCCCCCTGCATTGAGGAGGAGCTTCTCGGTAATCGGGATATCGCTCACGGGCGAGCAACGTCGCGCATTCTGCGCGTTTACGAAAATGCGCGCGCTACTTTGGCCGTGAGTTCGCGATCCGCAGCAGCACGTCGGCGTGGCACGGCTCGTCGAGCGCGCACCAGCAGGCGAGATCTTTGTCGTGCAGACAGTGGCGGATATCGCGCTCGTTGAAATTATCGGCGAGATGCTGCTCGTATAACTCGACGGCTTTTTCGGCAGTGAGCGTTTCGCCGTTCATCAATTGCGAGCCCACCACGTACGGGTTTCCCCAAACAGTTGGTCGGCCGACGTAGATGGCGTTTCGCCGGCATCTTCCAGCCTTTCGCGCGGCTGCGCTGGATTCGCTTCGGTTTGCTCGTTCGGGCCATGCATTCTCTCCACGCCAATCATCCGTCGGCACGCGTCGACGCTGACTTGATGTCGACCACCGGCGTGCCGTCGAAGACTTCGATCGGTCCGATCTTCATGCGAGTGCCGTCAATCTCACGCACCGTCACGGGATGCAGCCCGAGCGGATTCGGCCGCGCCGGTGAGCGGTTGTAAAACACGCCGGTAAGCGGACGACTCTCGTCGCTGCGCGGATGATTCTTCAGCACATCGCGCTTCGCCTCGTGCAACCACGTGATCACGATCAACTCGTAACCGACCTCGATGCCTAACAACGCATCCGCGAATCGCGGCTCGATCTCGAGCCACGCGTCCGGCGCACCTTCCGGTCCCTGCCGCGGCGCGTCTTCACGTCCCTTCACTGTCGATCGAATAAAGCCAACCGGCTTGAGCGTATAAGAGTTCATCTTGTTCAACCTTGTTCGCCCTTCCTGCGATGCAACTTCATTGCTGGTACCAACGAAGCACTCGCAGCGCGCGCAACGTATTCCATCGGCTGGGCCGGCCATCGCCCTCTTCGAGCGCGAAGTGGACTGCGCCGGGATGAGTGTTTTCCAGAAGCCACGTGTCGTTAGGCTGCTGCTTCGATCGGAGTAAATCAATCGCTTCGTTCACGCGCGGGTCCGGCGGGTCGCCGGCCTCGCGAAAGTATTCGAGACCGCGCAATACGTCGTAATGCCAGCGGGTTGGAAACGAGAATTGCAGCCAGGCAGGATTGACGACTTCGCCGGTGCTTTTACGCCGAAACAATTTTCGTTCGAGAAGATATTGCTCAGCTCGGCGGCGAGCAGCGATCGATTCCGCCGAGCCACCGGTGGCGCGTTCATGCGCCAACAATCCTTCGAGGACTCTGATCGTGCTGTGGAAAGAAGAGCGAACCGAACCATTCTCCGCCTCGCAGTTCCATCCGCCGTCTTCGAGCTGCTCACCAATTAACCGCCTAACGACACCATCGACATCTTGATCGAAGTAAGCGCCGAGCGCGACGACCATGCCGTTGATGCACGGCTCGACTTCCCCGTCGAAGAACCGCTGACCGGCATGCTCCCACCGGCAATGCTCCCGCACTTGCGCGACCGCGCGCCGCACCTTCTCATTGCGCGGATCAACTCCGAAATCCTGCAGCTCAACGAGTACGTTCGTTGTGGTCGTCCAAGGCTGGGGCTCATTCCTGTTCCATTTCCCGTTAGGGAATAACGCGCCGCCCGCCCATTGACCGTCTTCGCCTTGCAAAGCGAGCAGCCGTGCACCCCAACCTTCGTTCGCCACGCGCGCCCGCTCCGCCGTTACAATTTCCGCCGGCGCATCATCCAGATCGCGCAATACCTGCCAGCGAATCGCAGGGTCGGAGTCGAGCAGCCAGTCCATCACAGTCACGGACAAGTCTAGCAGACCGCGAGAGAGGCGTCGTTTCTTTCCGCCCCTTCTCTTAACTTTTCGGTTGCTGCTCGCGGCTATCTGACACACGAATCACCATGGTCAAGAAACTCGCCGGCGGCTGCTCTTGCGGGTCCGTTCGCTACCAACTCCTCGCTCAGCCGATGTTCGTTAACTGCTGCCATTGCGACGACTGTCAGCGGCTGGCCGGCAGCGCGTTTGTGATCAACGCGATCATCGAGACCCAGGCGGTCAAGGTGACCCGCGGAAAGCCGGTCGCCGTGCCGGTGCCGCGCGAACACGGGCCACACGACATCTATCGCTGCGGCAAATGTCAGACCGCCGTGTGGAGCGACTACGGTCACAGGCCCAATCTCCGATTCGTCCGCGTCGGAACGCTCGACGACGCCGGGGCATTGAAGCCGGACGCGCACATCTTCACTCGCTGGAAGGTGAAATGGCTTCAGCTGCCAAAGACAACGCCGTCGTTCCGGGATTACTACGACACCGGCAAGCTCTGGCCCAAGGCCAGCTTCAAGCGCCTGAACGCTTCACGCAGAGCCGTCGTCAAACAATCCGGCTGAGGCCGCGAGACGCGGGACGAAGGGTTGGCTTTTACACCCAACCAAAGCCGTGGTCATCGGACTGTGAAATAGCGCTGGCCGGATTACCCGCTTTTGAACGCGCGACGGCGGCGGCAGAAACAGAGCGATCCCCCGAGTACGAGCAATGCGATTGACGAAGGCTCGGGAACCACGCTGTAGGTGATCGATCCGGTCAAGCCACGCGGGGCAAACCACGATCCTGTGGTAGTAAACGGCACGCTGCGCGCGTCGCCAGTGGTCAAGGTGAGATTCGAATCGGAGAACATCTGGTAAGGACCTGAAGAGGCTGTGCCGAAATAGCGCGGGCCTGCCCCGGAAAAGAGCAACGCTACGCCCACGGTCGCAAACGGATCCACACTGATCGTCGGGATGGTTATCGGCAGCGAGATACCGCTGGAGGTCGCACCTTGTGTGGCACTGGCTGTGCCGAGCGAGGTCCAACCGGCCATTGAACTGCCTGGTCCGGACCCTACCGGTCCGCCCAGCGACGTTCCGTTGCGTGTGAAGACTTCGATGCTGAAGCCCGCATTCGCGGCAGCCGTACTCGCGGTGGTCAGCTGCATTACGAAGAGAGCATTGCTGTTCGCCGTCAGGTCAAAGAAAATGGCCCAACCCGATGAACCACCGTTATTGGCAGTGGCGTTGGCATTGATGGTCTGTGCAGAAACGGGAAGTTTGCAGAGAAACAACGCCAGGATGAAGAGAAACGCGCGGGCAGTCTGGGACCGTCCGCGGGAGAAGTGCGGATTCATCCTCACAGGAAATCAAAACGAGACGCCTGGTGTCAACAAGAACCGAGCGGTTCCCGCGAACCTAACCAGCGTTGGTCGGGATTTACGAAATCTCAAAGCCGAGCTGGTGCTCGAGCGCGGTGATAAACCTCCGGATTCGCCGATGGAAAGATTCGCTTCGCCACGACGAGTTTGTCCATCGGCAAACATGGCGAACTTCTAACCTCCCCCTCCTTTATTCGGACTCGACTGCTTTAAGCAGTCGAGTTCTCAGCGTCCATTTCTCGGATGAAGTCCGGCGACAGTCAACGTTTGCGCCGACCCGATTCTCGCCAACGCTGTCGCGGCCGCTTCTTCGGTTTTCTCTCGCCCAACAGGCAGCGCTCGCTTTTGAAAACCAATTGCTGCAACGGCGCAAAGAGCGCGTGATTGCGATTGGCGCGATAGAAAACACGGTAGCCATTAGTTCGTGTCGTCACCAACCCGATCTTGATCAAGGTTGCCAGCTCTCGCTGCACAGTCCGCAGTGCCAGGTCACTCCAACGCGCGATTTCGCGCACATACATTTCGCGTCGCGTGTGATGAAAAAGCGCGCGCAATACCTCTGCTCGCACCACCGGAAAAAGCAAATCTAAAGCATCCGCTTTGATGCCTTCCAATAACTTGACTGCTTTAAGCAGTCAAGTTAGGCGCCGTGCCCGTTCTTGATGACTTTGCCGTTGAGCGTTTCTGGATCTCACCGCCGTTCTGGCCCTCGCTGCAACACCGAGGAACACAACCCTCGGAGACGACTCGAGTGCTTTAAGCAGTCAAGTTAGACGCCGCGCGGGTTTTTCATGACTTTGCCGTTGAGTGTTTCTGGATTTCACTGCCGTTCTGGCCCTCGCTGCAACACCGAGGAACACAACCCTGGGAGACGACTCGAGTGCTTTAAGCAGTCAAGTCAGGCGCCGTGCGGGCTCCTGGTGACTTTGCTGTTGAGCGTTTCTGGATCTCACCGCCGTTCTGGCCCTCGCTGCAACACTGACGCACGCAACCCTCCGAGAAAACTCGACTGCTTTAAGCAGTCAAGTTAGACGCCGTGCGCGTTCTTGGTGACTTTGTCGTTGACCGTTGCTGGACTTCACCCCCTTTTGTCCTTGCAATAACCACTCACAAATGCGGGCTCTGGGGAGAAACTTGACTGCTTAAAGCAGTCAAGTTTTCACGCCGCACGATTTTCCCGTTCGCGATAACGGCTCTGCGGTTGATTATCCAGGGCAACATTAAATTGTCGCCATCGTCGTCACCGAGCCCAGGGCGGTTCGCCACGGCGCTTGTTTGACGACAGGTTGAACTGGCGAATGTCCTTCTACCGCCGGGCCTCGTTGGCGATGCCCAGTACCAGTATGGATGTCGTCGATTCTCCGTAGCCAATTGGCCTAACGAGTGGAATCAGTCTTTTTCTGTGCTCGCTTTCGTGTTTCGCTTACCATCATGACAAAGAAACTTAGTGGCCGCTGCGCTTGCGGGTCCATCCGCTACCAACTCCTCGAGAAGCCAATGTTCGTCCATTGCTGTCATTGCGACGATTGTCAGCGGCTGACGGGAAGCGCGTTCGTGCTCAACGCGATCATCGAGACCCAGGCGGTCAAACTGCTTCGCGGCAAACCAGTGGCAGTGCCGGTCCCACGCGAGAACGGCCCGCACGATATCTACCGCTGCCCAAGGTGTCAGACGGCCCTCTGGAGCGATTATGGACATAGGCCGAATCTTCGATTTGTACAGCTTCGGCACGCTCGATAAGCCGGGCGTCCTGAAGCCGGACGTGCACATCTACACCCGCTGGAGGGTGAAGTGGCTCAAGCTGCTAAAAGGAACGCCGTCGGTCCGAAATTACTACGAGACAAGCAAGCTCTGGCCGAAAGCCAACTTCGAACGCCTGAACGCCGCACTGGGAAAAGCGAAGAGCTGACGAGCGCGCACAATTTCAGTCTTTCAGAATTTCAGCTTCTCAGCATTTCACGGCTGGAGCCGCAATGCCAACCGGTTCCAGTCTCAGACTAGCTTGCGCAAAACATCGTCGATCGTCGAGTCGAGCGCCTTCAGCTCGAAGGGCTTGATGAGCACCGTTGCGTTCACCCGCTTGAAGAAAAACTCGATCGCCGGATTGTTCCGGTGGCCGGTAAAAAAAATGAACCGCTTAGCCGTAGCCGGCCGCGTCCGCGTGACCGCCCAGTAGAACATCTCGCCCCCCATCCCCGGCATCATCATGTCGCAAATGATGATATCGAAGGCTCCCTTCCTGATTTCGCGCAGGCCCTCGACGCCGCTCGGGACCGAGGTTATCTGAAAACGGCGGGAAACCAGATGATCGCGGAGAACCTCCCGGAAATCGTTGCGATCTTCCAAGAGCAAAACCCTGCCCGCCGGCCCGGCCGCGTCGTCCGGGGGAACTTCTATCTCAAGAGTGACGATCTCCTCGGCCTCGGGAGTTCGCGGTCGCAAACGCATAGCCCAAACCGATGAGCAGAACAGGTGCCCGCGGACGGATGCCTGGTGCTTGAGCTTGGTCGGGCAGTGCCACTTAAGGACGGCAACCGCTGTCTTGAGAAACGGATCGAAGTTTAGATTTTCGGCGAATCCTTGGTCGAACTCGAAAAGCCCGGAGATTCGCTACTCCTGTTCGCTGATCGTTTGGGCGTAGTTCTTCCCGTAGGGATAGAAAATTTCCTTTCGGCCTTGCTGCCATGCAGCTTTCATTTCAGGCGCGGTGATATCCCAATCCGGCCGGCATTTCCTAAGCACCGTCCTGAGGTCCTGACGCAAATCTTCCACAGTCGGGCGGCCGAAGAACCAATAGCCCATGTAGACCTTGTAAATGACCAGGCCGGGCTCGAGCACAATCGTGTGCGGAATCATCGGATTGTGCTGCGCATCGGTATACTCGGCGATATCGAGGTCCTTTTGAATGATGCGGCGCGGGTCCGAAAGAAATGGCCAATGCGCGCCGACCCCGGTCCGAAATTCATTCGTATCAGCGATGTTGTCTGTGCTGATCGTCACCAGCCGGCAATAACCGACTTCCATCTCACGATGCAGCTGAAGCAACCCTTCATGCTGCCTGCGATCTTTCGGGCAATAGGCGCCGCGGCTGAGAATGAGGACCATTGGATCCAGCGCTTGCAACTCCGACAGCTTACGATGTTTCCCGGTGTGATCCGAAAGCTCGTAGTCGGAGAACTTGGCTCCTGGAATAATATCCGCACGCATTAGTAGGGAGAAGAGATCGAGTCCACGATCTCAGCTGTGGCTTCCACTCCGCGGGTCGTCTTTCGCATTGATGTATTCAAGACCTAGCGGCCCAATCGCCGTTACCTGCGTGGTGTAATCGCCAGACTTTGCCCAGTGAAAGTGGGAGGTGTTACCAGGTAGAATGATAACGCTGCCCGGCGGATAGGCCTGTAACTTCTCGGGGTCGAAGTTATCACCTAAACCAATATAGAAGATGCCGGAGATAACTGTGTACATCCGATCCTCGGGATGACTGTGCGGCATCATCTTTGTACCGTGAGGTAGTTTGACTCTGATCGTGTAAGGCCCTTCGCGAGCAGGTTCACCAACGAGAACCGCAAGGCGCGCCGTAGATGGGAACGCGGCGAACGGTTTCCATTCGATATCTTCCGGCAATATCGCTCTGAAATCAGACTGGCCCGGTTGATGAGGTCGCGCTGATTCTTTTGTTGATGCCGCCGTCGGCGCTATTTCCTTGCGTAACATCTTAAGCCGCCTTTTCCGTAGCTAAGACACTTAGGAGGTCTCGGGCAGCAGAGGTGGACGATGCTGGATTTTGTCCAGTGACGATGCGCCCATCGATGATTGAGAATGGTGCCCAGTCGGCGGCTTTCTCATACCGGCCACCTACTCGCTTCAGTTCGTCCTCGACGAGGAAGGGAACAACATGCGTGAGATGAACAGCTTCTTCTTCGCCGTTAGTAAAGCCGGTGACGCGCTTACCTTTCACCAGTGACTCACCTTTGTAGGTCACCTTGTGGAAAACGGCCGGCGAATGACAGACCGCAGCGACCGGCTTGCCGGAGTTATAGAAGGACTCGATCAATGCGATCGAGACAGGGTTATCGACAAGGTCCCACATCGGGCCGTGCCCTCCGACATAGAAGATCGTGTCATAATCCTCCGACTTCACGTCGGCCAGCTTGATGGTCTGCGACAGAGCCTGTTGCGCGGCGGCATCTTTCTTAAACCGCGTCATCGCGTCAGTCTGATTTTCGGGCAGGTCGCTCTTCGGATCGATCGGCGGCTGCCCGCCTTTCGGAGAAGCAAGTGTCAATTGAACGCCGGCGTCTCTAAAAACAAAGTACGGTGCGGCGAATTCCTCCAGCCAGAAGCCAGTCTTGCGACCAGTGTTGCCCAGTTGATCATGGGAGGTCAGGTACCATCAGTATCTTCATTGTTTGCTCCAGTTGTGCGAACGGATGCCTCCGTCGCGGTTTCCCGGCGGAAAGTGCATCAAGCGGAGCGCTCTTTTTTGCGGAGACGCCTGACGAACTTGGCGCTGAGAGAAATCTCCAAGCCTCGCTACGAAAGTAAAGTTACAACTGTATTACGAGAGAGCGCGAAACGGTCTGCCTCCGTTTCGGTCCGAGCGTTCGGGAATGTCTGCGCGAATCACGACGCGCGCCCGACCCATTGGGCGCGCCAGGCAGGAGCAGCAAATGGATCGGCGAAATATTGTGTCTCGTGCGACACTTTTCCGTCTCGGAACTCCATCACACTCACGGTAAACATCCGTTTGCCGCCGTAGTTAATCACGTACTCGCTCACCCAGAGGTTACCTTCTCCCACAATCCGCCTGACGCTAAACTCGGATGGCTTATCAGGATGGTGACTACGCAGCGCCTGCAGATTTTGGCGACCATAAATTATCTCGCCCGACTGCGGATACTCACAAACAACGTCATCGTGATAGATTTCGTGTTCGCCAACTTGATCACCCGCGGCGGACGCCGCCCAATGTCGATCTATCGCTACGCGAATATTGTGCTCGTCCATCTCTTCGATAGTTAGTCCCCTCTGGTGACCTCAAATATTACACCTTCGCATAAAGCGCGGCGACCGGTCATCGCCTCGAAGGTTTTTGGGGGCGAAGCCGTGAGCGCGTGTAAAAAGAGGATGGGAACAAATCTTCTCGCCAAAAGCAAATTCCTGGCATCCCCTGAAGCGTGATTTCGAGAGTAATCGCAAAGGGATCGGCCGCCATTCTCGCGTGGATTTTCCTGGATGTTGCTACCGCAAACGCGGTGACGGTGACGTTCGAAATCGCCGATCCGGCGGAGTTCAGCCGAATCATAGATACGAGCGCGGTTCTCACCACACACGCCACGATCAGCACCTGGCTTGAAGGGCCGACCTGGGTCCGCTCCGATGGCGGCGACTACCTGGTGTTCTGCGACCAGAACAACAACCGGCTCAAAAAACTCGTCCTGCCCGACACCGTCACCGATTTCCTGCTCCCGCCCGCGAATACGTTGTTCAACGGCACCCTGCTCGACGGGCAGGAACGGTTGATCTGCGCCGAAGCCGGCAGCGCCGGGCAAAAGATTTCCATGGTCACCAACGGCGTAGTCACTCCGCTGGTGACCGCCTGCAATGGATTGAAGTTTTATTCGCCTAACGACGTGGCCGTGAAATCCGACGGCACCATCTGGTTCACTGACCCCAACTACAACAGCGGCACTCCCAAAGGCACGCCCGGATACGCGGCTGGCTATTATGTCTATCGATTCGATCCCGCCAACGGCAATGCCACGTGCACGGCGGTCATGACGGATAACTTTGGACGCACAAGCGGCACTGGCCGCCCCAACGGCCTGTGTTTCTCGCCGGATGAAACCAGACTTTACGTGGCCGACTCCGATTCGAGCTCCGGCGGCCATCGCATCTACGTCTACTCAGTCACGGCGAGCAACACGCTTACCGGTGGGACCGAGTTTGCTAACATCAACAACGGCATTCCCGATGGGATCAAGTGCGACATCGATGGACGGGTCTGGTCGAGCGCGGGCAATGGTGTGCATATCTACGCACCTGATCGCCATTTGATCGGGAGAATCAAATTTCAGCTTGTCGTCAACCTTTGCTTTGGCGGCCCGCAATCCAAAACGCTCTACATGGTCGGCCAGCCGCTGGTTACCTCGATGCCGGTATTGGTGTCTGGACCGCTCGCGTCGAAAAAACTGCAAATCAAAAACCAGGACGGCCAATTGATCTTGTTCTGGCCTGCGCCGTCCACGGGTTGGACGCTGCAGGAAACCGAACACCTGGAGACGCCCGATTCATGGACAAACTCCTCGCTTCCGGTTGTCACCATCAACAATCAGAACACGGTGAACGTTGATACCACCAGCAGCACCGCAAAATTCTTTCGCCTGCGGCTGGATTGAACCAAACATCATCCCGATAACGCCGTCTGTAGAGCGGCGAAGTAGCAGGTCCAATCTCGATCATCGATTCATGATCGATCAGTCATGTAGGTCTCGGCGGCGACTGCTGCTTCTACCGGACTGCTGCCGTTTAAACGCGCGTGGAGATAGGGCGCATACCAATCCCACCAGTTATGTTTGGCGTGCGTCTTCTCATATTGGCCGTGATGCTGCTCCGTCTCGCGAAGCAGTTCGGCAAGAGTTGCCACGTCCATACTCCCTCCTCGCATCAGGTTCCATTCGCAGCCAGGAACTGTTTCACCCAACGACCCCCAGCGCGCGGATAACTTGCGACCCGATGGATTGACCGGTCAAGTCGCAAAACCTGTGACAGGTAACTGGTGATTCGGGATATCGTTTCTGAATTTACTTCCTGGGCATTCCTGAGAAATATCTCCTCCGTCCACAAAATCTTCATGAAATACGTCATCGTGTTAACTCTGGTCATCGGCTTCGCGACCGGACTGCGCTCACTCACGCCGCCGGCGCTCGTGGCTTGGGCTGCCCATCTGGGCTGGCTGAATCTCAACAATTCCCCACTCGCCTTCATGGGATCGACAATCGCCGTCGTGATTTTTTCGATCCTCGCTTTATTCGAGCTGATCGCCGACTTGTTGCCTCAGACGCCGAAACGAACCGCGCCTGTGCCGCTCATCGTGCGCATTGTCATGGGCGCCCTTTGTGGCGTTTGCGTTCAATATGCGGTAGGCAATCAAGGATGGATCGGCGGAGCGATCCTCGGTGCCGTCGGCGCCGTGATCGGGGCCTTCGCCGGTTACGAAATCCGAAAGCGTTTAGTTGCGGCGTTGAAGACCAAAGATCTTTTCATCGCACTACTGGAAGATCTGATCACGATCACGCTCGCATACCTTGCTGTCACACGCTGACACCGGCCTGCCCAGCCGCAGCCTCTTGTCGAGCCGTAGCAGAGGCAAGGATGATGGCGAAGGTTGGTCACTACATGTGTTAGATTCCGGCGCATGAAAACGAATCGGATCGAAGCGTTCAGCGACGGCGTCTTCGCCATCATCATCACCATCATGGTGCTGGAATTAAAAGTACCGCACGATCCCGATATCAGCGCGCTGCGGCCGTTGCTGCCGACCTTTCTCACTTATTTGCTCAGCTTCATTTATCTCGGGATTTATTGGAACAATCATCATCATCTCCTCAACGTCTGTCGCCAAATCAGCGGCGGGATCATGTGGGCCAACCTCCATCTGCTTTTCTGGCTGTCGCTCTTTCCGTTTGTGACCGGTTGGATGGGCGAGAACCATTTTCAATCCATACCCTCGGCGCTTTACGGTGGCGTTTTGCTCATGGCCGCGCTCGCCTATTACATTTTGCAAACGCTTATCATCCGGCTGCATGGCTGCGATTCGAAACTGGCCCGCGCCATCGGCTCCGATCTCAAGGGCAAACTTTCCCCGGTGCTTTACACGATCGCGATCGTCGTCTCGTTTTTCAAACCATGGGTCGCCGGCTGCATTTACATCGGCGTCGCTCTCATGTGGCTCATTCCCGATCGTCGCGTGGAACGGTTACTGAGCGAAAGCGAAGGCAGTTAAAGCTCTTGGCCCTCTTTGCTGTCTTATTTTGTTGCTGACTCCAAAGCTGTGGAGCGTTTCAGCCAGTCCCCGTAATGCGTCGCGCCGAAGCGGGGGTTATCTCCGGGAACAAGGCTTTGATCGTTCACTTTTATGCCGAAGTAACCCGCATTGTCGTCGGTGACCACCTTCCGTGCATCGCCCGTTGCACTGAGAAATTGCCTAACAAGTTCGTCCTGCCGAATGCGATCGGGCCCGGCCACTTCGATCATGCCATTGATCGGTTGACCAAGGGCTACGTCTGCCACGGCAGCAGAGACTTCCTCCGCGGCGATCGGCTGCATCAGGACTGACGATAACCGAACGGTTGATCCGTCAGTCCCCGATTGAGCAATGCCTTTCACGAACTCGAAGAACTGCGTTGCGTGCACGATCGTAAACGGAATGCCGGAAGCCTTGATCAGATTTTCCTGGGCCATCTTCGCGCGGAAGTAACCACTCAAAGAACCGGCACCACTTCCCGTTAGGCGATCGGTCCCGACTACCGACAACGCCACGTGATGTTTCACGCCCGCAGTCTTTTCCGCGGGAAGAAGATTGCGCCCTGACGTTTCGAAGAAATCCATGGCAGGCTTGTCTTCGAACGAAGGCGAGTTCGCCACATCAACGACGACCTGAGCTCCTTTAAGCGCTTCGGCTAGTCCTTCACCAGTTAGCGTGTTTACGCCAGTAGAAGGCGACGCCGCCACCACCTCATGGCCATCTTCGCGAAGATTGCTCACCACCTTTGCTCCAATGAGTCCGCTACCTCCGATGACTACGATCTTCATTTTGTTATTCATGTGCGTGTATTTCTCGAAGGATTGTTTTGCTTTCGAATTCTGGGTTCGGCTTAACCTTTGAAGAACGCGAGCAGCTCGGCATTGATGATGTCGGCTTGCGTCGTGATCATGCCATGAGGCAAATCTTTGTAGGTCTTCAGCGTGCCGTTCTTGAGAAGCTTGGCTGAGAGTGGACCGGCCGCCTGATAGGGCACGATCTGGTCGTCCTCGCTATGCATGACCAGAACTGGTATCGAGATCTTCTTTAGATCTTCGGTAAAATCAGTCTGTGAGAACGCGACGATGCCGTCATAACCCGCCTTGGCGCCGCCCATCATGCCTTGGCGCCACCAATTCCGAATCAGAGGCTCAATCGGTTTCACGCCCGGACGATTGAAGCCGTAGAACGGGCCGGCCGGCAAATCGTAGTAAAACTTGGGGCGGTTGGCGGCGAGCTGAGCTTGAAGATCGTCGAACACTGATTTCGGCGTGCCTAACGGATTGGCTGGGGTCTTCACCATCAACGGCGGCACCGCGCTGATGATCGCTGCCTTCGCCACATTCTTGTCGCCATGACGGGCGAGATAACGCACCACCTGGCCGCCGCCAGTCGAATGGCCGACGTGAATCGCATCCTTCAAGTTGAGATGATCGGTCACAGCCTTCAGATCGTCGGCATAATGGTCCATGTCGTGTCCGCCGCTGGTTTGAGTCGAGCGACCATGTCCCCGCCGATCCGTCGCGATGACGCGGTAACCTTTGCTGAGAAAAAAAAGCATCTGCGGATCCCAATCATCCGCCGAGAGAGGCCAGCCGTGACTGAACACAATCGGCTGCCCACTGCCCCAGTCTTTATAATAGATGTCGATGTTCTCTCCGTTTTCTTTTCCAGCGGTGACGTATGGCATACTGAGTTTCCTTTCAGTTGAGTTGCGTTCGGAAATGTGCCGCCCGCGGCAGAATCGCCCTGGCCGATTATGTAAGTTCCAAAGGGCGCGTTGTCACGTCACAATTATGTAAAAACCACCATGGCCGGATGCGCTTGGATGCGATGATTCTATCAATCGCTCCGCATAGCGTTTTGACAGGGGAACTCGTGAGCCTCAGATTTTAGCAACCATGAGAACATTACGCCGATACATCACCCTGGCTGCCGCTGTCACCTTACTCATCTTCATTATCCCGGCTGTGGCCGGTGATCTTGGCAATCCAAAGGATGTTCAACAGGTACGAAAAGTTGTGGCGAAAAAGTTCGGGAAGGTTCTGCATGTCTCCGTTTCTCACGATTGGGCGCTTGCTACCGCCTACTCGGATGAAAGCGACCTCTCGATCGTGCTGCATCGGACCGGAACAGACTGGAAGGTCGCCGCTAGCGACGGCGGCGCGTACGTGGCGGAGACTCTTAAGCCCTTGGGCGTTCCGTCTGCGAACATCCCATCGCTCTTGAAAGCCTACCAGTAAGATTTCCAGAACTTCTTAAATCTTAATTGAAACTCGCTCGCCTCCCGGCTCACTCACTCCTACCCTCGTCACTTTACCTTGATCACTCGCACCGCCCGGTGTTCGCGCCAGCTACCTAGCTGCGTTCCCGTCTACCCGCGCGATTCCCATCGCGACGTGTTCTATGTCGCGCGTCCCACGCGCTCCATTCTTCATTCTGCCTTTCGGAGCCGTGTATCGTGGCCAACATGACGCTGCGGAGCGCTTGTCACTGGCCTGCTATGCCATCGTTAATTAACGGCGACGGCGCACTTGTCATTTCCCTCGTTCCGAAAAACATCGCCATGTAGGACCGCGCCCGGTAGAAAAAGCCTGTGCCGGAATCTGACGACAATCTGAACCTCGAGATCGGCCATGTTCTCTTCATCGACATCGTCGGTTACTCAAAGCTCTTGAACGAAGACCAGAAGGAGCGGCTGAGCCAGCTCACTGAGATCGTGCTCGCGACCACGCCGGTACGCGAAGCGACCGACGAATTACTCGTTAGGTTGCCGACCGGTGATGGCATGGCGCTGGTCTTCCGTCACAGCGCGGAAGAACCGGCTCGCTGCGCGCTGGAGATTGCGGAAGCGCTTCAGAAACATCCGGAACTTCCGGTGCGCATGGGTATTCACAGCGGGCCGGTGAGTAAGATAACCGACGTGAGCGGACGCACCAACATCGCTGGGGCCGGCATCAACATGGCGCAACGGGTGATGGATTGTGGTGACGCCGGGCACATTCTTCTCTCCCAGCGCGTAGCCGATGATCTGGTGCATTCGCGGCAATGGGCGTCCCGTTTGCGCGACCTGGGGCAATGCGAGGTCAAGCACGGCGTCCGACTTCATTTGGTCAATCTCTATGCTGAGCCGCTGGGCAACGCCACGTTGCCGCGAAAGCTTCAACAGACGAAGCAAAAACTGAAGCGGCGCAATATCGGATCGATCGCCGCGCTCGCACTGGCCGCGATCCTTGTCACCGGCGGAGTTTACTATTTCACGCATCGAACAGCGACCAAGCCCGCCGCCATTCCCGAAAAATCGGTCGCGGTGCTGCCGCTCACCAACGAAAGCGGCGATCCGAAGCAGCAATACTTCTCCGACGGCTTGTCCGAGGAATTGATCAGCGATCTCACCCAGATCAAAGCGCTGAAAGTGATCGGCAAGTATTCCAGCTTTCAGCTCCGTGATTCCAAAGAGAGCATGGCGCAGATCGGTGCCGCCTTAGGCGTGGCTCATCTCATCGAGGGCTCGGTGTTCCAGCAGGGCGACCGCATCCGCGTCATCGTCAACCTCATTCGGATAAAGGATGGCAGCAGCCTATGGTCGCACACCTACGACGAGCTATTAAAAGACGTTCGCGATCCAGTCACAGATCGGTGAGGCAGTGGCGGCAGAGCTCAAGATCAAGTTGTTAGGCCAGGTGATCGTCTCCGACGACAAGCCGCCCGGCGGCGCTCTCCAGAGCGCCCTTTCGGCGGCCTGGAAGCCGCCCCTCCTTGGTTACTACACGCGAAATGAAGGTTGTGAGAATGTCTTATGCTATTCTGTGTGGCAGATGATCAGTCGACGGAAATTTCTTGGCCTCGGTCTTCTCGCACTGCCCGCGGCCGCTGGGATCGATGCGAAATGGATCGAGCCATCGTGGTTACGCGTGAAGAACTTTCGATTGCATCGCGGCGATCAAGCGCGCTTCATTCACTTTTCGGATTTTCACTACAAAGGTGACGCGCGATTTGCCGCGCATGTCGTGCAGAGAATTAACGAACTCGCGCCGGACTTTGTCTGCTTCACCGGTGATCTCATCGAGGATCGCGCCTTTGTCAGTGACGCGCTTGGCTTCGTTAGGCGAATCAAGGCGCCGGTCTATGGCGTGCCGGGCAATCATGATTACTCGACGCAGGCGCCATTCGCCGAATACGAAAAGGCTTTTGCTGCCACCGGAGGAGGATGGCTCCCGGCGCGCAATGTCACGTTGCCAAAATTCGATGTGCAACTCGTCGGGATGGGCATCACCGGTTTGGACATGCACTCCGCTACCGATGCAAGCCGGCGAATACTGCTGATGCATTACCCTGCCGTTGCCGATCAGATGGGAAAGCAACGCTTCGATCTAATTCTTGCCGGGCATCCGCATGGCGGCCAGGTGCGGTTGCCGTTTTGGGGACCGATTATTCTTCCGCCCGCGGTCGGACGCTACGACCACGGCTACTACGAAACGCCGGCCGGGCCGCTTTATGTTAATGCCGGGATTGGGACTTATATTGTCCCGTGGCGTTTCAATTGTCCGCCCGAACTCACGCTTATCACGATTTGATGTTGTAGCCGCCCCGCTGTGTCGGGGCGTTTCTGCGGGACACGGCGACACAGCGCCGTGGCTACATTCCTAACAAGACGTCGGCACGCGTTGCGCAAGCGCGACCGCATGCGGAATCGCTCCCTGCACAAAGCCCAAACATTCCACTGCCCCACTCGGTTTGCCCGGAAGTGCGATGACAAGCGCGCGATCGACAACGGCGGCAAGACTCCGCGACAAAATTCCATTTGGCGTGATTTTTCGCGACTCGCTGCGCATGGTTTCGCCAAAACCCGGAAGCTCGACGCGCATGATTCCGCGAACGGCTTCCGGCGTGACATCGCGCTCGGTGATGCCAGTTCCGCCCGTCGTTAGAATAAGACCGCAACCCTGATTGGCGAACGAGCGCAACGTTTCCTGGATTCGATTGATGTCGTCAGGAATAACAGCCTCGCAAAGAACCGACCAACCGGCCTTTTCCGATGCGTCTTTTAGCGCTGGTCCGCCAAGATCTTTGTATTCGCCTGAATCAGCGCGATCAGAAATGGTAACGATTCCAACAGCGATTTGCATTTTTCACTTCCGTGGCGGCGCTTATGAGCGCCGCATTATTTTAGCGACGGTCACAGACCGCCGCTACAGGGCGTCTTGGTTTTTTCGACAAGGTGAGCATCGGAAATTCGCATCTCGCTGTCGACGGCCTTGCACATGTCGTAAATGGTGAGCAACGCCACCATCATTCCGGTGAGCGCTTCCATCTCCACGCCGGTCTGCGCCGTTGTGCGCGCTGTGCATTTTGCTTCCACGCCATTGGAAACCGGGTCGAACGTGATTTCGACATGGCTCAGATCGAGATTGTGGCAAAGCGGAATGAGTTGCGAAGTTTGCTTGGCCGCTTGAATTCCGGCGATGCGTGCGACTGCATAGACGTTCCCCTTGGCAATGCGGTCCTGCGAAATCAATTCCAACGTTTCCGGCCGCAGTCGAATCTTCCCGGCCGCGATGGCGACGCGATTGCTCAATGGTTTAGTCGAGACATCGACCATTTGCGCGTTGCCGTCAGCTGCGATGTGAGTGAGGCGATCCATGATTAACCGCCGATCGCGATCATCTTGCGATCGGGTTGGTAATTGTTGCGGAAATCGTGCTGCTCCGGTTTGCGCTCGACCACATCGAGAAAAAATTGGCGCAACTCTTCATCGCTCGCGCCAGCACGCAGTGGTTTCATGATGTCGAATTCCAAATAGCTGCCGAGACACGGCCGCAATTTTCCGTCGCACGTCAGTCGCAATTTGTTGCAGCTTTCGCAAAAATGCAGGTTCGTCATCGCGCCAATAAAACCGACGCGCTGATCGCGCCCAGGAATCTGATAGTAAGTCGCGGGACCGTTTGTTCGAAACTCCGGCGCGGGAAGCAGATCGCCGTATCGTGATTCCAGCGCGCGCTTCGCCGCGTTGATCGGGAAAAAATTATCTTCACGCAAAACTTCGCTCGTGCTCACGGGCATGAGCTCGATGAAGCGCAAAATCAATCCGCGCTCGGCGGCGAATTCCACCAGCGGAATGAGCTGATCTTCGTTGCGGCCGCGCATGAGTACGGCATTGAGTTTAATCTGCTCGAATCCCGCGTCGATTGCTGCGGAGATTCCTTCCAAAGCTTGCGGAAGAAAATCGCGGCCCGTTATCGCCGCATAAACTTCACGATCAAGCGTGTCGAGCGAGACATTAATCGAACGCACACCGGCTTTGCGCAACGCCGCCGCCATAGTTCTCCCCTCACCGGCATCGCGCGCGAGCAGCGTTCCATTTGTGGAAAGACCGATGTCGCGAATGCCATCGATGGCTGGAACTTCGCGCACAAAATCGAGAATACCGCGACGCGTCAACGGTTCGCCACCGGTGATTCGAACTTTCGTCACACCGAGCCCGGCGCCGATGCGGATAATGCGCAGCGTTTCTTCAAAGGAAAGAATGTCAGCGCGCGGAAGCCACTCCTGGAGCTCTTGCGGCATGCAATAATGGCAGCGCTCGTTGCAGCGATCGGTGATCGAAACACGCAAGTAGGAAATGCGATGCCCGAAACGATCCTCCATGGGGGAAAGATTAGCGGTAAGCGAATGACGAAGCAAGAGGGCGCCGCTTTCGGCACGTCCAGTTGACCACACTGGGCGCGATTGTATGCTTACGTATGAAGCGTCTTAATTTTTTATCGGGCGCTGACAACTAGGCGCCGCTTTCGCTGCGTTATTTCTCGCTGGTTGCGCCACCATTGAAACACGGATCTCGGAACATCCTGAGATTTACAATTCGCTCTCGCCAAGGGATCAGGCTCTCGTTAGGCAAGGCCGTATTCGAGAGGGCATGAATATGGATGCCGTCTGGGTAGCCTGGGGTTCGCCGGACCAAAAGGGTTTCGGCCGCTACCATGGAAAGTCGACGGAGACTTGGATCTATCACGCATATTCCAATGATTACTATCCGTACTATGGCGGCTTCGGATATCCTTATTACGGTGGTTTTGGGGGCGGAGGCGTTTTGGTAGGGGGACGCCATGGAGGTCGGCACTTCGTTGGCCTCTACGATCCATTTTACGACCCGTTCTTCTATCCGCGGTTCCGGCAGGTGAGTTACCCATATAAAACGGTCACCTTTCGAAACGGACGCGTCGTCGCCTTTCAGCATTTACACGTCCACCACGCTACTAAGAATTTTGCTTGCTGTTGGCCCGGCAAATACGGACCACGTTTAGATGGCCTACAGCTGTTTCTCGCAATTCGTGGAGGCGCTTGATCGCGCGGGCGAATTGAAGCGCATCGCGATGCCGGTAGATACCGATTTGGTGATCAGCGAATGGGCCAATCGAGAAATGAAATCCCCCGGAGGTGGGAAGGCATTGCTTTTCGAGCAACCGATTGTCGACGGAAAGTGGCGAAGTTTCCAGTGGCGATCAATACGATGGGATCGCAGCGCCGCATGGCGATGGCGCTGCAGCGAGAAAGTATCGATGATCTCGCGCAGGAAATTCAGCTGATCCTGAAGGCGAAACCGCCAACGGATATTCGCGAAGGGTGGAGCCTGTTAAAACAGGGAATTCATCTGCTGCATGCGCGGCCGAAGCATTCCAAGGAAGGAGCGTGTCAGGAAGTGGTGCACCGCTTCGAGGAACGTTCAACGTCCAACGTTCAACGTCAACGTTCAACGGAGAGGGACTTACGCTGCGCGATATTCCCATCCTGAAATGTTGGCCGAAAGATGGCGGGCGCTTCATTACCCTGCCGAATGTGCACACGCGCGATCCCGAAACCGGCGCGCGTAATCTCGGGATGTATCGCATGCAGATCTACGATGAAGAGCACGACGGGAATGCATTGGCAGATCCACAAGGTCGGCGCGCGGCATGGGAGACGTTATTACGAACGCGGTGAACGCATGCCGGTCGCGGTCACGCTCGGCGGCGATCCCGCTTACACTTTTGCCGCGACCGCTCCGTTGCCGGACGGATTGGATGAAATTCTTTTTGCCGGATTCTTGCGGCAAGAAATCAGTCGAGCTCGTGCCGTGCAAAACGATCGATCTCGAAGTGCCGGCCGACGTCGATTTCGTCCTCGAAGGTTACGTGCAGCCGGGCGAAATGCGGCCGGAAGGGCCGTTTGGCGATCACACCGGCTATCTATACCGCGGTCGAGGATTACCCGGTCTTTCATCTCACCGCCATCACGCATCGGCGCGACCCGATTTATCCGACCACCATCGTCGGCATTCCGCCGATGGAAGACTTTTACATCGGCGACGCCAGCGTGCGCATTTTCCTGCCCGTCTTCAAAATGAACTTCCCGGAGATCGTCGATATGGCGCTGCCGGCCGAAGGCGTTTTCCATAATCTCGTTTTCGTCAGCATCCGCAAACAATATCCCGTATCAGGCCTTCAAAATCATGCACGGGCTCTGGGGCATGGGGCAGATGATGTTCAGTAAATACATCATCGTCGTGGACGAAGACTGCGACGTGCACAACACCAGCGAAGTCCTTTTCCGCTTTGCGCGAATACCGATCCGGAGCGCGACAGCACCATCATCCGGAATCCCAGCGATTCGCTCGATCACGCGCCGAGTTCGCAAAACATCGGCTCGCACATGGGCTTGACGCAACCCGCAAACTCCCCGGCGAAAATTATCCGCGCACTGGCCCGAGCTTGTCCGCATGGATGAAGAAGCGCAGCGCGTCGTCGATGCGTTGCAAAAGAAAACGGGCTGACCCGTTGCCAGATCAGCCCGCCAAAGAATTAGCGCAATTGTTCGTTAGGGCCGGCGGAAAAGTTGGCCGGTATCGAAGTCGCGCGTCAAGCCGCCGTGCGGAACGCGCGCAAATCATAGACCGCTCCGGTGTATGGGCTGTGATAGAACCCGCGCCGACCAGCCGGCCCGCCATATGGATAGTAGTTTACCGGATGACCGCGATAGTAGCCGTATTGATCCGCCTCAATCGACGCACCGATCATCGCCCCGGTAGCCGCGCCGATGCCAGCTCCGATGGCGGCGCCGCGTCCAGTCCCAGTCGCCGCAGCTCCAAGAATGGCGCCAGTCGCAGCGCCGAATCCTGCGCCCTGTCCTGTCGGCGTATCGCACGAACTAAGCGCGAGTGAGAGCAATAGGGTGGCCCTGCCGTTATAAAATGTTTATTCATGGTGATAAATGATTCGCAATTTGATCTTAGACGGATGTTACGGAAATCGCATTCAAAAATTCTTCAATAACTGTAGCAGGATGTGCGAGTTTCGCCGCCATACTCAACTGGTACTGCCGTTCGAAAACTCGAAAATTATCAGCTTTCATCCGCTGCAATAAAGCAAAGTAGATCGCCGACATGATTTCAGCCGCGACCATCGAGCGGCGGCCTCAGGAGGAAGCAATGCTCTGGCGTTCGCGAAAAATTGTTCGGCACGGTCCGCTTCAAAGCGCATGAGCTGAAGGAAACGCTCATCGTAAGTGCGATCGAGCAAGGCGTTCGGCGAATAATTGAATCGAGCAATATC
>CAWDLY010000001.1:0-347991 GCA_963803315.1 uncultured Verrucomicrobiae bacterium | reverse complement strand
AGTTACTACGGGCAGAACCTTATCGATCAATGGATGATTCCATTCTTCGGCGCCTCGGTTTACGACGACCCTGCCGTTTACGAGAAAAGCTCGCCTATTCACTTCATCAAGAAAGTGAAGACACCTACTCTGGTTATTGTAGGCGAACGCGACGCCGAATGCCCCGCTCCGCAGTCCTACGAATTCTGGCACGCGCTTAAGACGCTGCACGTGCCGACGCGACTGATCGTCTATCCCGGCGAAGGCCACATGTTCGTTAAGCCAGATAACCAGGCCGACCGTCTCGATCAAACCATCGCCTGGTTCGATAAGTATCTGGAAGTAACTGCAAATTCGATCCCTGATTGGCGCGAATGATTTGGCGGAAAGAGATTCGGACACAGCTGATATCATCCGTCGGCACGCGTCGACGCTGATTTGATATCGACCACCGGCGTGCCGTCAATCTCACGCACCGTTACGAGATGCAGCCCAAGCGGGTTCGGTCGGCCCGGTGAACGGACGATTCGGATCGCTGCGCGGATGCCCGCTTAGCAGCTTTTCAGGTTTCGGGTTGTTGAAACTGCTCGTGCTCGCGGATGCGATCTTCGAACGCGGTCTCGGCTGCGGGCTCAAGCCCCGGCGGGAACTTCGCGCCGGAGCGTTCCCAGCGCGCGAGCCAATCGTCTGAGAGCATCTCGGCGTGGTCGACCCACGATAACCGGTACGCCTCAGGCGTAAGCGCGATCGTCGTCTCTTCCTTTGGCCCCATGCCTCGACCGCGCGCGAGATAGAATCCCGCTGCGAGCAGTGTTACGCGAACGGAGGTAGAGCAGGTGTATGTAAACAGTTCGACTGCGCGGCCAGCGCACGCGGCGAAAAGTTGCTGGAACGAAACCATGGTCCAGGCATCCGCACATGTCTTGCTCGAGAACATGTCGTAGAAAATGAGATCCGGTGGCGCAGAAGCCTTCGGCATCATCTCGATGAAATCGCCGCGCAAGAGTTGCCAGCTCAGGCCAGAGTATTGTTTCGATTGCCACTCACTATCCTGCAAGATTGCGGGCGGACCCCCGTGGCGCAGGTAGGGGAACAAATCATTCAGCTGGAACGCGAGCTTTAGTGAGCTGAGTGATTCTCGAAGCTGATGATCTGGAGCGGGCGCACTGGCCCGAGCGCGGCCTGCTTCTCATAACATAGATCGCGGCCATCGCGTTTGCGCCCGCGCCGAGGCCGATATCCCATATGACCAGCGGCTCAGTCGATTCGTGCAGACGTTCCGCGAGCCGCGATTGCTCTATATAGCGCTGCCGCGCTTCTTCCATCGGCGGTGTGCGCATGTGCATGATCTCGCCTGACGAAATTTGCCGGATGCTGGCGAATCCTTCGCGCGCGATGTGCACTTCGTAGTCGCCCAGCTTCATCGTGCGCGGTTTCTTTTGTTTCATCGGCACGACCGGATTCTCCAGATCCGCTTCGGCGAGAAAGGCGCGTTTTTCTCGATATAACTCGTGAACCCGCCGGCCAAAATGCTCGTCGCGGATATCGCGCATGAGCTGGTGATAGAAGTGAATGTTGTGCTTGCCGAGTAACTGCCAGCCAAGTGTCTCGGAGCTTTCGTCAGGTGATGGAGATAAGCGCGCGTGTAACGCGCACAGGTGGGACAGGCGCACTCGGGATCAAGCGGCTCGGTGGAATATTTGTAAACGCCGCGCCGCAACTGCAGAAAGCCGCGCGAGGTAAAGGCAGCGCCGCGTTGCGCGAGCTGCGTCGGCATGATGCAATCGAACATGTCCACGCCGTGATGGACCGCCTCCAGGATATCGAGCGGTGTGCCCACTCCCATTAAATAGCGCGGCTTGTCGGCTGGCAGAAGTTCCGCTGTGTATTCGCACACTTCCTCGCGCTCGTTCTTCCCCTCACCCACCGCGAGCCCGCCGATCGCGTAGCCATCGAACGGGAGCGCGCCTAACGAGTCCACGCTCGCGCGTCGCAGTTCCGGCACGAGCGCCCCCTGCACAATCGCAAACATCGCCGCCGGCGAATCTCCCCGCGCCGCCAGACTCCGCGCCGCCCAGCGTTCCGTGATTTCCATCGCCGCGCGCACCGTCGTTTCGTCTGCGGTCGAAGCGACGCAATGATCGAGCGCCATCATGATGTCGCTGCCGATCGCCTTCTGCGTTTCGATGCTAATCTCCGGGCTGAGCAGAATCGTCTTCCCATCCACGTAACTTTGGAAAACCGCGCCCTCTTCACTCATGGAGCGCGAGTGCGGCAGCGAGAAAATCTGATATCCGCCGGAGTCGGTCAGGACGGAGCGTTCCCAACTCATGAATTTGTGAATCCCGCCGATGCGCCGGAACACCTCCGTCCCCGGTCGCAGCAGCAGGTGATAAGTATTCGCGAGCAGAATCTGAGTACCGGCTTCTTCGAGCGTGCGCGTTAGTTGCGCCTTTACCGTTGCTGTCGTCCCCACAGGCATGAAGAGCGGCGTCTGCACTTCGTTATGAAGCGTGCGAAAAGTCGCCGCACGCGCACGGGACGCAGTGGCAACTTTTTCGAGGCGGAAATGCAAACGCGTGGAGCTCATCGAAGTCCTTACTCCTTCAGCTTACGCGAGCAGCTCTTCGAGTTCTTCAGTCGTTAGGCCAGTCATGAGCGGTTCCTCGCTGTCGATGGCGGCGTCGATCGCCGCGCGTTTTTTCTCCTGTAGCCGCAGGATTTTTTCTTCGACGGTATCGCGCGTGATCAGCTTGTAGGCGGTGACGACGCGCGTTTGCCCGATGCGATGTGCGCGATCGGTTGCTTGCGCCTCGACCGCGGGATTCCACCACGGATCGAAATGAATGACGGTGTCGGCAGCGGAAAGATTCAGGCCAACGCCGCCAGCTTTCAGGCTGATCAGGAAAACTGGAATCGCGGAGTCGTTCTGGAAACCATCCACGATTTCCTGACGCTGTTTAGTTGAGCCGTCGAGATAGCAGAACGGAATCTCGAGTTTCTCCAGACGTTCGCGAACGAGGTGCAGCATCGAAACGAACTGGCTGAAGACGAGGACGCGATGTTCGCCGTCGATCGCTTCCTCGAGAAGTTCGTCGAGAAGGTCCATCTTTGCGGAGGTCTCTTCCTTATCGATGCCGACGAGGCGCAGATCGCAGCAGACCTGGCGCAAACGGAGCAGACCAGTAAGCATCTTCATCCGTTGGGCACCGGCGTTCACATTCTTGCCCGAACTCCCGAGACCTTGCTGGATCTCACGCAGCAGCGCGTCGTAGGCGGCGCGTTGATGACTCGTTAGGCTGCACGGCACAACCTGCTCGATTTTCTCCGGCAGATCTTTCGCGACGTCGCGTTTCCGACGGCGGAGCAGGAACGGCTGGAGTCGGCGCGCGAGCCGGCGTTGCACGTCCGGCGCGGAACCGCGCGCAATCGGTAGCTCGTAGCGCTCGCGAAAGTCGTTGCGATTGCCGAGATAACCCGGCAGCGCGAAGTTCATGATCGACCAGAGGTCGCGCACCGAATTTTCCATCGGAGTCCCGGTCAGCACAAACCGATGAGTCGCGCGAAGGGCGAACGCGGCTTGCGCGTTTTGTGTCTCCGGATTTTTGATGTGCTGTGCTTCGTCGAGCACCGCGGCGGAGAAATTAATTTCGCGCAATGTGTCGATGTCGCGCCGCAACAACGCGTAGCTTGTAATGACGATGTCGACGTCTGCGATCGACTTGAAACGAGCGGCGCGATCGGCGCCTTCGAGCGCGAGCGTCTTGAGTTCGGGCGTAAACTTCCGCGCTTCATTCTCCCAGTTTGTCACCAGCGATGTCGGGCAAACGACGAGCGCGGGGCCAATGCCCTGGTGAGCGCGGAGAAACGCGAGCGTCTGCACCGTTTTGCCAAGACCCATCTCGTCGGCGAGGATTCCGCCGAGATTGTTCGCCGCGAGGCGCGTGAGCCATTCAAAACCGGCGAGCTGATACTCGCGCAATATCTCCGCGAGCGGGCCGAGTTTCGTCTTCGCATCCGGCGACGCGTCTCGACCGGTGATGAATTTCTTCAGTGCTTCGCGACGATCGGCGACGGCGGAGCCAAGCTCGCGCGCGGTTTGTTCGACATAAACGGCGTAAGCGCGGTCGATTCGGTAAAGCCCGGGCTGCGTCTGCGCCGGATCGCAATCGCGGATAACCTGCTCGAAATCCTCCAGGCCCGCGGTGTCGATCACAGCGATGTGGCCATTCTTTAATCGCGTCTGCGATTGGCCAGAGCGAAGCAGCCGCTGAATGTCGGCGTTTGAAAACACTTCACCGCCCGGCGTCGTGAGCGAGTAGCGCACCTCAAACCAATCCTGACCCGAGCTGACGATTTCGAGCTTCGGCGTGACGCGCTCGATCTCGCCGCTCCACTTCTCGACCTGCGCGGTGAGCGTGGCCTTCCAATCACGCTGCAGTCTCGGATAATCAGTGGCGAAGAACCGCACAACATTGGGCTGGCCATGCAACACGAAGCCGCCGGCGTCCGTTCGCGCGAAGCCCATCTGCTCGAGCCGAGCGATAGCCCTGTTCTCGGCATCGAGATTCCGCATCAGCAATCGATCGACATTCTGCGGATCGCGGAAAACGAATCGATCCTGTGCGTTGGCCAATGTTTTAATCGGCGCGCGGTCGCCATAGCTACACATCAATTCACCCGTGACGCTGAAGAGCGTGCCGGCCAGCCGCAGCTCAAAAGTTGGCAACGAGGTTCCGATTTCCGGGAGGCGAATGCCCTCGCCCGCGCGCACGTCGAATGCATCGCGCAGTCGCGGCAGATCGAATGCGAGGAAGTGCAACGCGCGGTCGCCATCGAGCAGCAACGGCCTCTCGATCAGGTGCGTCGAGCCGGCCGGCAGTGCTTCGCCGAAGCGGACGAACTCGTTGTTCTGCAGCATCCACGCGTCGGTCGCATTCCAAAGAAGCAGAGCATGCGGCGGAAAGTTGCATTTCACCGCGATGCTCCCCTCGCCGCGCGACTCGACCAGAAGCTCGGGACGCAGCGCGGCGGAAGCGATCGTCGCCCGAGTCGCTTTGCCGAATGTGACGCGCGGATGATTCTGCAACGCGGGAAGCAGCCGCAGGAATGCATCGCGTGACAAGATCGCCATGCCGCTCTCGAAAATCGCCGGAATCGCGCGCAAGCCTTCGATCAGTACGAGATCGGCGTCGTCGACCGCAAACGTGTTCTTCTTCGGAAGCGCGGAGACAAGTGTACGGTTTCGAGAAACTTCCGCTTCGACGACGATCATGATCTGTCCTTTCTGCCATGCGCCCGCGAAGTTCGGCGGCAGGATCACGTGCAGTGTCGTTAGGGCCGCGTCAGCCGAATCAGCGGCGACAAACCGAGGACCTGCCGGAGCGTTGGGAATCGTCGGCTCGTTAGGCGCGGCGACCACAGCGGCCGGCGGATTCAGATACCCCAGGCCCACCGCGACCGAGTGCGCACAAATCTTCCCCGCCGAGCGAGACTCCCAACAGCTGCACAGATTCTCGACGTCGATCGCGCTTTTGATTCGGAGACCGGAGCGATAATTCTTCGCGCCTTCGCGCACGTAACCGCTCAGCAATGGCGGCTCGTATTTAGCCTCGGAAACACGCCCGCTCTTGAGTAGCTCGCGCGCAGGCTTCATCGCCTGCCATCCCCCAGCATTGAGGAGGAGCTTCTCGGTAATCAGAATATCGCTCACGGGCGAGCAACGTCGCGCATTCTGTGCGTTTACGAAAATGCGCGCGCAGTTTACCCGCCGCGGCGGGCTACTTCGGCCGTGAGTTCGCGATCCGCAGCAGCACATCCGCGTGGCAGGGTTCGTCGAGCGCGCACCAGCAGACGAGATCTTTATCGTGCAGACAGTGCCGGATATCACGCTCGTTGAAGTTATCGGCGAGATGCTGCTCGTATAACTCGACGGCTTTTTCGGCAGTGAGCATTTCGCCGTTCATCAATTGCCAGCCCACCACGTACGGATTTCCCCAAACTGTTGGTCGGCCGACGTAGATGGCGTTCGCCGGCATCTTCCAGCCTTTCGTTCGGCTGCGCTGGATTCGCTTTGGTTTGCTCATGCAGGCCGCAAATCCTCTCCACGCCAATCATCCGTCGGCCCGCGTCGAAGCTGACTTAATGTCGATCACCGGCGTGCCGTCGAACACCTCGATCGGCCCGATCTTCATGCGTGTGCCGTCGATCTCGCGCACTTTGACGGGATGCAGCCCGAGCGGATTCGGTCGCGCCGGCGAGCGGTTGTAAAACACACCGGTGAGCGGACGACGTTCGTCACTGCGCGGATGATTCTTCAGCACATCGCGCTTCGCCTCATGCAACCAAGTAATCACAATCAACTCGTGACCCACTTCCATGCCTAACAACGCATCGGCAAATCGCGGTTCGATCTCGAGCCACGCGTCGGGCGCACCTTCCGGTCCCTGCCGCGGCGCGTCTTCACGGCCTTTCACTGTCGATCGAATAAAACCAACTGGCTCGAGCGTGTAAGAATTCATTTTGTTCAACGTTTGATCAGGCCGCCTGCGGCGCAACTTTTTGAATCACTTCCCGCTTTCGTGTTTTCCGGAGCGATGCTCACTTTCCGGATCGTACTCATAGAGTTTTGACGGATCGCCGAAAACCGCGCCGAGCACGCGCTCCGGCCAGATTTCAAAATAAGTCAGCAGTAGCGACATCAGCGGCACGAGGATGAAGTAAAGGCCGTGCGCCGCCATCATGAACATCGCGACCGCGCGCAACACCAGAAGATAGACATCCCAGCGCACTCGTTGTTTCAACTGATCATCCGGCATCACATCATAGTCTGACTGAAACGCCTTCCATAAATGTCCGGCCGCGAGCGAGCCGAATGTAAACCATAGCGCTGGTGAATTTGCGATTTGTCTTCGCAGTTCGTCGCTGAGCAGCAAATCATGCAGCGGAATCAGCACGATCCAGTACGGAAGACCGACGATTCCAACCAGGAAAATCCACGTAACCACACCGCGCAGAATCTTTATCGGCAGCACCGCCTGACTTTCTGATTTCGTTTCCGATTCCCGCAGCGCGCGCGGAATAAGCGCAGCAATAATCGCCGCCAGCGCCGTCAGCCCGTCGAACCAGTAATTGAAAACGCTCAGCGCCGCCGACCAACCAAAGCCGTAAATCCCGACGACCGGAATCATATTGCGCGCGAGCACCGCCCACGCGTGAGGATTCGATGCGAACTCGCGCAGATGCTGCGAAAGCGGCGGCGGCGCGATCTGTCGCTGCGCGGTCGAAGAGGTTTTGCCGACAGGCTTCGTCATCGCGACGATTACAGCCTAACCAACGACACGGAATCAATCCGGTTTGTTCGGCATTTGCGCATAACGAAGAGCGTGCTTATCGAGCCATCGAACTGGCAGCTCCCGCTACTTGATTGCTGGAAGCAGTCAGGTTTTCAGGATCGCATGATCAACTTCGTGTGCGCGATTATCTTTCATGGTTGCAGGCTGGCCCGGCTAATTCCAACCTGGATCAACCGCGCAGCACACGAAGATCACCGAGAAGAAGTCCTGACAGAATGGACCGAATACTCAGTGACCGCGGTGGTGGTGATGGCCCCAGCCGTGATGCTCGCGAGCATGGCGACGATTCCATTCTCCCCGACGCACATAATAGCCGTGGACCCAATGATGATGATACCGGTGGCCCGGCACCCAGACATAATACCAGCCGTAATCCCAGAAATTTGGTCCTTCATAATACGGCGTGTCGTCAATTGAGATCGAAAAATCGAGGGCCTTCGCACTTGGTATTGCCACCGCGCTAACCGTCAATAAAGCGGCCAATAAAATGACAAGTTTCTTTTTCATGATCAGTGAAAAAGATTCGAATCTTGAGGCGCTTGCGGATGCATCCAATCACTGCCGACCGCTGACTGCTCTTCATCTCCTCTTATCTTCGCGTCATCGCTTCGAGCTTTTTCGGATAAACGTCGCGGCCTATCGCCCGCGCATCAACCAGATCGCGCAACACCTGTTAGCGGATCGCGGCCAGACCGAAACAATCGCGTCGTTTCTTGCCGACTTTCAAAATTTCCGCTTTCCGCTTTCTGCTTTCAAACCATCAGACCAGCTTGCGCAAAACACCGCGGATCGTCGAGTCGAGCGCCTTCAGCTCGAAGGGCTTGATGAGTACTGTCGCGCTCACCCGCTTGAAGAAGAACTCGATCGCCGGATTGTTCCGGTGGCCGGTAAAAAAAATGAACCGCTTTGCCGTAGCCGGTCGCAACCGCGTGACCGCCCAGTAAAACATCTCGCCTCCCATCCCCGGCATCATCATGTCGCAAATGATAATATCGAAAGCGCCGTTCCTGATCTCGCGCAAGCCCTCGACACCGCTTGGGACTGAGGTTACTTGAAAACGGCGGGAAGCCAGGTGATCGCGGAGAACCTCCCGGAAATCACCGCGATCGTCCAATAGCAAAACCCTCCCCGCCGACGCGGCCACGTCTTCCGGGGGAGCCTCAATCTCGAGAGTGACCACCTTCGCGGGATCTGTATAAAGAGTGGGCGGTCGCAGTCGCATGGCCCAAACCGATAAGCAGAACAGGTGCCCCTCGGGCCTCCGATCCGCCGATGGACGGAATCGCCGAGGCGAACGCTTGGCGAAGGAGAATGGGAACAAATCTTCTCGCCAAAAGCAAATTCCTGGCATCCCCTAGAGCGTGATCTCGAGAGTAATCGGGAAGGGATCGGCCGCCCTTCTCGCGTGGATTTTCCTGGGTGTTGCTACCGCAAACGCGGTGACGGTGACGTTCGAAATCGCCGATCCGGCGGAGTTCAGCCGAATCATCGATACAAGCGCAGTTCTCACCACACACGCTACGATCAACAGCTGGCTTGAAGGGCCGACCTGGGTCCGTTCCGAAGGCGGCGACTACCTGGTGTTCTGCGACCAGAACAACAACCGGCTCAGGAAACTCGTCCCGCCCGGCACCGTCACAGATTTCCTGCTCCCGCCCGCGAACACGTTGTTTAACGGCACCCTGCTCGATGGGCAGGAACGGTTGATCTGCGCGGAAGCCGGCAGCGCCGGGCAGAAGATTTCCATGGTCGTCAACGGCGTGGTCACTCCGCTGGTGACCACCTGCAATGGATTGAGGTTTTACTCGCCTAACGACGTGGCCGTGAAGTCCGACGGCACCATCTGGTTCACTGACCCCAACTACAACAGCGGCACTCCCAAAGGGACGCCCGGATATGCGGCTGGCTATTATGTCTATCGATTCGATCCCGCCGACGGCAATGGCACATGCACGGCGGTCATGACGAATAACTTTGGACGCACGAGCGGCACTGGCCGCCCGAACGGTCTGTGTTTCTCGCCGGATGAAACCAAACTTTACGTGGCCGACTCCGACTCGAGCTCCGCCGGGCATCGCATCTACGTCTACTCAGTCACGGCGAACAACACACTTACGGGCGGCACCGAGTTTGCCAACATCAACAACGGCATTCCCGATGGGATCAAGTGCGACATCGATGGACGGGTCTGGTCGAGCGCGGGCAATGGTGTGCACATTTACGCACCTGATCGCCATTTGATCGGGAGAATTAAATTTCAGCTCGTCGTCAACCTTTGCTTTGGCGGCCCGCAAAACAAAACGCTCTACATGGTCGGCCAGCCGCTGGTCACCTCTCTGCCGGTGTTGGTGTCCGGACCGCTCGTGTTGAAAAAACTGCAAATCAAGAACCAGGACGGACAAGTTACGTTGTTCTGGCCCGCGCCCTCCACGGGTTGGACGTTGCAGGAAACCGAACACCTAGAGACACCAGATTCATGGACAACCTCCCCGCTTCCGGTTGTCACCATCAACAATCAGAACACGGCGAACGTGGATACGATCAGCAGCACTGCAAAATTCTTTCGCCTGCGCCTGGATTGACGCTTCTACGATTCCTCTGCCTAACAACTCGATCGAATGTTGTTTGGATTTGACCCAATTCCCCAATTCCGGTGACTCTGATTTCGACGTTCGATGTTGGACGTTTTCTGAACGTCTTTTGAGATCATCCCGATAACGCCGCCTGCAGTGCGGCGAAGTAACAGAGCCAACCACAATTTGAATCGCGAGCGCCTATCCGAAATAATTTCAGCGTTTCAGAATTTCAGCTTTCAGCTTCTGGCTGTGACGCGCATCGGCTCGCCTTTTGCCGTTTTTGTCGTTGCCATGACTCTCTGAATCTTCCGCTACTCCTGTTCGCTAATCGTTTGCGCGTAGTTCTTCCCGTAAGGATAGAAGAGTTCCTTTCGGCCTTGCTGCCATGCAGCTTTCATTTCAGGCGCGGTGATATCACAATCCGGCCGGCATTTCCTAAGCACCGTCCTGAGGTCCTGACGCAAATCTTCCACAGTCGGGCGGCCGAAGAACCAATAGCCCATGTAGATCTTGTAAATGACCAGCCCAGGCTCGATCACAATCGTGTGCGGAATCATCGGATTGTGCTGCGGATCGGTATACTCGGCAATATCGAGCTCCTTTTGAATGATGCGGCGCGGATCCGAAAGAAATGGCCAATGCGCGCCGACCCCAGTCCGGAATTCATTTGTGTCAGTGATGTTGTCTGTGCTGATCGTCACCAACCGGCAATAACCGACTTCCATCTCACGATGCAGCTGAAGCAATCCTTCATGCTGCCTGCGATCTTTCGGGCAGTAAGCGCCGCGGCTGAGAATGAGGACCATCGGATCCAGCGCTTGCAACTCCGAGAGCTTACGATGTTTCCCGGTGTGATCCGAAAGCTCGTAGTCCGGGAACTTGGCTCCTGGAACAATATCCGCACGCATTAGTAGAGAGAAGAGATCGAGTCCACGACCTCAGCTGTGGTTTCCACTCCGCGGGTCGTCATTCGCATTGATGTATTCAAGACCTAGCGGCCCGATCGCCGTTACCTGCGTGATGTAATCGCCGGACTTTGCCCAGTGAAAGTGAGATGTGTTACCAGGTAGAATGATAACGCTGCCCGGCGGATAGGCCTGTAACTTCTCGGGGTCGAAGTTATCACCTAAACCAATATAGAAGATGCCGGAGATAACTGTGTACATCCGATCCTCGGGATGACTATGCGGCATCATCTTCGTACCGTGAGGTAGTTTGACCCTGATTGTGTAAGGTCCTTCGCGAACAGGTTCACCAACAACAATCGCAAGGCGCGCCGCAGGTGGGAATGCGGCGAACGGTTTCCATTCGATATCTTCCGGGAGAATACCTCTGAAAACAGCCTGGCCCGGTTGATGAGGTCGCACTGGTTCTCTCGCTGTTGCCGCCGTCGGCGCTATTTCTTTGCCTGACATCTTAAGCCACCTTTTCCGCGGTCAGGACACTTAGGAGATCTCGGGCCGCGGACGTGGAAGACGCTGGATTTTGTCCCGTGACGATGCGCCCATCGATGATTGAGAATGGTGCCCAATCGGCGGCTTTCTCATACCGGCCACCTACTCGCTTTAGCTCGTCCTCGACGAGGAAGGGAACAACATGAGTGAGATGAACAGCTTCTTCTTCGCCGTTTGTAAAGCCCGCGACGCGCTTACCTTTCACCAGTGACTCACCTTTATAGGTGACCTTGTGGAAAACGGCCGGTGAATGGCAAACTGCGGCGACCGGCTTGCCGGAGTTATAGAAGGACTCGATCAATGCGATTGAGACAGGGTTATCGACAAGGTCCCACATCGGGCCGTGCCCTCCGACATAGAAGATCGTGTCATAATCCTCCGACTTCACGTCGGCCAGCTTGATGGTCTGCGACAGAGCCTGTTGCGCGGCGGCATCTTTCTTAAACCGCGTCATCGCGTCAGTCTGATTTTCCGGCAAGTCGCTCTTCGGATCGATCGGCGGCTGTCCGCCTTTCGGAGAAGCGAGTGTCAATTGAACGCCGGCGTCTCTAAAAACAAAGTACGGTGCGGCGAATTCCTCCAGCCAGAAGCCAGTCTTGCGACCAGTGTTGCCCAGTTGATCATGGGAGGTCAATACCATCAGTATCTTCATTGTTTGCTCCAGTTGTGCGAACGGATCCACCGTCGCGGTTTCCCGGCGGAAAGTGCATCAAGTGAAACGCTCTTTTTGTGGAGACACCTGACGAACTTGGCGCTGAGAGAAATCTCCAAGCCTCGCTACGAAAGTAAAGTTACAACTGTATTACGAGAGAGCGCGAAACGGTCCGCCTCCGTTTCGGTCCGAGCGTTCGGGAATGTCTGCGCTAATCACGACGCGCGACCGACCCATTGGGCGCGCCAGGCAGGAGCATCAAATGGATCGGCGAAATATTGTGTCTCGTGCGACACTTTCCCGTCTCGGAACTCCATCACACTCACGGTAAACATTCGTTTGCCGCCGTAGTTAATCACGTACTCGCTCACCCAGAGCTTACCTTCTCCCACGATCCGCCTGACGGTAAACTCGGATGGCTTATCAGGATGGTGGCTACGCAGCGCCTGCAGATTTTGGCGACCATAAATTATCTCGCCCGACTGCGGATACTCACAAACAACGTCATCATGATAGATTTCGTGTTCGCCAACTTGATCACCCGCGGCGGAGGCCGCCCAATGTCGATCTATCGCCGCGCGAATATTGTGCTCGTCCATCTCTTCGATAATTAATCCCCTCTCCTGACATCAGATATTACACTACACCTTCGCATAAACCTCGGCGACCGGTCAGCTGTTAATGAAAATCGCAGCCACTCCCGCCACACTGCTCCTAGTTCGACGTTGAATGTTGAACGTTGAGCGTTGAACGTTTTCTGAACGCCCGTTTTTATGATGCATCACCGACGCCGTAGACGAACGAGATTCCTCACCTCGTTAGGCCAGCTTCCGCGCCCGACCGCTCGACTCCACGCTGCAGCTGCACCTTGACATTCCCACGCTCGCCGTGCTTCCTCTGTCATGAAGATCTGGTCGTTCGCTTTCCTATTCGCACTTTTAAGCTGCGGAATCATCAGCGAAACGTCGGCCGCGCCATTGGAACTGATCACCGCCAGCGAGGCGGCCAAGCCGGATCTGTCCATTCCGAAGGGCGGCGTGTCGCGAGAGTCTTCCGGGTTTCATGGCATTAGCCCCATGCCGGGTGGGCCGAAGATTATTGTCGAAAAGCCGGAACAGGGCACCGGCGTCTCGACACCTTTTCCGGTCCGCATCCGTTTCATCCCTGCTCCGGGCGCCAGGATCAACCTGCAATCGCTCGAGATCTGTGTCCTGAAAATGATCAAGATTTCATTGCTCTCGCGAGTGAAACCATACGTGAACGAAAAAGGGATCAATGTCCCCGAAGCCAAGGTCCCGCCGGGCACCTACAACATCGAAATCGCCATCGCGGACAACCAGGGCCGCGTCGGCTCGACTATCCAGACCTGGATCGTGCGTTAATCGCGCCCGTCTTTGCCGGCGGAAATCATTCCTCCGCTACAACCAGCCAGTTTGTGACCAAGGGTTAGCCGATGAAAATGGCGCCGAAGGTCATTTGAGTCGATTCATCCCGTTATCTCTTTGTGGAAAAGAATTGTAAATCACACTTCGAACTGGGCATCATCGCTCACGTGAACCGCCTGATTGTTGTCATTTCGGTTAGCTTCATCGCGGCCCTGGCACTTGTTTCGCCGTCAGATGCCGAAACTCTTTCCTTTCCCGAACACAATTTTTCGATTGAACTGCCTGCGAACTGGTCTCGCGCCGACGCAAATGCCCCAGCGGTCATGGGAGCGAAAAACGCTGATGGCACAAAAGTAGTGGTGGTGGTTGTTGCGGCACCGATTCCCGAAGGCGAGCGGTCGGATGCTGCTGCGCAGATGGTGGCGGGAGCCAAAGGCAGTATGAAAGAGAAGGGTTGGGCGATTTTTGGTGAGCGCCCGGTAACCAGTAGCGGTCTTGTCTTCGACACGTTCACTGCCCGGATGTCGGACGCAGGGACAATGACCATCTGGGTGATTTCGGTCGACGACAAGGCCTATTCGCTTACCGGGATATGGAAGAGCGGTGATGCATCCGCAGATCCAGAGCTACAGTCAGTTCTGAGAAGCTTTCGTTTCCTTTCTTCTGTCTCACAAAACACCAGCAGCGCTGACAGAAGCTCGGTTGCCTATCGAATAGGATACATGCTTGGACCATTTTTGTTGCTGGCAGTCCTGGCCGGTGGAGTGATCATGTTAGTCCGACGCTTCCGCCGCCAACCAGTCATTAAGTCTGACAAAGAAGCCAGTTAGTCTGGTGTGGCGTCTTTTTCTTCGAGTGCCACCAAATCACAGGCCCGGTAATAGCCGATCTAGGCGCGATCGTTTCTTACCCTGCGCCAGAGAATCGTCGCTTCGAGCACTGAAAGAATATTTCCGGCCGGATCTTTGAACCAGGCGATCCGCCGGACCGTTCCCGCGCATGGGCCCCTTCTCGTCCATTTTAATCTCCGGCTAGAAATCTTGCTTGTCCGCAATAACCAGTGGCAAACTATGCACATGAAGACACTCGTTGTTTGCGCGTTTGCTCTTGTTCCCTTCACCGTGGTCGCGGAGGTCAACAACCTCACCGGTCTGCCCAACCAGCCGTTTCTCTATGTGGAGGGAACGGCCCAGATTCAGAAAGCACCCGACATCATCTCTCTCACCTTTGACATCAACGGACGCAACGCTGAGCAAGGCAAAGCGAATCGGGAAGTGCAGGCCAAGGCGAAGAAAGTTTTCGCTCTCCTCAAACAGGCCAACGTAGAAGATCGTGATGTCGTGGCCCAGGACCTTCGATCCTCGGCAGAGTACGAGCGCGACGAAGTGGACACAAAGAAGCGCGGCAAATTGATCGGCTATGTCGTGTCACGACAGTTCAAGATAACGATTCGGGATGTGACAAAATATGGCAAAATCGGCGACCAAATCATGGACCTTGGTGGAGTGGACCTCAGCTCTATCAACGGCGAAGCATCGGACAGCGCGAAACTTGGCGAAGAGCTTTGGCCCAAGGCGATCGCAAACGCGCGCGAGAAAGCTGAAAAGACTCTCCAGCCAATGGGAATGAAAATCGATTCGGTCTTTGCTGTATCCTCAATCGATTTCAGGGAGATTCCGGTCGAGTTCCTCAAAAGCGGTGAAAGAGTTTTTGTGACCGGAATGAACATACCGACTCTACCCGACCAACCTTCACAATACCGCCCAGAAATGATCTTCATTGAATCGAGAGCGCACGTTATCTATTTGATTTCGCCAGTGAAGTAGCCGTACGTCGGACGGGATCGAGATCAACCGGCGTCGACCACCCAAGGAATACTTCCAGCCGGATCTATTGTTAATGAAAATCGCATCCACGCTGCTCTGACTTCGACGTTGGATGTTGGGCGTTGGACGTTGGATGTTTTCTCAGTCTCCGTTCTCATCGTGCGTTACCGCCGCCGCTTCTTCTTTAAAGCCGGTTTGGCGTTACTCACGGTCGCGCTCAGAACTTCTTAAATCTTAATTCTTCCTCCTGCCGTTCTAAGCTGTGGAGCGTTTGAGCCAGTCTGCGTAATGCGTCGGGCCGAGGCGAGGGTTATCTCCGGGAACAAGGCTTTGATCGTTTACTTCGATGCCGAAGTAACCCGCATTATCGTCGGTGACCACCTTCCGCGAGTCACCCGTCGCACTGAGAAATTGCCTAACGAGTTCATCCTGCCGAATGCGATCGGGCCCGGCCACTTCGATCATCCCACCGATCGGTTGCCCAAGTGCTGCCTCCGCGACCGCGGCAGCGACATTATCCGCGGCGATCGGCTGCATAAGGACTGATGACAATCGAATGGTTGAACCATCAGTCCCCGATTGAGCAATGCCTTTCACGAACTCGAAGAACTGCGTTGAGTGCACGATCGTAAACGTAATCCCCGAAGCCTTGATCAGATTTTCCTGCGCCATCTTCGCCCGGAAATAACCACTCAAGGATCCGGCGCCACTTCCCGTCAGGCCATCGGTGCCGACTACCGAAAGCGCCACGTGATGTTTCACGCCCGCAGCCTTTTCCGCAGCAAGAAGATTGCGACCCGACGTTTCGAAGAATTCCAAAGCAGGCTTGTCTTCGAACGAAGGCGAGTTTGCCACATCAACGACGACCTGAGCACCTTTAAGCGCTTCAGCCAGTCCTTCACCAGTAAGCGTGTTCACGCCCGTGGAAGGCGACGCTGCCACCACCTCATGACCACGCTGGCGAAGAATATCTACGACCTTTGATCCAATGAGTCCGCTGCCGCCAATAACTACGATCTTCATTCTAGCGGCGGCTTATCCTTTGAAGAATGCGAGCAGGTCGGCGTTGATGATGTCGGCCTGCGTCGTGATCATGCCATGAGGCAAATCTTTGTAGGTCTTCAGCGTGCCGTTCTTGAGAAGCTTGGCGGAGAGTGGACCGGCCGCCTGATAGGGCACGATCTGGTCGTCCTCGCTGTGCATGACCAGAACTGGTATCGAGATCTTCTTCAGATCTTCCGTGAAGTCGGTCTGTGAAAACGCGACGATGCCGTCATAACCCGCCTTGGCGCCGCCCATCATGCCTTGCCGCCACCAATTCCAAATCAGAGGCTCAATCGTTTTCACGCCCGGACGATTGAAGCCGTAGAACGGGCCGGCCGGCAGATCGTAGTAAAACTTGGGGCGGTTGGCGGCGAGCTGAGCTTGAAGATCGTCGAACACCGATTTCGGCGTGCCTAACGGATTGGCCGGGGTCTTCACCATCAACGGCGGCACCGCGCTGATGATCGCTGCCTTCGCCACATTCTTGTCGCCATGACGGGCGAGATAACGCACCACCTGGCCGCCGCCGGTCGAATGGCCGATGTGAATCGCATCTTTCAGGTTAAGATGATCGGTCACGGCCTTCAGATCGTCGGCATAATGGTCCATGTCGTGTCCACCGCCGGTTTGAGTGGAGCGACCGTGTCCGCGCCGATCAGTCGCAATGACGCGATAACCTTTGCTGAGGAAAAAAAGCATCTGCGGATCCCAGTCATCCGCCGAGAGCGGCCAGCCGTGACTGAACACAATCGGCTGTCCGCTGCCCCAGTCTTTATAATAGATGTCGATGTTCTCTCCGTTTTCTTTTCCAGCTGTGACGTATGGCATATGAGTTTCCTTTCGGTTGATGTGTAATTGGATATGTGCGGCCCGTGGCACGATCGTCCTCGGCGATTCTGCGAGCTTTAGCGACCAGTTGTCACGTCACAATTATGTGACAACCACAATAGCCGGATGCGCTGACCTCCGACCTCTGCGTCAGCGTTTCAGCTTCGCCTTGACGGGCAAAGTAAAAAGGAAAAATGCAGAAGGAAGAAAAAGATCTTCGCGATCGCACGAAGGCCTTCGCGCTTCGAGTTGTGCGCATGTTTTCCGCGCTTCCGAAGACAACGGAGGCTCAGGTGCTTGGGAAACAATTGCTCCGGTCCGGAACCTCAATCGGCGCTAATTACCGAGAAGCGTTTCGCGCGCGGAGCAAAGCGGAGTTCATCGCAAAGTGCGGCGATTCGCTTCGCGAGATCGAAGAGAGCGCCTACTGGCTAGAACTGCTCGTGGAATCGGGGATTGTCAGCGTGGAAAAGCTCGCACCTTTGCGCCAAGAATGCGAAGAGCTGACCGCAATCTTCGTTACTATTGTAAAGCGCGCGAAAACTTGGTGCAGGTTCAGAACATAGGTAACACAATAGGTTCAATACATAGGTAACACTTTAGGGGCTGCGGTTGGTGTAAAAGCCACTGCATGCCTTGGAAAAAGAGTGAACCTATGCAAGAGCGAATTGAGTTTGGATTAAAGGCGCTTGGCTCGGTGAACTTCCGGGCTTTGTGCCAGGAATACGGGATTAGCACCAAGACGGGTTATAAGTGGAAGGAGCGCTTTTTGCGCGACGGGATTAAGGGGATGGCAGAGCGATCGCGTCGACCGAAGAGCCATGCCGATCAGCTGGCCGAGGAGAGCGTCTGCGAGATCATCCGTTTGAAGCTGGCTCATGAAACCTGGGGACCGCGCAAGATCCGGGAACTTTATCGGCGCCGTCATGGAGAGGTAGCCAGCGAGAGCAGCTTTAAGCGCATTCTGGAGCGAGCTGGCTTAACCCACAAGAGACGTCGACGCCAAGCCACGCAGGCAGGGCGACTGAGTGCGGGAAGAGAAGGTCGTGCTCCCAACCAAGTATGGACAGTGGACTTCAAAGGCTGGTGGAGAAAGGGCGGCCGGCGCTGTGAACCCTTGACGGTGCGCGACGAATATAGTCGCTACATTTTGGAACTGCAGGCCATGGATAGCGGGTGCACTCAGAGCGTGCGCCGCCGTTTTGAGCATCTCTTTGCCGGCAAGGGTTTACCGCAAGCCATCCGCAGCGATAACGGTTCGCCTTTTGCCAGCGTGCAAGCTCTCTTTGGCTTGAGTCGACTCTCGGCCTGGTGGGTTGCTTTGGGAATCGATTTGGAGCGGGGCCGGCCCGGTCATCCTCAGGACAATGGAGCCCACGAGCGAATGCACCTGGACATTAGCCGTGAGATTGAAGCGCTGGGCCAGTCGGATCAAGCCGCCTTGGATTTGTGGCGGCAAACTTTTAATTACGAGCGTCCGCATGAAGCGCTCGGGATGCGTTGTCCAGCTGAGCTCTATCGCTCTTCGGAGCGAAAATATGAAGGCACGCCTGATGAATTGGACTATCCACAAATGTGCGCTCGACGAGTTGGCGCCAAAGGAGCAATCAAAGTTGATAACCAACTCTTCTTCCTCGAGTACGGCGCTGGCGGGATGGAATGTCGGCCTCAAACCATTGGCCCAGGACCGATTGGAAGTTTGGTTCGGTCGCTTGTTGCTGGGAGAGATCGATCTGGCCGCGAGCAATTTTTTTCGGGCGGATATCCGTCCGAAAAAACCTGCAAATGAAGAGCAAAATGTGTAACCAATGAACAACCAAGTGTTACCCATGTTCTGAACCAAAAGTGTTACCGATGTTCTGACTGCGCCACTTCTTAATTCTTCCTTCGTCCTTCTTCCTTTCCCCATGCCCGCTTCCACCGTGGCCCAATACCTCGTCGCACTCCCCGCGGATCGCCGCGCTGCGATCAGCGCATGAACAAATTTGGAAACCAGGAACCCAAGAAAAATGCTCATTGAATTAGGAAAGCAGGAATGCAGGAAATTTCATTCTTACGATCGGATGTATAAGTCCTTTCCTGTTTTCCTTCCTTCCTGATTCTTTTTCTGGCTTCATGGCTTCCAGATTCATTCCTCAGCATGACACCTTCCACTGTGGCCCAATACCTCGCCGCACTCCCCGCGGATCGCCGCGCCGCGATCAGCGCCGTGCGCAAGGCGATCAATGACAATCTGCCCGACGGATATGAGGAGGGCATGCAGTTCGGGATGATCGGCTGGTACGTCCCGCTCTCCATGTACCCGGCGGGCTATGGCGAGAATCCCAAAGTGCCGCTGCCCTTCGTCACGCTCGGCTCGCAGAAATCGGGCATGGTGCTGCATTGCATCGCGCTCTACATGAATCCCACCCTCTCCGCTTGGTTCACCAGCGAATACAAGAAGGGCGGCAAGAAGCTCGACATGGGCAAAGGTTGCGTCCGCTTCAAGAAGTTGGATGACCTGGCTCTCGACGTCGTCGGCCGCACCGTTGCACGCGTGCTTGTAGAGGAACACATGGCCAATTACCGGGCGGCGAGGGCGCTCATGGGCAAGGGAAAGAGCAGCGCAAAGAAGTCCGCGGTGAAGAAGGAGTGATTCGTACGGGAATCTAACATCCGTTAACTCGCAACTGACCGTGTCCACCGATTTGACGGACAGCACAAAAACGATGATAGCCAATCGCTGAAGCGCGCGGAAAAACAATCTCAGATCGGAACCTCAAAGCTGGTTTCCTCCGGACAGAGCGGCGTGCTGGTCTTGCTCGGTGTGTTGTTCACGATCATTCTTGCCGGTCTCGACAACACAATCGTCAGCACGGTCATGCCCGTGGCATTGCCAGAACTCGGCGGCGCGCACTTGTATGCGTGGACATTCGCGGCTTACATGCTCGCGGCGGCGGTATCGATGCCGATCTGGGGACCGGGATCGGATCGATGGGGACGCCGACGCACGTATCTCATCGGGATTGTCGTGTTCACGGTCGGGAGCGGACTTTGCGCGATCGCGCGAACGATGATGGAATTCATCGGCGCTCGCGCCATCCAGGGCATCGGTGCGGGAGCCATCGCGACTCTTCCGTTTGTTCTGCTCGGAGTTGTATATCCGCCTGACAAACGCGGCAGAGCGCTAGGCGCAGCGGCTAGCGCATGGGCAGTCGCGAGTGTCGCCGGCCCACTCCTTGGGACGCTGATCGTGACGCACTTTTCCTGGCGCTGGGCTTTCCTGATCAACGTACCGATTGCCATTATCGCCGGTTTCCTCGTCATCGCCGGAATGCGCGAGAGCATCGGCGTTAGCACCGGCCGATTCGATTTTGCCGGTGCGCTTCTGGCCGGCGCCGGCGGCAGTTGCCTGATGTGGGCGTTTGTCGATCTCGGTGAAGGACAAATCGGACTGATTCAGGCCGCACTCGTTGGCGCCGGAATCATTCTCCTCGCCATCTTTGTCTGGCACGAGGGACGAACGCCGAATCCAATTCTGCCTTTGACTTTCTTTCATCATGCCGGCTACGCGTCGTCGATTTCTTCGTCATTCCTCGCCTTCTTCAGCGGGTTCGGCCTGAGCGCTTACCTGCCGCTCGCAACCAACGCCGCTTTTCATGACAACCGCGCGGACGTAGGCCTGGTGGTTGGCGCGTTCACCATTGGCTGGAGCACGTTCGCCTTCGCCACCGGACGATTGGTCCATCGAATCGGCGAACGACTTCCAAGTGTGATTGGAATTGTTGTGCATATTCTGGGGCTACTCTCTTTCATGGTCGCATTCGAACATGGACTCGGCTGGGTCATGGCCGCGGCGCTCATTTCAGGCGGCGGAATGGGACTAATCTCGCCCGCGCTGACTGTCGTGGTGCAGAACAGCGTCCCGGTTGCCCGCATGGGGAGCGCGACCACCAGCCAGCAATTCATCCGGCAAATCGGTGCCGCGCTCGGCGTCAGCGCGTTTGTCCTGGCCGCGACCGTAGGCGGATTTCGGTTAGGCTTGCTCTTGATGATTGCAGTAAGCGCCGGAACATTCGCGTGCGTGCTAGCGCTGCCCCCGCACAGTCTGCACGATGCAAACAAAATTGATCCTTTATAAAATCGGAGGGAGGTCCGATTAAGCCGCTTAACAATGCGACGCTGCCGATCCTGCCTGTGAGCTACCGTTCAGACTCCCTCAATCCGGCTATTTCGGCCAGGCCGCGCGCAACTTCGCTGCGATCTCTTTATATTCCGCCTCCGGCAGCTTTCTCCTTGGCGCGGGAGTTCCAGGCGCTTTTCCTCCAAAAGAGGGTATGACGTGAAAGTGGGCATGGTAAACAGTTTGGCTGCTGCTAAGCCCGTTATTTTGTTGAACTCGAAAACCAGTTGCTCCCAGCCCATTTTTCTGCGCGATCGCAGCTTTCTGCACCGTCGCCAGCAGGTAGCACATCTCATCCGGCTTAAGGTCCAGGAGATTGCGCGCGCCCATCCGTTTCGGGACCACCAGCACGTGACCCGGCACGGCCACCTCTTCCTCCGGCAGCGGCATGAAGACCAGCACACGATCGTCCTCGAATATCTTGGACACGGCGGACTCCGCGCTCTTATCCCGGATCAACTGCGCGATACCATTTTGCGGATCGTATTTCCCATCGAGCCCGGTATCAGTTCTCGGCGGCGGCAACTCGCTAGCGGGAATCTGCGCCAGGAGTGGAACTGCTTGCAAGAATAACAGCGCTCCGAACCCAAGTAATCCAAGATAGGTCTTCATTCTGCCCGATTGTCGATCGGTCCTGGAAATAACCAAAGACATAAATCCGCCCAATTAAGACTTCTACCCAAAGACATGCGCCGCGCAATCGGCGCATGATCAAACTTGGCCGTAACGGATGTGGTGGCAACGGCCGGGCTTTCCAACCAGGAACCAGAAAAACGCTGATTGAATTAGGAAAGCAGGAACGCAGGAGAGTTCTTCACCGAACGAATACCTCGTTTCTTGTCTTGGTGCGCAGCGATGGGATGACGCCGCATCGCTTCTCGATCGATGGGACGCGTCCGCGCGCAGCACGTTATTCACTTTGATGCGCAAGCAATGGGCGCCCTTGCGCAAGACGTCGCAATTCTGGGCGTTGATGCAGCGCGAAGGCCTGTTTAAATATTGGCACGACAGTGGCCGATGGCCGGACTTCTGCAACAACGAACCCGTCTGCCAGCAGCGGTGAGTAGGGAGCGAACTTTACGACGGGAGGTGGTGAGCTCTTTGCTCATCCACCTAGGGAAGTCGGCGACGCGGTCTTGGTGAGTGGAGCCGTTAGGCGCGCGGCAAGAAGCTCGACATGGGTAAAGGTTGCGTCCGCTTCAAAAAGTTGGAGGACCTGGCTCTCGATGTACGGTTCGTAGGGCACGAACTTTACGGAGGGAGGCCACGAGCTCGTGGCGGGTTGGTCTAGGGAATCCGGCGGCACGATTTTGATGAAAACCGTCGGCCGCACCGTTGCGCGCGTGCCTGTAGAGGAACACCTGGCCAATTACCGGGCGGCGAGGGCGCTCCTCGCAAAGGGAAAGACTAGCGCAGAGAAGGGCGTCAAGAAGTCCACGGTGAAGAAGGCAAAACCAAAGAAGTGATCCTGAAAGAATCGAACGCGTGCATGGTTGAAAGTTCTCTGGCCATACTTTGCAAAGTATGACTAATGGGAGGTCTAACGGCGTGCTGAACGCGCTAAGACGCGACCAAATGGATGCCGGTGGATCGTGGCCACATATATTCCCCTTTCATCCTTCACGAAGCCTCTTGCTTTCAGTTTCGCGAGATGTCGGGAAAGCGCTCGCGCCGGCGTATTAGTCGCCGTTTGGAGTTTAGCGAACGAATCCTCGCCATTCGTTAGGGCGCGAAACACTTCGACTCGTCGCGGATGCGTGAAGCCCGTAGCCAGTTTGAAGATCGCTTCGACCGGCTCCGTTTTCCGGAAGACCAGACGCAGTGCTTTGATAATTTCCTCAGCAGCACCTTCGCCCGTCCCTGGAGACGGCTGATATTTCACGCGGCGGCCAACACGTCGGCACGTCAGCAATCCGCGCGCTTCCAAAGCCCGCAGATATTGACTCGCAGCCGGCATCGACAACCTCATCCGCGTGGCGACAGCGGATACGGTTTGGCCCGGCTGCCGAATCAAGAGAGCAAGCGTTTGCAGGCGTTTGCGGTTAGCCAGAACACGGCAGGTGCGCCAAAGCGTTGGCTGACTAGAAGACGATCTGGCTGCAGTCATATGGACACACTTTGCAAAGTATGACCAATTGGTCAAGGCTGCGGTGGTCGAGAGTTCATCTGCGGTCATCGCGCTATCAGAGATTGGTTCATCGGTGAATAGATCGCGTGCGAACGAGCGATATCGCCAGTGGGTTGGGATCGCGACCCGGGAGGAGTGTTTAGCGGTGAGCGAGTTGAGAGACGAGCGAATCCATACTAGAAGAGCGGCAAGAAGCTCGACATGGGTAAGGTTACTGCGGGCGTATGGACATACTTTGCAAAGTATGACCAATTGGGCAGGGGTTGTGTCCGCTTCAAAATTTTGCAGGGCCTTTGCCGAGGGTTACAAGCCACCGAGCCGCGGGCGCGCGTTCGCTGCAAGATCCGCAAACAATATCGCAACATGGCGTACTGGTTGCGCAAGGACATGCGCCCGGTCGAATTGGCGCGCGAAGCCTTCGCGGCGGCCGGACTCAAACCCTACGACCACGTCATCCGTGGCGGCACCGATGGCTCGCGCCTCACTGAGCTAGGTCTGCCAACCCCAAACCTGTTTTGCGGCGAGGACAACGCGCACGGCCCGCTCGAATGGGTTGCAGTGCAGGATATGGAGTCAGCCGTAACGGCCTGTGCCCATCTGGCTGAGCGTTGGGAAAGAAAAAGTTGAATTGCTGCATGTGGTCCGCGTACGAGACAAGCCGCGTGGAGCAAAGCGATTTACGCGGCCTGCGCCCACCTCGCTGAGTTATGGAAAAAAAGGCTAAATCAAAGAAGTGATTCCTAATTCTTGATTCTACCAGGGAAGTGAGAAATGCCCCTGCGATTCACTTCGCTACCGCTCGTGGACGCAACCGGCGCCAGAGTGCACGCAACGTGAGGATTATTGCTACGAGTAAAATAACCGCCCCGGCCCCGAGAAGAATGAGGATGCGGTTCTGGTTCATTAGCACATACACGCCGCGCTTAGCATAGAATCCATTGAATCCCTCGACGATCCCAGGCAATGCCAGCAGGTCTTGCCTGGTCAATTGCAGCGGCCGCTCGTTCGGATGATGTCGGTTGCCGAAGAAGGTCTTACCGGACTCGTCCAGCTCGATATGCCCGCCCAGCACATACGTGATTGGATGTTGCTGGACGAACTCAGCAACACGCTGCGCGCTCGCCAGGTCCGCGTCGGTGTCCTCAATCAGAAGTCGGCCCGGCAGAAGGAAATCTCCCGAGAAGAACAGCCCGGTCTGCCGATCGTAATAGGCAACGTGTGAGGAGTAGTGTCCCGGGGTCGGGATCACATCGATCACGCGGTCGCCAAGATCAATCTGGCCAGTACCGTTTGGCCAGTCAGCGATGCCTAACCGGTTTTTCACGCTCTCGAGATCCGTTGGCACGACTTCCGCATCCGGCAAGGCGCGAAACTGATCGTCGCCGGACCGATGATCGAGATGGCCATGTGTATGCACGACCATGAGCGGCAGCCTTGATCCGCCTTTCGGCAACAAGGAAATCACCGTCTGAGCCAGCGGCATCGTCTTTGCATCAGCCACGGCACCAGTATCGATCAACAGCGCTTTGGTTTTGCCAATTAACAGATAAATGAACGGCGCTTCGTACGTCGCGCACAGACTCTCGCGGAGGATAAAAGTCTGTGCGTTATATTGGTGCACTTGAATGGGCGGCTGCGGATTCTTCACGCAGTCTTCCGAACCCTGATTCCAGTGCACATCCATCGTCCCCGAAACAAGCTGTGCATGCACGGGCGATACGACCGAACACACCGTCAGCAGCACGCACAGCCACAATTTTCTCCCCCGGTTACTTGCCCGTAATTTTGCCATAACGGTGATCTTACTTTTTGATTCGCTGGTGAACTAGTCGGTTCAAGCTGCCTGACAACGTCCCCGATTCCACAGAAAGTCGACCTCATAATTGAAACTCGTTCGCTTCCCGCGCTCACTCACTCCTACCCTCGTCACTTTACCTTCTATGTCGCTCATCCCGTTCGCTCCATTCATTCTTCATCCCTCTTCCTCTCCCTTTGTCGGCGGTGAAGAAGGCGAAACCAAAGAAGTGACCATGGCGATTTTCTTTTCGTTTTGGAAAACGTCAAACGCAGTGTGCTTTGAACGCGTTCCTACTCCGCGTCACGGTCGTTGGACTTACCAATGCTCCGGCCACGCAAAAAGTGGGCAAGCGGTGCACACGCTTCCAGCTGGCTATATAGCCTGATTACTTTTTCGCAAAAGCGCACATAAGAAATGTCGAACTCTTCGATACCGCGCGATGGACTAGTGTTACGATAACGAACACGATCGCTTCTCACGTCATAGTGAGCGGAGTTGTGGCCAATGCCGTTTCTAAGCTTCGCGTCAATGAACGGAACAAAGAGATCGCCATATTTGAGTTGCTTCAAAACAGTATGCTTGTTGCCATTAGGCATAGACTCTAGGTCCGTAATCTTCTTGACGCCGTTCTTAATCGGCACAGCGAACCGGTTAATTTCGGCGATTCCTTCAAATCCCGCTGCGATAACAGCCAAGCGACAGAATGTTTCGAAACAGTCTATGAAGAAACTCCGCAGTTCTTCAAACCGCTTTTGCGACAATGTGTAATCATCAAGAGAAGCCTTGGCCGCATCCCAATTAAACGCTTGGAAAATAGGTGCGACGATAAAGTAAATCTTCGACCAAGCTCGTCGTATCCGAAGTAGCTCTTGCCACAGGGACTGAGTCGCCCCTCGTTTTCGTAATGCTTTAGCGCATTTCCGAAAGCTTTCTCCTTATCGTCTACTTTGCCAATCAGCGACATTACGCGCCCCCGCGCGGTTCCATCGTCCAGAAAGAACTCGGTACCGAAAATATCCATCACACCCATCAGAATGGCACTCATTTCCGCGTTCGAATGGGCCGTGATGTCTGCTTTCATTTTTACCAACGCGCGATTGAAGAACTCGAGATTCTCGTTTCTTTCATGTGTCAGCATTGTTTCGATAATCGGCCAGCCGGTTCGCATTGCGGAGAACTGCCGACCGAATCGTTCCTGCTTTCCTCGACGTCTTTTGCAAGAAACACAGTTTCTAAGAAAGGCATCATCCGCCCGCCAGTTCGTGAGCACAGGTTCTCACTATCAAACCGCAGCTCGAACTCCGGTGGAGTTTCATCCAAGCCATTCTCCGTTCTTGAGTAGCGTGTATTCAACAGCCGGAGACTGTTGGTTAACAGTCATCCCAACTAATTTCGATTCCGCATTTGAAACATGGAAAGGCGAATTCTTGGTAATCAGAATGGCCTATGGCGACGCGCGTCAGCGTCACTGCACCACATTCTTTGCAGCCTACTAGTCGACGCAGGGTCATTGTGAGGCGACGCTAAAACTCCTCTTTCTGCACGCAATTAGAACCGTATTGAAAGAATTCGATAAAGGTTAGAGTTTACTTTCATCCGAATCGATCATTAAGATCTGACCTATTTCTCTCGGTCCAAACCGAACTTGGCGTGGTTTTATCCGTACGCCGCAAGACGCTGAGAAAAATCGCTCGAGAATCTGGGTCATCGTCAGAAATAAAAAAGCTTTTGCGTTCGTCCGAGTAATCTGACGCGCCCTTGATCTTGGCTTTACGTCATCAATAACCTCTTCAACGGTTCGCGCACCTTTGATGTCTATCGGCGCCCGTTCGTTACTAAGTAACGTGTTCGAAACTGATTTCACCAGGCGAAACCCCAGATTTCCGCATCTGGCAGCTGGTCGTGTAACCACTCGCAAACGACCTTGCAGAAACTTTCCATCCCCAATTTTTCTACCGATGTCTTCTAACCCGAATCAAACTTTTGGTTTTTCCCACATTTAGAGGCCCGGCATTTTAAATAAGCGCCCATCGTCGCCTTGGTCATGGAGCTCACGGATGATCTCCTCGGAGGAGGAGTTTTTTCGTCCTTTTCGTTTCTCGGAAGATCGTCCTCAATTGCAGTTACGGTGTACTGCAGGTTATGCTCAGAACACAATCTTCTTACTGGTAGTCAGCCACTGAAGCTTGCGGCGGTTGTCTTGAGTTTCGAAGGCGCCGTCGTGATAGATAAAATGAAAGAATCGATCTTTCGCGTAAGCGGTTGCAATCGCCAAATCAAACGCCATGCACAAGAATTTCTTGTAAGTTGTGCCTTCTGACTCGCTCGTAAAGGTGTCCTGTCGCTCTGGCTTTGAAACTCGGCGCGGAACTCCAGATTTCCACTTTGGTTTTGTCTCACATACAACTCTTGCTCTGCGGCGAAGTACTCGCCTGAATGATCTTCGCGAAACCGATTCGAATGTTGCTGTATCGCGTCGAGCCGTTGCGTACCATCTCGCCAATCAGGTTGATCGGCCTTCAGTTCCCTCTCAGCTTGGTTGAAGCGCTGCTCTCGAACTCAAGCATCTGCTCGACGCGTCGAAAGCGCTCTCGAAGCAAGGCAAGATCTGCACGATCGTTATCCAGGATGTCTTGGAGCTGCTTGGATTTCTTAGCGAATCGCGTTTGTTCGAGATACGGAAAGATACTGCTGGCGCTTATCGCTAAGCTCTGAATGCTCCGTCGTTGCCTTCGCTATGCGATCGCCAAGCTCGGCTACCCGAGCAACCAAATGCTGACGTCGCTCCTCGATAATTCGACGGTTGAATTCCGTGAGCTCTGCGTAGCCGCGCTTCAGTTGGTCTGGGAAATATTGCTTGCCTCTTCGAAACGGCCTTAACTTCATCTACGTCGAAATGGACTTCCGTTCGGACGCCCTCTTCAGCTTGGTCTAAGTCGAACCTAAAATTGTAGAGCTCGGTGTTAAGCTCCCCGATTCGCTGTTCGACCTGTTCAACGAGCTCAATCGCAAGGCCCGCCTCTTTTTCTCGGAAATCGAATGCGTCCAGCCGCTCCTGTTTTGCGGCAATCTCTTCTTGCTTGATCTCAATTTGACCTTTCAAACGGTCGTAATCGTCTTCACTTAGGTTTATGCTACCGCGCAACTGCTGATACCGCGCTTCCAGACTCTCAAGACGGTCATCAAGTGCATACTTAGCTGACACCACAGTTGAATCGAATCCCAAGATGTGAGCTACGTATGGCTTCCAGTCCCGATCTTTTCCGCGCGAGAACCGATCAAGTTGAAAGACATCTCGAAAATCATCTTGCTTTCTCATGAAATAGCCGCAGCCCTTTCGATAGCTCCAAGGCTTATTCGCTTCGAGATTGAGAACGCCGTCTAACCACGTAACTGCACGTTCGAAAGCCATCTTTGGGTGATCCCATTCTCCGTCCGGCGTCTGCGCGAAATCTGAATTCGGCGAATCGTGCCTCTTAAAGCCGATCTTCGAAGGTTCATCAACTGAGCGGCGGACAGTCACATAACCGCCACCGTCGAGTGCGATCTCCAAAAAGAAAACCAGCGGCGAAAATCGTTCCCTATGTTTTCTTAAGAAAAAGTCGCCTCTAACTTCTGCTAAGAGACAGAAATCCAGAAGATCGATAAGCAGTGTCTTACCTAGATTGTGCGAATCCTTTGTCTGATCTTTGCGATCTCGAACCTTTGCCAAGATCGCGTCTAATCCACGGTGAAACCGAATAGACGGAAACAGCTCCGGCTTGTTGGAATATATCTTACCAAAGATCATTTGCTCACTGGCGACGGCCCAGCCATGTACTCGAATGCGTCGGTCTTGGCGTGATATTCAACTCGTCCGAGCAAATACAACAAATCCAAGGCGGGTAAGAACCATACTTCAGCGTCTGGACCTGCAGAATCGCTAACTTTTTTCAAAAGAGTAGCGCTATTTTCGAGGCGCCGACGTTGCAGGTGAGATAAAATAATAGCAGCGATTCGAATAACACAGACTTGCAGATTGAGATGCTTCGCTGGTTTGATCATCTGCTTTTTTCACCAAGATCACAGTTGCCGTACATGTAGTGCAACACCACTCAGAGAACCCGCTTTTTGCCAGGCTGGCAAAAAGCTGAACCTGTACTGTTGCAAACTTCTTCGCACAGACTTTCGATGACCAGATCGAAACTGCCAAAGCGATCACGAAACGCCATAGCCTTCGCTTGCAGTTCGGCTGCAGCTTCGTGATAGCGATTCGCGAGATCGCGATTGCGCGGGTTTTCCAGAAAAGCCTTAATCGCCGCAAAGAATGGTTCTGACTGATCGCGAATCGATCCCTTAAAGTATGGCTCGGTTACCTTGTTTATTTGGTTCTTTTTGTCGATGCCAGTATAGCCAGCGAAATCCCATCTGGACGAAACTCGTTGCAAAGCGTCGGACCGATTTTCATATAATGCATTAATCACGTCCTTCAGTTCCAGCGGCTCTACACGAAAAGGAATTAAAAGTTCGTCGAGACTGTGGCTCCGCACGATTTGCGGAAGTTGTGCGAGCCAGCCATCCAACTCTTCGATTCCACGGAGGTGAACAGATTTGCAACCGACAGCTGCCAATAACTGCTTCTCAAGCTTGGTTGATGCAATCGCGGGTCGTTTGCGATTGCTGACAACTATCCAATGATCGAGTTCGCCACTCAAGTGCAACGCTCGCGCTTTCGGAGCTTCCTTGTCGATCAACAAACGTTGAAATGAAGCGTCTGAGAACGATCGGGATTCTTCCTCAGTCCATTTAACTTGCAATATCACGTTTCCGTAAGGGGCCCAGATTGACTCGGAAACCGATCTGCCCTTTCCGGAAAAGCGCGAATCTCGACCGCCGTCTTTTCCCGTTGCGAATTTTTCCAAACCTTCTCCAAGCAGAAAACGAAACACGTCCCAGACAACGTTCTCGAACGCGCGGTCTGATGGCAGCCTATGATATGGAAACCGGGACGCCATTCTCGTTTCAAATGTCTTTTACTCGACATCAATCGCTTGTGCCACTGCGACGTCAATGCGGGCGACGCTTCCGCTACAATTTTGCGGAAATCTCCGAGCCTGCCTCTACAACGGTGTTGAGGGCGCAGTCACGAGATCTAACATTGACCCAAAATGATCGTCCATCTTGTCGACGGCCGCGTAAAAAGCTTCGCTCGGTTTTCACCAAAACCGAGTTGCCGGCTTCCAAAATTCCAAATTTCGGTGCCCGGCCTCCCTCCCAAGCACGTCCCCGTCCAGCCGTAAAGTTGACGCCCAAGCAACGCTCTAGACTGACTCGGTGCGAGCCGCACGGGCATTAAACTCGCAGCCTCCCGACGAACTCCCGACCCTGATTGTATCTTGCTCACACCCATTCGGCTCGACCGCTACCTCGCGGCTTTACCGGCCATGTCGCTCACCCCGGTCGCTCCATTCCCAAGCCACCCGCGTTCTGTGCCGTAATGGTTGCACCCTGCGAACCCCTACGCGGCTGTCGCACTAGAAACACCGGATCGACGTTGAGTTCGGAGAGAATTTGGGGTTACCTTAAGGGCGTGAGCGCTGATCAAGTCATTCAAGAAATCCAGGGTCTGACACCTGCCGAACAGGCCAAAGTGATCCAATTCGCATATCGTTTAGATGCCGAACGAATGTTGAGCGGGAAAGAGCTCGGCGCGCTGGCCAAACGAATGATCGAGGCCAGCGATCCCGCGGAAAAACTTAGGATTCGCGAGGAGCTTACCCGCGGATTTTACGGCGCCAAGCCAGATGCCTAGAATTCGCCGTCGCGGTGTCCCCAGAGCGCTCCTGGAACACTTATGGCTCCGAGTTGACGAGCGGGAGATTTCCATCTCTCAACTCGAACTCTTTGCGACTTGGCTCGACGGAGGCCCGGAAGTTCCGCACGCTAAATGGTTCAAGCGCTTTCCGGAGATGACAGTCTGCGGCGAAGGCGAACTGATTAAGACCTTTCTCCGTCTCGGGCAGGTCGCCGAGGGCGAGGAAGTCGCCTGACCTTGACGGGGAAAGCGCCGCTCATCGTCACAAATAAATGATCGTGCATCTCATCGACGGAACTTACGAATTGTTTCGCCACTTCTACGGATTGCGGCGATTCACCCACGTAAAAGGCTCCTTCACGTGGCGTCGACCGCCCGTACGGCGCGGTTGTCGGTGTACTGCAAACTGTTCTCCAAATAATCGAGAACGAGAGCGGCGAAGCGTATCTCGGCGTCGCGACCGATCACGTGATCGAGTCGTTTCGCAATCGGCTTTGGGCGGACTACAAGACCGGCGACGGCATCGAGCGCGCGCTGCTCGCGCAATTCCATCCGCTCGAGGAGGCGCTGGCGGCGATGGGCGTGGTCGTCTGGCCGATGATCGAGCTCGAAGCCGATGATGCGCTCGCTTCGGCCGCGCATCTCGCGGCGAAGGACAAGAAAGTAAAACGCGTCGCGATCTGGACGCCCGATAAGGATCTGGCGCAATGCGTGCGAGGGACGCGTGTTGTGCAGATCGACGGCCGGCGCAAAATCATTCGCGATGCGGCCGCGGTGCGCGAAAAGTTCGGCGTCGATCCGCCGCTCATTCCGGACCTGCTCGCGCTCGTGGGCGATGCGGCCGACGGTTATCCCGGCATCGCCGGGATCGGCGCCAGGACCGCCGCGCAGCTTTTGAATCACTACGGTAAGATCGAAAAATTTCCGCGAGACATTCTCGGCGAACAGCGCGAGCTCGCGTTGCTCTTCAAGAAACTCGCGACGCTGCGCACCGATGCGCCGCTCTTCAAGAAAGTCGAGACGCTGCGCTGGCGCGGTGCGACGCCGGCCTTCGCGGCCTGGGCGAAGCGGATGAAAGCGCCGCGGCTGATCGAGCGCTGCGAAAAGGCTGCACTCTAACGATTTCGGATAGCGGATATGCGGATTGCGGAAAATCATTGCGCGGGCGGCTGACGAAGAGCGTCCTGGACCGGCGGCGGCAATTTGTCGGCGTTTTTTAGGAGGAGGCTTACTTGCCAGATCTCAGCGTCGGTCAGTTTTCCTTCAAACCCGGGCATGGCGCTGAACCGGATGCCGTTCTTCACCACCCAGTGAGTGGTGCCGACCGGATCGTCGGTCACGCCGTCGCCCGGCGGAAGTAACTGCGGCGCATGCGGGTAAAACCGTCTCGCCACGTCGGGGGCGGGTTGATCCAGCCGGCCGTGACACATGGCGCAGTCATTCTGCTGATAGACGCGAGCGCCAGCGAGAAGGTTGGTCTCGTCGGCGGGAAGCGGCGATTCATCCCCGGAGCTTTGGCCGACAGAGGCGGCAAGGAGCCGATGCGCAATGGATCGTTCCATTGGCAACGGGCCACCGTTCGTCGCCATGGAGAATCCGCCGCGGGCAATCAAGAAATAACCAGCCAGCACGAGCAGACCGATTCCAACAACAAGACCGAACAGAAATTTGATCATCGATGCTCTCGGCTTGTCGATCTATGTCGCTCGATTCGCATCGGCTCGACGGAGTCTCGCCCCACCGGGAGAGAGATTATCCAGCGGGAATGTGGAGTTTGAATTTGTGCCAGAGGAACAACACCACGATCGCCCCGAGTATGGAAACGATAATTCCAGCGGGGTGAAATTGCGCGCCCGGCTTCGGACGCGAAAACAGGTGCACCACGAGTCCGCCGACAACTGAACCGATGATCCCGAGCATGATCGTCCAGACAAGGGTCATGTGCATGTGCATGACCGATTTCGCAACGAACCCGGCGATCAAACCAACGATGATGTACCAAATGAGATGAAGCATGATGTTTCCTCCTTAGAATTGAGGATCGACAGCGTATCAGGGCAGCAGGGCAGAAAACAATGAGGAATGCGGAAGGATTTTACGCAGGAACTTCGCGAACCTTGCCGTCTTTCCAGATGATCATTGGCAAACCGCAGCGACGGAGTTCGGCACGTTTCTTTTTCGTCGCACGGCGATGCGCTTGGGATGCGGCGCGGGCCTCCGGTGACATCTTGCTCTCCGGAATCGGTTTCAGGCCGTTATGCAGATTTTTCTTCATGAAAGGAGAAGAACGCTCGTAATTGAATAATACTCTGCGCGGATGATTCTGCCAGCAGCTTCGCCGGTGGCGTGGAGTTGTCCCACAAAAACCATTTGTTCGCCGACGGGGCGTAATCATCGAGCAGATGTTGGCTGCTTCTGGCAAATCGCCGCCGGATATCCTCGACTGGAACATCGTGTCCACCTTCGATCACTCTTTGGCGCACGCGGCGGATAGCTTCGCGCACATCGGGAATCCAGACAAAGTGCAGCACGATCTTGTAGTCGCGCTGCTTCGCCTCTTCGAAAATCTTCACGTACGTTTTTCCGCTGAGTGTTGACTCGAGCGCGAATGTTTCACGTCGATCGATCAATTCGCGAAGCTCGCTCAGAAGAAGTTTTCCGGCTTTGAATGCGACGGCTTCAGGTTTGAGCGGAGATAAACCGCGCGCGATTTCATCCGCGTTCAGGAAACGAATCACACCTATGCTCGGCAGAAATTCTTTGGCGAAGGTTGTCTTACCGGCGCCGTTGCAGCCGGCGATGAGATAGATTGTGGGTTTGGTGGCAGGCATCGATCTAAAAGGGAAGATCGTTTCGGCGAGACGCCGAAACCAGCACCCGAGACGGGCGCGCTACCCAGGCATTACTCATTTTGACTTTGTCGGCCCGCCACGCTGGCCACCGCACCAGGACGACAGCATTCATAGCTTTTACTTCTGCGCCGACCACGAGGATTCTACTTTCACCCGCGCGAAGGAACAACCAGAGCCATCGAAATGTCACTCCGATCCAAAGCCACGCTATTTTCTGTCGTTAACTTAATCGCCGGTGTGGCCGTCTATTGGCATCTTGTTAACGGCGGGTGGCTGACGAACCATTACCAACTGGACGATCCCAACATCGTTAACCTCGTGCTGGCCATCTTCGAACCAATCGCGCTCATGAGCGTGATCGCCTATTGGCTTTGGCGGAAATCTTTTCTCTACCGGTGCGTGTCCATTCTTGCTCTCATCCAAATCATTGTCGGCGCCGGCTTTTTGATTTTCTTACTGGTCTTCATGCTTACGTGGCATCCGACGATGATGTAGCGGAGTGCGAGCGGGACTGGCGTTTGCTGCCGCGGTTGCAAATAGGGCAAGACGCTAGAGAGGAATTTCGAGACGGCGGAACTCTGCGCCGGACATGGTGGCGACGGCATCGCGCAATTGTGCGGAAGCGGCTTCAATCCCACGAAGCTTGTTGGTCGAGAGTTGAAGAATCGCGATCTGACGATCGCGAAGGTTTTGTTGATATGCGAGGCCCTGATCGGACGTAATGAACAAATCAAACTGCGCTTCGGCGAGCGTGAGCAATTCGCCGTTCTTTATGCTTTTCCAACCCATCTCTTGCGCGGTGTGGCACTCATGACCGGCAAGCAGTTTACGCAGCGGCGACCGGACGCATTCGTCGAGCAATATCTTCACGCAGGCTGAAGCAGCGCATCCTTCGACTGCTCTAACACTCGGTGCACCATCTCGCGACTAACGGTCGGAAAGCACTCGATGAATTCATCGAGAGAATAATTATCTTCCAAATACTCAAAGAGTGTTTTCACCGGCACTCTCGTGCCCGTAAAGACCGGTGTGCCGCCGAGAATCTCGGGATCAACGGTGATGATCGAGTTTGCGGGCACGTCGGTAGTATAACTGACTCAGGCGTTCGCGTAAACATCGGGGGCGCAAGTCGATCTTGTGACACCAAGAGTCCGCGATGGCGGGACACCATCGCCAACACGCGAGACGCGTGCGCTACCCAGACATCGCAACGCCTCGACAGAACTCGCCACGGCCAGTCCGTCCGAAGGCGGACGAGGCGACTACAGGATTACGTCTTCGCGTAAACTTCAGCGCCGCTCTCGATGAATTCCTCCCTCTTTTCCTGCATTCCTGATTCAATTGCTGCCTCATTCGTTAGGCCGTGCTCGGCGGCGTATTTGCGAACGTCCTCTGTGATTTTCATCGAACAGAAGTGCGGACCGCACATCGAACAGAAATGCGCGGTCTTGGCGCCTTCTTGCGGCAAGGTTTCGTCGTGAAACTCGCGCGCGGTTTCGGGATCGAGTGAGAGATTGAATTGATCTTCCCAGCGAAATTCGAAGCGCGCTTTGCTGATGGCGTTGTCGCGATATTGCGCGCCGGGATGGCCTTTCGCCAGATCGGCGGCGTGGGCGGCGATCTTGTAGGCGATGACGCCGTCTTTGACGTCTTTCTTGTTAGGCAATCCGAGATGTTCTTTCGGGGTGACGTAGCAAAGCATGGCGCAGCCGTACCAGCCGATCATGGCCGCGCCGATCGCGCTGGTGATGTGATCGTAGCCGGGCGCGATGTCGGTCGTTAGGGGGCCGAGAGTGTAGAACGGCGCTTCGCCGCACCACTCGAGTTGTTTCTCCATGTTCTCTTTGATCATGTGCATGGGGACGTGGCCCGGGCCTTCGTTCATCACTTGCACGTGCTGTTTCCAGGCGCGCTGGGTCAGCTCGCCTTGCGTGTAAAGTTCGGCGAACTGCGCTTCGTCGTTCGCGTCGGCGATACTGCCTGGCCGCAGACCATCGCCGATGGAGAAGCTGACGTCGTAAGCAGCCATGATCTCGCAGATCTCGTCCCAACGGGTGTAGAGAAAACTTTCCTGATGATGCGCGAGGCACCATTTCGCCATGATCGAGCCGCCGCGCGAGACGATGCCGGTGGCGCGCCGCGCCGTCATCGGGATGTATCTTAATAGGACCCCGGCGTGGACGGTGAAGTAATCGACCCCCTGCTCCGCCTGTTCGATGAGAGTGTCGCGATAAATTTCCCAGGTCAGTTCTTCCGCGCGGCCGCCGACTTTTTCGAGCGCCTGATAAATCGGGACGGTGCCGATGGGAACGGGCGAGTTGCGAATGATCCATTCGCGCGTGGCGTGAATGTTTTTGCCGGTGGAAAGATCCATCACAGTGTCGGCGCCCCATTTGGTGGCCCAACGCATCTTCTCGACTTCTTCCTCGATCGACGACGCGACGGCGCTGTTGCCGATGTTGGCGTTGATCTTTACGAGGAAATTGCGGCCGATGATCATCGGCTCGGATTCGGGGTGGTTGATGTTGGCCGGAATGATGGCGCGGCCACGAGCGACTTCGGAGCGGACGAACTCGGGAGTGATTTCCTTTGGGATGGCGGCGCCGAAGGATTCGCCGGGATGTTGATGGCCTAACGAGTTAGAATCGACTCGAGACGAGTCGATAGACGGGCGAGACGCCCGCCCTACCCGATCTGGGTTGCGTCCGTTCTCGCGAATGGCGATGAATTCCATTTCGGGCGTAATGATCCCGCGGCGCGCGTAAGCCAATTGCGTCACGCAATTGCCGGACTTTGCGCGCAAGGGCCGTGCGTGCAAACTTGGGGTTTGGGATTTGGGGTTTGGGATTTCCGTTTCGTCCGTTCGCGCTGGCGGCGTGAACATCCGAAAGATAACCGTTGTCTTGAGGCGAAACGGCCCGCCCTTCGATTTCGTCGACATCGTTGCGATCGCGAATCCAAGTCGTGCGCAACGCCGGCAAACCTTGTTCGACGTCGCCGCGAAAATCCACGTCGCCCCATGGGCCGCTCGTGTCATACACGCGCACTGGCTCGTTAGGCTCCAAAGTTCCGTCGAGAGATTTCGTCGGAGCGAGAGAGATTTCGCGGAAAGGAACGCGGATGTCCGCGTACTTTCCGCCGTCGATATAAGTCTTCCGCGAATTAGGAAGGAAATCAGCGGGACTCTGAGATTTTTCGGGAACGTTTTTGGATTTCATAACCTGCTAAACAATGAGAGATGTCTCGACTTCGCTCGACATGACAAAAAGGGAACGCGCAGATCGCGATGCCGCTTTCCGTTTACGTAAAACTTGCGGGAGTTCGGCAAAGTATTGGAGGCGCTCTGAGATTCGATCGAATCGTTTTCGGCGATCATGGGAGCCATGGGATTGATTGTGAGGTCCTTCACTTCGTTCAGGATGACAGCATAAAAAAACCACGCGCGGAAAAACGCATGGCTGAAATTTCCTCTCCCTTCGGCGGCATTACCCGCATCAGGTTCAAGGGGTCTCCCGCACCATTTTTGAACGCGACGCCGAATCAGCAAAAACGCTCGTGCAAAAATGGTGCGGGACTCTCAGCCTCTGGCTCCCCCGCTATGTGAGTTGAGAATAAGACTCAGCAACAAAAGCGCAAGAGGTCTCGCACGACGGCCACAACGCTTACGACGTTGTTCACCAATGCAAATCTTCTCCTGGTGTCCTTTGTGGACTTGGTGTGAAAGATTTCCTACCTGGCGGCGGCCTCTTGCTTCACGTTGGTGTGAAAAATAGCCAGCCACTTTCCGTTCTCGATTTTCCAGACCGACCCGGCGTTGTAGGTGCCCGAGGCGTCCTTCCCATCATAGGTGCCCTTGAGGGTTACCTTGTAGTTCGTGACCGTGACGTCTTTTTCATCGGAGTGAGACTTGAAATCGCTGATCTTGAACGATTTCATGTTCCACTTCTGCATGTCCTCCAATTCTTTCGCCATGCCGGAGATGCCCTCCGCGTAGACGCCGACCATGTCGCCATCCACAACTTTCTTGAAGCCGGCGGCATCTTTGTCTTTAAACGCCTGCCAGGCTGCTTTTTCTTTTGCCATGATCTCGTTCTTGTCCGGCGCGGCGAACGACGCGGCGCTGGTCGCAAGAAGGATTGCTACTGCATAGGTGACGTATTTTCTCATCGGTTGTTCCTTTGTGGTTGTTCCTTTTAAAAAATCGCGATTTCCTCAAGCGAGATTGTCCGGTGTCCGGATCGAGTCTTGCCGACGCCCTTTTTCGCCTAACGAGAGATCAGAATCAGCAAGACTGAGGCTGGACTTCAGCCACCCGCTCCTCGCTGGTAAGAGACTAGGAGCGGAAGGAGTGAAGTCAAACGCGTGGGACGCAAAGATCACAGGCTGGAAGCCTGTGCCACGGCGCGGCCTGACTGCGGCGCTGAGGCCGTTCCCACTTTTCGGGCGGACTAGTTGCTGACGGGAACGACTGGCGGGGCGGGCGATTTCGTCGCCGTCGCATCCCGGGCCATCAATTCGCCGGAATTTTCGCGACGATAATCGGCGGCAAGCATCGGACGCGTTTTCTTGTCGGCGAGGTCCCGATAACCTTCGATGCCGGTGCAAATCGATTGCGCAAGTTTGCCGCGCCAATCTTTGTTCGCGATGAGTCGGCTTTCGCCGCGCTCGGTGAGAAATCCGCCTTCGATGAGGACAGCTGGCGTTTTCGTCAGACGCAGGACAGCGAAACGCGCACGCTTAATGCCGCGATCGAATTCGTCGAGATGTCCGACTAACGAATGATAAATACTCGCGGAAAGTTCGAGGCTCTGCGCATCGAAGGGACTGCCATTCTGGTGATTAATGAAGCTGAGAGCGAGATTGTCGTCCTGCGACGAAGGCGAACCGACTGGCGTGAGCGAATAAATTTCAAAACCGGTCGCGTCCGGATTCCGATCGGTGGCATTAAAATGAATGCTGACGAAAACGGAATCTTTCTGCGCATTCGCGATGCGGGCGCGCACTTCCAACGGAACAAAGACATCGCTCTCGCGCGTCATGACAACCTTGAATCCTCTTGCCTTGAGCAGCGGCCGCAATTGACGGGCGACATCGAGCGCAAAATCCTTTTCGCATCCATAAGCGCTGGTCGCGCCTTTGTCGTAACCGCCGTGGCCGGGATCGAGCACGATCGTCTTCACTTTGCCGAGATCGGGGATCATTTGCGGGCGCAGCTGCGGTTCGAGCGTCTTCGCCAGATCGACGCGAGAGATGAGCAACTCGCCACCTTTTTCCATCACCGGAAACGAGAGCCAATTGCGCACGCCGTTAATCATGATCTCGCGGCTGTTGAGGCGCGCGTCCAGTTCGTTGTGACCGTTGCCGAGCCGCACTTTCTTGAGGACGGGATCGGAGATGGTCAAGAGCCCGTAAAATTTTGCGATGTTATCGACGCTCAGATAATCGCGACTGCCGACTTTGATGACATGCCAATCGACAGCGGCCTTGGCAAAGGCGGAATCCGCGGCGAACAAGCAGGCGAAGAAAAGGGCAAGCCCCCGGAAACGTGTCATGCGAGCCCTTATTATGGAACAACGGACTAATTCTGGCAATAGGGTGAAAAAGTTACCTGCGGAGAGGGTTTTTTGAGAACTCGGAGATTCAATTTCCGTAGTTGATGAACAGAACCAACTACACCTCCATGCCTTTCCAACGACAACTCTCGCCACGGCTGTTTACCTATTTATTAATTACCCTCGCCAGTTCGGCATTATGCAACGCCGCGAACGCGGCCACCGCTTGCGTGTGGCGGGTAACGAACGCTCCGGCACCATTTTATCTCGTCGGAACAATCCACGCTTTGAGCGGGACTGATTATCCCCTACCGAAAGCATACGATCAGGCGTTGCACGATTCGCAGCGGCTGCTCTTCGAGCTCGACCCCAACCCCAAAAGCAACTTTGGGAAAATGTTTGTGCGGGCGGCAGTCTACCCGAAAGGCGACAGCATGCCGCGACACCTTCACGCCGAGACGTGGAAGTTCCTGGCAAAGAATCTCAAAATCTCAAACTACATCGGTAAAAAGCAGTGGCGCTGGGGCGACTTTCAATTCGACACCATCGAGGAGATGCGTCCGTGGGCAATCGCCTATTACATCTGGGGCGTCCACGGTTATAACGACGTCTTCGGTCACTATGGCGTAGACAATCACCTCGCTTATCAGGCGAGGCGAATGGGAAAAGAAACTGGCGGAATCGAAGGTAATTTAGAACACGTCAAAGTGCTGAGCGACATGAATGATATCGAGTCGGAGTTGATCCTGCTCGATGCGCTCACTCGTGGAGACCAGCGCCGCGATGATTACAATCTGATCCGGGCGGCTTGGAAAAAAGGAGACATCGCCGCGATCTGGGCGCACGAACAGCGTTTTCGGAATCTGGCCCCGGGAGCCGAGCTCCGATTACTGGACGAGCGCAATGTGAAATGGATTCCTCGCATCAAAGCGGAGATGAAAACAGGGAAGCCGACCGCCATTGTGGTTGGTTGTGGTCACATGCCCGGACCTAATGGGCTGCTCGCGCTGCTGCAACGGGCCGGGTACAAGATCGAGCAATTGTAGCTTGGATTGACAAAGCATGATCCGAGGCCGTACCGGCAAGGGATGCCTGCTACATTGCGGATCGGTTTCGGATTCTTTGTCGCGCTCGCGACAAGTTTGTTGCCGGTCTCGAGTGAGGCGGCGGACTATCCAAAACATTGCGTCTGGCGCGTAACCAATGTGGCCGCGCCATTCTATCTTGTCGGCTCGTTTCACAATCTGCGCGGCGATGATTATCCGCTGCCAGATATTTATCGGAAAGCGTTGAGAGATTCGGAGCGCCTGCTTTTTGAGTACGACCCAAAAGAGAAAAACTTCTTCGCAAAAAAATTTCTAGCGGCGGCAAAATATCCGCCAGGAAAAGATATCCGGGATGATGTGCGTCCGACGACACTGGCGCTGCTGGCCAAATATCTGCGTGCCACCCGCATTCGTTTCGATGAGGCAAAAAATTACAAGCCATGGGCTCTGGCCTTGCGCTTGTGGACTGCGCGAGGATACGCGGCGGCTGTCGGAACTCGCGCAGTCGATGATTATCTCGCTTATGAAGCGCAGCGGTTACATAAGGAAACCGGCGGCCTCGAAAGCGTGCAGGAACATGTGGCCTTTTGGGAAAACATGCTGCAAGCCGATGGAGAAAACTTGCTCCTAACGACCATGCTGCGCAGCGATCAAATCAGGATTCGATTCGATGAAACGCGCGCCGCATGGAAACGAGGTGACATTGCAACTCTTTCGGCAACGAATGCGAGCTTGCGAAAAGGAGATCGCCCGACTGCCCAGCGATTACTCGATCAACGCAATCGCCGGTGGTTGCCACGCATTGAAGCGGAAATGAAAACGGGCAAGCCGACGGCGATCGTGGCGGGTGCGGGACATTTTTCGGGCGTGAATAGCGTCATCGATCTTTTGCAGAAACGCGGCTACAAGATCGTGCAATTGTAGAAAGCCGCGCTGTTATTCGTCGCGAAATCGGGACAAGAGAATCCCGGAATTGATTTCGACCTGACGGCTCTCTTCGCCGCAAGATTTCGTAACTCCCTGTTACGCAACGCCGTTTTGAAATGGATGCGTCTGGCACGAGCCGTGCAATATTGCGACCGATTTGATGTCGATCATCCGGCGTCTCATTCACAACCAACCCACGGGTAACGATTGATTCGCGCGACGCTTGGCGTTCGCGGTCAGCCGTTATCTTCAAGTAATAACCATGATCAAGAAACTTCTCTTCACCCTGCTCTGCTCGTTAGGCGTTGTCTGCCTGCGCGCGCAAACCGAACCGAACAAATCATCGGCGCAACCAGGCGCTTCGCGGCCGCCGACTGTGCACGACGCATCGCATCCTCAAAAAAACCAGGCGCCTCCACCGGCGATCGCGACGGGCGCGAAAACCGGGGCGCATAAAGAGGAAGGTGCCAAACCGAAAATCGATAAGAACCCGCCGGCTTTCGACATCAAGAACATGGATAAGTCGGTCAAACCAAGTGAGGACTTTTTCCGCTACGCGAATGGCGGCTGGCTAAAGCGGACGCCGATCCCACCGGAATATGCGCGCTGGGGAAGCTTCAATGAGCTGATCGAAAAGAATAACGCTGCGTTGCGCGAGATCGCGGAGAAAGCCGCGAAGGTCGCCCCGAAAGAAGAGAGCGAGGGAAAAGTGGAACAGGCCGCCTCCGCCGATCTGCAAAAGGTCGGAGATTTCTACGCGAGCGGAATGGATCAGAAACAAATCGACGCCGCGGGCGTGAAACCGCTGCAGGACGAAATCGAACGAATTAACGCAATGAAAGATCAAAACGATCTCGTGAAAGAGATCGGGCATCTGCACGACATGGGAGTGGGCGCACTGTTTGGTTTCACTTCCGGACAGGACGAAAAGAATAGCACGATGGTGATCGCGCAGGCGCTTCAAGGCGGACTGGGCATGCCGGACCGCGATTATTACACGAAGGACGATGATGCTTCGAAAAAGCTGCGCGACCAATATGTCGCGCATGTGACGAAGATGTTCACGTTGCTCGGCGATTCGAAGGAAGTCGCGGCAAAGAACGCGAAAACAGTGATGGATATCGAAACTTCACTGGCAAAGGTGGCGCGCACGCGCGTGGAGCTGCGTGATCCGCAGAAGAACTACAACAAGATGAAGCAGGATGAGCTGCAGAAGCTCACGCCTGATTTCAATTGGAGCGATTATTTCACAGCGACCAATCTGGCCGCGGCGGGCGAGATCAATGTCGGCCAGCCCGACTTTTTCAAAGGAGCGAACGACGTTTTCAAAACCGTCTCACTCGATGATTGGAAAACATATTTGCGCTGGCATTTGGTGCACAGCGAAGCAGCCGCGCTCTCGAGCAAGTTCGAGACGGAAGACTTCAATTTCTTTCAGAAAACGCTCACGGGTGTGAAGGAACAAAAGCCGCGCTGGAAACGCGTCGTCACCGCGACCGACAACGAACTCGGCGAAGCCCTCGGCAAACTTTATGTGGCCGAATATTTCCCGCCACAGGCAAAAGAGCGCGCACTCGAGATGATCAACAATCTGAAGGAAGCGCTCGCGGAGGATATCAAATCGCTCGATTGGATGGACGAACCGACAAAGCAGGAAGCGTTAAAGAAGCTGGCGGCCTTCACCGTGAAGGTCGGTTACCCCGATAAGTGGCGCGATTACTCGCTGCTCAAGATCGACCGCGATTCCTACGCCGCGAATATCATGCGCGCGGACACATTTGAGGTCGATCGCCAACTCAAGAAAATCGGCAAACCGGTGGATCGCACCGAATGGGGAATGACGCCGCCAACGGTGAACGCGTACTACAACCCGACGATGAACGAAATCGTTTTCCCGGCGGGGATTTTGCAACCGCCATTTTTCAATGCGAACGCGGACGATGCGATCAACTACGGCGGCATCGGCGCCGTGATCGGTCACGAGATGACACATGGCTTCGACGATCGCGGCCGGCAATACGATGCGGAAGGAAACTTGCGCGATTGGTGGACACCTGCATCGGCGGAGGCATACAAAAAGCGCGCGAAAGAAGTCGTCGATCAATACGCAGCCTACGAACCGCTGCCCGGACAGCATCTGAATGGCGAGCTGACGGAGGGCGAAAACATCGCGGACCTCGGCGGCTTGAAGATCGCGTATCTGGCGTTGCAAAAAGCGCTCGCGAAAAATCCTGAAGCGGCACAAAAGAAAATCGATGGTTTTACACCGGAGCAGCGATTCTTTCTTGGCTTCGCCCAGATCTGGCGCGCCAATCAGCGACCGGAAGATACCAAGCGTCGCATAGTGGTCGATCCGCATTCGCCCGGACGCTTCCGTTGCAACGGACCGCTCTCGAACATGCCGGAATTTGCGAAGGCGTTCGATGTATCGGCCGCCGCACCCATGGTGCGCCCGCCGGACAAGCGAGTGAACATTTGGTAACTCGTTAGGCGAATCCAAAAATTCGAACCGCCGCTCGCGTGCATGCGTGAGCGGCGGTTTTGCTTAATCGCACCGATGTCGCCGACAAAGTTCGTCAGCCGCTTCGCGCCAATCGGGGAATCGAAATTCAAAGCCGCTCTGTAATAGACGCGCCGGAACTACGCGTCGGCTTTTCAAAATCAATTCGGTTTCCGTCCGCATGAAAAATGCGCCCATCTCGAGCATCCATTTTGTCGCAGCCAGGCCGACGGGCGCTCCCCACGCGCGACGCAGTAAACTCATAAATTCGGCGTTCGGCAAAGGTTGCGGCGAGCAAACATTGATCGCCCCGGTGAGATCTTCCCGATCTATTAACCACCGGATTATGCGAACGAAATCCTGCTCGTGTATCCACGAAATAAACTGTCGGCCATCGCCGGCCCGTCCGCCGAGCCCGAGCTGCACTAATCGAAGCAGAGTCGCGAAAATTCCACCGCGGTCCGGACTCATCATCATCGCTGAGCGCATGATTACGCAACGTGTCTTCGGCAGCGGGACGAATTCCGCCGTGGCAGCCTCCCAGGCTTTTGCAACCTCAATACTGAAACGCCATGTGTCGGGAGCGTTCGGCTCGCCGCCGCCGATCACTCCCGTAAACTCGTCGTTAGGCGCATCGAATCGATGAGCATAAATTGTCGCCGTGGAAGCCTGGAGCCACACGCGCGGCGGCTGGCGCGCCGCCTGTAAAGCCCGGCCAATTGCCCTCACAGAATCCACCCTTGATGCAAGAATTTCACGGCGATTCTGTTTGTTGTAGCGGCAGTTTACATTGCGGCCAGCAAGGTTGATCACTACATCAGCGCCTTCTAATTCGCTCGCCCACGCGCCCGGTGTCCTGCCATCCCACCGGATCGCACGATGCGAAACGCCTTTCGGATTGCGGCTGAGCAAAACAACGTCGTCGCCCGAACCGGCAAATGCACGGCACAAGACTGTGCCGACCTGTCCGGTTCCGCCGGCGATAACGATCTTCATCTGCAGCTCGCGTGGAAGCGGCGTCTCACTGCGCTGTCGGAGCAATCTGCACTGCTGGCGGAAGCGGAGGCGGCACGCGTTGTGACAGGGCCCGGCGGCGCATCCTCGAAAGCACAAGGAGATTGAAAAAGTGCATTCCGCCCAGGATGAGCAAGACGATCCCGATTTTGCCGCTCAGCATTTCAAGGACGCCGCGCAAATCATGCGGCGCGTTTGGTTCCGTCAAAGCGAGAGCGACAAAGCCGATGTTGATGAGATAAAAACCGAGAATGAGCAGATGATTGATCGAATCGGCGAGCGTTTCATTGCCGTTGAATGCATCGACGAGAAAAATACGCCCGTTTTTGTGCAGCGTGTGCGCGGCCCAAATGGTCAAGCAAATGCTGATGACGAGATAAATGAGATAGGACCAAACGATGAGATTCATGATTTCTTGCTTTCTGGTTTCACTTCAAAAACTTAAGCGCCCAAGGCACCACCGTGCTCTGCTCGGATTGAGTGATCTTTGTGATGACGCCGTCAGCCAATTCGAGAAAATCGCCTAACGATTTGATCTGCTGGTTGAACGCGTTCGCTTCCGCGCCTCGCAACTGTCGGGTTTTTTCGCTGCAATCCTTTAAGACACCGAGAGCCGGTCTCAACTCGCGCCGGCGCCGTTCGCGCAGAATGGTGCAGAACATTTTCCAAACATTCTTCTCCGCTTCGAAGAATTCTTTACGCTCGCCTTTGCGAACGACGCTGCGCACCAATCCCCAGCTGACCAAGTCGCGCAAATTCGCGTGAGCATTCCCGCGACTGATTTTCAATTCCTCCATGACAACGTCGGTGCTTAACGCAACCGGAGCCGTGATGAGCAAGGCATGAATCTGCGCCATGGTGCGGTTGATTCCCCAAGCACTGCCGATGACGCCCCACTGGCTGACAAATTCGTCCCGCGCTTCATGCAGAGCGCGGGCTCCAGCGAGATTATCCTGTTTCATGTAGTTTCAGTAAATCCTGAAACTACGCTTAAGTCAAGATAATTGATCGGTTCGTCATTTGGTGATCGAAATCACCAAACCCCAAGCACCAAACCTCAAACAGAAGCGCCGTTTGAGCGCTAGTTTGAATATTGAAGCTTGGAGCTTCCTTGGGGTTTGGAGTTTGGGATTTGGAACTTTAATCGCGCTCCGGCGCGATTTTCCCTCCCCACGAAAGAATCTTTGCTTTCGTGCCGGCGGCTTCGGCTTCCTTGATGTCGCCGTTGCGATTGTAAAAAAGTGACAGACTCGTCCAACCGATCTGGTCGTTAGGCCGAAGTTCCGTCGCTTTCTTTCCTGCCTCGATCGCTTCGGGGAAGCGACCGATCTTCATCAGCGCCATGCCGAGGGCGTGCCATCCATCGAAGAACGTCGGGTCCAGCTCGACACAGCCGCGATATTTTTCGACCGCGCTCTCCAGTTCTCCAATGGCAAGATCGCCGTTCGCGTCGTCGAAAAGTTCGTCGCGCGCAGGCATGGGCAAATTTAGCCGGTTGCCATTTGGAAATTCGCGTCGTGCCGGCGATCACGCAGCCATTCGTAGAAAACAACTCTCTGCATGTTTTCCTGCATGCGGCTGTCGATGAACGTCCGCTTTTCGGCGAATTGCTTTTCGTCGATCGGTTCGCGCTTTTCCAGGACCGCGATCAAACCACCGTCGGCCGTCGGAACAAACGGTGATACCTCTCCCGCGCGCATTTCAGTGGCGGCCTGCTTGATGGACGGCAAATCCGGCGCGTCAGGCGCCTTCTTGGTCTCCTTAGTCTCCTTTTTCAGTTCTACCGCGGCGGGCGTGTCATCCATGAGGGAGAAAGGCGGAATCGTGTCGGCTTTCAAACCTGCTTGCTGAATGGCGGCTGCGACCGGCGTTCCCGCTTTTATTTTTTCCTCGATCTGTCGCTTGGCCTCGCTCGCCTTGCTCGCAAGCATTTCGCGCGTCCGCTCTTGTTTGAGCGACTCGACAATCTTCGGTTTCGCTTCATCCAAAGTCAGCGGGCGAGACGGAGTCACGCTGGCAAGATGAAGAATGTAAAATCCGTCCGATGTTTGCAACGCATCGCTATTCGGCTGCTCGGCAGAAAGTTGAAAGGCCGCCTGAGCGAGCTGCGGATCGGCTTTTAATAACGGATCGGGCGCGCTCGCTTTGAATTCGCCGGTCTCTTTCACCGGCGTCTTGAATTTCTCTGCCACCTTTTGGAAATCACTTCCCTTTCTCGAGCAACGCTTGCGTGAAATCATTTGCGCGATCGGCCAATTGCTGGAGGGCATCGATGCGCGCTTTGTCCTTCAATTTCTTTTGCTCGTCCGTGAGGGCCAAACTCACGAACTGAACCTTGCGCGTCTCGTCGGTTTTGAGTTCCGCTTTGTGCGTCTCGTAATATTTCGCGATGTCCGCATCCTCGATCTTGAGATCCTTGGTCACATCCTGATTGTGGAATCGCACTACGGCCACATCCATTTTGCCAAAGGCCTCCGCAAATTTCGCGCGACTCTCCGAATCGGAAACGTAAACACCGCTGGCCAGTAACTGCTTGATGCGATCAAGATTGATTTGGTCGGCCGCGAGTTCTTCGATCTGCGCTTCGGTAAAACCGAGCGATGGCAGCGTCTCCTGTGTGAAGTCCGTGTATTTCTTGAGATCGAAACCTGCATCGCCTTGGAAAACGCGGAAACCCTTTACGACATCGGCGATCTCGGACGTCGTCGGATGAATGCCGAGCTTCTCGGCTTCATGCTGGAGAATCAGGCGATTGGCAGTGAATTCAACAAACGCTTCATTTTCGCTTTGGGCTCCCGCGACAAGATCCTGCAAAAGTTGATACATACCCAGCTCGCGCGCGAGATTGAAAAGCCGCGCATTTCGCTGAAACTCGATGCGACTGATGTTGCGATCGTAGATGCGCCCGACCTGATCCGAGTGGACCGCACCGTAGTCGGGCTTCTGAACGAAATAGAAAACGAAAGGGATCGCAAGGATCGCGATTACAATCATCAGCCATTGCCGATGCTTGCGGAGAAGTGTCATCATAATCTTAAGCGTCTACTGTAGCGGCGGTCTGCGACCGTCGCATTTTTTTCCAAGCGCGCAGCCGAAAAATTTAGCGAGGGTCATAGACCGCCGCGACAAGGAAATGCTCAATCGCCGAAGGAAAATTTCTTCTGGCGTTCTTTGCTCGAGTCTGATTACTTCGCCGCGTGGCGCCCCAGGACCGTTAGTCTACGACGTTGTTTTTCCCATCAACTCCACCGCGAATGTCGTGCGCCGGAAGGGAATGTCGCGGGCATCGGGCGGGCGGGTTTCTGTTCCGGTCAGAACGGCGCTGACTGAGGCAAGGTTGAAAACTGGCGCTCCCAAATTCAGCGACGGTCATAGACCGCCGCTACAGAAGCAATCAATCGCCGAAGGAAATTTCGACGGCGCGGGCAGTGGAAACCATCTCGCCGTCTGGCGGGACGAGGCGCAATCGGTTTACGGCGTCGGCGATCGAAACATGTTTCACTTGATAGTTTTGGTAGCTGACCATCGAGCCGAATTGTTTGTCGCGAATTAACTGCACGGCTTTGACACCGAAGCGAGTGCCGAGAATGCGATCGAGCGTTGTGGGCGCGCCGCCGCGTTGGAGATGACCGAGAACACAGGAGCGCGTTTCTTTTCCGGTGCGCGCGGCGATTTCGCGCGCGACGATGTCGCCGATTCCGCCGAGACGAAATTCACCGGCTTCCATTTCACGTTTTACCTGCTGACCATTTTTCGCGCGCGCGCCTTCGGCGACGACAACAAGAGAACTTAGGTGACCTTCGGCGTCTCGCTTTTTGATCGTGGCGGCGATCTTGTCGTAATCGAAAGGAATTTCGGGAATCAAGATCATATCGGCGCCGCCGGCGATGCCGCCGTGAAGCGCGATCCAACCGGCATGACGGCCCATCACTTCGACGACCATGACGCGTTTGTGACTGGTGGCGGTGGTGTGCAAGCGATCGAGCGCGTCCATCACGGCATCGACGGCGGAATCAAAACCGAATGTCATGGCCGTCGCTTCCAGATCGTTGTCGATCGTTTTCGGAACACCGATGCAATTGATGCCGGCTTCCTGAAGTTGCAGCGCAGTGGTCATCGAACCGTCGCCACCGACGATGATGAGCGCTTCGACCCCTACTTCGGCCAAGACGTGCTGCGACTGTTCGATGATCTCGGGCGGAACGATCGCGCGATTGCCCGGTCCAACTTTCGCGACGAAGTGTCCGCGATTTGTTGTTCCGATGATGGTGCCGCCAAGCGCCATGATGCCATCGGTCGTCTTGCGATCGAGAATCATGTAATTGACCCGGCGGCAGCAAACCTTCAAAGCCATCGATGAATCCGATGACTTCCCAGCCAAGTCGCTCCGCGGCGAGGACGACGCCGCGCAGAACTGCATTGAGTCCTGGACAATCGCCGCCGCTCGTCAGAACGCCGATGCGTGGCTTTGTCATTGATGAGTTAATCGAGAAGTCTTTTCGGATCGGCCATGCGACCACCAGCGGCCCATTGATCGTAGAGCTGCCAGCCGCGCGCGAGCAATTGCGCTCCCTCTCCAAAACGATCGGTGCTGCCAAGCACCACGACAATGAGATGGCGCGGATAAATTTTTGTCACCTGCGCGTCGCGAACAATTTCGGATTCACGAGTAGCGGAGAGAATCAAACAATCCCCCGCGCGCGCCGTTCGGCCAGTTTTGACGCCATCGATATTATTGACACCCAAAAGCTCATTGGTGTTTCGCAAAAGATAATTGAGCGTGTGGCCGGCGCGTTGGAAGGAAATTTGCCTGGTTTTTTGTGAGACGTAGAAGCGAAAGCCGGCGTTCCTCGTGGCGTAACGAGTAAGACGTGCCAGATCCGCCGCGGTGGAGTACGGCCGCTCTTTCGCTTCGATACCACTCGGATTCAAGAAACGCGTACGTTCCATTTTCAGCGTCTTCGCCAATGCGTTCATCTGACCGACGAAAATGTTGACTGGACTCGAATGCTCGGAAGGGGCTGTGGGAATAAGATTTTGGAGCGCGATCCCGACATGATTCGCCAGGGCGTAAGCAGCGATGTTGTCAGATTGCACGAGCGCGGCGTAAAGAAGATCGCGTAGCGTGATCAGATCACCGGGTTGAAAACCGATATGATTTTCGCTCGTGCCGACAAAAGCCTCAGGCGAGATGGTGGCCAACTGGTTGAGATCGCCGCCACGTTTGGATGCCCAATCCAGCACCACCATTGCGGTGGCGACCTTCGTGAGACTCCCAATCTGGCGTTTGTCCTGCGGTTTTTGCTCATCAAGAACGTAACCGGTTTGGGAGTCTGCGATCACGTAAGCCTCCGCCGCGCGCGCGCCATTGGCTCCTGCGAATAGAAGAACAAGTGTCGCGAAAACAAAAAATCTGCGTTGCAAAAAGATCACGGTGGTGACGTTAAGCGAGAGGCTTTTCTTCGCAATAGTAAACGGGCGCGCGAATGGCCGTGCTTGTTTACAATTAACGCAAGGTGACGTCTGCGCGGGCACCATAGCGGAACGGATCTTCGCTCAACGCCAGATAAATTCGCTCCGCGGCGTTCTTCAAATCAAACGGCATCGCCCGCCCCAATCCGCTCGCGCGCAAAGTACCGAGTTTTCCCTGAAGTTTGCTGCCACCGGCAACGTCAAATTCGTAGACGACCAATCCGCGTTCCGCGTCTGTGACTCGCACATGCAGCGCGAGAAGTGACTGGCCTGCGCCAAGATTGCCAAAGAAAAATCGACCGAGCTGGCTGCCGCCATCGACCACATCAAATTGCCCTTCGACGAGCCAGCCTACGCGAGGCGTCTGGTTATCTTGCAAAATTCGGGCAGGCGCGATTTTTTCGAGCTGTTCTTTCAAATCGGTGGCGAACTCGACCGGAGCGAGGGCCTTTCGAATTGGCATCTCGCCCTCGGAGGGTGCGATGTCGCCCTTAAAGGTAGCGGTGTCGATGCAGAAGGGGCGGATGTAAATAGCGGTTGGATGGCTCGCGCCGACTCCGCAGTTGACGACGTGGATGTCATTCTGCGATCCGAAATCTTTGGCATCGACAGCCGCAGTGCTGCTTGAGGCGGCAACCTGACTCTTCGTGACATACATATCGGCGCAAGAACAGAGGAGAAGACTGATGGCAGCGGCAATCAAAGATTTCATAATGGTCGATTCAGCGAGTTGGCCGGCACGGATCTCACGGTGCACAGGACAAATCTATTGACCGTTTGTGATGCAACTCTTGTGCCGCCTCGGGAGAAAATTCTGCCCCGTGTCCTCGTGGGAGGAGTGCCTCTCACTGACCGGCCTGGCGATGGGCTCGAGTGCGTTTGACCGTCCAGCGCCCGAGAAAATAAATCACTACGGCACTAGGAAGCCCGAAAAAAATCGAGCCAATCAACGCCGGCCAGACCAGACCAGCAAAGAGATGCCAATCGAGATAATCGCGCAAATCGAGGTGGCCAAAGTGCACTCGACGCGGAGTGGAATGGTGCAACAGCCAATAGCCAATCTTGTATTCCGCTAAATAGATCGCGGGCATGAAGGGCAAGATGACATCGTGCAATGTAACGCTGATCGCCGCGGCGATCTTGTTGCTGTTGAAAAGCCAGGCTACCCCGATGGAGAGCAATGTCTTCATGCTCCAGAGCGGAGTGAATCCGAAGAAAATGCCGATCGCCACCCCGAGCGCGATCGAGTGCGGCGTATCCTCGATGGAAATCAGACGCTCGTGGTGCGCTCGCCACCAATTCTTGAATCGGGTAAACCAACTCAAGTCGACCCGAGACGAGGCGGGCGCTTTAGGATTAACCTTGTGCAAAAAGCTCCCCCTGCCCCGATGAAGTCTTCAGCGTTTGCCCAAGTCCGAGGCACAAACGCCATGCTGCGCGCGACACATAATGCGGATTGTTATTATCGAAAATCAGAGGCACTTCGCGAGCCGAGCGTGCAAGGCCCCAGCTGCGGACCGCGACTTCAAATTCTTTGATCAAAGCTGATTCGGGCGCCGGGATAACGCCGTGCAGATAATGATTGGTTGCGGGGGCGGGATTTGAACCCGCGGCCTTCAGGTTATGAGCCTGACGAGCTACCAGGCTGCTCCACCCCGCGTCTTGAGACATTGATTAGGCTGAATCTGAATCGAATGCAAATGTGAATTTGATTCGTGAGCTTAAGAAGGGACTTGCTGTCGATATGGCTGTGGGCAAGATATACGCCCTTCGAACGAGACAGCGAAAATCCAGCGTAGCTCAGTGGTAGAGCGGTCGGCTGTTAACCGATTGGTCGTAGGTTCAAATCCTACCGCTGGAGCCATGAAAGGGGGGACGAAATTGGCCGGGGATGACAGAAACGTGGCGATTCAACGGGGCAGCGCTCTGCCGCGACTCAAATATGATGCCGAATCTCGCGCGATTGGCTTCAAAAATAGTCCTTTCGGCAGAGCAGAAAAGCCGGCGCGGCACGGAAACGATGCACGGAATACCCTTATTGCCCTTGAATGGAGTGTCCGGTTAAATAAAAATTTTCTCCCTTGGAATGCCAGCTTTTCTGAGGTGGGGATCGCAATTTTCCGACCTCGAACCGCAATCATTTTGTTTTCATTTCGCGGGCTGGCACGAATGATGGTGGAAACATGGTCCTGTTGTGGAAATTAATCATTAATCGATTACGTAGTTTTCCAAAAAACCGAATGCAGATGCCATGACCATACAATTAGATTGACTCGCGAGACTGAAATGTAGTTGGCTCTAGAGAGTCTAGCGATTATAGCCCACCCGAAGAACACCCAGGGCAAACACAATCATAAACTTAATATGCTTAGAACGAATGGTTCTGCCCAAAAAACGCGGCGATGGACCAAGGGCGGCAGCCTGTCGCGTTCGCCCGAAGCGAGCGTTTCGCAATTGGTTTTTCGCGGCGCGAATGGCACCTCTAAACTGAGACCATTTCTCCGAAATGTGATTGGGGAATTTTTTTCTACGCAAGATCCCGTGCAAAATCACAATGATGCGCAGAGAGGCGCGCCGAGTAATCTACCCTCTCACTCAGTGAATCGACCATCGTCAGCCAATTCGGATTCGTCGATCGACCGCCCAAGTTCTTCCGCCGGGAGCAATGGGAGTATTGAACGCCGTTCTCCTCGACTTCCACGCTGGAAGCGTGTCCTCGACCTCACCCTTGTCTTCGCGAGTTTCCCTCTGTGGTTCCCGTTGATGATGGTGGTGATGATCTTGATCAAACTCGGCTCATCGGGACCAATTCTCTATCGCCAAGAACGCGTCGGTTATCTCGGAAATCTTTTCATGATCTTTAAGTTCAGAAGCATGAAGGTGAACGCGGAGACGGATAGTCATAAGCAGCATCTTGCGAGTTTAATGGGAAATAATTCACCAATGACCAAGCTCGATGCCGCGGGTGATCCGCGATTGATTCCTCTCGGACGCATTTTTCGAGCGACAGGATTGGATGAACTACCACAAATTTTTAATGTCATTCGGGGAGAAATGAGCCTGGTTGGGCCCCGTCCATGCTTACCCTACGAATTCCAGCGATACGAACCGTGGCAGCAAGAGCGAGTCAATGCCGCTCCCGGGTTGACTGGTTACTGGCAGGTAAATGGAAAAAACAAAACCACCTTTAGCGAAATGATCGATATGGATATCTATTACTCCCGGAACATGTCCTTGCTGCTTGATCTTGCCATCTTGCTTAAGACGATCCCCGCGATCACACAGCAAGTTTTTGAAGCACAAACTCGTGCGCGGTCTCAGCACGCTGCGCCGGAGGGGGTCCGTCGTGGACCATCAAGATTAACGACTTAAAGATAACAGGGATCGAGCAATTATGAGAGCGCCCATTTCGGTCGGCGTAGTGGGATGCGGATACTGGGGTCCGCTTCTTGTGCGTAACTTTAAGGCTGTGCCAACCTGTCGCCTAAAAGCGGTCTGCGACGTCCGCGAGGCCAGGCTAAAACACATTCGCAGTCTCTATGCGGACGTTGAAGGTGTGACCGGTTACGATCAACTGCTAAACGGCCTTGGATTAGACGCGGTCGTGATCGCGACGCCAGTGAAACATCACTACAGTTTGGCAAAAGCGAGCTTGGAAGCGGGCAAACATACGCTCATTGAAAAGCCGATGGCGGCATCTTCGAGCGAGTGTGAAGAACTGAACGAGATCGCAAAAAGGAAAGGCCTCGTTCTCATGATCGGTCACACTTTTCTCTATTCTTCCGCCGTTCGGAAGATTGTGGAGATTGTCCGATCAGGCGATATCGGAGACATTCGCTATATCAATTCCCGTCGCCTCAATCTGGGCTTGTTCCAGAAGGATATTAACGTGGCCTGGGATCTCGCGCCGCATGATATCTCTATCATTCTCCACATCTTGGGAGAATCCCCTGTCTCGGTAAATTGCTCGGGGAACGCTCACGTTACTCCACAAATCGAGGACGTGACTAACATGTCTCTGTCATTCCGACAAAAACGCTTTGCCACGATTCAGAGCAGTTGGCTTGAGCCACGAAAGGTTCGCGAAATGACAATTGTCGGCACGCGCAGAATGATTGTTTACGACGATTTACAGCAGCGGGAAAAAATCCGCGTATATGATGTGCGCGTGGAACGCCCCCCGCATTACAATTCCTTCGCTGAATTTCACTATTCTTATCATTACGGCGACAGCTATATCCCTTACATCGATCAAGAGGAGCCGCTTAAAACCGAATGCCAGCACTTTATCGATTGTATCGAAAAAGGAAGTGAACCGGTTACCGGCGGCAGGATGGCCTTGAATTAGTAAGGATCCTCGAGGCTGCATCTCTCTCCCTCAAAGCTGAACGGAGCGCCGATCAAATTCTCGCACTCGCGTGAAGCAGTGCCCACATCCGGACCGACCGAGACCAAGAAGATCGTGCGCGCTGCCGTATGAGCGGCGCCCTGTCGGCTAATCAGAATCAACTAATAGCGCCGGACGTGAAACTAGGCCGGAACGTCCGGCTACAGGCGTTTATAAATCTGTATGGTTGCGAGATTGGCGACGAAACGAAGATCGGCACTTTTGTCGAAGTGCAGAAAGGCGCCAAGATCGGTCCACGTTGCAAAATATCGAGTCACACTTTTATTTGCGAAGGTGTGACCATCGAATCGGAAGTTTTCGTCGGCCACGGCGTAACCTTCATTAATGATCGCTATCCCCGAGCAACCACACCAGCTGGCGAGCTTCAAACCGACGCCGACTGGACTTGCCAGTCGACAGTCGTTAAACAAGGGGCTTCCATCGGTTCCGGTGCGACTCTGCTCGGCGGAATCGTTATCGGAGAAAGGGCAATTGTCGGTGCCGGAAGCGTCGTCACGACGGATGTGCCACCCGGCGTACCGTAGCTGGAAATCCAGCCAGAATTCTTGGCTCATCGCAAATCTATGGAAATAGAAGTTCCTTTTCTCGATCTTAAAGCTCAACACGCGCCGCTGCGCGATCAATTCGATCGCGCCATCGCCAAAGTAATTGATAGCGGCGCTTTTGCTGGCGGACCGTTTGTCGCCACATTTGAGCATGAATTTGCCGCGTTCTGTGACTGTGAACACGCTATCGGACTAGGCAGCGGAACCGAAGCGATTTGGCTGGCTCTTCTCGCCCTCGGTATTGGCCCCGGAGATGAAATCATCACGGTGCCAAGTACCTTCATGGCTACTGCCGAAGCGATCTCGTACTGCGGAGCGACGCCAGTCTTTGTCGACATTGACGAGCGCACCTACACCATGGATCCGGCGGAAATCCAAGCCGCGATCACGGACAAGACAAAGGCGATCATTCCAGTTCACCTGTTCGGTCAGCCGGCAGATATGGATCCGATTCTGGAAATCGCACGAATGCACAACTTATTCGTGATTGAGGATGCTGCTCAGGCGCACGGCGCAGAATACAAAAATCGAAAAGCCGGAACACTCGGCGACGCGGGCTGCTTCAGCTTCTATCCGGGTAAGAATCTTGGAGCATTTGGTGAGGCCGGCGCTGTTGTGACTAATGATTCTAAGTTACAAGGAAAGATCCGAATCCTGCGCGACCACGGCCAGGTGCGAAAGTATTATCACACCATGATTGGGTGGAACTGCCGGATGGATGGAATACAAGCCGCCGTTCTAAGTGTGAAATTACAACACTTGAAACGTGGGAATGACCTTCGCCGATCCCATGCACTCAAGTATGATGAAGCTTTTGCCAAGGTTGAAGAACTCGTTGCTCCAGCTCGAGGCTACCTATGCTCAACATGTTTATCATGTGTATGCGATCCGCGTTAAGGAGCGAGCCGAGTTTATGCAGTCTTTAGCGAATAAAGGCATCGGATGTGGCGTGCATTATCCCGTTCCGATCCATCTACAGGAAGCTTATCGCGGCCTTGGCTACAAAAAGGGATCATTCCCAATTGCAGAACGCACGGCCGAGGAGTTCGTTTCTCTGCCGATGTTCCGGAGCTAACGGCCGACACAACTCCATCGAGTTATCGAAGCAGTGAAAGATAGCGCGGCGTTCCTGCATTTAGTTGAATATAGCGTTAGAGGAACTGCGCCGCAATGACTGCTGGAGTAGCTGCGGCATTGAATCCGAACGTTTCTATCGCTGGAGCAAAAGTCGGATGCTGGCCCAGCAGGAATGGGGATTTCTGGATCCTCTTTCCGATCGTCGTTGGGACCAGCTTGCAACGTCACATTCGACTTTGATATTTTTCACTCGTCGAGTTGGGCCAGAGTTTTATCTAAGACCTATCGGCATAGACCATTTTACCTCCATCTGTCGCAGGGCGGCAAGACGATGGCCCTGGTGCCGGTAATGGAGGTGGCGAGTGTTCTTACCGGTCGCAGAGGAATTTGTCTTCCATTCAGCGACGGTTTGCACTCCACTGCTTTTTGACGAATCAGTCCAGAGTTCCGTCGTAAGTAAGTTGTCGCAGCTGGCTATTACGCGTGACTGGAAGTTTCTCGAACTTCGCAACGCCACTAAACCTTCAGCTTCGGCAGTTCCTTCGGCCACATTTTACAGTCACAATATTGATTTACGCCCCGAAGCTCGATCAACTCCGTCTGCTCGGTTCGCGAGTTCAGTTCGCAGTGCGATCCGCAAGGCATTGAAACATGCGGAGTCACCGCTGAGATTAGCGCGCTCCCCGGAATCGCTGTCGGTATTTTACGACCTTCATCTCCGAACGCGCCGGCGACATGGACTCCCGCCCCAACCGATGAAATTTTTCCACAATATTCACGATGAACTTCTAAAGAATGGATTGGGATTTGTTGCGTTGGCACGCAGTGCTTCAAGACCGATCGCAGCAGCCGTATTTTTTCGGCTCGCGGAAAAAGCTCTTTATAAATACGCTGCGTCCGACGAGCGATATCAAGAACTGCGGGGAAACGACGTAGTCATGTGGGAAGGAATCAAATTCCTGGTGCAAGAGGGTGCACGCACTTTGCATCTTGGCCGAACGTCAATTGAGAACGATGGCCTCAGACGATTCAAATCCGGCTGGGGCGCGACCGAGGAGACGCTCCATTATTTTCGATTTGATGTCGGCAGGAATTCGTGGCTTAATATTGCAGGATCTCCCTCGAGCCTTGCATAAAAAGGTCTTTGGCAGACTCCCTTTGAAGCTTAACCAGCTGGCGGGCAGCATGATTTACCCGCATCTCGACTAGAGCATTATTAAGATGCCCAGCTCCCTGACCATACCAGAAGCACCGGCACCGACGGCGCATTCAAACTCTAAATGTTGCCGACGTCTCTGTCCGCCATTTTCAAACATAAGGGAAAATTATCCTTTGCTCACTCCTCGGCTTGATCGCAGGAGCCGCCGTTTATTTCTTTCTACCCACCGCTCTACCAATCCAGGCCAAGTTACTGGTTCGTTATGTCCTTGATCGAAGTCCGGTTGATCCCGATCGATGGAGAAAATGGCTCCAGCTCCACTACTGGCTTTGGTAAAACTACGGAAAACGTGATTAATTCGGAATTGGAGATCCTTAAGAGTTGGGATCTGGCCGTGCAGGTTGCCGAAGCCATTGGCTATAGAAAGCTTGTTCCGGAAATGGGAGACGCAGCGAGCGCGACAGCGGCAGCAGCAGTTGTTAATGCTGGCTTGGAGGTCGGATCTCAAAAAGGAAGTGACATTCTGTTTGTCTCCTATACAAACCGTGATCCGCAGCTTGCTACCTCAGTCTTGGACGAGCTGGTAAATCGCTATTTTGTCAAACATCTCGAAGTTCATCGCTCCGCGGCAGCCTTTGATTTTGTTAGCCGTCAATCAGATCAAGTGCGCGCCCGCCTCAATCAGACCGAAGATGCCTTGAAAGCCTTAAAGGCGAAAGCTGGCATCTCTTCAAGCGCGGACAACACCGGCACTTTAAACGCCGATGTTGTTAAGATCGAAGATCAATATCTTGGTGCCGAAGCCGAATTAGCGGAACAGACTGCGCGTGTTAAAGAAGATCGAGGAATCTTTGGGGGCTACTTCTGGTTCAACTTCCTCCAGCTCGAATTCCAAAGTTCAAAACTGCCAATTCTAGTGACAGTGGCGCTCGTCCGGCGGCCGCTCTGAGGAGCTAGCAACGATACAAAGCTCTCACTACAAAGTTGGAACAACTTCGCAAAACGGAACTCGATTTGTTGTCGAAATACACCGCCGAAAATGAGTTTGTGAAAATTGAATCGTGCTGAAATTAAAAAGATCGAAAACCAAAAACGGGAAATGGAGAAAAAATCGCCTGACCTGGCCACGCAATCAGCAAGTGCGGACCTCGGCACAATACGGTCCGATCGATCTTTCATCCGAAAGGGCTCGTCTCGCCGGAACTAAAGCTAAAACGGAAATGCTCAAGGCGCGCCTGGACGAGCGTGTCAAGCAGCTTTCTGAGGTAGGATCACAGATAGCGGATCTTGAACGGAAGAAGGAGCTTGAAGAAACTAACTACAAGTACTTTGAAGGCGCCGTTGAGAAAGCCCGCATCGATGAGGCACTTGATCCGTCGAAAATGCCTAACATCAGTGCCGTGCAGAGACCATCCCCACCTGTGCTTGTATCTGGGAAACGCGATAAGATCGTGTTGATGCTTGCAGGCGGCGGCGTGGCACTTGGAGTCGCTTTTGCCCTGCTCTCCGAGTTGTTTTTGAACCAGACAATCAAGCGGCCGCTGGAACTGGAAACGCAATTGCGCGCACCGTTGTTGCTCACGATACCTTTTACACGAACAAACGGCCGCCTGCCGGACTCTGGAAGGAAGCGCCTTCGAAATTCCGATGGCGATGGTGAGGGCGATCGTTCGACGGTAGCGCCGTGGGAAGCTGACCACTTCATCCGTCCATACTCTGAGGCTATCCGCGACCGGTTGGGTCTTTACTTCAAACTCAATGGCATGACACATAAGCCGAAGCTTGTCGGCGTAACAGGCTTCTCTGAAGGCGCCGGCTCATCCACCCTCTCCGCTGGCTTGGCTGCTGCCCTTTCAGAAATGGGCGATGGCAAAGTTCTCCTAGTCGATGTGAACGTTGGAAGCGAGGAGGTGCACCCGTTTTTCAAAGGCAAGTCCGCTCAGTTACTCACGGCCGCGCTTGAGCCGTCCGCTGCCAACGCTTCCGCAGCCGATGGACTTTATCTCGCAACAGTATCGCGCCCTAATGAGTCGCCGATGCCACTAGCCTTGAAGAAGTTTTTCGACTTGATGCCCAACCTAAAGGCAAGTGACTTTGATTACATCATTTTCGATATGCCGGCTCTAAGCCAAACAAGTCCCACTTTGAGTATGGCTGGTTTCATGGATAAACTGTTAGTTGTGGTTGAGGCAGAAAAAAGCAGTCGTGATTTCGTCAGGCGTGGTTATTCGGAATTAATTGCCGCGCGAGCCAACGTTTCAGTTGTTCTCAATAAGACTCGCTCATACGTTCCGAAGTTTCTTAACACAGAGTCGTAAGCCCGCCACTATTCCAAGCGGTTGCACGGGCGTTACAGGATCTTTGATCCTTGAGATCGTGATACCTTCATGCTTCGAAATAAGATTTATTATCGGCTAAAGCCGTTTATTCCTCGCGCGGTTCGGCGAGCGGTGAGAAAACAGTTTGCCGGCTGGGTACGCAAGCGAACGCAGCACGTCTGGCCTATAATGCCAGGCTCGGAACGTCCGCCCGGAATTGGCCGGGCTGGCCGGAGGACAAGAAGTTTGCCCTTGTGCTCACACACGATGTCGAAGGTCCTACAGGGCTGGAGAGATGCCGGCAACTTATGCGCTTGGAAATGGAGCTCGGCCTACGTTCGTCCTTCAACTTTATCCCAGAAGGAGACTATCGTGTCCCGTACGAGCTGCGAGAAGAGCTTACCCGCAACGGATTTGAGGTAGGTGTGCACGATTTCCAGCACGATGGCCATCTTTTCGCCTCGCGCCGCGAGTTCGCGCGTAAGGCTACACACATTAATCACTATCTCAATGAATGGCGTGCGGCCGGATTCAGGTCGGGCTTTATGTTGCACAAACTGGATTGGCTGCATGATCTCGACATCCAATACGATGCTTCCACTTTCGATACCGATCCTTTTGAACCACAGCCTGAGGGACGCCACACCATTTTTCCGTTCTGGGTTCCTTCACCACTAGAAAACGAGGAACCCGGCGTTAGTCACAAGCGGGGTTATGTAGAGCTTCCTTACACCTTGCCTCAAGACTCGACTCTTTTTTTGTTACTGCGCGAAAGCACACCGGCCATCTGGCTGCAAAAGACTAATTGGATCGCCGAACATTGCGGGATGGCCCTCTTGGATACCCACCCCGACTACATGTGCTTTGATGCGCAAACCAAGCGAAGCGGGGAATTCGACATAAAACTTTATCGCGAGTTTCTTCAAGCTGTGATTCGCGACCATAGGGACGCCTTCTGGAATGCTCTTCCCCGCGACGTTGCAGCTTACGCTTGGCGAAACCTGGAAAAGCAACCCGCCCCAATTTCGACTCAGGCTCCTCGCATTAGTGGCTCCGCTCCCTCCGTCAAGGTTTGGATCGATCTTGATAACACGCCACACGTACCCTTTTTTATTCCTATTATTCGTGAGCTTAAAAAGAGAGGCCACCGCGTTGTGGTTACTGCCCGCGACGCCTTCCAAGTCTGCGAACTGGCTGATAGAAAAGGCCTTTCTTGCTTAAAGATCGGTCGCCACTACGGAAAGAATTCTCTCTTAAAGATATTGGGCTTGCTCTGGCGGTCTTCGCAGCTACTTCCATTCTATTCTCGCGAAAAGCCGGATATTGCACTCTCGCATGGCGCGCGGTCACAGCTGTTGCTTAGCAATCTAATGGGTAAGCCGACTATTCTCATTTCTGATTACGAGTTTTCGAAAACACCTTTGCTACTGACACCGCGGTGGGAGATCGTTCCGGATTCATTGCCGACTGAAGGAGTGCACACAAAGGCACAACGGGTGCGCAAATACGCCGGCATTAAGGAAGACGTATACGCACCGGAGTTTATCCCCGACGCAAGCTTGCTCGATGAACTAGGTCTAGGGAATGGTCATATTATCGTAACCGTCCGTCCACCTGCTAATGAAGCGCATTACCACAATCCGGAGAGCGAACTGTTACTTGAAGACTTGATGAAGCGGATTTGCCAAGCATCGGAGGTGCGTGCCGTGTTACTTCCCAGGAACGAACAGCAAGAAAAACAACTTAGAGCAAAATATCCGGAGTGGTTTTCTGGCGGCAACGCGATTGTCCCTTCACGTGCAGTCGATGGTTTGAACTTACTCTGGCACTCCGATCTGGTCGTTAGTGGCGGCGGAACGATGAACCGCGAAGCGGCTGCATTGAACGTGCCCGTATACAGCATCTTCCGCGGAAAGACCGGAGCGGTTGACCGACGCCTGGAGCAGGAAGGGCGTCTAGTAATGATCCGGACTTCAGCCGAGGTGAAAACAAAAATCCTTTTTAAGCAGCGCGAAAAAACGGCCAACCCCAATGGCGGCCCACGAGTCGCGCTTCAGGACATCGTTAATCATATCGAAGACATTATTCGCTCCGAGTCTCTTAAGAGCCAGACGCGGAATCGTCGCTTGACATCGCCGGCTGAGGGCACCCAATGAACTCGATGAAGCTTCTTATTGTCGCTGGCGCGCGACCAAACTTTATGAAAGTCGCGCCGCTCATCAAAGCTATCAAGACACATAACCAGCGTGGCGACGAAACGGCGTTCGAATTCAAACTTCTACACACCGGGCAGCATTACGATGCGAAAATGTCCGACATTTTCTTTGGCGAGCTTGGGATCCCGGCGCCAGACATTAATCTTGAGGTGGGTTCTGGAACGCATGCGGCCCAGACGGCTAGTGTTATGAAGGAATTTGAGCCAGTCTGTGCAAGTCTCCAGCCAGAGTGGGTCATAGTTGTAGGTGACATTAATTCCACGGTCGCGTGCACGCTTGTCGCGGCAAAGCTTGGAGTAAAAGTCGCTCACGTTGAAGCGGGGCTACGCAGTTTTGATCGCTCAATGCCCGAGGAGATCAACCGCGTCGTGACAGACGCGCTTGCGGATTTGCTATTTACTCCATCGGTTGATGCAGATGACAATCTCAGACGCGAAGGGATTCCCGACTTCAAGATCAAGTTCGTCGGCAATATCATGATCGACACGCTGGTCGAGAACCTAAGTAAAGCACGACAATATAACACGCGTGAGTTGCTTGGGCTTCATGGCGATGCCTTTGCCTATGTCACCCTGCATCGTCCATCAAATGTCGACCGCAAGGACAACCTTCGTGAAATAATGAGCGAATTAAATCGACTTTCCAAAAATATGCAGGTGATTTTCCCGATCCATCCGCGAACGAGGAAAATGCTGGCGGAGTTTGACATCCCAGTGTCACAAGGCAACGGACTAAAAATAGTTGATCCTATCGGCTATTGCGATTCGCTATATCTGACAGAACAGGCTCGGTTTGTTCTCACCGATTCGGGAGGACTTCAGGAGGAATCTACGTTTTTCCGAACGCCATGCCTGACGCTAAGGCCAAACACAGAGCGCCCCGTTACGGTCGAGGTGGGAAGTAATCGCTTAACCTCTCTAAGCAGCCTAAGATCGGATATCGAACGAGTTTTGAACTCGGCCGACCGAACCGGGAGTGTGCCTCCGCTGTGGGATGGCCATACTGCAGATCGTATCGTGCTCGAGATTGCGACAGGCTCGCTTATAAATTGACAAGTATTTTCCGGATGGAGAAGTCAGAAACAGTCCGTAGCAATCGCCAACAGTTACCTTCTCCTCAGGCGACCGCGTTAAAATTACTCGTTTATTGCCGCGCAAACGACTGGGCTGGCTACGATCCTTACGACGCTCTCAACAGCCGGTTTTTTTCTCTCCCGTTCTTCGATACCAAAATACCTCGCCTGGCGCTCACTCAGGCAATGAAAAGAAGTCCGATAAACCTTCGGCCCTTGATGTTAGTGCCAAAGACCCAGAATCCAAAAGGCCTGGCCCTAATCCTCACTTCGCTGTTAAAGTTGTCGAAGCTGGATCTCGTAAAGGACGATGGACAGGTAAAGATCGTGATTGATCGCCTCATTGCCCTCCGCTCACCCAATATTGAATATTGGTGCTGGGGATACAGCTTCCCGTGGCAAACACGCACCATTCTGGTTCCTCGTGGCGCGCCAAATCTTGTCTGCACGACTTTTGTGGCGATGGCATTGTTAGATGCTTACGAGCAACTTGGTGACACTTCGTTCCTCGAGATGGCTTCGAGCGCAGGCGAGTACCTCGTCAAAGAGCTACATTATACCGACTCTAATGGCGCCGCATCTTTCAGCTACCCTCTGCCGGGCTTCCCGACAAAGGTTCACAATGCAAATCTTCTCGCCGCCGCTTTGTTGAGCCGGCTGTATTACCATGGCGGAGACGAACGTTTTATTTGTCCCGCGTTACAGGTCGCACGCTATTCCGTCGGCAGACAAAAAATCGATGGATCGTGGTGTTATGGCGAGCTTCCTACCCAGAATTGGATCGACAACTTTCACACCGGATACAATTTAAATGCGTTGCGCACAATTCAACGCTACGCCGCTACCTCAGAATTTGAACCCAATCTTCACCGTGGATTTGAATTTTATCGCAAGCACTTCTTCCGAGAAGACGGAGCCGCTCGTTACTTTCATAACAAGACCTATCCGATCGATATCCACTGCATTGCACAAAGTCTATTAACACTTCTTGAGTTCCGCGACTTGTATCCTTCTAATATTGCCCTCGTCCGTTCAACCTACGATTGGGCGATGGAACACATGTGGAACGAATCTGGCTTCTTCTATTATCGTGTGCTTCCCGCAGTGACGATACGCACTTCCTACATGCGCTGGTCGCAAGCTTGGATGCTCTTGGCGCTTGTTACGTTTGCAGAGTTCGAAATGAGAAGGACTTCGCCCGTCCGCGCAGATCAATTGTTTGCGAAGGCGCTCGCTTGAATCACTGACTAAGAAACGTCTCAGGCCTCCTGATCAGAACAATGGAAAAAAGCATCCCGCATGTTTCGATCTGCATTTGCACCTTCAAACGACCCGAAATGTTGGGTCGCCTGTTGAATGCCTTGGACCAACAAGAGACAGAGTCGTTGTTCGAGTTCTCGATAACGATTGTTGATAACGACATTTCACAGTCGGCCAAAGACTTAGTTCTTGCATTTCAAAATGCTTCTCGCTTGCGCGTTACTTACTGCGTCGAACCCGAGCAGAACATTGCATTGGCACGAAACAGAGCTTTGGACAACGCACATGGGGACTTCATTGCCTTCATTGACGACGATGAGTTACCAGTGTCGGATTGGCTACTAAGGCTTGTTCAAACCTGTCAAGCGCATCCTGTCGACGGGGTGCTAGGTCCAGTTCTACCGCGCTTTGAGGGAAACCCGCCACAGTGGGTAACAAAGGGAGGATTTTGCGACCGGCCCGTCCACACGACTGGTTTCAGAATTGATTGGACCGAAGGTCGCACCGGCAATCTTCTGCTGAAACGCGAAATATTCGATGGAATCAAACCGGTCTTCCGACCTGAGTTCGGCAGCGGTGGCGAGGATCGAAACTTCTTCAGAAGAATGATCCAGGATGGCAGGGTATTTATCTGGTGCAATGAAGCTGTAGCTTACGAATGGGTGCCGCCGATTCGGTGGAAACGTAGCTTTATGATTCGCCGCGCTTTGCTTCGGGGGAAAATGTCTCTCTATCACGGTCGCGGATTTGCCGATCTTATGAAGTCCCTGCTGGCAGTGACCGCGTATAGCCTTTCGCTCCCGGTACTTTTGCTAATGGGTCACCACTTGTTCATGAAGTATCTGATTAAAATGTGTGACCATGTTGGCAAACTTTTGGCCTTTGTTGGTTTGGACCCGATTCGCGAGAAATACGTATTGGAGTAATTAAGCGTTGCCAATGAAAGGCTCAGAGTTGTTAATCGATTTTGGTGACCGCATCCTGCTTACAGGCGCCGCCGGCTTTATCGGGAACAAGGTGGTTGCCGCATTACTCGACCGAGGCTTCACTAACTTGCGCTGTTTAGTGCGACCTTCGAGCGACCTGACGCATTTGCGCCAGGCAATAAGCGCTGGACGCGGTGATTTGACCGTCGAGATCGTAACTGGAAACCTTCTTTCTCGGGAAGATTGCGAGACGGCAATGCGAGGTGTCTCGGTTATCTATCATCTGGCCGCGGGAACAGGAACAAAGTCCTTTGCGGATGCGTTTGCCAACTCAGTCGTTACCACTCGAAATCTATTGGACGCAGCGTTGCATCACGGCTGCTTGCGACGCTTTGTTAGCGTTAGCTCCTTTGTCGTCTACACGAATCAGCACAATCCTCGTCCGAATGTCCTGGATGAAGAATGTTCAACCGAATCGTCCCCGGCGCTGCGGGGCGATCCTTACTGCTTTGCCAAAACCAAGCAAGATGAACTTGTAAGCGATACGGGAAGAAACATGGCATTCCTTACGTTCTCGTTCGCCCGGGCGTGGTCTATGGTCCCGGAAAACGAAGAATTCACGGCCGCGTAGGATTAGATACTTTCGGCATTTTCCTGCATCTCGGCGGATCGAACCAAATCCCGCTAACTTTTGTTGATAATTGCGCTGAAGCTATCGTTCTGGCCGGAATTAAAGCCGGAATTGAAGGCGAAGCATTTAATATCGTGGATGACGACCTTCCTTCCAGCGCACAATTTCTACAGCTGTATAAAAAAGAAGTAGGTCACTTCCCTTCTTTATACATTCCGCATTTTGCGAGTTACCTGCTTTGTCTGCTGTGGGAAAAATATTCGAGCTGGTCGCACGGACAATTGCCACCGATTTACAATCGTCGAGTCTGGGCTACCGTGTGGAAGCGAACGCGTTATTCCAACGAGAAGATCAAGAACGTTTTGGGCTGGGCCCCAAAGATATCGACCGCGGAAGGTTTGAACCAATTTTTTGTAAGTTGTCGGTCAAAGGCGAATCATGCTTAAAGTCGCAATTATCGGATGCGGCAAAATCGCCGACGACCATCTTCAACAGATTCGACGAATCTCGGGATGCCAAGTCATTGCTGCCTGCGACCTGGAGCCCCTTATGGTCAGGCAGCTCAGCGAACGATTCGAAATTCCGCACACCTTTACTGAAGTCACTCAGTTGCTAAAGACGTGTCGACCCGATGTTGTCCATATCACAACACCGCCTCAGAGCCATTTCGCGCTCGGCACGCAATGTTTAGACGCCGGCTGTCATGTATACATCGAGAAACCGTTGGCATTAAATGCCAATGAAACTGAGAAACTGATTGCCTCTGCAGAGCAGAAGTCTCTCAAGCTCACTACAGGACACGACCTGCAATTTACCCACGTCGCGCGACGGATGCGGCAGCTCGTTCGAGAGGGTTACCTCGGCGGCGATCCCGTGCATATGGAGAGCTATTACTGCTACGATCTTTCTGACCCGCGTTACGCGAAGTCGCTACTAGCGGACAAGAGCCACTGGATACGCAGGTTACCGGGGAAACTATTACACAATATTATTAGTCACGGGATTGCTCGAATTGCCGAGTTCCTCAATGATGATTCACTTCAGATATCGGCATACGGCGCCGTAAGTGCATTGCTGAGAAGTATTGGCGAAGATGAAATCATCGACGAGTTAAGAGTAACACTCGCCAACGAGAAAGGAACGACAGCGTATTTTACTTTCTCGTCGCAGATGCGGCCTTCGTTAAATCTGTTTCGCCTCTACGGGCCGAGGAACGGTCTAATTCTGGACCAGGATCGTGAAACACTGATCAAGCTCCGCGGCGAGTGCTACAAGAGCTACGCTGAAAAGTTCATTCCGCCATTCACGCTCGCTGGGCAACAGCTCGCCAATGTTGGAACCAATCTCCGCAAATTCTTTGCCAACGACTTCCAAATGAAGTCCGGTATGAAGTGCTTGATCGAATCCTTTTATCGCTCGATCGCAACTGACGGACCGCCTCCCCTGCCCTATCGGGAGATCGCTGCAGCAGCGCGGATCATGGATGCTATCTTCGCTCAAATATATGGCGGCACCGAGCGCCATGCTGAAGCTACCGCCGTTCGTTTCCCCCTCGCAATTGGAAGGCCGTGATTTGGCGTTCTGCGACTGCAGGCTAAATGATGATTGAATCAAACGCGGTGGCTTTTCAAAAGGCTCACACAATGCCCATGCTCGGGCTTCGGCTGGCCCTCATTACACCAGCACGTAACGAAGAGGCTTTTATAGAACAGACGATCAGGTCGGTGATAGGACAAACAGTTTTGCCTCTTAGATGGATCATCGTTAGCGATGGATCCACCGACAGCACGAATAGTATTCTGGAGAAATACAGCAACCGATACGACTGGATTGAAACTGTTATCCGGCCTCCACGCGCTGAGCGGCATTTTGCTGGCAAAGTGGAAGCTTTTAGAGCTGGTTACGAAAAGATTCGAGATCTTAATTACGACGTGATCGGGAGTTTGGATGCCGACATTTCATTCGATGATCCTGATTATCTTGCCTTCCTGCTGAGTAAGTTTGAGGAAAATCCGCGCCTTGGCGTTGCCGGAGCACCCTTCCGGGAAGGGACGGTCCAGTATGATTATCGCTTTTCCAGGAAGGAACACGTTTCTGGCGCATGCCAGCTTTTCCGTCGAGAATGTTTTGAGTCCATCGGAGGATATACCCCAATCAAAGAGGGCGCGATTGACCTTGTGGCCGTGGTCTCGGCGAGAATGAAAGGCTGGAGGACCGAGACTTTCCCCGAGAAATTCTGTGTGCATCACCGTCAGATGGGTTCGGCAAAAGAGGGCTTTGTGCGCGCCACGTTCAAGAGCGGTTACGGTGACTATCGTATGGGAGTGCATCCGGCGTGGCAATTGCTCCGCGGTTTCTACCAAATGAGTCGCAAACCAATCATCTTCGGAGGGGTTTTGCTCCTGGCTGGCTATTTATGGGCGGTTATAACGCGGGCGGAGAAACCAGTTTCGCCGGACTTCGTGAACTTCCGAGGAAGAGAACAGAAGCGCTGGCTAAACGATTACTTTCGGCGAGCTTTGCGTCGGTCAGCAGAAACAACTTCAGCATGATCGCAACTGCAACTGAAAGCGATAACGCGGTCACCGCGAGACCGCTCCAACTGGACTGGAATCCAAGACTGCCGATCTTTGCATCTGGCACATTCCTCAAAGCAGTCAGCGATAACTACGGATGGATTGGCGGAATCAACGCTAAGGGCAAGTTACGCTGTGTGCTGCCATATACTATTATTCGCAAAGGTTTTTTCCAATTGGTCCGTTTCCGTGTGGAGACAATTTCCCTCGATGAAAGCCTTTCTCTTCAGGAGGAAAAATCTTTTTTAAACAACTGCGTGGGTTACCTGCGATCCATAGGTGGAGATGTTGTTATACCTGCCACCACCAATACGATTTTTCGTACCTATCCCGAGGGAGCGGATGTGGCACCCTACGGCAGCTACCTAGTAGATCTGCAACAATCTGAAGATGTTCTTTGGAAGAATATCGGCCGGATCACACGCCAAAACATCGGGACCGCTCGACGAGATGGCGTTTGTATCGGAAGCGGGCTTGAGCATTTAGATGCGGCGTATGCGCTGATAAAGGACACGTTTAGCAGATCGAAGCTTCCGTTTATGAGCCGCGAGGCGCTGAAACGCTTCATGCTAGGTCTCGGCGAAAGAGGGAAGCTTGTCACTGCCCACCATAACGGCGTTATGCAAAGCTGCGTCATCTATGCTTTCAGCGACTACTGCGCCTACGCTGTCTACGCCGGAAATACCGTTCCTCAGCACCAGGGCGCGAATAAGCTAATCTACTGGGAGGCTTTTCGGATGTTTAAAGAGCTTGGCGTCCAGCGCTTTGATTTTGTTGGCGCAAGAATCAACCCTGCGAAAGGTTCAAAGAACGAGGCGATTAATTTATTCAAACAACGTCTCGGAGCAAAGTTGACCCAGGGTTACATCTGGAAGTACCCGCTTCGTCCCTGGAGATCGTTGGCCTATTCTTATGGTATTCGTTTCCTTCGAGGCGGAGATATTGTAGATCGCGAGCGCCACAAAATGAAGGAATACCGCAATTCAGACAACGCTCTCGTGGGAGCTTGTCAGAACGCTTGAGTGAAGATCTCCTCAAAGCTCCGACGAGCAATTCAAAGGCACGGAGTTTGGGGCTCTTTCCGACTGGTGGTCGGACAGGCTATCGGACTGGCTAACAGCTGGCGGCCATCAGTTCGCACTAAGATGCTGCAAGCGCGACAACGCGGAGAGGAGTTCGACGCGCGCTTTGGGGTCGATACAACGGGCCTTATTCACCCAACCCAACTAACACTGAATCAGCCGAATCAGGTCCACGCGGTGTCTTATGGAGCGACTAATCCTCAGATCCGATCGATTTCGCGAATTTCGCCTTCATTGACTTTGGCTCTGGCAAAGGAAGAGTAATCTTGCTGGCATCCGAATTCCCGTTTCGACGAGTCGTTGGATTGGAGTTCTCCTCGGAGCTTCACAAGATTGCACAAGCCAATATCGACCGTTTCCCTAAACAGGCGGGCCAATGTGCGCGTCTGGAATCGGTCTGCACTGATGTGCTAGATTTACCCCTTACCCGACGATAACCTCGTGTGCTACTTCTGTAATCCGTTCGATATAGCCGTTATGATGCTGGTCGCTGCCAACATTTGCGAATCATTTGGTCGCAAACCCCGCGAGATTTTCATACTATATTATAACGCAAAAGAGAGTCACATATTTGGCCAGACGTCGTGCTTCGAAAGAATTGAAACGAGCGGCTGGATTAAAATATGGCGAACGATGGCCAAGTCGAATAGTAGAAAGAAGGGTTTGCTGTGATAGGTCTCGTACCGGCTGAGCTCTGGACTTATGGCCTTCGTGACCTTGGACGCGGCATTGCAACTGCGCTTGGACGGAAGGAAATGCGCCCCATGCTTTCCATCCCCGGCTTGGGAAACTGCATCCCGGCCAGATCGGCCAGGGCCGCCTTAGTCACAGCAATCAAGGCGCTGAAGTTGCCACCTGGCGCGCGGATAGGTGTTCCCTTGTATTGCTGTGCCGTTGTATTCAAAGCAATCAAAGCGGTTGGCTGCAAGCCACGCTTCATCGATGTGGACACAGCTACTTTCTGCATGTCTGCAGTCGATCTGAAGGCGAAATCCTCCGAGGTCGATGCGGCAATTGCCGTTCACATGTTCGGCAACGTTTGCGACATACCGAGTTTACGGGACGCAATGCCCGGCAAGCCGATCATTGAGGATTGTGCGTTATCGCTCGGCAGCAAGTTGGACGGACAAATGACGGGCTCATTTGGTGACGCTGCCGTGTTAAGCTTTCGCTCCGGCAAATATCTTTCTGTAGGAGAAGGAGGAGCGTTCTTTTCAAGGCATCCCTCAATCAGCGCCCGTGCGTTAGGAGTGATTTCCAACCTACCTATGCCGAGTCGAAAGGAAGAGTGTCTCCATGTTGCAAAAACATTTCTGCGTTCCACGCTCCGCAGCAAACCGTTCTATGGTCTTGCCGGCTACGCTCTTTGGGAAGCGTATAACAGAAAAGCCGAGTTCTCGGCTAAATCGCCTGTCGTAGAAGGCCAAATCTATCGAACAGACTTATCACTGACCCGGACTCGTCTCGATCAACTGGATGCGGCAATCCAGCGTCGGCAGAGCTAATGCCGATTACCTGGCCGCCGCGCTCAACTTCGAATCGAGCATGCTCTGCCAGGAAGTGCCTCGCACTTTTTACAACCGGTATCAATATCCTATTACGTTCCCTTCGTCAGAAGATCGGGATTTCATGGCCGATTATTTGCATAAGAAACAGATCGATTCTTCGAAGCCGGTTCAAGATGCTGCAGAGATCGGAAGGACCTATTACGACTACAAAGGAGATTGCCCAGTAGCAGAGCAGCTTTCCAAACGCGTGCTGGTTATTCCGACCTATCAAACTCTCAAGAAAAGCGAGATTGAGAACATAGCGCGATGTCTAAACCAAGGATGGGCTAAGATATGTTCTTGCAAGAGGAGCGCAGGCGGCACGGCTGTTTACGATCCCCCGGCAAAATTGCTGCAGACCCAGGAATAACGGGATACTTTGATGACGCATTTCGTGCCGTCTGGCGACTCTGCACGGGCAAAGTGGACCGGTCAATCTCGCGAAGAGCATTGACTATGAGAGATCTCGGCTCGCACATGAACAGGCATCTCCTTTACATTATTAGTGACGGGCGATTAGCTCAGTTGGTAGAGCGCCTCCATTACATGGAGGAGGTCGAAGGTTCGAATCCTCTCATCGCCCATATCTCGGCACGCGTGCCATCTGCTTCGGTTCTGCTCTGATCTCCCTTTATAGTCATGATTGAATGCATCTTCACCATTGACTACGAGATTTATGGGAACGGGGAAGGCTCTTTAAAGGAACTCGTTTTAGAGCCGGCAGCTCGGCTGAAAACCCTATTCGATCAGGCCGGTGCGAAATTTGTCGTATTTGTCGAGGTGGCGGAACTCAAACAAATCGATATCTTGAAAACTGACTCCGCTATTGATGAAGTTAAGCGCCAAGTAAGTGATTTCTATCACGACGGATTTGAAATCGCGCTCCATCTGCACCCGCAATGGTGCAACGCGCGCCACGAGAACAACAAGTGGACGCTCGATTACACAGAATACAATCTGTGCAGACTATCGGAATCCAGAATCAATAGAATTGTCGGGGAATCGATCGATTATTTGCGTGACATTCTTGGCGCCCCCGATTTCGTTCCTCTTTCCTTTCGAGCGGGCAATTGGCTATTTCAACCGACAGCCAAGGTTGCCCGGGTTTTGGCCAACCACGGTATCAAGATTGATTCGTCCGTCTTTAAAGGAGGCAGGCAGCATCGATATGGCCTCGATTATCGAAAAGCCCTGAAAAATGGTTACTATTGGACCTTTGACTGTGATGTAACAATTCCCGATCCAGCCGGTTCCTTACTCGAAATTCCCATCTACACGATGATGGTTCCCTTTTGGCAAATGGTCACCGCTAAACGAGTCGGCTTGCAACGGAAAGCTAATGCTGGTGCTCACGAGGCGAAGATCCGGTTCAGTCGTATCTTGGATTTGGCGAGGATCCGCCAACCATTAAAATTCGATTTTTGCCGCATGACGTTCGATGAGTTAGTGAACGTGGTGGAAAGCTCTCTCCGTGAAGATCAACGCAACCCCGAACTACTCAAACCGATCGTCGCCATCGGGCACACAAAGGACTTGGTGGATTTCAGGGCGATCGAATTGTTTCTATCTTACCTAAGATCAAAAGAGATTCCAGTATCCACATTGGAAGGAGTCTCCGAGAGATGTCGCCCAACTCGGTTACCCATGCCCGCGTGGGCAAGTTGAGATAGAGGCGCAATCGTTACCCTACAGACCGCGCTGCCATCTATTCTGCGTGAATATTCCGACTACAACAGTGATCTAAAAACCGCGCACTGACACATGTTATTCAATAGCTTGTCATTCCTCGTTTTTGCCCCAATTTTCTACCTTCTGTACTTCACGCTCGAGGGCCGAAAGCGCCTGTTATGGTGCAGCCTTGCTAGTTATTTCTTTTATGCTTGGTGGGACTGGCGATTTGTTGGGTTACTTTTTGGCTCGAGCCTGGTTGCCTTTTGCTCTGGAAAGATGATTGGCCAAAGCCGGACCGTCAAAACAAAGAAGGCTTGGCTTTGGTTCTGCATTTTGTCCCATTTAGGCGCTTTAGGGTTCTTTAAGTACTTTGGTTTTTGCGCTGACTCCCTTAAGACTGTTTTTCATTGGCTAGGAGTGAATGTCGCGTACCAAAATCCCGGCATTGTTTTGCCGATTGGCATCTCATTCTTCACGTTCACAGCGTTGAGTTACACCATTGATGTTTACCGCGGAAAGCTCAGACCGGAAGCAGACTTTCTCGTCTACGCCACTTATGAATGCCTTTTTCCCCATCTGGTCGCCGGACCTATCCTGCGCGCCTCCAAATTCATCCCGCAACTTAAGATCGACCATCGTTTCGATTGGGCCCAAGCCGGCCGCGGACTGGAAATGATTGCGTGGGGCTATTTGCTCAAGATGTGCCTGGCCGACAACGCGGCTTTGTTCGCGGACCCTCGATTTGAGCAGCCCGAGTTATTCACGTCGGCTTCATTAGCTTTAGCTGTCATAGCCTTCGCTTTTCAAATTTACGGAGACTTTGCGGGTTATTCTTTGATCGCCATTGGCTTGGCCAGGGTTATGGGATACGACTTCGGCACCAACTTCAATAAGCCTTACTTCGCGGTCAACTTCTCTGACTTTTGGCAGCGCTGGCACATGTCCCTCTCCAGTTGGATTCGCGATTATCTTTATATTCCACTTGGAGGTAACGAATGCGGGCCGTTGCGCAACACGGCCAATCTCATCATCACCATGTTCCTCGGCGGACTGTGGCACGGCGCCGGTTGGAACTATGTAATCTGGGGATTACTACACGGATTTTACCTCGTTGGGCAACGGGTGGTAAGTAAACCATTTAACACCGCATGTGAGTTGATCCGATGTCCGCAGGTTATTGCCAATGCCGTATCTATTGCGACGGTCTTCATCCTAACCTGCATCGCCTGGGTTTTCTTTCGGACGAAGACGGCGGCCAGCGGGTTCGATATTCTCAAGGCCATTTTTTCCTGGCACGCCACCGCGCACCTAAGTTTTGGCGGAATGAAATATCAATTACTACGAGTATCCATTATCGTCTTTATTGTTTTGATCGTGGATTCGCTATCCAGCTGGAAATGGATCCGCTCCCTTTATCAAGAACATACCTACGGGCGAGTGGCTTTTGCCGGCGGCGCGGTAGTGTTTATTTTATTTATGGGCTCTTTTGCTGCTAACAGCTTCATTTATTTTCAATTCTAAGCCTTGAAAGTTGCTTCTTATTTAGTGGTTTTCTTGACAGTGGTTTTCTGCGGTGATCGGTTCGTGGCCTTCAGCGCTGAAAAGGTGATCGAACATAGCCAAAATCAATTTGTCAGAATGTATGAGGGGAAATATCCCGCTAACATTCTTTTCCTAGGCAATTCCCGAGTCGACCGAAACATCGCATTTGACCGGGTGCACGAACTCACCGGTAAGAGTTGTCTAAACCTCGCACTGGGCGGTAATCACATGTTGATCTCCGAAGCTTTGCTCAAGGATTTTGTTCAACGTTACGGCGATCCTCAGTTGGTCGTCGTCGAACTGAGCCATTCGACTGTCAGGACCAACAGCATGGGTGAAATGGGAATTTTTTCCTATTGCTCGCCCAATATGAGTGCCCTCGCCAGAACTACGAATCCAACGTACACAGCGTTTGAGTCGATTTTCAACAGTCTGCGCTTCAACAGCCCCGCGTTTTGGAGACTCTCTGCCGAAGCGTTCACGGGATCTCCACCGCGATTGGTGCAAAATACCATTCCTCTCGACCTCGCCAAAGAATGGCAAAATGGTGGTCCTGTTGAGTTGCCTATCATCGAGCCAAATATGGAGGCGCTTCGTAGAATTTGCGTTTATGCCGATGCTAGAAACATACCGATCAGATTGCTGATTGGGCCTTATTGGACGGGATTCAGAAAGCGCATTGCTAACTTTGAGCGTTGGAAAGCAAGACTTCAGGAAGCTGCGGGCCAGCACCATATCTATGATTACAGTGAGGCCTTTAGCGAGCACACCGATTACTTTAATGATGAGATGCATTTGAATGCCGTTGGCGCAAACGAATTCAGCAAGAAATTGGTCGCTGAGAAAGTATCTCTGAGCAAATGGTTCGCTGTCGTGCGACGGACGTTGCTAGATTTAGGATCGAAAACATTCCGATCGGACATGCCTTGGTCATGTTGAGATCGCCGCTCTATTAGGCCGCGCGGGCCGTAGCCATGCCACGCCAAATTGCATTCCTGCTGTGCAGTGCATTCGTATTTTATCTTTTGAGATGCGACCGCAAACAGACCGACAGCGTGTCGTGGGCCTTGTGGATCCCTACCCTCTGGATGCTTTCGGCCGCATCAAATTCGATCGACGTTTTGTTTGGTATAACCGGTGGTAGCCGACAATCCGGCGGCGTCATCGACCCAGTTTTTCAGAGCGGGCTGCTCTGCTTAGGATTAATCACCCTCGTCAACAAGAAGCTGAATTGGTCGCACGTTGTAAAGAATAACGCGTGGTTGTTTGTGCTAATCGGGTTCATGCTGGTCAGCATTCTTTGGTCGGATATGATGGCTCGCTCTTTCAGGAGCTGGGTCAAAGAGATTGTGGCAGTTGTCATGGCTTTGGTTGTTCTCACTCAACCCACACCACAGCAGGCGCTGCAAAGCCTTCTAAGGAGAACGGTGTATGTTCTTATTCCATTCTCGATATTCCTCATCAAGTATTACCAGAATCGCGGAGTTATCTACAGCCGTTGGACAGGCGAGATACAATGGATTGGAGTCACCCCGCAGAAGAACTCGCTTGGGCAACTTTGCCTCATTTCAGCATTTTTCCTCGTATGGACGTTGATTAGAAGATGGCGGGGCAGGGACCGCCCGGCAGGCAAACATCAAACGCATGCGGAGGTCTTTCTTCTTTTAATTACGTTCTGGCTTATGAAGGGACCGTCGGTTGGGGGAGCTTCCGCCACCGGACTTGTCGCATTAAGCTTTGGTCTTACGACATTTTTCGGCCTCTTATGGATGAGAAAGCATCGGATACAGCTCGCGGGCGGTACGTGGGTGATTATTACCGCGTGTGTAATCGGCTTGGGGACCATCACACCTTTCGTTGGCGGGTCCACCGTGGCAGGCTTCACGTCGGCTTTAGGCCGAGACTCCACCCTTACCGGTCGAACCGAAATTTGGGCTAGTCTTCTTCCGGACATAGCGCGTCAGCCAATTCTTGGATATGGCTTCAGCGGCTTTTGGACCATGGAGAGAATCGCTGAACACGAAATCGGGGAAGCTCATAATGGGTATTTAGATGTCTGGCTTCAACTGGGATTCGTTGGCCTCCTGTTCACTGCGGCATTTCTTCTGTCCTATGCCAGGAAGGCGCACCAAACATTGCAAATCGATTTCGATTGGGGCACCTTTTGCCTCTGCTTTCTGCTAATGACTATCACTGAAAGTATAGCCGACTCGACGATTAATTCTTTCGAACAACGGATGATGGCGATCCTTCTGTTTCTGTCAATCTCCACGCCCGCGGCAATCAGGCGCAACCCCGTTTACGAAACCCACCTCGTCTCCCTGTGAGATAGACCTATCATAGTTTAAACGCCAACAAGTTGTCAGAAAAATTCTGTGCAGGGGTTGGTGCAACGATTTTTTGGATGCGATATGGATGCGCGATGGTTTCAAGAGCGCTGGAAACGCTGCGCGTATTCGAAATTTGCCTTCCCGCTCTTCCGTGTGATTTCCCAAGCGAATCCGCTGGTTGTTTACTACCATATCGTCAGCGACCGCAACGTGCCCCACGTTGCTAATCTCTATACATTCAGGACCGTTCGGCAGTTTAAAAGAGACATGGACGTGCTCTTGCGATTCTACCGTCCACTATCGTTTCAAGACCTTTTGCTGTGCCTTGAGCAAAACCGGGCGCCAGCCAGAAACACTTTCATGGTAACTTTCGACGATGGCTTGAAGGAGTGTTATGAAGTCGTCGCCCCCGTTCTCAAGCAAAAAGGTATCCCAGCTACTTTTTTCTTGTGTAGTGCATTCGTTGACAACAAGGAACTGGCCTATGATTTTAAGAAGGGTTTACTCGCGGGCGTGCTCAAGAACGGAAGAGCGACTCCGGCTCAGAATCGCCGAGTGCGTTCGATCCTTGATGGGGTCGGCTTAGATGAACCCGATCTTGGAGCTACATTGCTTCTGGTGGATTATCGACGGAGAGCGGTTCTCGATCAATTAGCGGCCCTCCTTGAATATGATTTCGCCGCTTATCTAAAGGCTACCCGGCCCTATCTCACCTCGGAACAAGCTGCCGAACTGCTGAAGATGGGACACGCCATCGGCGCGCACAGTATTGATCATCCGCGATATGCCGATTTGCCACTTGCCGAACAACTTCACCAGACTCGCGCAAGCATTAAGTTTGTGAAGGAGCGCTTCGACCTCAGTTACGGTGCTTTTTCTTTTCCCCACTCGGACGCGAATGTATCAAGGGAGTTCTTTCGCAAGCTTTTTGCGACAGGCGAGGTTGACATATGTTTCGGAAATCAAGGGATGCTGGAAGACAGCGTGCCGCGGAATGTCCAGCGCTCATCGATGGAAAAAACGTCGATGCCGGCCGAGGGAATTTTGGGAAAAAGCCTCGCCAGACGTCTTGTGAAGACGATGACGGGTCAACTGGTCGTCAGGCGGACGTGAGGCACTGGTCTTAATTGTCGAGGGCTTGCAACAATTGCCATATTTACTGTAGCGTTGGTCCATTATGTGCTTAATAATCCTTACTTGTCGACAGATCAAGCGTCTTGGCCGATGCTGCCAGTCAGAAACGTGTCGGTCAGACTGAGTAACTAACTTATGGGCAAATCTCTAAAATCCGGTGCGTTGTTGGCTGGAATCGTCTTGGGTGTTTGCTGGAGCTCGACCCTCGCCGCGGCTTCGACCAGGACCGCTGCCAGTCCTTCACTAGTCGATGTAAGTGCAGCGGTCGCTTCGGCCACTAATGGAGACACCGTTCAAATCCCAGCGGGCACTGTGACGTGGAATGGTGGGATAACGATAAACAAGACCATCACGCTCTCTTTTGCGGGAACTATCATTAACGGAAGTATTCCAATCAGCACTTATATTTTTGAAGTGCGTGCGCCCAGCACGGGTGTTCGTATCACGGGACTAACGATTGACGATCACGGAAACGGGGGCGGAGTTAGAATCCTGGGCGCCACTGGCGGAACCGGTGGAGCCGCAATTCCCAACAATCGCATCGACCATTGCACGTTTAAGAACTGCGGTTACACGACCAATTCATCGAACTATAGCCGCGGCGTGCAATTTCGAGGATACAAGGTTTACGGAGTAATTGACCACTGCACGTTTATAAATTGCACGACTTCCTTTGAAGTTCTTGGGGACGATTGTGCTTCGTGGAATGATCCGATTGGATTAGGAACCGTTGATTGCGTTACGATTGAAGATAACCATTTCGTTAGAGACACGAGCACGATTAGTTTCTCAGACGTAGTCGCTTACAACAGCAATGGGGCTCGCACCTTATTCCGTCACAATGCCGTAGATAGTCCCAATCCAAACGCCGGTGAATTTTGGGACAGTCATGGCAATAACAATCTGACGTCCTGCCCGTCCGGTGCACGAGGAACTATCTACACGGTATTGACGGATAACATCCTAAATTTGGGTCACCCCAACTATGGCGGAAAGATGGTTTATATTCGAGGTGGTATGTTGATTGCGGGAAATAACACCGTAACTACAGATGGAACAGGTTACTTATGGAATATCACTGAAGAAGAATGTTGGTATGCTTCGGCGGGGGGTTCAAACTTTGGACCAGATCATTCTGATTACCCCCGTGAGGACCAAATCACTAATACCTACGTTTGGGGGAATACTCTCAATGGCGTTTCTCACAATTCCGTGGGCTTGTTCGATAACGGCATAGGACATCAGTATGTTGCAGGAGTCATTCAGTCAGGCAGAGATTATTTTCCGGGTGTGACCCCGCCTGCGTGGACCGGAAGCCCCTCTTTAACGCAAGCACCTTGGGCGCAGGGAATGGCAACTGGAACTATTTCTGGTAATACCAGGCTTTATCCGGGTAATGTTGGATACACGCCACTCGTTTATCCGCACCCGTTGGTGTCTGGTGGCCCGCCCTCTTCGCCCACGCCAACCCCTACGGCGACACCTAATCCTACTGCCACGCCAAGTCCTACCCCCACGCCTGGGCCCGTAGGCACGGTCTTCACCGCCGACGAGGGCGACATTACAAGCCCTTTTACAGTCAGCAGTAATGCGACAGTCTCCCAGGCTGTGGAAACGTTAAATCCAACAGCTGGAGGAAGAGCAGCGTACACCTTCAACGTCCCGATTTCTGGGGATTACGCTCTATCAGCTCAAGTTCAATGTCCAAACGATTATAGCAACTCATTCTTTGTGAACATTGACGCCGAACCTTCCGCAACGATGGTTTGGGCCATTCCAGTAACGTCTGGAACTGAGGTTAGAACGGCGACATGGGGTAACGATCCTGCAGCTAAAGTATGGACCTTGCAGACGGGAACCCATCAGCTGATCATCCGAGGTCGGGAAGCTAATGCCGTTCTGGTACAGATTGCGCTTAGCATACCCCCAAGTCCTCCTCAAGGAGTCGGCATTGTAACACATTAGCCCTGGACCTTGGTCAGACCTTCGGCATCTCGAGTAGTGCCGCCTTTAGCGGACGGCTGGCGATTGATCGGCAATCATTAGCAACTTCCCTCGCCGCTGACTATCCTCCCATAATCGGAAACGAAAGGATGCAAAAAACGTGTTTCCATTTCGAGACGGATAAAGTCAATAGAACTGATTGGGACGAGTTGTTGACGCAGTTCACCGACGCAACCCTCTACCAGACATGGTCATATGGCTCCGTAACGAAAACCGCTAGCAGGATTAGTCACGCCGTTCTGAAATCCGGAAGTGAGATCTTAGCTTGTTGCCAGGTAACAATTCGCCATTTCCCTATGTTTAATTTTGGCCTGGCTGACATCAAGTGGGGACCCCTATACAGGAAAAAAACGAGGCACACAGACCTGGATATTCTCGGCCGCTTGATTCACGACCTAAAACAGGAATACGCGGTGAGGCGGCGTTTGCTGCTAAGAATTCGCCCCGGCGAGACGGGCGTTCGAAAAGAAGCAATGAGACGTGTCCTGGCAGACGAAGGCTTCCAGCATGTTGACTCAATCGCCCCCTATCGGACGTTGTATCTTGACCTTGCTCCGAGCCTTGAAGATCTGCGGAAAAATCTTCTGCAAAAGTGGCGCAACTGTCTTAATAAAGCTGAGAAAAATGGGCTCAAAATCATCGAGGGCACACAGAACGAGCTTTATAAGATCTTTCTCCTGCTCGCGCAGCAGATGACGTTGCGAAAGAATTTCGAGCCTGGTGTCGATCTAAGGCTGTACAGTCTTATACAAGAGGACCTACCTGGGCCCTTAAAGATGAGGATTGCCGTTTGTGAGTTTCAGAATGAGCCAGTTTGCGTGGCAATATATTCGGTAATTGGAGATACAGGCATTTACCTCTTAGGCGCAACCGGCGATGAGGGGCTAAAGCTCAAAGGGGCATACCTGTTGCAGTGGCACATGATTCAACGCATGAAGGAAAGTGGTGCCTTATATTATGACCTGGGAGGCATCGATCCACGCCAGAACCCAGGCGTGTACGACTTCAAATTAGGCGTAGCCGGCAAAACCGCTTACGAAGAGGAACTGATGGGAGAGTTTCATGGATGTTTTACAATCGAGGCTAAGATCATGAATGTGATTCTCAAAGCTGTAAAATTCCTCCGGAGAATGCGCAAACGTTGAGATTTGCGCCTAGGTTTAATAGCGAAGCCCATTTCACTATTCCCATGCCTCAACGCATCGTAAACGACGATACAGTCCGCATTTCGGAGCGATGTATCCAAACACAGCAGCCGCAACACACTTCGCTGGAACCCACGGACAGGAAGACACAACGACATTCCGGATGGAAACTATTATTTATTCTATGCATTGTCATTGCGATCACGTCGGCCACCAGCCACTTTGCCGTGCGGCGCCTTGGAATTTACTCCAACTACAGCTTATTGCAGACATATGGCCCGAAAAATAAGGACGCAGTAGCAATACTAGACGGCTCTTCTTTATCTTACAGTGGAATCGATTGGAATCGAATATCCGTTGCCATCGGTGGTCCCATTCGAAGTCTCGCAACTGCAGGATCTTCGCCGGCAGAATGGGAAATACAACATCGCCAATCCCCCGCAGTTCCGCAGTCATTCATTGGTATTTCCGCGTATGATCTTAACGAGTATTGGCTGTGCGATTTCCGGGCCGACATCGTGCCGTTTTTCCAGACGATACGCGACCTTCGCCAATTGCACGCGGATTGGCCCTTCTCAAAGAGAGTATTAAGTCAATATGCCGTAATGCTTGTGCGTAAGGCTTTTCCTACGGTTGGTCGGTCTGATGGCGTCATGACAGGTGTTCGCGATATGTTACAACACTTGGTCCACGGCGACCGCTCCGGGCAGGCAGACGAAGGCACAATGTTTGGAGCTAGTGCCGAATCTCAAATTGAAGAAAGGGTTTCCGACTGGTCGCCAGCTAGACTCCAGAGACGATTGGTTTTGATGCGCATGAGCTGTCAAGACCACGTATTGTTCGACGGGCTTAAGAAAATCGCCCTGATACGCCTGCTGCAGCAGGCCAACAATCACGGGAATGTTACTTTAATCGTCTTTCCGGTGTCACCAATATACCAAGAAGAATTCCTCGGCCCCTCTATTGCACGCAATTTCGAACGCGCGATCGCCGATCTTAGAACTCATTTCCCAACGATCACAGTCGTCCGACTAGATAAGCTTCCCGCGCTTGCGGACAATACTGTCTTCCGCGACATCGTTCATCTTAATCGTGACGGCCGTCGTATTGCCACGGCGAGCTTTCTCGAAAGCCTGCGTCCAAACTCAAGTCGACGATGATATTCACTTCGTTCGAATATATTTTCTTTTTTGCGGTAGTGCTACTAGTCCGCAGTTGCCTGCGAAACTTCGAACGCGAAAAATGGTTTTTGCTTGTTGCCAGCTACATCTTTTACATGAGCTGGAGCATTCCGTGCGGCTTTCTTATCTTGGCGACGTCGCTGGTTGACTATTTCGTGGGAATTGGACTTGGTCGCATTACGAGCGAACCCAAACGCAAACTTCTTCTTGTCACTAGCGTCGTTGCAAACTTAGGAGTCTTGGGATACTTCAAATACACTAATTTTCTCCTCCAAAATGTATCCTTAGGGGCCAGCTGGTTAGGTTTCCACCTCACACCCTTGCATTACGATATTCTTCTGCCGGCGGGCATCTCTTTTTTTACCTTCCAGAGCATGACTTACACAATCGAAACATACCGTGGCAATATCAAGCCATGCCACAGCCCTCGAGATTTTTTGCTCTTTGTCGCGTTTTTCCCCCAGTTGCTTGCCGGGCCGATTAATCGTGCCAAAGACTTATTGCCACAATTTGCTCATCGAATTCGCGCAACCGCGCTCGACTTTGAGATCGGACTTACACAGTTTGCCGTTGGTGCAGTAAAGAAGCTTGTAATTTCCGATCAAATTGCCCCTCACGTTGACCTTATCTTCAAGTCTCCGGCTACGTATGATGGTTTCACGCTGTTGCAAGGGGCGGTGGGCTATGCGATTCAAATTTATTGTGACTTTTCCGGCTATTCCGACATGGCAATCGGCAGCGCACGCATGCTCGGCTTCCGCTTCATGGAGAATTTCCAAATGCCTTATAGTTCCACCACCATTACGGAGTTCTGGCGTCGCTGGCACATTTCGCTGTCGACATGGCTTCGTGATTACCTTTATATTCCATTAGGCGGCAACCGCAAAGGGCCAAGCCGGATGTATGTTAACATCATGCTAACCATGCTGCTGGGTGGTTTATGGCACGGCGCAAGTTGGAACTTTGTTTTCTGGGGCTGTTTACATGGCATCTCGCTGGCCATCCACAAGGCTTGGATGACATGGGATCCACTTCTCTCGCTTAAGAAACGTCCATTGTTTTGTCGCAGTTGGTCGCTCTTTTCACGCTTTTTAACGCTCGGAGTTGTGATTATTGGATGGATTTTTTTCCGAGCACAGTCGTGGCCAGTTGCAACACTATACTTAACCCGACTTCTCACATGGGCTCCAGACGGCATGCATTTAGTCTCCCCGTACATTTTGCCCGCGGTCGCAGGGGTCTTCCTTATACATGTAGCTATTCAGAAAGATCGCAACTGGACACGCGAGATAGTGGAAAGTCCTCTCCCGATACGGGTTCTTGCTTACTCCTCCCTTGCAATACTGCTAGTGTGCCTTTCCGCAACAGATTCTGCACCATTCATTTATTTTCAGTTCTAAACGCGAGTTACCATCATGCCGCCCTTGGTATCGATTCTAATCCCAGCCTATAACGCTGAACGTTGGATAGAGAACACAATTAAGTCGGCCTTAGAGCAAACATGGCAACGAAACGAGGTTATTGTCGTCGACGATGGCTCGACTGACAGAACGCTGAGATTGCACAACGTTCAGCTGCCAAAACATTGATAGTCGTGACCCAGCGCAATCAGGGTGCAGCCGCAGCACGTAACAAGGCCTTCTCGCTAAGCCAGGGAGATTACATTCAGTGGCTCGACGCCGATGACCTCTTGGATCCTGACAAGATCGCAAAGCAGGTTGATGCGTTAGCTTCGTGTCCCAGTAGGCGGACCCTGCTGTCATCTGCTTGGGGACATTTCATTCACCGACCCGATCATGCCAAATTCATCGCGACGGGTCTTTGGTGCGATCTCGCCCCGATGGAATGGCTGTTGCGAAAGTGGGAGCAGAATATTTTCATGCAGACTGCGACTTGGTTAGTCAGTCGCGAACTAACAGAGGCCGCCGGACCCTGGAATACCCGATTGCTGGGAGATGACGATGGAGAATATTTCTGTCGGGTCATCCTGGCAAGTGATGGCATTCGGTTCGTGCCAAACGCCCGGATGTTTTATCGGCGGGTGCCTCCTAATCGTCGACTAAGTCACGTCGGTATATCGACTGAGAAGGCGGAAGCGCACTTCCTTTCCATGCAACTACAGATTCGCCATATTCGGGCAGCGGCAGATAGCGCCCGCGTTCGCGCTGCTTGCCTGAAATATTTGCAGAGCGATTCTTCCCATTTTTACCCGGAAAGACCCGACATGTTCAAGCAAGCTGAACAGCTTGCTGCGGATTTGGGCGGACGGCTACAGGCACCGCAGCTACCGCTAAAGTACGCCTGGATTCAAAGGCTCTTTGGCTGGGCTGCGGCAAAGAGAACACAGGTGCACTACAATCAATGCAAGTCATCAGTCATTACGGCTTGGGATGCTGCGCTTTTTCACCTAGGGATTTAAGCAAATCGTCTGAGAGCTGTTGCACGATCAGCAAAGATTGTGAGCGAGGGGAATCGTCCCTGTGATTACTCAATCCAATCGACTTACCGAGAAATCTCCAACCTGGCGTCTCGTACTTCTTGCGAAAAGAGAGCGTTGGAGTTTGACTTTGCAAGGATGCCTAGTCCTGCTCTTTGTGTTAGTTTTAGCAGTGGCCTTTTTTCTCACATGGATTCACCCTTTTCTCTCTCCGACTCGCAGAGTTAAGTCTAACATCCTCGTCGTAGAAGGATGGGTGCACGAGTTTGTCATTCAAGCGGCCGCCAAGGCGGCTTCGGCCAACGGCGATTTACGCGTCTACTCCACGGGCGGTCCGAGCACTGGCAGTGGCGGGTATACATGGGATGCCGATACGGCGGCCAGCGTTGGCGCAGGTCAATTGCGGGCAGCCGGCGTGCCGGCGATGTCGGTGCAGATGGTGCCCTCCCACGTTATTGGCCGAGATAGGACTTATTATTCCGCAATTGCTTTGCGCGATTGGTTTCGTGCACACCATATGAAGGCGAAGGATTTCAACGTTGTAACCGAAAGCACACACGCGCGTCGCACGTGGCTTCTCTTTCAAGAGGCGTTCGGGGATGAGGCTAAGGTTGGCGTCATCGCCATTCAAAATCCAGACTACGATCCCAAGCATTGGTGGCGTTCGAGCGATGGTGTTCGCGAAGTTATCGATGAGACGGTTGCATATTTGTACGCCAGGTTACTTTTCCATCCAGGTGACGAGACTCCCTCACGCTAATTGAGTCTCCATAGCTACTGCGTTAAGATAAACAAGGTTTTGCCGAAGATTCTCTTCGTTTCGCAGCATTGGCCGCACAGGGCTAGTACTGCTTCCGAATTGCGCTCGTCTTACATTAGGCGCGCTTTGCAAGAAATTGGTGAGGTAAGCGTTACTGTTCTGGACGTCGAACACGGTGAGGATGGCTGGAACAACGATCACGATCATGGGTTCGATCTGACTGATGTGATTCCAGCGTACGAATACCCAAATCGAGGAATATCAGAAAAATTCCGGTGGACCTTTGATCCACGCAGCCATCATCCCCAGGGTAAGTCTGTTGGTCTCGAAGGCACCAATCGGGTCCTGCAGCAAATCGAAAAATACGATCTTATCTGGTTTAGCAAGATACGGACAGTAAGCATGCTGGCGCAGTGGGCGTGGCCTCGGTCGGTCCTGGATCTGGACGACGTTCCAAGCGTTTTTGAAACGTCGGTGGCGCAAAATGGCGAGCGGCCCTCACAAAGGCTAATGGCGTGGATGAGGCGATCGAGCTGGCGACGACGGGAAAAATTATTGGGGGAGCGCTTCACCACACTGGCGGTCTGCAGTGAGAAAGACAAACGCTATCTGCAAGACCTTGGCATCCAAACACCAATTCATGTTATTCCAAACGGATTTGAAAAGCCGGTTGGAGAACCTATGCGAAAACCCGCGACTCCGCTAAGGATCGGATTCATTGGTATCTTTGACTACTTCCCTAACGTTGAAGGGATTGAGTGGTTCATGCGCAACTGTTGGCCGCGCATTAAGAGCGAGTGTTCGGATGTCCGGCTGCGTTTAGTAGGTCGCTCTAGCGATGAACTTCTGCAAACGACGGGACCTGACATCGACAAATTGGGCTGGGTCGAGAACATCGATGACGAGATTGCGACTTGGTCTTTAATGATCGTGCCACTGCAGAAAGGAGCTGGAACGCGCGGGAAAATTGCGCTTGGCTTCAGCCGCCGGTGCCCAATCGTATCAACATCGGTCGGCGCATACGGGTACGAGGTCGAAAATGGCGAGGAAATTATTCTTGCAGACAGCCCGAATGACTTTGCGGACGCGTGCGTAAAGATGCTGCAGCAACCTCAGGACGCTGCGAACATGGCGGACCGGGCACACAAAAAGTTTCTCGAAAAATGGACATGGGATGCGATTCAGCCTCGGATCTGGGCGGCGGCGGAAGATTGTTTGCGCAGAAACGCAGAGTCTTCGGTTGGGAAAATAGCTGTGACGTAGAAATGCCTTAGGGCTGGCAGTATGTCGCTTGTTGAGAAGCGCTGCGGCAGCCTACCCTCTCAATATGACGAATCCCAAGGTATCGATTTGTGTTCCTAACTTGAACACTCTTCCATTTCTCCCTGAAAGATTTGAGACGATTTTTAATCAAACTTTCCAGGATTGGGAGCTGCTCGTCTATGATGGTTATTCTGATGACGGCGCTTGGGAATACATAGGCCAATTAGCGGCGCGTGAGCCGCGGATGCATATCTGGCAAGGGCCGCGGGAAGGAACTCCCGGGAGCTGGAGTCCTTGCGTCCGGAAAGCGCGCGGTGAGTACAGTTTATGTGGCTACCAGTGATGATACGATGGCGGCCGACTGTCTGGAAAAACTCGTGGCGGCATTGGATGCTCATTCAGACTGCGACGTAGCGCATTGCAGATTGAGAACCATTGACGAGCAAGGATGCGATACCGATTCGGAGTGGTGGCCAACGGGATCGATCTTCGCTCAGAGTAGCGGCGAGCTTCTGCAGCGTCCTCACATTCGTCGGGCGCCCTACGATGGCTTACTCCATCTACTTAATTCTCCAGTATATATTTCTGTCACTCAGCTTTTGATCCGCCGCTCTTTATTTGACCGCATCGGCTTCTTCAAGTCGCAGTGGGGATCGGTCGGAGACTATAACTGGAACATGCGAGCGGGATTGGTTGCTAACACCATCCATGTACCTGATACTTGGGGCGGTTGGCGTGTTCATGCCAGCCAGGCGACGGCAGGCGTAGCCCTTCGTTCGCTGGAACACTCTCACAAAATTCAGGGAATGATCGAGGATGCGATCGCGAGCTGCGAGAAAACTCTGTCGCCGAATCTGCGCAAGCCATTGAAACGAGCCGAAAAGTTCGGGGCGTTTATACGGGAAGTCGGGCGGCGAAGCAACCTGCTGCAGCGGCGAGCTTTCATCGCCCGCAGTCTCCTCACAGGTTCGGCAGCTGCGCGTGCATTTGTGGGGGCAAAGATGGGCCTGGGCGGCAAAAACCCCTGGCCGCAATCGGCTGTTGATTTGATACGATTGTGGCTGGAGAACGCGAGCACTCGCGAAATCCTTTTGCCGTTATAAGTTGCGAGTTTACTTAGGTAAACAACAAGAAAGCGCACAATTTGAAGAAAATTCTAGCAGCGTTGGGCATTTTGATGCTCCTGGTGTTGACTTTAGGTCTTTGGTTGGTTTGGGACACGCCAATTACATGGCAGCGGAATATCTTAGACGGAGTTGAAAGCGCTACGCCGCGGGGTCATGCCGCCGGACCGCTGCGACCCGGCGGGGGTAACTCTCCCTACTTCATCGATCGCAAAGGGAAGGCAATTTACCTCACGGGTTCGCACGTTTGGAACAATCTGCAAGACATCGAGCCAGCATTGAGAATGGATGCCAGTGGCAACTGGCTCGAGCCGGAACAGCAGACTTCATCAAAGTTCGATTTCTCGAATTATTTGCGCTTCCTCCGAAAGGAAAACCATAACTTCATTCGTCTTTGGGCGTGGGAGGAGACGGCGTGGTTGTCGTGGCTGAACTCCAAGGAAACTATTTCTCCATCACCATATGCGCGCACCGGTCCCGGTGACGCTCTCGATGGACTTCCAAAGTTCAATGTGCTGGAGTTCAATCAGGAGTATTTCGATCGATTGCGTGACCGAGTGAGCGCGGCGGGCGATCGCGGTATCTACGTTTCGGTTATGCTTTTCCAGGGATGGAGCATCGACAGCAAGGGATTGACGGGCAAAAACCCCTGGCAAGGTCATCCATTCAATCGCGCGAATAACCTGAACGGCGTGAATGGAGATCCGAACGGAGATAGTGAAGGTAGCGAAATCCACACAATGCAAATTCCCCAAGTTACCGCTCTGCAAGAATCCTACGTCCGCAAGGTGGTAACTACCCTCAACGACCTCGATAATGTTCTCTATGAAATTACCAACGAAAGCCGTCCCGCATCGAAGGACTGGCAATATCACATGATTAATTTCATCAAGAGCTACGAAGCCAATCAACCCAAACAACACCCGGTGGGGATGACGACCTGTTTTCCAGGATGCGAAAATGCCGAACTGTTTGCCAGTCCCGCTGATTGGATTTCTCCAAATCGCAGCGAAAAAGAAGACTATTGCAATAATCCGCCGGCCGCTGACGGCCGCAAAATTATCATCTTAGATACGGACCATCTCTGCGGCCCCTTCTGTGATCGAGAGTGGGTTTGGAAGAGTTTTACTCGAGGTCTGAACCCGATCCTTATGGATCCAACCTGGATGCCTCAGTGGGAACCAACCCGCAAAGCGATGGGAATGACCCTGGCCTATGCAAGCCGAATGGACCTTTCCTCTGTGCGACCTCGCGCAGATTTGGCTTCGAGCGGATATTGTCTGGCCAACCCAGGGAAAGAATATCTGGTTTATGTGCCGTTCGAGCCTCCCAAACTCGAATCGATGCCTTTTCTCCGGATCGTTAAGAAACAAGATCACTAATTTCAGAGATAGATTTTTTGCGCACAAGGTCACGGTCGATCTTTCCGACGCATCCGGCGGAATTTCTGGTCGAGTGGTGCGATCCCGTCCACTGGCGGCATTGTTGAGGGCACGCCGGTAAAAGGCGGCGCGAATCATTCCTTCACTGCCCCGTTTAAGGGAGACGCCGTATTATATTTGCGAAAGGGTTGAAATGGCCCCCGAGATCTGGAGCAGCCAGCAGCATGAGTAGAGGCATTGGTAATGCTCTAGAGTCGGGTTATTATTTGCGGCATTGAAAAGAAAACGTCGAATATGAGGATTTTGTCCGTCTCAAAATGGGACGGCTTTGGCTTCTCTCATCGAGCCATTTAAGTTTTCCAAGTCATGTCATCCAAGACCGCCATCGCCGTCGAAGATCTCAGCAAGCGCTATATCATCGGGCATCAAACTGGAGCCCGAGGCGACGGCTTACGTCACGCGATTGAAAACGCTGTGCGTGCGCCGATTCGCTATCTCAATTCTGTTCGCCCGAAGAACCGAAAAACGCTGGAGGAATTTTGGGCGTTGCGCGGCGTCAACCTGGAAATCAAACAAGGCGAGGTTGTGGGGATCATTGGCCGCAATGGTGCTGGCAAATCTACGCTGCTCAAAATTCTGAGCCGGATCACAGAACCAACGGAGGGGCGCATCCGGATGCGCGGCCGAGTTTCGAGTCTTTTGGAAGTCGGAACCGGTTTTCACTCCGAACTTACGGGAAGAGAAAACATTTTTTTGAATGGTGCGATCCTGGGCATGGGCCGGTTGGAGATCATTCGCAAGTTCGACGACATCGTAGCGTTTTCCGGTGTCGAAAAGTTTCTCGATACTCCGGTCAAGCGTTACAGCAGCGGCATGTATGTTCGTCTTGCCTTTGCCGTCGCCGCTTACCTGGAGCCGGAGATTTTAATTGTGGACGAAGTTCTCGCTGTTGGTGACTCCGAATTTCAGAAAAAGTGTATCGATAAGATGGATGATGTTGGGCATTCGGGGCGCACTGTTCTCTTCGTCTCGCATAACATGCAGGCGATCACTCGGCTTTGTACTCGGTGTGTGTTAATGCAGCAGGGACAGGTGCGCATGGACGGCGCTCCGCTGCAAGTAACTCACGCTTATCTAAAAACCACTTCAGACCTGAACTCCGTGAAAGAGTGGCCCGATCTAAGTCGAGCCCCCGGCGATGATGTCATGCGCCTGCGGGCGATTCGGGCGATCTCCGAATTGGGCAAACCTGCAGAGTCGTTTGATATTCGCCGCCCGATCGGCATTCAGCTTGAGTACGATGTGCTGGAGGCGGGATACATTTATCTTCCGCATTTCCTCGTGACCAGCGACTCTGGAGTGGAAGTTTTTGTCGGCAACGACATCGATCCAGAGTGGCGAGGCCGCAGACGACCGGTAGGACGCTACATCAGCACAGGGTGGATTCCTGGTAATTTGTTAGTCGAAGGTACGTTTACCATTAGCAGTGGCCTTATGACGCTGGAGCCTGAAGTCACTCATGGAATCGTGCTCGAGGCGATCCAGTTCCGCGTGACCTTTCCGCTTGGCGCCAAGGATACGTCTCGTGGCGATTATCAAAATGCGAGTCCCGGCGTCGTGCAACCGATGCTTAAGTGGACCACGGAATATTATCCAAAAAGCGAACCGGCAGAGCTAGTGCACGTTTAGGCAGGAAAAGCAAAGCATGGTCACAGCGACTCAAGTTGCCGCTTCACCGGCGGATGAAGACAAGATGTTATCCCGCGATCTAAGCCTTTACGGTCGCGCTATGACAATCCGCGCCGTCGAGCAAAAGCTTCTAGATCTTTTCGCCGAAGGGAAATTGGTCGGCACAGTCCACACTTGTATCGGACAAGAGTTTAGCGGTATCGCGGTTTGTGAAGCACTGCGCCCGGGCGATCTGATTTACAGCAATCATCGATGCCATGGACATTTCCTCGCTCGCACCGATGACATAAAGGGACTTTTGGCCGAAGTCATGGGGAAGCCGAGCGGAGTTTGCGGTGGCCGCGGAGGAAGCCAGCATCTTTGTTCAAAGGGCTTTTACAGCAACGGAATCCAGGGCGGGATTGTTCCTGTCGCTGCCGGTCTCGCGCTTTCGTTGAAACTGCAAAAACCAGAGCAAATCGCGGTCGTTTTCATCGGCGACGGCACGTTGGGTGAAGGAGTCATTTACGAATCGATGAACATCGCGTCGAAGTGGCAATTGCCCCTCTTGATTGTTCTCGAGCATAACTTGTATGCCCAAAGTACGTCTCACACGCAAACTCTCGCCGGTGACATCTGCGCACGGGCGGCAGCCTTCGGCATCGAAACCTCTCGTAGCAGTACCAATGAACCGCTGAAACTACTGCAAGTGGCCCGGCAATGCGTGGATCAAGTGCGAACAAAGCGTCGGCCTCATTTCCTTTGCATCGATACGGCCCGCCTCATGGCTCATTCAAAAGGCGACGACAACCGCGACAGGCGCGAAGTCGAACAGTATTGGGCAAAGGATCCGATCAGCCTTTTCGTAAGCGAACATTCAGACAAGGCGCATCAGATCCAGGAGGAGGTAAAGCAGCGAATCGACGCCGCCCTCGTCGAGTTGGAAAGTGAGCAGGTGCCGCCAGGAGCCGTGACCAGCGAAGATCCAGTTGTTCTGTCGCCCGTTCAATGGCAGCCAACCACAATCGAATCCGATGAACGCGTCGTCTCGTTGCTCTATTCCTGTTTCCAACGGAATCTGAAAAAGGACCCTCGCATCATGCTGATCGGCGAGGATATCGAAGGTTCTTATGGTGGCGCTTTCAAAGTCACGAAAACGTTGAGCCAGGAATTTCCGGGACGCGTCCGCAATACGCCGATTAGCGAAGCGGCAATCGTCGGCTTGGGAAATGGAATGGCGCTTGGTGGCATGCTGCCCGTAGTCGAAATCATGTTTGGCGATTTCCTCACCCTCGCAGCCGACCAGATCATCAATCACGCCGCAAAATTCCGCTTCATGTATAACGATCAGGTGACGATACCGTTGATAATCAGAACGCCGATGGGCGGAAAGCGCGGTTATGGGCCTACTCACAGCCAGTCGATCGAGAAACACTTTCTCGGACTGCCCGATACCATGATGCTTGCTTTAAACTCGCGCATCGATCCCGGAATCATCTACGACCGGTTATTCGCTACGATCGATCGCCCGACCATAGTTATCGAAAACAAGCTTCTCTATGGAATGCGGTTGCGCGAAGAGATTGCGCCGGGATTTGTTCTGGAACACACCGATGAGCGTTTTCCCACGACTCGGCTGCGACCTGAAACCACGCCGCATCTTACAATCCTCTGTTATGGGGGAATGCTGCCGGAAGCGGAACGCGCAGCTGATCTTCTCTTTGAAGAACATGATGTCCTGGCGGAGATCATCTGTCCGGTTCAACTCTACCCGTTGAATCTCGCGCCTATCATGGAATCGGTTCGTCAAAGTGGTCGCCTTTTCGTTGTGGAAGAAGGACTCGGGTTCGCGGCTTTCAGCGCGGAGGTTATTGCACAGCTTTGCGAACAGGCGCCCGGTGTATTGCAAAAGGTTCGTCGTCTGGCTTCCAAGAGCCATCCGATCCCGGCATCGCGCGAGATGGAAAACGATGCGCTTCCGACAACCGCTTCCATTGTCGCAACGGCGGCCGATTTCGTGAAGGCAGACTAACGATGCAGGCGGTTATCGCACCTCATGAGATTGTAAATGATGAGTCGGTCCTTCTGCTGCAATGGTTGGTGAAGGACGGCGAGAAAGTTCAGCCGGGACATCCTCTCGTCACAATCGAAACCAGCAAGGCCACGATGGATATCGAGGCGCCGGTTGCGGGTTATGTTCGGTTCGACATTCCGAAAGGGACGGAAGTGAAGGTGGGCGGAGTTCTATGCTACATCACAGACAGTCCCACCGATCCCGTTCCGCAAACTTCCGAACCAGCCGGACGAAGCAGCGAGCGCGCCGGCTCAGAATCGTTCATCCGATGCAATATCGTCGGCTTCCACTCGCTTCAGTCGACAAGCATCAACGCTGATGACGCAGCATGGACTAACGAAAGATCTTTTTGCGGGCAAAGGTTTAGTCACGGCGGAGGATGTTTTGAAGCTCGTCAATGGGCACAAAGGTCCCGAACCGGAGAGAAAACCTGCGCCACCCCCGGCGTTTCCGTCCGGATCGAAGAACTGCCTCGTCGCAAGCGCATAGAAGCAAAATACCTGATGGCCGGCCAAAACGCCGCCAGCAGTCTGGTGAGTGTGATCTGCTCTACGCGCGGTTTGAAGGCAGCGGCGCAAACGCATCCGGAATTGCACGGAGGTCCTTTGCCACTCATCCTTCACGAGACAGCAAGACTGCTGCGAAAATATCCGATCTTCAATGCATTCTACGATGAGGGAAAAGTGCACTACTACGAATCTGTGAACATCGGAATCGCCATGGATGCTGAGCGCGGATTGAAAGTGCCAATCCTTGGGAATGCCGACCGCAGATCGATTGCTGAAATAAGAATGGAAGTGGAAAATTTCGTCCTGAGCTATCTCGACGACACCTTGCCAGTGCAGGCTCTAGCCGACGGAACGTTTACCGTCACCGACCTCTCGGGCGAAGACGTGCATTCATTCATGCCGCTGATCAATCAAGGACAGGCAGCAATTCTTGGAATCGGCGCAGAATATTTTCCGCCGGGCCATTCCGATGGTGTTTTCAATCTTATGCTCGCCTTCGACCACCGGTTGACCGAAGGGCGAACTGCCGCCGCTTTTCTGAAGGATCTGCGCGATCGCCTGGCCAGTTACGAGCGCGTCTTGCGCGGCCCTGACCCGGAACCGCACTGCGCGCGCTGCTTGCGCACCGGCTTCCGACTTAGCGGAGCTAAATGTCCCTCTACTTCTCGGAGTTCAACAAGCGGGAGAAACGTCGCCGATTTGCGGTAACTGCATCTTGGGTTGGTGATCTATGGAAGCAAAGGAACAACTCCGTCAGATCGTAGCGCAACTTGCCGGGCTAAAGCCTGAGGCCATCGACATGGATTTTTCTTTGAAATCGCGTGGCTTGCAAAGTTCGGTTCGACGCGCGGCGCTTGCCGCAGCGATTCGCCGCTATCTCGGTGTGAGCGTGCCGGAAGTATACAGCGTCGTTAGCTTTCGCGAATTAGTAGCATCGGTTTTAGAACGCGGAACTGAAGCATCAACTGCAAGCGTCCCACCAACTGCGAGGGTTTCTGGATTGCGCGGAGTCGATGATCTGGCGTGTGGCATCGACATCGAAAGGGTCGACGCCATGCCGGTGACAGATGACTATTGGGAGCACGAGTTCTACAAGGAATCCTTCTCGAAGGACGAGATCGCGTATTGCTTGCTGCAGGAAAACCCGCGCATGCACTTCGCGGCGCGCTGGTGTGCAAAGGAAGCGCTCGTTAAGTGCGATCCGGCGTTCAAAGGCCAGCCGTTTTCTACCCTGGAAGTCGTGCGCAATGAATCGGGCGAAGTGTCACTCGCTCATCATGCAAACGGAACTTCGACGAGGCCTCCACTTGCGGTCAGCATTTCACATACGGAAACGATGGCGGCGGCCGTAGTCGTACGGAAGCAACAGTGAACTTGGGCGCACGATTTAAAGAATATTGGATGCGCGGCTGGATGAAGTTCGCCGGGCGCGGACTCTTCGGACGGCTGGCGACGCGTTTGGCCACATGGTTCGCTCCGCCATTTTTCAAGCGAAACCGCATGGCCTATATGAATCGCAACGGTTACATTTCGCCAAGGGCCGAGATCGATCATTCCCAACTCCGAACAGGCGCCTATGTTTTTATCGGCGATGAAGTCAAGATTATGGAAGGCGTCGAGAGTGGCCATATCGACCTGGGTGAGCGCGTTGAGTTACATCGGGAACTTACTCTTCACACAGGACAAGGAGGCAATATTACAATCGGTCCTCGCTCTTCCGTCCACGCAGGTTGCCACCTCATCGCCTACAAGAGCTCGATTCGAATCGGCGCTGATGTGCAGATTGCCTCCAACTGTGCCTTTTATCCTTATAATCACGGCTTCGCGCCGGGCGCTTTGATCGCGGAGCAGCCCCTAACAAGTCGCGGCGATATTGTTTTGGAGGACGATGTAAACATTGGATTCGGCGTCGTCGTTCTCGATGGAGTCACGATTGGCAAAGGTGCGGCTGTTGGCGCTGGAAGCGTCGTTGTGCAAAATATTCCGCCTGGTGCTATCGCCATGGGAGTGCCCGCGAGAGTGCTAAGAATGCGGTCCGATTTCGAACCGGGACGAAACGGCAAGGACGGACCGCGCATCCAAACCGAAATTGAAATACCACCCCACTCTGCTCGTGTCCCATGAGCGGGCACATTAAGCGCTCCTAAGCCACATCTAAGTCATGATCAAACTACAAGAACCGAAATACGTTTATATGGGAGGCGGCCTGCGTCTCTGGAAAGAAGCTACTCTTCACGTCGGTTGCGAAGCAGTGACACGCAACGTTAACGTTTTTGAAGGGCTAAAAGGTTACTGGCAGCCAGATGGCCCATTTGGAATCGTACAGCTTCGAAGCCACTACGAACGCCTTCGCCGGTCCGCTCGTCTGCTTCAAATTCCTTTCGACGGAACCTTCGAGCATTATCGTGACGCAATTGCGGAACTCTCTGACGCGCTTCTCACACCCGAGCGCGACATGTGGTTTCGGACCACGCTCTATGCCATTCAAGGACAATGGGGAGAAGGAACGGTCGCAGACCTTGTTATCACGGCCTATCATCAGGACAAGAAAATCCCAGATCCGATCAATTTGGGTGTTAGCACCTGGCGGCGAAGTCCGGATGTCTCCTTGCCGGCGCGCGCTAAAGCGGGCGCCAACTATCAGGTGGCGCGCCTCGCTCGCATCGAAGGGCGATCACGTGGTTGTCAGGACATGGTTCTTCTCAACGATTTCGGTCGGGTCGCGGAAGCAACCGGCTCGTGCATTGTGATGGTAAGAGACGGTATCATTTACACTCCGCCTGCTACGGAAGGTGCGCTCGAAAGTATCACTCTGGATATTGTTGAAGCACTCGCACATTCGATGAAGATGACATTTATCCGCCGCCCGATTGATCGGACAGAGCTTTTGGTGGCGGACGAAATTGCCATCTGCGGAACTCTCGCCGAATTGGTGCTGGTGGAATCCATCGAGGGTCTGCCGCTCAATCCCGATTCTCAATTGCTGCGCACGCTGCAAACCCGCTTCTTCCGAGCAGCGCGCAACATCGAGCCGCATCCCTTCGTTGATCTGACGATTGTGAACTCGGAACAAAACGCCGATCGCGGCGTCACGCCTGCGATGGCGAGCAGCCGTGGATGAGACAAAGCAAATGCGTCTTGTTCTTTTCTTAAATAATTGGGGGGCATGGCAGATCGCGCAGTGGTTGCGCGAGCGGGACGAAAACATCGTAGGCCTGTTCCTGCAGCCGCCAGACGATCGGCGTTTCGCCGATGAAATCCTGGCTGCTTTGGATTTGCCTAACGAGAAAGTGTGGACCTCCAATCAATTGCGCGATCCAGACACGATCGCGAAGTTACGCGACTTGCGCCCTGACATTGGCATTTCTGCTTTCTTCGGCGCCATTCTCAAACCAGAAGTGATTAACCTTTTCCCGCACGGGTGCATCAACATGCACGCGGCTCTTCTTCCGTTTAATCGCGGCTGGCACACTAACGTCTGGCCAATCATCGAAGGAACCCCGGCCGGAGTCACCATTCATTATATTGATCCGGGCGTCGATACCGGCGACATCATTGCACAACGCCGCATTACGGTGGAACCGACCGATACCGGCGGTTCGCTGCACGAAAAAACAATCCGCGGGGAAGTCGATCTTTTTAAAGAGACCTGGCCATTGATTCGGGAAGGCAAGAACACTCGAACGTCACAGGACCATTCCAAATCCACCGGACACAAGAAAGCGGAAGTTGCGAAAATCAGCCAGATCGATCTCGATCGAAACTATCGCGCTGCCGATTTGATAAATCTTCTGCGCGCCAGAACTTATCCGCCATATCCATCAGCCTATTTTGTGGAAAACGAGAAAAACGTTTACGTGCGAATAGAGTTGCTGCGCGAGGATCAGCTCTCCGACTTGGGGCTGGCTGATAACGCCAAGGCATCTTTCCCGCGCGGTGATCTTGATACCGAATATCGTGCGAAGGATTTGCTGAAGGTTCTTGGCATTTACGAAGGCGACCCAAAACGATTTGCTCATTTCGCGCACGAATCCGGTCCACTTTTTGTCCGCGGTTACATCGTCGACGAACGGGAATTCGATCCGGCCGCATCGCCATCATGGATGAATGAGCCAGCGTTGATTTCCGCAGCAGATCGTTAGGTGATTGATGCGAACCGACGATGTTGTGGGGCTGATCCCCTGTGGCGGCCACGCGACAAGAATCTCGCCGCTTCCATGCAGCAAGGAATTACTCCCTGTCGGACTACGGCGTATACCGGACGGATCGCTGCGGCCGAAGGTCGTTTCACATTTTCTCCTGGAGAAAATGCATCACGGCGGGGTGCGCAAAGTTTTTTTTATTCTAAGAAACGGCAAATGGGACATCCCGCAATATTACGGTGACGGCAGCAGGATCGGAATGGACGTGGGCTACCTGATGATGGGGCGGCCGCATGGTCCGCCTTACACACTTGATCAAGCCTATCCGTTTATCTGCGATTCTCGTGTCGCCTTTGGTTTCCCCGATATATTATTCGAACCGGATGACGCGTACAAGCGGGCTTTTAAACGTTTGAGTGCTACACGGGCCGCTATCGTTTTGGGTTTGTATCCTGCTCACAAGAAATGGAAATGGCATGCGGTTGCGACCGACCGCAAGGGCCGCGTGAAAGAAGTGCGCATGAACCGCAGCAGCACAAAGCCTGGATTAGGTTGGGTTTTCGCTGTCTGGACGTCGAAGTTTACGAAATTTCTGCATGAAAATCTTGCGGCGCGAAACCGTGGGGATGGGCTAGCGACTGAGTTAACGGTCGGAGAAGTGATACAAGCCGCTATTGACGCTGGCCTTCCTGTGCAAAGCGTAATTTTCCCCAATCGGAACTATCTAGACATCGGCACCCCGGAAAATCTGCAACGCATAGCCACAGGAGGCTGGTCAAAGGTTACAAAGTCTGAACTTCACCCATGAAAGTAGTGATTCTTGCAGGAGGATTTGGCACTCGCATCAGTGAGGAAAGCGCCGTCAAACCAAAGCCAATGATCGACATCGGGCATAAGCCCATCCTTTGGCACCTCATGAAAATCTATTCCTTTTACGGATTGACGGATTTCATTATCTGCTGCGGCTACCGGGGAGAAACCATCAAGCAGTACTTCGCCGATTACTTCCTGAACAATGCCGATGTGACTTTTGATTTGCGCAAGAACGAGATGCAAGTCCACCAGCCACATGCTGAGCCCTGGTGTGTGACTTGTGTAAACACAGGCGATAAGTCCATGACCGGGGGACGGGTAAAGCGAGTTCAGTCTCACATCGGCGACGAAACGTTTTGCCTGACTTATGGCGATGGAGTTTCTGATGTGAACATCCGCGACCTCATCGAATTCCATCGCCAGCAGAAAACTTACGCGACATTAACGGCGGTGCAGTCTCCCGGACGTTTCGGCGTTTTCCAACTGGACAAGGAGGAAACCGTTGTCTCTCGCTTCGCCGAGAAGCCGACCGGAGATAGTGCGTGGATCAATGGAGGATTCTTCGTCCTTGAGCCTCAGATTTTCGATTACATCGACGGCGACGATACCGTTTGGGAGCGCAGCCCGATGGAACACCTCGCGCGTGATAGACAACTCTCGGCGTTCCGTCACTACGGCTTTTGGCTGCCCATGGACACTCTGCGCGACAAGATGATTCTGGAAGATCTCTGGGCACGAAACGTAGCTCCGTGGAAAGTCTGGGACGCACAAAAGAAGTAGTGCGTGCCAGTTCCGCAACCAAGGATTCTCATGACTTATGACTATGCCATCATCGGAGGTGGGATAGTTGGACTGGCGACGGCAATGACATTGAGTCGGCAATGTCCGGAGGCGCGGATTCTATTGCTTGAAAAGGAACAAGGGCCCGCGGAACACCAAAGCGGGCGGAACAGCGGCGTCATTCACTCCGGCATCTATTACAAGCCGGGTAGCTACAAAGCCAGGTTCGCTCAGGCGGGCGCGACTTCGATGGTAGAATTCTGCCGCGACCATGGTGTTCCGCATGAAGTTTGCGGCAAAGTCATTGTCGCGACCGAAGAAAAAGAGCTAGCTGGACTAGAGAATCTTTTTCAGCGCGGCCGGCAAAACGGTTTGTCCGTGAGTAGGATTTCCGCAGATGCGGTAAGGGAAATAGAGCCGCATGTTCGTTGTCTGGCTGGCATTCGTGTTCCAACAACAGGCATAACGGATTACCGGCAAGTGGCCCAGAAATATCTCGCATTGTTTCAGGAAGACGGTGGCGAGGCGAAATTTGGCAGCGAAGTTCTCCGCCTAACGAATAAAGGTGGTAAACATCTAATCGAAACTACCGCTGGAGAATACGAAGCGAATTTTCTGGTGACTTGCGCCGGTCTCCAGAGCGATCGCGTGACACGACTGGCCGGCGCCGACCCTGGCGCGAAAATCATCCCGTTTCGAGGCGAATATTACGAACTGACTGCAAGCAAGCGTCATCTTGTAAAAACATTGATTTATCCTGTGCCGAATCCAGCTTTCCCATTTCTTGGCGTTCACTTTACCAGAATGATCGATGGTTCTGTCCACGCGGGACCAAACGCAGTCCTTGCTTTCAAGCGAGAGGGCTATAGGAAAACGGATTTCAATCTGCGCGACTTTAGCGAAACGATTTCGTTCGGCGGCTTTTGGAAACTTGCTCGCAATAACTTTGGGGAAGGAATGAGGGAGATTTACCGCTCTATGGTCAAGAGTGCCTTCGTCCGCAGCTTGCAGAAACTCGTCCCCGAAATCAGATCCCGCGATCTTGTCCCCTGCAAATCCGGCGTCCGGGCCCAAGCATTGCTCCATGACGGTCGGTTAGTGGACGATTTTCTTATGATCAGAAGCGACAATGCTCTTCATGTTTGCAACGCGCCCTCACCCGCTGCCACGGCGTCCCTAGAAATTTCCAAGGCCATTGTCGCACAAATTGCATCAACATCGGTTCGGGCAGCCACTGCGCTGGTATCATGAAAATAGTCGTTACTGGAAATGAAGGTTACCTCGGCTCGCTCCTGACGCCGGTCCTCTTGGAACGCGGCCACGAAGTTTCCGGGATAGACACCGGCTTCTACAACAGCGGTTGTCTCTACCGCACTGGTGGCCGGGTCCCACCGACGCTCGCGAAAGATATTCGGCGTGTAACCGCCGACGATTTCCGAGGCTGCGATGCCGTTGTTCACATGGCGGAACTTTCCAACGATCCGCTGAGCGAGCTCGATTCCAATGTGACGTACGAAATCAACCACAAAGGCACAATGCATCTCGCCAGCGCGGCCAAAGCCGCGGGAGTAAAGCGGTTTGTTTATATGTCGTCCTGTTCGATCTACGGTGTCGCGACGGAGGGCGAGGTAACAGAGGAAACGAAACCCAACCCGCAAACAGCCTACGCAACTTGTAAGACGCTATGCGAGCGAGACATCAAGGAACTTGCTGATAAAAATTTTGTCCCATGTTATTTTCGCAATGCGACCGCATTCGGCGCATCGCCGCGACAGCGATTCGATGTGTTACTAAACAACCTTTGCGGTCTCGCGTGGACGACGAAGGAGATCAAAATGATCTCAGACGGCACACCCTGGCGTCCCCTCGTCCATGGTTTGGACATCGCGGCAGCGATCGCATGCGCGCTGGAGGCGCCTGCCGACGCTATTTACAATGAGATCTTTAACGTGGGCAGCAATGGCCAGAACTACCAAGTTAAGCAGGTAGCCGAGAAAGTAGCCGCCGTTTTCCAAGGGTGTAAACTCACCTTCGGCTCACAAAGCTCAGATAATCGGAGCTATCGCGTCAACTTCGACAAGATCAGTAAGCACCTACCCGACTTCAAATGTGAGTGGGATGCGGATAAAGGCGTGCAGCAATTGCACGACGTTTTCCGACAAATCGATCTTACGCAGGATACCTTTGAATACCGAGCCTACACGCGCTTAAAACAACTTCAGTTTCTTATTAGCACCGGTCAGATCGATAACGGGTTCTTTTGGAAAAAGCCGGCACCGACGGCAGCGCATTCGTTGGTAGATTGCAGCTCATGAACCAGCCAGCATGTCGTTTCTGCGCTGCACCGCTTTCTCATGTGCAGTGCGACCTCGGTATGTCGCCGCTGGCCAACTCTTATGTGAAATTCGAAGACGCACGCAACGCGGAGAAGCTTTATCCACTAAAGGTCTGGGTCTGCGATCAATGCCTGCTTTCACAGCTAGAAGAATTCGAGTCGCCGGACGCAATCTTCAGCGATTACCTGTATTTCTCCAGCTTCTCGACAAGCTGGGTCGAGCATGCACGACGCTATTGCGAGATGATGATCGATCGGTTCCACTTTAACGCGAGTAGCCAGATCATTGAAATTGCAAGCAATGACGGGTATCTGCTTCAGCATTTCAAAGCCAGGGGAATTCCCGTTCTTGGCATCGAGCCGGCCGCTAACGTCGCGAAAGTTGCCTGGGAGAAAAAGCAGATTCCGACCGTGGTAAAGTTTTTTGGTGTGAGAACCGCGAAGGAGCTCGTCGCGGAAGGCAAATCCGCCGATTTACTTCTGGGCAATAACGTCCTCGCGCATGTACCTGACATTAACGACTTCGTGGGCGGTTTGAAGATCGCGCTCAAGGCCACCGGTGTCATCACGTTTGAATTTCCCCACCTACTACGACTCATCGAGCAAAATCAGTTCGACACCGTCTATCACGAACATTTCTCGTATCTCTCGTTCCTGGCCGTGGAAAAGATATTTGCTCATCATGGGCTAACTCTTTTCGATGTGGAAGAAGTTCCCACGCATGGTGGTTCGCTTCGTATCTTTGCCAAACATTCCGAGAATGAGGCAGCGGTCGCCGTTATTACGGATCGTGTAGGGAAGATGAAAGAGAAGGAGAAAGGTTTCGGCATTCCGAAGATGGAAACTTACGCGGCGTTTGGCGAAAAGGTAAAAACAACCAAGCGCAGGCTTCTCAAGTTTCTCATCGAGGCGAGCGAAGCCGGTAAGAAAGTCGTTGCCTACGGTGCCGCCGCGAAAGGTGTGACTCTATTGAATTACTGCGGTGTGCGCGATGACCTGGTCGACTATGTGGTTGATAAAAGCCCCTACAAGCAAAACCATTTCATGCCTGGTGTGCGCATTCCGATTCACTCGCCGGAGAAAATCTTCGAGACCAAACCCGATTACGTCATGATTCTTCCCTGGAATCTGAAGAAAGAAATTAGCGAGGAGATGGCTGGGGTTCGTCAATGGGGTGGAAAATTTGTTGTCCCCATCCCGCAAGTCGAAGTCTTTTGAATGATATTCCACGAAACGGGTCTGAACGGAGCCTGCCTGGTGGAACTGGAACGTCGGATCGACGATCGCGGCTTTTTCACGCGAAGCTGGTGCAAGCGCGAGTTTGCCGAACGGGGCCTTAATTCAGACCTTGTGCAGTGCAACATCTCCTTTAACAAGGAACGCGGGACTCTTCGTGGTTTGCATTTCCAACGAGCTCCGCATGAGGAGGCCAAACTTGTGCGCTGCACTAAGGGAGCCATCTTCGACGTGATCGTCGATCTGCGAAAGGACTCGCCGAGTTTTAGCAAGCATTACGCAGTTCAGCTTGATTGCGATAACCGATTAGCTCTTTTTGTCCCGAAGGGATTTGCTCACGGTTTCCAGACGCTCTCTGATTCGGCAGAAGTATTCTACCAAATGTCGGACCCATACGTCCCGGGCAGCGGCATGGGCGTTCGTTGGAATGATCCGCGCTTTGGAATTCAATGGCCCTTGCCCAATCCACTCCTCAACGACCGCGATCGCAGCTGGCCGAACTTTGAGGGTTGATTTTGCGCTAACTTCAGGCCGGAGCAGTGGAATTAATCTCAGATTCCGATTGTCGATAGCTCCAAACACAGGCGACACGAACATCGCAGAGCATTAATTACGTGACGAAAAACATTTCAACGTAGTAATATGGTCTTCTAAGAAGTTTCTACGGGCAAACTTGGCAACACTCATTTCGGAAACAACCGCAAAGTCACAGGGAACAGCTGCGATCGTGCCGGGGCATATCCCTGCTCTCGATGGGTTGCGTGGTATCGCCATTCTCCTCGTGATGCTGTATCACTTCACTCGAGCTTATCTTCACTCGTTGAGTGGCGTTCTTTATCAATTTTCTGATGTCGGCTGGTGTGGTGTCGATTTGTTTTTTGTTCTGTCCGGTTTTCTGATCACTGGAATTCTTTGCGACGCAAAAAACGATGAGCACTACTTTCAGAAATTTTACATGCGAAGGGTACTCCGGATATTTCCCTTATATTACGGTTTTCTGTTTGTGATTTTTGTGCTTTTACCGTTGACACATCGATATTCACCATTCATTCGAAATCACATGGGGGAGCAAGTGTGGCTCTGGTCTTACCTCACGAATTACGACTACTGCTTATCTAGCCACGCTTTAATCACAAAATTTCATCTAGCTCACTTTTGGTCGCTGGCGGTAGAAGAGCAATTCTATTTGATTTGGCCGGTCGTGGTCTTTTCCTGTCAGCTTAAAACCGCCATACGCATTTGCTTAATAACTATTGGCGTCGCACTCTTGCTAAGGCTCATTCTTATTGCCGATCATGTTAGTCCGATAACGATCTTTAATCTTACTCCGTGCCGGATGGATAGTCTGGCAGTTGGCGCGCTTTGCGCGTTGCTAGTCCGAGCCAACCTCGACATGAGCAAGATCTTGCGCGCAGCTCTCTTCACAGCCCTCTTTTCGGGCGCTGGTTTGCTATGTATTTTGTCCGGACGAGGACAGGCAGATGCAGATAATCCCGTGATGCAATCCATTGGTTATTCGCTGTTAGCGTTTTTCTTCGGAGGGATAGCACTGCTTTCGTTAAATTCCTCCAAAAACAGTGTCTTGCCCTGGTTGTTGAGTTGCCCATTGCTGGCACTTTTCGGGTTTTACAGTTATGCGATCTACGTTTTCCATTATCCGCTTGTTCAGGTATTCGATCGCTGGTTTCCCGTCCATAACCTGGCGTTGGATCTGCATTCCAGGCCACTCGGGGTCGGCGCTCACGTTATGGGCTCGATTCTCGTATCGTTATTGATTGGGGTGCTTAGTTGGCATTTGTACGAAAAGCATTTTTTGAGGCTCAAGAAATATTTCGTGCTTTCGAAAACGAATCGATTCCGGAGTCCAGAACGTTCTCGAATCGGGACAGATTCGTCATTGGTCACATCGGGTCTTTTCCAAGCCTTTCGCAAACTGAGTATTTGGTTTAACCAACGGCCGTTTTAGACGACGCTTCGCTGGTGGTCGCTTAGCATGCATACAGATTTGAGAGAAAATTCGGGCGGCTTTATGCATGCGTTGATAACGCAGCTTTACCCAATCTGTCGCAGCATCACCGGCGAAGGGGTGCGAGAGACTCTTCGAATTATTCGGGAAAACATCCCGCTGGAAATCCGCGAGGTGCCAAGCGGCACGAAAGTCTTCGACTGGACTGTGCCTCGCGAATGGAACATTCGCGACGCCTGGATCGCGAATTCCAAAGGGAAGCGCATTGTCGACTTTCAGCGCCTTAACCTGCACGTCGTCAGTTACAGCATGCCAGTCCATCGGCGCATGCGTCTTGCCGATCTTAAGGAGCATCTGTTCACGGTTCCCAATCAACCCGACCGGGTGCCATATCGCACGTCCTACTACAAAGAGAGCTGGGGGTTTTGTTTAAGCGAGAATCAGCTCGCGCAGATGAATGCGACCGAAGAGTACGACGTCTGTATCGACTCATCATTGCAGGACGGCACGCTAACTTACGGCGAGTATTTATTAAAAGGCGCCCAGCGGGACGAAGTTCTAATCTCCTGCCATGTATGCCACCCTTCCCTGGCAAACGATAATCTCTCAGGAGTTTCGCTTGCGGTCGCTCTCGCGCAATGCCTGGCCGAAGCGCCTCGCCGTTACTCTTACCGTTTTCTTTTTATTCCAGGCACCATCGGTTCTATTACCTGGTTAGCGCGTAACGAAGCGATTGTGCCGCAGATCCGCCACGGCTTGGTGCTAACGTGTGTGGGTGATTCGGGAAATCTGACCTACAAGCGTAGCCGACGCGGCGATGCCGAAATCGACCGGGCTTCCAGCCATGTATTAAAGCATTCCGGTGCACGACATCGCATCATCGACTTCTTCCCGTACGGTTACGATGAACGCCAGTATTGCTCGCCTGGATTCGATCTTCCGGTTGGCTGCATGATGCGTTCGCAACACGGACGGTTCCCTGAATATCATACTTCGGCGGATAATCTTGATTTCGTCCGACCGCAGGCCCTGGCTGATTCGCTGGAGAAGTGCCGCGCTGTTATTGATGTGCTCGAAAACAATCGCGTCTACATCAACCAGCAACCGAAGTGCGAACCACAGCTCGGGCGGCGCGGACTCTACACCGGCCTCGGTTCAGAGGATGAACGTCGTCGCCACGAAATGGCATTGCTTTGGGTGCTAAATCTCTCCGACGGCGAGCATGATCTGCTCGGCATCGCCGAGCGCGCAGATCTTCCATTTTCCCAGATTAAGCTTGCAGCCGACGCGCTTTCGCAAACTGATTTGCTCAAAGTTTCAAACTCGTATCCCGAAACAGCGTAGCGCTTTGGGGCCCGTGGCGCCCTTTCCTTCTGTGGCGAAAGGAGCCGGCAATTTTTAGCGCAACGCAAGCCGGTTACATGCATTGAAAAATCGGACTGGACTTAATCATTCGCGTCCGTTAAAAGCATAAACAGATTTCTAATTCTGCTGTTGCAATAATTGTCGACCCCCAACTGCATTTACTAAAATGAAAATATCCATCGTTGGGTGCGGTTACGTCGGCTTGGTCTCAGGCGTTTGTCTTGCGGAGAAAGGCCATGAGGTCATTTGTGTCGACGTTGATCGAGGGAAGGTGGACCGAATCAATAGCGGTGACGCGCCAATACACGAGAGGAACGTGACCGAACTGCTGCGAGAGAACCTCGGGCACAGGTTTCGGGCGACGACGGACCTGGGGGCAGCGGTGATGAATACCGATCTTTCCATTATTGCTGTGGGAACGCCCTTTGATGGCAACGAGATCGACCTTCGTTTTATCGAAGGAGCCGCTCTCGATATTGGCAGAACGCTGAAAAGGAAGTCTGGCTACCATGTTGTGGTGGTAAAGAGCACGGTAGTGCCAGGCACTACAGACGATACCGTTATACCCCTACTCGAGGAGGCCTCCGGGAAGATTGCCGGAACTGATTTTGGCGTGGCGATGAACCCGGAGTTTTTGCGCGAAGGCGAAGCAGTTCATGACTTCCTGTTTCCCGATCGAATCGTTTTGGGAGCATTAGACGAACGCACATTGAATGTACTGAAAAAGCTCTATTCGCCTTTTGACGACGTTCCCAAGCTTTGCACCAATCTTCGCACGGCGGAAACGATAAAGTACACAGCGAACTCGTTGCTCGCGACCATGATTTCCTTCTCAAATGAGATCGGGAATCTATGCTCCGCAATTGGTGATGTGGATGTGGTCGAGGTGATGAAAGGTGTGCACCTCGACAAGCGCATAAGTCCTGTCTTGACTGATGGAACGCGCATTAAACCGGACTTCACCACTTACATTGAGGCAGGGTGTGGCTTTGGAGGGAGCTGCTTTCCCAAAGATGTTCAAGCGCTGATCTCTTATGGACAGGAGAAGGGAAATCCCATGCGGATTCTGCAAGCGGTCATGGACCTTAACTACGCCCAGCCAGGTAAGGTATTGGCTCTGCTTCGCAAACATTATCCCATTCTCGAAGGCGTGAAAATAACCGTTCTCGGCTTGGCTTTTAAGCCCGGGACGAATGACATGCGGGAGTCTCCCGCAATCCCCATCGTCGAGGAATTGCTAGCACAGAAAGCAGTGATCAAAGCTTATGACCCGATAGCCGAGGAAGAGGCAGCGCAGATATTCGGCGGCGAACACATGACCTTCGCTCCAAGTCTAGCCGAGGCGATTGCCGACGCCGAGGTGGTCGTGATTTTAACACGATGGCCGGAGTTTCAGGAATTGCCGGGATTGTTCTCTGCTCTCCTCAAGCAGCCGCTGCTGATTGATGGCCGGCGCATGCTCGAAAGGGATAGTGTTTCCAGATACGATGGCATCGGGTTTAGCAGTTCAGAAAAGGAAGCCGCGCCAGCGGCCAAAAGAAACAGGAGCAAAAGTCATCTGGCGCTCGCTTTTCTAGCGCTCGCACACTGGGATTCTCTTGCTTCAGTATGCGACTTCATGCCGTTTGCAGCTTAGTGAATGGGAACAGCGGAAGCGGTCGTTAAACGGGACCTGGATTACATCTGCCGTGGTCTGGAGGCCGAACTTGCCGATATAGCTGGCAAGAAGCTTCTCATCGTCGGTGGTGCGGGATTCCTTGGCTACTATCTCGTCCAATCGATTCTACATTGGAACGATCATCGGGAGGGCGCGCCGATTCAGTTAACTGTGTATGACAACTACATTCGAGGCGTGCCCAAATGGCTTGCGGATCTGAACGGGCATGAGCACCTCACAGTTACTCGTCATGACATCACGGAACCTTTGCCGGCCGATATTGACGATTTCCAGTTCGTTATTCATGCCGCCTCCATTGCCTCGCCGATCTTTTATCGAAAACATCCGATCGAAACCATGGATGCAAACGTCAATGGTCTGCGCGCCTTGCTTGAATACGCCCGCAGACAAAAGGAGCGTGAACATCCCCTGGAAGGATTCCTCTTCTTCTCGACCAGCGAAGTTTACGGCGATCCTCCCCCGGAAAGTATCCCTACGCCCGAAACCTATCGAGGCAACGTCTCCGCAACCGGCCCACGAGCGTGCTACGATGAATCGAAGCGATACGGCGAAACGTTGTGCGTGAATTTCGCCCAGCAATACGGATTGCCGATCAAGATTGCGCGGCCATTCAACAACTACGGTCCGGGACTTAAGATCACCGACCGCCGCGTCCTGCCGGATTTTGCCCGGGATCTATTTGCTGGGCGCGATATCGTGCTCCTCTCAGACGGGTCACCCAAGCGCACGTTTTGTTACATTGCTGATGCGGTCATCGGGTACTACAAAATTCTTGTGCGCGGGCGCGCCGGCGAGGCGTATAATATTGGCAACGAATCGCCGGAAATCTCAATGCTCGATTTGGCGGAATTGCTGGCGCGAACCGGACGTGAATTCTTCGGTTACGAGGGCCGGGTAATTCGAAATAAAAGTGAGGACGCCAGCTACTTGACGGATAATCCCCAACGCCGTTGTCCTGTAATTGATAAAGCGAGGTCGGAACTAGGGTTTAATCCTGAGGTTCCTTTGCAAGAAGGCCTTTATCGCGCGCTAGCATGGTATGGGGACAATCAAGACGCTCAGGCCATTGACTGCAGCTAATGCAAGACCAATTTAGGCGAACAAAAACGATGGCATCTCGGCGACGGCGTGTCGCTCTCGTTGCCTGTTCTTATTTAACATTGTGATTTCTCAATGAGATCCGATCAACTTACAGAAAAGAAAAAAATTGGCGGACGGCCGCCCAAATTCGCGGAGCCGAGTCGCCCGGTCACTCTCACGCTTCCAGAAAGCACGCTTACGGATTTGGAACAGATCAGTCCAGACCGCAGTCGCGCGATCGTAGAATTGACGAAGAAAGCGCTGCCAACTGGCAGGACCGCTGAGGCGTTAGTCGAAATCGTGGAGATGGCAAAAAATACTGGGCTTGTCGTAATTGGTCCGAGTAAGGTGCTTCGGAAAATGTCGTTTTTGCGTCTCGTCGAGGTCGCACCCTTGCGGTATCTCCTTGCTTTTGAACACGGACATAATTTTCACAGTTTGGAAATTGCCGTCACCGACGCTCTCGATGATGAGCAGGAAAAGCGGGAATGCGAACTGTTGACCCAGCTACTCCATCACATTAAAGGCCTGAGAAAATCGCAACGAGTCAGCATGGCCGAGATCCTCGTGGTCAGGCTCCCTTAAGGCCGCCATCTGGATTGAGAAGCGAAACAAAAATATGTATTGCGGACATATATTTTAACGTAGTAATATCTATGTCGACGAAGTTTCTACGGGAAAACCAATGCGGGCCTATATCTCCAGCTCAGTGGACGCCTCTATTCTCCTCCATGGTTTGGAGGAACGGGCTGGGGGCATGGCAGAGTATTCCATCAATTTAAATGGCCACGCCCTCTCAGAAAACAGAACGCCGCTTCGCTTGATGAAAACTTTGGATGGCAGACCGGCATACGTGACTATTTCGCGATACAATGAGCAGACGCTCCTCGCTTCGCTTGAGAATGAAGAAGGGCTGGTCGGAGCGACGGCAAAGCGTTGCCTTGCCGCATTATTGATTCCCCTTGTAACCGAATACGTTGGCACTCATCATTCGGGTCTCACCACCGGAGATAGTGTGCAGATCGCTTTCGATGAAACCAAGGAGAAGCGGCGGCAAGGAAAAAGATGCGTCCTCTTTGCGGAAGCGGCCGCAAATCAACTCGGTTTCTAATGCCAGGCATTACCTGCCTGGCACTTGGCGAACATGTTAAGCCCTCCAAGATTCAAAGTTAAGCTTGTATCCGATGCTTTGGATCAGATAGGCCTGATGACAAACGTTCAGCCAAACGGATAACTGCTCAAAGGTAAAGATGTCTAAACTTGTTACGATTGGAATGCCTATTTACAAGCGGCTTGAATACCTTCCCCAGGTTTTGAAGGTAATCGAGGCCCAGGATTATCCTTCGATTGAGCTAATCGTTTCTGACAACGGCCAAAATGGGGACGCGATTCGAGAAGTTGTAGAGACTCATTATTCCCGGCCATACCGGCTTCGTCAGAACTCCTCAACGGTAAGCGCCGCCACGCATTTTAATCAGATCATTCAAGAAGCCTCGGGAACGTATTTCGTATTGTTTATGGACGACGATGAGATCAGCTCCAACTATGTGTCAGAGCTCGTCCATCAATTTGAACGCTTCCCCGGCACAACAATCGCATTTGCCGGCCAGGAAAGCATCGATGAGAACGGTGCGGTCATCAAAACATCAAGCGAGTCGCTGCCCAATTCACTGCCGGGGCCGGATTTCATACTGTCAATGTGGGAAAGTTATCAATTAGGCTTTGACATTGTGGCTACTTTTCTTGCTAGGACAGAAGATATCAAGAGATGTGGCGCATATCCGGACTTCACCCGTGGAGCGCACATCGAGAATGCGCTTGTAACAAAACTTTGTCTGAGCGGCAGCGTCGCCTTCAGTTCCGAATGTGTTTTCCGCTGGCGCGTAATTGGATCTAGCTATGGCTGGACCGTAAGTATCGCCGAGTTTGCCGCGGCCACGCGAGGCTTCCTACAATTTCTTCACAATGATCCCGTTGTTCGCGAGTTTACTGCTCAGCATCCCGCCAAAGGTGAAGAGATCAAGAGCTGTCTCGCTCGCATGGCGTGGGGGACCTACCTATGGAGATGGAGAGATATCTATAAACGCAAGATGTCATACCTTCGATGGGTAATGGCAGCCTTTGCCATGCCTTTCATTGCCGCCTACTACAAGCAAGTGGCACGTGTGCTTGTTCGCGTAGCAATAGGGACAAATAGGCCACCGGAAGGAGGCTTTGCCGCTCATGGAATTTGAGTGCTGCCAATTCGTCCAGGGTTTCTCTCCTGGCTAACTCTTGTGCCTGCTGATGTAACATGGCATCCACGCATTATCGCTCTATGGCTGCTGCGGTTTACACCGAGGAACGCCAGCCCAAGTCAACTTTCTGGGTTGCGAGCGCCTTCCATGTTTTGCTTGCTACGATCATCCTCGCCTTCGCCGCAATCCTGCGGATTTCTCAACTGAATTCAGCGAGCCTTTGGTTCGACGATGCTTGGGTTGCCTTGGTGGCGCGAATGTCCGCCAGTCAATTCGCGCAGATTGGGATGACGTCTTTCGGCTTCGATGCGATTCTCTGGACCTGGTTCAAGCTAGTGGGCTTTTCCGAAATATCGGCAAAATTTGTACCGTTCGCCATAGGGTGCCTGACCCCCGTTGCCGTTTACGCGATGGTTATCCGAAAGGGACTAGGTTGGATTCCAGGAATCATCGCAGCATTGATCCTCGTGGTGGCGCCGGCGGATGTCCAATACGCCGCCACAGTCAAGCAGTACACCACGGAGGGATTTCTAACGGTTCTCCTTGTTTGGCTCGCTTGGAATGTCCTGGAGGATCCGCGACGCAAGAATGTCATCTGGTTAGGAGCTGCTGCTTGCCTCAGTGTAATCGTTTCCAGCATGACGGTCTTTGTCGCCGCCCCTGCCGTCTGCATTCCCACAGCATGGACCGCACTAAAATACCGGGAACGTCGACTGGATTCGATCATCGTGGCAATGGTAACGCTCGCCTTCATCGGTATCTGGCTTCCTTTGATGGCGATCGATGCAGCTAGTCCGGCATTGCGATCATATTGGTCGAATTATTATGTAGTCCGGGCCAACGGAATCAGTGGGATAGCTAGCTCCAGCCTAAGCTTGGCCGGACACTTCGTCGCCGGTTTGACTCACCGTCGTTTCCCATGGGTGGCAATTAGTGCTGTTATTGCGACTATTCTTGTGGTTCGCAGACGACCTTTGCTAACAGGGATATTGTGGTTTCCAATTGTCTTTGTTTATCTTGCTTCATTTATCGGCCGCGCGCCTTTCGGAGGAGGGCGGACCGATATTTTCCTACATCCCCTTGTGGCCGTGCTCCTGGCCTTAGCAGCTTATGAAATGTTGCGCTTAATAAAGGAAATCCTGCCCGGAAAAACCTGGCGCGCGTATGTCGGTCCAGTTGCTGCCGCAGCTGTCATTATATTTATAGTGAGAGGTGCACATGCAGCGTTTCCGAACCACCCAGATGAGGATCTTCGTCCTCTCGTCCGCCATCTACTGGAGCAAAAGCAGAAAGGAGACGTGGTCGTCGTCTACCCACCAGCCAGGTACGAATGGTTCCTCTACTCGAACGAACCATTCTCGATTGCACCTCGAGGGAAACATCCGGTAGCGTTCCCCTACACCATGGAGGCCAACGACACAGTGGTGCTCGACGAGTATCCCGAAGACAGCAGCGCCTATGTGAGCGAAATAGACCGCGCAATTGGAGCCAACAGGATTTGGCTCGTCGCTTCGCATCTGGGTTACCTTAGCCATCCTGGTCCCGAGACTCGAACGATAGAAATGCGATTCAAGAACAAAGGATATCGTCTAGAGAGCAAAGAAGAGCGGTCACGTGCGTTCGTTGAGCTCTGGACGCGACCGGCTCCGCAAGCTAGCAAGGGCTTAAATCACAATCCATAGTAGGTCGCGGTCGATAATCCCGGCGCCCCCTGCATTGAATCGCTTCACACGCTCTTTTCACGAATGGTTCTGCATAATCGCTCGGCAAATTTCGTTTGGATTTCGGAGTTCTACTGATGCTCTCCCTCTTATGGCGGAATCCACACTCGAATGATTGATGTGAACGAAACGGAAGACCATTTGCCCACTGAGCAAGCCTTAGCGCCCGTTGACGCCAACGCAGTGGAAGAAACTCTCGCCGATGGAGCGCCAACATTGCCTTCGCCAGCGCGAGCTTTTCCTCGCTCCCGCGAAGCTAGTTGCAACGACGAAATACAACCATGCCTGTCCGTGGTGATGGCCGTTTACAATGAATCAGCGACTGTCGCTAACATGATCAAGACCGTGCTGAACCAACGGCCCGTTGAGCAGTTAGTGATCGTGGACGATGCTTCCAACGACGGGACGCAAGATGTGTTGCGACAGGTTGCCGGTGATGATCCGCGGGTGAAAATTATCTCGCATGGCAAGAACCTCGGCAAAGGAGCAGCGTTACGAACTGGCTTTGCCCACGTGACTTCTCCGATCGCGATCGTCCAGGACGCCGATGCCGAATACGATCCCTCAGAGTATTATCTGGTCTTAAACCCAATATTAAATGGGAAAGCAGATGTTGTTTTTGGCTCGCGTTTTCTTGGAGCTGGTTCGCGGCGGGTTCTGTATTACTGGCACTCAGTGGGCAATAGGATTCTGACCACTTTGTCTAACATGGCCACAAACCTGAATCTTAGCGATATGGAAACCTGCTACAAGGTTTTCCGGCGAGAAGTGCTACAACAAATCGACATCCAGGAGAATCGATTTGGATTTGAGCCGGAAATAACGGCCAAAGTAGCAAAGCTTAAGCTTAGGATCTTTGAGGTAGCGATTTCCTACAACGGCCGCACTTACGCGGAAGGCAAAAAGGTCGGATGGCGAGACGGCCTGCATGCTCTGTGGTGCGTAGCCAAATATAACTTCTTAGCGTGACGACGGCGGCTCTACCGAAAACACTAATTGACGAGTCAAATTTTGAGTTTGCTGCTCTGGAGCAAGCCCGGAACTACAGGACTGCTTTGCTCGAAATCTTTGCCGAATATCTTCAGGGGCGTGTGTTGGAAGTGGGCGCCGGCATCGGCCAACTTACCGGACTGCTCTTAAAGTCCCCTGAGATTCGTGAACTCGTGTCAATCGAACCAGACTTAGGATTCTATGAGCGCCTGCGGATTGCGTTTCCAAATCACTCTATCGTACATGGAACAGTCCGCGATCTGACCGGACCGGAGAATTGGGACGCAATCCTGAGCGTCAACGTACTCGAACATATCGAGGATGATGACCGTGAGTTAAAGAGTTATTACGCGCTTTTGCGTCCAACAAACGGTGTCTTTTGTTTGTTTGTTCCAGCCCGGCCAGAAATCTACGCCCCATTGGACAAGGATTTCGGGCACTTTCGTCGATACACGCGGCACTCTTTGAAAGAGAAACTTCAACAAACAGGTTTTCGCGTGATCGAACTCTACTACTTCAACTTTGTGGGCTATCTGACATGGTGGCTAAGCTTTTGCGCACTAAAGAAGCGATCGTTTAATTCTGCCGCTGTCTGGTGCTTCGATCGCTTGCTCTTTCCCCTCCCGTATGCGGTAGAGACAAAAATAATTCATCCCCCAATTGGGCAAAGCTTGGTAGCGGTGGCGCGGGCGGAATGAGCGTCTCCTTGCGAGTGACAGACTCGCGGGGGCGATCGGTCCTATCAGGAATTTAGATTATAGCGGCGATAGGGTTTACATTACCAACGTGCCAAAATCATCTAGTCTTGTTGTACGTGGGTTGAAGCGCATCGCGGCGATGCTGAGTCCACGGAACATTTTCATACGGATTGCACTCAGCCCGCAGGTAATCCGCCTGCGCATTCGGGCAGCTGGCGCACCGTTACTTGGATTAGCCACGCTTCCGCATGGGACGCTGCGACGCGCGTCCAAGATAGTGGTGATGCGCCTGGATCGTATCGGTGACGCCCTCCTATTCTCAGGTTTCCTGCGGGAATTACGGATGAGCGCGCCGCAGGCAGACATTCACCTGGTCTGCTCCCCAGCCGGTTTTCCAATCTATGAGCACTGTCCTTACGTTAATCGCGTTCACGTGTTTGAACAGGGAGAACCAGTATACCTGCCTTTGGCACTGCATACTGCCGGGAAGCATTGGCGACTCTATAAGGCGGCGAAGAGCTTGGCTCGCGAGTATTTGGCTCCCTTGCATGCAGATGTTTTGTTGGCGCCACGATTCGACGTGGACAATTATGGCGCGACGTATCTAGCCGCGTCTTCCCGTGCCAGATTTTCGGTATCCTACTCCGAGAAAACAAGCGATATCCGGCGCCTCGTTAATCGGGGGCACGACAAGCTATGGTCGATCATCATTCCGAGTGCGGGAGTCGAGCACGAAGTTCTTAGAAACGTCGCTTTTCTAGAAGGAATCGGCGTGAGCCCGGACCAGCCAACCCTTGAGTTTTGGCCGACGGCAGAGGAACGAGATGCTGCCGACGCGTTCCTGGCCCGCCATGATTTAAGAAAAGGGCGGGTGGTTTTGGCGCCAGGCGCCAGTGAGCCTCGCAAACAATGGCCAGCCGAGCGATTCGCACTTGTGGCGCGGGCTCTTGAAAATTCGGGCAGGGACGTGTTGCTCATCGGCTCTGCCTCCGATGCAACGGTATGTTCTTCGATTGCGTCACAATTGCACTCCCCACGCGTGAAGGACATCAGCGGCCAATTTAACTTGGGAAGCCTGTTCTGCCTGATGCAGGCTTGCAGCGGCTTTGTTGGTAATGACTCGGGACCGGCGCATCTGGCCGCGGTAGCAGGAATTCCGGTTGTGGTAGTTTCCTGTCATCCAGAAAGCGGCAAGGACGGCTACCATCAAAACCCGCGTCGTTTCGGGCCCTGGGGTGTTCCGCATCGAATTCTACAACCGCAAAACGCGATCCCTCCCTGTATTGATCATTGTTCCGCACTCCGGCCCCATTGTATCGAGCAAATTTCTGCATCCGAGGTGGCGGAGGCGACGCTTGCTCTTTTGATTGATGGAAGCGGGACGCAACACAGCTGTAAAGCCCAGGAACAGCGGAAGTTATGCGTCGGGGCTCCAGAGGAGTCCAGTTGATAAGCCGCCCAGCCACAGGCGAATTTCATGCGTATCATCATCAAACACACTCCGAAAGGGCCCGTCGCGGTCACGCCTCCACAGACACCAGACCAATCCTTTCGCTGCCGTAGAATTTAAGAGCATTTTTACCAGATGCTCTTGAACGAATTACCATTTCAGATCACAATCTCTTTGCCCTAAAAAAGCACATCCCTTCCGTGAGACGTTTCCTTCATTTCTTCTGCGCACTTTCGGCAATCGTATCGGCCGTAATTGCCGCCAAAGGGGCCACTCTCGACTTCTCCGCTGGGTTTGCCGATTCATCCTCGATGCTGAACTTCAACGGCAGTGCTCAAATCGCCGGCCCCGAGATGCCACCATCAAGGGCGCGCCTGACCACCAATGGCTTTACCAGTCAGGCCGGGACGGTCTGGTCGAAAAATCAGGTCAATATTCATGACTTCAGCAGCCAGTTTACGTTTCAGATTACCTCCACATCGGGATTTGCCGATGGATTTACCTTTGCCATCCAGAGGGATGGGAACACGGCCGTGGGCGGTTCTGCCGGCTCGATGGGTTACCATGGGATCGATAAGTGTGTCGCCCTGAAGTTTGGTACCTATCCCACTAACCGGAACACCACCGGCATCTATGCCTACAACGCCGGAACCTCCGATCAAGCTACCGTGTCCTTCGATATGACTGGCGCAGGCATCGACTTGCACAATGGTCATGTTTTCAGCGTCGCGCTTTCCTATGACAGCGCCACTTTTACGCTTCATCAGGTGGTCACCGATACCTCGAACAACGCGACTTTTACTCACGACTATACGATCGATCTTATTGCCGCCATCGGTGGGACCCGCGCCTACGTTGGGTTTACCGGTTCGACTGCCGGCCAGACCGCCACACACGATATCCTCACCTGGTCCTACTCGGCCACGGCGGACCCGTTTAGTGCAACCTTCAGCGCTTATCCCAATTACCTACAGCTTTTCCCGCGCAACAGGATGACCAATACCGCAACTCTGCAAGTGGCAGGGACGGAATTGGCCGGTGGATTCTCTTCAGCGATTCTGCGCGTTTATCGCAATGGCACGCAGATGGGAGCCGACCAATTACAGGCGCTGAGTTACTCGGGAGGAACAGCCCCCTTTTCCTTTTCCGCCACGATTATGGCGGAACTGGCCGAATACGATGTGGAACTGCTATTTCGCAATGGGATGGGGCAGGACTTCAGTGTGCGGCGCACCATCAACATTGTCGCCGGCGATGTGTACATCATCCAGGGTCAATCCAATGCCACCACCGTCCCCATTTCGGGTAATGCGGATGCTTACATTAGTCCCTTTATCCGCACCTTCGGCCTTGGCACCGCCGACACCGATGGCACCTTTACCTATAGGTCCTGGTTTGTGGCCAATGGCGGGGGCAGCAGTGGAGTGGGCAGTCTGGATGCGGTGGGCGGTGTCGGCCAATGGGGCCTGGTCATGGGAAATCTTCTCATGAGCAATAACAATGTCCCCATTGCAATCATGAATGGTGGAAACGGCGGACAACCAATCAGTTTTTTTCAACGAAATGACGCCAATCCGAGCGACATCCTGACCAACTACGGTCGCCTTCTCTACCGCATGCAGAACGGCGGACTCGCCGGTGCGGTTCGATCCATTCTCTATTATCAAGGGGAAGCTGATAATGGTCAGGGTGCGCAATACCAGGCCGGTTTCACAGCGCTATGTTCAGACTGGTTGCAAGATTACCCATCGATCGAGCGCATCTATGTCTTCCAGGAACGGGAGACCAATCCTGGTAGCCCTTGCGGCAATTACGTTGCCAGAAATGATGTCGATCTTCGGAACCGCCAGCGTTTGTTCGCCGACCAATTCCCCAACCTCTCGGTCATGTCTAGTAACGGTCTGGATGGGTACGATGGTTGCCATTTTGCTTTTACCAACGGTTACGAAACCATCGGCTTCAACATGGCTCGCATGTTGCAACGGGACTTTATACAATGGCCCCAGTCTTCCCAGCACTGATCCGCCTAACCCAGCCTATGCGGTCTCCTTACTGGCGCCAACAAGAACTTGATCCGTATTCCGCTTCGTAACAGAACAGACGCTATCACCTTTATTCCGGTGCCACGGCAGACTTCTTCGTTGTGGGCGCCTCCGTCTCTGTTGTCAGCGGCACAGTCGCCAATGGCATGCTCAACCTCAATCTTTCCGAAATGCCCATGGCGCTATTCGGTAGTTTATCAAGGTCATAGCGGTCCGGCCTCAGGCAACTGGGTTGCTAACGCCAATGGCATAGGGCTCCTTTGCTTTCTCGAGCCTCTTGTGGTGGATACGACGCCTCCAGTCATTACACTCGTTGGCGCGAACCCATTCACAGTGAACCAAGGTGGGACTTATACGGATCCCGGGGCGACAGCGACTGATAATGTTGATGGTGATTTAACGTAGCTCAATTGTGATTGACTCTAGTGCCGTGAATACTTCAGTGCCGGGCGATTATCCGGTCACTTACAATGTCAGCGATGTTGCCGGCAACGCTGCGACACAAGTGACACGCACGGTACACGTGAACCCTAAGTTCGCCCACGGCTAATCCGCAATCGGTTATGACAAACGAAGACACGGCGGTGGCCATTACCTTGACCGGTTCCGATCCCGATGAGGACGAGTTGAGCTTCTCCGTGGTGACGAACCCGATGCATGGTGTTTTAACTGGGACCGCCCCAAATCTGACTTACACGCCAGCCGCGCACTACATGGAGCGGATAGCTTTACCTTCAAAGCAAACGACGGAACGACTGACTCGAACACGGCAACAGTTTCAATTGCAGTCAACGCGGTAACGATCCGCCTTGCCAATCCCCAACCGGCGGTGACGACGGACGAAGACACTGCGGTGGCCATTACCTTGACCGGTTCCGATCCCAACGGGGATGAACTGACGCTACATCGTTGTAACAGATCCAACGCATGGCGCCTTAAGTGGGACCGCGCCAAACCTCACTTACACGCCGGAGGCCAACTACAACGGATCGGATAGCTTCACCTTCAAAGCCAATGACGGAACGGTTGACTCCAACATCGCTACCGTCTCCATCACCGTCATCGCGGTCAATGACCCACCGAAGCCAATCCGCAATCCGTAACAACCGACGAAGACACCGCGAAAGCCATTACCTTACCGCAACAGACGTCGAAAATGATCCGTTGACCTTCATCGTTGTAACGCCGCCGACGCACGGCGTCTTGAGCGGAGCGGCCCCAAATTGACTTATACCCCAACGCCGAACTACAACGGACCGGATAGCTTCACTTTCAAAGCAAACGATGGGACAGTTGATTCGAACGTCGCCACGATCTCTATCACGGTTATTGCGGTTAACGACGCACCTACGGCCGATGCGCAATCGATCGCGACGGACGAAGACACGGCGAAAGACATTACCTTGACTGCGACAGACATCGACAATGATCCACTGACCTTCACGGTCGTGACGCAGCCAACGCACGGTACCTTAAGCGGTACGGCTCCGGATCTGACGTATACGCCGGCAATGCATTTTAGCGGATCCGACAGCTTTACGTTCAAGGCGAACGACGGAACAGTTGACTCAAACGTCGCGACGGTATCGATCACTGTTACAGCCGTGAACGAACCGCCAGTTGCTGATCCACAATCCGTTACAACCAACGAAGACACGGCCAAAGCGATTACTTTGACCGGATCGGATCCTGACGACGATGAACTGACCTTCATCGTTCTGACGCAACCTACACACGGCGCTTTGAGCGGGACAGCACCGGATCTCACGTACACCCCGGCGGAAAATTACAACGGCCCCGATAGCTTCACCTTTAAGGCGAATGACGGTGCCGTGGATTCTGCCCCTGCGACCGTGTCGATCACAGTGACTGCTGTAAACGACGCACCCACCGTCGATGCCCAATCTGTTACCACTAACGAAGACACGGCGAAATCCATTACTTTGACTGGTTCGGACGTTGACGGTGATACCCTGACGTTCAGTGTGGTCTCCCAGCCAACGCACGGTATCCTAGCGGAACAGCGCCAGACCTGACCTATACGCCAACGGCCGACTACAACGGTCCGGACAGCTTTACCTTCAACGCAAATGACGGAACGGTTGATTCAACTATCGCAACAGTCTCAATTACCGTCATTCCAGTTGACGACGCGCCCGTCGCTGATCCACAATCGGTTACCACGAATGAGGACACTCCGAAAGCCATCACGTTGACCGGTTCGGATGTCGATGGTGATACACTGAGCTTCAGCGTCGTAACTCAGCCAACTCACGGAATCTTGAATGGAACGCCGCCAAACCTGACCTATACGCCAACCGCCGACTACAACGGTCCGAATAGCTTCACCTTCAAGGCGAATGACCGAACAGTTGATTCTAACACGGCCACCATCTCGACTACCGTCACCCCAGTTAACGACGCGCCCGTCGCCGATCCTCAATCCGTTACCACGAATGAAGACGCTGCAAAAGCCATCACCTTGACCGGTTCCGATGTCGATGGTGATACACTGAGCTTTAGCGTCGTAACTCAGCCAACTCACGGAATCTTAAGTGGGACAGCACCGGATTTGACCTACACACCCGCATCTGATTATAACGGACCTGATAGTTTCACGTTCAAGGCAAACGATGGAACAATTGACTCAAACATCGCGACGGTGTCGATCACGGTAACCCCAGTCGACGCTCCGCCGACCATTTCCGATATAGCCGATACCTCGATCGACGAGGACACCGACACGGGGCCGATTAGCTTTACCGTGGGAGATGCGGAAACACCGCTCGATTCGCTCTCCTTGAGCGGTACGTCTAGTAACGAGACCCTTGTTCAAAATACGAACATCATTTTTGGTGGCACCGGCGCGAATCGGACCGTAACGATCACGCCAGCGCCAAATAGGAATGGTGCAACAACAATTACCGTTAGCGTGAATGACGGCACTAACACGACGAGCGATACTTTCGTGCTTACGGTGAACGCAGTTAACGACGAACCGACAGCGGATGAACAAACAGTTGCTACTAACCAAAATACGCCGCTGCTCATTACCTTAACTGGTAGCGACGTAGAGACGCCATCCGCCGACCTCACATTCGACGTCACTGTTCCCCCAGCTCACGGTACGCTCACAGGGACAGCGCCAGATCTTACCTACAGCCCGAACATGGACTACCACGGGCCTGATAGTTTCAAGTTTACGGTGACGGATACCGGTGATGGCACCTCTCCCCCTTTGACCAGCGCCGAGGCGACAATTTCTATTACGGTCAACGGGCCAGAGATTGCCGTCGAACAACCTTCCGGCACCAATCTTATTGATGGCCAAAGCATCGTGGACTTTGGGGATGTAAGTATCGATGACGATAATTCGCATACGTTCATCATCAGAAATCTGGGCAACGTAAACCTTACCGGCCTCGGAATAACAATTGATGGAGCGAATGCAGGCGAGTTTACAATTACGGCTAGTCCAACCGCACCAGTCGCCCCAGGTGAGAATACGACGTTTACAGTCAAATTCTCTCCGACTGCCTTAGATGCGCGTACTGCCGCACTCCACATCGTCAGCAACGACGCGGACGAAAGCCCATTTGACATCGCTTTGACGGGTACAGGAATCACTCATTTGGAAGCGTGGCGTTTGCAGTACTTCGGTAACACGGCGGACACCGGAACTGGAGCCGATGAGAATGATCCGGACTTTGATGACCTTTCGAACTTGTTGGAGTTCGCGACAGCAAACGACCCGGAGCAAAGCAGCCCGATGCCAGGTATACTAAGTCTTAACGGCAATACGATCGAATTCGTCTACACGCGCGCTACGGGAGCGATGGCCGACGGGTTAACCTTCAATGTGGAGTGGAGCGACGATCTCACGTCGCCGAACTGGAATAGCACGGGTGTCACCGAAGAGATCCTGAGCGACGACGGTGAAATCCAAACAGTCAAAGCCTCGGTTTCCGCCGGGACTGGTTCGCGGAGATTTCTGCGGCTGAACGTAATTCAGCCATGAGTAAGTAATGAGCTCAAGTCCCCTTTGCGTTCCTCTAACTCTACATGCAGCTCATCGCTGTGCAGTTCCGCACGCTGCTCAAATGTCAACGTAATCATCCAGGTGATGCACTATATTCTCGAGGCCGGATCGATATGATTCCCGCCTGGCTACAATCTGGGTAAACTGGTCAAGTGCTCCCAATTTAAGGCGAATGATTTACCCGTCCATTTTGAAAAATCTTCGCTTACTGCCTGGCGTCGAGAAGCTCGATCGATACCTGCGTCGAAGGTATACGGGATCAGATCGCCGCGCATTTGCACCGCCTGGCTCTTATTACTCCCCGATACCAGATTGTGAGGAGGTCAAGGCCCGAGCTGATCAATTATTCGAAAGGGATATCGACTTGGGTCCCGGCATTCGACTGCGCGCGGATGAACAGAAAAGGCTCCTGGAAGAACTCGCGACCTTTTACCCCGAGTTCGATTGGCAAGAGAAACTCGAGACTGGACGACGATTCTACTTGGAAAACTGTTTCTTCGAGATTGGGGATGCAATCGTTCTCTACGCAATGCTCCGGAAATTTCGCCCGAAGCAAATCATCGAAGTGGGCTCGGGTTTCTCGTCGGCGCTCATGCTGGACACGAACGACCTATTCCTGGATGGTCGTGTGCACTTTACATTCATCGAACCGAACGCCAAGAGATTGCGTTCTCTCTTGACGAGCGAGGACGTCGGCCGAGTTCAAATCTTCGAAAAACCCGTCCAACAGATTGCGACGCAGGTTTTTTCTTCGCTCGAACGTGACGACGTATTATTCATCGATTCGTCGCATGTTGCTAAAACCGGAAGCGATGTGAACTACCTTTTCTTCGAAATCCTGCCGCTATTACAGCCCGGCGTATTGATTCACATTCACGACGTGGTGTGGCCGTTCGAATATCCGCTGGAATGGATTATTGAGGGGCGTTCGTGGAACGAAGCCTACCTCCTGCGCGCTTTCCTGCAATACAATGAGGCATTCGATATCCTACTTTTTAACAATTATCTGGGCCACACGCATCGGAAAATGTTAGCCGAACGGATGCCGAGATTTCTTGAAAACATTGGTGGCTCTGTTTGGCTTAAGAAGCGATAAGTCGCTCGAATACGGTATTGTATTTCTTCGCAGCAGGAGCGGTATCTGCTCAGATCAAAGGGAATTTTTAACCATGCGCAGACATTTTCTTTTTCCGTAAGCACTTTGTTCAACTAAACATGAAAATTTCCATTGTCGGTCTCGGTTATGTTGGATTGCCACTCGCGATCCAATTTGCCCGGTCAAATGTTACGGTTGTAGGTCTGGATGTTGACCAGGGCAAAATTGACATGGTGAATCAGGGTCGGAGTTATATCGAGCACATAGCTCCGGCAACGATTGAGGAAGTTGTTAAAGCTAAGAAACTTTCGGCATCGACGGATTTCGCTCGTGTCAAAGAGATGGAGGCGGTCATCATTTGCGTGCCGACCCCGCTGAACAAAAATCGAGAGCCCGACCTTTCCTTCATCATTGAGACAGGACGCCAAATTGCACCACACTTATCGACGAGGGACTCTCATCGTCCTTGAATCAACCACCTATCCGGGAACGACAGATGAAAATCTGCGCCAAGTCCTTGAGGAGAATTCCGGACTGGTCGCGGGAAAGGATTTTCATCTTGCCTTCTCACCTGAACGAGAAGATCCCGGTAACCCAAACAGTGTTGTCGCGACGATCCCAAAGATTGTCGGCGGCCTGACGCCAGAGTGCCTGAAAAAAGCGACAAAGCTCTACTCGATGGCGATAAAAAACCTCGTGCCAGTCTCATCGTGCCGAGTCGCCGAAGCGGCCAAGCTATTGGAAAATATTTTTCGCAGCGTGAATATCGCTCTGGTTAACGAGTTAAAGCAGGTATACGCCGCCATGGGGATCGACATCTGGGAAGTTATCGATGCTGCAAAGACGAAGCCGTTCGGGTTCATGGCGTTCTATCCGGGCCCGGGCCTTGGCGGCCACTGCATTCCCATTGATCCTTTTTACCTAACCTGGAAGGCGCGCGAGTACGGCAAGAATACTCGATTCATCGAGCTCGCAGGCGAGATCAATACTTCGATGCCCGATTACGTCATGCATCGTGTTGCTGACGCGCTAAATGAATCAGGAAAAGCGGTAAACGGGAGTCGCGTGCTCGTACTTGGCCTGGCTTATAAACCCAACGTTGATGATGAGCGCGAATCGCCGAGTTACGTCCTAATGAGCCTGTTAAGCAAGCGCGGCGCCGAAGTGGAATACCACGACCCTTACGTTCCGGTGATCAAGCCGACCCGAGAGCATTCGGAATTTGCCGGAAAGAAGTCTGTTCATTGGAACCGGAACAACATCGCCAGCTTTGACCTCGTGCTTATCGCCACGAACCATAGCTCAGTCAATTATCAGGAACTTGGCGACTGGGCTCAATGTATCGTAGATACACGGAACGCCATGACGGGTATTCCTCTGCCCTCCAGTAAACTTTGGAAAGCGTAAGCTAAACGATCCGTCTCGAACAACACGCGCCGAAGCGGGATTCGACATCAACAAACGTCTCAATTAGTGAGTAACAAACCTATCGTTCGTAACGGCGTCTCCGATGCTCGCCGTGTTGATGGAGCTGGTCCTGCCCGGTTGATTATCCTGGCGGTTTTTGCCTTTTTGTTGAGCCTATGCTTTTTCGGTGCGTTCAGATCTCTGACGTCGCTTGCATTGCACGATGAATTGCATTCGCACGTAGTATTAGTGCCGTTGATCTCGCTTTACATCCTCTACATTATCCGGGATCAACTGCCGAAAACATACTGCTCATCTTTTGCCTGGGCACTAGTTGGGGTGATGTGCGGCACAACTCTTTTGTGTGTGGCATGGGAATGGCGCACTTTCTGGCTGACCGCCGCTATTTTATCCTTTGTTTGTTTTCTTGTTGCTGGCGGCTTTGCCTTTGCCGGGAAGCGCTGGATGAAGTCTACTGCTTTCCCCTTCGCCTTTTTGGTCTTCATGGCGCCCCTTCCCGATGCCGTTGTCCAATGGCTCGAAAACGCCTCCAAGATGGGTTCGGCCGAGTGTGCGAATTTTTTCCTTCACCTAACGGGCACGCCGGTATTACGGGATGGCCCCATCTTTCAGTTGCCTGGCATCGTCATTGAAGTTGCTCAAGAGTGCAGCGGCATTCGATCAAGCTGGGTTCTTTTTATCGCCAGTATTCTCGCCTCGTATCTTTTTCTAAGACGATTCCCTCATCGATTGACTTTGGTACTGGCCGCAATTCCGCTCGGAGTTCTGCGCAACGGCTTTCGCATTACTGTCATCGGTTTGCTCTGTGTTCATCTTGGCCCGCAAATGATCCATCACCCAATTCACAGGCGTGGCGGACCGATTTTCTTCGTCTTATCGTTAATCCCTTTGATTGCGATCCTGTGGTTGCTCCGACGAAACGAAGATCGATCCCGAGCGCGAATGAAAGCGCAATTACCGTGCACCGAGGGCGAGTCGGGAGTGCTTAGTGATTCATGAAGTATTGGTACAGCAACACCAGAGATATGCGCCGGCAATTCGTTATCAAAGCTTGTCGTGATTTCCGTCTGACGTCTTTGAGAAAATCGCATCCCCACCATCGTGGCGCGCCTTTCGGTAAACACCGAACTTTGTAAATAGACTCGCCAGTGTGGTTTGTGATTGAACGTCAGCCAGATCGGCGATCCGGCATGTCGCCTGCTTCTGGCGAAAGTTATAAAATCAAAACTGACTGAAACAGTTCGCAGTTCGATCTTTGCCTTCAAAGGGCATTGTAAGATTGGGACAAATTCGATTGCGCTGGACTAAGAAAGAAAACTCTCTCTATTGCGGGCTAAGATAACCATACAAATTTCGCGAAGACACACGGGCTTCAAAAAATATGTCTATCTCACTTCTTCTTAACTCCGCAGGATCAATCAGTTTTCGGCGTGTCATGTGTCTGCAACCTCAGATACCTTTGGTTGGAGTCGCAGTTTTTCTCACGAGCGTCTTTTTGTCCAGTTGCGAGCTGCCGGTTGTAAATCCGCCTCCGGACCAACTGGCTGCGCCAACCTCCGTTAATTTGGTTTCCGGTGACGTAATAAAATTGGTTTTTTCGGGAGCACCGGAGCTAAATCAATCGCAAAAAATTCAGGCCGACGGCAAAATCAATTTGCCTTTGATTGGAGAGGTTGACGCTGCCGGCAAGACAATTGCGAGCCTTCAAGCGGAATTGGCGTTACGCTACAAGCCCCAGCTTCAAAGCACCACGGTGGTGGTTACACTCGAAAGCAGCGTTACCCAGGTTGTCGTGTCCGGAGCCGTAAGTAAGGGTGGCAAGCTCTCATTTGATCGGCCGACAACAATCTTTCAAGCTATCATGGAGGCAGGCGGCGCTAGTGAGTATGGAAGTCTCAAAAGAGTTCATTTGATCCGCATCGTGAATGGTCAACAGCATACTCAAATTCTGGACTTAAGACCTGTCGAGAGCGGCCAGACGACCCAACCTTATTACGTCAGAGACGGTGATGTTATTTACATCCCCCCAAGTCCTTTTTGACGAGGCTGCGGTCGGGTTAGTTCTCTAGATTATAGACCTCGACTAGAGCGATTCCCGTGAGGTTATTTGAGCCGCGCACAACGGCAGTGTAAGTGCCAGGCGCAAGGGTCGCTATGATCGCCGATTCTCTGTTATCTGATGGCTGAAGTTGTGTTGCCGCGATCTGCTGTGCTTGTGCACTTCGCCAGTTATCATTCGAGAAAATGAGCGCGCCCGTGGGCCCATGTAATTCAAGTTTGGGATCCATTAGCGCATTCGAAATATGGCTCTTGGCAAGCGACGGCCCGATCGCTCGGACAAGGACCTTAGTGGGTTGGTCGCCTCCGATAATGAACCCACCGATCACAACGTTCTCTCCCAGTCCAACCGTACCGCGCGTAGAAATATTAGCGAGACGCGAACTGGCCGCTTCGAGATCGTAAAGTTCAAAGAGAGCCACGCCCGGGATCCCTGTCTTGCTTTTCAGGATGCAAGTATAAGGTCCAGGTTGTAATGTCGCAACAATCGCAGACTCATGACTGTCGGTCGGCGCAAGGCCGGTCGCTTCTATTTGACTGCGATGAGATGTCCAATTGTCATTCGAAGCGATAAGAGCTCCCGTGGAGTCGTGTAACTCCAACATGGGATCAGCCATTGCCCCAACAATACCGGCCTTCTTGAGCGAAGGGCCTATGCCCCGAACGATCACTCTTTTAGCTTTGGTTCCTGTAACAATGAAGCCACCAATCATCACATCCTCACCATTTTGTACAAAGGTTCGAGTAGCTACGTTTACAAGCTTTCGGCGAGCTGCGGGAGGGGGAGTCGGCGTCGGCGTTGCGTGAGGAGACGGTGGCGTCGCGCTCGGGTGTGGTGAAGGACTGGGCGTAGCAGTAGGGTGCGGTGTTGGACTGGGCGTAGCAGTAGGATGCGGTGTTGGACTGGGCGTAGCGGTAGGGTGCGGTGTTGGACTGGGCGTAGCGGTAGGGTTCGGTGTTGGACTCGGGGTAGCGGTAGGGTTCGGTGTTGGACTTGGCGTAGGAGTAGCATCGGGCGGTGATATATCCGAAGTTGTGAATGAAATTTCGTTCGAGGGCTGGCTCTCGACACCAGCGGCATTGTAGGCAGTCAGCACAATGAAATACGTGGTATTGTCCGCCAGGTCATGTATCGCACCGGTCGTGGCATTTCCTACATCGAGATGTTCGGTGTAGTTGTGAGACGCGGTTCCGTAATGTATGCGGTAACCCCTGACATCAGACTCCGAATTTGCGGTCCATGCCAGTGAAACATTCGAGCCCCCTGCTGAGACGATTACCGCCCCCTGTGCTGCGAGAGTTAATATGAATAAACTGCTCCAGATACTCGCTAGCCGCAGGCAGTTCAAAAGCGTATTATGAATTCTTGGATTGATTATGGTATTTATAGCAAGCCATGTGCCGTCGCTCGCCAAAAACCAGCCCCTGAGCCCGCTTCAGAAGCCCCTATGTGTGGCTAGGGAAGAGTTCACTCTGTGTCTCCCTCTTGGACGAGATTGGAGACTGTCTCGCTCACCTCAGGTCAAATTGTTGCGCTCTTACAGGAGCAAAGTCCCCAGCGTGCGGGGTGGCCGGCAGGACTCAAATTGAAAACACGATATAGCGGCGGCTGATGCGGATCTGCAGGTAATCGTCGAGGAAGGCGTCAACACTTGGAATTTTCGCCCGGAAGCCTACGGATGCTTAATCGCCACGCTTGGCCGGGAAATAAATTCGCGAATTGCAAAACCACATAAAACGGACTGTAATTATGCCTAAGGGAAAGAGACTGACGGAAAAGATCTGGAATTGCGCATTGTCGTGAGAGGTCTCACTCCGCCTCTAAACTCAAGCAATCGCGGGAAACTGCCGAAACCGAATTGATACAAAATACCTTGAAGAAACATCCTGACCGGGTTACTCAGCCGCAGCGGAATTTGGCGTAAACAGCCTGATTTTGTATGAGTTCATGGAGAAACTGGGAATTACGGAAACCGGCGCTTTCGTTCAATCTCGTCGACGCAGGGATGAGAAAGCGCGCTAGAAGAATGCGAGGGAAACAAAGTGCCGCGTAATACTTTTGCTCGCTGCTTACTAATCGCCGTGGTTGTGGCAGCGATCGCCACTGGCTGTTCTCAGGAAGCGAAAAAGTCTCGCCTTCTCAGACGGGCTGAGAACTACTTTAATTCTGGCGACTATAACAAGGCGAAGATCGAATACCTCACATACCTTCGATTGGATCCGGCCAATGCGACTGTTTTTCAAAGATTAGGGACTATTTGGTTCGAACAGGGTGCGCCCGTCCGAGCGGCGCCCTTTTTTCTTAAGGCGCGAGAACTTGCACCCAAGAACGTGGATAACAGAATCCAGTTAGCTCGCGTATTTTTGTCATTAAGCGACGCCTCCGCTGCCAGGAAGGAGTTAATTTCCATCCTTAAAGAATCGCCTGATAGCGGCGAGGCGCTTGCTCTTCTAGCAGAGACCGATCGGACGAAGGAAGATATAGCTTCCACCGAGCAGAGGCTCCAAAAGTTTCGTGATCACGATAAGGCCTCCTACAATATGGCCGTCGCGAATGTCGCCTTTCACAAAGGAGATACAGCCGGAGCGGAGGCCGCCCTGCACCGCGCGGCGCAACTAGATCCTAAATCTGCCACTCCCTACCTGGCATTGGCAACTCTTCACTTTCAGGCCAAGGACAAGACAAAGGGCCTTGAGGATTTGAAAAAGGCCGCTGAGCTTCAGCCAAACCGATCGATCGCGAAAGTAAGACTTGCAGAGTTCAACGCGCTGAATGGTGCCGTGGACAAATCCAAGCAAGCCTTGCAGGAAATTACGCGCAAATTTCCCGATTTTTTCCCAGCCTGGCTTCTCCAGGCAAAAATCGCATTGATGGAAAAACACTACGACGAAGTGGCTTCCTTACTGGAGAACGTGCTTAGCCAGGACCCGCAAAACATTGATGGGCGGATGTTGAAGTCGCAAATGTTCCTCGGAAAAGGCGATACGCAGAAAGCAATCGACGAGCTCGAACAGTTAAGTAAAGCCTATTCGGGCCTTGCAGGAATCAAATATCAACTGGCTCTCTTATATTTGCGACAGAACAATTTTGCCCAGGCTTCCGATGTGCTCAAGCAAGCGGTCGCAACCAGCCCGGAGAATGTTGAAGCCATTTTGCTTCTGGCGCAGTTGAATCTTCGTACCAACAATCTGACGGAGGTAGTCTCGGCGATGTCTGACTTGCTAAAGAAGCATCCGGATTCGCGATCCGCGCGGCTGCTCTTGGCGCAAGCTTACCAATTAATGAAGCGATTCGACGATGCCGTCGCCACTCTTCAGGACCAGTTGGCAAAGACTCCGAATGACTCACAAGTTTATTTCTTTCTCGGAATTATCTTTCGTCAACAAGAGAAGAACGAGGAGGCCCGTAACGCCTTTGAGAAGGCGCACGAAGTAGCGCCCGATAACCCGGCGAGTATGGAGCAGCTCGTGCAGCTGGATCTTGCCAAGAACGACTTCACTGGCGCGATGGACAAAGCCCAGCAAGTACTTAGTAAAACGCCGAATTCCGCTGTTGGACATTTCATCGAAGCACAGGTGCAAATGGCGACAAAGACCTGGGACAAGGCCGAAAGCGCGCTCCTGAAAGCGCTCGAACTGGATCCCAAACTCTCGCGTGCCTACGACGCGCTGATTTCAGTTTACCTCGCCCAAGGCAGAGTTGATGAGGCTCTCGGCAAATTGGAAGCCTTGTTGGCCAAAAGTCCGGAGAATGTCCCAGCGCTCATGACCTCTGCGATGCTTTACGAGAAGCGGAAAGATTTCGCAAAGGCCCGCGATGCGTATGAAAAATTGCTGGCTGCAAGTCCGGATTTCGCTCCGGCTTTAAATAATTTGGCTTACCTGTATGCCAGCGAATTCAAGGAATTGGATAAGGCTAACGAACTTGCAAAAAAGGCACGCCAGTTACAACCAGACGATGCTTCCGTGGCAGATACCTTGGGTTGGGTACTTTACAAAAGAAGAGATTATCCCCGTGCTCTAAGTTTGCTCGAGGAAAGCGCTGCAAAGCTACCTGACAGCGCCGAGGTGCAATATCACCTGGGCATGGCGAATTACATGATGGGACGGATTGCGCCAGCCAAAGAGGCCCTGCAACGAGCCATAAACTCGCCAAAGGACTTTTCGGCCAAGGAAGAGGGCAAACGACGTTTGGCTCTGCTGCAAGAAGGGGCCGAGGTTTCGATCGACCAGTTGAAAAAATTTCTCGAGCAAGAGCCTAACGATCCGATTGCACTGCAACGAATTGGCGACCTGTACGAAAAGCAATCCAATTTTGCCGAAGCTGCCGCGTCTTATGAAAAGGCTGTCAAACTTAACCCAAATCTTCTCCTTCCCACGATCAAGCTGGCGCAACTCAACAGCGGTCCGCTGAAAAACCCCAGCAAGGCGATGACATTCGCTAAACGTGCGAGAGAACTAGCGCCGAATGACCCGAAGATAAGCGGCCTTCTCGGCAATATTGCCTTCGAAGCCGGCAGTTTTGATTGGTCCTACAGTCTCCTGCAGGAAAGCTTACGGAGCTCGCCCGATGATGTCGGAACGCGCGGTGGATTTGCGCGGGCCGCTTACAGTTTGGGCAAGGTAGCTGAGGCTCGGGAGGCGATGCAGCAGGTTGCAACGACAGCCCGAGATCCGCAACGAGTCGAGGAAGCGAAGTCGTTTTTGTCACTTACATCTTTCAATCCCCAATCGAGTGATGCGGCCGCGGTCGCTGCTTCAGCAGAAAAAATCCTGCAGACTGATCCCGAAAATATTCCCGCCCTCATGGTTCGGGCCGATCTGGCGAGGGAAAAACATCAAGACGCGTCTGCGATCGATATTTACGCGAAGGTTTTGGAGCGTTATCCAGATTTCATTCCCGCGCAGAAAAACTTGGCGGCTTTGTACGCGAATAATCCAGCAACCCTGGATAAGGCATCTGATCTGGCAACCAAAGCTCACAAAAAACTTCCGGACGATCTCGACTTAACGCGCATTCTTGCCGAGATCAGCTACAAGGAAAAAGACTTCGCTTACGCGCTTCAATTGTTAAAGGAAATCGATGCGAAAAAGCCCCTGGACGGTCTGGGGCTGTATTACCTCGGAATGTCCAGCCTGCAGCAAAAACAAAAAGCTCAGGCGCGTGAGGCGTTGGACCGAGCCCTAAAAGCAGGCTTGCCCGAATCCTTTTCCGCCGAAGCAAAGCGGGCAATTTCGCAGCTGAAGTAGACAATACTCGGATCTGGCCCGCCCCCCGGATCGCTTTCTTCTCGTCAGTTTTTTGCGCGCGATTTCCACGCGCCCTTGAAAAACGCTATGTCGACGGTACCTTCGCCATCGAAAGTTGTCATCATGACTTATTCCCGTGCGCAATTGGCGCTTATTGAAACTCCACTCTGGTTTTGTCTGAAATCTCAGCCGAAGCGAGAACACCTCGCTGCTCTTGGGCTGCGTCGCCAATTGGACATTCCTTGTTATGCCCCTCGCCTGCGCTTTCGCAAGATGACCAGCAGAGGAGCGGTCTGGTTTGTCGAAGCGATGTTTCCCGGATACTTGTTTGCGCAATTCGTCTATTCGCATCAAAACCGCCGGGTTGGGCATTCCCCAGGAATTCAAGGCATCGTGCAATTCGGCGATGACCTGGCCACCGTGGATGCGCAGACAATCGCCACTTTGCGAGAAACGAGCGACGACGAAGAAATCGTGACCATCGACCCGGAAATCAAAGTGGGCGAGCCAGTGCGGATTACCGAAGGTCCTTTCCAGGGATTGGAAGCTCTGGTTACGCGCCTGCTCCCCGCGAAAGAACGGGTCCGGGTGCTACTCGCCTTCCTCGGCCGATCGGTGGAAACGGAAGTTTCGATGCCTCAGCTTCTTTCCCTGACACCTCGCAAAATCTAGTCGCAATTCAGATTCAGCAAAAACGCGCGAGTGTAGTCTCGTTGACACTTCTGTCCAAGAACGCAACGCAAATCAGCTGGTAACCGGTTCGCAATTACGGTTTCACCCAAGGGAAAATTGCCAAATTGCGTTCGATTGCCGCTGGTACCGATCCTGCTGAATTCAAAAGCATGTTTTTGTTTGGAGTTTTGACAGTTACCCTGGTTAGTCTTGCAGTCACTCTCAACGCTTTGCGGACGGCTCCGGAAGGTTACGAGGATGAGACTGGTTTCCACATCATCCCCGGACGTCCGCGTTACTCGGGCGCATCGGTTTTGCCGCGTCGTTCGAGAGGTCCCCAAACGGTTGGTGCACCTTTGCATTTGCCGTTGCCAGCAGGCGCAGCTGGTCACTTCAAAGCCTAGCCGGCGTTTCTTTTCTCGTCTTTCGAGCTTCTGTCCAATTCGGGAAGACTCGCATTAGCGGAGCGGCGTTAGCCTATTTTTTTCAGCAACGTTTTCCAGCGCGCCCAGGCATCCTGGCGCGCGTTTTTATTTGCCTCATTTGCGCCCGGCGTTTCGCCTTCGCGCATGAAACCGTGCGTCGCGCCCTTATAGATGACGGGTTCGTATTTTTTTCCCGCGGCTTTCATTAATTCCTCCGCTTTCGGGATCGTGGCATTTACGCGCTCATCGTTCTCCCCGTAAAATCCGTAAACAGCGCACGGAATCTTAGCGACCTTCGCCGATTCATCCGGCGCGGTTCCGTAAAACGAATACGCCGCCTTCAATTTTGAATTCTCGTTCGCGTAGGCAAAGGCCCATCCTCCACCCCAGCAAAAACCGCATACCGCAAGAGTGCCGTTTGCGGCGGGAATCTTTAGTGCGTAATCCGACGCCGCGTCGAGATCGGCTCTTACCTGTTCCTTTGGCAATTCAGAAATCGCTTTGCGCGCGCCATCCACGTCCGCAAATGTTTGCCCGGACAACAAATCAGGTGCGACAGCGATAACGCCGTTTTCCGCAAGCTGATCGCAGACTCCCCGAACCCAATCGCTCAGTCCGAAAATTTCGTGAATGACAAGCATCACTGGAGCCTTGTCTTTGCGCTCGGGATAAACAACGAACGCTTTGATGGTGCGATCGCCAGATTTCAGATTCACCCATTCGCCATGCCGTGGCGATTTGAGCAGCCGCTCTTTCGCCCACTCCTGAGCGAGAAGCGATGGTGCAGCGACGAGCGCAAACAAAGTCAGAAAGAACATTATTCGGATCGAAAAGAAGAAATTTTTCATCGGATACTTGGTTCGCAAAAGGAACGACGTATTCTGGTCGCTCGCAAATGATTCCGGGGCGGACGCCATGACAAGAAACCGCGCCCGGACTTGCGCAAGGGGAAAGCAAAGGTTAGTTCCGCAGTCGTTATCATGGATAAAAAGTTCAGCGTGCAATCGCGCGCCATTGCAGTTCTTCTGACCGTAATTTGTCTCGGCGTGACCGGTTGCAAAAAGAAGGCCCAAACAGCGCCCGAAGTTGCGACCCCGTCCCAACAAACCGGCGCCGACAATGCTGCGAGAAGCGTGGAACCGGCGACGGTTGGTCACGAGGAAGGTTCGTTCGCCGATTACCTTCATTTCCCGAAGGATGTCGCGTCTGCGACGGCCGAGGCAGCCGTGCAATTTTACTGTGATATTTCTGCCGAGGGTCTGGTGACTACACGGTATGCTTTGATTGGGAATCTCGCGCCGTTCAAGGCGGCCGTACAATCGGCGCTGGATTGGGGCCACTTCAATCCCGCGAAACTAGATGGCAAACCAGTCCCGGTTTATCTTGGTGGGACGGTCTTGTTCATGCACGAGGATGGCAAACCGGTAATTGTCGTCTCCCTGGCCACGGCGGAACGAGAGCGTGTCGGACAATTGGCCAATTACATTCAGCCGCAACTGATCGGCGGTCTGTCGGACCGACTCTACCATACCGATTCGACTCTGATGTGGAATCGGCCGTGGTCAGGCGCGGCCGAAGTTCTCTTCAAAATTAGTGCACAGGGCCAAATCCAATCGAGTTCTGTCATTTCCGAAATTCCGAAGGACAGTGGGCTGGGCGAACTCCTGCAAAATATGACGAAGGATGCGCAATGGACTTCGGCCTACGACAACACGAAGCCTGCGGCCGGTCAGATAAATCTGGTGGTAAATTTCGGCGAATATTGATGGAGCGAGCACGATCATGAATTCTCTTTGGGACAGATTCGAGCGGTATTTTCTGCGCTACGACGATCTCGATTTTGCGCTCGATATCAGCCGCATGCGTTTTGCCGATGATTTCTTCGAAAAAATGAAACCACGCATTGCACGCGGATTCGCCGACATGGCGGAGCTGGAAAAAGGGGCCATCGCGAATCCTGATGAGCAACGCATGGTAGGGCATTACTGGTTGCGCAATCCCCAGCTCGCCCCAAACGCACAACTGCGCGCCGATATCGAACAAACAAACGCGCGCATTAAGGAATTTGCGGCGCAAGTGCACAGCGGAGCGATCTCAACCCAGCAACAAAAGAAATTCGAGCGGGTGCTGCTCATCGGCATTGGCGGCTCCGCGCTCGGGCCACAGTTCATTGCAGATGCGCTTGGTGGCGCAAATGATCCGGCCCGGATTTATTTCTTCGATAATACCGACCCGAATGGATTTGACCGAGTCTTCGAAAAAATCGGCGATGGCATCGCCAGCACCCTGGTCGTTGTCATTTCAAAATCGGGCGGCACAAAAGAAACGCGTAACGGAATGCTCGAAGCGCAGGCATTCTTCGAGAAGAATGGCTTGGACTTCGCCCGACATGCCGTGGCCGTCACCGGTGTAGGCAGCGATCTGGATAAACACGCGCAGCAATCAAAATGGCTCGCGCGTTTTCCGATGCACGATTGGGTGGGCGGACGAACTTCAGTCATGAGCGCGGTGGGCCTCCTGCCCGCCGCCCTGCTCGGTTTCGATATTGACGGTTTCCTCGCCGGCGCCGCGGCCATGGATTCGCACACGCGCGTCCCAGATCTGCCCAAGAATGCGGCGATGCTCCTCGCCCTCATGTGGTTTTATGCCGGCAATGGCCGCGGCGAGAAAGACATGGTGGTTCTTCCATACAAGGATCGGCTGACGCTTTTCAGTAAATATCTCCAGCAGCTTGTTATGGAGTCGTTAGGCAAAGAAAAAGATCTTGATGGCAAAGTGGTGCATCAGGGAATCGCCGTTTACGGCAATAAGGGATCGACGGACCAACACGCCTACGTGCAGCAATTGCGCGATGGCGTTCTAAACTTCTTCGTAACGTTTATTGAAGTGCGCAAGGATCGCACGACGCGAGGATTCGAAGTCGAAAAAGGAATTACGAGCGGCGATTATCTTCATGGATTTCTGCGCGGAACGCGCGCCGCGCTATACGAGAATGGGCGCGAATCAATCACCATCTCGATTCCGGAAGTGAATGCCTTCCAAATCGGCGCGCTGATTGCTCTGTATGAGCGAGCCGTCGGATTCTACGCCTCGCTCGTGAACATCAACGCTTACCACCAACCTGGCGTGGAAGCCGGGAAAAAAGCGGCGACGCGCCTCATCGAGTTGCAGCAGCGTGTCCGCTCCGCGCTTCCTTCTTCACCGGGACAGACGGCGGATGAAATCGCGCGTTCGCTCAGTGCCGATCCTGAAGATGTCTATCACCTTCTGCGTCACATGGCTGCAAATGATCCAGCGGTGCAAGCCGTTCCGGCGGACCAACCTTCAAAGGAAAGTTTTTTCCTAAAGTAATGTTAACCGTATCCAGCCAATCGCCACCACGCAGCGCCACGCGCGATGTCCCATGGCACGATGTCGTGCAGTTCGTTCGTCAGCTCAGTCATGATTTGCGCAATCATCTCAATGCCATTGAGCTGCAGTCGACTTTTCTTTCCGAGCTGGCAGAAGACGCGGAACTCAAGACAGAAGTCCGCCGCCTGCGCGAAATGATCTACGAGATCGGCGTGGCCTTACAAAAGCTCACGGCCTCGATGGGCCCATCCTCACCGCAATTGATGACTTATCGCGCGGCAGATTTCGTGGATGATTTGCGCGAAAAGATTGCGGCGGAGCGGCCGAAGGAAAGTGCGTGCATCGATTGGACGGTACAATTAGCTGACGAAAATTTGCAACTCGATCCGCAACTCATGCAGGGGGCGATTTTGGAACTTTTCACGAACGCCTTTTACCACGATCGGGGCGAGGGAAATCTCGTCGTTCATGCACGAGTGGAAGGCGGCAGTTTCGTTTTCGAATTGCGCGAGCCGAAAAAAACCTTCGCTGCGCTGACGGACAACTGGGGTGGTCAGCCGCTCCTCAAAGTGGGCCGCGGTCATTATGGTCTTGGCCTTCATCGCGTGCGGGCTATCGTCGAAAATCATCAAGGCGAGCTACATGCGCGGTATGTCTCGGCAACTTCTTCGTTGCACACGAGGATCACGTTGCCCCTACCTGGGGATCCGGCGTAGGTCGACCGGAAAGACCCCCGCAGTATGAGCGCTGAGCACGGTCGCATCCTCGTAGTGGACGACGAGCGTCCCATTCTCTTGACGCTCGAAGGGTTGCTTAACCGGCACGGATACGTGACCAATACTGCCGGAACGGCAGCGCAGGGCCTGCGAGCAATCAAGGCTAATCCGCCCGCCGTCGTCTTGCTCGATTTGCAATTACCCGATGCCGAAGGACTGCAATTACTCGATCAGATCAAGCGCGAGCATCCTGAGACGCAAGTGATCATTCTCACGGCGCATGATTCCTTAAACAATGCGATCGAATCGATCAAGCGCGGCGCTTATCATTTTATCAGCAAGCCGTACGCGCCGGAGGAACTCCTGAGTCTGGTGGAGAAGGCGCTCGAAAAACAATCACTCCTGCGTGAGACCGAGGCGTTACGCCAACGGGCCCAGCAGCTGGAGAAACGCCTCGAGATGGCGGAAACCCAGTTGGCGCCAGTTTTTACCAGCAAAGTCATGCAAGAGATCGACGGACTGATCACGGCGATGGCGCCCTCTGAAGCGAACGTCCTGGTCACTGGCGAAAGCGGCGTGGGAAAAGAAGTCATCGCCAATGTCATCCACAGCCGCAGCCTGCGCGCGGATAAGCCGATGGTAAAACTCAACTGCGCGGCATTTCCGCAACAAATGATCGAGTCCGAGCTTTTCGGTTATGTCAAAGGGGCGTTCACCGGAGCGATGAACGATTTCTCCGGGATGATTGCGGAGGCGAACGAGAGCACGCTATTTTTGGATGAGATTTCCGAAATGCCGACCGAATTGCAAACGCGCTTTCTTCGCGTCTTGCAGGAAGGTGAGTATCGCTCGTTAGGCAGCACTCGAACGATAACATCGAATTTTCGCGTGATTGCCGCAACCAACAGGCCAATTCAACAGGCGCTCGCCGAAAACCGTTTGCGCTCCGACTTGTATTATCGGCTCAACACCTTTCAGATCGAAGTGCCGCCGTTGCGCGAGCGCAAACAAGATATCCCGCCGCTTGTCGGTACTTTTGTGAAACGATTCGCGCAGAAATTAGGGAAAGCAGAGCCCGAAATAGCAACCGAAGCTTTTCAGAAGCTGCTCGATTACGCATGGCCCGGAAACGTGCGTGAGTTGCAGAACGCGATCGAATATGCCGTCGTGCTCGCGCGGCAAAATTTGATCACGGTCAAAGAATTGCCCAGCGAAGTGCAATTACCCGCCGTGTTGCAAATGACCGAGCGCGGGGAGCCGCCGAGCGCAAAACCGCAAAGTCTCAGCGAAATGGAACGCCAGGCTATCCTTCAAGCTCTCGCCCAAACTCACGGGAACAAAAAGAGAGCCGCGCAGTTATTAGGAATCCAGCGCCCGACGCTTTACAACAAGATGAAGCGTTTCGGGATTCAGCTCTAACTATTTGATCGCAGCAGGCTGCGGCGTGAGCAAGTGATTGTGACACCGCGGTCCTGGTTACGGGAGCGCCGTGCCCGATTGTGTCTTTACGAGCGAAACGTCTGTGCTGTTAATCGATCCGTTGACACTTACGTCTGTGCGGAAGTTTGAGGCGCTAAGAGGCGCGCCGCTCTGCAATTTCGTCTGACTTACATCGGTGCTGTTAACCGAGCCGTTTCCGCCGGTATCGCCAAGAAGGAAACTGATCGGAACGACAATATTCCCAGGGCCGCTGCCATCATTCACGCCGAAGAGCGTTATCCCGATCGTTTGTGCGTTGGCCACATTGGTAAGATCAACGATCAGATCACTGCCGCTGGCCGTCATATTGGAGACCGATCCTACGCCGGATGTCACGCTCGCCGAGGTCGCCGTCACGGGAGAGACAAAGCTAACAACCACCTGATGATTGTTAAGATTCGCTCCTTGTCCTTGACGGCATTCAATACCTGCTGGGCCGGATAGAGGAAGAGCGATATCGAATGGTGTGCCCGCATGCGACTTCCGCGAAACGGCTCTGACCAATGCTGGATCGAACGTGTAGCCCTGAACGACATCGATCAGGTTAAAGAGCGAACCGCCAATGCCGCCAGTCGAAGGAACCGTATTTGCCGGCTGCGTAAGCGTCATGGTGCTGGCCGTAACTTCATGCAGACGCCGATCGATTGCTCCCGCATCCACGACCATGGAAAGCGGAACATCAATCGTGATTGTTCCGTTCGCTCCCAAAGTGGACTGGCAGTTTGCCGCGGGCAGCGCGGTTGCGCCCCCGGGATAGGTCAAGGTCACACCCCCGCCAACAATGATCGCGGCATTTTCACCGACATAACATTGTAGTGCGCCGCCGTTGAGCGATTCGGCATACACGTGAAAATTTTTCCCACCGTTCGAATTCGAGGTGGATGGGACCAGCCACTGCGTTAGCCAAACCAAGTCGGGATCAGGATCCTGCGCCGTAGTAGGAGCGAGACTGAGGTTGTTTACCCTCATCAAGACTTCATAGCAAGGAGCCGCTGGCGAACAGGGCGCAGCTGTAGTTTTAGTGATACTCGAACTCAGGATATCGAGCTGCGGCATGTTCGAGCTACTGATTCCATTTACCTCATACTTGCCGTCACCACTCGGGTCGGATGCAGAATTGAATGGTGTGAGTTCGGGAATGTTGATTGGCGAACTCGCGGCAAGCAGACCATTGCCGCTGTTTTGCCTCACGAACATGCCGTGCGGCGCAAACGCTTCGGTAATGTTATTAGAATCGGCGTAGCCCACCTCGATCTCGCCCTTCGATCCCATTCGAGCCTGCAGGAAATCGCCTAACGAGCGATCTCCATTCTGACCGCCAAGCAGAGTCTGGATGCTGCCGCGATGAATGAAGTGCTCGCTAGCCGGAATTGGTGCGGTAAAAGTGGGAGTGGCCGCGTGTCCGTTCAGAGTCTGGACCATCCACAGGCTCCAGTCGCATGTTGAGGGACACGAATCGGGTCCGTTGGACGGGAACGTAGGCGCGCCCGGTGTGCCGTACCAGACAATGGCGACGCGGCCATCGTCCCCCGCAGCCATCCAGGCAAAGACATTCGTGTGCAGCGTGCCCACCGGCGACCCTGAAGTGTCGATCTGCAGCGGCGCCGACCAGGTGTTTCCCTGATCAGTCGAATACGCATACTTCAACACCGTGTCGCCGTTAATCATACCGCTGGCGTCGGTCGGTGCCTGTTCCCAGACCGCATATAAGTTTCCCGCTTTGTCGATCGCCATCGTCGGGAAATCTCCGCCCGTCTTAACGTTCGCTCCCAGATTTGCCACCAGCAAATCCGTGCAATTCAGTCCGCTCGGATCGCTCACGTTTGCCACCGGCGCTCCAAAAGCGACAGGAAAACAGCGACCGATAAGAATTTTGTTCAACTCCGCGTTGTCATGAACCACGTAGACGTGTTTCACCGGCGTCGGCAGTGTCGCGTATCCGCCCACACCATTCGGTTGACCCAAGGTCGTTGCCACCGGGCTGAGTTCGTTATTGCCCATAATGGCTTCATCGCAGGAAAGATTGGCGGTGACTTTATTGGCTGGGCCAAATGCAACCCCGGCCGTAGCGCCCAGGCCGCTCACAGGAGAGCGATACATGACAAGCACATTATTTCCGGTGCTGCCGCCGCACATTGCTCCGCCGGGCCCGATCTCGTCATTCGTTAGGTAAATGCTTCCGCCGTTCGTCGGATCGCCGTCAATCGCGTACCATTGACGATCTACTGCGGTATCCGGCACGCCAGTATTGCTACAGGTAAAGGTGGCGCCGAAATCATCCGAGCGAGCCGTGCTAAAGTTCGCGAGGGTCAGATCATTAAAGTAAAGGTGGCCCATGATATCCACTCCGAGTTCGGTATCACCGCCCCCGTTACAAGTTGTTACTTTGCCTTCCAATGCCGTCGCACCAACTACCCATTTGAAGGTCTTACCGCCATCGAGGGAATGCCACATCCAGCTGGTATTGGCTGAAGCCGTCCCCGGCGCACTCGTGTAAAGCCGGTTTGCATTCGAAGGATCGAGCCTGAGATCCTGTTCGAAACCTACTCCGCCTATTCCGCTGATGATCGGATGACCAAAGGTCGGCGTATTCGGTACAAAGGGCACCTGAGGCTGAGCGGCGGCGCTTTGCTGTCCGCATTGGGCCTGCGAAACTATACATCGCCAATGAGACTCCGATTGAACAAAGAAGAAAGGCGAGCAAGATGCGCGGATTAAAGAATCCTGATTTAGAAATATGTTTCTTGTTCATGGCTGTTTGTTCCTCGCGGGTTCCACTCGACTCGAATCGTTCCAATAGTATTCGAGACTCGCGCCGTAATGGCTGCATGGAATTTCCAAACCAGTGGCACTATGATAATGAGAACTGCTGCCTCTAAAAACAAGCCAGGAAGTCTTGCAATTTTGTCATACTGACTAACCGGACTGCTACTAGCTACTGCCCAACCACTTATTAATGACTTCGGCAGCCCAACGCTTCATTTAGAGATGTTTCTCTCGCATTTGACTTGTACTTCATGCGGACTTCGGCACGAATGGACGCGCCCACAAAATCTTTGCACGCGATGTGCAAAGCCGTTGTTTGCCGAATATGATCTCCTATCGGCTGCCGAAATACTGGACCGCGACCGCCTAACGAGTCGCGAGAAATCATTATGGCGGTATCGCGAATTGCTACCACTCCCACGCGACATCGAGCCCGTGTCGTTAGGCGAAGGTGGAACGCCACTTCTTCGCGCAAAACGGTTTGGCGAAACATTAGGGATGCAAAATCTTTGGATCAAAGATGAATCTCTAAATCCCACCCAAAGTTTCAAAGCACGCGGAATGTCTGTCGCGGTTTCCATGGCGAAGCATCTCGGCGCGACGAAGCTCGCCGTGCCTTCAGCCGGAAATGCCGGCGGCGCTCTTGCCGCTTACGCCGCGCGCGCCGGTCTCGAAGCGCACATCTTCATGCCGCGCGATACACCGCACGCCAACATCATCGAATGTCGTGAGCTCGGAGCGCGCGTCACGCTGATCAATGGTCTTATCACGGATTGCGGCGCCGAGATCGCCCGACGCAAAAGCGCGGAAGGCTGGTTTGACATGTCCACCCTCAAAGAACCGTATCGAGTGGAAGGAAAAAAAACGCTCGGTTACGAACTGGCCGAGCAAATGGAATGGCAATTGCCCGATGTCATTCTTTATCCCACAGGCGGCGGCACCGGTCTCATCGGCATGTGGAAAGCATTCGATGAAATGGAAACGCTCGGATGGATCGGCAACAAACGTCCGCGCATGATTTCGGTCCAGGCGAGCGGCTGCGCTCCCATCGTGCGTGCCTTCGCCGCGGGCGATTCCACCGCTTCGGAATTTCAAAACGCCCACACTCTCGCTTCCGGTTTGCGCGTTCCCAAAGCAATCGGCGATTTCATCATGCTGAAAATCTTGCGCCAATCGAAGGGCGGCGCTGTCGCCGTCGATGACGTCGAGATGATTCGCATGACTCGGGAAGTCGGTCTCAGCGAAGGTCTTTTTGTCGCGCCCGAAGGCGGAGCGTGCTTCGCTGCTTTAGAGTCCCTCCTCGAGGCCGGACAAATCTCGCCCGATGAATCCGTTGTCGTTTTCAACACCGGGTCAGGCATCAAATATCTCGAATGTTACGTTTGATTTGTGATTAAGACTCATCCGCTGCTCGATCATTTCGCCGGCCCGTTCTTCGCAGCGATCTTCCTGGCATTGGTTTTTCTGCAATGGCAATTCCCGTTGCGGCGCTGTCATTTTTCCGGGTTCCGACGGCTTGTGCGGAATGTTGTATTCTCCGGCGTCGGCTTTGCTCTCGCGCGCATCTCCTTAGTACCGATCCCGATTCTAACGTCCGTCTGGGCGGCGAACCATCGCCTCGGTTTGTTGCATTGGCTGCCATTTCAAACGCCGCGGTGGCTGCTCATCGTCGTCGGTGTTTTGCTGATGGATTACCTGTACTGGTGGTGGCACGTCGCCTTGCATCTCGTCCCTTTCATGTGGCGCTTTCATAATGTGCATCATTCCGATCTGTGCATGGACGTGAGCACGGGAGTGCGCTTTCACTTCGGTGAAGTAATCATGTCGGTCCCCTTTCGCGTTGCGGCGGTGTTGCTCTTCGGCGTCGACCTCTGGGCTCTCGTAGTTTTCGAGCTCCTTTTCGAATCCACGAATCTTTTCGAACATTCGAACTGGCGCCTGCCGATCGGAGTCGAGCGCTTTTTGAATCAAATTGTCGTCACACCGCGCATGCACGGGATCCATCACTCGATCGTGCAGCGGGAAACGAATTCCAACTGGGGAACGATTTTCTGTTGGTGGGACATACTCCACCGCACCTTGCGCCGAGACATTCCGCAGGATGCAATCACCGTCGGCGTCGCAAGCTATCGCGACGAATCGGAGCTCACATTAGCGAAACTTTTCGCCTTGCCATTTCGTGCGCAACGTCCGTGGCGCCTGCCCGACGGCCAGGTGCCAGAGCGCGCAGCTCAATCCGCCAACGAACTTGCACCATGACGGCAGGATCTGTCCGCTCGATTCTGCTCTACTCGTTAGGCGTAATGATATTTGCCGCGACGGCTGCCAGCGCCTATTCACAAGGCCTCAAGTGGGCCCTCGTGAATTTCAAAGTTCGACATGATTTCCCGACTGTCCGGAGAATCGACTCCGAACATCTTTCCCAATGGCTAAACGATCCGCATCGCGTGCAACCCCTTTTGCTCGACGTGCGAACAAAGGCGGAATACGACGTCAGCCACCTTCATGGAGCACAACGTGTTGAGCCCGGTTCGAGTGCAACGTCCATCACCGCTTCGCGCGACCAACCAATCGTAGCCTACTGTTCGGTAGGTTATCGCTCCGCCGCCTTCGCAAAGGCGCTGCAAGACGCCGGGTTCAAGAATGTGCAGAACCTCACCGGATCCATTTTCGATTGGGCGAATAAGGGATATCCAATTGAGCAACACGGCCACTCCGTTAAGAAAGTACACCCGTATAACGAACGTTGGGGCAGTCTTCTGAAACAGGAACTTCGCGCGAGCGTACCTGCCGTGGGCTCTGGAATCTGACACCACCATTTCCGCGATTTTTCTGGCTCGACTGATCAGTCAATCTTATGACACCGTCGGTATTCGATGAAGGCATCCCCCACCCTTCTGCTCATTGCTGTCGCAGCCTTCGCCACGCCCGACTCCTTACCTGCGCAGTCCAGGGAGGCGATTGTCTCTCACATTCGGCGCGCACCTGTCGAGTCGAGCGCAATTGCCACTATTGGATACAGCAAGAGGCGGCACGCGCTGGAAATCGAATTCATCAACGGCGCGACTTATCGATATCTTGATGTGCCAAATTCTTTGTATCGCAAATTGATCGCGGCGGAATCGAAGGCGCGCTTTTACGATCAGAATATTCGCGGGCGCTATCGCTCGGTCCACGTCAAACCGCGCAAGAAAAAGTGAAAGCGAAAAAAGAAGCGCCGCGGCGACAGATATTCGTCCTCACACCGGAGGAAAAGAAGACGATCGCCTTCGTCTTATGCGCGTTGATGCTCGGCCTCGCCACAAAACACTATCGCGACGTACATCCTCGTCCTCCGCCTTCATTGTCACCGAAAGAACAACGCGCGGCGAAAAAAGCCGCCCATTCAAAACGCATCTCGCCCTCGCCAGCTCCGACAACAACCGCGCGCGAGTAGACGGCTACAGTCTGGGCGTTTCGCGATACTTTTGCGGAATGCGATCTTCGAGACTTTCATGCTGCCAATAGATCGTGACGATCCACCAGCGCTGGCCGTCATTAAACAATTGAATGCTATTGATCCCGCGCATGAATGGTTGGGGGTCGTCAGGATCGCGCCGCGATTCATAAGTGCTCCAGACATGCGCAATGTGGCCAAACTGTTCCGTGCGACGCGCGATTTCTTTCTCGTAGAAAGCCGTGTCGGCGACATATGCGCGCACGCGCGCGATGAATCCTTCCACGTCGAGCATCTGTGGCTCCAGGCCGCCGCTCTGGCTCGAGGCGCCTGCACCGAGCGCGGTTGGGATCAAGCGCGCGCCCGGAAAAAACAACGACCGCTCACGATCCCAATCGCGCTCCTCACCCGCAGGACCGGAGATCCCGTCGTAGGCAGCGGTAATGATCGCATCAATCGATGCAACGTCGTTTGGATTAGCCGATGGATGACCCGTCACTTCGGCGTCCTCGATGTGTTTAGCGGAAAGGCTGTGCCCGATTGTAATTTTACCATCGAAACGTCAGTGCTGCTGACCGAACCGTTAGCCGTCACGTCCTCACGGAAATTGTTTGCGTCTGCGATTGCGCCACTTTGTGCTCTGGTTTGACTGACATCCGAACTACTCACCGTACCATTTCCAGTTACATCGCCCAAAAGAACACCCATTGGGATAACAACATTGCCGCTGCTGGTACCATCGTTCACACCGAAAATCGTAATGTTAAGTCTCTGAGCGTTTGCGACGTTCGTTAGAGGCACGGTCACCTCCCCGCCGTTCACCGTGACGGCGTCATCATCGGCAATTCCTCCCGCACCCACTTGACCTGTCCCCGCCGTCACCAGCGCCTTGGCGGTCCCATTGCCAGTAACAGTGACGGGCACAGGAAACGTTACGACGATCGTGTAATCTCCAGTAGCGCCCCCGCTGCGGCATTCGATTCCGGAAGCCGGCGGCTTCAAGTCCACGTCGAACGTGCCAGCAGCACCGTGGGTCTTGCGCGACACGATACTTGTTGGCGTGGCCAGTAACGATACTGACCTTTTCCACACTTCCACTCCGCTAATTAGGGCATTGTCGCCAGGAGTGTCAGACAAATAATCCACCTGGACGGCTCTACTGCCGACCGTCGCCGCAAAAGGTCCCAACCGCTCCCAGTGCCCAACGCCACCCGTATTATAATTAGGTGCCACGACCCGTCCATTGACGGATAACGTCGTGTTTAAAGGTAAGTTATCCGTAAAGACCCACACATAGATATCGTAGTCTCCATTGACAACATTAGTAAGACTAAACTGCAAGTCAGCCTGATAACGAAAAGTCCGCAGCATTGTCTCCTGGTCCGGGTTATCTACGGGTGGATTAAAGACGATGGTGAGATCGGCGCTGGCCGCACCGTTAATCGAGAAGTCGGGTGTCATTCCCACGTTACCCTCCCAATTGTATCCATCAATAACCATCGCAGGGCCGCCTAGGTTAATCGCGCGATAAAACGTCCCGGCCGGTGTCGGGGTTGGTGTCGGTGTCGGCGTCGGTCGGTCGGTGTCGCTGTCGGTGTCGGTGTCGGTGTCGGTGTCGGTGTCGGCGTCGGTGTCGGTGTCGGTGTCGGTGTCGGTGTCGGTGTCGGTGTCGGTGTCGGTGTCGGTGTCGGTGTCGGTGTCGGGTGGTGTCGGTGTCGGTGTCGGGTGGTGTCGGGTGGTGTCGGTGTCGGTGTTGGTGTTGGTGTCGGTGTCGGTGTTGGTGTTGGTGTTGGTGTTGAAGTACGCCACACCTCTATTCCGCTGATCAATCCGGAATCGCCCGGCGTGTTACACACGTAACTCACCGATATAGTTCCGTCGCTCACCGTCACCGGATATGGTCCTAGCCGATCCCAGTGTCCCGCCCCCCCTGTGTTGTAGCTTGGCAAGACTACGTTCCCATTAACGGACAAAGTGGCATTTAGAGAGTTGTTGTCTTCAAAAACCCAGATATAGGCGTCATAGGTAGCGCTGGGGACGTTAATCAGGCTAACCTGCAAACTAGCTTTATACCGAAAGGTCCGCAGCATAGTTGCGTGGTCAGTATCCACCGGAGGGTTAAAAACAACACTGGGAGCAGAAGTAGAAAAGCCATTAGTAGTCAAGTTAGAGGTCACCGACGTATTATCCTCCCAGCTGTGCCCATCAATAGTCATCGCCGGACCACCAAGGTTGATCGCGCGATAAAACACGCCCGTTGGTGGCAACCAGTCGGCGTCGGTGTGGGTGTCGGGGTCGGTGTGGGTGTCGGTGTTGGTGTCGGGGTCGGGGTCGGGGTCGGCGTCGGCGCCTGCCACACCTCGACGCCGCTGACTAGGCCCGAATCGCTCTGAGTATTGCACACGTAGCCTACTGACAGAGTTCCGTTGCTCACCGCCACCGAATACGGTCCTAATCGATCCCAGTGTCCCGCTGGACCAGTATAGTAGCTCGGTAAAACGACGCTTCCATTAATAGACAAGGTGGCATTTACAGAGTTGTTATCCTCAAAGACCCAAACGTAGGTATTATACATGCCATTGGGTACGCTGGTTAGATTAAGTTGCAGATTGGGATTATAGCGGAAAGTCCGCAACATCGTGGCGTAATCTATATTCTCGAGAGCAAGATTGAAGACGACGCCGGGAGCGGAGCTAACCAAACCATTCGTGGTGAAGTTCGCTGTCGCAGATGCATTAGCTTCCCAACTATGTCCATCGATAGTCATTGCCGGCCCACCCAGGTTGATCGCACGATAAAACGCGCCCCCCGGAGACGGGATTTGCGGCGGCGGCGTTGCCTGTTGCCACACTTCCACTCCACTAAGCAAGCCCGCATCACCAGAGGTGTTACACAAATAACCGACAGCGATCGTCCCGTTGCTTATTGTCACTGGATATGGTCCAAGCCGGCTCCAGTGTCCGGCTGCACCAGTGTCATAGCTACCTACAAAAACAGTGCCATTAACGGACAACGTGGCATTTATGGAGTTATTATCTTCAAAGACCCATACATAAACGTCGTAGTTCCCAGCGGGTACACTTGTAATATTAAATTGCAAATTCGTGCTATAACGAAACGTCCGGAGCATGGTCGCGTGGTCGATATCTATCGATGGGCTAAAAACGGTGCCAGAATTGGAAGTAGAAGCTCCGTTAATAGTGAAGCTGGGTGTAACTCCTGTATTAGCTTCCCAGTTATGCCCATCGATAGTCATCGCGGGACCACCCAGATTGATCGCACGGTAAAATGTTCCCATGGAGAGCTGCAGACCAGGTTGCAATGATGCCGGCTGCACTCCCATATCGGTAATGAGATTCACCGTTGCTTGCTGCATGCGCACATCTGGATCAGGCCCCGGCACATCGTGAGTCGAATCCAAACCCCACGGCCATTGCGTCGTGCCCGCTCCAAAGACGAGTGCTCCATTACGGTGCCGGTAAAGGGCGAGGCTATGAGTAGCTACACCCGGGGCAAAGGTGCTTCCATAATCCTGTAGATATTTAGGTACCGAAACCGTGGTCGTTGACAATCGAACTACCCCAGCTGGCAGGGTTCCGTTGTTTTTTACCTCGTCCCACTCGAACCCCAGCACGCCGGCTGGCAACTGCGCACTTTGCCCTCCGGCTAACGAATCAATGCCGGTATTCCGCCAAAATCTCAGCCTTCCTTCGGTGTAGGAGACATTGATCGGATCAGTGCGGAAAGCGTCGACCGCCCACATTTGACCAGTTAAAGCATTCTCAGGTCGGCCACCGTCGTAGGGCGGACTGAAACGCGGGTCCCGCCATGCACCGGTCCAGATTGGAGCCGGGTCAATTTTAGCGTTGGCGTGTGTCTCCTTGTAGCAGACCAGTGTTCGATACGGCGTATTCGTGCCGTCTATGCTATTTTCCCATCGGGTTTTCCAGGAGATCTCATTCCCGCTAAAGAAACCGAGATGAATACCGCCAGCTAGAGCGGTTTCCACATTCGTCCGCTGTTGTGCCGACCAATATTCGTCATGCCCTACCGACAGAAATACCCTATGCTGCATCAGCGCCGCGGAACCGCGCCGGTCGGTATCGACATCTGCCGCGTAACTAACGTTATAGCCGTTGGCTTCGAGCCAGCGAATCATTGGATACTCGGAATCGAACAGAAACCCTTCCTTTGAACCGGTACCCGTTTCCGTGCGATTAATGAAAGGTCTGTTATAGCTTACTTTGTAAGCGCGACCGCCCGGCGCGGGCCCGCTGCCCCAATAGAGGCTATTACCTCCGTAACGATCGTAGGCATGCCATGTCGTATCGGACGTCTGGAAAAGAATGTCTGATTGGCTAGTATCATCCCGCACGACGAATATGATCTGACTCGCTCCTCCGGTATCAGTCCGAATCATTTTCGCAGCATAAACACCGGAGACAGCATCGGAGGGTACAGCCCAACTGGCGGAAACGGTCCAAGTGCCGCAGTCGACAAGCGCCGTTGCTGCATCACTCACACAAGTTGGCTGAGCTTGCGGCAGGCTGACCGAAGGATTTATCGTCGCTACTTTCCGCGCACCTCGACCCGCGTAGTAACCAAGCCGAAAAATATCGATGCGGTACGCCGTGGCATTCGTGTTGATCTTGAAGAAGATCGTGTTTCCGCGATTCACACTGATGTCTGTGGAAAATCCCTGGATACTCGCGTCTCCACTTCCAACATCCCAATCGCTCCCCGCATATCCGGGAAGCGCGTTTTCGCAGACGATGGGATTAGAAGTGCATCCTTGACCGAGGAGTCGAGTTCCCAAACACAAGAACACTCCAACGGTGGCCACGAGAACCTTCACCGATGATCTCGATCGTCCGGTTTCAGTTTCAAACTGGGGGTGGCTAAAGATATCTGCCGCATATCATGAAGCGACTTTCGTTGGCAAGATTAATTTGGGACCGCTTTTTAGTACATTTTTAATCTCTGAAAAAGAGAAGTCTTATGTGCTACCGCCACTGGGACTTCGGTCACCGCCAGACCAAGATGTGAACGTTGATGAATCGCGACGTGATCGTCAGGAATTGTAGAAATCCCTAACGAGCGCCGCCGGCAACAATGGCGTCGCCCCGTAGTGCGACGCCACGAAAGCGCCCAGACGGCATGCGTTGGTCAAAACTTTTCGCGCATCGGTTTCGCTCGTCAGACCAACAATCAATCCTGCCATAAACGCATCGCCCGCCCCCACAGTGTCTTTCACCACAACTTCCGGCGCCGACCCGAAAGAATGCGTGTTCGGAAACAATGAAGCACGAATGATACAGAAATTTATTTCTGCCATGGTCCCATCGATAGGCGTATTTTGTTGATTTTAGAAGGGCCGCTTAGCTAGATAGGAGGGTGCTTGCGGATGATCGGCTTGATTCATTGGGAGAGGCTGGCCCGAGCGCTCAAAGTAGCCCGGTGGCGTTTGCCACGACGCAGTGGAGCGTGGTTTTGGAAGCGCAAGGTCAGTCGCCGGCAGCCCACCACGCGCTCGAGAAACTTTGCCGCACCTACTGGCGACCTGTTTACAGCTTCATCAGACGAGAAGGCACTCGAGCCGAGGAAGCGGAAGATCTCACACAAGCGTTTTTTGCTCGCCTGCTGGAGCGGCGCGACTTCGACGCTGTTCGCAAAGAGAAAGGACGATTACGTTCTTACCTCCTGACGTCGCTGAAGCATTTCCTCGTTAGTGAACATCGTCGAGCGGTAACGGCAAAGCGGGGTAAGGGACAACAGCCGCTGGCGCTGGACGAACTTGCCGCGACTGGACTCGCAGACTTGGAACCCTTGGATCATCTGAGCGCCGATCGCATGTATGAGCGTCGTTGGGCGTTGACCCTGATGGAACAGGTGCTCGGGCGATTAAAGAACGAATACGAAGCCGCGGGTAATACCGCACTGTTTAACTTGCTAAAACAGTTGTTGCCGGACGAACCGGGCGCGCCATCTCGAGCGGAGATCGCCGTCCAGTTAGGTATGACGGAGAATGCAGTCCGGCAAGCATTCCATCGTTTTCGTCAGCGTTATCAAGCACTATTGCGAGAGGAAATCGCGCACACGGTTGCGATTGCCAGCGATATCGAAGACGAGCTGCGTTATCTGATTTCTGTGTTGCGGTCGTAACGTGTGAGTGAATTTCGCGCAGTACAAAATGGCGAGCGCATGTGCGACTCTGCTTCGATGACTAGCGTACTTAGAGTTTGTCGAAAGTGCGGAGCGAAGATTCTCACTGACGCACCGGAAGGTCTTTGCACAGCCTGCCTGTTCGAGACAGGCCTTGGTCCGCTCTTAGACGACGATCAGAGCACAGACAATACTGCCCGAGCACCTCCCCATGACCGTGCTACGAATCGTGCAAAGACGTTCGGTGACTTTGGAGACTACGAATTGCTGGAAGAGATCGGTCGCGGCGGTCAGGGCATAGTATTTCGGGCGCGTCAAAAGAGTCTCAATCGCACGGTCGCATTAAAGATCATTGGGCTTGGCCAATGGGCTACCAGTGCGCACCTGAAACGTTTCCGGCTGGAAGCGGAAGCCGCGGCAAGTCTGGAACATCCCGGCATCGTGCCGATCCACGAAGTCGGCGAGCGCGACGGATCATGCTATTTCAGCATGAAGTTTGTCGAGGGTGGACAGCTCGATGCGGTCGTTAGGCGCGAGCCGATACCCATACGACGCGCAGTTGAATTAATCGCGAAGATAGCGCGCACAGTTCATTACGCTCATGAGCATGGGATTCTGCATCGCGACATTAAACCAGGAAACATCTTGCTCGATAAAACCGGTGAACCGCACCTGACCGATTTCGGTCTGGCCCGCCTGGTCGAATCGGAGAGCACAGTCACACGCACGATGGACGTATTGGGAACGCCTAGTTACATGGCCCCTGAGCAGGCTGTAGGAAATAACGATGCCGTTAGCAGCACCACGGACGTTTATGGACTTGGCGCGGTACTTTACCAACTGCTTACCGGCCATCCACCGTTTGCCGGAGGAACAACCTACGAGACCATTAAGTTACTACTCGACACCGAGCCGCGACAACCGCGGGCTTGGAATGCGAAGATCGATCGCGACCTTTCAACGATCTGCCTCAAGTGTCTAGAGAAGGATCCCAAGCATCGCTATTCTACCGCTCTCGCCCTAGCTGAGGATCTCGAGCGGTGGCTGAAACACGAGCCGATCCTGGCACGCCACACTGGAATTTTCGCGCGAGGCCACAAATGGATGCGGCGCAATCCAACGAGAGCGTTTTTAACGGCGTCGCTTGTTGCTCTCGCCGTGGCGGCTGGATGGATTATCTCGAAAAGTGATTTCACGCGTCGTCCCCTAACCACTGGCATAGCAGTGTTACCTTTCGAAAACCTCAGCGATGAGAAAGAACACGCCTTCTTTGCCGACGGCATGCAGGACGACATTTTGACCAAGCTGGCGAAAATCGCCGACCTGAGGGTAATCAGCCGCACGAGCGTGATGCCGTATCGCGGTAAACAAGATGTGCGCCAGATCGGCAATGCCCTGCGTGTCTCACACGTGTTGGAGGGAACGGTGCGGCGTTCTGGCAGAAAGCTGCACGTGAATGCGCAGTTAGTGGACACTCGCACGGACGAGGACATCTGGGCGGACGAATACGACCGCGAGGTGGATGATGTGTTCGCGATCGAAACGGAAGTCGCGCAGTCAATCGCCCGACGACTTAGAACCAAAGTCTCAGCTCGCGAAGCTATGGCGATCCAAGAGCGACCGACCAATGACCTCGTTGCCTACGACTATTACATCCGCGCGGTGCCTTTGATCGATGAAGGTGCTTATAAAGACGAGGAAGAGGGCGGAAAGTATTTCTTTCAAGCCATAGACTTACTTCATCAGGCAATCGCGCGCGACTCCCACTTCCTTCTCGCCTATTGCCGACTGGCAGAGGCGCACGATGAACTTTATTTCAGATAACACTGACCGAACCGAGAACCGGTTGGCGCTGGCTAAGTCCGCGATTGATTCAGCTTTTCGCCTGAAGCCAGATTCCGGCGAAGCGCACTTTGCTCTGGGCAGGCACTTATACCATGGCTACCTTGATTACGATCGCGCCCGTGACGAACTGGCGATCGCCCTTCGTTCTGAGCCTAACAATGCCCGCATTTTTGAATGGCTCGGACTCATCGATCGGCGGGCGAACCGTTGGAATGATGCGGCACGCGATCTGGAACGCGCGATCGAGCTGGATCCGCGCAACGTGAAGATTCTCATTGGTGTGGCCGAGACCGCCGAATTAATGCGGAATTACGCACGCGCAAGAGCAGCCAGTGATCGACTCATCACCCTCGAACCAAATAACAGTGATTGGCGAAAATGGCGTGCATGGATCGACTTTGACGAACGAGGAGATACCCGAGCACTGCATGCTTACTACCAGACGCTCGGACGCCCTGACTTTGATCTCTCTTTGTACGAGCGGAATACTATCGGCGCTGATCAGGCTTTAACTGCGCTGGAAAAGATTGGTCCAGAAACGCAAACCTATCTTGTCCGACGCATACGGCGGTTACAGCGTCGGCGGTGCGTTTTTCGACAGGCATGTCATGGAGGGTCTCGTAGCCCGAATCAAGGGGGATGCAACCGCTGCGCAGAAAGCGTTTGAGGCGGCGCGTGCATTTTATGAGAAAGAGCATCGCGATGATCCTGGTTACGGTCCAAGTCTCTGTATACTGGCTATGATCGATGCCGCGCTCGGGCGAAACCAGGAAGCGTTGCAGGAGGGTCGCCGGGCACTCGAGCTTTCGCCTCTGACAAAGGATTCTCTGGATGGCGCGGATGTCCTCTATTTCTATGCGGTCACCTGCGCGTGGGCAGGCGAACGGGATCTGGCCATCGAGCAGCTACAAAAGCTCGCGAAAACCCCGGGCGGCCTCACCTACGGCGACGCGCTTTTCAGCCTCTACTGGGATTCTCTCCGCGGCGATCCACGCTTTGAAAAAATCGTCGCCTCCCTGGCGCCTAACGTGAGCCAGAAGTAATTTTAGCCGACTGGCGGCGAAGATTGCGATGGCTAACTATGAGCCGGGTTGGTAAACGAAGACATGACCGCCAGGTGCGGAGCTGATGCAAATGCCTTTTCTCTGCTCCACCTTTCAGCCACCTGCTTACTCCTAATTACCCCTGTCTTTGCCCAGGAACCATCGCTCGAGCCCGACGGCGGTGCCAGAAACCGAACGCGTCAAACGCTTTGCTGGCCGGCTTCGCCAGCGTGCATGCGAGCGGGGAAGATCTTTCCAAACTCGGCGTTATAGATCTTAACCTTTACACGACCTCATTTTTCAAACTTCCCGCCGGCGGGGTCGGCCTTGGCTTAGGTGGCCAATTCCGGCGAGAACGACTCGCCCAGACGCCGAATGAGTTATTGGCGACCGGCGATATCATCGGAAGCCCACCGGCAACACCCACCAACGCCAGCCGGAATACTTATGGGTTGTTCGCCGAATCCAGTTTGCCGGTCTTTAGTCCCGTCTTCCGTCTTCCCGGTTTATACACCCTGGAATTCACCGCCGCCCTCCGCTTCGAAGAAACCCTCAGTAACTCAACCAACGTGCTAGTCCCCAAGTTTGGCCTGCGCTGGCAACCCTTCGATGACTCGTTCACCATCCGTGCCACGTGGGGTGAAGGATTTCACCAGCCATCCCTGTTCCAGCTTTTCGGCAGTCCGCAACAATTCTTTTCCGATGTATTTGATCCAGTCAAAGGGACTGTAGTCTTCGAAATCCCAACGACTCTGCGGAGCAACCCCGGTCTTCAAACGGAAGACTCACGTTCCTTCACTGGCGGCTTTGTTTATTCGCCAAAGTATCTCTCGGGATTAACTCTTGTCGTTGATCTGTTCGATATTGAGACCACAGGCCGGGTGAATTCGCCCGACATCCAGGACCTCATCTTTCGCGCCGCTGCCGGTCGCCTGCTCCCGACGGAAGAAGTTAACCGGGACGCCAATGGCAATCTTACCTCGATCAGCCTGGCTTACCTAAATGGCGGGTCACAGAAAGCGCGCGGAATCGATTTTAGCCTCCAGTATCAATTACCCACGAGCGTTGGAACCGTTACCTCGCAAACTCAGGCGACTTATCTCGATTCCTTCCAGTTTGCGCCTTTGCCTGGTGAGCCAGAGCAGGAGTTGGCCGGGGGCGAGCTATTTTTCGGCGCAGCCGAAGGTTACTTGAAATGGCGGGCTAACTCTACCATCGATTGGGCATGGCGCGGCCTCGATCTCTCAACGACGGTGCATTATCTCGACGGCTTTCATGAGATCCTTAATTTCGGTCCGCAGTTTACTAACGGGATCAAAGAACATTGGGTAAAGCAGACGTGGTTCTTTGATGTTCAAGGATCTTACAAGTGGAGCTTCGGCGACGCGACTAAAACCTGGCAGCGTCTGCTCAATCGCACCTCTCTCACCCTTGGTTGCACTAACGTCTTCGGCCACGATCCACCCCGGGCCAATACCACCGTCAACTACGCCGCCTTTACCTATGATTCGACTGGCCGCTTTGTCTATGTCAGCCTGAGAAAAGAGCTATAGCGGATTTTGCTCGCAGCGCTGCGACTTTTCCTCTTGTAGCCCGGATCGCTAATCTCCCGCCCCGCGGAAACTCTCACAGTTTCCGCGTAACACGCCGCCCACATTTCGCGCAGTACATCAGTGAACGGCCACAACTAACTCCGATCTTCGGAGCTAACGAAGGCCAAACCAATGGAAGGAAATGATTTTATGAAAAAGCAAAATCTGCTAGTGGAACTCACACTGCTACTCGCGGTGTTACTGACTGTTGGCGCAACCGATGCGCAAGTGGCGAGGAGGTTTGATCGCGTCGGTAGACCAGGGGGCGACAGCATTCTCGTGCGGCCCCATAGCACGGCTCAACAAAATCCAGCGCTGGTCTCGTCCGCGCACCCGGCGCCGCCGCAAGTGCAATACATGCTAATCGACCTCGGAGGGAGACGGGCGATCGACATAAGTGAGTCCGGGGAAATCGTTGGCACCAAGTATTCAAGCCCCGAGCGGTTCCATGCCGCGTATTGGTCCGGCAGCCAGAGCGCACCGATTGATCTCGGCACATTATTTGGTCTCAATAGCGGTAGCGTGGCCATCAACCCTCGGCGCGAGATGGTGGGAAATGCGTTTAGTGACGATCAATCTGTTAACCGGCCCTTGTTTTGGGCAAGCCCTGGCAGTGGCCCAGTCGAACTCCCCGGTCGCCCGGCTAGCTTGGAAGGAGGGACGTTCGACATCAATCCATCAGGCCAGATCGTCGGGTGGTTCTATAGCTCGGACAATTCAGTACAGCGAGCGGTGTATTGGCCAAGGAATAACGCCGCGCCTGTCTATCTCCGTCCGTTGAGCGCTGCGTTGCCCTTGAGCGCTGCCACCAGCATCAATGCTTCCGGCAAGATTCATGGTGACTCTTGCTCGGCAGACTTCTCTGAATGCCACGCGGTGTTTTGGGCGAAGAGCACCAGCAACCCGGTGGCGCTAGCCTCGCCGGGAGGTGATTTCATTTATACTGACATAGTGCCCGGTCCCTCCATCAATAATGCGGGAAGAATGGTTGGTCTCACATATAATGCCGACGGCTCCGTCGTGCGCGCGGTCTACTGGGCTAGTAGCTCGAGCCCGGCGATGATTCTCAGCACAGTTTGCGACTTTACCAACACCTTTGCGGCAGGCATCAGTGACAACGGCCAGATTGTGGGCTTTGGATATGACCAGGATTTCGCGAGACAACGTCCCATACTCTGGCTTTGTGCTACCAGCCAGGCCATCGATCTAAGCACATTCTTTCCGGCCGGCTCTAGCTGGGACCTTGATACCCTGTTCGCCAGCGCGGTTAACAATCGCGGGGAGATTATCGGCAACGGCTTCAAGGACGGAGCACTCCATGACTTTGTGCTGGTCCCGGTGCATGGCCATTAGGCGAGCGATATTCGATAGTCGATCGAGATAAGACCGGCTTCATCCCCGCCGCCAGACTGCAAATCCGAAAACAGCCGTCACACTTCGGTTAGTGTGACGGCTGAATACTTTCAATCGCCTGCATCTAATGCGAGTTCTCCGTTCCTGAAACTGGGGTTTCCCAGATGTTCTGTGTAACACCTGGCCACATTTCGCGCAGTACAAAGGTGAACGGCTGGAAATGACTTCTCCTTGGCAGGCCGTAGCTACGCGAATGCGTGGACCAGGCGGGATGGGAGAGGTCAAAGAAGGCCAAAATAATAAATAAAAAAAGATCAAGATCATGAAAAATCGAAACATGCAATACTGCAGGATAATTCCAGCGCTTCTCATGGCGCTGGCGCTTACTTTCCTGTCTAACGTAACAGCGCGAGCAGACGGAGGCGGAGGAGGATGCGAGGGAAGCCCCATCGTAGGCCTATGGAATGTTCATTATTTCCAAGGGACAACGGAGTTATTCCAAACCTACGATCAATGGCACAGTGACGGGCTGGAATTCGAGGTTAACTCTATTTACCCGGGCGCCGTCTGCCAGGGGACCTGGAAAAGGATCGGAAATGATGGTGTGAAACTCTTCCACGTAATATGGAACTTCGATGCCAACGGCGTGTTGATCGGACACATCGAGGAGACGCAATCAAATACCGTCAGCCACAACGGCAACACATATCAGGGCACGTTTGTTCAAAAATTCTACGACTTGAATGGAAGCTTGACGGGTCAGGTCGCGGGGACGGTCCATGCCACGCGTCTTTCTGTGCACTGATCGATCGAATCGGCGCCGCGTTTAACTGAGATCCGCGCGATAGCCTCTTCGGTCGTCCTGAAGACACACCGGAGAGGCTTATTGCGTTCGCTGACGAGCGGCAAAGAAAAATCGCCACGCGAATGGCCGAGCGTCTTCGTTCGGTCGCGAAAGCAACGGCGCCGGGTGTTTCCATTACGGCGCAGACGTTCCCCGAGGACAACGCTTCCGCGCGCATCCTGCGCAAGCTCGGCTTTGTTCTCAAAGGATCGGTCATTGATTCTGACCAAGGAACTGTGTGGGAGTGGTCGGACGAAGAACCCAAAATGTAGAGCGAAAGAAGTCCGGCGGACGTTGCCTTTATCGGGACTGAGTTTAGAGAACAAGCGTGAGTTCATCCGAAGAGGTCACAGCCTGGTTGGAGACGGTCGATGGGAAACGCTATCCGATCCACGGTGCATGTTCTCTTGGGCGCGAAGCGGAAAACAACGTCGTGCTGGCATCGCCCAAGATCTCGCGGCGCCATGCCCTGATCCATTTACAGAACATCGGTGAATGTTGGTTGATCGATTTTGGCAGCAGCAACGGAACTTTTCTTAACAAGCGCCGCATTAACTCACCGACTCGTTTGCGCGACGGCGATCACATCAGTATCGGCGATGCAGACCTGAAGTTTCATCAACCGCTAAAAGCCATCAACGAATACAAAACGAAGGCGGCGCAGCGGACCGTGCGCGAAATCGAAAATGTTCCGTGCTGGTTGCTGGTCGCCGACATTTGCGATTTTGCGCCGCTCAGCCGCACCATGCATAGCGAAGGGCTCGACCTTCTGCTCGGCGAATGGCTTTCCACCTGCAAGGAAATCATCGAGCAACGCCACGGAAGCATTAACAAATATCTCGGAGATGGTTTCCTCGCTTACTGGTCTGAAGCGGCCACAACTCCGGAGCAAATAGCCGATACTATCTTTGCCTTGAAGGAATTTCAGCAGAAACGCGCGCCCTCTTTCCGTGTCGTGATCCATTTTGGACTGGTCGCGCTTGGTGGGATTGCATCGATGGGCGAAGAAAGCCTGATGGGCAAAGAAGTGAACGTGATCTTTCGTCTCGAAAAACTTGCCGGCTCGTTGGGCGAAGAATGTGGCTTGAGCGAAGCCGCCCACAAAAAACTCGGCGACCTTTTGCCCGCGCGTTCGTTAGGCGAGCACGAGCTTAAAGGTTTCAGAAAACAGGGTAGCGCGCTCAGCCTGCCCGCCTGCGTGCAGGCGCCTCGCGTTAAACATGTTCGCGATAGCCCTCTTGCCCGAGATGCTAATTTTTTGGGGCGCGGACAAACGAAGGCGCCGAACTCAGCACGCGAGGCGCAGGATGCGCTCCCCAATCCTCTTCAAAAACTTCTCCGTCATGATGTGGTCACAAGTTGTGACCACAAAAATAATCTGCGTGAATCTGTGGATCAATCAGAAAAGGTCGTTTCGGCGAGTCGCCGAAACCAGCACGCGAGTCGCGTGCGCTCCCCAGAAGAATCGGCACGCTCGGCGATCGCGCCCTACCGGAAATTGATACACGCACGGTTGCGGCGCGGTGCGTTTCTGTTGTGTCGAGGCTCAATAAGGGGAGCTCGGCATTCTATCGGAACGGCGAAGGGACTCGCGTTCTGTGTTTAACAAACACCCTGGGAGTAGGTTTATTATGAGCATGGATTCATTGAAAAACTTGTACATCGACGAATTGAAAGATCTCTATAGCGCAGAGACTCAACTGATTAAGGCATTGCCGAAGATGGCGAAAAAGGCGACGGCGCCGGAATTGAAGAAGGCGTTTCAGGATCATCTGGAGCAAACCAAAGGTCATGTGCAGCGACTCGAAGAGATTTTCGAGGAGCTGGAGGAAAAACCGACGGGCAAGACTTGCAAAGCGATGAAGGGCCTCGTGGAAGAGGGCGAGGAAGTTATCAAGGAAGATGGCGACGAAGCGGTGCTGGATGCGGCTTTGATCGGTGCGGCGCAACGGGTCGAGCATTATGAGATTGCCGGCTACGGTGTCGTGCGCACGTTCGCGACGATTCTCGGCGAAAGTGATGCAGCGGATTTGCTGCAGGAGACGCTCGATGAAGAGGGCGAGGCGGACAAACTCCTGACTTCGATTGCCGAGGAAGATATCAACTTCGAGGCCGCGAACGAAGACGACGAGGAGGAAGAGGCGGCGCCGCGTAAACGTGGCGGAATGAAGAAAGTGGCGGCGAGACGATAAGCTCTGCGGGATCACAGGCTAGAAGCCTGTGCTACGAACGAATTAGCGCCACCGGAGTCCGTGTGATTTCGGTGGCGTTTTCGTTTTGAAACGATTGAAGGGGGCTGCGATTAGTCGGCGCGACGGGCCGTCGCGCCCTACCGGCGCGTTTTCTTCTGTAGCGGCGGTCTGTGACCGTCGCTAGATTCAACGGCGATGGCGCTGGAGAAATACAAGGCGAAACGAAATTTTGCGGTTACTTCGGAACCGAAAGGCAAGCCCTTGCCGAAGAAGGTGAAAGGCGCGTCGCGGTTCGTGATTCAAAAACATGACGCGAGCAGGTTGCATTACGATTTCCGGCTGGAGATGGATGGCGTGCTCAAATCGTGGGCGGTGCCGAAAGGTTTGCCGTGGGGACAGGGCGAGAAACATCTCGCAGTCGAAGTGGAAGATCATCCGATCGAGTACGAAAACTTTCGAGGGGATCATTCCAAAAGGGAATTACGGCGGCGGGACGGTGATGGTTTGGGATCGCGGGAACGTACTATGTATATGGAGAAGATCCGTTAGGCGCGCTGAAGAAGGGGCGGCTGCATCTCGTGCTCGATGGGGAAAAGGCGAAAGGGGAGTGGGCGCTGATTCGCATTCGTTCGAATGAGGAGAAGAATCAGTGGCTGTTGCTCAAGGCGACAAAGAGCATCAAACCGATTTCGAAAAAGCGCGATGACGAATCGGTTATCAGCGGTCGCACGATGAAGCAGATCGCGGACGATCGCGACGCGGAATGGGAATCGGATCGCGATGAGCCGACGAATAAGAGCGCGGTCTCGGATTTCAAATCGCGCATTCGCGAGACGCTTAAAAAAAAAGAGTCGCGCAAGGTAGGGCGCGACGGCCCGTCGCGCCGACGAAAAGAAAAGGTGGCGCGCGGGGAAAGCGATAATGTAGCGCAAGTTTTCAACTTGCGATCTGGGAACGGGCAAGTTGAAAACTTGCCCCACAATTTACCGGCCGGGAAGCCGCGCTTCATCGAGCCGATGAAGGCGCGGCTGTCGGAGAAACCGCCGACGGCGGGCGATTGGATTTACGAACTGAAGTTCGATGGGTTTCGTTTGCTCGCGATCCGAAAGGGGAAGTCGATTGAGTTGAAGTCACGCAACAAGAACGATCTTTCAGCGCGTTTTTCGGATTTGATCGAGCCGTTGCGCGCATTGCCGGCGCGCGAGTTTGTTCTGGATGGCGAAGCGGTGGCGTTAGACGACGAAGGCCGTTCGTCGTTTCAATGTCTTCAGGCGCGCGAGATGGAGAGCCGAGAAACGGCCGATCTATTTTTATCTCTTCGACATTTTGCAACTCGACGGCAAAGACCTAACGAGTCTGCCGTTGCACGCTCGCAGAGCGATCCTGGAAAAGTTGGTGAGCGACGTGGGCGATCCGCTCCGTTTTTCGGGCGAGCTTGGCGGCGATCCGAAAAAGTTACTTGCTGAAGTGCACCGGCTCGGCCTCGAGGGCATCATCGGTAAGCTGCGAGATTCGGTTTACGAGCCTGGCCGACGCAGTGGCGCATGGCTGAAGATCAAGAGCGTGAACGAGCAGGAGTTCGTCATTGGCGGTTACACGCCACCGCAAGGCGCTCGACAATACTTCGGCGCGATCCTGGTTGGTTATTATGCGAACGATTCGGAGGGACGTGCTTCTGCACGTCCCCGGACGCGCGGAAGCGCGTCCCTCCGGTTCGCCGGCAAAGTAGGAACCGGCTTTGACACGAAGATGCTGGCCATGCTCTACAAGAAGTTCAAAAAGGAAGAGCGCGACGATTGTCCCTTCGCCGATCTGCCATCAAAACAAGGCGGCCAATGGGTGCAAGGCATCACTCCCGGCATGATGCGCAAGATGCATTGGCTCAATCCCGTCCTTGTCGCACAGATCAAATTCGGCGAATGGACGCGCGACAAGAAGTTGCGCCAGCCGGTGTTTCTCGGTCTGCGCGAGGATAAGGATCCAGCTGAAGTTACGCGCGAGCGATAACTCGTTAGGTCACCCGCACTCGAGAAAAGGAACAGCGCGCGACGTTCGATTGCGACGAAAATATAGAAATTTCGTAATAAAACCTTGACTGGCTCGGCCCGTTTTCTTAAGCCTAAGAGCGCTCGGAAAGGGCGTCGGGGGTTTCTGAGTAATAACGTGAAGGACTTCCCATGACTAGATGCCCCCCTCTTCGGGGCGTTCTCCCGGTTCCCGTCTCCTCGTCGGCGCTCGCAGCGACACGCACCAAGGGACCGGTCCAGAGGCTCGCGTATAAGCAATGTAGGAAAAACTCCTCACAACTAGCCCATCGAACATGAAAAAACGCCAAGATACTTCCGCACGCGCGTTTGCCCTCCGCGTCACGCTTTCTGTCGCTCTGATATCTACCGCTGTGATCCTACTGGCTTCGAGTTTCACGCCACTCGCAGGAGGCAAGACGGATTCCGAATCTGCCGCGGCGGATGCTCCGGAGGCGGAAAATCAAAATCAATTGAGGCCTGAGGTATATAAGGCCGTCGGTTTTGGCGTTACTCCGGCAATCCGCGACATTAAACAGGATGCGAACCACAAAGATACCGGCGTTATCGAAGGTGACGACGAACCGATTCGTCCAATTAAAAAGCAGGTTTTGCTGAAAGCCGGAGATAAAAGAATCAACATTATTGACCCTCTGCTTGCGTTAGCAAAAACGGGCCCAGTTCAACCGAATGTTCTGCCGGTTCCGATGCAGAGCTTTGACGGAGTGAGCAGTGACGACAATGCGGCGGCTTACGGCGTCAGAAAGGTTCCGCCCGACACTAACGGCGATGTCGGACCGACCCAGTACGTCCAAACCGTCAACATACTTTTCCGTGTTTTCACTAAAACGGGAACTCCGTTAACGGCTCCGACGAAGATGAGCAGCGTTTTTGCCGCCGCCGGTATCACCGGTGTCTGCGCCACAACCGACAGGGGCGATCCGATTGCGCTTTACGATCCGCTGGCCGACCGCTGGTTGCTCAGCCAGTTTGCTTTTGCGAGTGACTCAAATACTCCGCCATTTCACCAGTGCATCGCCATCTCGCAGACTGGTGATGCCAGTGGCGCATACTTTGCCTATGACTTCATTGTGCCACGGGACAACTTCCCCGATTACCCGCACTTCGGTGTCTGGCCGGATGCCTACTACATGACGGACAACCAGTTTGACGTCAGCGGCTTTTTTACCGGCGTGGGCGCGTTTGCCTTTGACCGCGTGAAGATGCTCGCCGGAGACTCGACCGCCACGTTTATTTACTTCAATCAAGAGGAGCCGCGAGAAGGCGGTCAGCTTCCCTCGGATATGGATGGTCTGAACCCGCCTCCGCCCGGCACGCCCAACTATTTCTGTAGGTTTACCTCCGCCATGTTTGGAGACCCCGAAGGCGACGGGGTAAAGATTTTTGAATTTCACGCGGACTTCGCCACACCGGCCAATTCCACCTTTACCTTGCAACAAAACCTTCCGGCGGCGGCTTTCGATCCGCGTGCTCACAGTCGCAGCATCGAGCAGCCGCCTCCAGCCGACGCAACCATGTACTTGGATCAAATTCAAGACCGGCTGATGCATCGCGTCCAGTATCGCAACTTTGGCGCACGCGATTCGCTGACCCTTAACCATACGGTGAATGTGAGCGGGGTTAATCCGACCACAGCGGCTACACACCAAGCCGGCATCCGGTACTATGACTTGCGTCGTGCCACGCCGGGGACTGGACTTTTCACAGTCGGCGATCAGGGCACGTTCTCTCCTGATGCCGGCAATGGCGCGACAGGCATCAACCGCTGGATGGGGAGCGCGGCACAGGACAATCAGGGTAACCTGGCGGTCGGTTACAGCACGTCCGGCACCATGTTTTCCCAAGTGTGAGCTACACCGGGCGATTGTTCGGCGACCCGCCTGGCACGCTCCAGGTCCCTGAGCAGATATTAGTGGCCGGCACTGGTGTGCAGACACGCACCATTTCGGGTCGCTGGGGCGACTACAGTATGTTGGGAGTGGATCCGCGTAACGATTGCGACTTCTGGTACACGCAGGAGTATTACACCGCGGCTAGCCAGGCCACCAGCTCGGTAGGGTGGGTGACGCGGATCGGCAGCTTCAAGTTTCCAAGCTGCACCGCGCCGCAACAGGGAACACTGAATGTAACTGTTACTAACTGCGGCAACGGTCAGCCGCTTCCAAACGTGTCGGTGACAATCAACGGCAATTCCTATGGAGCGACCCTCGCCGACGGAACATTCTCAGCAGTCCTGCCACCGGGAACTTATACGGTTACGGTAAGCAAAATTGGATTCGGTTCGGCTTCGCAAAACGGCTTAGTAGTTACCAACGGAGGGACGGCGACGGTTAATCAATGTCTAACCGGCGTTCCGGTTCTTGTCCCGATGACGGCGACACTCGTCTCCGAGAGTTGCCAACCGGCAAACGGCGTAATTGATCCGGGCGAAACCGTCACGGTTGCGTTTGGTGTTCAAAATATTGGCGGCGCGAATATCGTCAATGATGTCGGCACGCTCCAGGCGACTGGCGGCGTGTTAAGTCCGAGTGGACCACAAAACTACGGCGTAGTGGTCGCGGGTGGTCCGTCTGTAAATCGGAATTTCACTTTTACAGCCGCGCAGACGCTGGCCTGCGGTGCCAATATTACAGCAACAATAGCTCACGATGACAGCGGCAGCCTTGGCAATGTCCTTTACACTCTTCCGACTGGTGTTGTTGTCGGCTTTCCCACTACCTTCAGCTACACCGGGCCGCCGGTGCCCATTCCCGATAACGTTCCCGCGGGCGTGAACATCGTTCTGCCGGTCAGCGGCATCTCCGGGACGGTTGCCAAACTGGATTTCGCACTTAATTCCTTCATGGACCCGAATTGCAGCACAGCCATCGGCGATCCCAATGCCTCGGTCGCGCACACTTCCAATAACAACCTGGCATTTAAGCTCACTTCGCCCATGGGTACGACGGTTAATTTGATCCTCAATCGTGGCGGCACCGGTCACAACTTCTGTTACGTCGTGCTCGATGACGACGATCATCTCGATCCGGTTTGGACCATGCCAACACTTGGAGCCATAGAGGGCGGCTTTAATCCCGAAAGCCCGCTCTCAGCTTTCAATGGACAGGACCCCAACGGTAATTGGACGCTTAATGTGTCGGACAATGCGAGTGGAGATACCGGCTCGTTACGGGGCTTTTCGCTGATTATTACTGCGCCGACCTGCTGCGTGGGGCCAACTCCAACTCCCACTCCCACTCCGACTCCGACTCCGACTCCAACTCCGCCTAACGTGTGTGAGGTTTGCCACAAGGGCACGACTCTGACACTGCCGTGCAACAGCCTCGAATACCACCGGCACATCGACCACGGCGATCCGCTCGGCCCTTGTCCGACGCCTACCCCGACACCGACACCGACCCCAACACCGACACCGACCCCAACACCGACACCGACCCCAACACCGACACCAACACCGCCAACACCAACACCAACACCAACACCAACACCAACACCAACACCAACACCAACACCAACACCAACACCAACACCAACACCAACACCAACACCAACACCAACACCAACACCAACACCAACACCAACACCAACACCAACGCCAACACCAACACCAACACCAACACCTACGCCAACACCTACGCCAACACCTACGCCAACGCCTACGCCTACACCTACGCCTACGCCTACGCCTACGCCTACGCCTACGCCTACGCCTACGCCAACACCAACACCTACGCCCACGCCGGCACAGTGTCTGATGCTGCCCGGCTCACTCGTTACCAGCGATCCCACCTTCCAGCGGCCCAACGCCCTGGTTCAAGGCGGCTCGTGCACAACCAGCAGCACCGGTAGCGGCGTGCACTATGATGTCTACGAGATGACCACAGCGAGCCCGACCACCGTGCTCGCAAGCATGTGTGCGGCTAACGGTGGCTCGGCCAATTACGACTCCTTCGTCGCCGTTTATCAGGCGGCCGGCGGAGCGCCCGTCCCCAACTTTGTCCCGAACGGCTGCTCACTGGTGCAAGCCGCGAACGACGACTTCTGCGGCTCCGCCTCGCAGATTCAGGCCAATGTCGTCGCAGGAACCTTTTATATTGTGGTCACGCAGTACAGCAGCAACACCAGCCTCTGCACCGGTGGCCTCTGCTACGGCGATTACAATCTCTCAGTGCAGGCCTTCGGAAGTTGCCCGACGGTTGCGCCAACTCCGACCCCCACGCCGACTCCAACGCCGACACCAACTCCAACCGCCTGCATTCCGCAGCAGACTTTCACCGGCTCGATTACTACAGCTGACCCATCGCATCAGAATTTCGTGAACTTCGCGGGTGACGGTCCTAGCGTTTGCGGGCCGACTCCCGCTTGTCCAGGCGTAATAACCGACAGCTCCACCTACCACTACGACACCTATTCCTTCGCTAACACTACGGGAAGCGCACAATGTGTCTCCGTCACCGTCAATGCCACCTCCTGCGGGACAAGCTCGGTAGGCCTGGCTACCTATGCATACCTTGGCAGCTTCAATCCGGGCAGCCTCTGCACGAACTACGCCGGAGGACGCAACTCACAGATACCAGTAGGCTCATCGGGCACCTACGCCTTCACCGTCCCTGCCGGGCAGACCCTGGTGGTGGAGGTGGAAGAATATGCCTCGGGCACAGGCTGCGCCGGCTACTCGGTTGTTTTCGGCAGTTGCCCTCCTTGATAGCCTCCAGGTTGCAGGAAATGACGAACTCAGCGCTGAGATCGTTGCCAGAAGCCTTCAAATGACGTGCTTAGCGCTGACAGAAAGCACAGGGGGGACAGAAAGCACAGGATCGCGTCTAAACATTCAAGATTTGAGGGAAGCGGATGGGATCGACTCGAGTGCAAATTCTTGGACAGTTGCATTCTGAAAAGCTGAAACACCGATCCGCCTTCAAACAAGACGGCGTGACAAGAATTCTGAAACGCGGAAATCAAAGTGCGCTCCAACCGAGGCATCGTTCAAAGCCGCGAGTGGAAGAGCATGATCGCGAGGCGCAATCATGAGCACGCGCTCCGAGCTCTCCGCGGCGAGTCTTCGACCGGAGTGGCATTTGCATGCGCTCCCCAATCACAACCGCGCCATCGAAGCAATGGGTGAAGACGAGTTCAAGGTCATCGCCACAGAGCTCGTCACCTAGGTTCGCAAAAGCGTCACCATCGACTGGACACTCCGCGAATCCGCCCGCGGGCGATTCGGTGAATCGCCCCTACCTCTCGCCGCGGGACGAGTCCGTCCCTTCGGCGGACACGGCTTCACTATCCTGAAGCAGCACGGCCGCGCCGCGATTGATGCGGGCATTGTAATATTTTGACAAAAATTTTTCTAAAGAATTGAATGACGCAATCGAGCAAGTAGGACTGCACATGAACGCCCCCGACAGGATTTTGCCGAAACTACTTTTGCTTGTCTTGAGCGCCACACTCCTGTGCAGCTGCGCGACCGCTGGGAACAAGTCGCTCGACGATCCAAAGAAATTTCTGAATATCCGTGAAGGTGTTTCAACCAAGGAGCAGGTTTATACAATATTCGGTCAACCGCACGATGTGGATTATTCTCATGATGGCACGCGATCTCTTTGGGCAAACCGGTGATTCGAACCACAACCGATTGACCATCGAATATAACCAATGCGTTATTTTTTGAGAAAAGGATTGACGCGGCGCGTTCGGCGAAAATAGGCTGCGCTCTAGATCCAAAAAAAATGCACGCATTTTCTTGCGGGCCACGAGGGAAGGTGAAACGCGTTAGCGCGGGCGCGCGCGCGTTAGTTCAAAGGCATACGTGCACACCCTAAGGAGAATCAAACCATGAAAAAACAAACTTCTGCGGCCACTATTACACGTCTGGTTGGAGCTGTATTCCTGCTCAGTTCGCTTTTACTTTTCATCCGTGTAATACCCGTAATGGCGCAACATGCCATTACGAAAAGGTATACCAACCCATCCACGCCGGCCGCCGCTCAATCGCTTATTGCCCGCAAGGCATCCGCGCTCGGCGGAGCCCGAGGTAAGCCAGCCAGCCTGCCAAAGTAACGGCTGCGACCCTCTCGCCCGTAATAGAATCTCCACAGAACTGCATTTGGTCGTCCTCGACAGTGGCTTCGGCACCAATTCTGGACCAGGCAGTCGCGACTCTCGGCAGTAACCTCTATATGTTCTCCGGTGTGAGCAACGGAGTGATCGTCGCTAATTCTTATAAGTTCGATGGCACGACCTGGACGCCGATCGCTGGCTTATCCTATCGCGGTGGAGTCTCCGTCCGCCGTTTCTGACGGGACTCAGTATATTTACATTATGAACGGAGTCAGCAGCGGCCCTGTTTATCAGACCGCGATGTATCGTTATGACACGGTCGCCAACACTTACATGGCTCATGGCTTCGAATACGGTTGCGACCTGGAACCAATCGGCAGTCTATTTGAGTGGGAAGATCTATAAGATGGGCGGCTACAATTCTGCCTCCGCCGGGCAGACGGCGCTCGAGATATACGATGTGGCCACTAACACTTGGTCGTTGGGAGCCCCGCTGCCGGCTGGCCAGGGCTTTGGGTCGGCGTGGGCGCAGGGCAATTTTATTTATTTTGCAGGTGGCATTGTGACTGCAGGCACGAATTTGGCCTGGCGTTACGATGTCGCGGGGAATAGCTGGTCCGCCATTGCAAACCTTCCCGCCACTCGATGGGGAGCAGCCGCGGCCTTTTATGGTGACAGCGGCGCGCTAGTTGGTGGCTACGTCGGCGGCGATACGGCAACGGACGTTTCGAATACCGCGATTTACTATGATCCGGGCAGTAACATGTGGTTCCCGCTGCCAAACGCGCTTGCGCAGCGGTCCCGCATGAAAGGTGCAGTGCTGGGCGGCAGCTTCTACGTGATCGGCGGGCGCTCCAATGGGGACACAGGCCTTCAATGGCACGAACGATAACCAAAAATTGACCTGTTCGTTTGTGCCGACCCCGGTGATTGTCGCCGCTGGCTCCACACTGCAAAGCGAAGGTTGTCAGCCGCCTAACGGCGTGATTGATCCGGGTGAAACTGTAACGGTCAGCTTCTGTGTGCAAAATGCCGGCAACCTGAACACGGCAAGCCTGGTCGGCACGCTTCAGGCCTCGGGTGGTGTAACAAATCCCAGTGGCCCGCAAAATTACGGCGCGGTTGTAGCCGGAGGCGCATCTGTGTGTCGCAACTTTACGTTTATGGCGAGCGGTGCCTGCGGAGGGACAATAACGGCGACGATCCATTTCCAGGACGGAGCTACAGATCTCGGAAACGCGACCTATACCTTCACACTTGGCACCACCAGCACAGTCATTCAGTGAGAACTTTGATAGCGCGGTAGTACCAGCGCTACCGACAGGTTGGACGGCCGACCAGGGTGTAAATGCCGCTGGGGCACCGCTCTGGGTTACTTCAAACTCCGGGGTGCCAACTCCAGTTGCGGACAGTTTGCCCAACGCCGCCTTTACCCAGGACCCGGCTAATACGTGTGATAATCGGATCTACACACCGGTTATCATGTATACCGCCGGTTCGCGGTTGAGCTTTAGACAGAACTATGACCTCGAATCGTCGAGCGCGACAGTCGCCTATGATGCGGGCGTTCTGGAAATCTCAATCAACGGCGGCGCGTATACAGATATTGTCACAGCAGGAGGCACCTTCGCGACTGGTGGCTACAACCATACGGACATAAGCACAGGCTTCACCAATCCGCTGCTGCCTTCACGCCCGAACTGGAGTGGAATTTCGAACGGCGGAGCGGGAGGATTTGAAACGTGCACCGTCAATCTCCCAGCGTCGGGAGCCGGTCAACCTGTGCAGTTTCGCTGGCGAATGGGATCGGACAGCTCTGTCTCGCATAACGGATGGAGAATTGACAGCGTCACGATCTCGCAGCCTGTCTGTTGTGTGGTAGCCCCACCGACGGTGCAAAGCGCGGTTTCGCGTACGATGCACGGAGCATCTGGCACATATGATATAAGTCTGCCATTGACAGGTAACGTTGGGGTGGAATGTCGAACGGGAGGTGCGACGAACGACTACACCATGGTCGTTACCTTTACCAATCCAGTGACTGTAAGCGGAAGTCCGCAGGCGCAATTGACATCGGGCACTGGTATGATTGGAAGCGGAGGCGCTGGCAATGGCGGCATGGTAAGTATAGCCGGAGCGGTCGTGACGGTACCGCTGACCGGCATAACCAACGCGCAGAGGATAACGGTTAAGCTCTCTGGAGTAAGCGATGGTGGACCATGGGAGACGTATCTATTCCTATGGGCGTGCTCGTTGGCGACACCAGTGGCAACGGCGCGGTTACATCGGTGGACATCAGTCAGACAAAACTGCAAATGGGGCTGTCAGCGAACGCCGGGAATTTCCGCACGGATGTAAATGCGAGCGGCTCGATTACTTCCACGGATGTTTCACTGGTCAAAATGGCTTCAGGGACGGCCCTGCCTCCGTGATCAGACTGTGGAGGTCGTACGGGCAAGGAGTAAAGCTCCCTGCTCGTAAGAGCTACTGTTTCTGTAGCAGTAGGCGGGGAAGTATTGCAGAGGGAATGGTGAGCGCGGGTCTCCAGCATGGCTGGTGGCCGCGCTACCTCGCTTAATACTAGAGCTAACGCGAAAAGATTACCGTGTTCATTTGATTACTCGCATCGATGGCAGAAACCTCGGGCACGCATCTCGGCCAACACAGGCTTTATCATCCGAAAAGCTGGCATGGAACTTTCGCAGTGACATTACTGTGAACGGATCGATCAACGCCTCGAACGTTTCCGCGGTGAAAGCGACAACAGGCATGGCACTGCCGTAAGGTTTGTTGGGATGAAACAAAAAGCCCGCTGGGAATCGTGCCAGCGGGCTTTGCCTTATAAATGGAGTCGCGCTATCCGGCCGCGTCGATGTTTGCAGCGTGAAGTTGAACTCAGGTAAACCGCACAACCCTAGCCCATTACATTTTCGTCATATTTCGGAAAAATGCGTGACACCTTCTCTGACCAGTGCCATAACCTGCGCGTTTCATTTCTGAACCGGAGAAAATCTAATTGAAAAAAACGTCCACTTCTCAATCCGCATTCTTTAATCGCCGCATCGCAATCGCTCTTGCTTGCTGCCTAACTGGCGCTTCTCTGGCGCTGGCAGCACTTGCCCAGAATCAAGGCAACAAACAGTCCGCCGCGCAGTGGCCAACGCTCCAGCAGGAACTCTCGCAAGAGTATCTCGGCTTTAAGATAAAAAAGGGGACTGCGCTCGAAGCTCTCATTCGCAACAATCAGGATTTTTCCCGGTTGCGCGATGATGAGAAAACAGACAAGCGCGGCTTGCCGCCGTGGCTGCGTGTGTGGTGGCGCAAACAGCATCCAGAAATGGAGTACTCGAGCCAGGATCCTACGGGCGGATATCCGCATGCATTGAAAGAGATTCTGGAATGGATGCTGTCCCACCAGGATTTGAAGGCCGGGCCGGGGGTTGAGAAAAAAACGGGAAGCCAGTCGGCCAACGAACCGGACGAAGTGGATGCGACGATCGGTTCCGACCTTCGTATTTCCGGGGCGCAGAGCGTGCCGCGTAGCGAGTCGGATATCCGGATCAACTACTTTGATCCGATGAAAATTATTTCCGCCTCAAACAACATCACGGGTAGCGGTAAGCAGGTTATTTACTATTCCACCAATGGCGGCACGAGCTGGAGCCAGACTCTTCTGCCGGCGACCGGCTCTGATACTTCGCATTCAGATCCTACGTGTGATTGGACTTCCGATGGTCGCGCATGGTCTGCGACCTTGGGTATTCAAGGCGGCTCGCTTCGGTTTCGGAATTATTATTCAACGGATAATGGTGCTACCTGGACTTTTGACGCAACAGCTTCGGGTTCGGAAACGAGTGTGGATAAGGAGATGCTTTGGGTTGATCACAGCGCTTCGTCCCCCTTTCAAAATCAGATATACGGGATCTGGCATAACGGCAGCCCGGCCTTCATGAATCGGCGCACTGCGGGCGCAGGCGGCACATGGTTGGCATCGCCCATCCAGGTGAGCGGCGCGGAGAGTAGCGGCACATGCATCGGCGGCGATGTAAAAACCAACAGCGCCGGCGATGTTTTTGGCGCGTGGCCGACAACTACCAGTAGCAAGCTTTTCGTCGTCAAATCGACCAACGGCGGCGCCTCCTATAGCGCGCCTGTGCAGATCGCCACCACTTACGATACCTACGATATCGGCGTTCCCTCTTTCAACAGTCGCCGCGCGCTCGTTTACGTTACGCTAGGGACATACAAGACGGCGGCTAAAAACAACGTCTATGCTACATGGACTGATCTCTCCGGCGAAACCGGCTGCACGGCGCCGGGCAATGAGCCGGGTTCCAACGTCAACTCCGCGTGCAAGACGCGTGTTTGGTTTTCTCGTTCCACCGATGGCGGGGCAACGTGGTCGGCCAAGGTGAAACTTAACAATCAAGCAAGCTTGAACGACCAGTACAATCAGTGGCTGGCTGTGGATGAGACGACCGGTGGCATCGGCGTTATGTATTACGACACAGTCGCTGATGCAGGCCGCAAGAAAAGCGACGTTTGGTATCAGTCTTCCGGAGACGACGGAGGATCGTGGTCGCCGGCGCAGAAAATTACGACCGGGATGACCGATGAAACCACAGGCGGCCAGGATAGCGGAAATCAATACGGTGACTACAACGGACTCACGGCCTACGCGAACGTGTTCTTCCCATCGTGGACTGATCGCCGCAATCTGGCGAAGGAAGAGATCTGGACAGCCAAGATTACCGACTTATTTGCGCCGGTGTCGATTATTGGTAACGGTGGATCAACGATTGTTGCTGGCACCTGTGGCAATCCAGCTACTATTACTCCTGGCTCGACCTTGACAGTAAATCTCTGCGCGCAAAACACGGGCAATCTTGATACGGCGAACCTGGTGGGCACGCTTCAGGCAACAGGGGGAGTTTTGAATCCGAGCGGTCCTCAGAACTATGGGGTGGTAACAGCTGGCGGAGGCTCGGTATGTCGCGGATTCACCTTTACGGCTAATGCGGCATGCGGTGGCACTGTTACAGCAACACTCCAACTCCAGGATGGAGCAACCAATTTGGGAAGCGTTACCTATAACTTCACCGTGGCAGGCGTTCCTAACACGTTGTATTCCGAGGCAGTCGACAGCGTTGCCGCGCCAGCATTGCCGACGGGTTGGGTGGCGACGAACGCGACCGGTGCAGCTCCGTTCTGGGTAAGTTCCACCACGACTCCGGATACAGCACCGAATGACCTGTTTGTAGATGATCCGGCTTCGGTTAGCGACAAGCTTCTCGAGACAGCGCCCATTACGATTAACACTGCTACGGCAAAGCTAACCTTCCGGAATAACTACAATCTGGAGACTAGCAGCGGAAATTTCTATGATGGCGGTGTATTGGAAGTGTCATCGCCCAATATCAATGGCGGTGCTTACACCGACATTACCAACGCGGCGGTCGGCGGCAGTTTCGTCAGTGGCGGCTACAACAGCACAATCAGCACCTGTTGCAGTAACCCGGTGGCTGGTCGCCAGGCATGGGGTGGTAACTCTGGCGGTTACATTACTACGGTCGCAAACCTCGGTGCGAATGTGGCCGGACAAACCATCAAGCTGCGCTTCCGTATGGCATCAGATACCTCCGTGTCGGCCACCGGCTGGCGAGTCGATTCGCTCTCGATCAGCGATGGGTTCATCTGCGCGCCTGCTGCGCTCAGTGCCGTTTCTCGAAAGATGCACGGTGGTGTCCCCTATGATATTCCGTTGCCGCTGACCGGCGCTCCAGGTGTGGAATGTCGCGTCGGACCGGTTTCCGGAGAGCATCAGGTAGTTGTTACCTTTGCGAACCCAGTATCGGTGAGCAGCGCGTCCGTCACTTCGGGCGCGGGGAATGTTGCTAACTACAATGTGAACGGACCAGAGGTTACCGTTAATCTTTCTGGTGTGGACAATGCACAGACCGTGTCGATCAGCCTCGCTGATGTGAATGACGGCACGAATATGGGCTGCGTTGCCATCCCGATGGGAGTTCTGGCGGGAGATACCTCCGGCAATGGCGCGGTAACTTCCACTGACGTCACTCAGACCAAGTCGCAGTCGGGACAAGCCGTCAACGCCTCGAATTTCCGCGAGGACGTGAATGCGAATGGCAGCATCACTGGAACGGACGTTTCCGCAGTGAAACTGAAAGTCGGCACCGCGCTACCGTAGATGCGCAACGGATAGTTCGTTCAGCGAAATACAATAGAACGTTGGATCTGTCGGACAGGGACAAAGGTCCGAATCCTACTGGAGAGGAACGCCCGAAGGATTACAGGTCATTTCGATAACAGTGTATTGCTTCTTGAGCCTATCAAGCTCCTCTCGCTGCTTCCGAAGAATATCCTGATAGTTGAAGGGCGGATTACCCCAACAACCGGTTAAGCGGTAAAACCTTATCTGCTTCCCATTTCCATCAACTAACTTGTTATCACTATTACAAGTTGCTTTGAGCTCATTCAACTTTTGCTCGACAGTTACCTTGTGTAAGCCGACAGGTCGGCCATTAGCATAGCCAGAACTGGTTGCCTCCACTACGTCGCCAAGCTTGATGTCAGCCGGCAGGCATGCTGCTAAAGAAGGTTGCGACACTCCGTTATTATTTAATCCCTGCCGGTTCGCAGGTCCACCAGCAGTTTGCGCACGAACACATAAAAGCGAAACAGGAAGGTAGATAAGCACTGCAAATTGAAGAGATCGTTTCACACTTTACCTATGTTGATTGCCACGTGTGTTCCTGTCGCCTTCACTTTAACGCATATTGGCAATGGCGCTCATGCTTAATACACGTGAACGAGCATTTTGTGCGATCATTACAATCATGTCATAAACTTGTTACGTTGATGTTATGTTACCAGTCCACGCACGTGCATAACTAATAGCCACAAGTACAAGATAAAGCTTGACCGGAGACGGCGATTCCGGCGCAATCTCACTACCGGTGAGAAGACCCCGATTCAGGGTTGCGATTCGGTGTCGAATCGAACAGCAGTCGCAGCCAACGTATTCTGCAATGCCATGGCGGCTTGCGTGGAGTCGTCCCTTTTTACCTCGAATTCCACTAAATCAACATCAACAGGAGACCTAACTCTATGCGCCACACCAAAATTGCAGCTTTATTAGTCATCTGGACCGCCTCGCTCGGCTTGCTCGTATGGGCCCTCGTCCCAGAAGCGGGTGCGGGCGGTGTCGCCCATTCTGGTAAGGCAGGATCAGCCACTGCAAATCAAGGCCAGGCCGTGGCGCAAGAGCAATTCCGGCCCCAGCCGGTTGATGAGTGGACGCCGCGTCCGCCGCTCGAGCGGCAATATGCACCCGAAACTCGAACCCTTGCGCTGAGCACCACTGCCTGGACCCCGATCGGCCCCTCGCCGCTGGCCGTTACTACACCAGCTAACGCCAACTTTAACGTCAGCGGACGTATCGCTGCTATCGCAGCGCATCCCACGGATGCTAACACGATCTACGTTGCGACTGCGGGAGGCGGTGTTTGGAAGACAACCAATGGCGGTACCACCTGGACTCCGTTGACAGACACACAGATGACGCTGTCAATGGGCGCGATCGCGATCGCGAAGACCAACCCATCGCTCATCCTTGCCGGAACCGGCGAAGCGAATAACGGGGCAGACAACAATTTTGGACGCGGCATCCTGAGATCTGCCGATGCCGGAGCCACCTGGACACTGAATACCGGGCCCGGCGGTGTGTTCAACACCAACCGGATGACGTGTTCGAAACTCGTGATCGATCCGGGCAACGCTAACGTGGCATACGCGGCGATGTCGAACTTTGGTCAAAACGGCATCTTCGCAGGCGGGATCACAGGCATTTACAAAACTACCGATGGTGGTCTGAATTGGGTAAACGTAACGGCCGCAGACGGCAAGGAGGCCACCTTCCCATGGTCCGATGCCGCGGTTGATCCAAATACTACCAGCACCGTCTATGGAGCGGTCGGCTATATATTTGGCACAGCCAATAACGGCGGGTACAAATCAATCAATAGCGCCGTTAACTCGACCCTGTTGAATGCTGCCAACGCACCCTTCGGAGCAACCTTCGGGAGACTTAGTCTCGCGATATCGAAAGCGAGTAACGCGAACGTGCTCTACATTGCTGCTGAAGATAACACCACCACCGGTGGACTTGCCAGGTTCGTTCGGTCGGATAACGCTGGCGTGAGCTTTAACCTCTTGACTGTGCCCAACTACATGGGCGGCCAGGGCTGGTACGATCAGACTCTTATCGTCGACCCTACAAGTTCGGCCATCGTCTATGCCGCTGGGGCTGCGGGCACCAACAGCATCCTGCGCTCAACAACCAGCGGTGCAAGCTGGACGGACATTCATACCGGCGGAGCGCCGAATAATACTTCGCCCCACCCGGATCATCACGGAGCCGACTTCGATTCTAATGGCAAATTCCTCGATGGTAACGACGGCGGTCTCTATCGGCTGGATACTCCCGCGACACCTTCCTGGAGCGATCTCAACGGAAATCTTAACACCATCCAGTTCACAGGCATCGGGCTACACCCGACCAATGCTAACATCGTGATTGGCGGCAGCCAGGATAACGGCACCGAGCTGTACACAGGCAATGTAGTCTGGCTGGAAACGGACGGAGGCGATGGCGGCTATGCAAAGTTTAGTTCTACCAACGGCACCCGTGTCTATCATCAAATCCCAATCGCAAGCTTTGGGGTCAATTTCTTCCGGCGTTCCGACGACGGAGGCAATACATGGGTGACCAAGACCTCCACCATCTCCGCGGATACGGCCCAAAATTTTTATGCATCGTTCTCGGTCGATCCCGGTAACGGCGATCGCGTTCTATATTGCGGAAGCCGAGTGTGGGAAACCACGAATGGAGGTGACAGCTGGACGCCTCTTAGCACCGCCGGAACTGCCGGGTTCAACAGCGGCGGGAATGCGCTCGATGCGATCGGCATCGCTCCTTCGGATACGAACACCATCTATGCTGCGACCGGCGGAGGATTCGCCGCCACCAGTCAGATCTTCGTCACTACCAATCACGGTGCGGCTTGGACCGAGCACGATCTCCCGGCGGGTAATGGCAGAGTCAATTACATTGAGGTAGATCCCGTTAACGCCCAAATCGCCTATGCTGTGGTCAACCGGTTTAGCGCTAACGGCCATGTTTTCCGCACGACTAATGGCGGAACCTCGTGGAACAACATCAGCGGCAACCTGCCCAATCTACCTGTCTGGTCGATTCAGATCGATAACACCACTATGCCGAACACGCTCTATATCGGAGCGGACGATGGTGTCTATTCCAGCACTGACCTTGGAGTTACCTGGGGTCGTTTCGGGACGGGACTTCCCAATGCGCAGGCCGTCGAGGTTGCATTGAATAAAGCGCTGCACATTCTGGGCGTTGCCACGCATGGACGTGGTGCGTGGGAAATCGCGACGTCGGCGCCACCTCCGGGACCTCTTTGCACCAATTTCTCCGAGAACTTCGATAGCGTTGTTGCACCCGCGTTACCCGGAGGCTGGATGGCCACTAATGTAGTTGGACCCGCGCCTCTTTGGGTTACCTCTACAACCACGCCCGATACGGCGCCGAACGATGCCTTTGTCGATGACCCGGACGCGTCTAGCGATAAGGATCTGGACACGCCCGGTATTCCTATTACTTCAGCCTCGGCGCGGGTTACCTTGCGCCATTCTTACAACCTGGAAACCAGTTCAGGGAACTTCTATGACGGAGCTGTGCTCGAAGTTTCATCGCCTAACATTAATGGCGGAGCATTCACGGACATTACCGATGCTGCAGTTGGCGGCAGTTTTGTTACCGGCGGCTATGTTGCAATTATTAGCGGTTGCTGCGGCAACCCGCTGGCGGGCCGCATGGCTTGGGGCGGGGATTCCGGCGGTTATATCACCACCACTGCAAATTTAGGACCGAACGTTGCGGGCCAGACCATCAGACTGCGCTTCCGCATGGCATCGGATAGCAGCGTCGCTGCCGTCGGCTGGCGGATCGACACTCTGTCCGTCACGGTAACCGATTGTCCGTTACAAAGCGCTGTCTCACGGAAGGTCCACGGCGGAGCTGGCACTTTCGATGTCAATCTGCCGCTTACCGGCACGCCCGGAGTCGAATGTCGCAGCACATCTGGAAATCATCAGATCGTCCTGACGTTCGCCAACTCAGTTATGGTGGGCGGAGGAGCAGCGGTGACTTCGGGTACCGGACACGTAAGCGGCTTTAACCCCAGCGGCAGCGTCATCACGGTCAATCTCACGGGCGTAACAAATGCACAGACCATTGCACTTACTCTTAACAATGTGATTGTTGGCGCCCAGTTAGGCAGTGTAACCATCCCGATGGGAGTTCTGGCGGGTGATACTTCAGGCAATGGCGCGGTCACTGCCACTGATGTCAGCCAGACCAAATTGCAGTCGGGGCTCGGAGTCACGGCTGGGAACTTCCGTGAGGACGTGGTTGTGAGCGGGACTATCACTGCGTCGGATGTTTCCGCGGTGAAATTGAATTCGGGGACCTCGCTACCGTAGTTTCTAACGAATCTTACATTTCTGCGCTGACACGATAGGACACCGTTACTAACGAAGAGAGCGCGACGGATAAGGTGGATTCCCCTGGCACCTCAGGAGATCCGCTTATCCGCGGCGCGCGGGCCTCGCCGGCGATGTTTTGATTCTTGACTGTGCCGTCGCAAAGTAAAAGAATCGCGGCGACCTCGTCCTGGATGTCACCCGACCTAATCGTGTGACTGGATCGTCACGCGCCGGCTCCATCGAAGAAAGGGTTAGGTCCGATTCGGAGGTTCTTAAAATGAAACGAACAAAGGCAGCAGGACAATGTTTTTTCGGGCTGATGACAATAGCCGTGATGGCAACCTTTTCGGCAGCCGTGTTCGCCAGCGGACCTGGTGCCGCGCCATCACAAAATGAGCTGGCGGCTCGTAGAATCAAAATTGTCGATCAGAACGGCCGAGTGGATCCTGGCGCTCAGCCGTCGGCTACCAGCCAGATTGTCGATGTCTCGGTTGGCCCGGGCGGGAGCCTGTACATTTTCGCCGAGCACAGTAAACATCTCGGTGGGCGACACGGTAAAGTGGACTTGGGCGAGCTCTAACCACAGCGTGACCAGCGGCACTTCTTGCACGGCCGATTCGCAATTCTGTTCCACGAACGACATGAACTGCCCGGCCGGTGCCCTTTCCAATGCGGGGACCGTTTATCAGCATACCTTCGCCCAAGCGGGCACTTTCACTTACTTCTGCGACCTGCACTGTGGGTCTGGAATGGTTGGCACAGTCAACGTCGCGGCGGCGTGCACGGCGCCACCTTCGGATATGGCTGCCTGGTATCCGGGCGATAATAACGGTCGTGATATTGCGCGCGGTAACAATGCCGTGCTGCAAAATGGGACAACGTTCGCCCCCGGCAAGGTGGGACAAGCGTTCAGTTTTGATGGAGTGGACGACCAGGTCGTCGCGCCTCATAACGCCAGTCAGAATGGCGGAACTCAGATTACAATCGATGCCTGGATCAATCTCAGTTCGTCTGGCCATGGGCGGCCGATAGCTCAGAAGCGATCAGCTGGAAACATAGGAGGCTATACATTTGAGACAACCCACTCACCCTTTGGTCCGGACAACGGTTTGCAATGGGCGATCATGATCAGCGGGGTATTTCACATTCTTCAGACGCCGGCGAATGTCCTGACTCTCGGCACTTTTCAGCACGTGGCGGCGACCTACGACGGCGCCATGATGCGGATCTATGTTAACGGGATGGAAAAAGCGAACATGGCAGCCACGGGAACAATTGATTCGAGGACGGATCCTCTCGTCATCGGCAGAAATGCAACCAATCCTGCCAGTGACTGGCAGGGCTTGATCGATGAACTAGAGCTGTTCAACCGTGCTCTCTCACAACCAGAGATCGCTGCTATTTTTAACGCCGGAACGGCGGGTAAGTGCAAGCCCCCGCAACCTACGGCGGCGTTCTCGCGGAAAGTACACGGTGGAGCAGGAACCTTCGATATTGATCTGATGCCACTCGCGACGGCCGGCGTCGAATGCCGTAGCAGCGGCGCATCCGGTATCTATCAAATGATCGTGCAGTTCGCCAATCCGGTCACCGTTACCTCGGCCGCTCTCATCGGCGGCAGCGGCTCCGTGAGCGGATTTACGGTCAACAGCACAACGGTCACTGTCGACCTCATGAATATTACCAACGCCCAGACCATCTTCGTGAAGCTTATGGGTGTAAGCGACGGCGTTCTGTCCGGCGACGTGCCTGTCGCCATGAGCGTGCTCGTTGGCGACACCACGGGCAATGGCGCCGTGACCGCATCGGATGTCAGTCAGGCGAAATTGCAGTCCGGGCAACAGGTCTCGGGCACGAACTTCCGCAATGATGTCATTGTGAATGGTTCGATCAACGCGTCAGATATTTCCAGTGTGAAACTGGGCTCGGGCACCGCGCTGCCATGATATAACGGTCGGGCGTGGCGGCCCGTCGCGCCGTCGATTCGTTAGGAGATAGGTCCACAGATTTCGCCGACTACGCAAATCCATTTCAGCTAATCCCTCGCACAAAGGTCACAAAGGAACACGACGGTTTTTTTGATCGGAAGATTTGGTTGACGATTCGTGCGAAAGGGAGCAATCAAAAATGACCACGATGAAAGGCATTGAGACGAAGAAAAAGCTGTCACCGGAACACCGTGAAGAGTTACTCGAAACGTTGAAAATCCGTTTCGAGAAAAACATAAACCGCCATAAAGGTCTCGATTGGGCGAAGGTGAAGGCAAAGCTGGAGGCTAACGCGGCAAGGCTATGGTCGCTCCACATCATGGAAACAACCGGCGGCGAGCCGGACGTTGTAGGTCAGGACAAGAAGACCGGTGAATACATTTTCTTCGATTGTTCGGCTCAAACTCCGAGTGGTCGGGTAAGTCTTTGTTATGACGATGAGGCGTTGGAAGCGAGAAAAGAGCATAAGCCGAAGGACAGCGCGGTGGGCATGGCGACGGCCATGGGCGTCGAGCTTTTGACGGAAGAAGAATATTTCGCGCTTCAGAAACTGGGAGAGTTCGATACGAAAAGGTCGAGCTGGATAAAGACTCCTGCCGAGATCAGAAAGCTTGGCGGCGCGCTCTACTGTGATCGCCGCTACGGCCGCGTCTTCGTGGGGCACAACGGCGCGGACTCCTATTACAGCGGCAGGGCATTCCGCGGCGCGCTTAGGGTCTAAGTTTTGCCCCCCTCTCCCGCGGCAATTCGTCACCCGCGAGCGCATCACGCGCGCTTTTCTACTTTCGCCCTTCTACTTTTTTTCCGCCAGCCGAGCGCTTTCGCGCAAATCTTCCGCCGTGTCGTCGGCGTCACGCCGACGGAATTTCGCGCGGGTCTTTAATTCACTGCCAATCGACGGCGAGTAGACCCGCAATCACTGGTGGCTACACCTGCTGCCTTAGTGCACCGACGGTTACGAGCGCTGTGTCTCGAAAAACGCACGGCGCGGCCGGTAACTTTGATATCAGTCTGCCGCTAACCGGGGCACCGGGAGTCGATTGTCGCGCCGGCCAGGGCGCGGGCGGGATGGATCATCAGATAGTCGTGACCTTTTCGCCGACAGTCACCGTCGCTAGCGCCGCGGTGACTTCGGGAACGGCAAGCGTTGTCGGCAGTCCGGTTGTGTCAGGCAACGTAGTCACCGTCAATCTTACTGGTGTCACAGACTCTCAGACACTCATGGTCACGCTCAATAACGTGAGCGACGGAGTTAATACGGGTAACGTGATTGTACCGATGGGCGTCCTGCGCGGCGATACGTCAGGCGACGGCACGGTGAATTCCACCGACGTCATGCAGACGAAACTCCAGGTGGGGCAGCCAGTTGACGCGGGCAATTTCCGAGAGGACGTGGTCGTTAATGGAGCGATCAATGGATCGGACGTTTCCGCGGTGAAACTGAAATCAGGAACGGCGTTGCAGTAAACTGTCCATTTGCAGAGCAGGCGGCGATAAACTCAGCGGTGGCGGAGCGAGCCTTTCAACTCGCTTCGCCACCAATCGAATGTGTCCGCTCAGATTTCAAAACGGGCTCTGGCTGGCGATTTGCGCGGATGGAGATTGCGCCGATTTCATCAGACCGGCGCCCATTGATCCCCACGGGAAATCCATTCTTCGCCTGATAACGAAAAAGTAATATTGACATTACGCTGCCGTAACAAATACGCTCACGGTTTACACCGCTGGGCGTAAGTACGGGTATCTCCTTCTGGGGGTGGTTTAGGAATTGGGGTGAATGGCCTAACGAGGGGAGCTACGGCTTGGTTCCAGAAGCCTGCGCAGGTCCATAAACTATCGGAGGAATGATATGATCAAAACTGCTCTTCAAAATGTTCGGATATTGACGGTCTTTCTGCTACTGGGGGTCGTTGCCCTGTTTGTCATTCCGGTCTCAGCTCAAAAGCCGGGTAATAGTCAGTCGAAGAAATTTGAGTCGCAGAAATCTGGCTCCGCCAGTCGGATCCTGGCCGCCAACTATCGTAGCCCGGGGACCTGCACAAAGTATCGGTCAGCGGCAGTCCGCAGACAGTGCAGGCGCTGAAAGCCAACGGTGGCCGCGTCATCGCCGACTACGGCAGTTTTGTGTTGCTCGAAGTGAACGATGCGCTCGCAGCCGAGGTAGAGAATAGCAGCAACGCGCAGATCGTTGATGAGAACAACGTGGTCATGCTCAATGCCGGCGCGATCGATACGAGGAACGAGAAGTCGACGGCTTCGATGGTCGCAGACAAATCTGGCAAGCAGATGCGGCTCGTTCAATTCGCAGGCCCGATTCGTCCTGAATGGTACAACGCGCTCGTGGCCACGGGTGTGCATGTTGTTACCTACATTCCGAGCAACGCTTATTTGGTGTACGGCCCGGCAAAAACTTTACAGGCCGTGCATCAGTTAGCCTCTGATAAGTCGATGGCTCAATGGGAAGGAGAATATACCGCGGCTTACCGTCTTGACCCGGCTGTAACTGCCGCCCCCGCCACAAATCAAGCAGCGCGACCGAATCTTTCTTCCAAGGGAAACGAGCAGTTCGTAATTCAGTTGGTCGATGATCCGGATGAGAATAAAACCACGCTAGCGCTAATTGATAAACTCAAGCTTGAGCCAATCATCAAGCAGGAAAAATCGCTCGGTTACGTGAACGTAAAGGTCGCGTTGCCGCGGGAGGCGGTCATTCATCAAATCGCCGAGCGTCCCGATGTCGTTTCAATCCAGCAATGGGTCACGCCCGTCATGCTGTGCGAGCGGCAGGACCAGATCATGGCCGGCAACCTCACGGGTAATTTGCCGACTCCTGGTGATTATCTCGCCTACCTTACCGGTAAGGGCTACAACCTTAGCACGACGGCATCTTTCGGCGTGAATCTTTCCGACTCCGGATTGGATAACGGAACAACGACGCCTTTCCAGTTCCTCCTTTACCGTCTCGGTGATCCGACCAGTGCGGCGGATAGTCGCGTCAGTTATGTGATTGGTCAGGGCACGGCGGGAGCGGGCGATCTGCCCGGTTGCAACGGCCATGGCAATCTGAATACGACGATCATCGGCGGGTACGTTCCGACGGGGACGGTAGGCGGTGTTAATTTCGGTGCATTCCCGCATGCAGACGCTTCGGGCTTTCGCTGGGGTCTCGGCATCGCGCCGTTCGTCAAAGTCGGTATGTCGGTCATCTTCACGACGACTGGCAGTTTCACCAACCCCACCTATTCGACTTTGGAATCGAATGCTTACGCGGCGGGCATGCGGATCAGCAGCAATAGCTGGGGTGCCGCAGTAAGTGGCGCCTATAACACTGACTCGCAGTCATATGATGCTCTCGTTCGGGATGCGCAACCGGGCACGGCGGGAAATCAGGAATACACGATTTGTTTTTCCGCTGGCAACAGTGGTTCCGGCGGGCAGACGATCGGTTCTCCCGGCACCGGCAAAAACGTGATTACAGTTGGCGCCGCCGAAGACGTGAATCCATTTAGCGGCTCCGACGGCTGCGGCATTGATGACACCGGTGCCGACAGTGCCAACGATATCATCAGCTTTTCGAGCCGCGGACCGACGACCGATGGACGCAAGAAGCCCGAGATTGTCGGACCCGGCACGCACGTTTCCGGTGGGGCGCCACAGAACGCCGCCAATCCAACGCGAACGGGTAATGGAGCTCACCTCACGTGCTTTACCAGCCCGAGCGTATGCGGTGGTGTAGGCAGCAATTTCTTTCCTGCCGGCCAGGAATGGTATACGGCGTCTTCCGGCACCAGCCATTCGTGCCCGGCCGTAGCTGGAACGCTCGCGCTCTATCGGCAGTACTTCATCGATCACTCGATGACGCCGCCCTCGCCCGCCTTGAATAAGGCGCTCATGATGAACTCGGCGCGCTACATGAATGGTGCCGGCGCGAACGATACTTTGTGGTCGAATAACCAGGGCATGGGCGAAGCCTACCTGAACGGCTTTTTCGATATCTTTGCTACCACGCATGTCATTCACGACGAAACAGCGGGGGATTACTTCACAGCTTCCGGCCAGCAGCGCACGATTACTGGGAGCGTAAGCGACACCGGAAAACCATTTCGTGTGACGATCGCCTGGATAGAACCGCCCGGCCCGACATCCGGTAATGCGTTTATCAATAACCTCGACTTGGAAGTCACGGTTGGCGGTAATACCTATAAGGGTAACGTTTTCAGCGGCGCGTTCTCCACTACGGGTGGCTCAGCGGATACGCGGGACAATGTCGAGAGTGTCTTTGTTCCAGCTGGAGTTAGTGGCAATTATGTCGTCAAGGTGACTGCGACAAACATCGCAGGCGACGGCGTGCCAGGAAATGCCAATCCTTTGGATCAGGACTTTGCGCTCCTTGTCTACAATGGCAATGAAACGCCCGCGCCTGTCATTAGCAATGGGGCTACGATGCTCACGGCTGAGAATTGTGCGCCAGCCAATGGCGCAATCGATCCCGGTGAAACTGTGACGGTGAATTTTGGTCTCGCAAACGTCGGCACGGCGAACACAACGAATCTCGTTGCTACTTTGCAGGCGACTGGCGGTGTCACGGCGCCGAGCGGGGCACAAAATTACGGCGTCCTCGTAGCGAACGGTGCACCAGTTACACGTCCGTTTACATTTACGGCCTCGACAACGTGCGGCCAGATCATCACCGCCACCCTCCAGCTGCAAGATGGTGCGACAAACTTGGGCGCAGTAACATTTACCTTCCAAACCGGCGCGCTGGGGGCGGCCGTGATGGCGACCTATTCCACCGGTAACATCAGCGTGGCCATACCCGACGTGTCGTCCGTTGAGATTCCGATCAATATTACGGACACGGGCGTCATTAGCGACGTGAACGCCAAGGTTCGCCTGGATCATACTTTTGACGGCGACCTCATCCTCGAACTCGTTGGACCCGACGGCACAACAGTAACGTTGTCCAACAGGCGCGGCAGCAGCGGTGACAACTATGGCAGCGGCGCGGCCGATTGCTCAGGCACGCACACCGTCTTCGATGACTCGGCGGGCATAGCCATCTCGGCCGGAAGTCCTCCCTTTGCCGGCAGCTTCATACCAGATTCGCCGCTGTCGGCTTTAAATGGAAAAACGATCACAGGGATGTGGAAGCTGCGCGTGACCGACGCCGCGGCCGCTGACGTGGGGACAGTGTATTGCGTGCAACTGGAGATTACTCGGCAACGCTTTGCCTGTTGCGGTGTGGCTGGCACTCCACAAATCGTCTCCGGCGGTGCGGCTATGATTACAGCTGAGAGTTATTTCCCGGCCAACAACACACCAGATCCAGGCGAGGCCATTACGGCTAGCTTCCCGCTCGTCAACGTGGGCGATGGCAATACGACGAACCTCGTGGCAACCTTGCAGAATTCGGGCGGTGTTACTCCCGTGACGACTTCGCAGAATTACGGCGTGGTTGTTGCGGCCGGTCCGCCTGTGGCACGATCATTTACATTCACTGCCAATGGAAGTTGCGGCGGCATGATAACAGCGACATTGCACTTGCAGGACGGCGTGCTGGATCTGGGAAACGTTACCTACCAATTCCAACTTGGCGGGACGTCCACCTCTATGCAGACGTATTCGAATACAACGTCGATTACGATTCCAGCGTCAGGAACCGGTGACTCGACCGGCGCTCCTGCAGATCCCTATCCATCGAATATTACCGTGAGCGGTGCTCCGACGACGGTAACCGGTGTGACTGTGACCTTCGCAGGGTTGAACCACACCTTCCCCGGTGATGTGGATGCGCTTCTCGTTTCGCCTAACGGGCAGAAGTTTATCGTCATGTCCGACGTGATCGGAGGGACTGATTGGACTGGCGAAACCTACACCTTCGACGACGCTGCGGCAGCGCTCCTGCCTAGCTCGGGCAACCCGCCTCCAAGCGGCAGCTTCAAGCCAACTAACTACGGCACAGGCGATCTCTTCCCGGCTCCGGCTCCAGCGGCTCCGTACTTGTCACCGGCGACCGCCGGCTCCGACACGCTGACCTCCGCATTTACAGGTGTAGCGGGCGGAAACCCGAATGGGACTTGGAGCCTTTACGTGGTTGACGATGCCGGCGCGGATATCGGCACTATGAGCGGAGGCTGGTCACTCGGACTTACCCTGTCGACGCCGGTCTGTGCCTCGCCGGTTACTTGCGTTTCTCGAAAATTGCATGGCGCCACGCCGTACGATGTCCCTCTCCCACTGGTTGGCCCCAGGGGAATCGAATGTCGTGCTGGCCAGGGTGCAGGCGGCACAGGTCATCAAATAGTCGCTACCTTCTCGAGCCCTGTTACCGTCGGCAGCGCGGCGGTTACTTCTGGAACGGGGAGTGTTGTAGGCAGTCCGATTGTCGCTGGCAACGTGGTTACCATCAATCTTACCGGCGTGACAAACGCCCAGACCATTATGGTCACGCTCTCGAATGTGAGCGACGGAGTTAACATAGGTAACCTGGTTGTGCCGATGGGCATACTGCAGGGCGATACATCAGGCAACGGCGCCGTAACTGGCACTGATGTTAGTCAAACCAAGTCGCAATCAGGGCAAGCGGCCAACGCCTCGAATTTCCGAGAGGACGTAGTCGTCAATGGAGCGATCAATGGATCGGACGTTTCCGCGGTGAAATTGAAGTCGGGCACCGCATTACCTTAATGTCTTGATCAGCGGTCCGAACCGCCAATAAGTTCAGCGGTGGCGGAGCGGGGGTTGGGCTCGCTTCGCCACCGATGGCGTGCTCCGACGAGTACGCTACCGCGAATGGCAATCCAGAACGAGCTAGAGATTGATTGACGCACGCCGTCTGGGCTGGCTACCCTCAGTGGCAGGAAAAAGAAAGGTTGTTCCATGTCTGCTTTGCCCCTCATGTCATCTTCCACCGCTAAGGTCTCGCTCGTTTGCTTTGTGAAACGATTCCGGGCGTTCGTGCGTTCGCACGGTTTGAATGCACTCGCTAGGCTGGCAATGATTTGTGTTTGCGGTGCTCCCCCTGCGTCACTGGCGCAGAGCGACCAGTTGCCGCCTTGGTCCATTCAGCGCGTTGCTACTTCGGTTTTGCGGAAAATGCAGACGTCAACGCCTATGCTCGCCGGTGGGTCTGGCTGGACCGCGGCTGCTCCATATCCGACAAGCATCTATGACTGCGGCTTCGCGCAGAATGGCGAACATTTTTACATCATCTCCGGTATTACCGGTAACACTTACACTTCGCCGGTCACCGCGGTGAGGCGCTACAATGTCAGTTCTAATACCTGGACCTCACTGGCTGATATTCCGAGGGGCTCGGTCTTGCCGCCGGCGATCTACTACAAGGGCAAAATTTATGTCGGTGACGGGTTCGACTATTCCAGCGAAAGCAACACGCTGCGCATCTACGATATCACGACAAACACGTGGAGCGCCGGTCCACCAACGCCTGTTTCTCAGAATTCCGGAAGCGCAGCCGCTGCGTTCAACGGCAATATCTATTTTGTGGGTCAGTCCAATTTCTCTTCTATGGGTGGGACCACGTCTATTTACAGCATCGTGAACAATAGCTGGAGCGATGGTCCGCCGCCGCCGGCATCGGAGATTGGGGCAAATCCCGGTTATGCACAGATCGGGCAATATCTTTATCTGGTCGGCGGTGTAGGCCACTGTAGCCTACCTGGCTGCTTTAATAGTGATTCGAGTGTGCGTTTCGACATGGCCTCGAATACCTGGAGCATCGGCCCGAGAGCGACTTTTCGTCGGAGCGATTTTGCTCTTGTTGCCGTCGGCAACACGCTCGTAGCGATCGGTGGTGATCCAGACGGCGGCACCGAGTTGGGGTTTTCTTCGGAGGTCTACCAGTTGGATACCACTACCTGGCCGAATGGTACGTGGAAGCGATTATTGCACGATTTACCCGCACCGCGAGGGACTACCCGCGCAGGCTTCTTTACCACCAGCCGCGCCGGTGGCGAAGTCTGGTGCACCGGCGGCCTTGGTATCACGAGTATCCTAAGCGAGCATATCTTCCTTCCGCTGATTGTAACCAAAGGCGATTCCGCGATTCTTGTAGCTGGTGCCAATGGAGTCTTCGATCCTGGCGAAAGAGTTACGGTAGGCCTCGGCGTGCGGAAGGAACTAACCGTCGACGACGCATCATGCACCACCAGCGATTTAACAGGGACGTTACTGCCTGCTGGCGGCGTAACCGATCCTTCTCTCCCGCAAAATTATGGCGCGCTCTGTTCGGGCCATTCGGCTTCGCGAAATTTCACCTTTACGGTCGATCCAGCACTGCCGTGTGGCAGTGACATGATCGTTTCCCTAGCGATGACGGATGGACTTACGAACTATGGAACGCTCAATTACGTCTTCACCACCGGAAACCTTGCTCCGATCTTTTCTGAGAACTTCGATGCCATAGTGGCGCCGGCGCTGCCAAAAGGCTGGGAGACATCGACTCTTGGTTACCCATTTCTGTGGGCTACCTCAACGACCGGTGCAGACTCGCCTCCCAATGCTGTTGTTATTACTGAGGTCTACAACAATCACCAAGACAGCGATTGCCGATTGGATTCTCCGCCCATTCCAATCTCTTCGGCTTACACCAAAGTGGAATTCCGGCATAAATACAGTTGCTATCCTGCAGTCGATGGCGGGTTGTTGGAGGTGTCGTCACCAAACATTAACGGCGGCGCATTCACTGATATTACTGATGCCGCGGTCGGAGGCAGTTTTATCGCAGGCGGCTACGATAGATTTTTCGGCGTTTCGAGTCCGGTAGGCCATCGTTTTGCTTGGGGCGACAGTTCCGGGGGTTACATCACAACTATCGCGAATCTCGGACCACATGTGGAAGGCCAGACGATCAGGTTGCGCTTTCGTCTCGTTGTTGGGGGTTTCGCGGGACAGGGTTACGGCTGGAGCGTAGATTCTTTCTCGGTTCAAACGCCAGTTTGCGGGGGAAATGCGCCAGCTGTGATCAGCGCGGTGTCACGAAAAGCTCATGGAGGAGTAGGAGCATTCGATATCGACCTTCCTCTGGTGCCGCTCGACGCGAACATCGGAATCGAAAATCGCAGCGGTCCTGTCGATGGTCAGCATCAGATCGTAGTTCAGTTTGCCAGTCCGGTGACGCTTGGTTCGGCCTCTGTCACAACCGGGACAGGTGCCGCGAGCGCAAGCGTGGGCGGGGATATAATCACGCTGGATTTAACTGGCGTGACGAACGCGCAAAGACTTGGGCTTACGCTCGCCGACGTGAGCGACGGCAGTAATTTGGGAAATGTCATTATCCCAATTGGTGTTTTGCTTGGCGATGCAGATGCCAACGGCGTTGTGAATGCCTCTGACGTGAGCCAAACCAAATCGCAATCGGGAACACCGGTTACAAACTTAAATTTTCGGAAAGATGTAACAGGAAACGGCGCCATCGACGCGTCAGATGTCACCGCGGTAAAATCCAAATCAGGCACTGCGTTGCCGTAGGTTAATTGTGCGGCATCCCGAGCGAAGCGAGGGAGCTGGCATTGTCTCTCTTGTCTTGTGATGTCCTTCGCTTCGCACGGATCAAGCGTCATTTGTAGCGGTGCCCGTGCTTTACGACCAGGTCGACGCGCTGCAACAGGTCGATGTAGCGGAGCACGTCGCCTCTCACCGCGATGATGTCGGCGATTTTTCCTTCGCTCACTGATCCATAATCTTTGTCCACCTTCATCATTACCGCGGGCCAATAGGTCGCCGCACGAATTGCGGCCATCGGATCGACGCCAAGCTTGTTCACCCATGCGTCCAGTTCGTGCCAGGTTGAGCTCGTGTGAAACTTCATCGGGATTCCGCTGTCGGTTCCGATCAAGAGCACGACACCACTCTCTTGGAGTTGATGAAATTTCTTCGCGACTGTGGCGCTGCGCGCCGGTGTGATCTGATAGTATGCCAACTGTCCCGGATGACGGATCGAGTTCTTAATGTCTTCGACGATGTCTTTCGGCACATCGAGTTGCCACGCTGGATCGTCGAGCGGTTCCGGATTTTCGATGAGCGATTGATAATTCAGAAATCCCTCGATCGTCGGACACCAAAATAATGGTCCGAGATTCATCTTCGCGGTGCGCTCGGCGATCATCTTGCGAATGTCTTCCGGATATTCCGGCGCGGTTGCGAGCCCTGTGTGCTCGAAATCATCAACGCCGACAGCGAGACCTCGCCGAATTTCATCCGGCCGGTGCGCGTGCGCGACGACGGGAAGTTTGTGCGCGTGCGCTTCGTCGACGACGGCTTTCGCTTCTTCCAGCGTCATCTGGTCCTGATCGATCATCTTGACGATGTTCACCCCGGCATCGGCGATCTTCTTCACTTTGGCGCGCGCATCGGCTGCGCCTTTTACTCCCCAGCGATATAATTATTCGCCGGGATACGGTTCGTGTTGGATAACGGGACCGGCGACGTAAAGCGTCGGTCCTGGAATTTCGCCGCGATTGATGCGATCGCGCAGTCCGATGCTTTCTTTGAGCGGACCGCCCAGTTCGCGCGCGCTCGTGACTCCAGCCATGAGCAATTGATGCGCAGCAGCCGGCATAATCTCAGAGCCGAATCGTTTCTCATACGTTTTATCCCAATGTGCGTAGTCGCTGTGACCAAGAATCATCGTGTGCACGTGGGAATCCCAAAGACCGGGCAGCACATCCATTCCCTCCGTGGAAATCACTTCCGCATCGTTTGGCACCGCGAGTGTTCCGACGGTGCCGATTTTGGTAATGCGTTCGCCGTCGATGAGAATCACACTATTGGCCGGTGGCGGTCCCCGAATCCGTCGATCAGACGGCCGCCGACGAGCGCGAGAGTGCGCGCGTCAACCATTGAGATTGCGCCTAACGAAAAGAACAGCGCGAGCAAAAGTTGGTTCAATCGCTTCATCGCGCCGATGCTAGTTTGGATGTCGCCAAGACAACAAGCGGACCTTGGAGGGCGCCGCGCTGTCGGCGCCCAAAAATTGGGAGACGACAGCGCGTGTGTCTCCATATTCAACTTGTGACCGTCGCTGCCGCATCAATATTGTGCCGGCATGAAAGTGAAAGTAGTCGTCACACCGAAAGCTGCGGTCCTCGATCCGCAAGGCGCCGCTGTCCGCGATGCAATGCAGCATCTCGGCATGCCCGAAGTGCGGGACGTGCGCGTTGGAAAATATCTCGAGATCGAAGTCGATGGAAAAGATGGCGACATCGAAAAACGACTGCACGATCTCTGTCGCGATCTGCTTTCGAATCCCGTAATCGAGGACTATGAGTTGATCCCGGATCAAAAATGAAATTCGGCGTCATTCAATTTCCCGGTTCGAATTGCGATCAGGATTGCATCGCCGCGATCAACGGCATCGAGGGTTTGCGCGCCGAGTACGTCTGGCACAAGGAAGAATCGCTCGACGGCTTCGATGCAATCGTGTTGCCCGGAGGATTCTCGTATGGCGATTATCTGCGCTGCGGCGCCATCGCCCGTTTTTCACCAATCATGCCAGCCGTAGTGAAGGACGCGCGCGCCGGAAAACTTGTCATCGGCACCTGCAACGGCTTCCAGATCTTGTGTGAGGCCGGCTTGTTGCCGGGTGCGCTGGTTCGGAATCGCTCGCTCCATTTCGTTTGCCAAATGGTGAATTTGCGCGTGGAAGTTTCCGATACGCCATTCACCCGTGGCCTGCCGGTCGGCTCCGTTTTGCGCATTCCGGTGGCCCATGGCGAAGGCTGTTACTTTGCGGACAACGCGACTTTGCGTGAATTGAATGCGCAACGGCAGATCATATTGCGCTACTGCGATGCTCAGGGTCGTATCGTCCCCGAAGCAAATCCGAATGGATCGATTGAAAATATCGCCGGCATCTGCAATCGCGCGGGAAATGTCTTTGGCTTGATGCCACACCCGGACCGCGCATCAGAAGCGCGTCTCGGCAGCGCAGATGGCGCAAAGATTTTTCGCTCGATGATGGCGGCGATTAGCGCAGGCGAAGCGCGCGCCGCTTAATCTATTTCCAATTCTGTAGCGGCGGTCTATGACCGTCGCTCGAATCGGGCGCGGGAATAATTATGCGACGGTCAGAGACCGCCGTTACAGGATAATGAAGTCGCGCGATGCCAACCGGATTTTCTGGCGAAATTTCCCGCGCATGATGCACCGTGATCGGGATTTATTGCATTCGCGCCAAGTGTCGCGGATTCGTCCCAATACCGAACATAAGTGTAAACGTAGGTGACACTTTTTGGGGGCTCCCCCAAGCGCTTACGAGGGAAGAAAGTCGTGGCATATCCGTTGCTAAACATTCCGCATCAACCTTCTTGCTATGCTTTTACAAAAAACCCTGCACATGAATCAATCGCTGGCCGAGTGCAAAGGCCGCCTCGCCAGCATCCAATCATACCGGCGTCAGTTCTTGATGGTGACCAAAGCGACGGTGACCTCGTCGAAAACGGTCGATTTCAGTTTCCGTGGACCGCTCGCATTCGAAGCGCACACCGTGTTACTGGCGATCGATAGCGATTCGCCTAACCAGTGCGCTTTTGAATCGGTCGGTGGAAACATCGACTTGATGGGCCTGGTCGATTTCGCCGAAATCCGACCGAACTGCACCGAGGTCTCGCTCGCAGTGCATTATGAGATCAAGAATAAATTCTTTGCCTGGCTCGATCGGCGTCTGCATTTTGTTGACGCCTTTTTGACTTCGGAACTGCGCAGCATCCGCGCACATTTCGAAGGCATCGCCGCTCCGCACGTCGAGCAACTGCACGGTCTGCCGATGCTCGAAGCAGCCGCCACGGCCTAACGAATCAAAAGCTGGCGAAGAGCGCGGAGTTTTGGCTTCGCGCTCTCTTGCTGTACGCTCCCCAGCCGTATGCGATCCTGTCAGGTCAGCCTCCACTGGCGGGACAATTCAGTGTCGCATATGCGACACTGAATTGTCCCGAGAGAGGGAAACAGATTACACAATGCGGACGGCGTGGGTTTTGTCCAAGCGAAGCACTTGACCGGCTTGCAGCGAAACCTGCGCTTTTGGGTCGGTGACTTTCTCGCCATCGATTTGCACACTGCCCTGCGTGATCAAGCGCCGCACATCGGTTCGCGACTTGGTTGTTCCGAAAATATTTGCATAGACTGTCGCCACAATGGTCACGATCTCGCCAGTGGCTTCAGTGCTCGGAGAATTGAGGAAGATTCGCGTCGGTGAGTCGTTTCTCGCTAAAGCGTTGATTCCAATCCGCGAGCGTTTTTTGCGCAACGTCCTCGGTGTGATACGTCGCGGTGATTTCCAGCGCGAGCTGTTTCTTCGCTTCCAGTGGATGAAGGTCCGCGGGCAGTTCGCGGCCAAGCAAAAGTGAATAATAGCGCGCCATCATTTCATCGGAAATGCTCATCAATTTTCCGAACATCTCGTTAGGCGATTCATTCACCGCGATGTGATTGCCGAGGCTCTTGCTCATTTTTTTTACGCCATCCAGTCCCTCCAGAATCGGCAATAGCAAGACGACCTGTTGCGGCAGGCCCTGTTCTTTCTGCAGATCGCGTCCGACCAGAATGTTGAAGAGCTGATCGGTTCCGCCCAGCTCCACGTCGGCCTGAACCATGACGGAATCCCAGCCTTGCATGAGCGGATATTGGATCTCGTGGGCGTGGATTGGATCGTGTTTCTCGAGGCGTTCGCGAAAATCTTCACGCTGCAGCATTTGTTGGAGCGTGACCCGGCTATTGAGCTGAATCACCTGTTGGAAATTCATTTTCTTGAACCAGTCGCCGTTGAAAACAATTTCGGTGCGGCTGTGGTCGAGAATCTTCATCGCCTGTTCACGATAGCTTTTCGCATTCTCCATCACTTGCTCATGCGTGAGTTGCGGGCGCGTAACGGAACGTCCACTCGGATCGCCCACCATGGCGGTGAAATCGCCAATGATAAGCACGGCCTGATGTCCAAGGTCCTGGAACTGGCGCAATTTTTTCAACACAAGCGAATGCCCGAGATGAATATCGGGACTGGTCGGATCGACTCCAAGTTTCACGCGCAGCGGACGCTTGAGTTGCAATTTTTCGCGCAACTCCGGCTCGCTGATAATTTGCGCGCTGCCTTGTTTGAGAAATGCGAGAGCCTCGTCGAGTTGCATGAGCGTCGTGCCCGAACGGGCGGGCGCTTACTTATTCTTGTTTAGCAACTCGCGCACCTGGTCGATTGTCAACGGCGCGTCGTGTTGGCTGAGAGACTTCTGACTTTTGCCTTTATCCAGGAATGGGCGGCTGCCACTAAACTCGGCCGAGGCGACTTTTCGGCTGTCGCCGGGCATATTGCGAATGGCCAACGCACCCGTTCCATCATCCACCGTAAAGGTTTTCACGCGTTGCGCGCGCGTCTGCATGGTTGAAGTCGCTTCGCCATCGCGGAAATGATGAGCCGCAAATTGCTTCGCCGAGAATTCACGTCGAACGGCGTAATTCTTGGTGCGCGACGTTTTCGTGATGAAGAACGATTGGACTTCCGCTTGCTTGTCGACCGCTTGAACAGGCGCGCTGAAACGTTTGTTCTGCGCGCTGTTCTGCAGTGTCGTATCAGGTTTCAGCAACCGATCGACGAGCTGGCGCTCCTGTTCCTGAGCATGAGCGGCCGACAAGATGAAACCGAAGAACAACAACGCGGTGACCTTTCGCACTCGCTGAAGCTGCCGAAGCGAGGCCCGTTTTGTAAAGAAAATTGTCGGCGTTTAGCGATTCAACATGTCGAAAAGGCGCGCCGCACCTCCCGGCGGAGCCACGCGTCCGCTCAAGATAGAGCGCGCGCTGACGCGTCGACCGTAATACTCGCGGTTGGCGTCTGTTTGCGTTGCAATGATCGCGCCTTCGAGTGAAACGCCAGCGAACAAGCCTTTGCTGCGACTATAAGTATAAAGCGCGGCAACCGGCGTAACAGCGGCGGCGGCATGACGGCCGACGGGGCCGGCCGCGGCACTTGCATCTGCGCCAATCGTCACGTTGCCCTCATGCGAGAACGCGCGCACCGCATCACGGTTATTGAGGACGATGACGAAGTCGGTCACTTGCGCGCCGATTTGAAAACCGAAACCTGCGCCGCCCGTTCCGATAAACGACGGGCCCGACCATCCATTACCCGTGCGCGCGACAACAACACCCTGCCCACCTTTCCCGCTAATACCGAACCCAATTTTCAAAACGCGCATGATGGCCAGACCGCGCGCTTCATTCAAAACGGTCTCCGGAATGCTTTGCTCGGGCATGTGCCGAAAATCGCGAATGATTCCGGCCGATTGATTGACGATCTCCTGCGGAGTAGCGGCGCGGACGGTAGCGAATGCCAAAGTGCAAAGGACAAGAAGTAAAGCGGAGAGTTTTATCATAACACTAGTAGTTCGCTCGTTTGTTCGCACACGGATGTATCGGCTTTCGGTTCTTCATAGTGGCGCATCCGTCCTGGTTGCGTTCATAAAATCGCAAGCGAGACGTGTATGCGACAAGATTTTCCTTTCTTCTGAAGCGGCTTCGACATTCCTTTAGCCAAGCACGCCAGCGGTTGTTAAAATGGACGCGTTTTTTGATGGATACAATTATCGATTTGCAGAGCGACGCCTATTTCATGGGCGAAGCGTTGCGGCTTGCGCGTAAAGCCTATGAAGCGGACGAGGTCCCAGTGGGCGCAGTGGCAGTGCGGGAGGGCACGATAATCGGACGCGCCTACAACCAGGTGGAAATGCTGAAGGATGCTACCGCGCACGCAGAGATGCTGGCGATCACACAAGCCGAAGCCGCGGTGGGCGATTGGCGGCTGACTGATTGCGATCTTTATGTGACGAAAGAACCTTGTCCCATGTGTGCCGGAGCATTGGTTCACGTGCGCATGCGGCGCGTGATTTTTGGCTGCATGGACGAACGGGCGGGGGCGGCTGGCGGCGTTATCAACCTGTTACAAATGCCCGGGCTCAATCACCGGTGCGAAATTACCGCGGGCGTTTTGCGTGAGGAGTGCAGCGCGATTCTACAGGATTTCTTTCGGAAAAAACGTGGGTCAGGACCGAGTTCTTGACTGGGAAACGCCGCAAACGGGTATGAGGAGCATCCTTAGGCTCGGAATATGAAAATTATGGCTAACACTACAAATCTATTGCGTTATCGTGAATCATTGTGCTGCAATAGGCCTCGTAATGAAGCACATTTTATCTTTCGCACTGCTGATCATGTTTGCCCTCAAAGCGGCAGCTGTCTCTTTCACTTACGCTCCCACTCCGGCGGACTTGAACGATTTGGATCATCACAGCGCGTATACGTGGCGGATTAACAACATCAATCTCGACGGCGCCACGATTACCGGCGCTACTCTTACCTTCAAGAATATTGCCAATTGGGACTCGAATCCGAACATCTTGTTTATTCACCTTCTTGATACAGCGAAACATTCAGGAGTTTCGTCGTTTATCGACGATCCCAATGACAATCAGATGGCGGATAACTTCGCGGGATCGCTGCTCGCCTCAAATCCGTTAGTCGCGGCTGGAACTGGTAACACCTTTCTCACCAGCAAATCGTTCACGATGACGCCAACGACCTTCACTTACACTTTCACTCCCGCGCAGTTGGCTGCCTTGCAGGCTTACATCACGAATGGACACAATATCGCCTTTGGTCTGGATCCCGACTGCCACTTCTTCAATGACGGCGTTACGTTTACAATGACGGTCCCGGAAGGTGGCACGACCGTGATGCTTCTCGGCCTGGCCCTGATCCCATTTCTTTTCCTGCATCGAAAGCTTTCTCTTGATGGTGCACGATGTGTGGCGGTTGAAAAACGCCCGACGAAGGCTCGCCGCTTTACACAATCTTGAGGGTGATATAACCGCTACGTGAACCCATGAGGTCTCTCATGTGGCTGCCTCGCTAGGATTCGAACCGCGTAAAAGGCTTCGCCTCACGCGGTCTTGGCGCGTTGAAATGCATATTGCCACGTGAGACCAAAGGCCTTTTACGTGAACTGCCTCGCTAGGATTCGAACCTAGACAAAGAGATCCAGAATCTCTGGTGCTACCGTTACACTACGAGGCAAGCGGGCGAGAAATTAAGGTGTATTTATCTTGCCGCAAGTAGGGCGACACGCCCAATCGCAGGAACGTAACTTTCGTCTTTCTTAAAGCATGGCGCCGCGGATTCCGCGTTTGTTCGGCGCAATCAAACAATGCTCTTCCGAAAACGCCGGCCAAACTTGGGGTAGAAACAATATCCGACTCCAAGTCATTTTCCCGTAGCAATGCAGCGCTCAAAACGTTTCTACGCAACAATAGGTAAATTCTCTTGCATCGCTAATGTTCCCCAACATTATGACTACATCCACGACGCCGAAGAGTTCGTGAAGCAATTTGGAAACACTTTGTACCGATAAATCTCTCTTAGATTTCTAGGTTTATTTCCAAATTCGCGCACGCAGTCGGTATTGCTATTCGATTCAATATGGATGTGGGCAAAACAGAAATTCGAAACCAACAAACTAATATTGATGGACCTGCACAGATCTGAACACGGTCACATCCGCTGGACAAAAGTTGGATGCGCCAAAGGGCGCGTTGTGAAAATGTGGCTGCTGTTTTTAGCGGCAACTTCGCTTGGCTGGACGCACGCGCCAGCGCAGGGGCCGTTGCGCGTCAGCACAATCAATCCGCATTACTTTACTACCGCCGGCGACCCGACCGGCAAAGCGGTCTACATGGTAGGGGCGCACAATTGGCAGGTCCTGCAGGATAGGTCGGACCAGGCGCCTTTCGATTACGCTCAGTATCTTTCGTTTCTACGCGCCCATGGGCATAATTCTTTTCGCATGTGGTATTACGACACACCACGCGCCTATGTGATACACCCGCCGTATTTCAACCTGAGCCCAGTTCCGTTTAAGCGAACGGGAGGCGGACAAATCTACGATTCAGGCCAGAGGTACAAGGTGGATGATTACGATGAGGATTTCTTTACTCGCCTCTACGATCGCTGCCAGCAGGCGCAGGAGGCCGGCATCTATGTCGCCGTCATGCTAAGCAGCGCCTGGTGGCCCTACCAACTCCCCGAGCCTGGCCCCGACGGTAGGACTGCCTGGCAATACGCCTACTGGAATCCGGCAAACAATGTTTATGGCAACAACCAACAGTACACTGCCGGACAATTTCAAATTTATACAATGCAGACCCCTATACCCTCCTGCACAGGCACTCATCCCCCACCCTCATCGTGTCCGACGGATGATCCAATTTGGATCGGGCTGATGGACAAATTTATCGAGAAGGTGGTCAAGAAGGTTAATAATCTGGATAACATCGTTTTCGAAATTACTAACGAGGGACCAAAGGATTCGTTCGATTGGCAAAGGCACGTCATCGACCATGTCAGGGAGATAGAGGGCAATATCCGAAACGGAAAACAGCACCTGATTGGATTCACCGCCGGGACGCCAGATACGGGCTATGGCGCTTGTGCTACGACGACCAGTGCGGAGAATGCCATCTATCTGGATAGCTGTGCGGACTGGGTTTCCCTGCGTTCACATCCCAGTGAGCCCGGACATGGTGTTCCTAGCTACCCGGCGGCCTCTCCGATCAAGCCGGATATGCTCGATACCGACCATGTCTGGGGTGTTCCCAACGGATCGTTTTCGCCCAGCGTGGACTACTTGTGGCGAGGTTTCGCGCGCGGGCACAACCTTTGGTACATGGATACCTATGGGCAATTCAACGACTATCCGCCGCAGGAGGATATCCGGAATGTGATGGGTTACATCAGAACGGTCGCAGATGGCTGTGATTTGATTCATATGTTACCGGACAATGCCGCCGCTTCCACGGGATACGCGCTCGTCAATCCGGGCTTCGATACCTCGTTTATCACTCGAACGACGAATCTCCTCCGACTCCGGCTACGATTACCATCCACAACATGCCAGCTAAGAAATTTACTTACGAGTGGGTAAGTCCGACAAGCGGCGAGCGGATTGGTAGCGGTTCGATAACCACAATTCCGGGCGATAATAATTTCGCGCCACCTGCGCCAGCGGCTCCCACCAGCGTTCTGCACGTGAGAGGGGTTCTCGAGTTAACTTCTGCTGTCTCGCGAAAGATTCACGGGACCACCCCGTTTGATGTTCCCTTGCCTGGCGTGGAAGGCCGCCGCGGTCCTAATCACACCCTGGTATTCACTTTCTCTAATCCGGTGGTAAGCGCCAATGCCAGCATCACAGGTGGAACGGCGACCATATCCGGGAATCCTGTCATTGCCGACAAAACGGTCACTGTAAATCTCACCGGTGTGGCCGATGCACAATACGTCACAGTCACGCTGAGCAATGTAACCGACAGGCTCGGCCAAACACTTTCGAGCAGTTCGATTACCGCTGGGATACTTCAAGGCGATACCACTGGAAATGGCGTTGTGAACTCGTCGGATCTTTCAGAAGCCAAATCTCACTCTGGAAATACCACCCAGGCGGGGAACTTCCGCAATGACATTACAGTTACCGGTGCCATCAACGGCACGGACGTTAGTCAGGTGAAGTTGAATGTCGGACGCGCACTACCTTAACCCGTCCGCGAAAAAGGCGTCGCCTCACGCGGTCTTTCCGGCAAAGCTACGTGAGATCGAAGATTTCTTACGTGGGCTGCCTCGCTAGGACTCGAACCTAGACAAAGAGATCCAGAATCTCTTGTGCTACCATTACACCACGAGGCAAAAGGCCAAAAAATTAAGAAGTGATATGCGGCTGCGCAAGCAATTCGACGTTGCTAAGGCGTGAGAGTTTTTGCGCCGAGTATTAACTCCGCACCTTCACGAGCTGCCTCCACTTCCAAAGATTTTCCGCTCTTTTTCACCAACTCACGGGCGCGTTGCACGATCTGGTCCACCATCGCATCGTCGTGACTGGGATCGTGATGGAAGAGCACGAGTTTGCGGGCGCGTGCATCCAGCGCCAGTGAAACGACCGTGCTCAACGATCCGTGTCCCCAACCGATGTGCTGCGAGTATTCCTCGTCGGTGTATTGCGAATCGAGAATCATGATGTCGCAGTCGCGCAAAAACTCGACCATCTTCGCTCGTTCCTCGGCGGCAAAACTGCGCGCGTCTTCTTCACTCACGCCGTCGCGTGACGCGAAGTGGACCTTGAGTGATTCGTAAGGTTCGTTGTCGGGCAGGAAAGCAATCGAGCCAGAACTGGTGAAAAGGCGATAGCCGGCGCAAATGCCAGGGTGATTGGCAAATTTCGAGCGCACCTTCACTTTGCCGATGTTAAATTCCATCTCCTTTAATTCTTCAATCGCCAGATGGCTCGGAAGCTCCCGCAAGCTGACGGGAAAGAACGGCGTCTCCATTTGCCCAGCCAGGATCGCTCCCAGACCGGCGCGCGCACCTTCGTAACCCAAAACGCGAATCAGATTTTTCTGGTCGTAGCACCGGCGAGAAAAACGGCAGTCCTTGAATGTGGTCCCAGTGCGTGTGCGTGATCAAAAGCGTCACCTTCATGGAGCGCGCTCCGAATTCCTTGTCCAAAGCGAGACCGAGCAGGCGAATCCCGGTGCCGGCATCGAGAATGATGATTTCGCCATCCGCGCGCACTTCGACACAGCTCGTATTCCCGCCATACCGAACAGTGGTCGGGCCAGGCGTCGGGATCGAACCTCGCACACCCCAAAATTTGATGCGTGTGGGTGCCGATGCCCAATCCGGTGCCTTCACGTGCGGTCGACGCGGAATCGCTGGCAGAAGCTTCTCGATCGCACCTAGGAGAAGGTCCCAGGTGATGGGTTTGAGCAAATACTCGTCCGCCCCGGCCTCGAATGCGCTCGCCCTATCAACTCGATAATCGCGGCCCGAAACGACAATGATCTTTGTGGGCTGCAGTTGCTCTCGAATAGTTCGACAAACCTCAAAGCCGTTTGATTTGGGCATGAGCAAATCGCACAGGATCAACTCCGGCCGATTACGCAGCGCCGTCTGAATGCCGGTCTCGCCATCGCTGGCTTCCAGCACTTTCCAATCTTCGTTCGCGAAGAGCGCCGCCACGGCGTGCCGGCTCGCGGCGTCGTCGTCGATGATGAGAACACAAGCCATGGGCAGCCTGAATTGAGCAGCAGCGTTTTATCGCAGCGGGCGATTAAAGCAAGCTCGAACCGAAAGCGCCCGGTCCTCGCTTCCAACGCAATTCCGGCGCGAGATTGATTTCTTCGGGCGGCACTTCAAACCCCGCCGCGCGCAGGAGGTAAGCCACGCCCTCACGGCTTTCCATTGTCTCTTTCAAACTGCGCGCGAAAAGCTCGATGTATTCCTTGTACGATTCGAGAGCCAGTTTGCCTTCGGCAAAATGCTCGGCCAGCGCTTCATCGTGATAATCGATCAGATCGATGAGCGCGCGCTTGAGCTTGAGACGCATATCCGGATCGACGACGACCTTGAACGGCGTCCCGTCGACATCGGGGACGGATAAGCTTTGTTTCTTCGTGACGGCCGGTTCTGCGGCCGAGACGAGCTGATAATCACGCGGTTTCTCCATTGGCTCTACTCGTTAGGCAAATGGTTCACAGCGCGATGGCCACTTGCCGACTCTTAGAAGAATATCGGAATGATGAGAATGGCAACGATATTTACCACTTTAATCATCGGATTTATCGCCGGTCCGGCCGTGTCCTTGTAAGGATCGCCGACCGTATCACCCGTCACCGCGGCCTGATGTGCAAAGGAACCTTTGCCGCCGAGATTGCCTTCTTCGATAAACTTCTTCGCGTTGTCCCATGCGCCGCCCCCGGAAGTCATGGCGATTGCGACGAACAAACCAGTAACGATCGTCCCGACAAGCAATCCTCCGAGAACAACCGGTCCCAGTGGCTTAATGATCGCCACAGCGAGGACCACCACCACCGGCAGCAGCGCGGGGACAATCATCTCGCGCAAGGCCGCTTTCGTCACGATGTCAACGCACGTGCCGTAGTCGGGCGTGTCTTCGCCAGTCAGAATTCCCGGCTTCGCCTTCAATTGCCGGCGCACTTCGCGCACGACCGCGCCAGCGGCCTTGCCCACAGCATCCATGCTGAACGCTGTGAAAATGAAGGGCAACAATCCGCCGATGAACAGACCGACGATTACTTTCGGCTCGCGTAGTGAAAATTGGAAAAAGTGATCGGGAGAAAGTTTCCCTGTCGTGATGAGGTGCGCGCGCAATTCCTCGACATAAGAACCGAAGAGGACGAGAGCCGCCAAACCGGCCGATGCGATGGCGTAGCCTTTCGTCACCGCTTTCATTGTGTTGCCGACCGCGTCGAGTTCATCCGTCACGGCGCGCACTTCTTTCGGCAAATTGCTCATGACTGCGATGCCGCCCGCGTTATCGGTAATCGGACCGAATGCGTCGAGTGAAATTATGATGCCCGCCATTGAAAGCATGCTCATCACTGCGATCGCAATTCCGTAAAGCCCTGCGAAATGAAAACTAAACAAAATCGCGAGGCCGATAAATCCGACCGGCAACGCCGTCGCATGTTGCCCCACCGCAAGACCGGCAATGATATTGGTGGCGTGCCCAGTCTCTGAGGCCTTGGCAATTTTCCGGACCGGATGATAGCTCGTGGAGGTGTAATAGTTGGTGATCACTACCACGATGCCGGTCATAAGAAGGCCGACAACGGAGGCGCAGTAGAGCTGAATCGGGGACCTGAGCAGGCCGCCGATCATCACGCCATTCGGAAAAAAATAATGCGTCGCGGGCCAGAAGAGAATCGCCGAAACCAGCGCGCTCGCGCCGACGGCACCCATCAGAGTCATGGCCGGCTTGCCGCCGCTCAGGTTCACAAAAAGAATTCCGCAGATCGCGCCCAGCACGGAAATACCGCCGAGAATAAATGGATAAACAATCGCGGCCGGCGTGTTTGCCAGAGTAAGCGCGCCTACGAGAATCGCGCCGATCAAACTCACCGCGTACGTCTCGAAAACGTCGGCTGCCATGCCGGCGCAGTCTCCGACGTTATCGCCCACATTGTCCGCGATCGTTGCCGGGTTTCGCGGATCGTCTTCTTCGAGATTACTCTCGATCTTCCCGACAAGGTCTGCGCCGACGTCCGCAGCTTTGGTGTAAATTCCACCGCCAAGTCGAGCGAATACGCTGATCAGGCTCGCGCCCAATGCCAACCCGATCAGGCTGCGCACGGCCATGTCAGCGCCAAGCATCTTGCTTGCAACTGAGTAGAAGATTCCGACGGCAAGCAGAGCGAGGCCGACGACGAGCAGTCCCGTCACCGCGCCACCATTGAAGGCGATGCGTAATGCTTTCACGCGTGACTACCGTGGCCGCCTGCGTGGTGCGCACATTCGCAAGCACCGCGATGCGCATTCCGATGAAACCGGCCGCAAGAGAACAAGCAGCGCCGATGACAAACCCAACCGCAGTCGGATGATCCTTAAAGAAAAAGAGCAAAATAAAAATGATGACCGCGATGACGCTGATGGTGATGACCTGCCGGTTGAGGTAAGCCTTTGCGCCCTCCTGCACCGCAGCCGCGATCTGCCGCATGCGCTCATTTCCGGGAGATTGACGCAGGATCGATGCGATCAGGAGAAACGCGAAAACCAGGCCGGCAATCGCGCACGCGATCGAAAAGGTTATGCCGGAATCGAGCATCGTTAGGGCAAGCAAAATCATAAGTGGTCCGCGTGAAAGTGGCAGACATTAGTGGGTTTTAGTGCGCTGGCAACGCGAAACTGGCAGCCGTTATCGGCTCGGTCGTCAACTCCCTCCGGTTCTGGATTTTGCTCGCTAAATTCTCGCCAAATCGAGAATCATCCTTCATGCACCGCCAATGTTTCCACGCTGCGTTCGTTCTACCCGCGATTGGTGTAGTGGCGGCCGTGTCGGCCGCAATCTCTCCGGCTTTTGCGGGCGACACGCCCGCCTCTACACCTTCTGAAGAAACGATCACGCAGGACGAGCTTGTGCGCCGGACGCAGAAGCTTTTCGATGCGGTCGTTCCGGGCAATCCAGAGCCGTGGAAAAAATATTATGCCGAGGACACCATCTATTCCGACGAAAAGGGACGCAGTCTGAACAAGACGGCTCTCGTCGCCGATATCACACCAGTGCCGAAAGGATATTCGGGCGCCATCAAGATCGTCAGACCGCAAAGTCGCATTTTTGGCGACGCGGCCGTTCTCAGTTACGATCTGGACGAAACCGAAACCATCTTCGGCCAAAACCTCAAAGCGCGTTATCACGAAACCGACACCTGGCGGCGACGCAACGGCGTTTGGCAGATCATTGCGGCGCAGGCGTTTCGTTACTACGAAGATCCTGCGATCGGAAAAGCCGACCTCAAGAAGTTGCCAAATTTCGTTGGCACCTACGAACTCGCGCCTGGAAATACAAGGACCGTTACGGCGACAGGCAATGACCTATTCGTTGAGCGAAAGGACAAACGTGAACAACTCTATCCCGAATCCTGCGACATCTTTTTCCGCAAAGGCGTCGAAGGTCGCATCCTCTTCCGCGCGAACGAGGACGGCAAAATTGACGCGCTAATCGATCGGCGAAACAACGAAGACGTCGTGTGGCGTAAAATAAAGTAGCTCCGATCCCCAACTGGACTCCAGGTGAGTCGTTAATCGTTTTTTTTGTCTCTGCGGCCCGGCCGCTGCTTTTAACCATCCTGGCCTTTGCCCGTTGAGACACAAGATGCGGCCTAACGACAAACCTGCTTTGACCGTCCGGTTTCGAGGCGTGCGCGGTTCGATCCCATCCCCCGGCCCGGAAACCGCTCGCTACGGCGGCAATACTTCCTGCGTCGAGCTGCGGACTGGGAGCGATATTTTGATCCTCGATGCCGGCAGTGGGATTCGAAGTCTCGGGAACGACTTGATCCAGGAGCTTGGCGCGCGACCCATTGAAGCGAATTTGCTTATTACGCACACCCACTGGGACCATATCCAGGGTCTCCCGTTTTTTGTTCCTTTGTATTCGGCGCGGAATCGGATTCGTATCATCAGCGCGATGGCGAGCGCCGCGACTTTGCAACGGGCGCTGCGCAACCAAATGCAGACGATGCATTTCCCTGTCCGCTTCGAACAGATGCGCGGATTAGCGGGAATCGAACAGTTGAGCGGTGGGCGCATAGGTCGATTTGTGGTAACGACACTCGCGCTCAACCATCCGGGCGGTTGTGCAGGTGTTCGGATCGAAGCTGCGGGCGCGACCGTAGCCTATTTGCCCGATCACGAACCTTATCGTCTTTCAGGGGCCAATGCAGAAACGAGAAAATGCGCCAAAACATTGGCTCAATTCGTTTATGGCGCGGACGTGCTTATCCTCGATACGCAATACACAGAGAAGGAATATCGGGATTACATCGGATGGGGACACGGCTGTGTGCCCGATAGCGTTGCCTTGGCGATCGAGGCCGAAGTCGGCCTGCTCGTTCTTTTTCATCACGATCCATCCCGGAGCGATCGGCAAATCGATGAGATTCTCGAAAAGGCGCAGCAGTTAGCGCCTCCATCATTGCGCGTGCTGGCCGCGGCAGAGAATGACTCCATTATTCTTGGAGCGGCCGCCGAGTCGATCAACGGCAATGCGGGTAACTCCAAAGCATGCGCGCAGAGCAAAGAAGCTCGGACGTTAATTGTTCACGACGGAGGCTTGTCGAAGAAAGTCTTAGTGTGAAGTAGAAGCAGCGGCGGCGACCGGCGCGTGCGCTGCCGTGTGAAGCGCTTCGTAAAGCCGATGCAGATGAACCGGTTTCGTCAGAACGGCGATTGCTCCGATGTCCTCGATCTCCTCCGCTGGAGGACAACCAGTCACGAGAATGATGCGAGCGGCCGGATCCTTGGCGAGGATGTGGCGGCAGGCGGTAACGCCGTTGAGTCTCGCCATCCTGTAATCCAGCAAAACGACATCGGGCCGATGACGTTCGTAGGCATGAATCGCCTCCAAACCGGATCCGACGATCTCGACAATTTCATTGCGGCATTGGCTCACCATTTCAGCAAGCAAAGTCGCTGCGCCTGGCTGATCATCGGCGATGAGAACTCGCATGGTAGGCGATTTCGGAGAAGTTTCCGTGCCAGCTAACTGGCCACGGTAACCTCATCAACAAGCGGACCCCCATTACCGACGACATTCCATTCATCATTCCTGGGCAGCCTGAATTGGAATTGCGCAGCGGCGTGCGGCCGGATTCGGGTTTCGACGAAGGCCACCTGAAATGGCGAGGCAATTCCCGGATTGATTGGGCTTGGAAGGACTTTGACCTGGGAATGATCGCTCATTATCTCGATGGCTTCCACGAGATTCTCAATTTTGGCCCACAGTTTCCAAACAGCATCAAGGAACATTGGGTCAAACAAACCTGGTTCTTCGATGTGCGAGGCTCTTACAGCTTTCGCTTTCTTCCACCGATAAATGTACCGCCCGTTGCCGGCTACAACGACGCAGCTACACAAACAGTCAATTACGCCTTACCGACCTGGAAACACCTGCTCAACGACACGACCATCAAGCTGGGCTGTAACAACGTCTTCGGCCACGATCCACCCGATGCCGCAGCTATCGCGAATTACGCCGATTTCCTTTACGATTCGACCGGCTGTTTCGTTTACGTCAGCCTGACGGAAAAATTCTAAGAAGCGCCTGCCGACTCGAGCGGCTCACCGACAAGATAACGGGTAAAGCGGCGAATAACGATGTTTTCGCCGAGCTCGGCGATTTTGGTGGCGACTAAATCTTTTATGGTGTGGTCGGGATCTTTGATGAAGCCCTGCTCCAGCAGACAAACGGTGCCGTAAAACTTGTCGAGCTTTCCGTCGACAATTTTGTCTACTACGTTTTCCGGTTTGCCTTTGACCTGCTCTTTGTAAATGGCGCGCTCGCTCTCGATCAAAGCGGACGGAACTTCTTCGCGACTGACATACAACGGATGCGCTGCGGCGATGTGCAACGTGATGTCTTTGACGAACGCGCGGAAGCTTTCGTTCTTCGCCACGAAATCGGTTTCGCAATTCACTTCGACGAGGACACCGACTTTTCCCTGCAGATGAATATAGGAAGCGACGATTCCTTCCTTCGTCGCACGCGAAGATTTCTTGCTCGCACCGGCGATTCCTTTGGTACGCAAAATCGCTTCAGCTTTTTCCAGATCGCCGCTCGCTTCCGTGAGCGCGCGTTTACAATCCATCATGCCTGCGTTCGTTTTTTCACGCAGTTGCTTAACGAGTTGAGGATCAATTTCCATTACTTCCATCTAATTGAACGTTGAGCGTTGGACGTTGAACGTTTCGGCCCCGACTACGCCGAAACTCCCGCCATCTCGACCTGCTCGCGAAGGTGCGCTTCGCCGGTCGCTGATACGATCGCGTCCACCAATTTCTGCAAAACTACCCGGATCGCGCGAATCGCGTCGTCGTTCCCGGCAATGGGATAATCGATCAATTCTGGATCGGCATTGGTGTCGACAACCGCGACGACAGGAATTCCGAGTCGGCGCGCTTCGAGCACGGCGTTCTGCTCGCGCATGGTGTCGATGATGACCATCGCATCCGGCAGCTGCGACATTTCGAGAATGCCACTGAGGTTGCGACGCAATTTCGCGGCTTCGCGATTCAGCGCGGCCAGTTCCTGTTTGCCCATTTTTTTGTATTCGGGCGACTGTTCGATTTCCTCGATGTATTTCAGCCGGCCGATACTTTTGCGAATGGTGGCCAGGTTCGTGAGCGTCCCGCCGAGCCAGCGCTGGTTCACATAAAATTGTCCGCAGGCGACGGCTGCTTCCTTGACGGCTTCCTGCGCCTGTTTCTTGCAGCCAACAAAAAGAATTTTGCCACCCCGACGAGTGACTTCCTGCAAAAAATCGGTGGCGCGATGAAGCTGCTGCACCGTGACATCGAGATTAATGATGTAAATCGCGTTGCGCTTCTCGAAAATATACGGCTTCATCTTCGGGTTCCAGCGTTTGGTCTGATGACCAAAGTGGACCCCTGCCTCGAGGAGTTCAGGAACTAATTCTGTAGTTGTCGCCATAACGTTTTTTGCAAACAGCCGCGAGCAATTCGCGGCGGGGGACGGGGAAGATGCTACACACCCGTGCCCAAGGCAACTGCAATTTCATGGGCCGGGCGCGGTAAAGCTTGGAGGGACACGCGCTGTCGTGTCCCAAGAATTAGGCGCCGACAGCGCGGCGCCCTCCAATCGGTGCTTGGTCGCTTCAGGAATCGCGGTCGTCAAAAAAAGTTCGCTTTTGGGGGACCGCCACTTTTTGCGGGCGACACACCCACCGCTACGCTTTCGGCATTCGCCGTCATTAAACAAAGATTTCTTCGTCGCATTGCGGGAGAACCTTGAGTCGGTTGGTCAACGCCATATACTCAAGCCAATGCGGATTCTGCTTATTGAGGACGAGCAAAAGACAGCAGCCTTTCTCGCCAAGGGCCTGCGCGAGGCTGGTTTTACGGTCGAGATCGCGCGCGATGGCGGAACCGGGCTCGAGCGCGCGCTCTCGTCGCGTTGGGATCTTTTCATCGTCGACGTCATGCTGCCGACAAAAGACGGCTGGTCTGTCGTCTCGGGACTGCGCGGTGGAGGCGTCCACACGCCGGTGCTTTTTCTGACGGCGCGCGACAGCGTTCCAGATCGGGTAAAAGGCCTCGAGCTCGGAGCGGATGATTATCTGGTGAAGCCGTTCGCATTTTCCGAATTACTCGCACGTGTGCGGTCACTCTTGCGTCGTGCCCCCACGCGACTCCCCGATCAACTGCGTGTAGAAGATCTGGAAATCGATATGCGACGCCACCGTGCGACGCGCGCCGGTATTCCACTCAATCTGACCGCAAAAGAGTTTCTGCTCCTCGCTCACCTCGCGCGCTCGGCGACGGAAGTTGTCTCGCGCACAGAAATCGTTGAGCAGGTGTGGGACGTCAACTTCGATTCCGGAACAAACGTGGTGGATGTGATGGTGCGACGATTGCGCGCGAAAGTGGACGACCCTTTCAAGACGAAGCTGATCCACACCATTCGCGGCGTCGGTTATGTCCTCAAAACCGGCTGAACCGCGCTCGATCGCGTCGCAGCTGGTTTTTCGCTTCACTCTTGCCGCGGGGCTATTGCTTTGCTTCGGCCTGGTTGTGCTTTATTTAATAGTCGTTAGGCACGCGTTTGAAGAAGATAATGTCTTTTTGGCAGACCGAATTTCTGCTTTGCGCGCCGATCTAAAGAATCTTAGCGGGCCCAAAGCATTGCAGGAGCAATTGAGAGTACCGCAGCTTGGCAAGAGCATGACCTACTGGATCCGCACACTTGATGCGACTGGCAACCCGGTAGCGGAAACACCGGGGATGAACGAAATGCTACCCCAAAGTGTATTCCCCGAAGCACGAAACGAGACCACAATAACAAAGCCAAAGAATTACCGGGCGCATGGCAAGTTATTCTCGCTCGCGGCAACAAAGGAAACGACCGACGGTCGCTCCTACCTGATTCAGGTTGGCCAGGATCGTACGGTCGACGAGGAATTTACCAAACAGTTTGGCGGGCTGCTTGTCGTGGTGCTGATCTTCGGGATTTTTTTGTCGGCAATGATCGCAGCCAGAGTGACTAAACGGGGATTGCGCCCCTTGACGGAATTGACTCGCTCTCTTAAACGCGTTGGGCCAACCCACCTCCATGAGCGCGCACCATTGACAGGCTGGCCACGCGAACTTCAACCACTTGCTGCCGCTTTCGACGACATGCTCGATCGGCTGGAAGATTCGTTTACGCGGTTATCGCAATTTTCCGCCGATATTGCGCACGAACTTCGCACGCCCGTCGCCAATATTCGCGGCGAAGCAGAAGTGGCGTTGACGCGCGAACGCACCCCGGCCGAATACCGGGAAGTCATAGAATCAAACATCGCCGAGTGCGAAAGACTCTCAGGAATTGTCGATAATCTACTCTTCCTTGCTCGCGCCGAAGCGGCGGATCGTCACATCCAATCGACGACATTTGACGGTCGAGCGGAAATTGAAAAGATCGCGACATTTTACGAGGCAGTTGCCGAGGACCAGGAGGTCGCGCTCACGTGCGTCGGAGACGGCAAAGTCCATGCCGATCCGTTGCTGTTCGACCGCGCTGTCAGCAATCTTGTGGAGAACGCGCTTCGCTTTACTCCGGCCAAGGGCAAAATTCAGATATCGCTCGCCACCGATCCCGCGAAATCCAGCATCTCGGTGAGCGATACCGGATGTGGCATCGCAAAAGAGCACATCGCGCGAGTCTTCGATCGCTTCTACCGGGTCGATCCCTCGCGTAGCTCGATCGGAGCGGGTCTTGGCCTGTCGCTCGTGAAATCAATCACCGATCTACATGGCGGATCTGCGATCCTGGAGAGCGAAATAAACCGCGGAACCAGGGTCACTCTGATTTTTCCAAATCCCTCGAACCATTCAGGCTCATAACTCACCGTTCGTTAGGCGAAACCCGAACGCTCAGATCGACTTCACGGCGTTTTTTTCCGTATAACGCTCAAGTAGCCAGCACAAGTCGGAGAGGCGATTCAAGTAGCGCAGGATTTCCTGGTTAAAATCTTTCACATTGTGACCAAGAGTGGCCACGCGACGTTCGGCGCGGCGGCACGTAGTCCGGGCGACATCGAGCGCGGCGGAAGCGAGCGTGCTTCCCGGGATCGCCCAATCCTTAAAGTGCAGCAGTTTGTCCTTTTCTAAATCGTCGATAACTGCGGTGAGACGATCGACCATCTCTGCAGTCGTTAGGCGAAATCCGTCTTTCGTGTAACGAGGGAGATCTTCAGGCGCTGTCGCCAGCTCACCCATGAGGATGATTAGTTCCTTCTGCACGGAGTAAATTTGCTCGGACACAAACGGGTCCGACGCCGTCACGCGCGCAAGACCAAGTGCGGCATTTAGCTCATCGACACAACCGTAAGCGTCGACTCGCGCGTCGCTCTTCGGCACGCGTCGTCCGTACATCAACGACGTCTCACCCTGGTCGCCCGTTTTTGTTGCGATCGACATGCGACAGTTATCGCTCAAAAAAACGCGAATGACGAATCAGCTTTCGCCGATTCGTCATTTCACATTTACGTACTGTAGCTGCCGCCGTCACCGGCGGCAGACGCCGGATTCACCTACCCAGTCGCCGGCTGCGCCTCAGGTTCTTCCATCAACGGCGCACCAACTTGTTCGCCCAATTCGACGAGTTTGATCTCGCGATGCTCAGGGAATCCAGTTCCAGCCGGAATCAAATGCCCCATGATCACGTTCTCCTTGAATCCGCGCAGACGATCGATCTTGCCCAGAGTCGCCGCTTCCGTGAGAACACGAGTGGTATCCTGGAACGAAGCCGCGGAGATGAAGCTGTCAGTTTCCAGCGACGCCTTCGTAATGCCGAGCAAAACTGGTGTCGCTTCGGCCGGCTTGCCGCCCTGTTCGACCACACGATTGTTCTCCGCTTCAAAATCCAGACGATCGACCTGATCGCCCCAGAGCAATGAAGTGTCGCCCGGATCGGTAATTTTCACTTTGCGCAACATCTGCCGCACAATGATCTCGATATGCTTGTCGTTAATCTCGACGCCTTGGAGGCGATAAACTTCCTGCACTTCGTTCACAAGATGTTCCTGCAAATCCTGCGGTCCACACACCTCGAGAATTTCGTGCGGAACGACCGGGCCTTCAGTTAGCTGCTGACCTTTCTTCACGAAGTCGCCCTTGAAAACAATGATGTGTTTCGTGAGCGGAATGAGATGTTCTTCTTCCGCTCCCGTATCAACGTCTTTCAAGATCAGCTTGCGCTTACCACGCACGGTCCCGCCCATCTCAACCGTTCCGTCGATCTTGGCGATCTCGGCCGCATCTTTCGGGCGACGCGCTTCGAATAATTCCGCCACGCGCGGCAGACCGCCAGTGATATCTTTCGTTTTCGCAACTTTTCGCGGCGTCTTCGCGAGCAATGCACCAGCGCGCACTTTGACGCCCTGCTCGACCACCACGTGGGCGCCGGCCGGAATCGAATAGCTCGCAACCACTTCGTGTTTGTCGCCAACGATGACGATCTGCGGATGCAAATCTTCCTTGTGCTCGATGATGACCGTTCCCATCAAACCCGTCGCTTCATCGACGTCGCGTTTGATTGTGACGCCGGCGATCATGTCACGGAATTCCACTTTGCCCGCTTTGTCGGTCAGGATCGGAACGTTATACGGATCCCACTGCACGAACGTTTCGCCCTTCTTCACGGCTGCGCCTTCGGCCTTCGAAATGACCGAGCCGACAACGACGTTATAGCGATCGAGCTCGCGTCCCTCCGCATTGTGCACGCTAACCGAACCGTTCTTATTCAAAACAATCCAGCTTCCATCAAGCGCCTGCACCGTGCGCAGATCGTTGAACTGCAATGTGCCGTCATTCTTCGCTTTGATAATTGGCTGCTTGAAGGTCTGACTCGCCGTGCCGCCGATGTGGAACGTCCGCATCGTCAATTGCGTGCCTGGTTCGCCAATCGATTGCGCCGCGATAATTCCGACCGCTTCGCCCAATTTCACAAACTGCCCAGTGGCAAGATTGCGTCCGTAACAAAGTGCGCACACGCCGCGACCGCATTCGCAGGTCAGGACCGAGCGAATCTTCAAACTCTCGACACCGATACGCTGCAAGTCTGCCGCGATCTTCTCGTCGATCAGCTGATTCGCTTTCACGATCTTCTTTTTCTTCTCGACCGGATCCACAACCGTTTCGCAGCTCACACGCCCAACGATTCGCGTCGCGAGATCCACGACTTCTTCGTCGCCTTCATAAATTGATCGGACCACGATGCCGTTCACCGTCCCGCAATCCTGTTCGTTGATAATCACGTCTTGCGACGCATCAACCAGTTTGCGCGTAAGGTAACCGGAGTCCGCCGTCTTCAGCGCCGTATCGGCCAGACCCTTGCGCGCGCCGTGTGTGGAGATGAAGTATTCGAGCACAGTCAAACCTTCGCGGAAATTTGAAGTGATCGGACGCTCGATAATTTCGCCCGATGGCTTGGCCATGAGACCACGCATGCCAGCGAGTTGTCGCACCTGCTGACGATTACCACGAGCGCCCGAATCCACCATCAGGTAAACCGGATTGAGTTCCTTGCGACCCTCATTGTGTTCGAGAGTGCGGAACATGACGCTTGAGATTTCGTCACCAGCATGCGTCCAAATGTCGACGATCTTGTTGTAACGCTCGCCATCTGTGATGATGCCTTTGCGGTACTGTTGCTCGACCATCTTGATCTGTTTATAGGCATTCGCGAGCTCAGTTTCTTTTTCCTTCGGAATAATCATGTCGGAAATTCCGATCGAAATTCCCGCCTTCGTGGCTTCCGCAAATCCGAGTTCCTTTAGCCGATCGAGTGTTTCGACGGTTCCTTCTTGTCCGGCGACCTGGTAGCAACGCCAGATGATATCGCTGAGCTGTTTCTTGCCGGCAGCTTTGTTGAAAAATCCAAGTTTCTTTGGCCAAATCTCATTGAAGATGACTCGACCCGCAGTCGTCTCGAGGACATGAGTGGTCGGATCGCCGTAGATGGTTTGCTCGCCCACGTCGGGGTTCTGGAACCGGATGCGATCATGCGTCTTAACAGCGCCATCAACCATGGCGAACTCCACTTCCGTCGCATTAGCGAAAAGCGGGAGACGCGTCTCAGCAGACGCCCCGGCCGCACGTCGCGGATTCTGCGTCAGATAATAACATCCGAGCGTGATGTCCTGCGAAGGCGTCGTGATCGGTTTGCCGCTCGAGGGTGAGAAAATATTATTCGGCGCGAGCATCAACATGCGCGCTTCCATCTGCGCTTCGACTGAGAGCGGCACATGCACGGCCATCTGGTCGCCGTCGAAGTCCGCGTTGTAAGCGGTGCAAACGAGAGGATGAATCCTGATGGCTTCACCTTCGATCAACTGCGGTTCGAAAGCCTGAATGGAAAGACGATGCAGCGTCGGCGCACGGTTCAGCAACACCGGATGGCCCTTCGTCACTTCTTCGAGAATATCCCAAACCTCGGGCGTTTGACGTTCGATCATCTTTTTCGCGCTACGCACCGTGTGCACGTAACCGAGATCTTTGAGTCGACGAATGATGAATGGCTCGAAAAGCACGAGCGCCATTTTCTTCGGCAACCCGCACTGATTCAGTTTTAATTCCGGACCGATAACGATGACGGAACGGCCAGAATAATCGACGCGCTTGCCTAACAAGTTCTGACGGAAACGTCCGCCTTTGCCCTTGAGCATATCGCTGAGCGATTTCAGCGGACGATTGCCCGCGCCTGTGACCGAGCGTCCATGACGGCCGTTATCGAACAACGCATCAACTGCTTCCTGCAGCATGCGCTTTTCGTTGCGGATAATCACGTCCGGCGTTTTCAGCTGCAGCAAATTCTTGAGACGATTATTGCGATTGATGACCCGGCGATAGAGATCGTTCAGATCGGAAGTCGCAAACCGTCCGCCTTCCAGCGGAACGAGCGGACGCAAATCCGGTGGAATTACCGGCAGGACATCGAGGACCATCCAATCCGGTCGCGCATGCGAAGAAGCAAAGCCTTGAACGAGTTTCAAGCGCTTCGCCAATTTCTTGCGAATCTGTTTGCTCTTGGTGTTCCCCATCGCCACCTCGAGCTCTTTGTTAAGCTTGTGCAAGTCGACTTCGGTAAGAAGTTTCTTCACCGCTTCCGCGCCCATTCCCGCGACAAAATCCTCGCCATACTGATCCTGCGCTTCGCGATATTCAGCTTCGTTTAGCAGCTGCGTCCTGGTCAGCGGCGTCTTGCCCGGATCGATGACGATGTAATCCTCGTAATAAATAACGCGCTCGAGCTGCCGCGCACTCATGTCGAGCATGAGACCGAGACGCGACGGCATGCATTTATAAAACCAGATGTGCGAAACCGGGACGGCGAGTTCGATGTGTCCCATACGTTCGCGACGCACGCGCGCCAGTGTGACTTCCACACCGCAGCGATCGCAAATCACACCCTTGTGCTTAATGCGTTTATATTTTCCGCACGAGCATTCCCAATCACGCGTCGGCCCGAAAATTCGCTCGCAAAAGAGACCGCCCTTTTCCGGCTTAAACGTTCGATAATTGATCGTCTCCGGATTCTTGACTTCGCCTTTGCTCCACGAACGCATCGTATCGGAAGACGCGACACCAATCGCGACTTGATCAAAGCCAACCGCGCGTTCTTCGCCCACTAACTCACGCCAGGAATGTTCGTTCATTATTTTAGAAAAGTTGAATTGTTAAAAATTACGCGACGTTCTCGAGGAAAGGACTCGGCGCGTGGCCACCGACTTTAACGTCGAGGCCTAACGACTGCATTTCCTTGATCAAAACGTTGAAAGATTCAGGTGTGCCCGCTTCGAGCGAATTGTCGCCCTTCACGATCGACTCGTAGATGCGCGTGCGTCCCTGCACGTCGTCCGACTTCACCGTCAGCAATTCCTGCAAGGTGTAAGCCGCGCCGTACGCTTCCAGCGCCCAGACTTCCATTTCGCCGAAGCGCTGACCACCGTACTGCGCCTTACCGCCAAGCGGCTGTTGCGTGACTAACGAGTAAGGACCAACCGCGCGCGCATGGATTTTATCCGCGACCAAGTGGCCGAGCTTCATCATGTAAATATAGCCAACGACGACTTCCTGATCGAAAGGATCGCCCGTACGTCCGTCGAACAAGCGCGACTTACCGTTCTCCTGCACCCAGGTAAACCCGTCGATTTTGGTCGCCTCTTTCAAGTATTCGCGAATCTTCGCTTCCGAAATTCCATCGAACACCGGTGTTGCAACCTTGAATCCCAGCGCCTTCGCCGCGACACCGAGGTGCGTTTCCAAAACCTGACCGACGTTCATACGGCTCGGCACGCCTAACGGATTGAGCACAATCTCAACCGGCGTTCCGTCCGCGAGGAACGGCATGTCTTCTTCCGGCACAATTCGAGCGACGACGCCTTTGTTTCCGTGACGTCCCGCCATCTTGTCGCCAACGCTCAATTTGCGTTTGCTCGCTATGTAAACTTTGACTTGCTTGATCATCCCCGGATCGATGTCGTCGCCGCTTTCGACGCGATCCATCGAGCGCTCGCGCTCGAGTTCGAGCTCCGCGAACTTGTGTTCGTAGGAAGCAATGATCTCGCGGATCTTATTGCGAATCGGGCTCGGATCGATCTCGATGTGATCGTAAACCATCGCCAACTTGCGCAGCAGGGTCTTCGTGATCTTGCGATTCGCCGGAATGATGATCTCGCCAGTTTCGGCGTTCACAACATCGAGCGGAATTTTTTCGCCCAGAAGAATGTTCGAAAGCGAATCCGTCAGCTGCTCGGTGAGCTCTTCTTTCTTCTTCTTATGGTCTTCGCCGATCGATTTGATCTGGCGTTTCGTTTCTGTGGGCGTCAGTTTTTCACGCGCGATTTCTCGGCGCGATGAAACCTTTACGTCCATAACGATGCCGTAAGTCCCTGATGGAACAGTCAGCGACGTGTCTTTAACGTCCGCAGCTTTTTCACCAAAGATCGCGCGCAAGAGTCGCTCTTCCGGCGCGAGTTCGGTCTCACTCTTCGGCGTAATTTTGCCAACGAGAATATCGCCGGGCTTCACTTCCGCACCGACGCGAATGACGCCGTCCGGTCCAAGATTGCGAAGCGCTTCTTCGCTAACATTGGGAATGTCGCGCGTAATTTCTTCCGGACCGAGCTTGGTATCGCGCGCGCCGATCTCAAATTCATCGATGTGAATCGAAGTATAGATGTCTTCCTTCACGACCTTCTCCGAGATCATGATGGCGTCTTCGAAGTTGTAGCCGTTCCAAGGCATGAAAGCGACGAGCACATTGCGGCCAAGAGCAAGTTCGCCATTGTCTGTGTTTGGTCCGTCGGCGATGACCTGGCCCTTCTTCACGTGCTGTCCTTGATGGACGATCGGCTTTTGATTGACGCACGTCCCCGCGTTTGAGCGCATGAATTTTCTCAACTCGTAGACATGAATGCCGGCGTCGTGATCCGTCTTCAATTTCTTACGGCTTTCGGGCATGTGCCCATCTTTGGTAACAATAATTTGATCGGCCGTGACCGACGCGACTTTCCCACTCTCGATCGCCAGCACGACCGCGTGCGAATCGCGCGCAACTTTTCCTTCCAAACCGGTTCCCACGAGAGGCGCTTCCGAAACAATCAACGGCACGCCCTGGCGTTGCATGTTCGAACCCATGAGCGCGCGGTTAGCGTCGTCATGTTCGAGAAATGGAATCAATCCCGCTGCGACCGAAACGAGCTGCTTCGGCGAAACGTCCATATAGTGAACTTTCGACGGTTCCACTTCCAAAAAATCACCGCGATAACGAACGGAAACTTTTTCGCCCGTGAAATGTCCCTTGCCATCAATTGGCGCATTCGCCTGCGCGACGAGGAAATTTTCCTCGCGATCGCCAGTTAGATAATCAACTTGATCGCTGACACGACCCTTCTCGACTTTGCGATAGGGCGTTTCAATAAATCCAAACTCGTTGATGCGAGCAAAGGTGCTCATTGAGCTGATAAGACCGATGTTCGGACCTTCCGGCGTTTCGATCGGGCAGATGCGTCCGTAGTGCGACGGATGAACGTCGCGAACCTCGAAGCCCGCGCGATCCCGGCTCAAACCACCAGGTCCGAGGGCCGAGAGACGACGTTTGTGCGTCAACTCCGCGAGCGGATTCGTCTGATCCATGAATTGCGACAACTGCGAACGGCCGAAGAAATCTCGGATGACCGCGCTGAGTGCTTTCGGGTTGATCAATTTTTGCGGCGTCATGCCGTCAACGTTGATATCGAACAAAGTCATGCGCTCTTTCACGAGGCGTTCCGTGCGGGCAAGACCAACGCGGCATTGATTGGCTAAAAGTTCGCCAACCGTTCGTACGCGACGGCTGCCCAGATGATCGATGTCATCAAGCGTGCCCTCGCCACGACGCAGATTGATCAAGTATTTGATCGCTGCGATGAAATCTTTGTCGGTGAGAATGCGCTCGGTGAGATCGACGTCGATTCCCAATTTCTGATTCAGTTTGTAGCGACCAACGCGACCGAGATCGTATTTCTTTGGATCGAAAAACAGTCGCTTCAACAGCGCGCGCGCGTTCGCCACCGTCGGCGGATCGCCCGGGCGTAGTTTCCGATAAATATCTTTTAGCGCTTCTTCCTGATCGTGCGCCGGATCTTTCTTTAGCGCTTTCACGACGGTGTCGTCGTGCGAAATGTCGATCACCTTTACGTCTTTTATGCCAAGACCCATGATCTGGCGAACCGTCGCGGCCGTGAGTGGTTCAAACGCGCGCGCAATAGTTGTCTCGCCATCGAGGACTTCCGCCGTCAAAACCTTTGTCGCGAGTTCCTCTTCGCCGACCTTCTCGCTCAGTTTTAGAGTCTCGATGTTGTAAAAAAGTTTGATCACTTCTTCGTCGGAGCCATATCCGAGCGCCCGAAGAAAAGTTGTTGCGAGGAATTTGCGGCGGCGTTTGCGACGATCGAGGTAGATGTAAAGAAGATCGCTTGTGTCGAATTGCACTTCGATCCAGGAACCGCGGTCCGGAATGATGCGGAAGCTGTAAAGAACTTTGCCGTTCAGATGGATGCTCGATTCGAACGCGATACCGGGCGAGCGATGCAACTGGCTGACGACCACGCGCTCCGCGCCGTTGACGACGAAGGTTCCCTGCGGCGTCATGAGCGGGATTTCGCCCATGTAAACTTTTTCTTCTTTGACGCCTTTTTCTTCGCGCAGCTGAAAAGTGACGTGAAGCGGCGCGCTGAAGGTTTGCCCTTCCCGTTGCGCTTCGAGGGAAGTCAGCTTCGGTTCACCGATTTCGTAGTGACTAAAGTCGAGAACCGCTTTTTCGTCGTAGCTTTCAATCGGGAACACTTCTTTGAAAACGGCCTGCAATCCGGAATTTTTCCGTTTTGCGAAGGGCACGTTCTTCTGCAGAAACTCAACGTAAGAATTAAGTTGAACCTCGATCAGGTTTGGGGGCTCGATCCCCTCTTTAATAGTTCCGAATTGAATTCGATCTGACATAGTTGGATCTGGTAACGACAAAACCTCTACGGATGTCTAGGCGACAAAGCCGCGAAGTTCAGGCGGTTAATGGTTAGGACCCCGAAGGCGAAGAGCGCAAAAATCGCAGCAAATCGGCGGTCTGTCAAATCGACCTCACCGTTTTGTTGCCTGGCCTGTTTACTGTTCCGTCGTGCGCCGGGTTAAAAATAATTCCTATCTTTAACGAAAAGAGGTTTTGCCACACAGGGAGCGAGCGCGCAAGTTTTTTCTGCGCGCCGCTCGCTGCTAAAATTTTTCGATTACTTAATCTCGACCTTCGCGCCGGCCGCCTCGACCTTTTTCTTGATCTCGTCGGCTTCCGCTTTGGTCACGCCTTCCTTGATTGTCTTCGGCGCACCTTCGACAAGCGCTTTCGCTTCGGCCAGACCGAGACCCGGAACCGCAGCGCGAACTTCCTTAATCACGCCGATTTTGTTCGCGCCCATTTCTTTGAGGATGACTTCAAAGGTTGTTTTCTCCTCGGCAGCTGGTGCAGCTGCGCCACCACCCCCGGCTGGAGCGGCCATCGCCACCGGAGCAGCGGCGCTCACGCCCCACTTCTCCTCGAGTTGTTTCACTAAACCAGCAATCTCGAGAACGGTTAGTCCGCTGAGTTGCTCCACGATTTTATCTGTATCTGGCATTTTGTTTTCTCCAATTGCCGCGCACGAAAGCTTTCGCGCAATTAAGATCGACAGCCGCCGACCCGGTTAATTTTCTGTTTTGTTGCTCGCAACACCATCACGGCGTCGCGAAAATTCTTATGCGCTTGGCTCCGGTGCAGGCGGTTCTTCTTTCGTCGGTTCGGCCGCGGGCGTCTCCGCTTTCACTTCAGCAGCCGGCGATTCCTCGGGGGCGGCCGCTTCAACCGGAATTTCCTTTGCCTCCGGCGCAGGCGCTTCTGGTTTCGCGTCTTCCGGTTTCGCCGATTCCGCTGCCGGCATCTTGCTCGCTCGTGCATTCAACAATCGCGCGAACGCCGAGCCCGGTTCGTTCAAAACTCTTACCAAACGCGTCGCCGGTGCGAGCAATAGTCCGAGTAGTTGTGATTGGAGCACTTCGCGCGATGGCAGATCGGCCATCGTCTCCAAATCCTTCGTCGCCAAAATTTCGCGGTCGACAATTCCAATTTTCAGCGTCGCGATCTTGAATTCCGCGGCGAACGCTTTCAAAACCTTTGCGACAGGCGCCACGTCCTTCTTGCCTGTCACGATCGCAGTCTGACCCGTCAGGGTTTTACCCACATCGGGAAGTCCAGAGTCCGCGATCGCACGTTTCAAAAAGCTGTTCTTGATCACGTGCATTTCTGCTCCTGCAGGTGAGAGACGGTTCCGCAGCTCGCTGAACTGATCCACCTTCATCCGCTGATAATCCGTGACGAGCACGAATAGCGAATCCTTCAGCTTTGCCGAAAGATCGGAAACAATATTCGCTTTTTCGGGTCTCATAAAAATTAAGTGCTCAGGTAGGGTGACGGATCCACATGCAAACCGGGAGACATGGTCGCGCTCAAAGTCATTCCTTCCAGGAAACGCCCTTTCGCGGTTGCAGGACGCGCACGCACGACCGCCTCAATGACAGCCGTTCCGTTTTCCACCAACGCATTTTCCGCAAACGAAAACTTGCCGACGGGAACAGCAACGTTGCCGTTCTTGTCGAGTTTAAATTCAACGCGTCCCGCCTTCACTTCGCCGACAGCCTTCGCCGTATCATCAGTCACGGTTCCGGTTTTCGGATTCGGCATGAGGCCGCGCGGACCCAGGACCTTGCCAAGTTTGCGGACTTCAGCCATGGCCGCTGGTGTCGCGATCGCGACATCAAAATCCTGAAAACCTTCCTGGACCTTTTGGATCATGTCCTTGAAACCAACAAACTCGGCCCCAGCTTCGTTCGCCTCTTTTGCAGCCTTGCCCTCAGCGAAAACGAGAACGCGCACGTTTTTTCCACTTCCGTGTGGGAGCGGGCAGGTTCCGCGCACCATTTGATCGGACTGCTTCGGATCAACGCCCAGACGAAATGAAACCGTGACCGTTTGATCGAATTTCGTCGGCGGCAATTTCTTCAAAGTCGAAACCGCATCAGTGCAGGCTGTACGACTTTCTCCGGTCCACCTGCTCGGCGGCGGCGCGATAACGTTTGCTGCGATTTCTTTGCATAATGATTTCAGTTCAAACGAGCTCGGAAGCTCTCCTGATTTAATTCTGCCGCTATCCGAAGCGGCGGGCGCGTAAAGTAGCTGTCAGCGTGTCGCTGTCAAAGAGAAATTCGGACCATCCCGACCTTCAAATCGCTCGTCATCCTGAGCGAAGCGAAGGACCTCACGAAATTCAGTACTGCACGTCGCTCGTCCATTCGCGAGGTCCCTCGCTACGCTCGGGATGACACGCGATGATGGAACGCCTATTCGAGTGCCGAAATCTCTTCCCCCATCTCGGCTGCATCAGCCGTCGGCAGGCGCAGCCGCCGGACCGTTTCGAATAATCTTTCCATCTTTCATCACGAACGACACGCGTTCGGTCGCCGTGATGTCCTGCGTCGGATCACCTGGCATCGCAACGATGTCGGCCAATTTTCCTTTTTCCAGCGTGCCGAGCTTTTGTGAAACGCCTAACAAGTCAGCATCCACCGAAGTCGCCGAACGCAACGCGTCAATCGGCGCCATTCCGAGCCCCGTCATCAACGCGAACTCCTTCGCATTTTGCCCATGCGGGAAAACGGCCGCATCCGTCCCGAACGAAATTTTCACCCCAATCTTCACCGCGTTCCGAAACATTTCCGAACGAGCATCAGCGGCCGCTTGCGCCTTCTTTTGCACCTCAGGCGGATAAGTTTTCAAACGCGGCATGATGTATTCCGTTGCCAGCAAAGTCGGCGTCAAATATGTGCCTTTGCTCTTCATCATGTTGAGCGTGTCCGGTTTCAAAAACGAACCGTGCTCGATCGAATCCACACCGGCAGTAATCGCATCTTTCGCTGCCTGATCGCCGTGGCAATGCACGGCCACCTTCTTGCGGAGCCGATGCGTTTCATCAACAAGCGCCTTCATTTCCTCGAGCGTGAATTGCGGAACATCCACTTCATCCTTCAACGAGAGCACGCCGCCGGACACCGCCGCTTTGATCACATCCGCGCCATTTTTTATTTCGTAACGAACCGACTTGCGAATGTCTTCCGGACCATCGGCGATCCCATCCGTCCAATCGGGTTCACGCCCAAATAACATATCGCGGAAGCCGCTGAATGGATCGAAGTGTCCGCCGGTCGCGCCGATGCCGTGCGTCGCGACAAGCATGCGCGGTCCTTCCACCAGGCCGCGATTGATTGCGTTTCGCAGCGACACATCCGGAAAATCATGCGCGTTGGTAATCCGGCTGCCGACATCGCGCACCGAAGTAAACCCGGCCTCCAGCGTCGCCTTCGCATGCGGCAGACATTCGTAGGCCATCTCTGACACGTTCAAATCAAGCTCCTTTAATCGGCGATCATTATAATTGCCGGAGTAGTCCAGCGTGAGATGTGTGTGCGCATCCATAAAACCCGGCGATAGGGTCGCGTCACCGAGATCAATCACTTGTGCGTCCGCGGGAATCTGCACGTTGCTGCCGACATCGGTGATCTTGTTCCCTTGCACGAGCACAACCGCGTTGCTGATGAGCGATTTCGACTTGCCGTCAAAGAGGCGTGCGGCTTTGAGCGCGATGATGTGGTTCGCGCTATCCGCTGCCAGTGACGTTGCCGCGACGGAAAAAATTATTGCGAAGAGAGCTCGCAAAAGACGAAGAGGATTCATCGAGCGCATATAAGAATTCGCGACATCAAAGCAAGCGAAGTTTTACTTTTGTAGCGGCGGTCTATGACCGTCGCTCGAATCCGCTAGCCCAGAAAACGTGCGGCGGTCACAGACCGCCGCTACAAGGAGCAATTCTCCGCAACCCAGCGCAAATATTCCGGCGAGCCATCGTCGATGCGGAGCGAGATGATCTCCGGCGTTTCGTACGGATGCAGCGATTTCAATTTTTCCTGGAACGCCGCAAAACGCGCCGCCGTCGTTTTGAAAAAGACGATCACTTCGCTGGCCGTTTCGACTTCGCCTTTCCAGCGGTAAATCGAATCGACTGCTGATGCGACGTTGGCGCAGGCTGCAAAGCGCCCGTTGACCAACTCCTCCGCGATCCGTTGCGCCGTGCTCCGATCGGGAAACGTGCTCAGCACGAGCAAGGTTTTATCCGCCATTCGTTAGGCTGGAACGAGCGCCGCGCGTCGGCAAATCCAGCCGCCGCCAAGCACGACATCACCATCATAGATCACAGCAGCCTGTCCGGGTGTGACTGCTTTTTGCGGCGAATGCAATTGTATTTGCGCCCGGTTGTTATCGAGCACGCGGATCGTCGCCGTCGTTCCGGGATGGCTATAGCGAATCTTTACCGTCGCCTCAAGCGTTTCCCCTGAGGCTTCAGCGATCCAGTTGACGCGATCTATTTCGAATTCCTCGGACACGACATCCTCGGCGCTGCCGACAATCACCTGATTCGTAGCCGCATCGATATCGACGACGTAACGCGGCTGCGCAGATCCGCCGGGCAAACCTTTGCGCTGCCCAACCGTGAAGAGTTCGATCCCATCGTGTGCCCCGAGAAAGTTTCCCGACAAATCGTAAATCCCGCCCGGATGAAATTCATTTTCACCGAGATGCGAGCGCAGAAATGCCTTGTAGTCATTTCCTGGAACGAAACAAATTTCCTGGCTGTCGACTTTGTCGGCCACCTTCAAGCCTAACGAGCGTGCGATTTCGCGAATCGCCGGCTTCAACATTCCGCCGAGCGGAGTTAACGCGCGACGCAACTGCGGCTGTCGCAGACTAAAAAGAAAATACGACTGATCTTTACCCGAATCGATTCCCTTCCGCAGCACAGCGCGATCGCCGTGATGTTCGATGATCGCGTAATGTCCCGTCGCGATAAAATCGCAGCCGAGCGCCTCCGCCTTGTTCCAGAGATTGCCGAACTTCAGCTTCTCATTGCACATCACGCACGGGTTCGGCGTCCGGCCCGCCTGATATTCACTCGAAAAATAATCGATCACGAGCTTCTCGAACTGGTCCGCCTCATCGACCACGTAATGCGGAATGCCTAACGAGTGAGCCACATTGCGCGCATCCGCCACCGCCTGCGGGCCGCAACATTTGTCTTCCGCGCGCGAAATACAGTCCTGCGGCCAGACCTTCATCGTCACGCCCACTACATCGTATCCCTGTTCGCGCAAAAGATAACCGGCCACGCTGGAATCCACTCCACCACTCATGCCAAGTAATACGCGCTGTCTTTTCTTTTCTGGCATGAGTTGCTAAGTTTCGACGACGCTGTTCTCGCGTCAACTGGGTAGCGCGCGCGTCTCGCGCGTGTCTGCCGGTGCTCTCGCCGGCAGAAATGAATAATTTCGGAGCGAGACGCTCCGAACCACGGGCGGGACGCCCGCGCTACCCAGCCCTGACTGCTCGACTAACGAATGGACTATCACGCAACGTGAATCGCCAATGGAAGTCCTTCGATCGACTGATCCCGATGCGCGGATCAGCTACGACCGAAACGCTGGCGGATTCACGCGCAAGGAAATGATGGAGCGAATCGCGGCACAAATCGATTTCATGATGTCGCGCGTTAATGTCGAGAGCCTGCGTTAACTTGCCGGGCCCGGAGCAGAGACGTCTGACATCCTCAACGCCGCGTCGCTTTTTCATCAAATTGATTCCGCGCCTTGGCTCCAGCGCGCGAATCAAAATCAATCCGTTTCGCGGTCCGCCCTTGACGAGAACATTGAGCATCCAGTGCATGCCGTAGTTGAAATAGATATAGCAAGCACCCGGTCTATTTCGCTCGATGAAACGGCGTGCACTCGGACGACTAAAGGCGTGGGACGCTTCGTCGTTTTCCGCAAGATAAGCTTCCGTTTCGACGATCAAGCCCGCGCAGCGGCCCCACACGAGCGTTGTGCCGATCAGTTCGGAAGCGCAAATGATTGGATCAGTCTGGAAAAATTTGCGCGAAAGCACTGTTGCCTACCTCAAATACATTGCCGCGTGTCATCCCGAGCGGAGCGAGGGACCTCACAAATAACGCACGGTGTAAATCGCGAGGTTCTTCGCTGCGCTCAGAATGACAATCCTATTTATGAGATGGCTTCGGGCAAACGTGGCTCACCCTTCCTTTGCGCGACTGAAGAGTTTCCTGTATGAAGCCTAACGAGTTGTTGATTCGCGTCGCGCTCCGGAATCAGGCGGTGCGGCCGCAGCAGTTCTTGTATTTTTTCCCACTTCCGCAAGGACACGGTTCGTTCCGGCCGACTTTCGGCATCGCACGGCGCACCGGCAAATCGAGCTTCACTTCCCCTGCTCCGTCGCCATTTCCCTCCACGCCAGCCATGGCGCCAACCGGTTGCGGCTGACGAACGCGATCCGGCGTGGCGGTTGGCGAAGTTGGCGCGTGCTCTCGCATGAGAAATTGCGGCAAGGTGGCGAGGAAATTTTCGAATGCCTGCAGGTTCGACGTGCTGCGGAAAAGATTGTGCAGCACTTCGTTCTTAATGTTGAACATCAACTCGGTGAACATCTCGTAGGCTTCGGCCTTGTATTCGACAAGCGGATCCTTTTGCGCGTAGGCGCGCAGGTAGACGCCCTCGCGCAACGCATCCATGGCGTAGAGATGTTCCTGCCAGAGGCGATCGATCGCGTTAAGAATGATGTAACGCTCGAGGCTTTTTACCGCGGTCGGTTCTTCGTGCGACGATTTCCGTTCGTAGGCGTCCTTGATTCTTTCGATCAGGAATTTCGTATTCTCTTCAACCGATCGAGTCTCGAACTGCGCTTTCTCCTTCGTGAAGCCCAGCGGGAACGTCGTGTTCACCCAATGGAGCAGGCCGGTGTAATTCGGTTCGGCTGTGCGTTCGTCGCCGAGATATTCCTTCACCTTCGCCGGGACCGCTTCGTCGATGACTTCGTAAATGAGCGGTCGCGGCTCCTCCGCGTCGATCACTTCATTGCGATAGCCGTAAACGACTTCGCGCTGATTGTTCATCACGTCGTCCATGTCGAGCGTGCGTTTGCGGATGAGATAATTGCGTTGCTCCACGCGTTTCTGTGCGGTCTCGACCGATTTGTTCAACCACGGATGCTCAAGCTCCTGGCCTTCTTCGAGACCGAAACGCTCCATGATTTTTGTCATGCGATCGGCCGCGCCGAAGTTACGCATGAGATCGTCTTCGAAGCTGACATAGAAACGCGAATTACCCGGATCGCCCTGGCGCGCGCAACGTCCGCGCAATTGCCGATCGATGCGGCGCGATTCGTGACGCTCGGTGCCGATAACAAATAATCCGCCGGCACCGGGAACGCCCTGCCCGAGCTTAATGTCGGTACCGCGACCGGCCATGTTCGTGGAAATTGTCACTGTGCCGGGCTGGCCCGCGCGCTGCACGATCTCGGCTTCCTGCATGTGGAATTTTGCGTTCAAGACGTTGTGCGGAATTTTTTCGCGCTTCAACATTCGGCTGAGCAGCTCACTCGCCTCGACGCTGACCGTGCCGACCAAAACCGGTTGCGATCTGCTGTGGCAATCCTTGATCTCATTAATAACGGCGTTGTATTTTTCGCGGCGCGTTTTGTAGATGCGATCGTTGTGATCTTTGCGGGCCACCGGCCGATTCGTCGGAATTACTGCGACATCGAGTTTGTAAATGTCGTGAAACTCGTTCGCCTCCGTTTCAGCCGTTCCGGTCATGCCAGCGAGCTTGTGATAAAGCCGGAAATAATTTTGGATCGTGATCGTCGCGAGCGTTTGCGTTTCGCGATCGATCTGGACGCCTTCCTTCGCCTCGACGGCTTGATGTAACCCGTCGCTCCAACGTCGACCCGGCATTTTGCGTCCAGTGTATTCGTCGACGATGACGACCTTGTTTTCCTCGATCACATACTGCACATCTTTTTCGAAGAGACAGTAGGCGCGCAGGAGCTGTGAAATGTTGTGAATGCGCTCGGCCTGCGCATCGCAATGCTCTTGCCGTTCCGTTTTCCTTTTTTCCTTTTCTTCATCCAAAATCGACGGGTCCAAATCGATCTCGGTAAATTCACTGATCAAATCCGGGAGAACGAACGAATCCGGATCATCCGGATTCAAGAATGCGCGTCCTTGCTCCGACAAATCCGATTCCTGCGATTTCTCATCGAGCGTGAAAAACAGCTCCTCTTTCAGCGCGAAGAGTTCCTCCTTGCGCGAGTCCTGATAAAATTGCAGCTCGGCTTTATCGATTGCCTTGCGCTTATCCGGATCTTCCATCATGCGCAGGAATTGCTTATTGCGCGGCTGCCCGAGTTTCACCTTGAACATGAGCAACCCGCCCGCTTCGAAATCGTTCTTATCGAATGCCTCCTTGGCCTCGCTCGCCAGTCGATTGACCAGCATGTTCTGTTTGCGCACGAGCTGTTCGATGAGCGGCTTCCACTTGTCGTATTGATGGGTCGAAACTGTCGCCGGTCCGCTGATGATGAGCGGCGTGCGCGCTTCATCGATTAGGATCGAATCCACTTCATCAACGATGGCGTAGTTGTAACCGCGCTGGACTTGCTGCTCGCGCGTCGTGGCCATGCCGTTGTCGCGCAAATAATCGAAACCGAATTCGGAATTCGTCCCGTAGGTAATATCCATCGCATATTGTTCGCGACGAACCTCGGGCGGCTGGTCGTGTTGGATGACTCCGACGGTGAGACCCAGAAATCTGTAAAGCTCGCCCATCCACTCGGCATCGCGCCGGGCAAGATAATCGTTCACCGTCACGAGGTGCGCACCTCGCCCGCTCAGCGCGTTGAGGTACAGCGGCAACGTCGCGACCAAAGTCTTGCCTTCACCGGTCGCCATTTCGGCGATGCGCGCGCGATGCAGAACTATCCCGCCAATGAGCTGCACATCGAAGTGCACCATGTTCCAAGTCATCGGCTGTTCGCAGACGTCGAAAGTGTGTTGCCGCTCGGTTAAACGGCGCGCCGCATTCTTAACGACCGCGAACGCTTCCGGCAGAATTTCATCCAGCTTGTTCCATTGCTCCGTTATATCTGGAATCGTGGCCAGCTCCTTCTGCCAGGCTGCAGTTTTGGCGCGCAGCTCGTCGTCCGACAACGCTTTGAACTGCTCGTCGAGTTGGTTGATTCGCTGGGCGAGCGGTCTCAGACGCTTGATCTCGCGCTGATTCTTCGACCCAAGAATCTTCTTTAAAATCCAATTGACCATTGAGTGTGTAATATTGACGAGATTCGCCCATTTGTCATTCCGAGCGAAGTCGAGGAATCTCTCACGGTGGGGTCGCCGCAAATAAATCGTGAGGTCCTTCCCTCCGCTCAGAATGACCCGCTGGAAACTTTGCTGAGTTTGTGTGAGCTAGTTTTCCAGCTAGAATCGGCCCGATGAAGAAGATCATTTCGACAAACGAAGCGCCGGCTGCAGTCGGACCCTACTCCCAAGCCGTCCGTGTCGGTTCGATGGTTTTTTGCGCCGGCCAGATTCCGCTCGACCCCAAGAGCGGTCAGATTGTTACGGGAGACATCGCGGCGCAAACGCGGCGGGTGCTCGATAACATTACCGCCGTGCTCAAAGCCGACGGTTTGACCTTCGAGCACATTGTGAAGACCACGATCTTCCTGACCGACCTCGGAGATTTCCAAACCGTGAATGAAATTTACGGTTCGTATTTCAAACAGGAACCGCCGGCACGTTCAACCGTTCAGGTTTCCGCGCTCCCGAAAGGCGCCCGCGTCGAAATCGAAGTCATCGCGATGGTGGGAGAAAATAAGGCCGATGCCAGCAAGACGGTTAGCGATACTTCCGGCTAATCTTTTTCTGTAGCGGCGGTCTATGACCGTCGCTCGAAAATCAACGAGAAGCTGGCGAAGCTCCAGCCCCCTCTCGCCGCGGCAACGTAAGCGGCGAACAGCGGATGTTTCGTCTCTTACGGCGCGACCAGAGTCCACCCGGACGGAAGCGTCGGGCCGTATGCGCCGCTAATCAGTGCGTTGTTGTTTAAGTACCAAATCGCTGTCTGACCTGCACTGGCTTTGTAGAGCAGGTAATCGGCTTTGCTGTCCCGGTTGAAATCGGCCGACCCGCTCACCGCAAAGCCAGTGGCAACGGTTGGACCGTACGCGCCGCTGACAAACCGCGCGCCCGACAGATACCAGATCGCCGACTTGTGCGTTGAAGCATTAAACAGCAAGTAATCGGGTTTGCCGTCGCGATTGAAATCAGCTACGTCGCTCAATTTGAAACCGGATGCCAAAGTCGGTCCCAAGACCCCCTGCACAAACACGTTGTCGTTCATGTACCAGATTCCTGTTTGACGAGTAGCTGGATTGTAAATGACGTAATCGGGTTTGCCGTCGCGGTTGAAATCTCCTGCCGCCACCAATTGCCAGCCAGTTGGCAACGTCGGGCCATAACGGCCGCTTGTAACAACGTTGTTGTTGAGATACCAGATTGCGGATTGGCGAGTGCTGGCATTATAAAGCAGGTAATCCTGCTTGTGGTCGCGGTTGAAATCTGCCACCGCGACCAATTTGAAACCAGCTGCCAAAGTCGGTCCGAAGACCGCTTGCACAAATGCGTTGTTGTTCATGTACCAGATCACCGTTTGACGGGTAGCAGCGTTGTAAATCACGTAATCGGCTTTGCCGTCGCCATTGAAGTCATATCGGGCCAACGGCGGCGCGGCAGTCTGCAGATCGAATCCAATCACGTCGAGGTTGATGCCTTCCGGCGATGTAGTCGTCACATCGGAATATTGTCCCTGACATAGGAAGGCGTTTTGGACATAGGGATGAGGTTGGGGACACGTTGGGCTTATCCAATCGCCGCGATCGCCGTTCGATTGCTGATTGAAATCAACGATTCGGGTGTTCCCGCCATTGATAGAGAAGTAACGCAAGCCTGTCGTCTGGTTACTTCTCGTTCCGGCCGATGACCAGCTAAAGAGATCCTGTGGCCGCAGACCGCTGTTATTCTGGCAATAGGGGCAATCATGGAAAGTTCCTAAGCCCAGTACCTCGTCAATCTCATGCTCCAGCGATCTCTGTGCATCGTATGTGTTGCCATTGGGCGGGCGAGTAAAACTGAATGGGTTGTTTGAAACGAGAGTAATGATTCCATCATACGGTCCGCCGGTTCCGTTAGTGCCGTTTGCAAACGTGTTGGGCGGTGTATCAAATCCAAGCGCCCGTCCGTTCGCCGTCGAAATTACAACGTTGGTGATTCCAGGTGGCGGGGCCGTGGGCAAGTTGGCATTCCCGACACTATCGTTTGCGCTCTTTCCATCCGCTCGAAGCGCGTTGAGGTAAGTATTCCATGGGAAAAGACTGATTCCATATTGACTGCGTGCATTGCCGGAAACAGGCGCACCGTCGGGACCAACGGTCGAGTAACGGAAGCGAATCTGCACGGTGATGGAATCGGTGTAGCGACTCTCGATAGCCGAGATCGCGCGGCTAATTGCACCCTGGATGGCGGCCGAATTTCCGTTGCTAGTAATCGAACTGTCGAAAGTCGGATGAATAATTAATCCGGCTGCAGCAACAGTTTTTACAATCGTCGTCTCCGATTCGGCACTTACCGTCTCCCCTGCTCTATAGGCTCGCGCGCGATAATAATATGTCGTACCAGGCCGTAAGCCGGTCACCGTCGTGCCGATCGTATCGCCGACATCTAGATTTTCGTATCCTTCCAAATAGCTAGTAAAAGAACTGCTTGTGGATACGTCGAGACGATATCCGACGGCTCCCGTCACACTCTTCCAAGTCGCCATAAACGTATTGCGAGTCGGCGGGGTGGTCGCCACGGCCTCTTTAAGTTCTTCCCGGCTCATCTGCCGCTCAGGCTGCCACGCCTGCTGCGCACTATCTTTGTTCCGCGTCGTGTGAGTGTTGCTGCCCCCCGCGACACCCATGCTTTGGCCGGGAGCAGCGCATAGCACGGCGATGCCGAGAAGGGTACCGGTCAGGCAAAGTACGAGGCCGGTTAGAAGGCGAAGGCTAAAAAAGCCAGAGCAGGGGTCATTTTGCTTCTTCATATGAGTAAGTCTTTGAGTTATACTATTCTCGAGCGCGAAACACGAGAGAAAGTTCCGCCATTCCCGACCGCGACTGTCTGTGACCGTGGCTCGAGGCAACAGAAGATTGCGACGGTCGCAGACCGCCGCTACAGAAGAAGGCAATGAGCGAAGATTTGCTAAAGTTGTTTCGCGGGACCGGCGCCCTGCTCGACGGTCACTTCATCCTGCGCTCCGGATTGCACAGCCGGCAATTTTTTCAGTGCGCAATCCTGCTTCAGCATACCGATATCGCGGCGCGCGTTTGCCGCATGCTCGCTGACCGCCTGCGCGAATTCGAGTGCGACAGCATCGTCTCTCCCGCTCTCGGTGGCATTGTTGTGGGCCAGGAGGTCGGCCGTTCGTTAGGCAAACGCCACATATTCGTCGAAAAGGATTCCGGCGGGCTGGTTTTGCGGCGCGGCTTTACCATTTCGCCTAACGAGAAGTTCATTGTCGCCGAAGACGTGGTCACGCGCGGCGGTCGCGTGCAGCAAACCATCGACGTCGTGCGCGCACACGGCGGCATCGTCACGGGGGTTGGTGTCATCGTCGATCGCAGCGAAAATGTTCCACCGGATTTCGGTTGTCCCTTCGTCAGCCTGCTTAAGCTGAAAGTCGAAAACTTTGAAGCCGACAAGCTGCCGCCTGACCTGGCGGCGACGCCAGCGAACAAGCCGGGCAGCCGTTAGGCAATTCCAACGCCCGAAAATTTCCCTTATGCGGAAGTACTTTTATCGCAAGCTGCGAGAGTATCTCGATCTATATATCCGGCCGGGCGATCGAATTGTAGAAATCAAAGTCAAGAAAGCGCCCGAGTCTCTTCCATATCCCAGCGAGCAATTATTGGTCGTGGAGAGCAAACGAGAAACGAATCAACCATCCGCCGGCTTTGAAGCGATCTCCGAATTTCGTCCCGACTTCGTTTTGCTCAACGGCAACGTTCATTACGAAACGGATGTGCAAATTTTTCTCGAAGATCTGCGGCTGGCCCTCGCGCCTTCCTCGCGAATCATCCTGATCTTTTACAGCAACCTCTGGAAACCCTTCTTGCGCCTCGCCACTGCCCTCGGGTTGCGCGGTGAAACACCAGAGGAAAACTGGATAGCCAATGAAGACATGGCAAACCTACTCCTGCTTGCGAATTACGAATTGGTGCGTCAGGAAAGTAAGTTCCTTATTCCTGTTTATGTTCCGCTGATCAGCTATCTCGCGAATCGATTCCTGGCTCCGCTCCCGGGTTTTCGCATTTTTAATTTACTCAATATCGCAATCGCCCGGCCGCTTGATCTTCCAGCGCCAATTCAGCGCCAAGCTCCATCCGTCTCGGTCATCATTCCCGCACGCAACGAAGCCGGAAACATCGAGGCTGTCATTACGCGTACTCCCGCGATGGGACCGGACGATGAATTGATTTTCATTGAAGGGAATTCGACCGACGACACGTGGGAGACGCTTTGCGCGGTCAAGAAAAAATACGAAGGCATGCGGAACATCCGCATCAGTCAGCAGGAAGGAAAAGGGAAAGGGGACGCGGTGCGAAAAGGCTTCGCCCTCGCGGAAAAAGAAATTCTCATGATTCTGGACGCGGATCTGACTGTGCCGCCGGAAGAATTGCCCCGTTTCTATAACGCGCTCGTTTCGCAAAAAGGTGAATTCATTAATGGAAGCCGGCTTGTTTATCCGATGCAAAAACGGGCGATGCGCTTCTTCAATGTGCTCGGAAACAAATTCTTTGCCGTCATGTTTTCTTTCGTTCTAGGGCAACGCTTCAAAGATACGCTTTGCGGCACCAAAGCTCTGACGCGCGAAAATTATGCGAAGCTGGCGGCACATCGGAAATACTTCGGCGAATTCGACCCGTTCGGCGATTTCGATTTGATCTTCGGGGCGGCGCGGATGGCCCTGCGCATCGTAGAGGTTCCGATCCATTATGCGGAACGCACGTATGGAGCGACCAATATCGACCGCTGGAAACACGGCGTGATTTTGCTGCGAATGTTGAGATTCGCCGCGGTCAGGATCAAGTTTTTATAGCGAGATGCAGCAGTCATGACGACGCGATTAGAGAAGGAGATCGAACACGGAAAATACCTTCTTGCGCACGGCGCTGGTGAAGTTTGGAATTGGGAAACGCCCGCCGGACGGCATCGCTGGGCGCGACGCGTAACGATGTTAACAAGCCATGTTCGGCCCGGAGAAAAAATCCTGGAACTCGGCTGCGGCACTGGATATTTCACGCGTTCGTTGGCCGGCACCGGCGCCCACATCACAGCCATAGATATTTCACCAGACCTGCTCGAGGTCGCCCAGCGCGAATGTCCGCACGAGAACGTAACCTTCGAAATCCAGAACGCTTACGCCCTGACGTATCCGGACGCGGTTTTCGATTCCGTCATCGGCAGCTCGGTGCTGCATCATCTCGAGATCGAACCGGCGCTATCCGAAATTTATCGTGTTCTGCGGCCGGGTGGTTCGATTCGCTTTACCGAACCCAACATGCTAAACCCGCAAATTGCCCTCCAGAAAAATGTGCCGGCTATTAAAAAACGGCTGGGTGATTCGCCCGATGAGACAGCTTTTTTTCGCTGGCCTTTCCGGCGAGATTTAGAACAAGCGGGTTTTCGCCAGATCGATATCAAGCCATTCGATTTTCTGCATCCGAGCATTCCGCCACGCTGGATTGCCACCATCGAGAGACTCGGCGGATTATGCGAGAAATTGCCGCTGCTGCGAGAAATTGCCGGGTCGCTTTACATCCGCGCGTTAAAATGAGCGAGGCTACCACGCTGGAAAATCAATATGCCGAAGATCGAGCGCTTACTTTGCGCAACCGCACACGTCTTAATTCAAACCGCAATCTTCTATATTGGTATGAGCAACTCTACAGCTATGAGTTTCGAGATTTCCCCGATCCGCATCGCCTGAGAATTCTCGAGGTTGGCAGCGGCGTGTCGCCTCTGCAGCGTTTCTATAAAAATGTCCTAACGAGTGATGTGCTTGAACTCGACTACCTTGATTACGTATTCGACTGCCATTTCATCGACCAGTTCGAGCCAATCCCAGATGCAAGCCTCGATCTGATCGCGTTAACCAACGTCCTCCATCACTTAAAGGATCCGATCGATTTTCTGAACAAAGCGGCCGTCAAATTAAGACACGGCGGGAAGATTATTGCGGCCGAACCTTACTTCTCCATCCTCTCGACATTTATCTTCAAGCACATCCATCACGAACCCGTCGATTTGGATGTCGCAGAACCGATTCTGCCGGAAGTTCGAGGGCCGCTGGCCTCCGCAAATATCGCGCTGCCGTGGCTAATCTTCGTCAAAAACTCCCGTTGGAGCGACAGACTGCGAGCGGAATTTCGATTCGACGCTGCGGATTTTCCGCCGTTTAGCTCGCTGTCTTACATGGTGACGGGCGGCATCTCCCGGCGATTGCCGATCCCTGCGTTCCTTTACAAGCCACTGTTCCGATTGGACAAAACTCTTAGCCGATTGTTTCCCAGACTACTGGCTTCCTTTTTCATCATCAGCCTTACTCGAAAGTAGATGTCTTTCGCCAGTTTTAGTCGCCACGCCGGGAACAACCTCTACAAATTTGCCTTTCCGGTTTATCGGCCGCTCTACAGCGCTTTTAAAAGCTATACGGATCGCGTTGAGCGTCGATTTTTAGCCCAGCATCTTTCGCCGGGATGTGTCGTGGTCGATGCGGGAGCTAATATCGGAATCTATTCTCAATTTCTGGCAAAATGCGTGGAGCCTGGCGGCATCGTCACACAGCTTCGAACCGTCGCCGGAAAATTTCGCGCATTTACGAAATGCGGTTTCGCGCTTTACGAATGTGCGATTGAATCAGCTCGCCGTAAGTGACAGAACAGGGGAATCCGTCCTCTACACGTCGGACGAACTTAATGTGGATCATCGCGCGTATCCGACGGACGACCCGCGAAGAAGGACGATTGCGATTCAATCGACCACACTGGATGATTACTTTCCCAAGGGCGAAAGAGTTGATTTGATCAAGATGGACATTCAAGGGTTTGAGCTACACGCGCTCAGGGGAGCCGCGCGCGTTCTGGAGGATAATCCCAGGATCAAACTGCTTCTCGAGTATTGGCCGCATGGTCTTAAGCAAGCCCGCGTCTCTGCTCGGGAGTTTATCACTTTCTTACGCGACCGTGACTTTTCGCTTTTTGTCCGTGGCAATAATGGGATGAGCGAATGGAACTGTTCAATCGCGGATAGCTGCGATTCTCTCGATTACTTCAATATCTTCGCCCAAAAGGCAGCTGTGTAGTTTCTAAAGACCGTCGCTGACTTCGGAGCGAACACCTAACTGACATGCCCTCGTCTGAATCGATTCAACCGAACGAAACTCGCACGAGCCGGAGCGGCCTTCTTCTGGCGTTTGGGTCCAGTAGAGCGGCGGTCGCCTCTTTCTTCTTTCTGCTCGCGTTCCTGGTCCGGCTCTATTTCGTCTGCGTCCATCCAAATTTCGATGGTCTTTTTTCCGTCCGCGGTATTCCTCACAGTGACAGCTACAGTTACGTTTCAGCCGCCATCACGCTGGCGCGGGGAGACGGCCTCGGACCTGTCTTGCGTCCGGGTTTGTCCATTTTGCTCGCGCTTTTCTATGTGTGGTTCGGCACTTCGTTTCACCTCATTAGCGCAATCAATGTTTTGATCGGGGCCGCAACCGCGGCGCTGATTTATCTTGTAGGTGAGCGCATATTTCCCAGGGCGGTTGCGTGGGCCGCGGCGCTGTTTTTCGTTTTCGATCTCTCGCAATTGATTCAGACGCCTCAGGCCACGACCGAATCGCTCGGACTGATGTTTTTCATTGGTTCCGTTTACTGTCTCCTACGTTTTGATGAGGAAGCGAAGCTAAAGCCAGCCATCACTGCTGGTGTCTTACTGGCGCTTTCCAATCTAACCCGACCTTTAACTCTCGTATGTGCGCCATTCTACGCTATCCAACTTGTCATCGTGGCGTGGCGGCGGACAAACGCCCTACGGGCCTTACTTCCAGCTTGTGCATTTTGCATCGCCATCGGATTGACGATGTCGCCCTGGCTCGTGCGTGAAAGGCTAGTGCACGGAATTTGGACGGTCTCCCCAAACCTGGGTGAGGCTCTTTACGCCGCGACCTCACCCAAATACCAAGTATGGCAATACACAGTCCAGGCCGAGCCCGATAAAGCTGGCATTAAGCGGACGGTTAGTGCGCGCTACCAGTTTTTCATGGCCGAATCCTGGAAAAACCTTCAGCGCCATCCAGCTTTTTACGCAGGACAGGTCTCACACGCGTATTGGACCTTTTTGAGTTCTTTTAACCTGAGGGATCGCGCAAACCAAACAGTTTATCGCTATAGCCGCTGGAATGGCTTGGTCGAAGGACAAATATTGTTCTTATTTATTCTGGCCACACTTCTCTTCGCCGTTACGATCCGGACCTGGTTATCATCCGGGTTTATTGCCGGGATTTCCTCTCTACTTCTTTCCGCGGCGTTGGTAATCGCCTGGCACTCAGCACCGCTCGTATTTGGAGTTATTATGCTCGTCTTCGGTATCGCGGTAACTCTGTGGCGTTGCCGGCGCGATGGAATAGTCCTGCTCCTTATAAGTCTGGCCGTGAGCGGACTCGGGGATGCTATTTTCAACAATGCTATTTTGTATCGGGCGGTATTGATGACCGACTGGATTTTCAGCCTGTTTTATATGGCCGCATTTTACTTTGCCGCCATCCTCCTCACAGACCTGGTTCTGCGACTCGTTAGGCAAAAGTCGCCCCAGCGTCAGTTCGCGCCTGGTGTGGCAGAGCCGGAATTATCGCTGGTCGTGTCCTTCGAGCGAGCCGTGAGAGCAGTAGTCAGAATCGCACTCTTCGGTTCTGTAATTTTTGTTCTGGCCGGTTCGATCGAGCTTTTCATAATCAACTTCGGCGCAGCGAAACATTCCACGATCGCCCCAAGCCGGTTGTCGTCAGCCGATAAACGACAGATCATCACGGAATTGCGAGGCCGGATTGGCAGGATGAAAGCGGTCCTGCCGAAGCCAGAAACAAAGCGACAGTTCGTCCAAGCCGAAAGTCGCCGAATGCAGATAGTGCTTTCGTCGGAATGGCTTTCGCCCTTTATCTCTTATTTCCCCGCCGGAACTCATTTCGAAACGCGCGATAAGCTTTTCAGAAAACGTCCATTTGATTGTTCGATATTTCCAACCCCGCTTGGCATAGTAGTTTTTCCGGGCAGAATTCCGAGATCGCTTCGAGAACATCAAGTGGTCCTGCTCGGTTGGATAGAAGGTGTGCATCCCAACGGGGCGCGATTCGGCAAGGTCATTCAGTGCATCGCGGTAATTCCTTTTTTCGATAACAAACCAGACTTGGACTACGAACATGCTGCGATTGCTACGCCAAGGCTTGATCACGTTTTGTAGCGAAGAATTTCATCCCGAATTGATGCTGCGCGCTATCACAGGCGGTATTTAGTTTGCCTCGCAAATTCGATCGCGTATTTGATGCGAGCCGCAAATTTGAAAGCCCAAACTGGGATTTTAGTGCGGCACGGGCAGATTCAAGTTTAGCGAGTTGTTTCGCTCTTTGATCAGTCGAGCATAAAGCTCGTTGATTTTTTTGCCGAACGAATCTCGTGAGAAACGTTGCACAGCGGATGCGCGCGCTTTCTCCCCAAACTCGCTTATCCGATTCGGCTGTTCGACGAAAAAGCGCAATCGATCAAGAACCGCTTCCAAGTCGAGATAGGGCACGAGAAAACCAGTTTCCGCATCGTCGATCAATTCCGGCAGTGCGCCATGGCGGTAGGCGATGACGGGGCGCCGCGCCGCCATCGCTTCGGCCACCGTGCGGCCAAATGATTCGGTAAAACGGGAAAGGTTCAGGACCAGATTCAAATCGCGATAGGCCTCGGCGGGTGGCACGTAACCAGCAAAATGAAAATTAGCGGGAATGTGTTGCGACCCGGCACGCCATCGTTTGATCAAGCTCGTTTCCGGACCAATGAGATGAAACTGAAGCGGGAGAGACAACTTTTCCGCGTGGCGGGCGAGTTCGAGAAAATCAAGCACACCTTTTTTGAGGATATTGCTGCTGATAAGACCCACTTTGATGCAGTTTGGGTCGACTCGGTTGGGGAGATCAAAAGTCTCCGCGTCGATGCTATTATAAAGATAGCTGCCTCGCGTTCCGCACGGATAATCGGCCAGCGTCGCCGCGGAATTCGCCAGAACGTAGGTTGCGTTTTCGCACACCACGCGAGCAATCTCGTCCGGCGTGCTTCCCAGCCGGGCCGCAAGCTCGTCGTCCTGCGAAATTAACTCGCGCGCGTTTGTGATTGCGGGAATGCCAACGCGTCGCGCGGCGATCAACGGATCGCTCAGCATAATCGTATTGGCGTGCACCAGATCGATCGCCAGCTGCCGGTAAATCTTTTCGAAAATCGCGACCGTTTCTTCCTGAAACGGTCGTTCCTTTCTCCACCACGAATAATCAAGCACGGCAATTCCCTGGACGAGAGATTGCAGTTCGGCGAAGACACTTTCGTTTCGCTCAGGGAATACCGCGAACACATCAAACGTGTCGGAATCGATCGCGCCGATCACTTCCAGCAAACTTTTTTCGCCGCCAAAAAGCATCTCGCCTAACGAGTGTCCAACGATGAGCACTCGGCGGCGACGGGGCACCGATTTCGGATCAAATCGAGGGCCACGATAAATCCAGCACTGGGACGGGTCTTCTTGCGGAAATTGAAGACTGCGAGCGGGAATGAAAGGCCTCAGGTACCAATGCGAGCGTAATCGATGCAGGAGCGACCGATAATGGTCTGCTTCCATTCGCTTGCGTTTCGACGCGCGCAATTTTTCCCAGGCTTCCTCGAGCGATTCTGTGGTCGCTCGCACTTGTTCTTCGAGCGCACGGCAGCGAGCCTCCGCCGCGGCCAGAGGCTTCGCCGAATCATCGTTTCCGGAACTCGGTGGGTTCAGTTCAGTTCCTCCCGCAAATCACACCGCTGAAACAGTTCTCTCGGCCGGGCGCGTTTGAGCGCTGATCACGTTCCCTGGCTCGAGAATACGCTGATAAATCTCGCAGTAATCCGCCACCATCTGCGCGATGGAACGCGGGAGGTAAGCAAGCACTTTGGCTTTCTTCGCAGCATATTCGGCCGGTTGTGATGCGATTCGCTGCATCTTGGCCAGCCACTTCGCCGCGTCGTGTGGATCGAGCAACCATCCGCCGCCGTGTTCGAGAATGCGCTCGCGCAATGTCCCGATGTCCGACGCCAGCACGGGAATGCCGTTGGTCCACGATTCAGTTAGCGTGTGGCAGTAAGTCTCGGGCCAAATGGAAGCGATGATGGAGAAAGAAGGCCGGATCGAAGCCAGCAGCGGAATGAGTTCGTCGGGGTGATAAGGACCGTGCCGGATCGCCCCAAATTTGTCCGGACGAAACGCGCCAAGCGCATTCCCGAGAAAATGAAACTCGAAGGGATGACCCGCTTCCGCGTTTCGTTTGACCAACTCCGAGAGCATTACGATTCCCTTCGTTTCATTCAACGCGCCAAAGCAGACGACCCGCGTTGCACTTCCCAATCCCGGGGCTCGGGCAACATCGGTGAGCATCAGGTCGCGACCATGTTCGATAATGCTGAATTGTTCCGCCGGAATCTCCGGCATGTTTTTCAAAATGACGGCGCGAGAAGCCTTGGAAGTAGTCACGAACCAATCGCACTGCGCGACGGCGGAAGCCATCTTGTCGCGATGCGTATGAACGTAGGCATCACGCAACCGGCCGAAGTCTGGCAAGATCCAGCCTTTAGGCAGCGTGCAATCTCTTTCGCCTTTGGTGCACGGGCCGCCGCAATAATTTCCATCGCCATCGACGAGCTGCACCGTGGGACAGATGGTGTAAAAATCATGAAACGAGAAAACGATTTTGGCACCGCTTTCCTGAAAAACCGCGATCGCTTCCGGCCCGTTCGCCAGGAGATGTCGGAAATGGACAATGTCCGGGCGATATTGCTGTGCAATCGAGGACAACACTTTTCGCCGATCCACATCCAGCTCGTTAGTCAAAGTCCACGGCTTTCCGAACTGGTAACGCCGAACCGGGACCATTCGACCACCGATAAATTCGAACAGACTCCACGATGTAGTTCCGGTCTTGAGCAAAAGCGCTCGGAAATCGGAAGGAAGATTGGCCGCGAGATCGCCGCTTGTCAGAATCGTTCCGCCACCGCCTTTGTGAAGAACGAAGAGAATAGTCTGTCGTTCATCCTGCAATGATTCACCATTGGGTCGCGAACCGTTGGCAGTCGACTCCTGCAAAACATGCAGACGATTCTGAGGTGCGGCATCGTCTGCGCTCGTTCCTTCTCTTAAGTACAGGAGAGATTTCCAAATCGGAACGACATCGCGAAGCAGATGATCGCGCTGCGTTTCCCTTTTGGCTTTTGCGGCCAGGGAAGTCCGCAACGCCGGCGAGACCGCGAGTTCGACCAGCGCCTCTTCCCATTCTTCCGCGCGATCTGAAGAAACGAGCAAGCCATTCTCTCGATGTTTCACGAGCGCGGGGTATGCGCCAACATTACTGAAAATCGCCGGCACGCCGAGAGCGGCATATTCCAGAAACTTCAGCGCGCTTTTTGATTGGTTGAATGGACTGTCCACCAGCGGCGCAAGAGCAAAGTCCCAATCCACCGTTTCTCGCAGCCACCGCACAAATTCCGGATAGCGGGTGCAATATTCCGGAATATCGATTCGTTCGAACCAGGATGGCGATCCATCGTCGAACATTCCACCGATGATTTGCAGAACCAGCTCCATACCATGATCGCGGCGCAAACGTTCGCGCGCGCGCAGAAATGGTTCGCGAACTAAATCGAGATCGCTGCCGTGGGTAGGTGTGCCCATGTAACCGACCACGACTGCCTTGTCGCGGCGCGAGCGGATCGGCCCGGTGATTGGCCGGAACCAAAGCCATTCGTCCAGCGCGTTTGGAACCACGAGAGTCCGTTTGTTTAGCCTAACGAATGACGCTGCCAGCTCCGGCGTGCTCACGACCACGTCGTCGGCTTCGACAGCAAGAAATTTTACGCTCTCAATCTTTGCACCGTAATGCACATATTCCGTGTGCGATTCGTCTACCTCCAAAAGGTTATCGTCGATTTCCAGGATCAATCGAATTCCTTCGGACTGACAGAGCGCGACGAGCTGAGTCAAAGCCTCCTTCCGCAACACTTCGCGTTGCACGATGATCACATCCAAGTCCAGCTGACGAATCCATTCCCCCATGTCGTCCGCGCTGAGTTCGCGCGAAAGTCGCGTCGCCAACACATCTCGCCGCATTTCTTCGTGAGCGAAGGGCAACCGCAACCGGACGAAGGTGGATCCACGATCGCCCCGAGGCTCGATGCGGCCAACGCGAAGCAGATGTTCCAGCGCCGGCTCGGCCAGGAGCCGCTCATATAAAGCACGATACCCGTCTGCCATGTCGTCGATCTTCTGAATTGGAACGCGCGAGGCCGCCTCGACTTGTTCCCGATACGCGGAGCGATCGGCAATGATCTGTTTGATCTGCGCCATAGCAGTTGCCGCGTCGGTGGTGTCGATCATCCACCCGCCGCCATGCTTCGCGATCCGTTCGCCGACGGCGCCGAGATTGCTGCCAAGGACTGGCAGCCCGACGCTCCAGGCCTCTGTTAGGGTGTGCGAATAAGTTTCCGCCCAAATCGATAAGACAGCGGCAAACGAAGGGCTTATTTCGCGCGCCAGCTTTGGAAAATCATCGCGTTGATAGGGCCCATGATGCACTCCGATATCGCGCATCGTCTCGTTAGGCTGACCAAGGAAATGAAATTCCAGAAGTTTCTCCTGATCGAGATCGTGCAGTTGCCGGATTAAGATGCTGCCTTTGTGCGGATCGACGTTTCCCGCAACGAGAATTCGGACCGGTTTACCACGCTGCGGAGCGGTCGCTACCGTCTCGGTCCGCACCAACGTCCGCCCGTGCTCGATGACCAAAAAAGGCTTGAGCGCCAGCTGCGGATACGCGCGCTGATGCACTTCGCGCACCGATTCCGCAGTTGTAACAAACGCATCACAGCAATCGAGCACCTCCGAGATTTTTTGGCGCCACTCCGGCAAATACTCTTTGAGCATAGGCAGGTCCTGCAGCATCGGCGACGGGATGGTGCATTGCTGCAATCCCGGCGTGCATTCTCCTCCACAAAACTTTGCATCCTGATCGAGCAAATGAACGGAGGGACAGACGAAGTAATAATCGTGAAAGGACAGGACAACGGGGATGCCGAGCTGTTTGCAAAGCAAAGGTGCATCGAGGCTGTGCTTAAAGAGATGCCGGATGTGGACGAGATCGATTCCCAAGCCGGTCAGCACTTCGAAGTAAATTCGTTGCGCGGCCGGATTGGAGTAATTTTTCGCTGACCACGTGCCGGGCAACTTCCACTGCTTCTTATCAACGAGCTTGCCGTTTTCCCACGCTCGCAAAATCATCTGCGAACCAGTCGAAGTAAGGAGATAGCATTCGTGCGACGCGCTGATCTGAGAAACAAGATCGGCATTTGTCATCGGCACGCCGCCGCCGCCCTCTTGCAGGATGTAGAGAATCCGTCGTCTCTCCAATTTGAGATCCCCGGGGTCTTTCATTCGCTCGCCGATGCGGGCACGAATGGCGTTGATGTCCGGCGAACTTGTGAATCCCCGGACCAGCTCCGTATAGGTAGGATGAAGACGATCGAGCGTTTGGCGATTCTCTTTCAGGAGCGCCTGCTTTTCTTCGCCGAACGAACTGTTGCCGCGATGATAAATGAAAAGGGAATCATCGATAATGTGGCGCCAGCCCGCTTTCGATGCGCGCATGCAAAAATCATTTTCCTCGCCATAACCACGGCCGAAATTTTCCTCATCGAATCCACCAACAGCTTCCAATGCTTCGCGCTTGATGTACATGCAGAAGCCGTTGCCCGTGGGCACGCTGGGATACACTCGCGTCGAAACTCGCTCCGTTAGTCGCGCCATCTTCAAAATCGTAAATGGAAAAGGGATCGGCGCGTTGACTCCGATTTCTGGCACCGAGAAGGCGCCCGCTGCATTCGAGAATGGAGTCACCGTTGCAATTTTCGAATCGCTATAAGCGGCGACCTTCAGCTTCTGCAGCCAGCGCGGAGCGACTTCCGTGTCGCTATTCAAGAGGACGACATCAAATTGCGACGCCTGAAATCCCAGATTAGCAGATCGGACAAAACCCTGATTCACCGCGCTCCGGATTACACGGACCACTTCGCGCGTCTCGTAGCTTTCAAGAATTGATCCGATCGCAGGATCGAGGCTGCAATCATCAACCAGGATCAACTCGAACGGCGCGCGCGTATGAAGAAACACGCTCTCGATGCAACTCCGAAGCTCGTCCGGGCTATTGTAAATGGGAACAACGATCGAAACCGGCGCGATGAGCTGACCGGTGATGCGCTCGATCGATTGCGTGTCGAACTCACGCAAACCGGCAAACGGCACACTCTTCAGCTCACGCCTCGGACGAGGTAGCTCCGGCGGAATTTCCTGTTCCGCTTTTATCTTTTTTTTTGGGTTGAGATCGCGCTGTATTTCTACAAGCCGATTCTTGATTTCTTCAACACAACGCCGCGATGTCCGGCTCACCAATCCAAGCCGGCGCGCTGTGTAGACGATGAAGTGGAACGAACGCGATTTCTGCAAGCGCTCGAAAGCAGACTCGATTTTGCTGAGACCTTTTCTGAGAACCTTGTTTCGCGCGGCCAACTCTTCTACCAGCGCCCGCTTTTCCGCGAGTGCGGGCTCGAGGCGTTTCAGGGTCGAGGCCAAACGACTCTTCTGACGTTTTAGTTCGTAATTAAGTCGCGCTACGTCCGCCTGCCGCGCTCGCAACGTGGCATTAGTGGCATCGGCCGTCGCTGCCTGCCGCACCAGCTTCATTTCGTGCTGAAGCGCTTTTCGCACTTCATCTGCGGTGAGCGCATTCTTGCGCGCTTCGTCTCTCGCCGCTGTCAGCAAGCGCACCTTGTCTGTTAGTTCCGCGAGCTTCTTATTGGATTCTGCCGCTGCTCGATTCCCCTGTTCCCTTTCTGCGTCTAATTTCGAAACCCTGGTCGACAACGCCGCGTTCCGATCCTTCAGGCGAGTGTTCTCCTTCCGATATCTCGCCAGCGTATCTTCCCAAAGGAGCACGTTCTGCGAGCTGGCGGAGAGCTGCGTCCGTTTTTCTTCCCGCAACGCCGTCCCATTTAGGAACGCGTTGCCCAACGCCCGCTGCGAAGCGCTCAATTTTTGGCGCGCGCTAACCTCCGCTTCTTTCGCGCGGTAAAGCGCCGGATCAATGTATGCCAGGATCTCATCATCCGAAGGCGATCGCACTGCCGTTACACCAAGAGCCTGCAAATTTTCTTCCAGCCGTCGCACCGCAGTCACCGGCGCCGCCATGAGATCGGCATGATTGATCTGAATTCTCCGGCAATGGCGAGTCGCCTCCAGCAAATCCGTGTTATATCGCTCCCAAAGCGCAAGGCCAAACGGGAGAGAAAAATGGTTACGCGTCTCCAGCGAGAGCGCCACTTCCAGCGGCGAGCGGTAAACAATCAGGCAGAGTGGAAACTCGAGCAGCTCAAGCCAGAGCGGTGCGAGCAGGCAAAAGCGCGGCTCCTTCAAAAACCACGGCCGATGCGCATCCATCGACAAAATAATTTCGCTCGCTTGCTTTTTAAATTCAGCGAGCGCCGCTTCCGGAATCTGATCGAGAGAAAAAGCGCTGACGCGATGCCATTCGGCGCCAGCAGAATGCAGGAGGGCATCATTCAAAGCGCGCACGTCCTGGCGTTCCCAGAAACCTTTCGGGTTCTCCTCATTGGCGCCGGTGGAAACGCCTTCGGGCGCGAAATAGACACCCATCATATTTAGCAGCCGCGCCACCACGGAAGTTCCAGACCGGTGCATGCCGAGAATGAGAATCTGCATGTTGATTTTATTCTGGACCCGTCGGAGACGGTCTCCCTTACTTATGGCGGAGGGCGGTTACTTCAAGCAGATTCGCCAATCTGAAGAGCGTGGCGACACCATGGTTTCCGTTGCTCGACAAGCCATGTTTGACCGTTTCTTTTCCAACTCTCGCAAGCTCTCGAGCTTCGATGCCGGGCGCGACAATAACTTCAATCTCCTGCGCGTCATCGCGGCGACGATGGTGATCTACTCGCACACTCTGGCCTTATCCGGCAGAAGCGAGGCCATCGGCGGAGTAACAAGCTTCGGCACTTTGGGGGTGCGTCTCTTCTTTGTCATGAGTGGCTTCCTCATCACAAAAAGTTTTCTCACGCGGGAATCACTAAGTCATTTTTTGCTCGCACGCTTCTTCCGCATTTATCCCGGGGTGTGGGTTGCCGTGCTTTTCTGTGTGTTTCCCGTGGGCTGGTACTTTTCCACTTTGCACGGCGCGGCTTACTGGCACCACCCGACCGTGCTTCGCTTTCTTTATAAAGACATGACGCTGCTCACCGGAACCTCCAATATCGCGGGAGTCTTCCCCCACAATCCGATTCATGGATCGATCAACGCCTCGCTCTGGACGCTGCAATACGAATTGATCATGTACCTGATTACCGGTTTGCTCGGTGTCCTGGCTCTCTTACAGGACAAGAAAAAATACGCCATCGTCCTGGCCCTTACTGTTTTGGCTTACGTGTTTTTCAAGAGAGAGGGCGCGGCCAATCTTGTCGCATTCCTCAAAGGCAGCGGAATGCGCGCCGACCGCTGGCTCGATCTCTCCCTCCTTTTCATGCTTGGCGGAGCCTTTTGTATTTATCGAGAATATGTGCCCTTGAACTGGCCGATGGCACTTCTGAGCATTGCAATTGTCTTCGCTTCCTTTCGCTGGGGCCGCCGGGACTGGGTTATTCCCGTCTTCTTCGCTTACAGCGTGCTCGCTCTCGCGTTTCTTCCCGGAGGAATTCTGAGAAAATATAATCGACTGGGAGATTACTCATACGGAATCTACATTTACGCCTTCCCTGTTCAGCAATCTCTCATGGCGCTTTATCTGGCCGCCCATCCTCATCTCGTGGTGATCAGCAGAAAATCTCCTGCCTGGGATATCTTACCCTACTTTTGTTGTTCGTTTCTCGGCACTGTAATTCTCGCTTTCCTTTCGTGGCACCTCGTTGAGAAACCGGCCCTGCAATATTTCCGCAACAGAAGCCGCAAGCCCGAAGAATCTCTGGAACGACGGTGGTGAAAGGGACGCGTGGCGCTCCGACCGGTTCTGCTTTGCCGCTAAAGCTTAACTGACTAGGTTGGGCATGATGATCGGACAGCCTGGACAAAGCGAAATGACGACGGACACCATCGACGCTTGGCCGCAACTCCGACCAGACGGTGAATACCTCTACGGGAAGCAAGATCTCGTTACCGCCATCAATCTTAAGGTCTCCCCTAATGACGGAATGTATCAGGGTAACGATGCGCACTATCTCCAAGTGGGGGCGAGCGCGCTTCGCTTAATTGAATTTTCGCTTGCCGCGGTCAATCGCAAAATGGCCGAAATCGATCGCGTGCTAGACTATGCCTGCGGATTTGGCCGTGTCCTCCGCTGGCTTTGCGCTGAGTTTCCCCACGCAGACATTGCGGCTGCCGACGCGGATGCCAAGGCCATCGACGCAGTCAAAAGGCTTTTTGACGTAGCGGCCTTCACCCTTGACCGCAGCCTGAAGGAAGACATTGGCAGCGATTTCGACCTGATCTGGGTTGGTTCCCTCGCCACTCATCTGCCGCAAGAGATTCTGCAGGCGTTGCTTCATCGCTTGCAGGCTCTTCTTTCCAGCAAGGGAGTTCTCGTCCTGACAACGCACGGCCCTTATGTCGCGGGTCGGATTGCGCGAGGAGAGAAAAACTATCTGCTAGATGCGAAGGGCGTGAAACGATTTCTCCGCACCTATGAAAATGATGGCTTTGGTTTCAGCCCATACCCTGATCAAGAGACGTACGGAATCTCCGCTTGCACCGCTTCAATGCTGATGTCGATGTTTGAATCAGCGCGCCTTCGGCCGATCTTCTTTCAAGAACGTGGCTGGGTGAAACATCAAGATTGTATCGCAGCCATCAAAAGCGGTGACTTCCGCACGGCCCGCTAACTTCTTCCGCTGCGGCGTAAGACGAAAACATCCTGCCTGGGATGTCCTACCCTACTTCTTTTGTTCGCTCCTCGGCACTCTCATTCTCGCTTTCCTCTCGCTGGCACCTTGTCGAGAAACCGGCTCTGCAATATTTCCGAAACAGGAGCCGCACCAAGTCTGGCCCTGAACCTTTGGAACGACGCTGGTAAAAAGCGCAATTGGCTCTTCGCCACGGTCGGAAGTAAGCTGCAAGAATGATGTCCCCGGTCGAGAAAGAATCCGTTGAGACCGCGAATCTTCGGTTACCGCCAAAAAAAATGCGCTGGGGCGGACCGCGCTTCATGGACGACACCAAGTACGTCCAATCCGGAAAGAGCAGCGTCAATACGCTCGTTTCTCTTTGCGCACTGTCGCCGGAGAGCCGCCTCCTCGATGTAGGATGCGGCCAGGGAAGATTGCTCACCGGAATTTTCGCCAGCTTCGGCTCCATCCGCAAATACGTCGGCCTCGATGTGCACAAACCTTCGATTGAGTGGGCCGCGAAAAATCTTGCAAATGGCCAGGCGGACATCGCCTTTCATCACCTCTCGGTTCTCAATGAACGCTACAATCCCAAAGCGGAACGTACGGCCGAGAACTTCGCGTTTCCAGTTTCGGCCAATCAGTTTGACGTCATCAGCCTCATCTCAGTCTTTTCCCACATGAATCTGGCGGACATCCGTATCTACCTCAGAGAAATCAGAAACGCGCTCACGCCTGCGGGTAAGGTTTTCTGCAGCCTTTTCGTTGAGCATGGCGTCAAAGACGAAGAGGAAAATCCCACCGATTATTATCGTGATTGGGATGGCCCGCTCCATTGTGTCCGGATCAATCGCCACCGCTTCGAAGACCTCGTTTATTCTTCGGGATTAATCGTCGATTACTTCCGATATCGACACACAAATGACGGCCAGTCTAGTTACGTTCTCTCGCGCGCCGACGGTCCTCGTTTCCAGGCAAAAGTAGTTGCCGAGATAAGCTGAACAAAACTTTATATCGCCAGAAATGAATTGCCCGGCTTTACCGAGGAGACATTTGCCACCATCGCCGCTCGGCAGGCTTGACAGCAACACCGTCACTTTTAGTTTGCATTGCCAGCGGATTCCGCGGCGTTTTTTGTGACTAACGTTGCCGCTTTTTACCGCTCCTCCATCGGGAAAAAATTCATCGTCGCGATCACGGGAATCATTTTGATTCTCTTCGTTATCGGTCATTTGCTGGGAAATCTGCAGATTTTTCTGGGACCCGATTGGGTCAATGGTTACGCGCAGCATTTGCGCGATCTCGGAATTCTACTCTGGCTTGTGCGAGCCGTTCTTCTCCTGACCGTTTTGATTCACATTTATTTTACGATCAAGCTCGCGATCGAGAATCGACGAGCACGACCGAAGGGCTACGCAAGGAAAGAAAACGTGAAGGCTAGTTTCGCCTCGCGTCACATGGTGGTGAGCGGCCTGGTGGTATTTGCCTTCATCATTTTCCATTTGTTGCATTTCACATTTCGCAGGATCGATGCCCGTTTCCCACTTCTGAAAAACGATCCGCTTAATCATTACGATGTTTATTCGATGATGGTTTACGGGTTTCAGAATGTTTACGTATCGGCGTTTTATGTCGTTGGATTATTTCTGCTCACGCTGCATCTCACGCACGGCTCTTCCAGCTTTTTCCAGTCGTTAGGCGTGAGCGACAAAAAACTGACGCCTCGCCTGGCGTTGGGTGGACGCATTTTCGCATGGGCGATTTTTGTTGGATATACCGTGATCCCGATCGCGTGTTTACTTGGTTGGGTGAAGCCGGCGCAGCAATTATGATCGGCCGCTTGGATTCACGTATTCCATCCGGGCCACTCGCGGATAAATGGCGCAGTCACCGCGATCATTCGAAGTTGGTCGCGCCAAACAATCGCCGAAAGTTTGAGATCATTGTTGTCGGCACCGGGCTTGCCGGCGGATCGGCTGCCGCCACGCTCGGCGAGTTAGGCTACAATGTTAAGTCGTTCTGTTATCAGGACAGCCCACGCCGCGCCCACAGCATCGCGGCCCAAGGCGGCATCAACGCTGCGAAAAATTATCAGAACGATGGCGACAGTGTGTACCGCCTCTTTTACGACACGATCAAAGGCGGCGACTTCCGTTCGCGCGAAGCGAATGTTTATCGCCTCGCTGAAGTCAGCAATCTCATCATCGACCAATGTGTCGAACAAGGCGTGCCGTTCGCGCGCGAGTACGGTGGCTTGCTCGCAAATCGTTCCTTCGGCGGCGCGCAGGTCTCGCGCACATTTTACGCGCGCGGGCAAACAGGCCAGCAGTTGTTACTTGGATGCTATCAGGCGCTCTGCCGGCAAATCGCGGCCGGTACCGTGCAAATGTTTCCGCAGACGGAAATGCTCGACCTGGTTTTGGTCGACGGACATGCCAAGGGCATTATCACGCGCAGTCTTATCACCGGAAAAATCGAGCGACATGTGGGCGACGCGGTGGTGCTCGCGACTGGTGGATACGGCAATGTTTTCTACCTCTCAACAAACGCGCGCGGCTGCAATGTCACGGCAACATATCGCGCATATAAGAAAGGCGCGCTCTTCGCCAATCCATGCTTCACGCAAATCCATCCCACCTGCATTCCAGTGGCCGGCGATTACCAATCGAAGCTGACGCTCATGTCGGAATCGCTGCGCAACGATGGCCGCGTTTGGGTTCCAAAACGGCGTGAAGATTGCATCAAGCCGCCTAACGAAATTGCGGAAGCGGATCGCGATTATTATCTGGAACGCAAATATCCCAGCTTCGGGAATCTGGCTCCGCGCGACATCGCTTCGCGCGCGGCCAAGGAAGTTTGCGATGAAGGCCGTGGTGTCGGCCCTGGCGGCCGCGGCGTTTACCTCGGTTTTGCCGATGCGATCACTCGTCTCGGCGAAAACACCATTCGCGAGCGTTACGGAAACCTGTTCGAGATCTACGAAAAAATAACCGGCGAAGACGCGTATAAAGTGCCGATGCGAATTTATCCCGCGGTCCATTACACCATGGGCGGACTCTGGGTGGATTACAATTTGATGAGTAACGTTCCCGGTCTCCACGTCATCGGCGAAGCGAACTTTTCCGATCACGGCGCAAACAGACTCGGCGCCAGCGCGCTCATGCAGGGATTGGCTGATGGATATTTCGTTCTGCCCTACACGTTGCCGAATTATCTCGCCGGACAAATCGGCAAGCGCCCGTCCGTCGATCACTCCGAGTTTGCGAAAGCCGAAGAGGACGTGCGCGCACGCATTGAGAAATTACTCGCCGGCAGCGGCAAGCGCTCGGTCGATTCGATTCATCGCGAACTTGGTTTGCTGTTGTGGGACAAGTGCGGCATGGCTCGCAATGCCGAGGGTTTGCAAGAAGCGCTTCGGAAAATTCCACCACTGCGCGAAGAATTTTGGGCGAACGTCAACGTGCCGGGTTCGGGAGAAGAGTTTAATCAATCGCTCGAACGGGCCGGACGTGTCGCCGATTTTCTGGAGTTCGCCGAATTGATGTGCACCGACGCGCTCACCCGCGACGAATCGTGCGGCGGCCATTTTCGGGAGGAACATCAGACACCGGATGGTGAGGCCAAACGTAACGATGAGGATTTTGCCTCTGTCTTTGCATGGGAATTTCAAGGCAACGGACAAGTTGCGGCGCCGAAGTTACATCGCGAGCCGCTGCATTTTGAAACCGTGCAACTGACGCAACGGAGCTATAAATGAGAACGTGCAATAAAGGTGCTTTCCCTCCTCTCTGTCATTTCGAGCGAAGCGAATGTGGGAGCGGCCTTAGCGCCGCGACGGTCGGGACACTGAGGTCCCTCCCACTCTTAAGAGATTCCTCGACTTCGCTCGGAATGACAGAGAGAAAGCATTTCCCCTAACGAATAATGAATTTTAAACTCAAGGTCTGGCGGCAGAAAGACCCCAAGAGCAAGGGCAAGCTCGTCGAGTACCGAGGCGCGCGATATTTCACCGGATACTTCGTTCCTCGAAATGCTCGACATCGTGAACGAACAGCTCCTCAGTCGCGGCGAAGAACCGATCGCTTTCGATTCCGATTGCCGCGAGGGAATTTGCGGCACCTGTTCGCTCAACATTAACGGCGAAGCGCACGGCCCCGATCATCCCGGAGCCGCCTGCGAACTTTACATGAGAAAATTTCGCGATGGCGCGCGGATTGTAGTCGAGCCATTTCGAGCACGCACGTTTCCCGTAATCAAAGATCTTGTGGTCGATCGCAGCGCGCTCGACCGCATCGTGCAAGCCGGCGGTTTCATCTCCGCGCGGACCGGTTCTGCACCGGAAGCGAATTCAATGCCGGTGCCGAAACACAACGCCGACCTCGCGATGGAAGCCGCCGCGTGCATCGGATGCGGGGCGTGCGCCGCTGCGTGTCCGAATGCGTCGGCCATGTTGTTTACTTCCGCGAAGGTTTCGCATCTTGCTTTGTTGCCGCAGGGCGACGCCGAGCGCGGCCGTCGCGTGCTAAGAATGGTGCAGGCGATGGATGCGGAAGGTTTTGGCAATTGCACAAACACTTACGAATGCGAAGCGGTGTGTCCGGCGGAAATCAGCGCAAGCTTCATCGCGAAATTGAATCGCGAGTATGCACGCGCAAAACTGCGCACGAGCGCCGGTGAATGATGGAGGACACTCTCCGTTGTCTCCGAAGTTTGATAAGTTCCATCAGGACTTCGCGACACTGAAGGCGGGGCCTCGATAAAACGCAGTCTCGGATTCACCGCCCGCTCTCGACAACTTCGCGCACGCGTCCGTAACCAGCGCTCGCGTATCACGGCAAAAAAGCTTTGGATAAGCGCGACAAATCTGCTCGAATCGATTCTCCAATATCTGCGACACCCGAACCCTGACCTATGATCAAGAACGTATTTCTCCTATCTGTTGTTGGCGCCATCGCCTATTTCGCCTGTCAAAGTGTGAATGCGACCCAGGCGGATGACACCACAATTACGATCACTGCACAAAGCCCCGGGGTTACGCCCTTCATTAATCGTTTGACCTTGATGGCTAGTGATACGAGTCCGATCAATAGCATTTCGTTCGCGATTACTCCGAAAACCGGATCTACCACGCGTCCATTGTCGGGAAGTTATTCCAAGGCTTATCTCGTCGCGCATGGTGACCTCAATAACAGTACGGGGGAGATTTCTTTGCCCGTCTACGGGCTTTACGACGGCTACAACAACACCGTCACGCTTACGTATCTTTTCAATGACGGCTCTTCGAAGCATGCCACCACGACTATTGCTGCCACCACTTTCACTGATCCTTGCGGCTATAAAACTCCGACCAAGTTGCAAGCCAAAGCTCCAAATGCAGATCTCAGTTACGACTACATCCTGATCAAAGGAGGATGCAGCTCCTTCTCACCGGCCATAATAGACACCGATGGTGTTCTTCGTTGGGTGGGAACGGCGAACGTAGCTGAGGCAACGACGGCATTTTTTGATAATGCAGTTTATCAGGCAGACGGGACGAAATTAGTCAGGATCGATCTGGATGGCACGGTTACACAGCTGCACGATTATGCCGACATCGGAGTAACGCTGCTGCATCATAACATCGATCACGGTAAGAATGGTCTGCTCCTGGAAGCCGAAACAGCCACACAAGTCGAATCCATTGTTCTCGAAGTGAATGGCGAAGGCGATGTCCTCAAGACTTATGACATGGCCGATATCCTTAGAGATGCCATCACGGCGGGTGGAGAGGATCCCACCGGATTTATTTACTCAGCGCCGGTGGATTGGTTCCATAACAATTCCTGCACTTATAATCGCGCTGATGACACGGTGTTAGTCTCGAGCCGCGAGAGTTTCGTCATCGCTCTTGATTACGAGACCGGCGCGATCAAGTGGATACTTGGGGACCCGACGAAGAAGTGGCATCAATTCGCCTCCTTAAGACAATTCGCCTTGACGCTACCATCCGGTAGCCTGCCGCCGATCGGACAGCATGGTTTGTCCATAACCTACGATCAACACCTGCTCCTGTTCGATAATGGCTTCCGTAGCAGCCTTCAGATGCCTCCAGGAGAAAATCGCGACTATGCCAGCCCGCGAAAATACAAATTGGACCTGGAGCATAAGACCGCGACCGAAGTTTGGAATTACGAAATGAATCAGAGCGTCTACAGTCCGATCTGCGGGAGCATCTATGAAGATGCGCCGTTAAATTATCTGATCGACTACGCCGACGTTAACGGACCTGCCGCGACGACCCAATATGGTCAGCTTCTTGCCTTGAATGCGGCAGGCCAGAAGGTCTTCTACTACCAATATTCCACCTTCCATTGCGATACGCTTTTCAATTCCATTCCGCTGCATTTGGAAAGCACCAGGTTCCCGACGGTGGAAGCACGCGCATTGAACCTCTCCACCCGAGGATTCATCGGAAATAATGAGGAGTCTCTCATTGGCGGCTTCATCGTGAAGGGCAGCGCTCCGCAGACGGTAATCCTCCGAGTCCTGGGACCGTCGCTTGGCAGCGCGGGAGTTCCGGGGAGCATACCGGATCCCGTTCTCACTCTTTTTAATTCCTCCGGAGTCGCGATCGGCAGGAATGATAATTGGCAAACTGATGCAGCGGCAGCGCAGATCGCCGCGAAGGGCCTCAGTCCCACTGATCCCGCGGAAGCAGCTACGATGAAGACTTTGGCGCCCGGTGCGTATACCGTCGTAGCAACAGGAAAAAACTTCCTTACGGGAATCGGCCTGCTGGAAGCGTATGACCTATCGCCGCTCTCCGATTCCAACCTCGCAAACATTAGCAGTAGAGGCTTCGTCGGCACCGGCAACAATGTGCTGATCAGCGGTTTCATAATCGGTAACGTGAATAGTGCGACGGTGGTGGTTCGTGCGGTTGGGCCATCACTCGCCTCAGCCGGGCTAAGCGATCCTCTCGCCGATCCCATGCTGACGGTTTATGATGCCAACGGTACGGCTATTGCCAGCAATGACGATTGGCACGACGACATCAGCGCGGCACAGATCGACCAGAGCGCACTTGCGCCCGACGATGATGCGGAATCCGCTACCATGCTTCGTCTGCCAGCGGGCGCCTACACGACGATCGTCAAAGGAGCAAATGGAGAAACCGGCGTTGGCTTAGTCGAGGTATACAATCTCTAAGCTGGCACAAACACCAACGTCATCTCTTGGAAGGGCGCGCGCCCTCTTACGTCTTTAATCAGGCGTCAGGACTGCGGCGCCGTTCAAGGTTTCACAGGCACATGTCCAAAGCCGCGGATCCAACTCTGCGCGAGCGCGCACGGCCAAACTTTTAGAGTCGGCACCGTTTTTGAATACCGCAAAAATGGTCGAGCCGGAACCGCTCATCAACGCTGCGCCAACTTCCGGTTGTTGCAGCAACCATCTTTTCATTTCGGCAAGAAAAACAAATTTCTCGAAGACCGGCCGCTCCAGGTCATTCACGAATTGCACTCCGTCGAATTCGTGAGCCGCATAAGAAATATCCGGAAGCTCGAGCGAATCCTTCCAACGGGAATAAGCCCACGGGGTCGGAACCGAAAATTCCGGTTTAAGAAGCAATAGCGACAAACGGGCGTTCAGTTTCGTCGGAGCAACGATCTCTCCCCGACCACGACATGTTGCCGCACTTTGGTAAATAAAGAACGGAACGTCCGAACCGATCTCTGCGGCAATCTCGCTCAGTTCTTCGCTAGAGAGGCCGGTTTCGAACAATTCATTCAACCCAAGCAACGTCGTCGCCGCGTCGCTGCTGCCGCCGCCCAATCCGGCACCGTGCGGAATGTTTTTCTTGAGCGCGATCGCGACGGCCGGCTTGATTTTCTTTTTCTTGAAAAACAATTCCGCGGCACGCACGACGAGGTTGTCGTCGCCGGCGAGCGACGCATCATCACACTCAAACCGGATTCCAGACTCGTTAGGCACAATCGTAATTTCATCATAGAGCGAAACTGGCCCCATAACTGTTTCGATTTCATGAAAGCCGTCCGCACGCCGGTTCAGAATGCGAAATGAAAGATTAACCTTCGCGGGCGCTCGAAGTTTCATCGTCGTGCAATTTGTCCTGTCATTCCGAGCGAAGTCGAGGAATCTCTTTCCATTCCGAGATAAACAATGAGAGATGTTTCGACTTCGCTCGACATGATAAAGGCCGCTGACAAAATCATCGTTGCGCTCGACGTCCCGTCGAAAAAGGAGGCGCTCGAGCTTGTCGCGCAATTGCGCGAGCAAATCTCTTTTTTCAAAGTTGGGCTGCAACTTTATACCGCGGCAGGCCCCGACCTTGTTCGCGAGATTGTCGCAAAGGGTTTGAACGTATTTTTGGATCTGAAATTGCACGATATTCCCAACACGGTCGCTGGCGCGGTTCGGGCAGCGGGAGAACTCGGCGTGCAAATGCTTACGGTGCATTTGAGTGGTGGAAGCGCGATGCTGAAGGCTGCGGTTGCTGCCAAACGTGCAGAGCTTTCGCTTCTTGGCGTCACTGTCCTGACCAGCACCGACGAAGCGACACTGCGCGAGATCGGGATCAGCTCATCTATCGAAGAGCAAGTAAGACGATTGGCCGGGTTAGGTGCGGATTGTGGGCTCGACGGTCTTGTTGCAAGTCCGCACGAAATCAAAATGTTGCGGGCGAGCGTGGGAGATAAAGTAAAAATCGTCGCTCCGGGCGTGAGACCCAAGTGGGCCGAAGCAGGCGACCAGAAGCGCTTCATGACGCCAGGAGAAGCGATCCAAAACGGCGCTGACTATCTCGTCATCGGGCGACCAATCACAGCACATGCAAATCCACGCGAAGCCGTACAAAAAATACTCGAAGAACTAAGCTAATTTGTCATTTCGAGCGAAGTTGAGGAAGTTTTCAACTTACCTATCGAAGAGCGAGAGATGTCTCGACTTCGCTCGAAATGACAAGAAAGAGTTTCGCCAAGCTTGATATCTATTTTGACGATGCTTCGCTGTCGGCGGCCTTTAACATGGCGATGGATGAAGCGCTGCTCGAAACCGCAACGACCGCCGCGATTCGGTTTTATGGTTGGGCGCGACCTTCGGTTTCGTTCGGCTACTTCGGCAAATTCCAGGAAGCGGTCGAAGCGGGACCCGGGCGCGATCTTGTTCGACGCTGGACCGGGGGCGGAATCGTTTTGCACGGAACGGACCTGACATACTCCATCGTTGTTCCCGCCACGAATCAATACCTGGTCCGCTCGCCGCTCGACTTGTATTCCGACGTGCATGCAACCATTTGCGAGACGTTGCATCAGGATGGTGTGAATGCTGTCCTGGCCGATGCCGCTTCACAAAAAGTTTCCGACGCTTGCTTCGCGAATCCGGTGCGATCCGATGTTTTAATCGATGGCAGAAAAATTGCCGGCGCGGCGCAGCGCCGTTCGCGCCTGGGCCTGTTGCAACAGGGGAGCATCCAACTCGAAAATCTGGGGCCGGATTTCGCAGAGCGTTTCGCCCGTGCGCTCTGTCCCAGTGCGCGGGGACGAACGATCGGCGATGAAATCGCGATGCGCGCTCACGAGATTGCTCAACAAAAGTATGCGCAGCGAGCGTGGCTCGAGCGCCGGTGATTCCACCGCGGAGTAGGCTTTTTCCTACGTCTGCGGCTTTGACATGTCGCGCTCTCCCCTTCTATTCTCACGGCGTGGAAGTTTTCACACACTCGGCCGCGGCCCCTGCGCTTCCCGATGGACCGCTGACCCGCGTGGCTCAGTTGGTTCAACCTCAGCTCGACGAAGTGGAGGCGCGCATCGCGCAGCAGGCCGCCGCGTTCGATCCCGCGATTGAAGGTTACGTTTCCTACGCCGTCGGCAGTCGCGGCAAGCGATTGCGGCCGATGCTGGCCTTGTTAAGTGGCGGCGCGACGGGTCCGGTTAATGGCGAGCACGTCGATCTTGCCGTCGTCGTTGAATTGATCCATCTCGCCACGCTCGTGCACGACGACATTATGGATGAAGCCGAACGGCGCCGTGGACAGCCGACGGTGAATGCGCGTTGGGGCAATTCTCTCAGTGTGTTGTTGGGCGATTGTCTTTTTGCGCATGCACTCAATCTGGCGACGAATTTCGACAATGCCGATATCAGCCGTGTGATCGCTCGCGCAGCGCGCGAAGTTTGCTCGGGCGAAATTATTCAAACGCAGCATCGTTTCGATTTGCATCTCGCGACCGAAGATTATTTGCGAATTGTGAAGATGAAAACGGGGTCGCTCTTTGCCGCGGCTGCTGAACTGGGCGCGACGATTAACGGCGCCGAGCCGATCGTAATATCTGCGCTGAAAGAATATGGAATGAAGATCGGCGCGGCCTATCAGATTTACGACGACTGCGTGGACATCGCCGGCAGCGAGAAGGAAACCGGCAAGACCCTTGGGACCGATCTGCGCAAAGGAAAGCTCACGCTGCCGGTATTGATGTTGTTACAATCAGCGCCGGCGATTGATCGGGAACGTTTTTCGGCGCTGATTCTCGATGACAAATCCGACGAGATCGGCAAGCTGCTCAAGTCTTCGACCAACAATGGCGCGTTAGGCGCATCGGTTGAGCTCGGTCAGGAATTGATTCGCAAAGCGCAACATGAGCTCGAGCGGTTAACCTGCAATCAATACTCGGATGCACTTTCGCAGCTGGGCGACGCGTTGCGCGAACTGCTCGATCAATTCCACGCCTAAATGAAAGGTGGGAGGGACCTCAGTGTCCCGACGCAGAATGATCGCGGCACTAAGGCCGCTCCCACATTAAAAATCCGCGAAATGCCGGTGGATGAACGTCCGCGCGAAAAATTAATCGCACGCGGAGCGGCGGCGCTGAACGATTCGGAGCTCATTGCGATATTGCTTCGTACCGGATTGCCGGGAGCGAATGCGGTCGAGGTCGGGCGCAAACTTCTCGCGAAATACGGTTCGCTCGGTGGATTGAGTCGCTGCACGGTAAAAGAGATCAGAGCTATTCCAGGAATCGGTGAGGCAAAGGCGGTGCAATTGGTTGCCGCCTTCGGTTTGGGCCAGCGACTGGCGCGCGAGACGCTCGCGCGTAAGAAAATCGACACGCCCGAATTGGTTTGCGATCTCGTCGCAGCAGAAATGCGCATGCTGCACAAAGAATCGCTGCGCGTGATTCTGCTCGACACCAAATATCATTTGCTGCGCATTGAAGAAGTGTCGCTCGGCAGTGTGAACGAAAGTATCGCGCACCCGCGTGAAGTTTTTCGGCCGGCAATCATCTCTTCGGCTTATGCAGTGATCGTCGTGCACAATCATCCGTCGGGCGACCCGTCCCCCAGCCAGTCCGATCACAGCCTAACGAGACGTTTAAACGAGGCGGCGGAGCTTTTGCAGATTCGCCTGCTCGATCACATCATCATCGGTATGCCGACAGAAGGCCGTGCGCCGTATTTCAGCTTCAAGGAAGCAGGCGTGTTGTGAGCATTCATCCGACCGCGCTGGTCGATTCCAAGGCGAAACTGGAAAACGATGTCGAAGTGGGCCCTTATTCTGTCATCGGGCCGCAGGCGATTGTCGGAAAAAATTGTCTGATCGGCTCGCACGTTGTGATCGAAGGCGATGTGCAAATGGGGGAACACAACCTGATCGGACATGGCACAATTATCGGAGGCGCGCCGCAGGATTTGTCATTCAGTTTTCAAACGCGCAGCGGCGTGCGCATTGGAAACGGCAACACAATCCGGGAACATTGCACGATTCATCGCGGGACAGCCGAAGGAAGCGTGACCACGATTGGCGACAAAAATTTCCTGATGGTCGGCGCGCATGTCGGACACAATTGCACGATCGGGAGTAACGTTATCATCGCGAATAACTGTTTGTTAGGCGGCTACGTTGAAATTCAAGACAACGCATTTCTCGGGGGCGGCTGTGTGTTTCATCAATTCATCCGCGTCGGACGGCTCGCCATCACGCAAGGAGGATCGGCGTTCAGCGTGGACGTTCCGCCATTCACCATGGCTGCGCTGCTTAACTACGCGATCGGACTGAATGTCATCGGTCTGAAACGCGCCGGGTTCGCGCGCGAAGAGCGCGATGAACTCAAGGCTGCATTCAAATTAGTCTACACGAGCGGACTCAATACAAGCCAGGCGCTGGCGCGCGCAGCGGAAAAGAAATGGGGCGTGGTGGCGCGTGAATTTTTTGATTTTATCGCCAGCGCGAAGAAGCGCGGGATCTGTGCGTATCGCGGAAGCTATCGCAAACGCGCCGATTGAGTGAAACGTCAGCGACGCTGTCATCCCGAGCGAATGCGAAGGACCTCGCGATCATCCCTTGTGCGTTCGTGAGGTCCTTCGCTTCGCTCAGGATGACAAAGCAAGCAACGCGAGCATTCGGCCCGTACGCGCTTTTTCGGCGCGATACGAATAGTAATGCTCGATATCGCAAGCGGTGCAGATGTTGCAATCGGTCACGTTTTCAACGCCGGCGTCGCGACATTGTCGGACGATCTCGGCCGCGAAATCGATTTCGTAATGCGGTGGCCGGATGCACGGACTCAATTGCACAATCAAGTCGGAAGGTTTGGTGTTGAAGCGCTCCTTCATCGTTCCGATCGCTTGCGGAACGATTCCGAACTCCGTTCCTTTTTTTCCGGAATGCACCAGGCCGATGGCTTTGCGAATCGGATCGAGAAGAAATACGGCGCAGCAATCCGCGACATAGATTCCGAGACAAACATCGCGCTGGTTGGTCACAAGCCCGTCGCACGCATCGAAGCAGTGATCGTCTGAAACGGGCGAATCGATTATCGCGATTTTCTTGCCGTGCACTTGTTCCGCCGTAAGAAAGGGCGCCTGCCCGAGCCCTAACGAGTCACGCACTTGCCGATGAACGGCATCGAGTCGCGCAAGAACTTCCGCTTTGTCATAAGAAACATCGATCCCGGGCACGCGACGAACAAACGCGTGCCGACAATTTTCGCGAAGCAGAGCCGCGAATTGCTCCAGCGGCAGATTGCTATTTTCCAGACGTGGAGCGTCGCGTGGTGGTTGTGGTCCGCGTTGTCTCCCGCGACTCGTTCAATTCCAGCGGCGTTGGTTTCGGTGCCGGCGTGGGGGCGGCATCAGTCTTGAGTTTGCTTCTCGTTGCCGGTTCATCGAGCAGGGTGGAATACTGCACCTCAGTCGCGGTCACCCGATCGAATTCAGCGACCGCGGCGTTGTAAGTGTAGAGGGCCTGAAGTTGCGTGGATTGCGCAGTCGTTAATTGCACGCGCGCGTCCAACACTTCGAGTTGCGTTCCAGCTCCGGCGCCGAGACGCGCACTGGCCAGACGCAATGCTTCATTCGCCTGTTCCACATTTTTTTCCTGGCTCTGAATTAGCTCCCGGCCTTGCTGCAGGTTCGAAAATGCCTGTTGCACTTCGAGTTCTACTTGTCGCACATCGTCGTCGAGCGTGATTTTCGATTGCTCGAGAATCGAGCGTGCCTGTTTCATTCGCCCATAAGTCGCGCCCCAATCCCAAATTGCCCAGTTTCCAGTCGCACCAAAAATGTAACCATTTTTCGAATCACGAATGTTGTCGGTAAATGGAGAACTGCGCACTTCTTCGCCGGCGGTCGCGTTGAACTGCGGGAAAAATCCTGAGCGCGCGACGCCGATTTGCGCACGATTGGAAAGCACCGTGGCCTTTTGCTGTTTGATGAATGGCCGATTTTGTTTCGCAACCGCGATCGCCTCAGTGATTGGCATCGTTCGCGGGACATAGGCTAATTCACCGATACATTCGAGCGGCGCAGCACCGCCGCGAGTTGGATCGAAATCGAGGCCAAGAGTTTTCGCCAACTGCAACTGCGCGATGCGAAAATCGTTCCGCGCCGCAATCAGCTGGGGATATTGGTTGGAAAGAGCGACCTGGGCCTGAAGCACGTTAAAACGCGGGACGGTTCCCGCTTCAAACCGATTCTGCTGATCCTGCAGCTGGCTCTGCAAAAGATTGACCGATTCTTCCTGAACGCCGATGAGCGCCTTGTCCAGCAACACGAGATAGAACTGCTGGCGCACGGTCGAGACGATCGAGTCGATCGCATCGCGAAACGCGTAGTAGCTGCTATCACGCTGAAAATCCGCGGAGCGAATTTGCGAAATGATGCGACCGCCTGCGAACACGACCTGCGTTACTTGGAGCTGCACGCTGTAGCTGCGTTCAGTACCAAAATTATTGTTAAAATTGATTCCGTTATTAAGGCCGAAGTTTTGCAGATGCGGATCGGTGTCCTGAAATTGCGCAGTCGCGCCGAGCTGCGGCAGAATGGCTGCGCGCATTTCGATATAGAGACCTTTCGTTCGCTCGATGTCCTGGCGTGTGCGCAAAATAACCGGGTTGCGCTGCAAAGCGGTGAGGATGGCCTGATCGAGAGTGAAGCGCGGAATACCGGGCCGCGTTTCCGCGTAGGTTTCCGTTGTCGTGGTGGTTTCACCCGCTCTCGCGCCACAGGCCAGGATCAAGGCCGTAGCGGAGAGAAGGCAATTTACAAAGGTAACTCGCATGGTTCTTTTTAGAAGGATCTAGACTGGAGGGCGCAGTCTAGCGGGCGCGCCGGAAATTCTCAACAAACTCTGTTAACGGCCAGTTGTTGCCTGTTCCGCCTGACAGATACCGTAAATTTTCGTGTAAATCTGAAGCCATGCTTTCTGCTCCTCCGGTGTCAGGTGTGCCATGATTTTCATCAGATTGCACACCATCTCTTCGCGGATGCGGCGCACAAGCGCAGTTCCCTTGGGGGTAATGCACACCATCACCTTGCGCCGATCTTCCCGCGCCGCCGAACGCACAACGTAATTCAAGTTTTCCAGGCGCGCGACCAATCCGCTCGCCGCCGCTGTGGTGTGCCCCATCTTTTGCGCGATGCCCGACATGGTGAGCACTTCTTTTTGGTCGAGATACTGGAGCAGGAAAAATTGCGGGAAAGAAACATTGCCGGGCGCGAGCTCTTTGCACAAATGCAGCACGAAGCAGCGCTGCATTTCCATGATGATGTAGGCTAATTTTCCCGCGTGCGCGCGGAATTGCTCCGTGGTTTCGTCGATCGGCACTGTAGCAACTGCGGTATTCAATGCGCGCTTAAGCTAAGATGGTCGCGGTGAGTGTCAAACGTCTCGTCTCAATTCCATAAATAAACGGAAATAGTGCTCCCGGCTGAGGCTTTCTCCCCGGCCGCCAAACGCAAAAGGGCATTCGAGCGGCTCAATCCGTAAAGTGCATGCGATTCCTGGCGACCCACAGATTTGAATTCTCCATCGTGCAACACTCCGCGGAGGTAATGGACGCGGTCGCCTTCGTTACTGACATCGTCACTTAATCGTGCGTCTGTTTTTCGCAGGAACAACGCTTCGTCGCCTGCACCCATCATCTTGAGAAGGGCTGGCCGCACAAAGACAAGAAAAGTAACGAAGGCCGAAACCGGATTGCCGGGCAACGCGAAAATGGCGCAGCTGCCGCGCCGCCCGAACAAGAATGGCTTGCCGGGTTTGATAGCGACTCGCCACAGATCAATTTCGGCGCCGAGTTCTTTCAAGATTGGTCGAACCAGATCGTGATCGCCCACCGAGACTCCACCGCTGATTATCAACACATCGTGCGTCAGCCCATCGGATAACGCTGCCTTCAAATCTGTCCACATCGTCCGAAACGGTGCGAACGAACTCGGGCGCCGCACCTGTTCCCACGACCAGCGCGCGCAGTAGAACGGAATTGCTTTCGTAAAGTTGGCCCGGCTCAATTGGTTTTCCGGGCGGCACCAACTCATCGCCCGTGGAAAGAATTGCCGCGCGCACGAGACCGCCGACTTCGATTTCAGCAAATCCTTGCGCGGCAAGCAGGGCGAGACTTTCGGCACCAAGACGTTCGCCGGCTTTCAGAATCTTCTGGCCTTCGCTCAGATCGCATCCGCGACGTCGAATGAATTCCCCCGCCTCGACTTCTGTGTTCACAGCGATTTGATCGGATTCGCGAATCACATCTTCCTGCATCACGACCGCATCCGCGCCCGCGGGAATCGGCGCGCCGGTAAAAATTCGCACCGCTTCGCCGTTGCGGACCTGAAGCCCACGATCAACGCCCGCAGGCTGTTCGCCAACGACACGGAGACGTTTATTCCGCGTGCAATCGCTCGCGATTACGGCGTAACCATCCATCGCCGAATTATCGAAAAGTGGCAGCGGCAAACGCGCAGAAACATCGCGTAGGAGAAAACATCCGCCCGCCTGCTCAACCGCGAGCGTGCGAGGCGGCAATGATTCGGTTCGGCTCAGAATTTTTGCGAGCGCCTCTTCCTCTGTGAGCATTTACAATCCATTCCGTTGGCAAATGAAAATTGGCAACTCCGATCGTTGTAGCTGCCGCTGTCGTCAGCGGCAGGCGGGGCGCGAGCAATAAATTCTGCCGCCGGCGACGGCGGCAGCTACAAGAGCCATCATGGGCGGCAATGAAGGTCGATGTTGGCAACGGACAATTTCTGCCATAATTTCGCAGCCCATTGGTGAGGTGGCTGAGTGGTCGAAAGCAGCGCTTTGCTAAAGCGCCGTACCCCAAAAGGGTACCGAGGGTTCGAATCCCTCCCTCACCGCACTTTATGGCATACAACAGTAATCATCCTTGAACCTTGAAAGGGGAAATAAAGTAGGAGCGAAACTAAGAATGTAGACGCTGATAACGCGGAAATGTTTGCCGCATGGAAAAACCACCAAAGAGCCTATTTAAGTTCATGAGCAAATGGGGGCCGCACGTCTTGCGGACCCGAACGATAAAGTTTTCTCGACCTTCTGAACTCAACGACCCGTTCGAAGTCCGGCCACATCTCCGTACGCTCGGAGAGAAAGCAGATTGGTCCAGTGTATTCGACGCGCAGAAAGAAAACGAGATCAGAGATGCACTTACTGGCTTGCCACCAACGGCACGAGATCTGATTTCCCCGCTTGCAATTCATTCTGCGGTATATCAGCAGCGAGGCGCCCTAATGGATTGGATGGGCTCGGCGGTCAAAACGCTTACGCCAATGATAGCAAACGAAATCTATCGTCACGCGGACGCTGAGCTCGGAATTTTGTGCCTGACTGAATCTTTCGACAATCTGCTGATGTGGGCACACTATGCGGATAGTCATCGAGGGATTGTTCTCGAGTTCAGTGCACAGCACCCTTTCTTCAATCGACGGCGAAGCCTCGAAGACGAATTTTATCACCTTCGCAAGGTTGGCTACTTACCAACACGGCCGAGTGTTGATCTGTATCACACGGACGCATCCGAATATTTTCTCACGAAGAGTAAGGCTTGGGACTACGAAATTGAATGGCGAATCCTGATCCCACTTAAGAACTGTTTTCCCTTTCCAGGCATTGAGACCTTCCAACCAGAAATGCTCACTGGTGTAATTCTCGGCGCAAATGTCAGTCCGGCGTACCGCGACGAAGTTTTAAGGGCGTTGACGTCAACACCTGTCTTCAAACATGTTACAGTCCGACAAGCGAAACTGAATCCAGTCTCGTATGCGCTGGATTTCGAAACTGCCGCTTAAGAGAAGGTCCTCTCGTGATCAATAGCGTTAACTGAAGGGCATGCTGATCTTTTTTGATGAAACCTTTCGAGATTCGCTTTCTTACGCAGGGGCGTCATTCGGGGCGCTGTGCGCAGTGGCTATCCCTGAGAAGGAATTGCATCGGATCGCAACCGACATTTTCCAACTGAAGCTAAAACACTTCGGGAGCGAATTCGCGCGCGATGGTGAAATTAAAGGCAAGGATTTGCTGAAGAACTACACATTTCGCCTGGCGAAAACTCACGGCGTTTCGAGGAATCTTCAGTTCGCGACTGACCTTCTTTACTACATCAAAAATAAGCATCTTACGGTTTTTGGCTGCATCTGTTTTGAAAAATCTATGCAGAAATTTCGTTGCGAAGATATGAGCGCGATGGATGTCAGCTTTCGGTATCTGTTTGAGCGAATCGACATGTTCATGAAAATGAAACATCCGGAGCAACTTGGCGAAGTTCGTCTTCGATGATCGCGACTATCGGAACCAATCAGAAAAATGCCCGCGCGATTACAAACTTTCTTTCAACGCAGCTCAGCCGGTATGAGTTTCAACTCAATTATCCAAACCCCCTTCTTTGCGATATCGCAATCGCAGAATGTTGGTCTACAACTCGCTGACTTTATCACAACGATTATCGGTCTCCGTTTCGCCTCCCATCAGGAAATAACTCCTTATTGGAATACTGCTGAAGGAGACGTTTTTCTCACTATCAATTGGAGAACCGGTTTTGGGTTAACAGTATTAAAGTGATGCGTGTTCTGACCGTCGCCAGAGAAAAAAAAGCAGCGCTGGATGGCCTTACGGCCCGCGGTCGGGACAAGTAAGCCCAACATCCAGCGCCTGACTCTTCTTTGCCCTTAAACGGGCAAAAAATCAAAACAATTTGAGATATAATTTCTATAAAAGCAGTAGCTGTGCCTCTCGTCGTGTGGTGGGGCCGAAAGCGTCGCTTTCCCCAAGAAACACCCCCCCATGATAGTATGTGAAAAAACGAAGATTATTTCGTTTCACTTTTGCAGGCGCTTCGCGCATCGCCTTTTACCAAAAAATTCTATGAGTCTCGATCCATCTGGAATTTGACTTATCTGGTGTCGCTTTCTCGCTTCGAAAGAAATAAACTAAAATCAATCCAGAACCTTACTATCCTTACTTGTGAGGTGTCGCACTCTTGTTCGGTACAATACGCAAGCCTTGCGGAGGTTCTGGCCGCCGAACTATTGGTCTTTGATCCGTTGTTGCAGGCAAAGGACTAGCAGATGGAGCGGCAGGGGATAGTCCAACGGTCGCCGGCGGGAGATCAATTCTCGGGACTTCCCCAGGCGGTCCTTCGGCCGGCACATCTGGCCGTGAGCTGATCGCCCTTAAAGTCGCGGAAGTCAGCGCACCATTTTGCGGTAACTGGCCTTCAGCTTGCACCTCTCGAATCGCCTTGGTAGTTTCGGTATCTCGAACACCGTCGGGATTTTTCGAAAGCAACCCTTTCTCCTTAAGCACAGCCTGCGCATCCTCTAGCTGCCTATCCGGTCGAACAAATTGCGGGAAGTAATCACCTGCTTGGGAACGGATCGCGTACGGATTTGCGACCGCCTCCACGAGCATGAAAAGGGCGACACTGCCTCCCGCCGCGTAGCGTTGTCGAAATATTGTTCCTTTCATCATCAAATTCCCGATAAAGAAAAACCCGGCGAATGCAGCCAGCAACGCCATAAAAAAACGAAAAAGCGCAGCTTGCCCAGGAGTTGGGTCGGGGATCAGAAACGCGACAATAAAGAGGAAAAGCAGCAAGCATGGAGTGAATATCCAAGCGCCAAGCGCCATGTGCCGCTCCCGCGTCCAAGTGGTTGCGGGTTTGAGCGGAATGAGAGGGTCCATACCTTTCATAATAGCGCTTTCTATTGAACTGCCTAACGAATTGTCAATATAGATCTTAGCAGCTCTGACTTCACGCAGCGAGAGCACGCCTAACTCGCTGCACGGCACCAATGTTTCGTTGGTGAAATCGAGATCGGGAACAGCCTTGCCCTAAGAGTGATAAAAGGGGTTCGAATCCCTCCCTCACCGCGTTTCTCTTCCTCTTCCTCTCAATCTGATTCCTCTCCTGATTCAGACTTGATGAAGCGGAAGAGGAAGATTCTTAATCGGCGCGCGGGCTCGCGACGACGATTCCGGTAAGGAAAAAAATGATCGCGGCTGAAAACAAACAATAGCGGCAGTAGGCATGCAGCAGGAATGCCTGCACAAACAGCAGCCAGAGCGTCGTCGCAAACATCGCGCATACGGTGAGCGAGAAAAAAGTGCGCGCGCGCTTTGAACCAAAAGCGGTGAATGTGGCGAAAGCTGAACGCGCTGAAATACGCGAGCGCACCGAAAAGCGCCACCGGGATGCCGAGGACTTCGCGCATAACGACTGCCCAGCACTTCAAAACAACCCGACGAGCCGGCGCAGATGGCTGTTTCGCCGGTAAGAGCTTGCACGGCGAGGTAAGTCGCTTCGGCAATACCAACCAGACAAAGCAATGCGGCGAGAGTGTAAATAACGGTCCGAACGCGTGAGGCTGTCATTTTGACTTCGGAGCGGAAGATTCTCTTTAATGCCGAATCTATGGCGGCGCTCAATGCCCGACTTCGACAGAGAGCTGGGCGGCAGCTTCGACATTGTTGATAAAAATGGTGGGCGTGCTTTTGACACCGCGCTCCGTACCCTGGCGATGATCACTTTCCACGGCATTCTTGACCGCAGCGCTCTGCATATCTGCTTTGAATCGAGCGGCGTTAAGGCCCAACATGCCCGCGTAAGAGTTGAAGATCGTTTGCGCATCGGTCGCTTTGCTCCAAACCGATTGCTCGCGGTAAAGCAAATCGTGCATTTCCCAAAAGCGACCCTGTCGTCCCGCTGCTTCCGCCGCATATGCCGCTTCGGCTGCATGTGTGTGCATCGGGAGCGGAAAATGCCGGAAAACAATGCGCAGACGCGGTCGATATTCCCGTTCGATCTCGTCAACCAAAGGGGAAAGCGTAGCGCACGGCGGGCATTGGAAATCACCGAATTCTTCTAATGTGACAGTGGCATTGCGTTCGCCGCGAATGTGAAGCTTATCAGACTCAGGTTTGTTCACAGATGCGACGGAATTTTTCGCGCCTGCAGCAGGTGCAGGCCGCTTCGCTCGATAGAGCATCGCCCCGCTACCGACGGCAAGGAGCGCCACCACAATGACAATGATAAAAGGAAGGTATCGTTTCACCCGGTAATACTCTGGCCTACGCGACTCGAGCCGGCGCCGCTAAGCTCAACACCGTAGATTGTTTCGGCCTCTTGGATGGGCATGGAGCGGTATTTCTACGCAGAAGACGCGCATAAACAAGAGAGACAGACGAAAAAGGGGGCATCGTCCAAATCGCGCCAAGCGACATCAGCTCTTCGAATCGATGCGATCCAGCTTGCAGTAGACCGAGAGTCCACGCGGATTTGGGCGCGAGGACGATCTGACTGCGAGGAACTAAATCCGCCATTCGCACATTCATTGCTTTATCGTAACGCCCAAACTTCACCTGATTGAACACGAGAGACAATTTCCCGGCGTGCTCGATTTACCGCCCCTTTGCTGTTGAATCCGTGGCCGGGCGCATTACCGTGCGCGCCTTTGTGAGCCCCAAGCTTTTCCACTTTCGAATCATTCCAAGCTTGCTCGCGTTTCTCCTGTGCACAGGCTGTGCGGAATTGCAGACGCGATCTGGAACCTCCACGCCGGTTTCTCTCGGATGCTCTGAGAACCGCGCTCGCGGCGCCGCATCCGACGCGGGCTTATTGGCGGCCCGATCATTTCAAAGGCGCGCCGAAGATTGTGGTTCATCTCGACGAACAGCGTGCCTATTTTTACAAAGGCAAACATCTCATTGGGGAATCGAACATTTCGACCGGCAAGAAGGGTTACGAGACTCCGCCCGGCAAATACCGCGTGATTCAAAAAGATAAGGACCATGTCTCGAGCGAATACGGCGATTACATTGATAAAGACGGCTTCATCGTGGAAAAAAACATCAGGTACTCGAGAAAATCCGAAGCCACCGGGAGCAATCTTCGACGGCGCGCGCATGCCGTACTTTCTCCGCTTCACAGGCGGTTACGGAATGCATGCCGGATTCGTTCCGCGTTATCGTGCCTCACACGGTTGCATTCGCATGCCCGCGGAAATGGCGAAGCATTTCTTTGAAGCCGCGCGCGACAGCACGCCTGTCATCGTAAGAGAATAAGCTGGGTAGGGCGCGTGTCTCGCGCGCCTAACGGAGCGTCCCGCTCCGTTTCCTTATGTGTTTAGAATTGGAACGAGACGTTCCAATACACGGGCGAGACGCCCGCGCTACCCCGGCGGCCAGGCCAGTGATCGTTTGCCGAGCAGGTGCACGTGCAAATGCGGGACACTTTCTCCGGCGTCCGGCCCGTTGTTGATTACCACGCGATATCCATTCGTTAGGCCAAGTTGCATCGCGATTTTTTTTGCAGCCAGAAGGAGCTTGCCGAGTAGCGCTTCATCCTCTGCACTCGCGTCCGCCAATCGCGGAATCACTTTCTTCGGCACGATCAACACATGCACCGGCGCCTGAGGATTCGCATCGTGAAAGGCCAGCACATCGTCATCTTCGTAGACGATCTTCGCCGGAATTTCGCGCGCGATTATCTTTTCGAAAATGGTCATCGGGATCTTTCCGCCTAACGAATTGAGCAGCTCAACTCCTGCAGCGTGGTGGAGGCGGCAAGCTTTTCCCGGATAAAACAAACCACTTCCTCGCGCAACCGATCGCACGCGCGCGACCATGCTTTTGCGCCTTGCAAATGTTTTACGCACGGCTGCAGTCCCCGAATCCGCAAACTGTCGACGCCAATTCCCACGAGGGCGTTGATTCTTTTTTCCAGGTGATCGAAAAATGCCAGCTCATATCCAGCGCCTGCCTGTTGTGCGATTTCGAGGAGCGAAATCGTAATCGGCGGAAGCGCCGGTTCGAAATACGGCACGATTTCTTTGTAACCAATCACCTTCAGCACGTAGCGCACGGTTTGCGATAACTGGCTGAACGCGACCACCGGCTCGTCCGCGCGCAATCGCAGATAAAAAGCGATACTTTCGGTCACATGATCCGTCAGCCACCAGCTCGGATAACCTGCCTGATCCGCCGCGCGCGTGATCGCATCGTGCAGCCAGTCGCGATCGAACTCAAAGAGTTGCCCCGATTCGCAACGCAGATACGGAAATTCTCCCTTAAACGCGACCATGCCTTGCCGCCTCCGGCGGAAACAATTCCTTTTGCGCTGCGTTCGTCTTGATTCTCCGCCCGAGCGCTTGAATCGCCTCGACGAACTCATCGACCTCCTTGAAATGTTGATGAATCGATGCGTAACGCAAATACGCCACCTCATCGATCTCGCGCAACTTCGCCAGCACCTTCTTCCCGATCTCGGCCGACGTGACTTCCTTTCCGCTTGTTTCCAGTTCGTGAATGATCTCATCCACCGCCTGCTCGAGCGCCACCAGACCGATCGATCGTTTCTCACACGCCATCGCGAGGCTTTTCACAAGTTTTTGCCGATCGAACATTTCATGCGTGCGATCGCGCTTGATCACGCGCAGGTCGGAGCGTTCGACTTCTTCGTACGTGGTGTAGCGGTATGAGCATTTGAGACAAACGCGCCGGCGACGAATCGCATTACCATCTCGAGACTGGCGCGAATCGATGACCTTATCGTCACGAAATCCGCACTTGGGACAACGCATAGTGCTGCGCTCCCTAGTAGCACACCATAACTTGTGGCGTCAACACGCTCTTTGCCATTTCGAATGCTATGCCAGTCCGGTTCGAACCGAGAACTCTCTTATTTCCATTTCACAAGTTCGAAAAGGAACGCGTATTTCCTAAATTAATCAGGAAACCAGAAATTCGTTTCATCCACAGATTTCCTGCACTCTGATTCCCCTCACAGATTACGGATGGAGCAAGAGTAAGAGCACGAGCAAGAATCCCTTCGAGAATAATCTGTGTAGATCTGCACAATTTGTGGATCCAAGAAAATCAGCGTTATCCGCGAAATCCGCGGTTGATCGCAACCACGCAGAATTTTGGTCTCGCTTCAATCGTTTCAGGCTGACTACTCTCAAGGAATGGCACCCCACTCGCTACAATAAATCTCATCGGCGTAACGAATGCGCAAACCATTCAAGTTACTTTGTTTAATTTGGACGATGGATCTCACACAAGTAACGTCACGATTCCCATGTCAATTCTTGTCGGTGATGCCAACGGTAATGGCACCGTGAGTTCCTCTGACGTGAGCCAGACGAAACTTCAATCGGGTCAAGCAGTGACAAGCTCAAACTTCCGCGCGGATGTAAATGCCAGCGGCACTATTACGAGCATCAATGTCTCGATTGTAAAATCAAAGTCCGGAACGGCGCTGCCCGCAATCGAAGCCCAAACACCGCCGCGAAGTTTCGCACCGGGTAAGTGATGATTCGAGGCGCTTATCCAAGCGCCAAAGAATGAATGAAGGCGGTTTGCACAAGCGCCGGTCTGCCGCCAGCGACCAGTCCTTCGCGCGCGGCTACGGCTTGGCAGGCGGCGGCTACAACTCCAATGAAAAATCTGTGCAAATCTGCGAAATCTGTGGACGAAAATGTCTAAACGAGGGCGTTATCTTGACGCGCTCAATAGTCTTCGTGACAAGCATCCATAGCCCGTGCTAGCCTCCGCGTCGAAAATGCTATTCCAATACCTTTCTCGGACTCTGCCGCGGCTGCTCGCTTTCATCACTCTGTTTCTTCCAGTCTTCGCCTTTGCCGCGACGACGAATGTGACAGTCGGACCAAATAATACCCATAGCTTCAGTCCCAGCTCCGTAAACATTCACACGGGCGATACCGTCCAGTGGACTTGGGGCAGCAATAATCACAGCGCGACATCTGGGAATCCAAATAGCCCGAATGGCATATTTGACTCGGCAATACATAATAGCGGGTTCATTTTCTCATTCACCTTCCCGAACACCGGAACCTTTCCCTATTACTGCAGGGTCCACGGAGCAATGATGACGGGGACGGTTACCGTCGCGGCTCCGACGCCAACCCCAACTCCGACAGCAACGCCAACGCCAACAACAACACCGACCCCAACAGTCACGCCCACCCCGACGCCGACGCCCACGCCGACACCGACCCCCACTCCGACGCCGACACCTTTCTCTTCGCACGCTTTGCTCTTCCCGCCGGTTGCCACCGCCGGCAACATACCGATCAGCGTCCAAGAGAGTTACGTCCAAATACTCGATGGGCCTCCCACCTATATGTGGACCTACGGAGGCACATATCCCGGTCCCACAATTCGCAGGCCTACCGGGCAGACAACGCAGGTCACGTTCACTAATAATCTCAATCCGATCGCCGGCGCGTTAACGGTGCATCACCATGGAAACCATTCCGCTTCGATAGACGATGGCTATGTAACCGGACCCGATTACCTCATCGGAACTGGAGCCTCGCGGACTTATACCTTTGATGGGATCGAGAATGGTGAAAACGAGCGTGGAGCCACGCAGTTCTACCACGATCACAAGCTGGACGAGACCGGTATGAAGGTTTGGATGGGACTCACGGGTCTTTACATTATCGATGATCCAGCGGATCCGGCGACGCTCCCTTCTGGCGCCTACGAGTTACCTTTGGTGATAGCTGACCGCCAGTTCGACCAGGACAACCAGCTGGAATATTTTTATGACCGCTTTGGTGTTATTGGCGACAAGATCCTGATTAACGGCGTCTACCAGCCGTACTTCGATGTGGCAGACCGCAAATATCGTTTGCGCATGCTGAACGGCTCCAATGCCCGCTTTTACATCCTCACTTTGAGTACAGGCGACGCGTTCACACAAATCGGAACGGAGAGCGGTCTGTTGCCGGCGCCAGTGTCACGCACGGCGATGGACTTCGGTCCGGCGGAACGGCTCGATGTTGTCGTCGATTTCGCAGGAAAAATGGGACAGGAGATTTACCTGATGGATTCGTACAAGGTGACGCCATTGCTAAAGTTCCGAGTTACACAGCATGTCGTGGACAATAGCACGATTCCGGCAACCCTCCGTGCCCTGCCCGATATCGGCGAACCTACGGTGACGCGGCATTTCAGCTTTGATCAAACTTCGGGCCATTGGACGATTAACGGTCTCGGATTCGATCCCAATCGCATCGATGCCCATCCCGTGTTGGGCACGACCGAGAAATGGATCTTCACCAATCCCACCGAGGTCACCCACATGGTGCATATTCACGATGTCGATCAACAATGCATCAGTCGCGACGGCGGCCCTTGTTATCCGTATGAAACAATGAAGGAAACCTGGAGCCTTGGTTCCGGTGAGACTCTCGAGCTTAAGATGAAGTTCACGGATCACATCGGCATCTACATGTTCCACTGCCACATATTGGAACACGAGGACGACGGAATGATGTCGCAATTTGAGGTGGTGGCGCCCATCGCACCGGTGCAGGTTGTCTCCAGAAAGGTCCATGGCAGCGCCGGAACCTTTGACATAAACCTGCCGCTCACAGGAAACCCCGGAATCGAGTGCCGCAGCGGCGGCGCGAACAACGATTATCAAATCGTCGCTACATTTCCAAACAGCGTCACATTTACGAGCGCGTCGCTTACAACGGGCGGCGGCAGTGTCGCAAGTGCGACCGGCAGCGGCACCACCACAGCCACCATTAACCTCACCGGCCTAACGAGTCCGCAAACAATTACTGTGAAAATTTCCGGTGTAAATAATGGCGAGAGTTCGAACGACATCACCATTCCAATGAGCATTCTTGTCGGCGACACTACGGGCAACGGCGCCGTCACGTCTGCGGATGTGAGCCAGGTGAAGCTTCAATCCGGCCAACCGGTAACAGCCGCTAATTTCCGCGCAGATGTAAACGCCAGCGGCACGATCACGAGCACCGATGTCTCAACGGTGAAATCGAGAACCGGCACCTCCCTGTCGTCGAACGTCGCGCCTAACGAATGATATAGTCCACTCGCCCGCTCGCCCCGGCGAGAGACTCTAGACTCGGGCTAAGGCAGGGACGTGCCCGATCTCAACTTCACGAGACTGACGTCAGTGGCACTGATCGAGCCATTCGCATTCACGTCCGTGCGGAAATTGGAAACGCTGAGAACCTGCCCCGATTGGAGCTTAACCTGGCTAATATCGGATGAACTTACGGCGGCGTTTCCCGTCGTGTCGCCGAGCAGCACACCCATCTGCACCGTCACGTCACCGAGATGGACGCCGTCGTTTACGTTCTTGAGTGTGATCGCGATTGTTTGCCCGTCTTTCACACTGGAAAGATCCAGCGTCACCATCCCTCCGCTTATGCTCTGAGCGCTGGTGGCAAGTCCATCCACACTACTCACTACAACTCCAGTATCGGTCACCGGATTAGCGAAGGTAACGACTACCTGATGGCCGTCTGAGTTTGGCCCCGAACCGCTCCGGCATTCGATCCCGGCACCACCAGCAAGCGGAAGTGGAACATCGAAAGTGCCAGCGCCGCCGTGAGTTTTTCTCGAGACTGCGCTTAGGGCTTGCGGCGCCGATGGAGCGACGCGCACATAATAGATGTCTTCTTCGCCATTGAAGGTGGCGCAATAGGCAACGTTCCCTCCGGTGTTGTCTGAAACAATGGTCATGTAATCGCCCATCTTGCTCTGATTGGGATAACCGAGTAAGGGATTGAACGAATTACTGATCTGGACATTCGGCGCCCAGGTATTGCCGCCGTCGAAGCTATAAGAATAAAAGAGCTGCGAATCGGTGTTGTTCGCAGCGTTGCGCGTATCCAACCAGATAACGTCGATACGTCCATTGGGTGCGACCGCAAGCGTGCCCATCCAATGCCATTTGCTGTGATTGATCGGATCGGTGTTAATGCGCTGCGGTGCGCTGAAGCTTTGTCCGCCATTGGTGCTGCGCACGAACATCACATCGCTTCCCGTAGTGAAGCCAGTCGGCAGCACACTCGCGAGGATATAAACATTGTTATTGGTGCTCGTACCCGAACGATCCACCGTCAGAAAAAGCTGCCCGACCAATCCCACGGGATTTATCGGTTCGTTGAGATCGATGTCGCCGCCGAGATTGACGGCGGTGCTTTGATCGAAGCTTGGTGTTACCGCGCCGTTCTTCGCATTGGTCGAGCGCTCGCACCAAACCTGGCCCGTATTAAAGTTCACGCCGACGAGAAAAAGATTGCCATTTGTGTCCACGTCGAGCGTTCCCCACGCCGGCGAGTTGGGAATGTTAATCGGATTGAGCCAGGTGACTCCGCCGTCGGTGGAACGGGTGAATTGCCTTCCATTGTAATTGTTCCCGTCCGTGCTCCATGATTGATACTGGAAGCCGTGGCCGGTGCTGCCCGTGTTATCAATCGTGAACCACTGCTTATCGCCTCCTCGGGCAGGCGCGATATTCATCCATGACTGGCCGCCATCGAGCGAACGCCACATGTTGTCGAAAAAGGTCTGGAGAAGACTGAGGTAGTAGAAGTTTCCGGTGTCGCTGGAATTCAAAACCGGATCGCTGCGGAAGACGTTGTTCTCGAGAACGCCGGGAAAAATCCACGACGTGCCGCCATTGTTTGTGTAGGCCCAGCCGGCTTGCCGGAAGTTGGACGTTACGCTGTTGAACTGCCGCCAGCCGATCGACATTTTGTTGCCGTTTGTGGGATCAACGCAGATTGACGGTTCGTTCGCGGCGTCGCCGGTAATGTTCAGACCGCTCGCATCGACGTTAACCTGATAACTCGTGAAGGAACCGAACTGCGAAACCATTCGCAGCGAAAGTCCGGTCCGCGCGAGCAATGCCGGCGGATCCTCGTATTTTTCGAGTTCTTCGCGCGGAAGACGTTTATGTTGCCGGGTCTGACCCGAAACCACCGCAACCGCACAGAGTAAAAGAATACAGCTGAAAACACCCGCCTTCGACATTGCAAAGCCTCCCGTGAAGGAGGCATAAGACCAGATTGATGGGCTGGCCGTCAATGCAAACCGTCACCAACGCATGGACCAGACATTTCTGACATTCCTTCTCGAAATGATCCCGGTCAGATAGCAAGCTGGTCCGCTACCGATGCTCTGGATTCACAGCATTCTCTGCGCGTTCCTCTTCATTCTCAATTTCACCTGGCATTCGGAAAACCCCCTGCTCGCGGTCGGACTCAATCTTCTATTGGCCGTCGCTTGTACAACATTGTTGCTCACAAGCGCGGGCTCGCGATTCGAAAAGGCCGCACGCAACGATCAATCCGATAAGCAACGCAACTTCATTGTTGCGAGCCTCGTCGTGATTTATCTGGCGGCGAGTTTGCTGAAACTCAACGGCAGCTCAACGGCATTATGGCAGGAGATCGCCGACCGCGAGTCGACATCGCAGGGATTGCTCGCCGGAACGCCCAGGATGATCCGGATGGATGAATGGCTCGTGCAAACGCCCTGGATCTGGTCGCAGACAAACCAAAATCCAGCGTTCCCCATCACAAACCGCAGCATTGGCAACGGCGCATCGCCTCTTTTGTTGAACCTGCCCGCGCGGCATTGGACCATGACGTTTCGCCCCCAGATGTGGGCCTTCTTCATTCTCGGTCGCGAGCGCGCGTTTGCTTTCAACTGGAACTTCAAGTGGTTTGGAATGTTGCTGGGCGCGTTCCTGTTTCTTCGAATCATCGCTCGAGGCGACAATTTTCTCGCGCTGGCTGGCGCGGCAATTCTCCTTTTCTCCGGATATGCGCAGTGGTTTTTTTCCACGCCAACGTGCATGCCGGAGATGGTGGCGATGTTCTTTTTCGGACTTTGGGCGGTTCATTTGCTTGCACACGCAAAATCGCGATGGAGGATCATTGCCGCGGGCGTCGTTTTGCTTTTCGCAATCGAACAATTTGTTTTTTGCTGTTACCCGCGGTTTCAAATTCCGCTGCTTTACCTGGCTCTCGTGCTCGCGGTTAGCGGCGCGATTCACCTCCGCCGCCGCAGCCAAATGCAGAGCGAGAATAATTTCTTTCGCATCTCCATCTCGATTGCCGTGCTGATTACGGCGGCTCTTCTCCTCGGAATTTGGAGTCGCCAAGTCTGGCCAACAATCAGGGAAATCGAATCGCAGGTGTATCCAGGACAGACGACTTCGAGCGGCGGCTCTTTCGCGTGGTATTTCTTTCTCGCGCCGTTCCTGGAATTTTCGATGACCGAGAATCATTTTCCGCAATCGTTCGCCAACGTCTGCGCGGCGAGTGGCTTTGTTTTCCTGACGCCATTCCTCATCGCCGCCTTCGTTCGCGAGATTTGGCAGCGACGCTTGGATGCGATCTTGCTCGCGACCATTTCATTCCTGGTCGTCACGATCTTTTTCATGCTGCACGGCGTTCCATTATGGCTGGCTCGCGCAACGGGCTGGAGTTATGTGACCTCCGATCGCGCCGTTCTGGCTGTCGGTGTGGCGTCAATTATCGGACTCGTTAGGTCTCTTGGCTTGTCGAGCGAGAAACCTTCCAACACGAGAACATCTCTTTTGATTATCGCGTTGGGTATCGGGATCGCATCATTCGGTATCCTGAAATCCACCAATATCAGGCTGGACGATTTTGCAAAATTCGGCGAACCGACGGCAGCTGCGATTTTCTTCGCCACAGTGTTTACGCTTTTGTGGCGCCGCATTCGGATTGCTTCCTGTGCGCTGCTTTTGCTTCCCTGCTTGTATTCCTACGGGCTCGTCAATCCGATCAACCGGGGCGTCCCTGGCATCACGAAAAGTGAAATGTTCCGATGGTTTTCCAAGATTGAGCGGAGCGATCCGGACGCGCTCTGGATCGTGACGGGACGTTTGACCGAGAGAACATGTTTTCTCGCGCAACTGGTGAAAGCCACTGGCGCCAAAACGCTGGGCGGCACCAGAAGCATGCCCGATCATGAAATGCTTAAAGTGCTCGATCCCGAAAATCGATACGCTTCCGTGCATAATCGATATGCGCGGATTTGCTTTCAGACCTCGGCCGAGCCAACGCCCGTCTTCGAACTATACGCGCCGGATTATTACCTGGTGCGGTTGCCGTTCCAGGGCGAGTTGTTCAAACATCTCGGAGTGAAATACGTCCTGGTCGTTGATGAAGACGAACGAGATCTGATCTTGCCGGGCTTCGAGCGCATCGGCAACCAGGCTGGTTGCCTGCTCTTTCGCTCTGCCGGCGAACCTTCTACACTTCCGCGGTCGCCTTAGCGGGCTTGCTCTTCTTCACCCGCGGTTTTTTCTCGGCGAATTCGAAACCGACTTTGCCGTTATCCAATTTTAGATGCGCCGAGAAGGCGCGGCCTTTCTTGGAAATAAATTTCGGGAGGAGATCGGTTTTGCCGATTGCGATCAATTTCTGCACCTGCTCTTTCGGGATTTCGCGCTGCAGAATTACTTTGCTCACACGGAAGGTGCAGGTCTTTTCGGCGGAGACGGCATTCTCACATGCGTAAGCATTGTCCAGGACGTAGACCTGGCCTTTCTGGCAAATCGGACATAAGCCGAGCGCTTCGTGTTTAGCGGGATCGATCGTGATCGCCGCCCCGTTGCTGCCTTCGCCAAAATCGAAACCTTGTTTGAAATCTTCGCCAAGTTTGACGATGGCATTGAAGGGCCGCCCCATTTTGCTGCGGAAACCTTCGAGCGGACCGACGGATCCTTTCGTGAGCAAGATTTCGACTTCATGCTCGTCGAATAAGCGGCCGGCCATCGTTTTCCAAATGATCAAACCGCAACTGCGGCATTTGAAGGTGCGATAATCTTCATCGAATGGGCCCTCGCCGCACTTCGGACATTTCACATTCACGACGGTGTAATTACCGCCCACGCTGTCGCCTTCGAAGGTCTTCGCCTTCTCTACGATCTCGCGCGTGAAATTCTTGATTTCGGCCATGAACTCTTTGCGCTTCATCTCGCCTTTGGCCATGCGCTTGAGTTTGTATTCCCATTCGCCGGTCATTTCCGGAGAGCAAAGCGCGCCCGCACCAATTCCCTGGAGCAATGTGATGAGGGCCATTCCTTTTGCCGTCGCGATCAATTCTCTGCCCTGCCGATTGACGTAACCGTCGTGCAGAAGTCCTTCGATGATGGCCGCGCGTGTGGCGGGTGTTCCGAGACCTTTATCGCGCATCGCTTCGCGCAATTCTTCGTCATCGACCAATTTGCCGGCGCCTTCCATTGCGGAAAGGAGCGTTGCTTCGTTGAAGCGCGCCGGCGGTTTGGTTTCATCCTGCTTAACTTCAACGTCCAGAACTTTTGCTGATTCGTTAGGCGAAATGGGCACGAGGGATTTGTCGTCGTCCCCGTCCGCAATCGCGGCTTCGCGTCCATAGACTGCGAGCCAGCCCGGATCGGTAATGATCTTGCCGTCGGTCTTGAATGCATCTTTCTCGATCCGCGTGATTCGCGTGGTCACTTCAAATTGTGCGGCCGGGAAAAACACCGCGATGAAGCGCCGCACGATCATGTCGTAGATCTTTTGCTGCCATTCATCGAGGCCTTGTGGCGCCGTGCCCGTGGGAACGATGGCGAAGTGATCGGAAATCTTGGCGTTGTTAAAAATCCGCTTCGACGGTTTGACCCATTGATTATCCAAAACTTTGCGCGCATGCGCCTCCAACGTCGGGTCCTGAATTTTCCCAAGAGTCGATTTTACCGTGGCTGGGTAATCTTCCGGCAAATAGCGCGAGTCGGTTCGCGGATAGGTGATGACTTTGTGGCGCTCGTAAAGTTGCTGCGCGATTTGCAGCGTTCGTTTCGCGCTAAATCCGCGTCCGTTCGCTTCGCGTTGCAGACTCGTTAGGTCGTAAAGCAAGGGTGGAGCTTGCGTGGTCGGCTTGCGTTCTTCGGTGGCGACACCCGTCTTGCCGAGACAACGCGATTTGATTTCATCTGCGAGCGGGGCGTCCCAGATACGCTCGGCGCGGGCATCTTCATCGCCGTCTTTGGAAAAGTCTTCGCGAAACCAGCGACCGCGATACTCGCCCGCCTTTACTTCGAAATCCGCGAAGACTTCAAAAAACGTGCGCGGCTTGAACTCATGAATCTTTTCTTCGCGTTCGGTGAGAATGGCGAGAGTCGGCGTTTGCACACGACCCACAGGCGTCAGTTGAAAGCCGCCGGTCTTATTGTTGAAAGCCGTCATGGCGCGCGTGCCGTTGATGCCCACAAGCCAGTCGCTCTCAGAACGGCACACTGCCGCTTTCGCGAGCGGAATCATCTCTTCGTTCGTGCGCAAATGTTCGAAAGCAGACCGAATCGATTCCGCGGTCATCGATTGCAACCAAAGGCGACGCACCGGTTTTTTGCTGCCGGTCAGCTTGACCAGGTAACGAAAGATCAATTCGCCCTCACGACCGGCATCGCAGGCATTGATGAGGTCGGTTACGTCATTTCGTTGAATCAGTTTCTTGAGGTAATTGAATCGCGGCTTCGATTTCTCGATTGGCCTTAGATCGAATTCGTCGGGAATGATGGGAAGATTCGTGAAACTCCATTTGCCGCGTTTGACGTCCAACTCAGTTGGCAAACACAATTCCACCAGGTGACCGACGGCCGACGAAATGATGTAGCGATCATTTTCAAAATGTTCGCCAGTCTTCTTGAAGCCACCGAGAGCGCGGGCGAGATCACTCGCCACGCTCGGCTTCTCAGCGATGATAAGAGATTTAGACATTAGAGTCGGAACCTTGCGGAATCAGGAGCAGGTCGCGGACGAGGCTATGCGAGCTTCACGAAATACTTTCCAGGCAGCTGCTTGACGAGCCGCTTTAGTTCAAGGCGGAGGAGAGTAGAAGAGACCGTGCCGCTTGGCAAATGGCATTTTCCAGCGATGTCGTCGATGGCGGTCTCGGTAGAATTGATCGCGTCGTAAACACTACGTTCCTCGTGAGTTAACTCCGGTAATGGGCGAACAGCCGCCTCCGGAGCTGGTTTGGTTTCGGGCAGGAGAATTTGCAAATCATCGAGAACGTCGCTCGCGTCCATGACGAGTTTGGCGCCCTGCTGGATGAGACGATTCGACCCCATCGCGCTTGGAGCATTGATATGGCCCGGCACGGCATACACCGAGCGTCCCTGCTCAATCGCCTGCGAGGCGGTGATGAGCGCGCCGCTGTTCAGTCCGGCTTCGACCACTAAAATTCCGTGACTCCAACCGCTGATGATACGGTTGCGCATGGGAAAAGTTTGGCGGTCCGGTTCGATTTCCATCGAAAACTCTGACACGACAGCACCGTTGCCGTTGCGGATTTTTTCGGCCAGGGCGGCATTTTCTGGCGGATAAAGCTTCGACAATCCGGAACCGATTACCGCGATCGTGCGACCTTTCGCGGCGAGCGCACCTTGATGCGCAGCAGTGTCAATTCCACGCGCAAGACCGCTGATCACTGTCAGCCCGGCATAGGCGAGTTGGTAGGCAAGCTTTTTGGCCGACTCGGTTCCGTAATGAGTGGTGCGTCGCGCTCCGATGATTCCAATCGCGTGATGATCCCGCTCGAGTAAATCACCCCAGACATACAACACGATCGGTGGTGCGTGGATCTCGCGCAATTGCCTTGGGTATTCCGGTGAATCCAGCGTGATAACTTTGGCGCCGAAGGCCCGAATTCGCTCCAGCTCCGGTGAAAGATCGACGAGTGATTCCCAATTTAGGATTTGCTCGACGACTTCCTTCCCTACGCCTTCGACTTTGCGTAATTCACTTCCACGGGCTGCGAGGATTTGCTCGGGACTTTTGAAAACCTCGAGCAACTTGCGCAGACGAACCGGCCCCATGGTCGGCAGCATGTTGAGCGCGATGCACGCTTCCGTGGCGTTCATGGATCGTCTGGTAGGGGCGGTTCACCGAACCGCCCGCGGGCGATTGAGTCAATCGCCCCTACCTTAAAATGGGATCTCGTCGTCGTCTGGTTCGCCGGGCGCTGCTTTGGGAGGCGGCGCACTCGATCGTGCTGGGCCAGAACTTCCGCTGCCTTCATCCGCATCACTTCCGGCACCGGGTCGAGAACCGAGCATCTGCATCATTTCGCCGATGACTTTCAGCTTGCTGCGCTTTTGCCCCGATTGTTTATCATCCCAGGTGTCGAGTTGCAGCCGGCCCTCGATGAAAACCGGGCGCCCTTTTTTCAAATACTCGCCAGCGACTTCCGCGGTGCGTCCCCAAAGGGTCACATCGACAAAGGTAACTTCTTCGCGTTTTTCGCCGCTATCGAGGGTGTATTGACGATTCACGGCAATGCCGAGATCAGCGACCGCACTGCCTTTCGGCGTGTAGCGCACTTCGGGATCGCGCGTGAGATTTCCTAAGAGGAGAACTTTGTTAAAACTAGCCATGCAACGTTTCTAGCGAAGTTATTTGGCGGCGGCGACCTTTTTTGCAGGACGTTCCTTCTTCGGCCGCAATTTCTGGAAATGCTGCCGGTAAACTTCCGGATCGAGTTTGAATTTCGAACGCAGTTTCGTGATCAATTGCGGTTCGGCGTGGAAAACAAAATTCACGTAGAACCCGGCATCCAGTTCGCCCGCGACATAGGAAAACTGCCGCTTGTCCATCTTTTGCACCTGCTCGATTTCAGCGCCTTCTTTTTGGAATTCGGATTCGAGCCGATCGACCACATCCTTGACGGTATCTTCTTTGCCCTGCGTGTTGAGAACGAGGAGCGCTTCGTAACGATTCTTCATGTTTCTTGAGCTTGGTTGAAAGTGTTCATCGCGGAAACCATGCCTTTGTCAATTGCGCAGTTCACGGCTTCGACCGCCCGGCCGATGGTTGTTTTGAGGAGCGGCCCTTCTTCTTCAAAAAAACGGCCGAGCACATAGTCCACGGCACCCTCGTTAGGCGCGGCGCCGATGCCAACGCGGAGTCGCGGAACGCTCTCGGTCCCGAGCTCAACGATGACCGATTCGAGCCCGTTATGTCCGCCCGGACCGCCATCCATTCGCAAACGCAATCGACCGAGCGGCAGTGCAAAATCATCCAGCACGACGAGAATTTCTTCGGGCGCGATCTTGTAAAAATCTGCGACCGCGGCGAGCGGGTAACCGCTGCGATTCATAAAGCTAAGCGGTTTCACCAGAATTCCCGCGTTCGCTTTTCGCCCAATACGCTTCCCATTTTTTTGAATGCTCCCAATTAGCTCCCCAATCGCGGGCCAATTGGTCGAGCACAACAAATCCGACGTTGTGGCGCGTCCGCTCATACTCGGCTCCGGGATTGCCGAGCCCGGCAACCAAACGAATGCGCGAACTTTCAGTGACAAAATTGTGCAGCGAAAAAAGCGATCGAACGATCACTTCTTCGCTTCTTTTTCTTTCGGGGCCGCCGAAGCCGGCGCCGGCGCCGCGCCGCTGCGGCCTCTTCCTTCTTCTCGCGAATCACTTCCGGTCCAGCAGCCGCACCTTCCGCGGCCACTTCCGCTACCGGCTCCTCCTCAACCGTCGGCGCCATAACCGAGAAGACGGTCAGGTCCGGTTGGATTTTCGTGCGCACGCCTTCCGGCAAAGCGATATCGCGAACGTGAATCGAGTCACCAATATTAAGCGCGGAGACATCCACGGTAAGTTTGTCCGGCAAATCTTTCGGCAAACATTCGATCTGCAAGCGCACGCACATTTTGCTCGAGCAAACCGCCGAAGTTCTTAACGCCATTGGCAATGCCAACCGGCTCGAGCGGAACTTCCGCCTCGATCTTTTCATCCATGGAGACCGCGTGAAAGTCGACGTGCAAAACTTCGCCGCCAACCGGCGAGTGCTGAACTTCCTGCACGAGCGCGAGGCGGTTTTTACCTGCGACTTCCAGCTCGACAAGAATATTTTCGCCCGCCGCGTGGCTGAGGAGCGCGTTGATGTCGCGACGCGAAACCTGCAACGGTTCCGGTTTATCTTTCGCGCCGTAAATGATCGCCGGCACCGCGCCTTGCGCTTTCAATTTGCGCACCGCCGAACGGCCCACCGCCGTCCTCCGTTCCGCCGCCAGTTTTACTTGTTTAGCCATGGGAAAAAAATCTAATGCTTGCCGTTATCAATCTTGAACAGCGAAGAAACCGATTCGTCATTGTGAATCCGTTTCATGCCCTCCCCGAGAAGCTCGGAGACGCATAGCACCGTGATTTTAAAATTTTCCACGGTCCGCACCGGCGTGCTGTTGGTCGTAACTAGTTCCTCGATTTCGGATTTTTGCAAACGCGGAATGGCGGCGCCCACCAGGACGGCGTGAGATACGCCGGCGTAGATTTTTTGGGCTCCGCTCTTTTTTAAGAGCGTTGTCGCGGAAGTGAGGGTGCCCGCCGTTTCAGTGAGATCGTCCACGAGCAGCACATCGCACCCCTCGACTTCGCCGATCAAGTACAATGCCTCTGTTTCGGTGGCGCTCTTTCGCTGCTTGGCGACGATGGCCAGGTTCGCACCCAGAGCATGCGCGTAGGCCGAAGCCATTTTCAATCCGCCCACATCGGGCGAGACAACCACCGTTTTTCCCGTCAGCCGGGTTCGCAGATATTTGATCAACACCGGCATGGAATAAAGGTGATCCACCGGAATATCGAAAAAGCCCTGCACTTGTTGCGCGTGCAGATCCATCGTCAGCACGCGGCTCACGCCCGCCGCGTACAAAAGATTGGCGACGAGCTTTGCCGTGATCGGAACGCGCGGCTGATCTTTTCGATCCTGCCGCGCGTAACCAAAAAACGGAATGACCGCAGTGATGCGATCGGCGCTCGCACGCCGCGCGGCATCCACCATGATGAGCAATTCCATCAGGTGCTGGTTTGTCGGCGGACAAGTCGGTTGAATAATGAAAACGTCGCGCCCGCGAATATTCTCCTCGATCCTGACGTAAGTTTCCCCGTCCGGAAACGAGCTGATGGTTGCCTGACCAAGCGGCACATCGATAGCGTCGCAAATGCGCTGCGCCAGATCGCGGTTCGCCGAACCGCTAAACACTTTCATCTCTGGTTGGCGCGCAAACATAATCGGGCGGCTACCTTGCCGTTAGCAAGACCAATTGGCAATGTCCGATTGTTTAGCGGCGAATCCCGCGCGGCCTCAATGCCATTGCAGCGAAATAAGACTCCCGCGAAACGGTCGATTGACCTTGTCGAAATCCTCCTTACGCGCGATCACCAGAAATTGAAGTCGAGTATCTTTGAGATTCACGAACAGCGCGCCGAGCCGGTAATCCTGCCCGGCCAGATTATATCCGATCGTTACAGCGTAAGTTGGCTGACCGCTGATGGTGATCGGACTGTGTTCTTCCGAAACAATAACGGCGTTTTGACTTCCTGGCGGTATCGAGGCCAGGACTCGAGTCTGCAAAAGTTTCATCGTCGCTTCATCGAAACTTGCCGGTTCCGTGAGCGGCGACTGAGTGATCTCAGCTATGGCTTGTCTAAACTCCGGCGGAGTGAAGCGAATGCGAGCAGCCTCACCGGAATACGTCCATCCGCGCGGTTGCTCATAAGTGATTGGCCGGCCGTTTTCATGAAAGATCAATTGCGGAAAGACGATCCCTTCGAGGACGCGCTCGCCCGTGGTAGGGGTGAAATCAATCGAGGCGTCGGCGTTAGGGCCCGCCAACACCAGCAAAACGAAGCCGAACCAAAAAAGCCAGTGGAAGGGAATTCTAATCGCAGGCACAAACCGTTTGAAAAGCAGCTTCCAAGCCCCGGTAACTCCGGCCTAAAAAGCTGACGCCAGTGCTTTGTTATTCCATAGACCACCGGCCACGACGATAATCGACATCATATGGAACTCCCGCGGGCGGATTCGATAGAAACTTCGTGTCGAAATACCAGGCACGATTAGGCGCGCCGTAGACATTAGCTGCGCCCCAATGGCCGATGGCTTGTTCGCTCTTGTAAAGCTCTATCATCGAGCCGTAATAGGTCAGCGTCTTGCCGCCCCAGTTTTCCAGGAAACGCGGGAAGTTTTCCGCCCCGCCACTGTAGTAGCCATTCCCGCTGGGAACGATGCCCGCGATAATCGCCGTGTTAACGGTGGTATTGGAGGCCACGCTCATGGCTGGGTTCGAATCAGACCACGAATTGGATAGAACGGTAACCGCGTCGGCAATGACAGCAGCCGGTTTGCGCGTGTAGTCCGATGTCGTAGGCGAAGCGGGATTAGCAGATGGCGCGTTAGTAGCATCGGGAGTTATATTGGATGGCGGTTGGTTACTGCCATTTTTTCCGGTATTAAAATCGCCCTGAATGTAAACCGGATTGCCACTCGCGATCGTCAATCCGGCCGTCGGCAGAATGGATCCATTTTTCAGGCGAATGCCGCGCTGCTTTGTCGGATCGGTCGGATCCGCACTAAGATCTACGACGTAGATGACCGGATTCGTGGAAAGATCCACCTTATTATAAGTGCTGCTCGTTAACCCTGTAGTAATCACGCCGACATCCAAGCTCGCCACACGGACCGAGCTATTCCCTGAAGCAGAACCCTGTCGATTGTCGGTAATCGTTTGATTCACGGTTATAGCGCTTTTCATAAGGGCCGTGAGTTGGGCGTCGGCATTGGTCGCGCCAGTCTTAGCTGGTAATCTCGGTGCCGGCCGAATTGTAAACGTTTAATGTTGTTATTCGCGTCGATCGTAACCTTCACCGCGTAATTGGCTTTGTTTGCATACGCATAATTCCATAGCGGATCGGACGAAGTAATCGTGGGATCGATCAGTTTGTGGTAGTCAGTGGCGGAAACGCCAAACGGTACTTCGGATTGCTCTTGAGAAGGCGGATTGCCTGTCCCCCAATGAGGCGAAGCGGGGACGTCAGACAGATGTTGATTATCACCAGGCATGAAATCAACGCTCCAAGCCCCCGAATAGGTGGTCGTACCATTAAGAGTGAGAGTGTCATGGGCGGTGTAAAGATTGCCATTGGTATGGACGTCTCCGTTTACGACGAATGTTGGGCCAGGATGAATTTCCAGGTCGTCTTTGTAATCGATCGCCTTATCGGTTTTGTTATGCCGGTATTTCTCGAAAACGCGGCGAACGTGGGCCACGACGTTCGCTCCGTTGGAATCGTCGGTCTTCCAAGCATTGTTTGCCACGCTGTATCCTGAGTCATCGTGGGAATGATGACATCCGCCATAGCCAGGTAGTAATAGCTGTAGTTTTGCGGATTCTGTCCCATTGTCTTGGGAGGCGACGGTGTTGTGTTGTATCCAGCTTTACCCGATTGCTGGTATAGGTAAGGGTTCCAATCGGTTGCCAGGTCGAATCTACCGGAACAACGCCAAAGTTCAGTAGCTGGTATTTCGACACTCCTGGAAACGTGCCCGGGACTCGGACTGGGCAACTCTGTATTAGTATCGAAATACTTCCCGCGCGGTGCCGCTAGGTTCGAGTTTTTGATGCATCCAGCCCGCCAGTCGGCAAACGCCATCTCGGTCGCGGCATCGCCAATATTAATGGCTTGCCGCATCAGGGTGCTGCGCTGGACGTTTCGACCGATGCTGCGCGTGTAATCGATGGCAAGCGCAATGAATCCGGCAACTACCGCGATAGTAACCATTGCAATAATGAGCGCATTGCCGCTCACGCTGAATCGTTCAAGCTTGGTTGTCATACATGGTGCTATTGGCTGATGGTTAGTTTGGAGCGGAACGGAATGTAGGAATCGATAAACATGTTTACTGCTGCATAACCGCGCTTGGAGTATTGTGGCTCGGCGGTCGAGAGATCGACTGCCGCGACAGAGCGAAAATCAGCGCCGCCCGCTTGATTAAACAATACCTTGAACGGGGTGGGAGCCTGTCCGGGCGTTGGCGAAGTTACATTTCGCGCAATGACCTTGTAGGTCTGCAAATTGTTCGTCGGATAATAGCGAAGCTCATAATATGGAGAAGTGCCTGCTATGGCATAGCTAACTCGGCGAGTTATGAAGCCGGCAATATTGCTGGTACCATCACCATTGCCATTGCCGTTGCCATTGCTGTTGGGATCAGTGTCGTTCACAAAAATATCGGTCCCGACAGCACTGGCAAAATTGATGATGCGATAGCCGCCAGTGGATGTTGCCAGGGACTGGATATCCATTTCGACTCTGTGAGAAGGAATATTAAAACGCATCCCACTTACGCTCTGCGTCACATCCAGGTTTGGGGCGTAAATCTTTATCCATTTCTGCGTCGAGGGAACATTTAGGGCCGTGGATAGAAGATACGGGCCGGAATCGAATTGCTGGAAATTGATGCCGGCCGCAGGACCTGTCCCGGGAGGAGGAAGGGGCGTTAGATTCTGATCAACCAACTGCGGAATCGATACGGCAGAATGAATGTTAGCCAGCATCTGGTCGACGCCCGATCTAGCCTGCTGATGGGCCGCATTTACAGCAGTGTTTTTCGCATACAGAATCATACCCGAATTCAAAAAGAAAAAGATCAAACCCCCGGTTAAAGCGAAGACAACACTTGTTATCATCATCTCGACGAGCGTGAATCCGGCACTGCGTTGATCCCTTGGAAGTGTTTTCATAACTAAGCTAAGCGCTAGCCGCCTTCCGCGTCTGAAGCGCGCATGGCGTTCAATTGAACCTGATGCTGAGTGGAGGCCGGAGGTGTTACGCCAGCTGGCGATGGAGGATAGTAAAACGTTACTACAACAGTCGCGTAGTAGATGTTTAGTGTGCGCCCACTAACCACCTTTGGTGGATTATCTGTGAAAACCGTCGTCACTCGCTGAGCGGTTACGGTCTGCCCGTTGGGCTCGGAGTATATTGTTACCGTTTCCGGCGCATGCGTACCAAGAGCGAGTTCCGCGGGAATTTGTGGGGCAGCGGTCCCATCATCGGCAAGATTTTGAGGGTTAAACGGACCTTTCGACATGATCAGGTCTACTTGATTTTGCGCCGCCAGCTGTGCACCGGTATAAAGCCGGGATAGGGCGGCATACCTGTTCGCCTGGGTTAGCGTCCACAAAGCCCCGCTGGCAAACAGGGCTAAGAGCGAGACGGCCATGAGTACCTCCACCAAAGTAAATGCCCGGTTGTCGAAGGGTGATTTTTCCAAGCGCATTGTGATTGCGATTACGGAGCACCGAACATGCCGTATTTGCCATAATTACAATGTGTTTTGTAGCTGTAGCGATTTGATACGCTCCCACGCTTTCTCCACCGATTGTTCCGATGCAGCAGTGAGGCGATCATTTGTCGGATCGCGAGCCTTCTTAGGCCAAAGCAATCGCGGAAAGGTCGAGGCAGACTTTTCGATTTGCCTCAAACGGTCAAAACCGGAATAAAACGCACGGTGAAATGCCGGCGATCAAATCTTGGATGAGCTGAGTAGAATACAGCAGCGGCCCGTCAAATCACTCGGCGTCGGCACGGGCAAGAAATAATTGTTTGTGTCCGTCGCCACATTTGATACAGAATACTGCGTAAGGTCCAGGTTGCGGCATGAAAATATTTATTGACGCTGAGACGCGATTATGAGAATTATTGAAAACCTTGGCAATCAAATCGCGCAAACGCCAACTAATCGCTCCAATCAAACAACAAAATGACGACCAGATACCAAAAAACGACACGTAAATCACATTATTTTACTGCCGCATTCTGCGCCATCGTCGGCGCCATCGCCGCTTCCACCTCCGCTTCTGCTGCCGTTGCCACGATGAGCTGGCAGCCTTCCCCCGTTAATTTAAACGATCTCGACCATCATTCGCTTTACACTTGGCGCATTGACAACATCAATGTGAATCCGTCCACCATCACCAGCGCGACCATCAGTTTCGATAACATCCGGAACTGGGATACGAATTACAACGTGCTGCACATTCACTTGCTGGATACGGCCAGGTACAGCGGAGTCGCCTCATTTATCGACGATCCGACAGACAGTTCGCCCGTGACTGATTTCACCGATGACTTTAGCAACAGTCGTTATCATAACGATCCGCACTGGCTGGTTGCGAATGGCACAAGCGATACGTTCCTGACGAATAAGACTTTCTCGAATACGCCGCAGGATTACACTTACACCTTTAGCGCAGCCGAGCTCTCGGCTCTGCAACAATATCTCGCCCACGGCGAAGACATCGCTCTCGGACTTGATCCGGATTGCCACTACTTTAATGACGGCATCACTTTCACCCTGAACTTCACCCCTGTGCCGGAAGCGGCGACCATGCTTCCGATCGCGCTGTTGCTCGTCGCTGCGATTGGGTTTGAGATCCGCCGCCGCCGCCGCGCGACTGCTTAACGAGTTTGCTGTTTGTTTGATTAGGGACGGCCGCTCCGAAAGGGGCGGCCGTTTTTCTTTTTCGGGAGAACCGTCCGCGCTACCGGCGAGCCGGAGCCGACGCCTCGCGCAATTGCACCCGTCGCTTTGCCTGATCCAGCAAAGCTCTTTCTTCCGGCAGCAGTTTCGCTTTTTCCCCGAGGTCCAAATATCGACGTGCCTTTTCCGTATCGCCGCTAGCGGCCAGAAAAATTCCGTAGTAAGCGCTCACCGCCGGCTCTTGCAGCTTCTCTTCTGTCAGGTTTTGCATGACCTTGATTGCGCCGCTCACATCGCCTTTTGAATACAGAGCGTACGCGTAGGTCGTCACATACAATGGATTCGATGAATCCCGCTGATAAACTTCTTCTGCGAGTTTTCGCCCATAAGCGGGCTCGGCATTTAAGAGCAGGGAAATTTGCGCGAGGTTGTTCTTCGCATCGAGATCGCTCGCATCACTTTCGCATAACCGCAGAAGCACACGGTAAAGCCCTTGCGTGTCGTTCGCGGCCGCATAACGCAAATATAGATTCCGTAAGGCATCAGTTTTCTTTTCCGCGAATTTTGTCAACGCCCAGAGCAACTCAATCGCTTCGTCATTCCATCCCCAATCCGACACCGTTTGCGCCAGAGACGAAAGCCTGTCGCTTTGGAGGCCCGCCTCCTTAGCCGCTGTGTTCCATTCCACTTGCGCCGCCACGTCTTTGCCGAGCCCACGCCATGCGCGCGCCAGACAAGCGTGGCGCATGAAATCGAAATCGCCCCAATTCGCTTTTTCGGTCAATCGCTCCAGAGCCTCCCAATCGCTCAGGCGCGCATACGAATCAGCCAGCACTACCGGAACGGGCCATTTGTTTGCCAACTCGTTAGGCAAGCCTTTCACAAAATCAATCGCCAGCAAACTCATTTGATTATTGTTCATCCAGGAAAGCAACGTCGCCAGCTCCGAGGCCCGCGATGGCGCCTCCTTTTCGATCTTGGTCAGGTTCGACGTGAATTCTGGATCGCGCAGCTCGCGCAGGATCTCCAGGTAAAGCATCCGATCGGCAAAAAGCGCGCCCGGTGACGATTGCAACTCCTTCGACAGATCGCGCAATTGCTCCGCATCTTGATGATGCGCCACGCCATTCAGGATGAGCGCACGAAGCGCAGACGCGCCCCATTTCTTATCGTGACGCAACGTCTCGAGAGCAGCACGGCCGGATTGCTGCTCGGCCAAATCCGCTGAGGCCAGGCGACACGTTGCAAGCTGCAATTGATAAGATTTATCGTTAGGCGCGAGCTGCACCGCCTTCGCCCACTGTCGCGCCGCTTCCGACATGTTCTTGTTCGCCTGGGCAAACTGCGCCGCCGCCGCGTGATAAGCGGCAGTTTTTTTCGCGCGCTCACCGAATCGATTCAGAGTTTGTTCTGCCGTCACCATGTCGCCCATTTGCAGGGCGCACCTGACCACGGCGAGCGCGTCTTCACTCGAATTGGGATCGAGTTCCAATGCTTTGCGCCACCAATCCAGCGCCGCTCGATCTCCCGAGCGTTCGGCCGCTTCGGCAATCACGCGAGCCGCCGCCGCTCTCTCGGGATTCAATTGAAATGCGTGGCGCCCGGTAAGAATCGCGGATTTGAAATCGCCGATGTTCAGGTAAGCGGCGGCGCGACGAGTCAGCCGTTGCGCCTGCCATCCTTGGAAAAAATGCCATCCACCCCAGCAGAGAAAAATGAGCAGGAGAAACCCGAACAGAAGACCAAGCGACAGCTTGATGTAGGACCGCTCGATTTTTTGCAGGGTAATTTCCACGCTAATTTCCTTGAGCAGGTCCGCCGCCAACGCCGTCACAAAACTTGCGCCTGCTTCGAATGTCCGCGATTATTATCACCGTCGCGCGTCTTTGCTTTTTCTGAAACATGACCTCTGATCCCATCGTAGTCGAACGCCCCAAAACCGACTCGAAGCTTTTCGCGCACACGCGTTGGGATATCATTCCCGCCTGCGCCGGATTGTTCCACTTTGCGTTTTTCCTGCGCGCTCTTCTTCCTTTATCCGCGCACGCCGCTTTGGATCATGCTGGTCCTCGGCTTTCTTTACGCGTTGATGGTTAACGCCAACATCAACGGAGTCGCCCATAATTTCATTCACAATCCCTTCTTCCGTTGGCCGCTTTTGAATCGGCTTTTTTCCGTCACGCAGTCGATCGCCTGCTGTTTTTCCCAGACGTATTACGACGCCGTGCACATGCAGCATCACAAGGGAAATTCCGATCGGCCGGACGAGAGCGGGGAAACGATCGATTGGCTTTCAATCTATCGACACGGGCATGATGGCGAAGCGGAGAATCCGTGGAGCTACGTTTTCCTCAGCGTTTTTCGTGAGAATCCCGCCGCCATCCGCAAAGAACTTCGCAAACGCGGCGGCGCCGATTTGGTTTGGGGAAATATCGAGCTGGCCGCTTTCGCCACGGCGCTTCTCATCATGTTCATTTTGAACTGGCGTTACGTCATCTTTTTCTATCTGCCGTTTTGGTACCTCGGACATTGCTTCAGTTATCTCAACGGTTACTTCCGCCATTACGGCGCCGATCCCGATAAGCCCATCGCGTGGGGCGTAAGCAGCTACGGCAAGATTTATAACTGGATTTTCTTCTACAACGGATATCACGCCGAGCATCATTTCCGGCCGAAGGTTCATTGGACGAAAATGGAAGCCTTTCACGCGCGCATCGCGGAAACGCAAAGGCAGGAAGGCGTGCGCGTCATCAAACGCGCGCACATGCTCGGCTTCCTCGATCCGAACCTGCCAAGGCGCGGCGAGGTAGGGGCGATTGACCTCAATCGCCCGCGGGCGGTTCGGTGAACCGCCCCTACCTGAAACTCGCGCGCAGTTTTTCCTTTTTCGCTTCGCAATCCTCCTGCAACCGGCGGATCTCGTTCGTCAGTTGTTGCTGAAGCGATTCCGCTTCATCGAATTTCCCCGCCGTTTGCGCCTTGCGAATTTCATCTTTCAAAAACAGTTCCTTCTCCGCGATGCGCGCTTTGAATGTCGAATCGATCTCGGCGATCTGTTTCTTTTGCTCCGGCGTCAGCGAAATCGTCGGCGCCGATTCCTGTAATCGTTCCATCGCAAGTTCGTAAGCTGATTTCATTTTTCTCTTCGTCTTCTTCACCAACGGACGGAGTCGCTGCGGCGACTCTTCCTCTCCGTCTCGTTCCTGCTCCTGCTCTTACTCTTGCTCCTGCTCGTAATCGAATCAATGTAAGATCTTCAATGAACCTCAAACTCCTCAGTACCGATTTCGACGGCACCCTCGTCGCGCACGACAGCGATCCCGTCCTGCACTCGCCCTGCATGAAACTGATCGGTGAGATGCAAAGAGAAGGTGCGCTTTGGGCCATCAACACCGGCCGTTCCGTCGAGCTTCTCGAATCCGGTCTTCTCGATTTCGAATTCCCTATTCGCCCCGATTTTATCCTAACGAGTGAACGCGACGTTTTTCGTCCGTCACAAAATGGTGGTGACGCGTGGGAACCGTTCGGCGATTGGAACCAGCGTTGCGCGCGCGAACACTCGGACCTCTTTAACTCAGCGCAATCCGTTCTCGCCGAAGTCGTCGATTTCGTCAGTCAGAAAACCAAAGCGCGACTGATTTATCATTCGGAAGGCCTGGAAGGTTTGGTGGCCACGAGCGAGAGGGAATTGGATCGCATTACGAAGTTCATCGACACGGCGCGCGCGCGGCAACCGAAGTTCAATTATCAGCGCAACACTATTTACCTTCGTTTCTGCCACGCTGATTATCATAAGGGAGCGGCGCTGGCCGAGCTTTCGCGGTTACTCGATATCCCGAGCGACGAAATCTTCGCTGCCGGTGATCACCATAATGACCTCTCCATGCTGGACGGCCGCTACGCCAAATATCCGTCCTGTCCCGGCAACGCCATTCCCGAAGTGAAAGAGACAGTGCGCAAAGCGAATGGTTACGTGGCGCAGAGCGATTGCGGCGCCGGCGTTCACGAAGCGCTGCTGCATTTTGCAGGTAGGGGCGATTGACCCAATCGCCCGCGGGCGGTTCGGTGAACCGCCCCTACCTGTGGTCTGCAACTGAAAGGGCGACCGGCGCATCTGCGACCACCTTTCCCGCGAACCGATTCGTCATGTAAGTAAGAATCAACACCCAAAAAGTGAGCGCGAGACTGAAGAGCGGAAACTGCAAGGCCAGCGGCACCGAATAGATCACCGCCACCAGCGGAATCCAAACCGCCCACGTCGCCAGTAACGTCGGGACAATTTTATCGCGATAATGCTCCCAAGTGAGCGCACGCCGCACCGACGACCACGAGATGCGCGTATTTTTCCATTCGTAAACGAGAACTTCTGACGGTGCGGCCAAAAATGGATTGTAGCCGAACATGTCTATACAAACCTTTGCCATAACTACGGGCAATGTCACCACGTCGCCTAACCAGATCGCCAAACCGCGATACATTAGATCCACCAGAATCCCATCGATCGCCCACGTCGGCACCGTAAATGCGAGATTCCGAAAATTTTGCGCATGCACCCGCCCCTTCTGGAAAAACAAAATCACGAATATCTCGGGAAGCAGCGCACCGGCCGCGATGGCCGCCAGCACGACGAAAACGAGCGCATGCTCTTTTTTATATTCCGCGATTCGATTGAGCGCCGACGCTGTCGCCGGGCTTATATAATAAGCGACCAACAACGCAATCATCGCCGCCTGCAGGATAAAAGCCGGCAGCGCATTCGCCCGCGCCGCTTCCCAGCCTAACGACAATGGAGTCCGAGACCGTTCATGCTGAATCACGCGCGCAAGCTCCCGTCTTCGCGCGCCCAATCAAGCCTAATCGGTAGGGCTCGACGGCCCGTCGAGCCCATTATTTCCGGTTAGACGGGTTCGCTGCGGGTGAATGAGCTTTGAGAAAATTCGTTGGCGCAGCGAGGTTCGTCGGCGCGACGGGCCGTCGCGCCCTACCGGTAATGGACCGTTGCGTTCAACCCCGCGGTCAATGGACGTGAAGTGTCCGCCCGCCTATGCTTGCCGCGTGGAGCTGAATTCGAAACGCTCGGCAAAATCGTCACATCTGGACGATATCGCGAACGCACTGACGGAGTGGTCCGAGCCCGCCTATCGCGCGAAACAAATCGCGGATTGGCTTTATCAAAAACGAGTTGGCTCATTCGATGAGATGACGGATTTGCCACAGGCGCTGCGCGCGCGGCTGGCGCAGGAGTTTTCGTTCGATCGGCTGGAAACGGTGCGGGTGCTGGGATCGAAGGATACGACGCAGAAATTCTTGTTCCGGCTGGACGATGGAAATTTGATCGAGTCGGTGCTCATTCCGGCATCGCCTGCGCTTTACGGCGAACGCTCGGATCGGCGGACGATTTGTGTTTCGACGCAGGTCGGCTGCGCTTACGGCTGCAAATTTTGCGCGAGCGGGCTGGAAGGATTTTCGCGCAACCTCTTGCCTAACGAGATCGTCGATCAACTGATCGCGATCGAGCGCGCAAGCGGAGAGAAGATCGACAACGTCGTCTTCATGGGAATGGGCGAACCGCTGGCGAACTTCGCGAACGTGATGCGAGCGATTCAGATCATCAATGCGCCGTGGGGACTCGGAATTGGCGCGCGGCACATCACAGTTTCTACGAGCGGGCTTGCACCGCAGATCCGAAAGTTCGCGGATGAGGCGATGCAGATTCGCCTCGCGGTTTCGCTTCATGGCGCGACGGACGATGTGCGCGATCGCATCATGCCGATCAACCGCAAATACAATGTCGCAACCTTACTCGAGGCGTGTGATTACTTCGCTTCGCGGAGAAAACAGCGCATCACCTTCGAATACATTCTCATCGCAGATGTGAACGACAGCGATGAACAGGCGAAGTTGCTCGCGAAACATGCGCTACGGTTATCGGCGAAGATAAACCTGATTCCATATAACTGCGTCGCTGGCCTCGAGTGGTCGCGTCCTTCGCGGAATCGCCAGGAGAATTTTCTCGCGATTCTGCGAGAGCGCGGTGTGGCAGCGACACTGCGTCGCGAGAAAGGTCACGACATCGAGGCGGCTTGCGGACAGTTGCGATTACAGACCAAGAAGGTAGAACAAGCTTCCAGCTTGCTTGTTTGTAAACCGCAAGCCTGAGCTTGCGCCACAATTATCTGCGCCATAAACTTTTTGCGCATTTCGCGAAGCTAGCCTAAAGGGAAAATATGTCCGGTTACGAGAGTGAACCCGATCACACGTGGGACGAATATGATTGGGAGCGGTTCCTGCAACAGCAGGATCACAAGACCGAGAAATACATGGAGCTGCTCGAGAAATATCTCGACGATCCGCAACGCGACCAGATCATCGCGCGCGAAATGGGTTGGACACACTCGTTAAGCCAAAACGAGTGGAGCGATGAAGTGGATGCGTTGCTCGCCGAAGAATCCGAAGGCGAACAGAGCGACGCGCGGTCCGGGGCCAGTATCGAATCGGGGATCGAAGGCTTTGAGGATCACGGACTTTATCGGGCCGCTTTCGCGTTGACGGTCTGGATCGATCAGCTTTTCGATGACGATAATTCGCTGCAAAATCAACCAGCCGCGGTCAAACTCGCAACCCATTCGGCGTTGGCCAGCGCCAAGCTCGCGGCGGCATTGAGCGACGAAGACGTCGATGAGATCGGAATGACGATCGCTTATCTAAAGCGCGCCCTCAAAGCGATCACCACGTCGATGGATGCCGCGGCGCAGTTGCTCTCCGACAAACTGATCTCGTCCTCGCAATACGCCGTCCTGCAACAGCGTCTTTTCCAGGTCCGCGACGGCATTATTTGCCTGATGGGCGAGTATCGCGGCGAATGGCGCCGGCGCTTCGGCAGCCGCTAGGCGAGCCATTGAATGAAATAGCCAGCAGTCCGTCCAAATTCATGGAAACGGAAGCGACTCCGGCAGAGGCCGATGTGTCGGAGCTGGATTTGGTGAAACGGTGCCAATCCGGCGATACCGGCGCGTTCGACCAGCTGGTCACCCGCTACCGCACAAGAGTGTTCGGTATGATTTATAACATGGTACATAACGAGCAGGACGCCTGGGACCTGGCTCAAGACAGCTTCGTGAAAGCGTGGAAATCGATCCCGCGTTTTCGGGGGCAATCGTCCTTTTACACCTGGATCTACCGGATTGTGACGAATGTGACGATCGATTGGCTGCGCAAGAAGCAGGTAAAAGGAACCGGCGCGGAATTCGATGATTCAATTGAATTGAAAAGCATTGAGCCCGCCTCGCGGACTGTGCCAAAAGCGGACGCGCTACCGTTTCAGCGCATGGAACAAAGCGAAATCCGCGAGCGGATCGATGAAGCGATCAAGCAACTTTCGCCGGAACATCGCGCAGTAATTTTGATGAAAGAGACCGAGGGAATGCAGTATCATGAAATCGCGGAGGCGTTGGAATGTTCCATCGGCACAGTGATGTCGCGCTTGTTTTATGCGCGCAAAAAATTGCAGAGCTTGTTGAGAGATGTTTATGAAAACGTTTGAGGAAAAGTGGACGGCCTGGCTCGACGGCGAGCTGGGCGGGAAAGAACTCGCGGAGTTCGAAGCGTCGCTGCCCGACCGTGCCGCCGCCGAAGCGGAGAAGATCGAAGCGCAAAAGCTTGGCGCGCTCCTCAAACAACAACTTTCCGCGCGCGCGATGGGGAATGAGGAATTCTTCAATCATCAATTGCGCGGACGGATCGAAGCGGATCAACCGCGAGAATCGACCGCCGGAGAAAGTCGGCGGCCGCGTTTTTCATGGACAATTGGCCGTCTCGTTTGGTCGGGTGCGACCGCGCTCGCGTTGTTTGTTGTCTGCACATTTTTTGTGATGCGCAGCAAGGAACCGGCGGATCAATCGCAATATCTTTCCCAGATTTTGAATGCGCGAGTGGATCCCGGGATGAGCCCTTATGCCACCGTCTCCATGTTTCAGACGAAGGAAGAAAAGGTCACCGTCCTTTGGGTGGACGGACTTCAGTCACTGCCGGCGGAATACGCGGCCAAATAAGATGGTTTAATGTATCGACGCCTGCTCGTTATCCTTTGTGCTGCCCTCGCGCTGGTTTTCAGCGCGGCCGCAACGCATGCGAGCGAGAATGTCTGGAGCGGCTTTGTCATCGCCAACAATGTGCCACGCCCCGCTCCGACTCCGCCGGAACTAGCGCGCATCGAACAAACGCTCAAAGCGTTGTTCGGATACAATCAGTTCAAACTCATTGGCCAGGCGAATAAGCGGCTGGAAAAGGGCGATGAAGATTGGATGGCGACGAGCAAATATTTTGCGCTCCACGTCGATTCCAAAGGCGAAACGGACTCGGGCTATCTGCTGGACCTCAAACTTTTCCAGGAGAAAAAATTGCTGCTCGAAACCGAGACGAAGTTGAGCAAGCGCAGTCCGCTTGTGATCAGGGGACCGCAGGTCGGCGACGGTCAGCTGCTTCTGTTGCTGGTGGTGCAGTAGGTAGGGGCGATTGACCTCAATCGCCCGCGGGCGGTTCGGTGAACCGCCCCTACCTTGAGCTAACGCAAGACGTTCTGCCGAGTGCGATCGTCGTCTCATAAATCGATCGCCGTCTCACAGAGACGGCCTACAATGGCGCCGCTGGCGACGGAAAAATCCGGCGCTTGACACAAGCGCAGCTACAACACGAGTGGATATGATGCGATCTCTGCTTCACCTTCTTCTGCTTGGCGCAATTTCGTTTATCTTCCTGCCGAATTTGAACGCGGAGAAGCCATTCGATTTTGCGAGCACGCCCGGCAAACTGCCGAAGCAAGTCGTCCCGGAAAAGTACTCCATTCGGATCAAGCCGAATATGGAGAAGCTCACCTTTACCGGCTCAGAAGCGGTCAAGATCCAAGTGCGCGAGCCGGTGAACGAAATCGTTTTGAACGCACTGGAACTGCAGATCACGACCGCAGCGATCGATGGGAAGAGCGTTGCCAGCGCGGCCCTGAAGCTCGACCCAAAGAATGAAACCCTAACGATTAGTTTGCCGGAACAATTGGCGGACGGCACGCACACGCTCGTGCTCGCGTTTTCCGGGAAAATCAACCAACAGGGGCAGGGCTTATATTATGCCCGTTATCAGGAACAGGGGACCGGCCAGCAGAAGACCATGCTCGGCACACAATTCGAGGCGACCGATGCGCGCCGCATGTTCCCCTGTTGGGACGAACCGAGTTTTCGCGCGCGGTTTCAACTGACCGCAGTCGTGCCGGAAAATTTTCTCGCGGTTTCAAACATGCCGATCGAGAGCGAGAACAAAGTTCCGGATGGCAAGGAAGTGCATTTCGCCATGACTCCATCAATGGCGAGCTACCTGAATGTGTTCGTTGCCGGCGAACTCGACCTTATCGAAACCAAAAGCGGCGGCACCCAAATCCGTGTCATCACGACAAAAGGCAAAGCGGAATGGGGACGTTACGCCCTCGAGGCGAGCGCGCAGATTTTGCAGTATTACAACGAATACTTCGGCGTTCCTTATCCGTTGCCGAAGCTCGATCAGATTGCCGTTCCTGGTGGATTCGGCGGAGCGATGGAGAATTGGGGCGGAATTACCTATTACGAATCGATTCTGCTTTTCGATCCGGAAAAATCTTCGGACGCGACCAAGCAGACGATCTACGAAGTGCTCGCGCATGAGATGGCGCACATGTGGTTCGGCGATCTCGTCACCATGGCGTGGTGGGACAATCTTTGGCTCAATGAAGGCTTCGCTTCATGGATGGGAAGCAAGTGCACGACGCATTTCAATCCGCAGTGGGAAGTCTGGTTGGAAAAAGATGTGCCGCGCGATCCAACGCGTCGCGTCGGCATCGCCAAAGAGAGAGCCATGGAAGGCGACGCGCTTTCCACCACGCATCCTATCCAGCAAAAAATCTCGACGGAAGACGAAGCCAACAGTGCCTTCGACGACATCACGTATCTGAAAGGCCAGTCCTTCATCCGCATGCTGGAAAATTTTCTCGGCGAAAAAATCTTTCGCGATGGCATCCGCAAGTACATCGCGAAGCATAAAAGTTCTAATACGACCACGGCCGATCTCTGGAATTCACTCTCTGAGGCATCCGGCAAAACGGTCGATGAAATTGCGGCCGGCTGGACGGAGCAACCTGGTTTTCCCGTCGTGAAAGTGTCGCGTAAGGATGGCGCCAGGGCCGCGCTCGAACAGGAGCGGTACACGATTCATTTTCCGAAAGCGCCAGAATTGCAATGGAAGATTCCCCTCACCTATTCGTTAGGGCAAAATCCTCCCGCCAGTTCGCTCATGGCGACCAAAACGGCGGAGATTCCCGAAGTCCCGGTCGATCGCCCATTGAAACTGAATGTCGACGGCGCGGGTTATTACCGCGTCCAGTACGATGCTGCTTCCTGGAAACTTTTGTTCAACGAATTTCCGAAACTGAGCGCGCCCAATCGCGTCAACCTGCTGAGCGACGCATGGTCCTTCGTCCAGGCTAATCGGGCGCCCCTTTCGCTCTATTTTCAGGCGATCCAGAAATTGCCGGCCACAGCCGATCTCGCCGAGCGCGAGCAAGTCATGAACGCGTTCGATTACATCGATCGTCTGATTCTGGGGACGCCGGCGCGCGCATCGTTCCAGAGTTATGCGCGCTCAAATCTTCGACCCCATTTCGACAAGCTCGGGTGGGAACCGAAAAGCGACGAACCGCCGCGGTCGGCGTTGTTGCGCGCCGATCTGATTGAGGCGCTCGGAAATTTTGGCGATGAGCAGATCATCGCCGGTTGTAACGAGCGGTTTCAAAAATATCTCACCGACCCGAAGTCGATCCCGCCGGATTTGCGTTCGGCCATTTTCAACGTCGTCGGCCGCTACGCGGATGAAGCGACATGGAAGAAGCTGCATGAGCTCGGATTGAAAACGACCAGCAGTGAGGAGAAGCAACATTATTACGACGCCTTGGCGCACGCAACCGATCCGAAGCTGATTAACCGCACGTTGCAGATTGCCTTAACCGAAGAGTTGCCGACCAGTCGCGCGGTTCATCTGGTCTCGCGTGTGGCGCGCTGCAGCGAACATCCGGATATCGCCTGGCAGTTTGCAAAAGCACACATGAAAGAATTACTGGCGAAAACCGACGCGCTTGGTGCCAATCGTTATGCGCCCAGTCTGTTTGTCTTTTTCTCGGACCCCGCGCGAATCGACGAAATTCAAAGCTACGCCAGGAAAAATCTTCCAACCGGAAGCGCGACTGACAAAGCAGTAGCCCAGGCAGTCGACGAGATCGGCTTCCGCGTTGAATTCAAAGAGCGCCTCGTGCCGCAGTTGGCGACAGTGATCAAGACAAACGATTCGAGTTCCGTCACACCGTCCCCAACGAAATCGGCGCCCAAGCGCTAATTGTAGGCCGTCTCTGTAAGACGGCGCCAAACCGCGGCGTCTGGCACAGACGCCCTACAAATCTGGCGCTGGAGACAGCGACAGCTACAACGAGACTTCGTCGGAAGAAGTCGCCGGCGTAATGAGCAACCGCATCGGCAGCATGTGCGACTCGACAAATCCGTGGCGGCGAAAGAAATTCTGCGAGCGAATCTCCGGTCGATCAGTGAGCAACGTAATGCGCAGAAAGTTTTTCTTCTTCGCAAATTCGATCGCGTACTCGAGCAACATCGAACCGTACCCTTGATCGCGATAGGAATCGTGCACGACGAGGTCTTCGAGCAAAAGAACAAACCCGCCTTCCGCCGTGCTGATCGTGAAAAGCAGATTTATCATCGCGACAATCACGCGATCGCGCCGCAAAACAAAAACGCGTCCGCGATTCGGCTGCTCGAAAATCAGCCGCAATCCACGCAGTTGTTTCGCTTTGTCGGGCCGAAAATCTTTCTCCTCGCTGAAAAGCTCGCCCAGCAGAGTGGAGAGATCATCCAGGTCCTCTGCCGTTGCGGGCTCGATCACGACATCGCTCATGTGCGAGTGGTTTATCCCATAAACGCGAGATGCTGGCAAACGTTCCCTCATCCTCTCCTACTCTTGCTCTTGCTTCTTGCTCGACTACTCGGCGCTTACAATTACGAGCAGGAGCATGAGCATGAGAAACAGTTGAACCAGGCGATTGACAAGCGGGCCTGCCCCCCTAGTTTAGGCGCTCGCAATTCGCCCGTATGAAACGCACTTATCAGGCATCAAAGCGCACGCGCAAACGCCAGCATGGTTTTCGCGCGCGCATGAAGACCAAAGGTGGCCGCGCGACTCTGGCGCGCAGACGGCAACGTGGGCGCAAGCGTTTGCTGCCGAAAGGTGTCGAGACTCATTACGCCCGGCACACCCAGGCGTAATTTTCTTTATTCGTTAGGCGCCTCCGCTTCGTCGGGAACGGACGTCATGAATCCAATTGATTCCAACGCCGAGTGGATCGAGGCGGATGGCCTCGGTGGTTTTGCCAGCGGCACGGTTTCGGGGATTCGCAGTCGTCGTTATCATGCACTGCTTGTAACCGCGACGACGCCACCGGCCGGGCGTGTCGTGCTTGTGAATGGAATCGAAGCGTGGGTGGAAACGGCGCGCGGCAGTTTTCCGATTACCTCGCAACATTATGCACCCGATGTCATTCACCCGGATGGTGCATCGCGCATCGATTCGTTCGAATACGAACCGTGGCCGCGATGGCGTTTTCGCCTAACGAGCGATCTTGTTATCGAGCAGGAAATTTTTGTCTTGCCCGGCCAATCGGCCGTCATCCTCTCCTGGAAACTTGCCGGCCAAAGCGAGATTGAGGCAAAACTGAAAGTGCATCCGCTGCTTTCCGGGCGCGATTTTCATTCGACGCATCACGAAAATTCCAGCTTCCGGTTTGACGCGGAGAAAACTTCCGAGCGCATCCTCTGGCGACCATACGAGGGACTTCCGGCTGTGATTGCCCATGCGAACGGCAATTACTCTCATGAGCCAGCCTGGTATCGCAATTTCCTCTACCGCGAAGAACTAGAGCGTGGACTGGATGCGATAGAAGATCTCGCTTCGCCTGGCGTATTCGAATTCGCGCTTTCGCCAAAACCAGCGGTCATAATGCTGGCTGCTGAAGGCCACGTCTCCGATCGCATCCAATCAATCGAGGCTTATTATCTGGACGTTCGAACAACGGAGTTGCGGCGTCGGAAGAATTTTGCCAGCCCCCTCGAACGCGCCGCTGATGCTTATCTCGTCAGGCGCGGCGGCGGCAAGACGATCATCGCCGGATATCCCTGGTTTGGAGACTGGGGGCGCGACACTTTCATCGCGATTCGCGGATTGTATATCGCGACGGGGCGACTCGAAGAAGCCCGCGAAATTCTGGTCGAGTGGAGTGGCCTGGTTTCAGAAGGAATGTTGCCGAATCGGTTTCCCGATCGCGGCGAACAACCGGAATTTAATTCCGTCGATGCATCTCTCTGGTACATCATCGCTGTAAACGACTACCTGTGCGCTGCCAAGAACCATCCGAACCTGGCTGCGGACGGCGAGATGGAGAAATTGCGTGCGGCCATCGAAGCGATTCTATGCGGCTATAACAAAGGTACACGATTTGGAATTCGCGGCGACAGTGACGGCCTGCTCTCTGCCGGCGAGGGTGGCTACCAGCTTACGTGGATGGACGCGCGCGTCGACGGTCGCGAGATTACTCCGCGCATCGGCAAACCGGTTGAGATTCAAGCACTCTGGTTGAACTCGCTCGCGATCGGCGCGCAGTTTTCTCCACGCTGGCGGACGCTTTTCGAAAAAGGACGCGCCGCATTTGAAGCACGCTTTTGGAACGAGCACGCCGGTTTCCTCGCAGACGTAATCGATTGCGACCACCAGCCCGGAACAAGCGATCTCACGTTTCGCCCAAACCAAATCTTCGCCGTCGGCGGATTACCGCTGATTTTGCTTCCATTGGAAAAAGCGCGACGCGTCGTTGACGCCGTGCAGATGCGCCTTCTTACGCCGATTGGTTTGCGTTCGCTCGCGCCAGGCGAACCGGGCTACACGCCGCGTTATTGCGGCAGCGTTGCACAACGCGATGGCAGTTATCATCAAGGCACGGTTTGGCCGTGGCTGATTGGTCCGTTTGTCGAAGCGTGGGTTCGAGTCCGCGCCGGGACTGCCGAAGCAAAAGCGGAAGCGCGGGAGCGTTTCCTCAAGCCATTCCACCGACATCTTAATGAAGCCGGACTCGGCCACGTTTCTGAAATTGCCGATGCCGAACCGCCGCACACACCACGTGGGTGTCCATTTCAAGCGTGGTCGTTAGGCGAATTGTTGCGTCTTGAAAGCAGCGTTCTCAATCGTCCTGCGAAAGAATGAGAACGGAATAGGAACCGGCACCCACATTGGCTTGGAATGGCATGCCATCGCGCGAGCCAACGTCGGCCCAAGTGTCGTAGCCTGACTGATTGCCGAAGTCCGCGCTGTATCCCTGCCAGTCGCTATTGAAACGCACGCGCCAGAGGCCCCATCGGGGAAAACCTAAAGTGTAGCTGTCGTAGCTGCGATTGCCGAAGTTAGCGATAACCAACACATCATCGCCAGGCCCACCGTTTTCCCAGCGATGAAAAGCAATCACTTTATCGGCATTGTTTACGTGATGGACGTTGACGTGCTCGCCACGCAGACCGCGCGTCTGATTAAACCAATTTCGACGCAGCCGCATCAGATCGCGATAAAGCGCGTTGATGCCAGCGTAAGTTTCGAGTTTCGCCCAATCGAGTGGCGCCGAATCTCGAAAGTATTCGTCTTCCAGAAACTCCTGCCCTTGGAAAATCATCGGAATCCCGGGCGCGGTAAACACCAGCGCCGCTCCGAGGGTGGATCGCTTTCGCGAAAACCAGCTTCCGGCATTTCCGGGCCAGATTTCTTCCGGCACGCGCGCGTGACCGTTCGCCACTTCGTCATGCGATTCAGTGTAAATGACGCGCTGAAGCGCAGCGGCATTATAGGAATGTTGAAGCGCGTCGCGCACGGCATACATGTCTCGGTCCGCATCGTTTTGCGCGATGATTGCATCCCGAATCGGATGCACGAAGCCGGCATCCCATTGCGAACTGAAACCGGCTCCGCCTGCGCCGGTTTCCTTTGTAATCCATTCGTTGTTTTGCAAATCCTCGGCGATCGTGATCTTCCACGGTTGCGCGGAACGGATCTCGTCATGAATCCATTGCATAAGACTCCAGCCATCGGGTAGGTCCCGACCATTCACGCTGCGAATGTTGCTCACAGAATCAAATCGCAATCCGTCGACGCGATATTTGTTCAGCCAAAATAGAGCGTTATCGCGGAGATACTGCCGCACTTCTGGCCGGCCATAATCAGGGCGCGTATCGCCCCAATCCGTGTGCGAGCGATCGTTGTCGTAGAAATAAATGCCGCCGTTGTGATTCTCATCGCTCCAGCCATCGAAGCGCCAGAGATCGAGATCGCCCGGACCAAAATGGTTGTAAACGACATCCATGATCACCGCGATGCCATGCGCATGCGCCGCTTTCACAAATCGCTGCAGACCCTGCGGCCCGCCCAGCGCCGATTCGACTGCGAATGGATCCGAAGGATTGTAGCCCCACGAAAAACTCATCGGAAACTCCAGCACCGGCATGATCTCGATCGCGTTAATGCCCAGGTCGCGGAGGTAATCGAGCTTGGGGATAATTTCGTCGAAGGTACCGGGGCCATCCTCGTTCGTGTCGTTGAAGCTGCCGACGTGCATCTCGTAAATCACTAATTCGTTCCGCGGCGGCATCTTGAAATCGTCGCCCATCCAATCGAAATCGGGATCGTGAATGATGGCGTTACCGGATGAATTCACCACTTCGCTCGCATACGGATTCTTGTGCCAGAGAACCTGATCGCCGTTGTGAATTACAAACTGGTATTCATCGCCGATCTTCGCTCCGGGAACATCGACCGACCAATAGCCATTGCCTTCGCTGGCAAACGGATTGGCTGTCGAGCTCCAATCGTTAAACGAACCCGCCGCAAATACATTCGATGCGAAAGGCGCCCATACGCGGAACGTCACGCCATCTGAATAGAGAATGGTGCCCATCCCGGTTCGCGTTGACGGTTTTTCCTGCACTGGAACAGCGTCAAAAACGCCGATTTCCTCTTGAATGTCTAGCTCCGTCTTGGCGCGCGCATGTGGATTGCTGATTACCCACATCGTGAATCAAGATTGGGCAACGGCTAGTCGTGCACACGTCGAAGAGTTTCGGCGTCGTCACCGCACGGATCTGGTGACGTTGCTTTTCACCGACATCATCGGCTCAACCCAGCTGAAGCAGACGCTCGGAGACGCCCATGCCGTGGCGCTGATCCAACAACATCATTCCGCTTTGCGCGCGATACTTGAGCAGTTTCCCGAAGGCGAAGAGATCGACACGGCGGGCGACTCTTTTTTCATCGCCTTCACAAAACCGTCCGATGCCGTCAAGTTCGCGCTCTTGCTTCAGGCGAAAATTCGCGCGTTAACCGGTGAAACAGGGACAGCCGTCCGCGATCGAATCGGAATCCACGTCGGCGAAGTTTTCATCGACGAACAAAACAGCGGTAGTGGTTCGCGCAGATTATCCGGTCTGCAAGTAGACACCTGTGCCAGAGTGATGTCGTTAGGCGAAGCGAACCAGATCTTAATCTCGCGGCTTGCGTTCGACAGCGCGCGGCAGGTTTTGAAGGGCGAGGAAATCTCGGGGATCGGGCCGCTCGCATGGCTCAATCACGGCAACTACTCGCTAAAAGGCGTCGATGAGCCGATCGAAATCTGTGAGGTAGGAGAACAGGGCGAGGCGGCGCTGTCGCCTCCGCGCGATTCCGAGAAAGCTCGCCGGCACGTGGCACCAGGAGACGAACCTGTGCTTGGCTGGCGACCCGCCGCGGGGCAAGTGGTGCCGAACACGAAATGGATTCTGGAAAAGAATCTCGGTGAAGGCGGTTTCGGAGAAGTCTGGCTGGGTTGCCACGATACGCTCAAGAAACGCCAGGTGTTTAAGTTCTGCTTTGATGCAAAGCGTGTTCGCTCCTTGAAACGCGAAGTGACCATCTTTCGCCTGCTCAAAGACAAGGTGGGCAATCATCCTAACGTCGTCACAATCGAGGACGTCTTTTTCGACGAACCTCCATTCTACATCGCGATGGAGTACGTCGAAGGCGATAACCTCCGCGAATGGTGCGCCGCGCAGGAAAATCCAGCTGCAATTCCGACAGAGACGCGACTCGATATCATTGCCCAGATCGCAGATGCCCTCCAGGCCGCCCACGAATCAGGCGTAATTCATCGCGATGTTAAGCCACAGAATATTCTCGTTCATGAATCAAAAGCTCTCCCGCACGCGAAGCTGGCCGATTTCGGAATCGGAAAAATCCTTTCCGAAGAACTGCTCACCGGCATGACCCGGTTGGGATTCACTGAGACAACCGATTCAGCTGGCGCACAGAGTGGGACGCAGATGTACATGGCGCCAGAAATCATCGCCGGACAACCGGCCACCGCTCGCTCCGACATCTACTCGCTCGGCGTTGTTCTATATCAGTTGCTGGTGGGCGATTTTACGAGACCACTCACCACAGATTGGGAAGAGGAAATCGACGATCCACTCTTGCGCGATGATCTGAGGCATTGTTTCGCGCGCGACCCCGAGAAGCGCTTCGCCATTGCCAAACTGTTGGCCGCCAATCTGCGCTCTTGGCGCCAACGTCGTGCCGCGCAGCGCCGCCGACAATTGCTCGTCCTCGGCGCGATCTGTCTTTTCTGGACCGCTCTCGGCCTGTTGTTACACGCGTTCCCGTCCCTGCCGTTCGTTTCGGCGGTGTGGGTTAGCGAACAACGCTATGAAGATCTCCTTCGCCGCGAAGGTCGCAAGACTCCCACGCGCGACGACTTTGTTTTTCTCGGAGTCGATCAAGCAACACTCCAGATGCCGCCACTCGCCCCGGAAGAATTGGCGAACAATCGCGCATTTCAGCTCATGACCACGAAAGCATTCCCATGGTCGCGCGAAGTTTGGGCAATCCTCGCTCGACAAGCTTTGCGGGGCGGGCGCGCGCCTCGTCATGTTCGACTTTGTCTTCAATCCGCCTAACGAGGGCGATCCTCTCTTTCGCGAAGCATTGGATCGATACCGCGATCGCGTCGTGCTTGCCGCGAATATCGACGCTGTCAGCGGCAACCAAATTGTCACGCCTAACGACAAATTAATTCCGCCACCCGCGATGTCTGATGATCGCGTCGGTTATGTGAATTCCTGGGCCGATCCAACGGATGGAAAAGTTCGCGCGGCAAATTTTACAGTTTCAGACCGCCAACTGGCCGGACTCGATTCCTTTCCCGGCGAAGAAGTCTTCCAATCGTTTGCGGCACGGGCTCTGGAAAAAATCGGCTACGACAAGAATGTTCCGCGTGATCAGCATGCGCATTTAATCCGTTTCAGCGCGAACGACGCGTATAAGCCGCGTTCGCTTTACCAGATCTTCGATTCGAAATTGTGGCACGCCAATTTCAAGGACGGTGCTTTCTTTCGAGACAAAGTGATCATCGTCGGCGCCGCATCGCAGATTGCGCATGACGTTTTGCCGACGCCGATGAGGCCAGAAATGCCGGGTCCAATCTTACATTTGCAAACCATGGCAGCTGCGATGCGGGGCCAGTTCCTTCAACTTACACCGCTGCCCGTTGCCTACGCGCTTGTGTTCGCCGCCGGATTGTTCGCCTGGATATTGGTCGCCTTCGTTAACCGATCACCGATCGCGCTGGCTTTGCTCGCGGCAATTACAATCGCCTATCTCGCCGCCACCCGAATCATCTACGACCAAACCGGCCTTCTCCTCGTGGCCGCGCCGGCAGTGGCGGTCTTTCTGCTCAGCGGCTTGTGTTCGTTAGGCTGGAAAGAACGAATGCTGAGGCAGGCGGAACGCGGCGAGGGATGGTGTCCTGGTTTACGCCGCCAAATCGCGTAAGAGATCTTCGACTGCCGGCGCCGCGGGAAGCTTTTCAAGCGCCCGTTCAAACCAATCTTATCTAGTGTAATTGAGCGGGAAGCTCGTTTTATCGCGATTCCCAATATGCAAGGGCGAGCGAAATGTGTATTTTGCGCTCCCGAAATTTGGCAGAATGAAGCCCACGCTTTATTTGCCCATACATCTTAATCTGCACCGCTGGCTCAATTGGCAGAGCAAGTGACTCTTAACCATGCGGCGCACGGTGAAAAAAGTGCTAGCTGCCGAATACGCTACCGATTTTTGTCGCGATCTTTATTGGTTCTGAGCGCGTTTCGTGGAGCGCTTCAATGGCATTGCTTTCCGGTACGATATCTCATTTGGATCTCACCTTCGCTCTGGTCCGGTATCATTTTGTCATTTACGGCTTTTTTTTAGCCGAAACGGAAAATCGCAGAAGCGCGTCTCAGAATTTGGTCGCACCAACTTAGCTGCCGATGCGCAGAATGGTTCTTGCTTTATAGGGGCATCGCGTCGGGGGCAGCAAAACGTCCTGCCTGCCGAAAGGGTAGTTGAGGGGGCACTAATGACATCGATGGAAAATCTGCGGAGTTCACGCGACCGCTTCTCAGATCGCGACCCTGGCGACGGAAGTGCTGAGATGCGGGCTCCTTGTTGAAAGCGTTTCCGGATGGAAAGCATACTCGCAAAGCTTAAGTCGCGCGTAGATCTCGCAGAACGTTTGATTGCGACGCTCTTGTTCGGCGACGTCGCAGCGGTGGGCTACGCACTCATAATAAGTTTCTGGTTGCGTTTCCGGAGTGCGTTGCGGGAAGTCGGTGTTGGCTCCGATGTAAATTTCGTTGATTACTCTGGATACATTATTCTCGGTTCGATCTCACTGATAGCGGTGCTCGCTTATCTCAAGTTGTATGACAGACAACTATTGCTCCGTTTTCGTCGTGGGCTGCTGGTAATCGCCAAAGGAGGGCTCCTTTGGCTTACTGCCTTTCTTTCGGTGTCTTTGCTGCTCAAATTTTCGCCACCTATTTCGCGCGGTTACGTGATACTCGCAGGATTAGTCTCCATCGTTTTTCTTTGCTGCTGGCGGTTTGTATTTCATCAATTTCTTATTCGTTGCACAGCTTCGGCGCAGCTGCGCCAACGCGTGCTGCTTGTCGGATGGAATGCTGAAGCTGAGCGTCTAGTCGCCAACCTTGCAGCCGATGCGCAGTCGGCCTACCAGATTGTCGGCTGCGTGAGCGCAGGAACGAATGACACCTGCCAGCATTGCCCGACCGGGGTCGAAAATCTTGGCGGCGTGAAGGACATCCCGGCGCTGCTAGAGAAAAGAATGATCGACATGGTGATCCTTAGTGACGTCGATTGCATGAGCGGTGAAATCATTCAGCTGGCGAACCTTTGCGAAAGGGAAATGATCCAGTTCAAAATCATGCCTACGTATTTCCAGATCCTCGTGTCTGGACTGCAACTAGAGTTACTCAATTCAGCTCCGGTGCTGGGCGTTTCGCAACTTCCGCTCAACCGATTGCCGAGCATAATCTTGAAGCGCGCGTGCGACATTCTTGGAGCAACGCTAGGATTGGCCTTGGCCGCTCCACTGATTTTTCTGTTCGGGGTGCTGGTCTGGTTGGAATCGCCGGGTCCGATCTTCTATCGGCAGCGACGTCTCGGCCGCCGAGGCTCGCTCTTTAACATCCTTAAAATTCGCACCATGCGCATTGATGCCGAGAAAGATAACGAGCCGGGGTGGACGACAAAAAATGATCCCCGCCGGCTGAGGATCGGCGCTTTCCTTCGCAGATGGAACATCGATGAGTTGCCCCAGTTCTGGAATGTCCTCAAAGGTGACATGAGTCTGGTTGGGCCGCGTCCAGAGCGCCCGGAGTTAATCAGAAGTTTCCGCGATGAGATTCCGCATTATAACGCTCGGCACAACGTGAAACCGGGTATGACTGGTTGGGCTCAGGTGAAAGGATATCGTGGCGACACCGATTTGGTCGAACGAATCAACTGTGATTTGTACTATCTCGAGAACTGGAATGTTTTCTTCGATTTTCAAATCATGCTCATGACTTTCCTCAACCATCGAAACGCGTATTAGTTCGAACGATCAATTCTCAGGCAGAGCAGTTAGTTGAATTTCTGAGGGAGAATCGCCGCAGGTTTCGACTCGGGCAGCATTTCCTCATCAGTTGGCCACGGAGTTGCTGACTTGAAAGATTATGTCTCGTTTTTCCCTTTTGCACCTGAGCCGTCCGAATGAACAAAACTGACCCGGAAGAAAACGCGCCCGAAAGCCCCAGCCTGGATTTTCTCGCGCTCTATCACTCGTTTCTCGCGAGGAAATGGGTCATCCTCGGATGTCTCGGGGCGACTTTTCGTTCTCGGCTTGCTCTACATTCTTAAGACACCGAAAACTTACGAGGCTGTGACCGTGGTCCAGGTCGAACAAGCCGAAAATAAAGTCGTCAACATCCAGGACATCACCACGGAAGATCTCAAACAAACAGAAATTCTTAACACGATCCAAAGTAACCTCGTCAGCGCACCGGTTCTTGCCGGCATCATCGACGCCCTAAAACTCTCGCCGGAAGCCATCGGACTGTCACCGCGAAGCGATCCACCGTATGGCGAGGCCGAATTAATTACTCAACTCCAGACTCAGATCAGAGCGCAAGTACAGCGCGGCACTCGTCTCATCGAGATTACAGCAGATAACACCGATCCAGCGCTCGCAAAAAAGGAAGCAGAAGAAGTGGTGAAGCAATATCTTCGCGCTGATATCGCCCAGCGAGCGGGCATCTCCGGCGCGGCAACGAAGTTTCTTACGGAGGAATCGAATCGACTGCAGCGTCAACTCAAGGAGGCAGAGCGCGAGGTGCAGGAGTTCAAGGACCAACATCCCGATGTCGCGCTCGAGGACAGCCAGGCTTTCATCGATAGTAAACTGCTCGCCATAACAACAAAGTTAAATGAAGTGCGTTCCGAGACTCTCAAGTTGTCGTCCGATTATGAGCAGGTCCGCACGATTCTTGGCACCGACTTGCCGGACTCGGCAAAGGCGCAGCAACTGATGCGGATCTCGAGCGTGAGCAATGATGCAAACGTCCTGCAATTGGAAAAGACCATTTCCGACCAGGAAGGCGAATTCGCCAAACTCAAACAACGTTACATGCCGCCGCACCCGAAGTACGCTGAAATGCAAAGCCAGCTTGCCGGTCTTCGGGCAGCTCTGGACAAGGCAGTCTTAAAGGCTTCGGAAACGGTGGGATCGGCTTTGGAAGCCGCCAAGCAGACCCAGGCGAATTTCGAAGGCTTGGTGAAAGACCTGGAAAAATCAAAAGTCCAGATCGATCGACTTGCTATCCCGTTCAGTGCTATCAGCCGAGAAGCTGATAGCTATCGCCAGCTCTACATGGCGGTGCAAATGCGACTGAAAGAGACAGCTATAACCCAGGAGATTAATAGCAACATCATCCGGGTGATTACTCCCCCCTTGATGCCGGTTGATCCGGTGAAACCGCGAAAGCTGCTCGTTATCGCGGCGTCCATTTTTGGAGGTCTTCTCCTTGGCTTCTGCGTCAGCTTCGCCCTTTCCGCGACTGACCGTTCCTTTAGGACAGTGGATGAAGCAGAGCATATCCTTGGCTTGCCCGCATTAGCAGCGGTGCCGATCACTCACAAGATTACTGCCCCAGGCGAAAGTCTCCTCATTCTGCGCGAGCCGCAAAGCTCGGTTGCGGAAGCGATCCGGACATTACGCGCCTCATTCACTATGCGAGGTGCGCGGTCTGATCATAAGAGATTCCTCTTTACCAGCTCCGTCCCGGGCGAAGGCAAGTCGTTCTGCTCAGCGAATTTTGCAGTTTCTCTGGCCCAGCTGGGACTTCGCACGCTTTTGATCGACGCCGATTTGCGTCTGCCATCCATCGGTAAAGAGTTTTTCCAGTCGGACCGCGGCAGTGGAGTAGCTGAGATAATTACCGGCAAAGCCACGTTGCAAAATGCAATTCGATCCACCGAAATTGAGAATCTTTCCGTGCTGACTGCGGGCGAGCGAGTTCAGAATGCCGCTGAGCTTCTTTCCAGGGACGGATTTGGTAAGATGCTCAGAGATGCCTCACTCGTATACGATCGGGTTGTAATCGATAGCGCGCCCGTGCACGCAGTGAGCGATACCATGCTGATTATCCGGTACGTCGAAGCTGTCTGCCTGGTGGTGCGTGCCGGCAAGACACCACGTCGCGCAGTCGAGCGAGCGGTGCAGCTTCTATCCGAGGCAGACGCGCGTCCGGCTGGAGTTATCTTGAACGGCGTCTCCACACCTGGTGCAGGTTATTATTACCATTACTCGACGGGCAAATACGGTGAAGGCGTTTATGGTGCTACCGCCGACACGGCTAGAAGCTGACGAGAGATCGGGCTTCGGTTGAGGTTTTCGACAGTGAAGGAACATATTTCGGGCATGGCGAGCACATGCAGCTAAACGCCTTGCTACAAAGAACTGCCTCGGCCTTTCTTCTTCGCGTAACTGCTGCAGCCGTTGGTTTGGCGATGAATGTCGCCGTGACGCGGACGTTGGACTTGAGATCGGCTGGCGCATTCTTCCTAGCTCTGACTTTAATTACGATTGGAGCTACGATTGGTCGGCTAGGCCTGGATAATACACTTCTAAGGTTCGCCTCGGCGTATGCCGCCGCGCAACAATGGGGTTCTCTCTTTTCAATCTACAAGAAGACGATTGCGGCGGCTCTAATTGGTTCGCTCTCGCTCGCAATTGCTTTGGCGTTAAGCGCGCAGTTCCTCGGGGGGGTTGTCTTCAGTGGCGATGTTACCAAGCCTTTACAAATTCTGTCCCTGGCCATCGTACCGCTCGCGATGGTGGTGCTGCACTCTGTCGCCCTGCAATCTGTAAAACGAACAAGTCAGGCGATTCTCGTCCTGAGCATTTGGATACCTGTCCTTTTCACGGCTGGAATTTTTCTTTTCGGCAGCGGTGCAAGCGTCGCACGAATTTCGGGGATCTACTCTTCCGCCGTCATTCTGACAATGCTTATCGGAGTGTTTCAGTGGATGCAGTATCTCCAACCAAATCGGCGTATAGAAGAAGAACTTCCGCGGAAACTGATTTGGAATAGTTCCAGTCCCCTTTTTTGGTCAACGCTTTTAAACCTTGTGATCACATGGGCGCCGACGATCGCCCTTGGGATTTTTTGGAGCACATCAGAGGTGGCAACTTTCACGGCAGCGAATCGCACGTCGCTCATTGTCAGTCTGGCGCTCGCGTCGATGAACATGGTCGTTGCGCCACAGTTCTCGGCCCTTTACAGAAACGGTCAGTTGGAAGAACTCCGAGCGGTCGCGCGTCAGTCAGCGACGCTCATGTTTATGGTCTCGGCGCCCGTGGTGTTTGTGATCGTCTTATTCCCCGGCCATGTGATGCGATTGTTTGGCGCAGCTTACGCACAGAACGGGACCATTCTCGCCATCCTTGGTCTGGCGCAGTTTCTCAATGCCGTGACGGGCCCGGTTACCTACTTATTAATGATGAGCGGTCACGAGCGAGTGACTCGGAATATTTCGCTAACTTGTGCCGCGCTTAGCCTCGCTCTGTGCTGGATCCTGATCCCTCGAGCAGGAGCCACAGGCGCAGCGATCGCGTCAGCGATCATCCTGGCAGCACAGAATTTGCTCGCTCTAGGCTTGGTGTGGAAAAAATTGGGATTCGTGGTTGCTCCGTCTTTGCCCCAGGCGACGATGTTTCTGCGCGGACTTGTCCTGTCCGCTAAGCCTGTCGGTTCCGATCGCAACTGAAAGCCTTCCCGTGGAAATTCTCGGCTTTATTCTGGTTGCGGTTTACGCGGGCTATCACCTGCTCGTGTTTCTCCGCCCAGAGATTTTGGAACCGACAGCTTCCCTGGTCCTATCAGCGCTGATGTGCGGTTTCTTTGTCATCTTCGCCGACCGTGAGAAGAAATTCGACCTCTTGTCTCCTCCGCGCCTCCTGGCCGTCTTATACCTTCTCTTGTTCCCGATTTTCGGGCTCGTTTATCTCCAGCTTTCGGATTTGGAGAAATGGTATTTTAGGTTCGTCGTTGACAAAGATTTTCCACGCACCGTCGCGCTCACTGTTTTTTACACCACGATCACACTCCCGCTCTTTCGGTATGGTTATCAGCTGGGGCGAAGAATGCATCTGCCGGCGGGAAGGCTCCTGTTTGTGCGCGAGAAATTGCCAGGCAGCTTTCGCCTCGTTTGTGTTTGTTTCTTGTTCACGCTGATAGGCGCGATCTGTCTTCGTCAGTATGTGAAGGAAGTTGGCGGTTTGAGCTACATGATGGAGACCATGTCTGTTCGTTCGCAATGGCGCGGCCAGGCCAATCCCGCCTACTCGCAGATTTCGCTCTTCCTTATTTCGGCGCCAGCAGTTTTGTTTTTATACGCACTTTACACTTCGAAGAGATTACTCTTACTGGCTGCGGGAGGCCTTGTATTTGTTTCCTCGGCGTTGATGGCGGCTTCAGGGACGCGCGAACGCGCCGCCATGGCGATGGTGCTGATTGCCATGACGAGTTTCTTCTATTGGAGGAGAAATCCAAAGCGTTTCTGGCAGATTAGCGGCCAGCTTTTTTTGCTGGCCTGTGCGTGCGTGGTGGTCTTCGGCGCGATTGCCTTCGTCATGACTACACATCGCAACATCGCTGCCCAGGGCGGAGGAGGAATGATCGGAATCCTGGCTGATTTTAACCGAATCGACGTCAGTGCCTCCGCATTCCGGCAATATATCGGGAAGAACACTTCCTATGAATTGGGAGTACCGTTTCTCGCCATCTTCTCACCGATTTTCACTTATCTGTTTCACTGGCAACCGATCCCCACCACTCCGGAATTACTTTGGCAAAGCGTGATGATGGGAAAAGGCTTTGGCACTCCAGGTTGCCCATTTGCGGCCGAACTCTACATCAACTTTGGTCCGGTCGGCTGCGTCTTGTTCTTCGTCGCCGGAGTTTTCTTTGGTGTCTATTATCGCGGCCTTCAGCTCTCCAATTACACATTCTGGAACACGATTCTTTACAGCTACGTCCTTTATCTTTTCACCTTCCGAATTTGCATGATGAATGGGCTATCAGTTTCCACTTATCGGCTCGTCATCGTGGTTCAGCTCTTATTGATCTGGCTGGTGTCTACCATTCGGGTCGGAGGAACCGGTCCTACCTTGCGGCCGAATCCACGCAGGCCAGCTTTACAAACTGCCCGAAAGCCCTTACTCGAAGTCCACCGCTTTGAATAACAATCGACCAACATTTATCGGTGTCGGGGCGCAAAAAGCCGGAACTACCTGGCTGGCGGACTGTCTCGCGGATCATCCGGAGATTTTTGTTACCTATCCGAAGGAGCTCTTTTTCTTTAATTCCTCACCGGGCCACCAGTTTCTCAACGAACAAAAGAATTGGGAGCGAGGTTTTGATTGGTACGAAGCTCAATACGAGATGGCCGAGAAATTTCCGGTTCGTGGTGAATTTTGCACGCTCTATTTACCTGATCCGGAAGCGGTAGACCATATCGCCGATGCCTATCCGTGCTGCAAAATTATCGTCGCACTGCGCAACCCGGTGGAACGAGCGGCATCATCGTTTGCTCATTTGATTCGCATGGCTGCGATGCATGACGTTCCGAATGTTCCCGCAGATTTTTTTTCCGCCGCAAAAATTGCTCCGGGAATCTTAACTTTTGGAAAGTACAAAGATCAGCTTGCTTCCTACCTCAAGCGTTTCCGCGCTGAAAACGTCAAAGTAGTGTTTTACGATGACATCAAGGCAAGACCGCTGGACGTTATCCGCGATCTTTGGAGATTCCTTGGCGTTAAGTCGGATTTTGTTCCTGATCATCTCCGATCTCGTTCCAATCCGCGCTCGGTTCCACGTTTTTCAACAATCGAACGCGGTTTGCATGGCATGAGTTCGCTCATGAGTCGCATAGGTCTGGAAGAACAAGTTCGGGCACTGAAACGAAAGGGGGTTCATCATAAAGTCCGGCAATGGAATGCGCAGCCAGACCGGATTACTTTTTCAGAACAAGAGACCGATCAGCTTCTGAAGTATTACAAAGAAGATATTGAATGGTTGGAATCGACTTTTGATCGAAACTTGTCGCATTGGAAGCAGGCAGGGACTTCGAGCGTAGTTCTTTAACGCCCGCCGGAAGTTACACCTTCTGTGAAGATTTCATTGATCGGCGATTTTCAAGGACACCCTGACGAAGGCATGAGAAAGCTTTGCTTCCAAATTGAAGCAGCAGTTCGCCAGAGCCACGAAGTCCTGACCGTGCAAAGCTCCGACTTCTGCAGCGGTCGCGCCTGGAGCCGCCTCCGACAATTCCGGCCGCATTGCCTTCATTATCTTACTGGACCGACAATCTATAGTCTGCTTGCTCTGCGCTTTCACCAACTGGCTTTGCCGCGCCATCCGACGACAGTCGTTACCGGAACGCGTCCTTATCTGAACCGGCTAGGTCGCGCGGTATTGCCGTCGATCGCGCCGGATTATTACCTCGCGCAGGCGCGGCGTTGGCAGAAGTTAATGGCGGCGGCGGGCGCGCGAATAGTGGATTTCCCAAACGGAGTTGACACCACCCGGTTTCGTCCAGTTAGCGCCGAACGCAAAATGGAATTGAAGAAAAAGCTGGGGGCTCCCTCTTGATCGACCGATCGTCCTCCATGTCGGCCACGTGAAGGAGAACCGAAATCTCGACAGTCTCATCGAAGTTCAATCCAGTGGCCGTTATCAAGTCTGGATTGTCGGCAGCGCATCGCTCTCACGGCCCGGACCATGGCGCACATCGCCTTGAAGAAGCAGGATGCCGGATTTATACGGAATACCTGCCAGCGATCGAGGAAACCTACCAGGCAGCAGATTTCTATGCGTTCACGGTGAAAGCAATTCCGCCGAATCGATTTCCCCGGCGCTATCGCGAAATCGGAGTGATTGATCTGCCGCTATCGGTTCTGGAAGCGATGGCGTGCGGACTGCGGATCGTATCTACAAGGCACGACGCCTTGGAACACTTTCTCGGCGTAACTCCCGGCGTGCGATTTTTCGACGGAACCGGAGTGGATTGTTTGCATCAGCTCGACCTTCTTTGCGCCGAATCGGCGACGACGCGGACGACCGCAGAAGAATTCGACCTTCATCGGATCTTTGATCGGCTTGCCGCTTTTCACACCCAAGTCGCTACGGAAGCAGGAGTAACATGAAACTGGTCTACGTGCTCGGCACGGATGGGGCGGGCAAGACCACTGTATTACGCCGGCTTACGGAGCAGACCTTCTTGGGAAGCAAACCTGCCTATCTCTATTGCCAGCATCGACCTCTTCTCATGTGGCTGCTTAAGCTTCCGGCGCGGTTGTTCTTTATGCGAAAAACCGATGCGTTTGAAGATTACGAAAGCTACAAATCACGAAAAGACCTAGTCGCGAACAAACATCGGCTGCTCACAAGGATTTACATATTACTCGGTTACTTCGACAGTTGGCTACAAACGTGGCCGCGTCTGCTTCTGGCGAAAGCGCGAGGCACGGCCGGTGTGCTTTTGGTTGATCGTTATTATCTCGATTGGGTGGTGAACGCAGGGGAGCTTCAGCACAACTCGCTGGCTTCGATGCTACGCGAGGCTCATGTCTTGGAGTGTGTGCTCCCGAAAGCACATCTGCATGTCTTCCTCGATGTCTCTGAGGAGACTGCTTTTGCGCGTAAAAATGATATTCAATCCGTACAATATCTTAGTGAGCGGAAGCGGCGTTACCTTGAGCTTGCCGCGCATTATCAATTTCAAATAGTCGATGCAAACCAGGACTGCCGATGCCGTGTTTCAGGACGTGCGAGCACTCGTAGAGCGTTCGATTGATGTCGGTATGCCCGTAACTGCGGAGGTGCATTAACAGTCATGCGCCAACTTTTCGAATTGTTAGGATCGCCTTTCGTGGACAAACCGCCGCGGGTCTTTTCCGATCAGGAGTTGCTCGCGGTTTACGATGTCGCGTTTCCGAACCGGGTCGCTCTGCTTTACCTCTCGCTCCATCGTCGCGACGGATGGGCCGCAGAATTGGAGGAAAAATATCAAAAGCTCAAGGCGCGCGAGCAAATGACCTTCGAGGTCATAGCTCGGCTCGGCCGGGTCTTGAACGAATGGTCGGTGGACGACTACGTCATTTTCAAGTCGATCAAACCTTATCCAGCAACCCCCAATGATACTGATGTGATCTGCTTCGCGGACTCGGAAGGTTACGAGGACATGTATCGGAAGCTTCTTAAGGCCGGATACATTTTCCATGAATGGGCTCCGCAACAGCGCACTGTATACGATCCGCGCGGTGCAGGAAAGATCGGCGCAGGTAAGAAAGGTGGTACCTATTACGTCGATCTCTACACCGAGATTTCGACCGATTATTTTTCCTATATGGATAAGCGCCGACTAAAACCGTTCGTCGTAACACGCGAAGTCAATGGCGTCCCGATAAAGCTGCTGCGGCCGGAACCAGAATTAGCAATCGTTATGTTTCACTCAGTCTTCCCGGAGCGCACATTTCAACTCGAACATTTCTATATGCCGCTCTACACCCTGGCGAAACCAAATTTCGACCTCGGCTTATTCATTCAGTTCTGCCGGGAGAGTCGTCTGGTGCATGCCGTAAAGACCCAGGTGTCGCTGATCGCGTGGATGCATGAGAAGCATTTTGGTTTTGTCCCCGGACCCGTCCAACGCATTCTTGGCGAACTTGGTGACAACAAAAGAGAAGTGACACGCTTCGCAGGATGCGATGGCAGAACTCCCTATATGTTTGCACCGCGCACCTTTTGGTCGGCTTTCGCTTTTAAGGCTCTCGAATGGCACTCGTTCAAGAGCCTGATGCGACAAGGGTTCAGGATGCTCAATCCGAAATTTTTTATCGACGTCGTGAGGTCGATCCGCATTCGACTCAGTAATGAGGGAATCTATCATCTCGAATCATGACATGAGCTGTCTGCGCTCTGTCATGTCGAGCGAAGTCGAGACATCTCTTACTGTTCAGCCGCGCTCCGGTATAACAATGAGAGATTCCTCGACTCCGCTCGGAATGACAGAAATGAAGCGAGTTCTGGTGATAGGACATTTCCCTCCACCTATCACGGGCGAACGATTGTGTTGCATCCACTTGTGCCGCACCCTGGAGCAGTTGGGATGGGAAGTTATTGCAAACCACCAAGTATCGATTCGGCAAAGTAGCTCGGATCGGGCAACCGACCTGGATAATTATCGGCATGAGCCCGGGCGGCTTCTTGCGCGATCTGGCTTACAGTCTTTATCACTGCTGGCTCGGTGACTGCGTTCTCGCGTATGTCCATAATCGATCATGGCAATATTATTTGATGTGGCGTTGGCCGTTGCGGCGGTTGCTCGGCCGGAAATTCCGCCTGGTGGTCTTAACCAAAAACATTGGGACAACATTGAACGATGCTGGTTACCGCACGCATGTCCTTGCCAATACCTACAGTGACGCCAGCGAAAATTATCCTTCGTTAAATCGTCGCAAACGAATCCTTTGGATTGGCCTAACGAGTGAAGAAAAAGGATTCCTAATCGCCTATCGGGCTTACCAGATTTTGCGGCGTGCCGATCCGGAATGGATCTTCGATGTTTATGGAAACGGACCTTGCTACGAACGGCGCGAACAGTTTTCTGACGCCGTCTTTCACGGGGCGGTGCAAGGTGATGCGAAAGTCCAGGCTTTCTCCGCTGGCGGAATATTCATTCTTCCCACCCGCTACAGGAACGAAACCCAACCCATGGTGATAGTGGAAGCAATGCACTTTGGTCTGCCAACTGTTGCGAGCGATCAGGGTGGGATTCGGGAAATGATCGAAGATGAGGCAAGAGGAGGCGGTATTTGTCTGCCGCCGGACGCGTCGCCAGAAGATTATGCGTCCGCCTGCCGAAAGATCTATGACGACTATGCCAACTTCAGCAACAACGCCCGCCGCTTATTCCTTCAGCGATTTGACCCGGAGCGATTCCGGCAAAGTTTGGTATCTCTAATGGCGGAAGTCGGAGGCGGCCAGTAATGGACATTACTTGGCTTTCACCTTCAGATAGGAGCTAACACTACCCCCGCTGGGATACGTGTTCGCTTCAATGATAGCCTGGGAGGATGTTTTTACCGTAACAGCCGGCGCGCCTTGAGGCACCCTTGAACTGGTTGCCCTTGATGGACACATCACGCGCGTAGTCCACATAAATAGCCCCATCCGATTTGTACTTCTCGAATACATTGTTCTCGATGCGAATGTCGGAGTTGGCGGCAGCGTCTCCGGTAGCATCGCTGTTTATTAGAATCTCGGCCGCCGGAGAAATGGATGTGTCAAGACAGTTGTCGACAAACGTGTTGCCTCGGATGGTAATATTAGAAGCGCCAACGACTGCGCCCCAAATCATTTGCGGTCCAAGCAGAATGGCTGCCTGTTCGAGACGTTCAAAGCGGTTGTTCTCGATCTTGCCATTACGGGAACGCAGCAGAATTCCGCGCACGAAGCTATCCCGAAACTCGTTCCCGCGAATCTCAAAGCCTGCGCCCATCGTGTCGAGATTCGCGATCATATCGAAATCCAAACCCCGTCCCGCCTTGCGCGCTTCGACATCAGGATGGGTTGGGGTTTCGGAACCAACCACATGAGTGATTGGCTGGTCGAGCGTCAGCTCCAGTGCTCTTGTATTACGCCAGGAAATTTCTTTCATCGCGCTGATACGCGCTTCGCCTCTCGTTTTTCCGGTACGCTGTTCTACCACGCGAACACTATCTCCCTGGCGATAGTAATCGACGAAAGCGATGATAAGTCGACTTGACTCGACCGCTTCGTAAATCTGCACACCCATCGTGCTGATGTTGACGATGTCATCGCCGACCGCAACGAAACGGCCGCCTTCAATGAGGGGACCGTGCCGGGCAAATTTGCACTGAATCCCATCGGCACTGCTGGAGATCATTCGGTCGCTGCCTGGAAGAGGCTCTATCCTGCATCCGACAAAATGGGTGTTATTCGAGCTCTTGTCGAAAAAAGCGAACATCGGTGCACTGTAGACAGCTACTTGTTCCAAAACGCAGTCGGTGCTGCGCTCTATCCGTATCGCATTACCAGTTTCCGGTGTGGTGCGGCCAGTGACGAGATATTTGTCTCCCTCAGCCACAAGCGGCAGAAACTTGAGAAAGTTCGAAGCGACGTGAAAGCGAAACACGCCTGAGCCTATCGCCTCAACCCTATCGTACCACATTGCGTGGATACCCTTTTTTCGTCGCGGAGGTACACCCGCAAGGACGAAGCCTTTCGGATTCGCGTTCTTAAATTGTTCCGCGGTTGGCGGCGAGGTAATTCTCGGCCAGACGCCAATCGAAGCTCCGTCTTAGCAGATGAATCTCGGTGATCGTGCCTTGTGTGAAGGGCAGCGGGTCATAGTCGATCGCGATGTTCTTCAGAGTAATACGAGCGCAATCCTTGAGCACGACTCCCTGCCTCGAAACATCAGTCATGACCAGCAACGTTCCCTCTTCTCCACGAAGCGTGATGTCCTTCAACCCGTTTAGGAGCAACTGTGCCTTCTCCTGCTTCTCTGGCGCGGTTGAATCTTGTCCGAGAAAATATCTGCCTCGCGGCAGAAAGACCGTTTCACCGGATCCTCGCTTTACCGCCTCATCAATTGCCGCACGAATTCCTGCGCCGTCATCCAGTTTGTCATCTGCGACGGCACCAAAGTCGCGCACATTAATTTCCGCATCGAGAGAATGAAGAGAGACGGTCAGCGCGACCGCGACGAGGACGCTAAAGGAAAGGTGAGCATCTTTCATCGTGGCAGCGGCTCGGAACAGGCGCCGGTGTATTCACGAGACTAATCCCGCATGCGCTATTCGCAATGGCGGCCGCATCCAATCAAGCGGTGACGCCAACATCGCCGGAAAAATCCCCACGCTGCGTGGAAGGAAGCTTGCTCTTGCCTTGATCAAGCTTGTCCGCTCAGAGCGGTCATCGATCATGGATAAAACGGATAGTTCGGTTCGGCTGCTTGTGGTCACGAATCTCTTTTACCCGGACCGCGGCGGAGGCGCATCGGTCTTCGCCGACCTCTGTTTTGGCCTGGCCGCGAAAGGATGGAAGGTCACCGTTTTTACTACGCATCCGTATTATCCAGAATGGCGACGAAAGGTTACCGTCCGTCCATGGCGGTTAAAGCGAGAGGTCGTCGAGGGAGTGGAAATATTTCGGCACGGTATCTACGTCCCGTCGTCGCCGTCGCGACTTCTTCCGCGAGTCTTCTACGAATTGTCTTTTGCCGGAAGTCTCCTGCGAAGCATTCGCCGAGGAGGCGAATACGATGCCGTCATGGTATTCTGCCCTTTGCTCGGCGCGGTCATGTTCAGCGCCGCGAGAAAGTGGATCCTAAAAGAGCCGCTCTGGCTTAATGTCCAGGACATCCCGGCCGAGGCCGCAGCCGCGAGCGGTATCAGCCAGTCCGATACCTTTGACTGGTGGGCCCAACGGCTTCAGGGCTGGTTGTTCAACCGCGCGGATGTCTGGAGCACGATTTCTCCGGTGATGGTCGACCGGCTCGCGCCGGTCCGACGCCGGAACCAACCTCTGCACTTATGCCCAAACTGGTTGAACGAATCAATGGAGGCCTGCGTCCAAAAAATCCCGAGCAAAGCAGGTTGTCCGGTAGCAACGCCATTGCGATTGCTCTACGCGGGAAACATCGGGAAAAAGCAGGGACTGCAGAAGTTTTGCAAACAACTTTCTCAGCAACCGACCCCGTTTCGCCTGACAATCCATGGCAGCGGCGGCGAAGCAAACGCGGTGTCCACCTGGGTTCGGAATTCAGGCGATGCGAGATTCGTCTTCGGCGACTTCCTGGATGAACTGCGGTTCGTCAAAGCGCTGCGTGATTGCGATGTTTTTGTTATCACCGAAAAGGCGGGATCGGGCGCTTCGTTCATTCCAAGCAAACTGATTCCAGCGATTGCGACTGGAACTCCCATCCTGGCGATCTGCGACGAGCAAGGGCCGCTCGGTCGCGAAGTCATCGAAAACAAGCTGGGGTTTGTCGTGGAATGGAGCAAGCTGAGTACGCTGGCGTCTGTACTGGATCGGCTTTCCACGGCGTCGACGGAATTCGCGGAGATACAGTCGCGCTGTTTGGAGCGCACCCAGGTGTATCAGCGTGACTTAGCGATCGATCGAATGGCAGAACTTGTCAGGCAAGTTGCAAACCAGAGCGGAGAAAAGAAATGATCGCTTTAGATCAGTCCTACAGCGCTCAAAACGTGAAAAATCTGCGCACGAAAACAATTCGAGGCGCGGGCTGGTCCGCCGTGGGCACGCTATTCGGGCAGGTGGTTTCGTTCGTGGTTTTTCTGTTGCTGGCGCGACTTTTGTCCCTGGAACAATTCGGCTTGATCGCCCTCGCCAACATCTACGTGCTCGTCGTGCAGCTCTTTGTCTTCCAAGGATTGGGGCAAGCCATCATTCAGTTCGACGATCTCGACGACCTTCATCTCGACACGGTCTTTTGGATGAACCTCGCTGCGGGCGTCTTCTTCTTCGCGCTTACTTTGGTGAGCGCCAATTTTGTCGCGGGGTGCGTGGCGACGCCGGATCTTGCTCCGGTGCTTCGCTGGCTTTCGCCGATCTTTCTGCTCGCTGCGCTCACCGATGTGCAGAATAACCTGCTCACTCGTCGCATGGCGTTTTTCTCCCTCGCGATGAGGACGTTGATTTCTTACGTGGCTGGGGGAGTTGTCGGGGTAGCAATGGCGCTGCACGGAGCCGGTGCGTGGAGCATTGTCGGCCAGCAACTCACCATCTGGGTATTGAATGTGATCGTGCTCTGGAGTGCGAGCGAGTGGCGGCCTCATTTTCGCTTCTCAATCGCACACGCGCGACGGCTGACTTTGTTTGGGATCAATCTTCTCTGGGTGGATGTCGCCAGTCTGGCGAACCGGCGCGCGGATCAGTTTTTTGTCGGACGCTATCTTGGCTCGGTCGCGGTAGGAATTTACGCGGTCGCGGCGCGCATAAGTATGCTTCTGGCGGAACTCGTCGTCCGTTCCTTTTCGCGCGTCAGTCTCAGTGCCTTTGCGCGCTTGCAAAACGATCCCCCGCGTCTCGCGCGCGGTTTCTACGAAGTGGTGGAGATGCAGCTCGCATGCGTGTTACCGGTCGCAATCGGAGTGGCGCTGTTCGCGCCGTCGGTGGTGTCGCTCTTCTTTGGCGCCAAATGGATCGCCGCCGCTCCGATCATTCAAGTATTAATGATTGCTCTTCCTTTCGAAGCGCTTTCCGCGGTGCATTTTGCGATCTTAATCAGCAGAGGTCGCCCGCAGTGGTGTTCACTTCTGACCCTCGGCCATGCATTGGTCAACGTCGTGGCGTTCTGCTTCGCAATCCGATTCGGGATGCTTGCCGTCAGTGCGGCGTTCGCGGTTCGCGCTGCGCTCTTTTATCCGGTGGAACTTCATTTTGTGCATCGGCTGATCCCGATTTCATTTGTGAAATTGTTTTTGCTCCTGGCCGCGCCGCTGGTTGCGACTATCGCCATGACAGGCGGCGTGCGCCTGGTCGAAAAAATGATGGGGCCGCCATCCTCCCTGGTTTGGCTGTGTTCTGCCATTGCGGCGGGCGCCGTGATCTACGGATTAATTTTATCTCTGCTTCGTCCTCGTTTGGTGCGCGATTTTTGGAAAGCCATCTCGGTCTCGTTTCTCCAGTTGAAGCCAGTCTAAAACACCAGTGAGAATTCTTATCATTTCCAATCTTTTTCCACCGTTCGTCATGGGCGGCGCGGAAATGGCTGCGCACTCGCTTGCGCGATGGCTCACGGCAGATGGTCATCGCGTTCATGTTCTTACCAGTGCGCCAGACGTGGCTGAAGAGAAGATGGAAGAGAGTCCGTTCGGCTTCACGATCGAGCGGAGATTTTTTTGGAACGTCTACCAGGTTTATGAAGCGAACCAAAATAATCCACTGATGAAGATGGTCTGGCATCTAAACGATCACGTCCATCTGCGAACGGAAGGGATCGCAGGCGAAGTCATCGCACGTTTTCAGCCGGACCTCATCAACACGCACGACCTGCAGGGCATCGGTTACAACCTCTTGCGAGCAGTCGGTCGCAGCGGCGTGCCGTGCCTTCAGGTGTTGCACGATTTCGGAATGATCTGCATCAATATGAATTGTTTTCGTAACGGGCACGAATGTGCCAGCCATCATTTGCCCTGTCGTGTTTCGGCAGCGCTCAAACAATCTTATTTCAAAACGATACGACGTTTGACTTATGTCTGCCCATCACGCGCATTGCTTGAGCGCTATCGTCCTTTTTTGGTCGAAGGCGCGCAGGCGACGGCGCTTCCTCCGCCGTTGTATTTTGATGAGACTCCAGCGCCACGGCAGAATAGCAGAACACCTCACCTGCTTTACGTCGGGCAGATTCAACCTTGGAAAGGTGTGGATTTCGTTCTACAAGCCCTGGAGCGAGTCGCAAGAAGTCAGCGATTTGTTTTTGATGTTGTAGGAGGCGGCCAGGAACTTTCATCGCTTCGTTCTAAATACGAAGGCAGGGATTGGGTGAAGTTTCATGGCAAGCGTGCGCCCGATGAAGTGGGAGCGTTCATGAGGAACGCGGCTTTGCTCCTCGTGCCTTCGCTCTGGTTCGAGAACGCCCCGCTTGTAATTCGCCAGGCCATCCACTGTGGATTGCCCGTGCTCGCCAGCAATATCGGCGGCCTTCCAGAATTGGTAGAAGATGAAGTTAATGGCCGATTGATCCCATCTGGCGATGCGCCGGCATGGGAAGCGGCACTCGAGTCGGTGCTGCGCGACCCGAGCGCTGATCGAGAAGTGGCAGCAGGGCGCCGCGGAAGTGCAGACGCGTTTTTCATCGGAGGTTCTCGGTCCGGAAACATCCGGGCTTTTCGAGCGTGCTGCTGGTTTTGCGGATAACCGGAAGTTAGTCGGAGGGATCTATGGAAGTCGCTGATACGCATCATCTCAATCGCGGCTCTTCGGTTTCGCAACGCTGGGCGACCTGCCTGTTCTATTCAGGTTGGGCAATCGCGTTGCTCTATTTTCCCAATGGTCTGCTGCATCAAGTATTAGGCGTTGCTGTTTACGTTCGCGATGGCCTTCTGGTTTTGCATCTGGTGGCGACGCTAATCGTCTTCGCTAAGGCTGGCCGCCTCCGTTCAATTCTCGGCAACATCTGGCCGCTTCTTCTCGTGCCAGTTTTCATGCTTCCGGCCCTCTTCAATGCCAAATATGCGCTTGAAGCGCTAACCGTCCTGAAATGGGCAGCGATGTGGCTGGATTGGATTCTTCTCGGGCGCCTGCTCGCGATGCAGAGAACCATTACCTCGCCCATGTGGATCCTGGCGGGAATTACGGTGCTACTTCTGGCGGTTGATGCCGCTGCCGGTTGTTACGAATGGAAGACCGGACGTTATCTGTTTCCGATGCGTGGCGTGCTCTCGCCGCTTGGAGTTCCGCTCGGAAAAGATAGCCTTCTCCAACATCACCTTCGGCTTAAAAGGTTTGCAGAGGGATGTTTTCTCGTTTGCTAATTTGATGGGCTTGGGCTGTGTCGTAGGTCTCTGTCTCTTTACGAGCCTTAAGAACGTTGCTGTCCGATCCATCGCACTCGTTACTAGTGGATTGTTCGCGCTGTTGGTGTTCGCCTCGGGTGGACGCTCGGCGTTAATCGGCGTAGTTACAGCCGGCTTGTTCGCCGGAGCGTTTGCGTTCGCTCGCCGACAGATGCGTTACTACTCGAGCTACATCGTCCTCGCCTGGCTGTGTATGGCGTTCGCCATTAGTCTGCTTGGCGTAGGAGAGATTACAGAGAAGGTGGGCACTTCCATTATGGCCGGCTCATACGTCGGTGATCCTACCACCGCCTATAGTCGCGATGCAAACTGGGGAAATATTCTCAGCGCCATCGGGCGCGTGCCTATCGTCCTTTTCACAGGTAGCCCGCTGGGCTCCTACCTCGATAGCAAGGTTGCCATGATGTATCATTGGGCGGACAACAATTATCTTTGGCTGATTTATCACACCAGTATCATCGGTTTGCTTGGGCTCATCGTTTATTTCCGTAGTGTCCTGGCTTATCGACTGCCCTCCTCCCGGGCATGGGCGCGCGATTGCTGCGTTCTATTTCTCGTCTTTGTCATGGGCGAATCGATCGCGCGCGAGGCGCTGATGTTTATCGGTTGCATGCCTCTCTTCGTCGCCTGCGGATTTCTTAGTGGCTCTCGCTTACGCACAGAACGATCAAATCCGGAAAGGCGAAGCCGATTACCTCGTTCGGCAAGCGACGTTCCGAGGCACAGACGCCGACAGAAGTTGAGCAGCTAACGAGTGCAACCATCGGCGCTGAGAGTTCTAAACACGCCTAACCCTGATGCATGCCGTAATCAGCAACAGCACCAGTCACCGAAGGAGGGATCGATCGGTTTACCGAAGCCTGTCCGGCGTTGGCCCGGATTCTCAAACACTTAAGGTCCTAATCATCTCCGGATGGATCATTACCCTGCTATATCTCCCCAGTGGAATGCTTCACGCGATCGTGGGCAGTCTCGTTTATGTGCGAGACTTATTGCTCGGTCTGCATCTCATTGCCTCGATTGTCTGGCTGAGCCGGATCCGACAGCTCCGTTGGGTTGCGGAAAATAGCTGGGTGATTTTGATCTCGCCGGTCCTGCTCATTCCGGCTGTGTTCGATCGAAGCTTCACGATGGAAGCGTTGCGCACATGCAAGTGGAGCTTGTGCTGGCTCGATTGGTTTTTTCTCGGCTTTTTTCTGCGGATGAATCGTGACTGGGGAAGATGGTTTCAGTTACTGGTCGCGGTGACGCTAGGTGAACTCGTTGTCGAGTTACTGGCGGGGGCGATCGAGTGGGCGACCGGGCATTATTTGTTCCCCACCGTCTGGGGAGAACGCACCTCTTTCGGGGTATTGGTAGGAAACGATCAAGTCCTCAGCAGCGAACTTCGGGTGCGCGGTTTGCAACGAGACGTCTTTTCTTTTGCGAATCTGATGGCAATGAGTGCGGTTGCCGGCATGGCATATCCTAACGATTGCGCGTCGCGCTATTGTTCGAATTGGCGCTGCACTTTGGGCAATCATCTTTTCAGTGATGATGTTTATCTCCGGAGGCCGCTCCGCTCTCTTCGGCACTTTCGCGGCGGCTAGCTACACGGTTGGGATCCTCGTCGCTCCCCAAAGTATCCGCCGCTTCGGACGGCGCTACGTGTTTGTCTGGCTGGTGATTGGAGTAACACTCAGTCTGATCGGGGTAGGTAAGTTCACTGATTGGATCGGCGCGAACATCCTCGGCGGCGCTCACTATGGTAACTCCGACAGCGCCTACATGCGCGATATCTACTGGGTTCAGATTCTCGCGGCTTTCAAACATACACCCATTATTCTTGTCATTGGCGGGCCTTTCGCCTCGATCCTCGATCACAGCGTCGCGCGCATGTTTCACTGGGCCGATAATCAATTTCTCTGGAATCTTTACCATCTTGGTATCGCCGGTTTCCTTGGCGGCGTCTTCTATTTTTTCCGGGTGTTGCAAGCGGCGGATGAGTGGTCGGAACCTCGCATGTTTGATACCCTTGTTCTCTTTCTCCTGCTCGTGCTGGGAGAAGGCATTGCTCGGGAATCTTTGACATTCATGGGTTGCGCCGGGCTCTTCATCGCCTGCGGGTATGTGATGGCTTCGGACCACGCACAACACTATCGAATGAAACAACATCGACACACTGGAGCGGGGAGTCGCCCTTGAACTACTCAACACTTGCTTTGTCAACCGGCGTTAACTGTCGCAATCAGGCATGATAGCGCTTCTTCGAATTCGCTCGGATGTAAAGGATCACCCCGGGGGTGACTATATTCATCTGCTGAAAACCCGCGAAGCGCTTGAGCGACGAGGCATATCCTGCCTCCTCGCACCAGGCCTCGAACCGATGCCAGCAAAGGTCGATGTTGTGCATCTCTTTAACACGACTCGGATTCATGAGACGTATTTGCAATTTCGTGAGGCAAAAGAAAGAGGCATTCCTGTCGTCTTAACTCCCATCTGGCATTCCGTCGCCGAAATGAAGCGTTTCTACCAAAAGTCTTATCGAATTCCCTGGTTGCCGATTTGGACCTATCTGGCTATCAAAGAATTTGTCTACGCGCGGCGCTCGCGACTGCCGACGTTTTGGCCGGCAACTTTTCGCTTCAAAGAGTTACAGCGTGAAGTTATCCGTGGATGCACGTCAGTTCTTCCCAACTCGCGAGCGGAGTTAAGAATTTTATGCGACGAGCTCGGCGTTAAACCGCGGGCGACTTTCATTATTCCACCCGGTTCCGAAGCGATAGACCGCACCGGTTCGCCAGCCAAAGAGCGGCGTGATATTCTCTGCGTGGGACGCATTGAACCGCGAAAGAATCAGCTCGAGGTAGCACGGGCATTTCGGGCCCGCGCGCGAGGCAAGGACCGGCTGCTTTTCTATGGGAGTGTAAATGATTCGCACCCGCGCTACTGGAAAAAGGTTAAAGACCAACTGCGCGATGGAGAAATAGAATATCGAGGATCTGTTCCACAAGAGGAGATCTTTGCCGCCTACGCGAAAGCGAAAGGCGCGATTCTTGCAAGCTTCTTCGAAACCTGCGGTCTCGCCGCGATGGAAGCAATTTCCTGCGGCGCGCGCGCCTGTGTGAGCGACACACCTTACACGCGCGAGTTCTATCAGAATACTGTGACCTACTGCGATCCATTTTCGACTGAATCCATCGCGCGCGGGATCGATGCGCTCCTGGCAGAGCCACACATCGTTCCCACGGCGCACCCATCGAATTGTTCATGGGATGAGGTGGCGCAGAAGACCATGCAAGCCTACGAACATGCTCTTGCATCAAAAGCTCCCTATGCCCGTGTCGCCTAACGATAGCTTTCCCGGGATCGATGCGGCCGCTTCGCAGAAGCCGTTACTTTCGATTATCATCGTGACCTATCAGTCACACGATGAGATTTCTGCCTGCCTCGATTCTCTTCCCCGAGATCTTTGTGGGTCGCCAGTGGAAATCATCGTCGTCGATAATGCCTCAAAAGATGGGACGCTTGATTTCGTCCGTTCCCGCTATCCTCACGTGATCGCGGTGGAAGCGGGCGCAAACCTTGGCTTTGGCCGGGCGAACAACCTGGGATACTCCCACGCACGCGGTGCGTTTATTCTCTTCTTAAATCCCGATACGATCGCTAACCGCGAGGCATTGGAAAATTGCCTCCGTCGCCTGCAGAACGAACCGGAAGTCGGAATTATTTCGCCCAAGCTTGTGCTTGGAGACTGGAGAAATGGATTTGGCCTGCCGCCGATCCATTCCGAGCGTATGGGACGGGTTGACACGCGCCTCGGGACTGGCTCGCCTGTTTCCACATTCTCGTATTTGTGCAGGCTATAATCTTACCTACCTGCCCGAGAATGGAACTTACCCTGTCGGAGTAGTGAACGGAGCGTTCATGATGATCTCCCGTTCAGTGTTGATACGCATTGGACTATTCGACGAGCAATTTTTTATGTATGGCGAAGACTTGGACCTCTGCTTTCGATGTCAGGTTCAAGGGCTTTGCCGTCGTTTATGACGGCCGCTGTTCGATCATTCATCTCAAAGGGCGCAGTTCGACCAAAGAATACCGCGCGATGGCTCGCCAGATTTTCGTAGGAACCAGAAAATTTTATCTTAAGCATTTTACTCGACCCGATTCGCGCTTCGGACGTTGGAAATATAACTTCCTTTTCTGGTTGTGGGATAGGTATGCGCAACTCACCGGAAGTCTGCGACGCCAGAAGACTGCGAGACCTCTTTGAGAGATTCCTCGACTTCGCTTGGACTGACAGACTTTTTCCACAGGCCAAGTTATCTCATGAATTGTGGCGTCAGTTGTAGCCACGGCGCTCTGTCGCCGTGTTTGCGGTGCCGACGCCCCGACAGAGCGGGGCGGCTACAGACGCTTTCGCCGAGTATATGGATACTTCTAGAAGATACTCTCGCCGACGCTGATTACATCCCCCGGAAGAATCGGCATGGCCACAACCGAGTTGTCTTTTGCCATCCGACCGGCATTAATTTTAATTACTTGATCGCCCGCCTTACCCGACCTTTTGAGAATAATCTTCGATGGATTAGCAATATGGGTATAACCGCCAGCCATGCCGATCGCCTGCAGCAAAGTAAGCGAATCGCGATCCGGCATTTCGTAGGAGCCTGGCTTCTGAACCTGCCCAAGAACAGTAAAGCGACGTTTGGTGTACTCGGTAACGGTGAGGTTCACCTGCGGATTGACCAGATAACGCTTAAGAGCAGCGCGAATTGCCTCGCTCGCACCGCGAGCAGTCATGCCGCCAATTTTGACCACACCAACCAGGGGAAAGGTCACCGCCCCTTCGTTAGAAATCCGCAACCACGATTCAAGATCATCCTCCTGGAAAATCTTGACGTGCACGAGATCGCCGGACGAGAGCAAATAATCCGATCGCGTTTGCGGCATCTCTGGCATCGAATCCGGCGGTTGCATTGAACCCTGCGCGGCAAGGGTAGCTCTTGGTATTTCCTGGGATGAGGAGTAACTCGGCGGCGTGTCCTGAGCGAATACTACGCTGTTGAAGCTAACAAGGACTAATAGAGGATAAAGAATCGGCCGAGCAAATGATGTTTTCATAGAATCGTCTCTGCAATCATAAGGTAATATTCAACTGAGCGCTGATTTGGTTGTCTCTAAAGCTGAACATCGGGAGCGAAGAATCATCCCGCTGATAACGATACCCTAGCTGGAAGATTGCGTGTCTTGTAATATCAAACCCGATCGATGGATTAATGAAGAACACATCATCGGATCGTTCCGGCGCCACCACACCTGCGCGCAACTGATAATTATTATTCGTGTATCCCGCTGTCAGCATCACTTGAATGAACTGATATAAGCGCTGCCTTATGCTAAGGGCAAAGCCAGTGACCTCGACGTCCGAACGCGTGATTTGAGCGGAGCTATCGAGCCGGCGAAATGCCCCGAGTGAAACGCTGGTGCTTTCGGACGGTGAATAGTTCGCAGCGAAATGGAAGATGGGAGTTGTTTGGTCCCGCCCGCTACCGTATTGCCGAAATTCGGCGCCGGCTTTGACCTCGATCGACAACTTGTCCGTCGCGCTTATAGAGAACCCGCGCTAGAGCTCGCTGGAAATTCTCATTGTTGTCGCTGTCGTAATGCAGATAACCGACCCCCACGCCCAGGCCGATCCGTGTCTTTGGCCTGATCGCATAATCGAAAAACTCTTCCGTTTCCCAATCGATAGCACTAACACCCACATCATAATCGCGAAGGTAGTTTAGGAACTTCGCTTCCATCAATACCTTCTCGCTAAAGTTATAAGTCATTTGCAAAGCGTTATCCAGAAAAGTGCGATCAACTCGGGTGCCAATCTCAAGGTCGGCATTCGACAAAGTTTGGAAGCGTGAGTTGAAATTGACATCTAGTTTGTGGAAATGCCAGCTCAGCCGAACGAACGCATCGTGGTTAACGCTGTTTTCGTCCGTGTGATCCGCGAAGAGGGCTGCTGTCAGCGCGTAACTAACGAGCAGGAGATTTCGCTCTTCGCCGTAATCAATTGGATCGTCGAAGCGCGACGGGAAAGGTGCACCTTCATGGACTGCTGTCCCAACGTCGCCCCAACCGAAAGCCACCATCGGAGTTATGGCAAATTGGAAGTCAGACTCTGGGTTATCATGGCTGATGAACAAATTGTCGTCATACGTCACCGTTGTTCGTAGCTCCGCCGCGAAATTCCAACTCGGTCGCGTCGTCGCGGCCGATTCGACCGGCACGTATCCCGGTTGGCCGTCGGCGACCGTCTCAGAATCGGAAAGGGGCGAGTGTCAGAGAAGAGTCGGCAGCGGGCACGCTCTGGGGCTGTCCCGCAGTGGGATTTGGTACGACGTAGGCCTCCTGAGCGAATGAATTCCCAAAGATACTCATTGTTCCAAAAAAAATCAGAAAACGTACGGGGAAAGCTTGCCTTCGGGCGGCATTCTTAAGGGTCGACTCCATTCAAAAACTGCACGTTCTTCGCCCACTTGATTTAGGAATCGTTCAAGCAGGCACCATACCACCCGGCTCGGACACCGGGATCTTGCTGGCATTTCGCGGGGATCTTTTCTGGCCGATCTCACAGTCGAGCCCGACAGCGTTTGACTTGGCCGGTGCGCAATCGTAGTTAATCCTTCTTGATGCTAGGTACTAGACAAAATCACCGTGATGGCGCGACGCCAATTTGGCGATACGCAACGATTATGGGGTTAGCTGAACTAATAGTGTCCTATGTCTTAATTTTGATGCTGAATCCCGGACCAGACCCTCGGATGATTCCGAACGCGTTCCTCGATGTGATTGTTAGACTATTGTGTTTTCCAGTCTATTTGCTTCGCTCTTTGAACGAACACCTGGGACCACAAAAAGGCTCCCTTCCCACTATTGCTTATTTTCTCGCCTGGCTGTTCAGTGGTTTCTTCTGGGGGATTAGTGTCAGTTGCATCTTAGTTAGATGGCAGAAGGGCAGGCACTTTTTTGGGACATAGGCAGGCAAATCGACGCGACTAATCCTTGGCCACTCGAAGGCCAATTGGAGGTCTTGGTTGCGAGAAAATAAGATACACTGGCGAATCGCCGATCTGCACTGAGTACGTGCTATCGCTTTCCTCCGTTACTGCCACCTCCTTGCCGAGATAATCCAGGGCGCTTATCGGCACTCCAGGCAGAAGAATCTTCTCAGTCGTAGCACCAATCGTTTCTGACCAAATAACGAGCATCAGGTCGCGAGCTCCCTGAAATTTCAACACGTGAATTGCGCTATGGGGTGATCGTACTGTGCCGCTGAATGTACGTCCTCTGCACTGCTGTAGAAGCGTTCGAATTGAAGAGGTGAGCGGTTTTTCCGCTCGATTGAAATCGACTATTCCGAAATTCATCTCCGCATCCCAGGGGTCGGAACCGTGGTCGCGAAGCTGGAAGAGATTGTCGAATGCAAGACCAACGGCGACGCCAGTAAGGAGCTGCCGTGCGCATAATTTCGCTTGTTTAATTCGATTCGTTTCAAGCGTGCCATCGCCATACCAGGCAGACGAATAGCCAGACTCGGTACTCCAGACCGCCGGTGTCGTCGCAAAATTGGCTTCCAGGATTGTGCGCATGAGAACCATTTCGTCACTCAGCTTTTCCGGTATCTCCAGCCGATAGGGATGAACGCCAATCGCGTCGACTCCGTTTGCCGCCTGGTCATGGAAGAGGGCGTTTAAGAAGGCGAAATCCATGCCCGCGAGACCACCTGTCGACACTTTCGCTTCCGGATCACCAGCGTGTATTTGCGGAATTACGGCCTCGGTCAGCGCGGCATATTCCTCCGGGTTGGGCGGATCCCAGAACCTTGCGATGTTTGGTTCATTCCAGATCTCAGTTTGCACGTCGTTTCCTTGAAAATGAATCACGGTGTTCCTGGCAAATTCCGCAAAAGCATCAATGGCGGACGAGGTGCGCGGAGGAGAAAACCAGTCAAGTCCCGTGTAAAATGCATTGCCGTAGCAGAGAACGAAGTGAGCCTTCATTCCCCGACTCGTTAAGTCCGATAAGAGGTCATCATACTTGGTAAAATCATAGACCCCTGGCTCAGTCTCGATATCTGTCCAAAACATCTCGATCCGTGCCCATTTAAACCCGAGTGACTGGGCGAGATCCATCCCCGTCGCATTGATGTCCTTTGGTCCTAACTGGACCCCAAGGTTGCCGACCAGGTCTGAGTTGTTCGCTGCGCTCGAATTTTCCGACGGATCGATCAGTCGACAAAGAGACGTTAGTGCTTCGACATCATCAAAATCAATGGCTCCTACTTGAGTCTTGCCCGGCTGAGCGAGAACGCTGACTTTTGTGATGGGATTGTGAACGATTCCGTCGTTTGCGCCGCCCCAATACTCAGCCGTTGGACCCAGGCTGACAATCAGGCGATACCAGCAGCTTGCGTCGCTAGCCTCGAAGGGACGCGTCGGCGAATACTGAAGCGTCTGCCCTGTGCTATCGGTCACGCGAATTTGAATATTCACCCCGCCTGGGTGCCTTACCCACAACGCGATGCCCACCGATTGCAGCGGTGCTGCAAGGTCACGATCTGCGCTTACATAATTTCCGCCGCCAGAAATGTCGAAAACAAGATGCGCACCCGAACCAACATGACCCGTGCCGAGGCTAAGTGAGCCGACCGCCCCGGGAAATTCTGGGCCGTTGTTGAAGGACCAATTTGTTAGTGAGGCTGGGGATTCGAAATCATCAATAACAACCGCGCTCGAAGAGACTGGCTCAAAACAATAAAGCGCAAATAGAGCGATAGTTTGGAAAAAGATTTTCACGAATCGCGAAGTTGAGGCGAACGAAGAAAGATCCAGCAGAACATGTACCCATGCTTGCACTGGTCGATGCCGATTTGCAATGGAATTTGCTTCGGAGCGTGCTGTTCTTTCAACCTACACAAGATCGGGGTCGAGTCTGACAAGAAGCGGTGAGCGTGATGAGCCGAGATGGCTTTAAGTTAAACCCAGAAAGATAAAATATGAATACATTAATTACATGGAATCAGTTGAGAGAGATGGAAGAAGCGACGCAGAATCGCTTCAATCGTTTCCTGGGCGGATTTCCGAACAGAATGGGCGGTGGGGAGCCACACAGCCTGACAGTCGCAGATTGGTCACCCGAGGTTGATATCAGCCAGGATGATCAAGGGTACCTGCTCAAAGCAGACTTGCCTGAAATGAAGAAGGATGACGTAAGGGTAACAGTCGAAGACGACGTCCTATGCGTTTCCGGAGAACGCAAAGCCGTGAAGGAAGATGAGAAGCGAAAATTCCATCGCGTCGAGCGTTCGTTTGGTAACTTCCGACGCAGCTTCACCCTGCCTGAAGATGCCGATAGCACGAAAGTGACGGCGGAGTTTCGCGACGGAGTGCTGCAGGTTCACCTCCCGACAACGACGAAAGCAAGATCAAAAGCTTTCGAAGTTAAAGTGAAGTAATGCGCTAACACTAAGGCTTAGCGCGCGGAAGGTTCCGTGCGCTAGACCCTGTGTAAGGCATCTTGGTCGACTCCTCGTTTAAACCGACGTCGTCCCGCTTTACCTATGGAACAAATAACACCTACCCACTCCAGGATCGCGAGTTTTGAAGCCCGGACAGTCAAGGACATCACCCAGTCTGCGAAGAGCATTCTTAATAAGGTCTCTGTCAAGGCCGCTTTGGACGAACTCCAGGCTCAGGCCATTGATTCGTCACCTGTAATCAATGAACGCGGCGAATTGCTGGGTACCGTGTCGAAGAATAAAATGAACCGGGAGGTGGGCGGTGGGGGACATGATCCCACGACCGAACCGCTGGAAGCGCACATTGATAAAGACAGTGCCTATTGCTTCGAAGACCAGACCGTTGCGGAGGCGGAGCAAATCATGCTCAAGGCAAAGGTCGCCGAAGTTCTTGTCGTAACCCGCGAAAAATTGCTCGTAGGAACAATAAAGATCGTCGCAATGGCAGAAGAGCAAGGGCGGAGAGAACGCTGGGAACATCTGATCTCTGACCAGTAATCAATGAATGCCTCAAAAGCTCCAAGCATGGTCACAGAAGGTGTAAACCTCTGGCATTCGTCGCTCATACCGAGCGTCGCTTCGCCGGCGCGCGCGCCACTTGTCTATTACGGCAACGCACATCGTTTGAAGGCTCGAAACGCGGCGGACGCACTTGATGCGCGCGATGACGTGGCGCATGAAATTGTAGTTCCACAGGGTCTTTTCGTGGCCGACACCTTTCTGTAATCTCGACTGCTATTCCGTTAGTAGTTAACGAATCCCTCAGAAGCTAAGGAGCGCGGTTACCGAGCGTGTCAGCTGCGCTAATGGCCGTTAAACCGCGCGTCGCAGCTTGGGAAGTGATTCGCGAAATTGCGTGGGAGATCGACCGACTATTCGCCTGAACGCGCGATTGAAATTCGTCATGGATTGAAATCCGCTGGCGAAGGCAGCTTCGCTAATTCGCGAGTTGGGGTTGAGCAAAAGCGTCTTCGATTTTTCCACTCGGACTCTTGCGAGGTAGTCGATGAAATTTATCCCGGTCGCTTTCTTGAACATCTTGCAAAAGTAATACCTGCTGATGTTAGCCGCGCGGGCTACCCGCCCGAGCGACAGCGGCTCTGCCTGATGCTTCTCGATGAATTGCCGCGCTCGCGTCATGTTCGCGGACTCGTCTTTTTCGCGCCGGACGACGAGTTGATTGGACAACATGGAAAGGTGTTGCGCAAAAATACTGAGGAGCCGCAACATCGCGCGATAACGATCCGGGGGTAAAACGCACGTCCGAAAATAAGCCCGCTCAAGTTGCTTCCAATCCGCCTTGTAACCCCACGCACGCAGCTGCCGGGTAATACTGGCGAAGTGTTTCTTAGTCGGGTTCTTCAGCATCACTTCGCCCGTCTCGAGAAAACCAAGAATGTGGTCACCTATGTAGACCGGCACTGCACTTTCGGAGAGTCCCGCAAACCAGGTCACGGTGCGCGTTGTCGAATCCGGTTCTCGAGACGCGTCGGTTTGGGCCCTTAAACATGCCGCGCGAGCTTTGTTGAAACGAGCCAGGATTGAAGCGAACGAGTCGTGATCTTCCTTCCCATGATGCGCCGGCGACCACGAATCGCGCCCTCGTATATTCAGCGGCAAGCCCATCGCCTCACTGAAAGCCCGTTCGTAATCTTTGAAAATCTGCGAGCGCGAAAGATGTCGCATCACTTCCTGATCGGCGGATTGGGATGCAGTCTGTTTGCTCATATGAAATCTAGTTAGATAGCGCCTTCCAAAACGATTTAGAAAAAAGCTCCAAGCGAAGAGCCCCGATCAAAGCCTTCTTTTATGCCAGTGCTCGCTTGAGCGATCCGGCTTTAGAGCGCTCCCCTGGTTGCCTCTGAGCGCCTCCTTCGTCTTCCCAATCGCGCGATGGCTCGGCATCGAATTTCTCGGGCAAAGGTTGAGAGGAAGGTGGCTTTGTGTCTGCGGGGAAATCTATCGAGCGCGTATCCGGCACACGATACTATCGCACGCGTTGATGAATACCTTGTACGAAATCGCAGACTGATTGATTTCGCGGAAACAATTCATCGCGCTCGTGGAAAATTTTTTGGCGCGCGCGCTCGACGCACACGTAGGCGTGCGCGCCGAGGAGTAATGAATCAGTAAACGGCGAACCCAAAGAAAAGAATTTTCCGCTTTCAGCTTTTCAGAACATTCCGCAATCCGAATTCCGCACTCCGCATTTCTCATGCGCCTAACGAATTGTCCCAATTCGTTTCCAGGATCAAAGCCGCGCCTTCACGCGCCCGTTCTTTTGCCGGTTGCGCGGACGGAATGCCATTTGCTGCCCTAACAAACATGGGAACAGGTAGTTCTGGGAACGATTCGACCTTGCCACAACAGCAGCAGCCACTTCAGCCCGCTTCACCGCAGGTCCCTGCTTCTCCACAAGAACAGGATCGAAGCCATGAGTTGTTTCAAGGCTTTGTCGGAACGCCCGCGGAAGTGCAGCTGCGTCTCGTGCAACAGGCTTTGTCGCAATTGCGCGAATCGGTTGTCATCACGACAAAGGATCTGGAAGCGCCGGGGCCGCTGATTGTTTACGTCAATCCGGCCTTCACGCGCATGACCGGTTGGGAACCGGAAGATCTGATCGGCGAAAACCCGCGCATCTTGCAGGGACCGAAGACGACGCGCAAGACGCTCGATCGTTTGCGCGCGCAGTTACAAAAAGGCGAAGCATTCGAAGGCGAAGACATCAACTACCGCAAGGACGGCACGCCCTTTCACATCGATTGGTATATCGAGCCGCTCCGCGATCGAACGGGCGAAATCTGTTATTGGGTCGCGGTTCAGCGCGATGTGACAGAGAAAAAAGAATTGCAGTCGCAATTGCTCCACGCGCAACGCCTCGAAGGAATCGGTCTGCTCGCAAGCGGCATCGCGCACGATCTCAACAACGTGCTCGCGCCTGTCATGATCGGTTGCGACGTCCTGCGTCCTCATATTGCCGATGAAGACGCGCGAAATTTTCTCGACTTGCTTGAGTCTTCCGCCAAACGCGGCGCGGCGCTCGTGAAACAGATTCTTTCCTTCGCGCGCGGCATCGCGGGAGCAAACGCGCTCGTCGAACCGCGCCATCTCATTCACGAGATCGCCACGATGGCGAGAGCAACTTTCCCGAAATCGATCGCCATTATCGAAGATGCCCCGGCCGACATCGGCGTGGTGGAAGCCGACGCCACGCAATTGCATCAAGTCCTTCTCAATCTTTGTGTGAATGCACGCGACGCTGTCGCCGAAGGCGGGACCATCACGCTGCGCGCTCGCAACGAGAAACTGACTGCGCCCACCCAGACCGCGCGCGGAAACCTTGCGCCGGGAAATTACATCGTCCTCGAAGTGAGCGATACCGGCAGCGGCATGCCGCCGGAAGTCGCGGCGAAAATCTTCGACCCCTTCTTTTCCACTAAAGCTCCCGGCAAAGGCACCGGCCTTGGGCTTTCCACCGTCGCGATGATCGTGGAAAACCAACGCGGCGGCATCGCACTGCGCACCGCGCCCGGTCAAGGCACCACCTTTTCGATCTATCTGCCCGCCGCAGCCGCTGGCGTCAAAGCATCCGATCAAAGTGAAACGCAACCGCTGCGCGATGGTGCCGGCCGCTCCGTCCTCATCGCCGATGACGAAGTCGCCATCGCCGAAATCATGCGCGAAACTCTGGAAGGCGCCGGTTACAAAGTCACACTCGCCAGCGATGGCGTGGAAGCGCTCGCCCTTGCGAGCGACGCCAAACCGGAAATCGCCGTCGTCGATCTGCTCATGCCGCGTTCCAGCGGACCGGAAACGATGCGCGAACTGCGGATGCGATTTCCAAACGTGCGCATCATCGCCATCAGCGGTCTCTCCGCCGGCGAAGTGCAGGAAATCGCGCCGCAGCTGACGCAATCCTGCAAAAACCATTCACGCTCACCGATCTTCTCCGCGCCGTCGGCGGCGACGATCAAAACCAGACGCTTTTGCCAGCCCCCCTAAACTTGACGGCTTAAAGCCGTCAAGTTACGATTGACAATACGGTGAAGGCTGAACGCGAAATCATTGATGTCTTGTTTCCAATTGTCCGGGCCAAACTATTTCGCGCGCTCCTCGCGGCGCCGATGAAGCAGCGTTACGTGCGTGAATTGATGATCGAGACCGGTCTCGCTCTTCACACTGTTCAAGATGAACTACGTAAGCTCAGCGCAGTCGGTCTCGTTACCAGCTGGTCGAACGGATATCACCGTTTTTATCGAGCTAATAGTGGTCATCCGCTCTTCGCGCCTTTACGCCGTATCGTCGAAATTAGCGCAGAACTTCCGGCCACAAGACATACCGCCTTGCATCGGCCTCTCCGTCAACGTCCGCCGAAAAGGGCTCGACGCATCCGATGCCAACCTGTTGCGAAGAGAGAGAAGCGCACATAACGAGAGGCATGAGACATGCCTAATGCCCCCTGAGGTTGCCCGGCAAAATCGCATTTTTCTTATTTGGCGAATAAACTCGACGGCTTTAAGCCGTCGAGTTTTCGCGGAGATCTGTTTTGGTATCCCTACCGCCAGATCTCATCGGCGGCTCCGTAAAAGTAGAGAAAAAGAGAGCGGGTCCTGCATTCGCAGGCAGGGATGCCCGCTTGCCTCCAATCGTGGCCGAACAACCCGAGACCTGTCTTCTCGTGGAAGATTTCACGCGCGCGATCGACCCACGGATGGACGAACATTGACTCCGGGGCGAACAATCGCCCGGCCGCTTCTCCGTTTCTGCGAATAATCGGGCGGCCGGTTTGCAGCGGACCGTTAGTTGCTGCTAGCTGTGCTTCGATGCGACTCAGGTCTTCTTTCACCTAGAACGCACTCGACGGCTTTAAGCCGTCGAGTTTGCAAGCGCTGTGCTTTTGCGTCTCCACGTGCGCATCATCGCCATCAGCGGTCTCTCCGCCGGCGAAGTGCAGGAAAGCGCCGCCGATGCTGACGCGATCCTGCAAAAACCATTCACGCTCACCGATCTTCTCCGCGCCGTCGGCGGCGACACCCGTCTAGCGGCCTAACGAGCGATCCGCAATTCCGACCAAATCAGTAAACCGCGCACCTGGTAGGGCGCGATCGCCGAGCGCGCTGAAGAATGGTTTAATCAGAAACCAGGAACTCAGGAAAGAAGTCCGCGGCCGGGAAAAACACAGAGCAAGTTCAACTTGACGGCTTTAAGCCGTCGAGTTTTGAAGATCTGTTACGGTCTTTGTTGTTTCGACTGACTTCTCAGTCCGGCGATCGCTTTGCGCGCCGCCTTTTGCGATTCCGTTCTGGGGAGCGCACGCAAAGGCCACTCCGGCTCGGAGCGCGTGCTGGCGAATGCGCCCTCGCGTTCGCGAACTTTTCGTCCAGCAGGATACGCATCAGCGCGCGGCGAGAACATGCGCTCTGGATTCCTCCAGCAACGCGATGACTTGTTCGCGCTTCACGCTCGGAAAGCCCTCAAGAAATTGCTCGATCGAGTCGCCTGCTTCCAAGTGATCGAAGAGACTCTTCGCCGGCACGCGCGTGCCCGCAAACACTGGCTCGCCGCCGAGTACCTCGGGATTGTGGGTGACCACGCTGCTCATGATTCATTTTTAGGATCAAAACGAAAAGAAAGCGAGTCTGCTGTATTTGACCTCATCCAATTAGTCGCCGCGTAGCGAGACTCGACTCGATCGAAACGGGTCCTCATCCGAGTTCAACTTCTCAGTTCAGCGATCGCTTTGCGCGCCGCCTGTTTGCTCCGCGATTTAATTGTCGGCATCCCAGAACCTTCCCTAGTCGCGTGAGGCGCTAGCCTTTCCTGACTCGCCGAAGCCTTGGCGAAGGTGGTTACGCGATCAGCTTTTCATAATGCGGTGCCGCTTCTCCTTTTCTGCGAATAAATCAGGCGGCTCTGAGCTGCTGCCAGTTGTGCTTCGAAGGGACTCACCTTTTCCTTCACTCAGAATAAAACTCGACGGCTTTAAGCCGTCGAGTTTCCAGATTGTGGCGCGGTTCGGTCGGCGTCAGACGGAGGAGGAGACGAATTCCTATGTTCCTCTGTTTCAAGAACGTCGAAGGCCACTTGCGCGTCTGAGAAACTATTGAAATGCGAAATTGGCGTTGCCGTAGTGAAAATAGTTTACTGCATCAATTGATTGAATGTGTTCCCAGATCGCCTTGCGCGACATAACCATTGCCTCGCCCACGTTCATTCCTTTCAACAGTCCGCGATAGAAATGTTCGGCAAAAAGCTTTGCAGGCTCGTGACTTTCTGCCCAACGGGGAGCCACAAAGTTCGCGACTCCCGCTGCGAGGAGCGCTTCTGCCAGACTCAAACGGATCGTCTTTCCACGCCAGGGTATTCCCGCTAGGCGAGGCCCTTTGGTGGCACTCAGGAACAGGACTTGGGGAGGATGTTCCAGCGACTGTAAATCCTCAGCGGTCAGCACCTGATCTCCAGCACACACAAATCCGCTGCGCGATAGGTCCGCCGGATCACAGCAGCCGTGACCGGCAAAGTGAACAATTTCATTAGTTCCCAACTGCAGCGCTTTGATGATATTGCCTTTCGTTGCTTCATCATGAAAGAGCACACGAACCCGTAGTCTAGGCGCGGCTTCGAGAAACTGACATACCGCCCGGCCTTCAGCTTCAGCACCTGCAAGATCCTGCGTCGGATTAACAATAACCAACCCATGCAACGTGTCCCCCGACCGCCACGGTTCGCTCAAACGTTCTGGAAGTGAGCCACTGCTGAGGTGACGACGGCTTATGCCATGATGGAAGGCTAGGAACTCGCCGTCTACGCGGATGGTTTCCCAAGGGACAATTGAACTTTGTCGATCATGAATAATGACCAAATGTCCGTAGGCGTGATCCCGCAGCCATCGCATTACGAAATCGGGCAAGACCATTCGTGCGACCTTATCGCCGAAATCCCAAAGGCTTTCCGCCTTTACTCGCCCCTCCTCTATCTTTTTCAGAAGATCGTAGAAAATCTTTAGGTTAACTTCAATCCCAGCCTCGCGAACGGTTGCCCCATCTGCGACCATGGAATAGATTAATTCCATTGTCCTAGCCGCCTTCCGCGCTCTGACGGTGACAAGAAGAGGCGCTGGGAGATGCAAATGTTCCCTTCCAGCCTTTGACAAATCGGCGGATGGCGCACTTTGAAGCTGGCCCACAGGAGTCCGCTTCGCAATCTCGGCGAGAGCAGGTTCATCGAAGATGAGCGGGGTTCCTTGTCGACGAAGTTTGGTCTTGAGGTCGAGGACCGGCTGCGGCTCCACGCCTGCCTGCCCCAGCAAGGAATCGTAAAGGCGCTCGTAGTCACTCTGGGAGGTCAGCGCGTAGTAGTTGCCCGCGCGCAGCGGTTCTGGGATCCAATCCTCGACGACGGCAGACAGGAAGACCGGCACGAACTTCAGGGTCTTGCTGCCTCGGTCGTAAAGCTCCTGCGTGATGAGGGCACCCTCCCAATCCACACCCTTGCCCTTGCCGGGAACTTCATGCCCGCGGAATCGGCGGTAGTAAGTTTCCGTGCAAACGACGAGGACGGAGTCCGCGGCATCGAGTTGATCGAGCATCCAGCGCGGCCAGCCCTGCTGCGGCCAGCCGTTCACGTACTGGTCGAGGAGGGTCTCGATGCCGTCCTTGCGCAGCCGTTCGGAAAGAGCGAGGACCTTTTCGCGGTGCTCGTCCGAATCATGGCTGTAGCTGATAAAGACGGTTATTTCGCTTATGGCTTAAGCACTCGAGTTGGGTTGAAGGCGTGGGCGACGTTCTTGTGAGGCTTGCGATTTCACGCCGCTCGGCAACTCCTGGACTGCTCTGCTTTCCGGGGGAAACTCGGTTCGAAACCTCCGGACCAGATCCTCGAACCCAAATCCAGCGCTTATGCCTGGAGTGAGATCGTAATAGGTCGCACCACGGATAAACGAAGGAATGAATTGTGACTCGACCTCATAGGGTCCAAACCCGACAGGAATGAACTTGCGAAGCGCGGCGCCTCCTGATTCCAGGTTTTTCTTCATGAAGTCCACATCACGCCACGCACCTGAGTTTTCCGGAGATTGGATGTATTCCCTGCTGCACACCGCCAGCACACAATCAGCGTCCCGAATCTCATATTCTTGCCAGGCCTCCCAAGAGTCTCGATCGGGAAGAGGGTCAGGTGGAGTGAAACCGTGGAGGCTCTTGGCGTAATAGAGGTCCATCCTGCTATCGATCCCGTTCTCGCGAAGCTTGTCTGCCAATTCAAAGACTCTTTGCCTTAGACCAGGCGTGCGCAATGTGTAGCTGAGATAGACCCTTGGCTTGCCAACGGCTGTAATCGTCTTGACCGCTGACTGAGTCGCTGGGACAAGATTCAGTCGATCCGCTGGCTCCACATCGACGGGCTTTGAAGAAACTACCCTGAGCGCGTCACGCATAAAACGAAGCACGCCCGCATATACGTCGTGGCGGCGGTCCTTAGGCTTTACCAGGGTCAGATGGTCATCATCCACATCGCGAACGGTATGCCCAGCAATGCCGGGATTAGCCGAAGCGCGGGGAACTACAAGGCCAAGGGGCAGTGGACGCGACCACCACCGTACGCGGAACAGTCCGATATTCTCCGCGTAGCTCTCAACGGGAATCGGATGGCTTCGATGCCATTCGATGAACTGATCATGGAGGATGTCGAGCGGTTCGGCGTTGGCCCGCATCTCGTCCACATGACCCTGACTGCCACCAAAAAATTTGCCTAACACGCCAGCGGCGTCGGCAAAGGCGGACCCGCGATGTGGAGTGGCGCAAAAGACAATGCCTCGAATCACGCGGACAAGATTTTTGCGGTCGGCGTCGGGGAGTATCTGACTGCCTACGATCAGAGATTTAACAATCAGCCCAGCCATGCTGTGCGTGATGAAAAACAGCGGGCGCACGCCGAGACCTGCGTTAGCTAGCTTCTGGGAAAGGTTCCCGGCCCGTTTCTCAATGATCATTCCCGGCTTCCCGAGAGCCGTAAATCCGGCGGGATAGCCGACGGCCCAGATTCCACAACGCGGCAAATCCTTGCCCATTTCTTCCGGCCAGAAAAAATGCCCAGGCGTTCCTTCCTTTTCATGTCTCCAGGTACCGTGCGACCCGCCGCCCAGGCCATGAACGAACACTATGTCTGCTCTCGCTTGAATCCGCAGTATTGGCGATTTCGTGAAGCCCGTCGGAATCAAGCGTCATAGATCAGACCTTGGCTTGAGTCTCCCGTTCCAAGCTCAGCTTGGAAACGATCGTACAGAGGCCCTGCGACAGGATTGGAATCTTCCCCGTGGTAGGAATTGCAATCATAAGGGGCATTGCGGTCGGAAACTTTGCATGTTGCTCGTAAAGGAATTGGCTGGCAATGCAAAAGGGGAGTCGAGCGCTCTCCCGCATTTTGTCTCACGCGCCGGATGTGAGGTGGGGCCGACAGCAGATAATGAATAAGACGCGATTTTCCCTTCTGCTTGCGCAGTGTCTGGCTGCAGGCACTCTGACTGATGCAAAAGATTACTCCATTTTTTGTGGTCCGACGACAAGACGGAGGAGAACGTCAATTCGTTAGGTTCAGGGCTTCTGGTTGCCAGCGATGAGGTATACTGGCGATGGCGAGGAGGACTCCAATTGTCTTCCGCAGCTTGGCGGGGGTCGAGGATGAGATCAAACCGGTTACGGTTCCTCTACAATGAACATTCCCTAATTGGAACGACGATGCTCGTCGGTCCCCGCGATAAGACGAGAAGGTAGGAAACGACGGGAATGTTTGCCAGGAAGAAACGCATGTGGTTGGATCGTTAGGAACCGGCGAGGCAATTCAAACCGATGCGGTTCGCGAGAAGAACCTGAAATCCAAAACGCTGAATCTGAAATTGGATTCGGCCTCCTGCGATTTCTTGAGACTGGAGTTGGATGAGAGCTAGCGCGTCATTCGGCGGAGGTTGAGGGTTGAGGAGTTCAACCTGAGCAGAAGTGTTCCGCGTCAACGTGGTTTTGTTTTGACTGGTCCGTCCGCGTTTTTGCAAAATTCGCCGATACAACGCGTGCTCGAAGTCCATCGGACGCGTCAAGGCGCAGCCAT